>DCRR01000021.1:11789-22654 GCA_002325245.1 Microbacteriaceae bacterium UBA1487 | reverse complement strand
ACCACGCCACGGGACTTGACCGGCTCGCGCCGGGGATGATCCGGGAGGGCGTGCTCACGTTCTGGGATGTGGACGCGTTCCGTGCCTACTGCGATGCGCTCGCCCGGGCGAAGGAGGCGCGGGATCTCGTGGACGCTCACGGCCTCCTGGTGCCCGGTCGGGGCGGTCTGGTCACGAATCCGGCCTCGCGGATCGAGCGGGACTCCGTGCGCCTCGCGATGCAGATCGGCGCACGGTTCGGGCTGAGTCCCTCGGATCGAGCCGGACTTCCCGGCGGGAAGCGGTCGAAGGACGGCCTCGCGGAGTTCACCTCGTGAGTGCCGCTCCCAGGCCCGATATCGTGGCGGGATGTCCTCCTTCGGCCCGCGGCCCGCGCCGACCATCATCCGTGTCGAGTGGGATCCAACGACCGACTGGATCATGATTCTGGTCACCGCAGCGGGTGTAGTCGCGACGATCGTCATCGCGATTCTCACCCTTCGCGCGAATCAGAAGGCGAGCGCTGCGCAGGCGAGGGCGGATGATGCTCTCCGTCGAGCGATCGCCGACAATGCCGCCGCGTCAGACCGTCAGGTGGAAGCTCTTCGCGATGCGGTGCGAGGCGCGAATGCGCCTCAGGCCGAACCGGAGACGCTCGACATCGAGTGGAAACTCGATCGCGACCTTGGTCGCAACAAGTGGCTCATTCGGAACATGGGGCCGGCCGCAGCCCATGAGGTGTCTCTGCGGGGAGAGTCCGAGCAGGACGCGCAGGACATCTATGTTCCCGGACCTGAGTCGCGCGATCTCGATCGGAACGACATCATCCAGTTCTCCGTTGATCGCTCGCTCGCCAGCCCGCCGGCGAACGTCGCGCTGCTCGAATGGAGCGACGCACTCGGGAACCGCCATAGCAAGCGGTTCGTGGTGTCCTAGGCGGGGGTGTCGGTTGGCGCCGCTACGGTGCGGTCATGGATGCCGCTACCGCCGCGCTCGCCGGTGCGGCGATTGGTGCCGCCGCCTCGGTGCTCGCTGGCCTGGTCGGGCCGTGGGTGCGAGATGCGGCGAACCGTCGCGCTCGACGTCGGGATGATCTACGCGATCTGCAGCGCGTCGAGCTGCTCGGCGTCATCGAGGCGCTCTCGAGCCTCTTCCGCTCGCGGTACGTCGGCCGGCGAGACGAGACGTTCGCCATGCAGCACACCACGGCCGTGGTCGCGATCAACCGCCTCACGGTGGTCACGGAGCGCCGAGATCGTGATCTCGAGCGCATGCTCGCGTTCGCGCTCGAGACGGTGAGCGACGGGCATCCGAAGGCTGCCGAGATCGCACTCCGCCTCTCGGCGGACACCTTGCACCGCTGGTACCGGGGCGAGGTGCGCGGATCGAAGATCGGGGACGAGTTCGGTCGCCGGCTTGACGAGGAGCTCGATGCCGCGACGGCGCCTGGCGCGTAGAGCGGTGGCCGTGCCGGTGGTGCGGCCTACGATCGGCGCATGACCGCCGACGAGGAGCAGGGTGAGCCTGAGGGCGCAGCGGAGGCCGAGAGCCGCCCGCGCGCGCCGCTTGGACCTGTGGACCTCGAGCGGCTCCTCACCGCGCCGGAAGGCGATGACGGTCCGGGGCGTTCCGTGTCGGAGATGCTCGCGGAGGTCGGGTCGCTCATGCCCGACATCCGCTTCGTACCGCCCTGGATCGCGGACTCTGCCGCGATCGACCGCCTTCGACGCGCGGGTTCCGTGCCGATCGATATTGCGCCACTCACGGAGACGGCTGCGAGCAGAGCCGCGGACGCAGCGGAGCGCACCGCCGACCACGCCGAGCGAACGGCGGACTACACCGCTGGACTTCTGCGCGCGATGCACCGGAGCGTCGAGCTGAACGAGGAGACGCGCGCACAGAACGAGGCGTCGAGGGCCGAGAACGCAAGAGCACGGCGCTGGACGACTCGCATGAGCGTGGTGTCGCTCGCCGTCGCCGTGGCATCGTGGATCACAGCGTTCGGGGCTCTTCTCGTGACTCTCATGCGATAGCGGGAGACGTAGGCGACTCGCCAAGAACTCAGAAACAAAGACGGCCCCTCGAGAGGGGCCGTCGGGCCATGGTTGGTGTGAAACAACCAGGCGGGGTATCGCGATCATATCGACCGGATCTGGGAAGATTCTAGTCATTGCGCAACCCGCGCGTGTCGCCAGAAGGAGGGGCATCATGCCCGTGCCCCACCGTCCGCCCGAGCGGTTGATCGTCTATATCGACGGCTTCAACCTCTACCACGGCCTCCACGACGCGAGTGGGCGATCCCACTTGTGGATCGATTTCGTCGCGCTCGCACAATCACTGCGGTCACGGAGTCGCCTCGTCAAGGTCAAGTACTTCAGCGCTCCCGTCCTTGACGACCCTGGCGCCCTCAGCCGTCAGGCGCACCATCAGGCGGCGGTGCTGGCGAAGCATCCGGGCGTGTTCGAGGTGACACAGGGGCGCTACCAATCGCGTGATGTCGAGTGCCGCGGGTGCGGGCGCATCCATGTCGTGCGCGAAGAGAAGGAGACGGACGTCAACATCGCCGTCCAGCTCGTGGCAGACGCGGCTCGCGGAGAAATGGACTCCGCCCTGGTGATCAGCGCCGACAGCGACCTCGCGCCGGCCGTTCGAATGGCGCGGAGTCTTCAGCCGCACACCTTCATTGCCGCGGCATTCCCTCCGCGTCGATACTCCAGCGAACTCAAGTACCTCATGCCGGCGTCGTTCAAGATCGGAGCCGACAAGATCCGCCAGGCACAGCTTCCCGACCAGCTGAACGTGGGCGGAGTCAACTACGAGCGACCCGCCAAGTGGCGGTAGCCCCCACAGATCCCCCACAAACCCCCACGAATCGACGGGGGCGGCTGTAATCGGGAGAGGGTCAAGATGCCTGTGTTTCTGGGGATCTAGCGCCGGTCGCCCGTGTTCTCGGGAGCCGAATTCGGGTTCGAATCCCTCACTCGCCACCACCACGTGGGACCGGAGATCCGGTCCCACGTTTTTTCTTGGTTGGCGTCATGTTCTGCGACGAGGCGCGTCTTCCTGGGTATGGATGCATTCACGCTGGGAGCCATCATCTGCCTGACGATCGCCGGAGTCGGCATCGTCGCCTCGTCGGTCGCGGCGATCGTGCTGCGGGAGGGGGCGCGCTGGCGCTCGTAGAGTGGGGCGGTGACCGCTGAACTTCTGGACTTCGCCCGCACCCTCGCCCTCGATGCCGCCGACCTCGCCGCGCGGCGACGCCGTGAGGGGGTCGAAGTCGCCGACACGAAGTCGAGCCCGGTCGACGTGGTCACCGCGGTGGACCGCGAGGTCGAGGCGTTCATCCGCGCTCGGATCGCCGATGCCCGCCCGCGCGACGGCTTCTTCGGAGAGGAGAGCGACGCGGGCGCGACCGAGAGCGGTCTGACCTGGATCGTCGACCCGATCGACGGCACCGTCAACTACCTCTACGGCATCCCGCACTACGCGGTGAGCATCGCGGTCGTCGAAGGCGAGCCCGATCCGCAGACCTGGACCGCGCTCGCCGGATGCGTGACGAACCCGGCGACGGGGGAGACCTTCACCGCGCGCGCGGGTGAGGGGGCGCAGCTCGGAGGCGAGCCGATTCGCGTCGCCGAGCCGGTGCCGCTCGGACTGGCACTCGTGGCGACCGGATTCGCGTACTCCGCCGAGACGCGGGCACGGCAGGGCGCGCTCGTCGCGGAGTTGCTGCCGACGGTGCGCGACATCCGACGCCAGGGCACCGCCTCGCTGGACCTCTGCTTCGTCGCCGCGGGGCGACTCAACGCCTACTTCGAGCGGACGCTGAGCCCGTGGGATCACGCCGCCGGCGCGCTCATCGCCCAGGAGGCGGGTGCGCTCGTCACCGGGTGGGACGGCGCACGAGCGGGCCACGATTTCATCCTCGCCGCGCAGCCCGAGGTGGCGGAGGCGCTCGTCGCGCAGCTGAGCAAGCTGGGAATCGCCGACCAACTCGAACGAACCGCCAACTAGACTTGGCCTTGACGTTGCCGATTCGTTACCATCGGTGAGGTCCGACCCCTACTTCGCCCCTCACCTTGGCGAGCACCGTAAGGAGCTTCGCGCTTGTTCCCGATCCGCGCCCTGAGTGCGTCCGGCGTGCGCCGCGGCCTCAGCAGCGCGTCGAGGGTGGCGGAACGGTGACGCGCGCGGACGACTCGACGCCCCGCGAGAGCCAGGACCGAGAGGTCTCGGCCTTCGAGCTGCTGGGCCTCATCTCGTCCGCCCCGCCGAGCCCCGCGGATGTCGGGCCCGCTGCCCCGCCATCGGCGCCCCCGCAGCCCTCGCTTCTGGCGGATCTCGTTCCGATGGCCCCGGTCTCCGACCTGCCGGCGCCGACCCCGGTTGCCGTCGCGCCGTCGGCGGAGACCCCGCCGCTCACTCGTCGCGAGGCCCGCGCGCGTGAAGCCGCGGCTGCCAGCTCCGTGCCCGCTCCTGTCGCGCCGGCGATTCCCGCGCCGATTGCGGCACCGGAGCCCGCACCCGCGTTTGCGGCTGCTCCGGCACCTGCTCCTGCCGCCGCTCGCCCGGTGGCACTCCCGGACACCTTCGCGGAGGCCCCGGAGGCCGCACCGGCTCCCGAAGCCCGGCCGCGCCGTGCCGCGTCGCGCTCGGCGTCGCGCCCCGAGCCCGCCACCGCCAAGCTCGGACGTCGTCGTCGTGCGGCAACCGCGCCCCCCACCCGGTCCCGCCGGCCGAGTGCGCCGGCGCGCGGCCGCGGGCACCGCAAGAGCTGGAGCGCCCGGGTGCTCTCGTCCGCAGCGCTCCTGCTGGCGGGCGCCTTCATGGTCGGCCTGACGCTGCCGGCGAACGCCGTCTACAACCCCGATGCGGATGCGGCAGCGGGCGCGGCGCTCAGCGCCGAAGCGGTGCAGACGCTCTCCGTCGACGAGGCCGTGTCGACCGACGTTGCCGAGCGTTCGACGTTCGGCGTCACCTCGTGGGCCGAGATCCTGCAGCAGCGCTACGGCCAGGCCAGCTACAGCTATACCGTCGGCACTGGCGACATCCAGTGGCCCTTCCCGTTCCCGGTGCCGATCTCAGACGGCTTCGGCGACCGCGTGTCGCCGTGTCGCGGGTGCTCGAGCTATCACCAGGGAGTCGACTTGATTCCCGGTGACGGTCAGCCGATCTACGTGATCGCCGACGGGGTGGTCGTGGCGCACGACGAGGCCAACTGGAGCTACGGCAACACCGTCGAGATCGAGCACGAGATCGACGGGCAGGTGATCACCAGCAAGTACGCCCACATGCAGTACAACTCGAGCCCGCTTCAAGTCGGTGACGTCGTCTCGGTCGGTGACTTCGTCGGCCTTGTCGGAAACTCGGGAGCCTCCACCGGGCCGCACCTGCATTTAGAGATCTGGATCGACGGGGTCAAGGTGAACCCGTTCACCTGGCTGCAGGCGAAGGCCGCCTCCTGATCGCGGGGTCGCGCCCTCAGACGGTGGCGTCGACCCAGACGGTGGTGTCGGCCGGCAGCCGGCCGTCGGCGAGGTCGCCGCTGGCGAGCAGCACCCCGCCCGAGGGAAGCTCGGCAGGCGCCGTTCCCGTGTTGGCCGCGATCACGACGTCGCCGACCCGGAAGCGCAGCACCTCGGCCTCCTCCGACGGCAGCCACTCGAGCGCGTGCTCGGCCAGATGGTGGAGGCGACGAAGCGCGAGCGCCGAACGATACAGCTCCAGCGTGGAGCCGTCGACGCCCACCTGACGGTCGCGCGCGAGCTCGCCCCAGCTCTCCGGCTGCGGCAGCCAGCTCGCGCCGGTGTCGTTGAAGCCGTAGGCGGGCGCGTCGGCCTCCCAGGGGATCGGCACCCGGCATCCGTCGCGACCGTAGGTCTCGCCGTGGGTGCGGGCGAAGGTCGGATCCTGGCGCGCACTGTCCGGCAGGTCGATCACTTCGGGCAGGCCGAGCTCTTCGCCCTGGTACAGGTAGCTGGAGCCGGGCAGCGCGAGCATGAAGGCGGTGGCCGCGCGGGCGCGGCGCAGGCCGACGACAGGATCCGGACGCGGCGAGCTCTTCGGGCCGATGCCCTCGCCCTGCGGGGGCGGCGGCGTGAGCGCCAGGCGACTCGCGTGACGGATCATGTCGTGATTCGAGAGGACCCACGTGCTCGGGGCGCCGACCGCGCCGAACGCGGCGAGAGAGTCGTCGACGACGCGGCGCAGCCGTGCCGCCTCCCACGGAGTCTCGAGGTAGGCGAAGTTGAAGGTCTGGTGCATCTCGTCGGGGCGCACCCAGAGCGCGAGCTTCGTGAGCGGCTCCACCCAGGCCTCGCCGATCAGAACCCGGTCGGGGCCGTACTCGGCGAGCAGCTCGTGCCAGTCGCGGTAGATCGGATGCACGCCCGGCTGCGCCCAATAGGGCACGTCGGCCTCATCGCTGCCCATGCTGCCGCCGTCCTCCGGCGGGGTGTAGTCGGGAAGCCCCGCTACCTTGGCCATGCCGTGCGCCACGTCGACGCGGAAGCCGTCCACGCCGCGGTCGAGCCAGAAGCGCAGCACGCCGCGGAAGAACTCGTGCACCTCCGGGTTCGTCCAATCGAAATCGGGCTGGCTCGAGTCGAAGAGGTGCAGGTACCACTGGCCGGGCGTTCCGTCGGCCTCGCTGATGCGCGTCCACGCATCGCCGCCGAACACCGACTTCCAGTTGTTCGGCGGCGCGGAGCCGTCGGCGCCCCGTCCATCGCGGAACAGGTAGCGGGCGCGCTCGGGCGAGCCGGGCTCGGCGGCGAGGGCCTGCTGGAACCACGGGTGCTCGCGTGAGGAGTGGTTGGGCACCAGGTCGACGATGACCTTGAGGCCGAGCTCATGGGCGCGGTCGCGCATCCGGTCGAAGTCGGCGAGGGTGCCGAAGATCGGGTCGATGTCGCAGTAGTCGGCGACGTCGTAGCCGGCATCGTTCTGCGGGCTGGTGAAGAACGGCGAGAGCCAGACGGCGTCGACGCCCAGGTCGGCGAGCTCGTCGAGGCGGCCGGTGACGCCCGCCAGATCGCCGACGCCGTCGCCGTCGGCGTCCGCGAAGGATCGCGGATACACCTGGTAGATCACGGCCGTCCGCCACCACTCGCTCATGCCTTCACGCTAGCTGGGAAGCGCCGCACCTTCGACCGGCGTTCGGCATCGTCGACTGTTCGACACGCGACTCGGGTAGCCTCCCGTCATGTCTCGCGACCTCGCTGCGGCGCCCCACCACGACGGCTCATCTCTCTATGTCTCGACCGAGACGCCCGCCCTCGGCGAGACGGTGCGCGTGCGACTGCGGGTGCCCCGCTCCTTCGAGCCCGTGGCGCGCGTGCTCACCCGCTCGAATCCCGACCGTGAGCCGCGCTTCACCGAGGCGCAGCTCGTGCATCAGGACGACGCCGCGAGCTGGTGGGAGGCGGAGCTGCACGTCGAGAATCCGGTGCACGGCTACCGGTTCCTGCTCGAGCTCGAGTCGGGGGCGATCCGCTGGCTGAACGCCGCCGGGCTCTCGGTGACGGAGACGCGCGACGTCGACGACTTCCGGCTGGTGACCGCCGCCCCGCCGCCCGCCTGGGCCCGCGAGGCCGTCATGTATCAGGTGTTCCCCGACCGCTTCGCGCGCTCCGCCGCGGCCGGCCCGATCGCCGAGGCCGAGCTGCCCGAGTGGGCCGAGCCCGCCGAGTGGGACGACGAGGTCGACCAGGATCGCGCGCACACGGCGCAGCAGTTCTACGGCGGCGACCTCCCGGGCGTCGAAGAGCACCTGGATCACCTGAGCTCGCTCGGCGTGAACCTGCTGTACCTGACGCCCGTCTTCCCCGCCCGCAGCAACCACCGCTACGACGCGCTCTCCTTCGACCACGTCGACCCGCTGCTCGGGGGCGACGAGGCGCTCGTCTCGCTGGTCGAGGCGGCGCACGCCCGGGGCATCCGGGTCATCGGCGATCTGACGACGAACCACTCCGGCGATGCGCACGAATGGTTCCAGGCGGCCTACGGCAACCCGGAGGCGCCGGAGAGCGCGTTCTATCTGTGGCTGAACGACGAGCAGACCTCCTACGCGAGCTGGCTGGGAGTGCCGAGCCTGCCGAAGTTCGACTGGCGCTCGCAGGAGCTGCGGCGCCGCTTCATCGACGGCGACGACTCGGTGGTGGCGCGCTACCTGAAGCCGCCGTTCGCCTTCGACGGCTGGCGCATCGACGTCGCCAACATGACCGGCCGCTTCCGCGACCTCGACCTGAACGCCGAGGTGCGTCAGACGGTGCGGCGCACGATGAAGGAGATCAACGCCGACACGATCCTGCTCGGCGAGTCCACCAACGATGCCGCCCCCGACTTCACCGGGGATGCCTGGCACGGCGCCATGACCTACGCGAACTTCACCCGGCCGCTGTGGAACTGGCTCGGGGTTCCGGGCACCCCCGCGGGCGGCGGCCTCGGTCTGGCTCTGCAGCGCACGAGCGAGTTCGGCGGCGACGACTTCGTGGCCGCCCACCTGTCGTTCGCGGCGGCCTTCCCGTGGCGGGTGCGGCTGCAGAACATGAACGCGCTCGACACCCACGACACCCCGCGGTTCCGCAACGTCGCGCGGGAGGGCGTGGTGCCGGTAGCGGTCGGGCTGTCGATGACGCTGCCGGGCATCCCGGTGGTGTGGGCGGGCGCCGAGTGGGGTCTGCACGGCGACGACGGGGAGCACTCGCGCACCCCGCTGCCGTGGGCGCGCGCCGACGAGCCGGAGTTCGCCGAGCCGATGGCGCTGTACCGCCGGCTGATCGGGCTGCGCCGGGCGCACCCGGTGCTCAACGGCGGCGGCATCCGCTGGCTGCACGCCTCGGCGGAGGCGATCGCGTTCGTGCGCGAGTCGGCTGAGGAGAGCGTGCTGGTGCTCGCCGCGCGCGGATCGTGCACGGTTGAGCTGGGTGTCGAACTGCCGGATGACGCCGAACTTCTCGAGGGCACCGCCACCTGGCAGGCGGGCAGCGTGTCGACCGACGGGCCGGAGTTCCTCGCCTGGCGCCTCCCCGGCATCCCCCTCCCCGCGTGGAGTGCGTAGGCGGTTAAAACCCACCCCGCGCGGGTGGTAGGCTCTTGCGGTGCCGCGGGCAACCGCGACGCGCCCCGATAGCTCAGTGGTAGAGCACTTCCATGGTAAGGAAGGGGTCGTCAGTTCAATCCTGACTCGGGGCTCGGAACCAGCTGGTTGAGTAGCCGCAAAGCGGCGTATCGAAACCACAGCGTTTCTCCCGGCGGGGTAGCTCAGGTGGTTAGAGCACACGACTCATAATCGTGGGGTCGCGGGTTCGAGTCCCGCCCTCGCTACAGTTCTTTGCTTGACGCGAGGGCCGAGGCGGCGTCGTCGGCGCGCCAGCCGAGCTCGTGCGAGATCTCGCGCGTGGTCGCCAGCAGGTCGTCGAGGTGGGCCAGGAGCGCCGGGATGTCGGCCTTCTCACGGAACGACGTGATCGAGATCGCGCCCGCCACCCGGTTCGCCTGGGCCCAGACGGGTGCGGCGATGCAGTTCGACACGACATCGAATTCGCCCTCGTCGGTGGCCCACCCCGCGGAGCGCACCTTCTCCAGGCGCTGCAGGAGCTCGTCCTTGTTCGTGATCGTGTTGTCGTTGTAGCGCTCGAACGAGGCGTTGGCGATGATCCGGTCGCGCGAGGCCTCGTCGAGGTTGGCGAGGATCGCCTTGCTGACCCCCGCGGTGTGGATCACGACGAATCCGCCGATCGTCGTGTTGAGGCTGATGCCCTGGCTCGGTTCGACCTTGTCGACGTAGACCATCTGCCCGCCCTGAGGCACGGCGAACTGGATGGTCTGATTGGTGCGCTCGGAGAGGCGCACCAGGTGCGGGTGGACGACGCTCCGCAGTTCGAACTGGTCGAGCGCCGACTGGGCGAGGCCCGCGAGGCGGAACCCGACGCCGTAGCGCCCGGAGGCGTCCTTGCGCACGAATCCGGCCGCGGCGAGCGTCTGCAGGATGCGCAGCGCCGTGGTGCGGTGCACGCCGAGCTCTTCTGCGATCTCGCGCAGCTCGCGCGGGCGCTGACTGCAGAACTCGAGGATGTCGATCGCTCTGCTGACCGTCTGGGACACGTTTCACCTCACCAGCGCTGACTGCGCCATCTGTGCAAGTTTTGCACACCCCCGCCGCGGTGTCGGGGATATCTCACCCCGAACGCGACGGCTCCGTCAGGTTGACACCCACGGTGAGCAGTGTGTTGGCGAAGCGCCGCGTGTCGCCGGTGACGATGCAGAGCACCAGGTCCTCGCTCCGGGCGAGGGCGTAGAACTCCTCGCGCGCGACCGTGTCGTGCGGGATCTCCGCGCCGAGGATCGCGCCGACCTCGGCCGGCACCTCGGCGCCGACGTCGTCCGGCACGGTCATGCTCGTGCGCCGCTCGAAGGGGAGCATCGAGGTGAGTGCCGCGATGACCTCGGTGGTCAGTGGCGTTCCGGCGGTGAAGTTGAGGTAGGCGACCGTGGCGTGGGGCCCGACGGCGGTCGCCGCCGCGTAGTGGGCATCGGCGACCAGGATGGTCGACTTGTGACCCGCGGCGGCCAAGGCGCCGAGGATCGGCGGATGGATGATCGGTCCGTTGATCATGCGTCTAACCGAAGAACTGCGCGCCGTTGATGTCGATCACCGCGCCGCTCACGAAGCTCGTCGCCGGGTCGGCGAGCCACAGCGTGGCGGTCGCCACATCGGCGGGCGTGCCCGCGCGCCCCATTGGGATGCCCTGGATGGTCTCGGCCTTCGACTCGGCGGTCGTGAAGGTGTCGTGGAAGGGGGTGTCTTCGATGAACCCCGGCGCGAGGGCGTTCACGGTGGTGCCGCTCGGTCCGAGTTCCTTCGCCAGTCCGCGGGTGAA
>DCRR01000021.1:0-11666 GCA_002325245.1 Microbacteriaceae bacterium UBA1487 | reverse complement strand
TCTTCCAGAGCGCGAAGCTCATGCTGTCGATGGTCGAGCGCTCCACCAGCCCGCCGATGTTGTTGACGAGGATGTTGAGCTGCCCGAGCTCGTCGCCCAGCGTCGCGAACGCGGCGGTGACCTCGGCCTCGTCCGTCGCGTCCATCTGAACGCAGATCGGGGCGACACCGGAGCCGAGCTCTAGCTCGCGAAGAAGCTGCTCGTCGGGTGTGTGCGAACGGTAGGTGAGCGCGATGCGAGCGCCTTCCGAGGCGAGCGCCACCGCGATCGCGCGGCCGATGCCGACCCCTCCGCCGGTCACCAGCGCCGTCTTGCCGACCAGTTTCGCGGCCATCCGATTCCTCCTTGGATCTGTCACGTCCCACGACTGCACGACGCTCTTGTTGCACGCGTAGTGCAGCATGTGCACACTCTCACACTTTCACGCGGTTGTCCAAGGCGGTTGACAGTCCTCGTGAAGTACGCATAACATGCACCGAACGTGCGTATGTTGCACAGCGGAGCACACGGAGTGCTCGCGAGTCAAGGAGGACCGCATGAAGTTCCGAGTAACTCGAACACTGGCGCTGGTGGGGGTCGCCGCGTTGGCGCTGACGTCCTGTGCCACCCCGTCCGATGATCCCGATCGGGAAGTCACGCTGACGATCTGGAACCCGCAGGACAACTGGCGCCAGACCAGCGAGTTCTATGACGACAAGCTGGCCGAGTTCGAAGAGCAGTACCCGAACGTCACCGTGAACGTCGTCGACATCCCTTACGGCCAGTACGAGGCGCGCTACACGGCTGGCTTCGCGAGCGGCTCCGAGGCCCCCGACATCTTCATGGGCCAGGTCTCGTACTACGGTGGGGCGCTCGGCATCGCCAGCGAGGCGCCCGACGACCTGCAGGCCCTGTGGAGCGAGAACCTGACGCCGCTGACCGCCGGCAACTTCAAGATCGACGACTCCTGGTACGGCTACCCGGTCAGCTCCGACCTCGGCATGCAGCTGTACTACAACATGGACCAGTTCGTGGAGGTCGGCCTCGACCCCGAGGCGCCGCCGCAGACCTTCGACGAGCTGCGCGAGTACGCGGAGCTGCTCGCCACGCAGGACGCGAACGGCGACGTCTCGCGCAACGGCATGGCGCTGCGCTACTCGGGCAACCCGACCGGCATCGTCGACAAGGCGCTGCCCTACATCCACGCCTTCGGCGGCCGGCTCTACGCCGAAGACCACTCGACCGCCGAGGGGTACCTCAACAGCGCCGAGACGATCGCGGGCGTGCAGTTCATGCAGGACCTCGTCACCGACGACATCTCGAGCCTTCAGCTCGGCAGTCCGGACGACACGTTCGCCCAGGGGCTGTCGTCGATGACCTTCCGCGAGGGCTGGTACGAAGGCTGGCTCAAGCAGAACGCGCCCGAGATCAGCTTCGGCGTCGTTCCCTACCCCGAGGGAGAGGCGGGCTACCCGAAGGTGAGCCTGCTGTTCAACTGGGCATGGATGGTCAACGACCGCAGCGACGAGAAGGACATCGCCTGGGCGTGGATGCGCGCCATCTCGAACGCCGAGCTCGACCTCGAGCTCGCGAAGCTCGAAGGCTACATGCCGGTGTGGACCGTGAACTTCGAGGACGAGTACGTCACGAGTCGCACCGACATCGTCGCGGTCGAGAAGCAGCTCGCCGAAGGTGCCGGTCCCGTCTACGACGCGCCGTACACCAACCAGATCGCCACGGTCGTGGGGGCCGCACTCGAAGCCGCGCTCCAGGGCGGCGACGTGAAGGAGCTCCTGGACGGCGCCGTTGCCGAGGTCGACGAATTGCTCGAGCGCGGCCGATGAGCTCAACGCAGAAGTTGGCGCCCGTGCCCGTTCTCGGGCGCCAACGAAGCTACGAACGACGCACCACCACGCGGGCGTACCTGTTCCTCGCGCCCGCACTGATCCTGGTCGTGCTGCTGTTCCTGATTCCGCTCGGCTACAACATCGTCATCAGCTTCTTCGACTGGTCGGTGATCGGACGGCGCGAGTTCATCGGCCTCGAGAACTACGTGTCGGTGATCTCGAGCGACCGGTTCCTCAACGCGGCCGGGAACACGCTCTACTTCACGTTGCTCGGCGTTCCCGCCGGCGTCGTGCTCTCGCTCCTCGTGGCGCTCGGCTTCAACGCGCTGCTCGTGCGCCGCGGAAGCGCGCTGATCCGCGCGCTGTACTTCGCACCGGTCGTCGCCTCGCTGACGGCCGTCGCGTTCGTGTGGCTGTGGATCTTCAACCCGGCGTACGGGCTGGCGAACAGCGTGCTGGGCTGGTTCGGCATTCCGGGCCAGGACTGGCTGACCAGCGAAGAGCAGGTCATCCCGTCGCTGGCGATCATGTACATCTGGGCGCGACTCGGCTTCAACGTCATCATCCTGGTCGCGGGACTCAACGCGATCGACCGCTCCTACTACGAGGCCGCGCGCCTCGACGGTGCGGGACCGTTCCGCATGTTCTGGTCGATCACGGTTCCGCTGCTGAACCGCCAGCTGGTGCTCGTGATCAGCGTCGAGGTGATGAACGCGCTGAAGCTCTTCGAGCTGCCCTTCGTCGCCACCAAGGGCGGCCCCACCGGCGCCAGCCGTTCGATGGTGATGGAGATCTACGAACTGGCGTTCCGGCTGGATCGCTGGGGCGAGGCGGCCGTGTACGTCGTCATCTTCTTCGTCTTCCTGGTCGTCGTCACCGGCGCCATCCGCAAGCTCCTCACAAGGGACATTTCAGAATGATCGACACCGCTGCCTCTCCCGCCGCGACCCGCGTCGCCTCCGGGCGTCCGACGAGCGTGCGCACCTCCCGACCGCGACGACCCAGGAAGTTCAAGCAGGTGGGCATCACTGCGGGCCTCACGGCCGGCGGACTGCTCATGGTCGTGCCGCTGATCTGGGTCGCGCTCTCGGCGCTCAAGCGCCCGGACGAGATCCTCCGGGTGCCCGTGACGTGGCTGCCGGACGACTTCTTCAACTACGACAACTACGTCCAGCTCTTCGCGGAGCACGACTTCGGACGCTACATCGCGAACTCGTTCATCGTCACGGGAATCGGCATCCTGTCGAGTCTCGTGATCGCGCTGTTCGCGGCGTACGCCTTCGCGTACTACGAGTTCCGCTTCAAGGAGCCGGTGTTCCTGCTCGTGCTGGCGCTGTTCATGGTGCCGCAGGAGGCGCTCGTCATCCCGATGTTCCTGATGATCTCGGAGGCCGGGCTGACCAACACCTACCTCGGCATGGCGTTCCCTGACCTGTTCACCGTGCTCGGCGTCTACCTCCTGAGGCAGTTCATGGAGGGGATCCCGTACAGCTACGTGGAGGCGGCGCGGATGGATGGTGCGAGCGAGCTCCGCGTGCTCGTGCGGGTGATCATGCCGATGGTCGCCCCCGCGATCGTGGTGTTCGTCATCATCAAGTTCATGTTCACCTGGAACACGTTCCTGTGGCCGCTGCTCGTGGCGCAGGACGAGTCGATGTACACGGTGACCGTGGGCCTGGTGAACTTCGCAGGCTCGGAGTTCAACCAGTGGAACCTGATCAACGCGGCGACGATGATCAGCATGATCCCGACGATCATCCTGTTCATCACGCTGCAGCGCTACCTCGTCAAGGGTGTCGCGCTGAGCGGGATGAAGTAGGTCCGGATGCGCGCCCCCGAGCCGCCGGCAGACGGCGTGCGCGCGAGCCTCGTCGTCGTCGGCGGCGTCAGCGGCGCAGGCAAGACGACGCTCGGCGAGCAGCTCGCCGCCGCGTTGGCGACGCCGTTCGTCGAGGGCGACGGGCTTCATCTGCCGGAGAGCATCGAGAAGATGAGCTCGGGCATCCCGCTCGACGACGAGGACCGGGCGGACTGGCTCGACCGGGTGGGCCGCACGCTGGCGGCCCACTCCGGCACCGGCCTGGTGATCACCTGCTCCGCGCTCAAGCGGCGCTATCGCGAGGCGATCCTCGCGCACTGCCCGGAGGTCGTGTTCGTGATGCTGACACCGCCGGCCGAGCTGATCCGCGAGCGCCTCGCTCAGCGCACGGGGCACTTCATGCCCCCGTCGCTGCTCGACTCGCAGCTGGCCGCCTTCGAACCTCTGGCGCCGGATGAGCACGGAGTCGCGGTCGGCTCCGACATCGCTGTGGGCGAACTCGTCGCACAGGCGGGACTGCGCTAGTTGGAGGCGAGCGGCAGCTCGATCGCGAACGTCGCCCCGCCTCCCGGTGTCTCGCTGACGCTGACCCTTCCGTCGTGCTCGAACACGATCTGCTCTGTGACGGTGAGACCGAGTCCGGCGCCATCCCGGTCCAGTCGCGCGCGGGCCGGATCGGAGCGGTAGAACGGCAGGAAGATCTTGTCGCGCTCCGATTCGGGGATGCCGGGGCCGTGGTCGATGACCCGAATGATGACCCGGTCGGTGGAGGCGGTCGCCTCGAAGGTGATCGGCGAATCCGCGGGACTGTGCCGGCAGGCGTTGGCGCCCAGGTTGAGCACGGCCTGGTGAAGCTGCGCCCGGTCGCCCACCAGGCTGCGATCGGGCACATCCACCCGCTCGTCGATTCGGCGGCCGGGGAACGCCGCGCGAAGGTCGTCGACGACGTTGCGGATGACGCGGGCGATCTCGACGGGCTCCCGCACGGCTGCGGGGGCGTCGCCGGTGCGCGCGGTCTGCAGGATCGAGTCGACCAGCAGGTGCAGCCGGGCGCTCTCCTCCCCGATGCGGGTCATCGCTCGATCGAGGGCGCCGGTCTCGGTGAGCATGCCCCGCTGGTACAGCTCGCTGTAGCCCCGGAGCGCGGTCAGCGGGGTGCGAACCTCGTGCGCGACATCGGCGAGGAGTCGGCGCAGGTCGTCGCGGGCGCGCGTCGCGTCGGCGGCGGACTGCTCGCGCTCGGCGAGCGCCGCGCGGAGCCGCGCGACCATGCGACCGACGTCGTGGGTGAGCATCGTCACCTCACGCGAGCCGCCGGGCGCCCACACCGCGGTGTCGAGCTCCCCGTCGGCGATCCGTGAGACGCCCGCGGAGACGGCGGCGATCGGGGTGGCGATCCGCCGCGCGAGCACCCACACGACCACCGCCTCGATCGAGACGATGACGAGCCCGCCGAGCGCGAGTGTGCCGCGCAGCGCCGCGATGGCCGCCTCGAAGCCGGAGAGCGACAGGGCGGTGACGCGCACGAGAGTCTCGGGCAGAGCGGTGACGAGCACCCGGTAGCCGTTGACGTTGAACGTCGTGCCGCTCGGCTGGGCGGCGATCTCGGCGAGCTCGTCGAGCGAGAACGGACTTGCGGCCCCTCCGGTCGCCACGACCGCGCCGGCCTGGGTGAGCGTCAGCTGGACCGGCAGGTCGGCTGCCAGCTCCGAGGTCGGTCGCGGAGTCGATGTCGCCGATTCGCCCGCGGGCTCCGGGTCGACGGTCCGCATCGGGCTCAGCTCGGCCCGGGCGAGCTCCTGGTCGAGCTCCGCCAGGCGCAGCGCCCGCTCGCTGACGTCGACCGCGACCGCGAACGCGACGAATCCGACGATGATCGCGGCCAGCACCGGGAGGAGCAGCATCCGGCGGAGCGACATCCGCCTCACGCGGAATCCTCGCGGAGCAGGTAGCCGAGGCCGCGCCGAGTCTCGATGAGCGGCGGATGGTCGCCGTCGAGCTTCCTGCGCAGATACCCGATGTACAGCTCGACGACGTTCGGATTGTGGTCGCCGTCGTCGCCCCAGACCGCCTCGAGGATCCGGCTCTTGGAGAGCACGACCCCCTCGTTCACCATCAGGTAGTGCAGCAGGCGGTACTCGGTCGCCGAGAGCTCGATCGACCGGCCGTCGCGGGACGCCTCCAGGGTTGCCGGGTCGAGACTCAAGGAGCCGACCTGGAGGGTCTCGGTGATCGGCGCGGGATTCGCGCGCCGCAGGATCGCCGCCACCCGGAGGGTGAGCTCGTCGACGGTGAACGGCTTCGGCAGGTAGTCGTCGCCGCCGACGTCGAGGCCGCGCACGCGATCGTCGAGGTCGCCGCGGGCGGTCAGGAACAGCACCGGCGTCGGCACGTCCTGCTCGCGCAGTCGCCGGCAGACCTCGAAACCGTCCATGCCCGGCAGCATCACGTCGAGCACGATCAGATCCACCGGATGCGTCGTGGCGTGAGTCAGTCCGTCGAGCCCGTCCGCGACCTGGACGACGTCGTAGCCCTGGAAGCGCAGCGCGGTTGCGGCGACGTCGCTGATCGCCAGGCTGTCCTCGACGACGAGAATTGTCGTCGGTGCCGCCTCCTGCGCGTCCGGGTCCACGTCGCCACGCTAGATCGTCGGGAGGGGGCCGCGCTAGACGTGTGACGGTTCACTCCTGACTCGGCACTCGCCCGAGCTGCCGCCTCCTGTTCGTCGACCCGGCGCCGAGGCCCAGCGCGCGGCCGCCGACTGCTACGTTTCGCTCATGCGATGGGGGCGGCTCTACTTCGCGGCGCAAGCCGTGCTCGGCGCGGCGTGGTGGGTCGCCGTCGCGGGACTCCCCGGCGTGCGCGAGGCGACGCTCGGCGGCCTCGACCCGCTCGTGGTGGCAGTGCTCGATGTTCCGCTGTTCGTGGTCGGCTCCGCGCTCGCCGCAGCCGGCATTCGCGCCGCTGCGGTGATCGCGACGGCGTGGACGCTGCTGGTGACCCTCGCGCTCGCGGGGTACGCGACGATCACCACCGAGGCGGGGTGGGGCGTGGTGGCGATGGCGGCGGCGAGTGCCGGATCCGTCGTGGCGCTGCTCGAGGTCATCCTCGGCCGAGTGCCCACCGAGTGGATCATGCGCGGGCCGTTCGCGTTTCGGGTGGCGCGTCCGCGGCAAGGCCGCGCGGTTCACGTGGCGGCGACCATGCTCCAGATCGCGGTGTTCTGGGGGTTCTTCCTGGTCGCGATTCCGCTCGTCGTCGTCGCGGCCGAGCGGCGGTGGGATCTGCATGTGGCGCTGCCGGAGCCGGTCGGCGTCATCGGCGTCGTCGTGCTGGCGCTGTCGAGCGCCCTCGGGATCTGGTCGGGGCTCACCATGTCCATTCGCGGCAACGGCACGCCGCTTCCGGCTGCGATGCCCAACGAGTTCGTCGTCTCGGGGCCGTACCGTTTCGTTCGCAACCCGATGGCGCTGAGCGGAATCGTGCAGGGCGCCGCGGTGGGGCTGATCCTCTCGTCCTGGCTCGTCGTCGCCTACGCGGTAGTGGGCTCGCTGGTCTGGAACTACGCCGTCAGGCCGCACGAGGAGGCCGACCTGGAAGCGAAGTTCGGCGACGAGTTCCGGGCGTACCGGGATTCCGTTCGCTGCTGGATTCCCCAGCGTCCGGCGCTTCTCGGCTAGGCGTCCTCGTTCGGCATCGCCTCGGTCGGAAGCTTCCGCACCTTGGCGCGCCGGCGACGGCGCTCGGGGATCATCGAGCGCATCTCCTCCAGCTTGCCGAAGCACAGCAGGCGGTCGCCGGACTCGAGCACGACGCCCTTGCGCGGGTTCGGGATCACCGAGGCCGAGCGGTGCAGCGTCAGCACCGTGATGTCGCGCTCCCACAGGCCCGAGTCGCCGAGTTTCTTGCCGACCAGGTCGGCGTTGTTGTGCACGAGCAGCTCGGCGACGCCGTAGCCGGTCGAGACGCTGAGGCGCTGACGCACGTCGATCTCGGGGAAGGCGACCTGGTTGGCGATGTAATCGATGATGGCGCCCGCGACATCCAGCTGGGTCGCCGTCTCGATCCCCTGCAGGCCCGGCGAGGAGTTGACCTCCATCACGAGCGGACCGTCGGCGCCCTCCAGCATGTCGACGCCGGCGACCTTCAACCCCATGATCTGGGCGGAGCGGACGGCCGCATCCTTGTACTCGCTCGAGAGCTCGACCGCCTCGACCGAGCCGCCGCGGTGCACG
Organism: Microbacteriaceae bacterium UBA1487; assembly: GCA_002325245.1. Lineage (GTDB taxonomy): Bacteria > Actinomycetota > Actinomycetes > Actinomycetales > Microbacteriaceae > DCRR01. Next base: position 3,786 of record DCRR01000021.1, on the reverse strand, counting down.
TTCGAACGGAACTCGTCGCCGCTCGCGGTGCGGCGCATCGCCGCGACCACCCGGTCGCCGACCACCAGGGCGCGGATGTCGCGCCCGCGGCTCTCGCTCACGAAGCGCTGGATGAGCACATTCTGCCGCGTCGAGTGCAGCGTCTCGATGATCGCCTCGGCGACCTTCTGGTCGGGGGCCAGGATCACGCCGATGCCCTGGGTGCCCTCGAGCAGCTTGATCACCACGGGGGCGCCGCCGACGCGTTCGATGGCGGGGCGCACGTCGGCGCGGTTGCGCACGAAGGTGGTGGCCGGCATCCCGATGTTGTGGCGCGACAGGATCTGCGTGGCCCGCAGCTTGTCGCGGGCGTTCGAGATGCCGTTCGCGGTGTTCGGCGTGTAGACATCCATCTGCTCGAACTGGCGCACCACGGCGGTGCCGAAGTAGGTGATCGAGTTGCCGATGCGCGGCAGGATTGCGTCGTAGTCGCTCAGCTGCTTGCCGCGGAACTGCAGGTCCGGATCGTCGCCCGAGAGGTCGATCGCGAAGCGCAAGGTGTTGAGCACCTTGACGTCGTGGCCGCGCTGCTCGGCGGCGGCGCGCAGGCGCTGGGTGGAATAAGCCCGGGGGGCGCGCGACAGGATCGCAAGTTTCATGGAGGGGCCCTGACAAGATAGGGGGATGGGCGTGTCCTCTCATTCAAACACCCTCGCGGGGTGGCGTGAGTGGGTTCAGATGCCCGAAATCGGAATTCCGTGGATCAAGGCGAAACTCGACACCGGCGCGCAGACCTCCGCGATCCACGCCTTCAACATCGAGCCCTTCGAGCGCAATGGGGACGAGTGGGCGCGGTTCCACATCCACCCCTGGCAGCGCACCAATGACGACGATGTGATCGTCGAGCTGCCGGTGAAGGATCACCGCCGCGTGCGCAGCTCCTCGGGGCATGTCGATGAGCGGCTCGTCGTCGAGATGCCGATCGTGCTCGTGGGGCAGGACGTTCACATCGAGGTGACCCTCACCAATCGGGACGAGATGGGCTTCCGGATGCTGATCGGCCGGCAGGCCTTGCGTCACGGCTTCGTGGTGGCCTCCGACCGCTCGTTCATCGGCGGCCGCGCGCCCAAGCACACCCGCCGGCGCAACCGCGGCGTCGCCCTCTAGCCGCCGCGCGCGCGGCGGTCTCAGGCGGGGCGGAAGCGGCGGAGGCGGAGGCTGTTCGTGACCACGAAGACGGAGGAGAACGCCATCGCGGCGCCCGCGATGAGCGGGTTCAGCAGGCCGAGCATCGCGATCGGGATCGCGGCCACGTTGTAGGCGAAAGCCCAGAACAGGTTGCCCTTGATGGTGCCGAGCGTGCGGCGGGCCAGCCGGATCGCGTCGGCGACCACCAGGAGGTCGCCGCTGACCACGGTGACGTCGCTCGCGGCGATCGCCGCATCCGTTCCGCCGCCCATCGCGATGCCGAGGTCGGCCGCCGCGAGCGCGGCCGCATCGTTCACGCCATCGCCGACCATCGCGACCGTGCGGCCATCCGCGATGAGGGCGCGGATCACGTCGAGCTTGCCCTGCGGCGTCACCCCGGCGTGCACCTCGTCGATCCCGACGGCGGCGGCGACCGCGTGCGCGGCGCCCGCGTTGTCGCCGGTGAGCAGCACCGGGCGCAGGCCGAGCTCGCGGAACCGGGCGATCGCCTGCGCGCTGCTCGGCTTGACCGTGTCGCCGACGCTCAGCACGCCGCGCACCTCGCCATCCCACGCGACGACGATGGCGGTGCGTCCGCTCGCCTCGGCCTCCGACGCGGCGGCGACCGCCTCGGCGGGGACGTCCAGCGACCATGCCTCGGCGAGCCAGCTCGCGCGGCCCGCGACGACGGCGTGGCCGTCGATGACCGCCTCGACGCCGAACCCGGCGTGCGCGACGAACCGCTCCGGCGAGGGCGCGACGACCCTCTCGGCCTGCGCGTGCTCGAGGATCGCCTGCGCCACCGGATGCTCCGAGCCGGATTCGACCCCGGCTGCCAGGCGCAGCAGCTCGCCCGCCGCCGTGCTGCCGATCGGGGTCGCGGCGACGACCCGCATCCGGCCGGTGGTCACGGTGCCGGTCTTGTCCAGCACGATCGTGTCGATGCGGCGCGTCGGCTCGAGCACCTGCGGCCCGCGGATCAGGATGCCCAGCTGCGCACCGCGACCGGTGCCCACCATGAGCGCGGTGGGGGTCGCGAGTCCGAGGGCGCAGGGGCAGGCGATGATGAGCGTCGCGACGGCGGCCGTGAAAGCGAGTTCGACGCTCGCGCCGGACAGGAGCCAGCCCGCGAACGCGAGGAGCGCGAGGCCGAAGACGACGGGAACGAACACCGCCGAGACGCGGTCCGCGAGTCGCTGCACGGCGGCCTTGCCGGTCTGGGCCTCCTCGACGAGGCGGCCGAGCCGGGCGAGTTCGGTGTCGGCTCCGACGCGCGTCACCTCGATCACCAGTCGCCCGCCGACGCTGAGCGTGGCGCCGACGACCCGGTCGCCCGGGCCGACCTCGACCGGCACGGATTCGCCGGTCAGCATGCTCGCGTCGACGGCGGAGGCGCCCTCGAGCACGAGCCCGTCGCTGGCGATCTTCTCGCCGGGGCGCACGACGATCCTGTCGCCGGGCACGAGCGTGTCGACGGGCACGCGCACCTCGGTGCCGGAGCGCAGCACGACCGCGTCCTTGGCGCCCAGTTCGAGCAGCGCGCGCAGCGCGGCCCCCGACTGCGCCTTGGCGCGTGCCTCCAGGTAGCGCCCGCCGAGGATGAACACGGTCACCGCAGCGGCGACCTCGAGGTAGATCTCCCCGGATGCCTCGCCCGGCGTGCCGAAGAGGGTCACCGTCATCTGCATGCCGGGCATCCCCGCCATGCCGAAGAAGAGGGTGTACAGCGACCAGGCGAAGGCGGCCGTGACGCCGACGCTGATCAGGGTGTCCATGGTGGCGGCGCCGTGTCGAGCGTTGACGGCGGCGGCTCGGTGGAAGGGCCAGGCGCCCCAGACGGCGACCGGTGCGGCGAGAGTGAGGGCGAGCCACTGCCAGTTCGTGAACTGCAGCGCCGGGATCATCGAGAGCAGTGCGACCGGCACGGCGAGGGATGCGGAGATGATGAGCCGCTGACGGAGCGCGCGCAGTTCGGGGTCACCGGGCGCCGCGTCGTCGGCAGGGCTGCCGACGGGCGGAGTGGGAAGCGCGGCCGTGTAGCCGGCGGATTCGACGGCGGCGATCAGCGTGGCGACGTCAACGCCGGGGGCGTCGACGTGCGCCTTCTCGGTGGCGTAGTTGACGCTCGCCGTGACCCCGTCGATCTTGTTGAGCTTGCGCTCGACGCGGTTCGCGCAGGAGGCGCACGTCATGCCGCCGATCTCGAGGTCGACGGCGGTGCTCATGATGCGGGGCTGAGCGAGTAGCCGGCCTGGGCGATCGCGGCGCTGATCCGCTCGGCGGCGATCGGGGCACTGCTGATGACGGTGACGCGCGAGGCGCCGCCCGCGTTGAGGTCGACGTCGACGCGCTCGACCCCGTCGAGCTCGCTCAGCTCTTCGGTGACGCTCGCGACGCAGTGGCTGCAGGTCATCCCGTCGACGAGGTAGTCGGACTCGATGCTGCCCTCGGGGCGCGCGCTGATCGTGTGTGCCGGGTTTGCGCTGCCGCAGTGGCATTCGTGGTTGGCGTCGGTCAGTCCGAGCTGTCCGGCCGGGGTGGTCGAGTTGCACATGGTTCGCGCTCCTTGGTCTGAGGCCCCGAGGGTATACCCACCGGGGGTATCCATGCTACGTCACG
>DCRR01000013.1:137726-140116 GCA_002325245.1 Microbacteriaceae bacterium UBA1487 | reverse complement strand
CAGAAGATCAGCCTGGCAGGTTCGGTGTCGCTCGGCACCGGTGTGATGATCGGCGCGGGGATCTTCGCGCTGGTGGGGCAGGTCGCCGAACTCGCGGACGAGTGGTTCCCGGTCGCGTTCGTTCTCGGTGCGGTGGTAGCCGCGGTGAGCTCCTACGCGTACATCCGATACTCAGCCGTGAACCCGTCCTCTGGCGGCATCGCCATGCTGCTGAAGGACGCGTATGGCCCGGGAGTCATCGCCGGCTCGTTCTCGCTGTTCATGTACGTCTCGATGGTCGTGGCGGAGAGCCTTCTTGCCCGCACCTTCGGCACGTACCTGCTGCGCCCGTTCGGGTTGCAGGATTCCGTGGTGCTGGTGCCGGTGCTGGGTGTCGTCGCGATCTCGGCCGCGGCGATCGCCAATCTGGTCGGCAACCGGCTGGTTGAGCGTTCGGCGCTCGTGACGGCGACGATCAAGATCGCGGGGATCGCGATCCTGGCGATCGCGGGCTTGATCGGCGCTGCGACCGTGGGCGACGGGATCGCTGTGCCGGCGTCGTCCGGCCCGATCGATGTGCTCGGCCTGCTCGCCGCGACCACGCTGTGTGTGCTGGCGTTCAAGGGGTTCACGACGATCACCAACCAGGGTGACGACATCGCCGACCCGACGCGCAACATCGGACGCTCGATCGCGATATCGATCGCCGTCTGCGCGATGCTGTATGCGCTCATCACACTGTCGGTGGCCGCGAGCATCGGCGCCGAGGGCGCGATCGAGGCCCGGGATTACTCCCTCGCTGAAGCGGCCGAGCCGCTCTTCGGCGCGTGGGGCGTCGGCATCACGGTCGCCATCGCGGTCGTGGCGACCCTCTCCGGCCTGCTTGCAAGCCTTTATTCGGTGTCGCGGCTCTACGAGATGCTGCAAGGGATGGGGCAGGCCCCGGCCTTGCCGAGTCGGGTCACTCACCAGCCATTGCTCATCACGGCCGGGTTGGCAATTCTGGTCACCGCGCTGTTCGACCTGGGCCAGATCGCCTCGATGGGGGCCCTGCTTTACCTCACGATGGACATCGCCGTCCAGTGGGGAGTGCTGCGGACTCTGCATCGGAAGGTGCGGGCGCGACGGTGGGTGCCAGTGCTGTCGATCGTGCTCGATGCGGCCGTGCTGGTCCCGTTCGTCGCGCTCAAGGCGCAGTCGGACCCGCTCACCCTCGTGGTCGGTGCGGCGGTCGCGGCGGCGATCATCGTCTCCCAGCTCGTCGCAGCCCGCCGCACCCCCTAGCCCCGCCGCGCGCCCACACACTGCCGAGCGGGCGCGGGTCAGGGCTCGCGGAGGGCGCCGTGGGAGGGGGTGACGGTGAAGAGCTCGGGGGCCGAGAAGCCGTGCTCGGCGAAAGCGCCGTCGAGGGCGACCTGCACGCGCGACAGCTCCTCGCCCGGCACCAGCGCGATCGCGGCGCCGCCGAAGCCGCCGCCGGTCATCCGGGCGCCGAGCGCGCCGTTCGCCTGCGCTGTCTCCACCGCCAAGTCGAGCTCGGGCACCGAGATCTCGAAGTCGTCGCGCATCGAGACGTGGGAGGCATCCAGCAGCTCGCCGATCGCGCGCGGCCCGGCCTCGCGCAGCACGCGCACCGTGTCGAGCACCCGCTGGTTCTCGGTGACGACGTGGCGCACGCGGCGGAAGGTGACGTCGTCGAGGAGGTCGCGGGCGCGCGGCAGGTCGTCGACGGTCACGTCGCGCAGCGAGGCGGCACCCAGCGCGGCAGCCCCGGCCTCGCAGGAGGCGCGGCGCTCGCCGTAGCCGCCGGTCGCGTGCGAGTGCTTCACGCCGGTGTCGATCACGAGCAGCACGAGCCCCGCCTCGGCGAAGCCGAGCTCGATGACCTCCGCTTCGAGCGAGCGGCAGTCGAGGAACACCCCCGCATCACGCTGCCCGAGCAGCGAGGCTGATTGGTCCATGATCCCGGTCGGCGCGCCGACGGCGATATTCTCGGCCCGCTGGCCGACGCGCGCCAGCTGACCCCGCGTGTGCCCGAGCTGCCACACCTCGTCGAGCGCGAGGGCGACGGCGCACTCGATCGCGGCGGACGACGACAGGCCCGCCCCGACCGGCACGTTGGAGTCGATCACCAGGTCGAGCCCTGGCACCGCCGCCAGGTCGGCCCCGGCCTCGCCGAGCGCCCACGCAACGCCGAGCGGATACGCGGCCCATCCGTCGAGTCCGCCTTCGGCCACGATCGCCGCCAGCTCGGCCAGCTCGACCTCGACGCTCTCGTCGCCGAAGGTGGAGGCGACGCGCAGCACGCCGTCGTCGCGCACCCCGACCGCGACGAGCGTGCGGCGGTCGATCGCGAAGGGCAGCACGAATCCGTCGTTGTAGTCGGTGTGCTCGCCGATCAGGTTGACCCG
>DCRR01000013.1:132416-137624 GCA_002325245.1 Microbacteriaceae bacterium UBA1487 | reverse complement strand
CCGCCGCGGCTTCGGGGGTGACGTCGCCGATCCAGGCTCCCATCGCGGCTTCCGAGCCGGCGAGGTACTTGAGCTTGTCGGCCGCACGGCGCGGCGAGGTGAGTTCGAGGTGCAAGCGTACGCTGTCGCGTCCCACGTTCACCGGGGCCTGATGCCACGCGGCGATGTACGGGGTGGGGGTGTCGTAGAGCGCATCGACGCCGCGCAGCAGTCGCAGGTAGAGCGTCGCCAGTTCGTCGCGCTCGGCCTCGCTCGTCTCGGCGAAGTCGGCGACATGGCGGTGGGGCATCAGGTGGATCTCGATGGGCCAGCGCGCCGCGAACGGCACGAAGGCCGTCCAGTGCTCGCCGGCGAGCACGACGCGTTCGCTGGCGCGCTCGAATTCGAGGATGCGCTCGAACAGGTCGGGCCCGAGCTGCCGGATCGAGTCGAGCAGGCGCGCGGTGCGCGGCGTGACGTAGGGGTAGGCGTAGATCTGCCCGTGCGGGTGCTGCAGGGTGACGCCGATCGCCTCGCCGCGGTTCTCGAACGGGAACACCTGCTCGATGCCGGGCATCGCCGAGAGCTCGGCGGTGCGGTGCGCCCACGCCTCGATGACGGTGCGGGCGCGGCTGGGGCTGAGGCTGCCGAACGAGCCTTCGTGCTCGGGACTGAAGCAGACCACTTCGCAGCGGCCGACGGAGGTGCGGGTGCGCCCGTAGCCGAGCGTCGCCAGGTCGGCGAGCCCCTGCGGCGCGTTCGGGTCGTCGGCGAGCGCCGGACCGAAGGAGGGCGACTTGTTCTCGAACACGGCCACGTCGTAGAGCGACGGCACCTCGGAGGGGTTGCCGGGGCTCTGCGGCGCGAGCGGGTCGAGCTCGGCGGGCGGCAGGAAGGCGCGGTTCTGGCGGGCGGCGGCGATCGAGACCCAGTCACCGGTGAGAACGTCCTGGCGCATGGTGGCGGTGGCGGGGCGCGGGTCGAGCTCGCGACGGTCGAGCGCGCGCTCGGGCCCGAGGGCGGTGTCGGCGTCGTCGAAGTAGATGAGTTCGCGGCCGTCGGCGAGGGTGCTGCGGTGGTGAGTGATGGGCACCTGATTACGATATTGAAAGCGGCGCTTGCAGATGCGACAGAAATCGAAAGGCGCGCGGAGCGAAAGGGCGACCATGGATGACCGGGGCGAGCTCCCCGCAGAGGCCCGACGAGCCGCCCTCGCGGCCCTCGTCGCCGAGCGTGGGTACGTGCGGGTGTCGGAGGTGCGCGATCACTTCGGCGTGAGCGAGGTGACGGTGCGCTCCGACCTTCGCGCCCTCGACGAGGCCGGCCTGGTGCGCCGCGTGCACGGCGGCGCGATGCCGGTGCCCGGCACCGAGCGCGAAGCTCCCGTCGAGACGGCCGCCGAGCGCGACGCCGAGCTGAAGCGCGCGATCGGGCGCCGCGCCGCCGCGCTCGTGGCCAACGGCTCGAGCGTTCTGCTCGATGTCGGCTCGACGACACTCGCCGTGGCCCGCGCGCTCGTGGCCCGCCGCGACCTGACCGAGTTGACGGTGATCACTAACGGGCTGTCGATCGCGCTCGCGCTGGAGGCGGCGATCCCGCGGTTCACCGTGATCGTGACCGGGGGCACGCTGCGGCCGCTGCAGCACTCGCTGGTGGCGCCGCTGGCCGCGAACACGCTCCCCGAACTGCACGCCGACCTCGCGATCCTGGGCGGCAACGGCATCGCCGACGACGGCGCGGTCACCAACCTCAACCTGCCGGAGGCGGAGATCAAGCGCGCCCTGGTCGCCGCGGCGACGCGGCGCGTGCTGGTGGCCGACGCGTCCAAATGGGGCCAGCGTCACCTCGGCCGTATCGGAAACCTCGCCGACTTCGACACGCTTGTCACCGCGGGCGACCCGGCCGCCGTCGAGGCGCTGCGCGGCGTCGCCGCCCGCGCGGGCACTCGGCTCGCGGTGCCCGACCTCCTAGGCTGACGGACGTGAACTCTCCCACCGGTGAACAGTTTGTGCTCGAAGATGGTCGCGTGCGGGTCGAGATCGGCGCCCTCGCGGCGGTGCTGCGCGAGGTGCGCGTCGGCGGCGTCCGGATCACCGAGACCGTCCCCGCCGACAGCCTGCCCTCGCACGGTTGCGGCATCGTGCTGGCGCCGTGGCCGAACCGGGTGAAGGATGCGCGGTGGACGCTCGACGGGGAGGTGCAGCAGCTGGACATCACCGATGTCGGCCGCGGCGGCGCGATTCACGGGCTGTTGCGCAACACCGACTACCGCGAGCGCGCCCGCACCGACAGCTGGATCACGCTCGGAGCGACCATCTACCCGCAGCATGGTTGGCCGTTCATTCTCGACACCTGGGTGACGTACGCGCTGGAGGCCGATGGACTCACCGTCACGCACGGCGCGGCGAACCTCGGCACGGCCCGCGCGCCCTGGTCGGTCGGCGCGCATCCGTACTTCCGGGTCGGCGAGACTCCGACCGACGAGCTGACGCTGCGGGTGGCGGGCGAGACCCGCCTGGAGCTGGATGACCGGCTCAACCCGGTCGCCGAGCACCCGGTGGCGGGCACCGAGTTCGACCTGCGTGCAGCGACGTCGCTCGCGGGTGCCGATTTCAACGTCGGCTTCGGCCAGCTGGCGAACCGCGCCGAAACGGCGGAGGTGGCGTGGTTGGTCGCACCCGACGGTGCCTCAACGGCGGTCTGGGCCGACCCGGCGTTCCGGTGGCTGCAGGTGTTCACCCCGGCCGACTTTCCCGGCGAGGAGGGCCTGCACCGCGCGGTCGCCCTGGAGCCGATGACGGTTCCGCCGGACGCGCTGAACTCCGGCACCGACCTGCGCTGGCTTGACCCGGGCGAGCGGGCCGAGGCTTCGTGGGGCGTGCGCTACAGCCCGGCGCCCCAGGCCTAGGCTCACATCATGCGTGCCCCCACCGGTGAACGTCTCCTGCTGGAGCGCGGCGTCGTGCGCGCCGAGATCGGCTCCGTCGGCGCGGTGCTGTGCGCGCTGAGTGTCGACGGCGTGCAGCTCACCGAGCCGGTTCCGGCCGGGGAGGCACCCGAGTTCTGCAACGGCGTCGTGCTGTCGCCGTGGCCGAACCGCGTGCGGGATGCGCGCTGGATGCTCGACGGCGCCGTGCAGCAGCTCGACATCACCGAGCCGGTCCGCGGCGGCGCCCTGCACGGGCTGCTGCAGTTCGCCGAGTACGAGGTGCGCGAGCGCACGGCGGAGGCGGTGACCCTCGGCGCCCGCATCGCCCCGCAGCACGGCTGGCCCTTCGAGCTCGACACCTGGGTGCGCTACGAGGTGGTCGCCGACGGACTGACCGTCACCCACGGGGTCGAGAACCGCGCGACGCGGTCGGCGCCCTATGCGGTGGGCACGCATCCGTATTTGCGGATCGGCGACGTGCCGATCACCGATCTGCGGCTCACCGTTCCGGCGTCCCGCTTCTTCGAGGTCGACGAGCGGATGAACCCGATCGCCGAATCGCCGGTCGACGGCACCGGCGCCGACGTGCGCACGCCCCGACCGGTCGGCGAGCTCGACCTCGACACCGCCTTCGGGGGTCTCACCCTCACGCCGATGGCCGGGGAGCCGGATGCCAGCGTGCGCGGGGCGAGCGCGTGGCTCGAGGCCCCCGACGGGCGTCGCCTGACGCTCTGGCAGAACGCCGACTGGGGCTACGTGCAGGTGTTCACGACGCAGATCTTCCCGAAGGCGGGGGAGCGCGTCGCCGCTGTCGCGGTGGAGCCGATGACCGCGCCGCCGGATGCCCTCAACTCGGGCCAGGGTCTCATCTGGCTCGAGCCGGGGGAGCGCTGGGAGGGCTCGTGGGGTCTGGTGTACGGCGCATGAGCTCCCCGACGCGACGGCAGATCCAGCGCTGGCGGCGGCACCTCGCCGACGAGCGCGCGGAGGCCCAGGTCTATCGCGAACTCGCCGAGCGGGCCGAGGGGGCGGAGCGCGAGATCCTGCTCGGCCTGGCCAGCGCCGAGGGGCGCCACGAGGCGCACTGGCTCGCGCTGCTCGGCGACGACGTCGGCGCCCCGAAGCGCGGCAGCCTGCGCACCCGCGGTCTGGCGTGGCTGGCGAGGCACTTCGGCAGCCTGTTCGTGCTGGCCCTGGCGCAGCGCGCCGAGGCGCGCTCGCCCTACGACGACGACGCGGATGCGACGGACGCCATGGCGGCCGACGAGCGCATCCACGGCGAGGTGCTGCGCGGCCTTGCGGCCCGGGGACGATTGCGGCTGGCCGGCACGTTCCGCGCGGCGGTGTTCGGCGCGAACGACGGACTCGTCTCGAACCTGGCGCTGGTGCTCGGGGTGAGCGCGACCGGAGCCGCCTCCTCGGTGGTGCTGTTCACCGGCATCGCGGGGCTCCTGGCCGGAGCCCTCTCCATGGCGGCGGGGGAATACGTCTCGGTGCGCTCGCAGCGCGAGCTGCTCACCGCCTCCCGCGCCGACCCGGCCTCGCACGGCGCGGTGGCGGCGCTCGACGTCGACGCGAACGAGCTCGCGCTCGTGTATCGCGCTCGCGGCATGTCGGAGGAGCAGGCCGAGCAGCGCGCGCAGGAGGTGCTGGCGGTACGCCGCATCGACCACGACGACGACCACGACGAGCACGAGGCGGTCGGCTCCACCTGGCGGGCCGCGATCTCGAGCTTCGCGTTCTTCGCGGCGGGGGCCGTGATCCCGGTGCTGCCCTACCTCTTCGGCGCAGACGGGCTGGTGGCGGTCGTGATCGCCTCCGTCGCGGTCGGCCTCGCGCTGCTGGCGACGGGCGCGATCGTCGGGGTGCTCTCCGGCGCGTCCCCGCTGAAGCGCGCGCTGCGGCAGCTTGCCATCGGCTACGGCGCCGCCGCGGTCACCTACGCCCTCGGCTGGGCGTTCGGCGCCACGATCGTCTAGCGCCGACTCAGCCGGTGGCGAGCACGAGCCCGAGCTGTTCCAGGCTGCCCGGGACGAGACGGTAGTACGCCCAGGTGCCGCGCTTGCTGCGGGTGAGGAAGCCGGCATCCATCAGGATCTTCAGGTGGTGCGAGACGGTCGGCTGGCTGAGCCCGACCGGTTCGGTGAGGTCGCACACGCAGGCCTCTTGGCCGTCGGAGGCGGCGACGATCGAGATCAGCCGCACGCGGGTCGGATCGCCGAGCGCCTTGAACCGGCGGGCGACGTCGTCGGCCTCGGCGGCGTCGAGCGGCGCGCGGGTGAGGGGCGCGCAGCAGGCCG
>DCRR01000013.1:110851-132323 GCA_002325245.1 Microbacteriaceae bacterium UBA1487 | reverse complement strand
TATCGACACCTGTCGATGAAGCGAAAGGCCCCTCGTGACTCTGATCGACCTGACCCGCCGTCCCGTGAGCAGCGAACGACGCGATGCGCTCCCGGTCGCCATCATCGGCGCGGGCCCGATCGGGCTCGCCGCCGCCGCCAACCTGGTGGAGCGCGGCATCGACTTCGTCGTGTTCGAGGCGGGCGACAGCGTCGCCGACAGCGTGCGCCAGTGGGGTCATACGCGGCTGTTCTCGCCGTGGCAGCAGCTCGTCGACCCGGCCTCGCGTCGGCTGCTCGAGGCGACCGGCTGGACGCATCCGGCCGAAAAGTCGCTGCCGACCGGCACCGAGCTCGTCGAGCAGTACCTCACGCCCCTCGCGGCCCTGCCCGAGATCGCCGACCGGGTGCGCACCGGCGTCGAGGTGGTCGCCGTCACGCGCGAGGGAATGGATCGCACCCGCACCGCGCGGCGCGAGTCCACCCCGTTCCTGGTGCGGGTGCGCGATGGCGGCGAGTTGACCGACGTGCCGGTGCGCGCCGTGATCGACGCCTCCGGCACCTATCGCTCGCCCAACAGCCTCGCCTCGAGCGGTCTCGAGCCGCTCGGCCTGCCGGAGGTCGCCGACCTCGTCAGCCATGCGCTTCCCGACGTGCTCGGCCGGGAGCGCGCGCACTTCGCCGGTCGTCACACCACTGTCGTGGGCGCCGGGCATTCGGCCGCCAACACGCTGCTCGCCCTCGCCCAGCTGGCGCGGGAGGAGCCGGGAACCCGGGTCACCTGGCTGATCCGCAACGCCTCCGCGGTGCGCGTCACCACCTCGCCCGATGACGAGCTGGCCGCGCGCGCCTCCCTCGGGGCTCGCGTCGACGCGGTCGTCGCTTCCGGGGCGATCGAGGTGGTCGACCGCTTCGAGATCGTGCGCCTGGAGCGCCAGGCGGAGGGCGTGCGGCTCGTCGGCGCCCGCGCCGGGGAGCTCGTCGAGCACCACACCGACCTGGTGGTCAACGCGACCGGGTTCCGCCCGAACCTCGACATGCTGCGCGAAGTGCGCCTCGACCTGGACGAAATCGTGGAGGCGCCGCGTCGTCTTGCGCCGCTCATCGACCCCAACGAGCACACCTGCGGCACCGTCGAACCGCACGGCTTCGCCGAGCTGCAGCACCCGGAGGAGGGGTTCTTCCTCGCCGGGATGAAGAGCTACGGACGCGCCCCGACCTTCCTGCTGGCGACCGGCTACGAGCAGGTGCGCTCGCTCACCGCCTGGCTCGCCGGCGACCTCGCCGCCGCAACCGCCGTCGAGCTGACCCTCCCGGCGACCGGCGTGTGCTCGACCGGGGATGCGCCGGGCGCCTCGAGCTGCTGCTCGTAGGCGCCGTGCGGGCGCGGGGTCGGCACGAGACGCTGCCGCATCCGCGCGCTCAGCGCGTGCGGCGCGAGCGCGTCGCTCGCACGATCCCGTCGATCGCGTCGAGCAGGGCGAACAGCAGCACGAGCACGATGATCACGGTCGTGACGACCGCCGCTCCGCCGGGCCAGTCGACCGCGTCGAAGTAGTCGGGGTTGAGCAGGCGTCCGCTCGCGGTCAGCCAGATCGCCGGCACCACGAAGAGCACCTGGAATACGACGGTCGCGATCGCGTTCGGCGTCGACCAGCCGGTGTAGTAGCCGAAGACATGGAACACGATGCTCACGATCGGGTAGAACAGCGCGATCACCAGGGCGCCGGATGCCCACAGCCCCGGTTGGATCGGACCGATCAGCGTGCCCGCCGGACCCTCGACGGCGCCGGCGGTCTGCAGTGCGATCACGGCGCCCGCAATCACGACCAGCAGGATGATGCCGCCGACGAGCTCCTGCAGGTACCCGCGTCGATCCCGCACCTCGGGAAGGGATGCCGGGGTCCAGGCCGCCCGATGCCGCGAGCGCATGGTGGGGGTGCGCTCGATGATCACGAACACGAGTGCCGTGAAGAAGGCGATCGCCATGGCGGTCTCGAGCGAGCCGTACAGCGCGGCGCCGACGGTCTCGAGCGGCGTCGCGCCATCGACGAAGGTCACGATCCCGCTGAACAGGAACCAGATCGGCACGACGGTCGCGAGGAGCGCTGTGAGCACTCGCACGAAGTCGGGGTAGAGGTCGGGCCCGATGAGGGCCGTCGGGCGCGCGGAGTAGCTGGCGGCGAGGCGGCGCGGGGCGCCGAGCTCCGTCAGCACGTCGAGTTCGGCGGCCGCGGCATCCGCTCCCGCCTCCATGCGGTCGTCGATCGCGTCGGCGATGGAGGCGCGCAGCTCCGTCTCGATGTCGGCGCGCTGGGCGGCGGGTATCCCGCGCACGGCTTCGGCGACATAGCGGTCGGTGAGGGTGGATGCGGTGGTCATGGCTTCTCCGTGAGGGCCGTGAAAGCGGTGGTCAGCTGGTTCCAGTCGGCGGCGAGGGTGCGCGCGAGCGCCGCACCCTCACTGCTCGTGACATAGAACTTGCGCGGCCGGGACTCGTCGGTGTTCCACTCGGCGGTCAGCAGGCCCTGTTTCTCGAGTCGGCGCAGCAGCGGGTAGAGGGTGTTCGCGTCCACGGCGAATCCGGCGTCTTCGAGGGCGGTGAGCAGGGCGTAGCCGTAGTTGGGCTGCTGAAGCAGCACGAGGCAGGCGGCCACGACCGTCCCCCGGCGCAGCTCCTGCCGGTGGGTTGCGAGCTCGTCGTCGTTCAGCACTTCTTCACGCTAGTGGGCGTCACGCGGCGACGGTGCGGTTCTCGTGCGCGACGGGTTCGGATGCGCGGCGCCAGGTGAGCGCGACCGCCACGATGGCGATCGCCAGCGCGATCTCGATGGCGGAGAAGAACGCGTACACGGGCGTCGGCGGAGTGCCGAAAAACAACGTGCTGACCTGCACGGCGCCCATCACGGTCGCTGCGGCGACGTTGACCCAGCGGGCGAGGCCCTGTCGCAGGACGCGCGAGAGCAGCACCATGGCGATCGGGATCTGCATCAGCACGCCGGCCGCGACGAGCGCCTCGGGCGTGAACGGCACGCCTCCGATGGTCTGCTCTTGGAGCGCGACAAGGTGGTGCGGGTCGTAGAGGCCGAGCACGTCGCAGTAGAGGTAGTTGAGCATCAGCACGACCCACAGGGTCGACAGCAGTGCGGGACGGGTGTTCGGGGCGAAGAGCTTCATGGTTGTTCCGATCCGGGGTAGAGGTTGAGTGAGTAACACGATACTGTGTAGCACACACTATGGTGTTGCACCAGGAGCGAGAGCGCGAAGGAAGTCATGAAGGCGATCACCCAGAAGCGATACGGCGGCCCCGAAGTCCTCGAGTACAGCGAGGTGCCGGTGCCCACGCCGAAGCCGGATCAGGTGCTCATCCGCGTGCGGGCCGCCTCCGTCAACGCGGCCGACTGGCTGCTGACCCGCGGCGAGCCGTACCTGGTGCGACTCCTCTTCGGACTGCGCGCGCCGAAGGCGCCGACACCCGGACGGGATGTCGCGGGAGTGGTTGCAGCGGTCGGCAGCGAGGTGAGCGAGTTCGCTGTCGGCGACGAGGTCTTCGGCGAGGTGGTGGCGGGCACGTTTGCCGAGTACGTGGTGGCCCCCGCGCGCCTGCTGGCGCGCCGCCCGCAGAGCCTCAGCTTCGAGTACGCGGCGTGCGTGCCGCTCGCCGGGATGACCGCGTTGCAGGGTCTTCGCGTTGTCGCCCATGTCGCCCCCGGCGAGCGCGTCCTCATCAACGGCGCCTCCGGCGGTGTCGGCACCTTCGCGGTGCAGATCGCCGTCGCGCTCGGCGCCACCGTGACCGCGGTCTGCAGCACGCGCAACGTCGAACTGGTCCGCTCGCTCGGTGCCCATGACGTGATCGACTACACCGAGCGTGACGTCACCGACGGGGACGAGAGGTTCGACGTGATCTTCGACGTCGTCGGCAACCACCCGCTGTCGAAGCTGCGCCGCATTCTCACCCCGAAGGGCATCCTGGTGTTGTCTTCCGGAAGCGGCGGACCTGTTCTCGGCCCGATCGGACGCCTGATCGCCGCCGCGTTCCAGAACACGTTCGTCAGCCAGCAGCTTCGCCCGGTCACGGCCTCAGCGAACGCGGCGGATCTGGTTGAGCTGACCGCCCTCATCGACGCCGGCAAGGTGCGGCCGAGCATCGAGCGCAGCTACCCGCTCGCCGAGACCGCCGAGGCGCTGCGCCACTTCGGCGAGCAGCACGCCCGCGGCAAGATCGGCATCTCGGTGCTATGAGCCAACATCGTTCCCGGACTCATCGTCGAGTGAGGCCTTGATTGCCTCGTCAACTTCGGCTTCGACATCGACCGGGGCCTCGTCGAGTTCATGTTGGAGTCCTGGGCTGATCTTCTGCGCGCTCGCTGCGTGACTCACCCAGTCGTCGAACGAGAGCCCATGCTTCTGCGCGAGGTAGCGGGCTCGATAAACATGCGACGCATCTCGAACCGCACGGCTGAGCATGTCGTAGCTCAGACCAGCCGAGACGACTCCGCCAACCACTGGCACTACCTGCGCAAGTCGCTTGTGTGTGAGCCGGATACCGATCTTCGTGAACACCGCCTGGATAACTTTCACCAGGACGTCCTTCTCGAGCTCCTTCCAGGTGGCGCGTCTCATCATCTGCTGGCTCAACTTAGACAGCGCGGTCAGCGCCCCAACTTTGCCTTCGACGCTTGCTGCCGTGCTGTACGAGAGGACGCCCATGAGGAAGATCTCCTCCCCGGGTTCGTTCGGGTCGAAACCGTAGTGCACGGCTACTTCAGCAGTCGCCCTGCCAAGTAGCGCGAGTGAGGCCGCGACGTCTCCAGCGATTGCTGCGGCCACGACCGCAGCGGTTGCTCCGCCAGAGACTGTCGTCGAGACTTCAGCGCCAGTAATCGCCACGGAGGCCCCTGCAGACGCGGTTGCGCCCAGGATCGCTATCTTCTGGCGAGGCCGTCCTTTGTCGAGTTCTTGGAGATCCAAGATGAAGAAGGGAGACGCGTCGCCGACTTCCGGGTATCGCTTGCGTAGTCGACTCGCGCGGCTGTCGATTGAGACTGATGAGATCGCGGGGATGAAGATTGCGTTTGCAGCGCCACTGAGCGATGCTCTGATCGCCGCGTCAACTCCTGAAGCGATCTTGTCGCCGCCGGGCAACTTCCGGAAGTGGCCGTCGATGGATGAGGCGGCTCCCGTCAACGCTCCAGACAGTTTCTCCGTAACTCGAGTTCGCACGCTCCCGCGGCGCGACTGCTCGTGGGCGATGAGCTTCTCCCAAGCGCGCGCCTCATAGTTCGACATCGCGTCTGTCAATCAGACCTACTTTCGTCGTGCCTTGCGGCGTGGCGCCCGCCCGAGATCAGGCGGAGGTGGCGGCGGGGGCGGTGGTGCTCCGCCGATCGCCGAGTCGCGGTGTCTCTCTGGGAGAGCAGACGCGGCGTACGTTGGTCAGGCGGCAAGTGCGGTGTTGGGGTTCGCCGGGCCGATATGACAGCGCCGTCGAGCCGCCAATGGCAGGTGAACTTTCTCGACGACGGATCAGTCGATGTCCGTTCATTGCCGTCATGGAATCAAGCGGCTCTTGTGGCGCGAATTGTCGCGTTCATTGGCAAACGAACCCTCGGTGAAGTTGAGCTCACGCGTGGACAACCGCCTTCCAATCGACCTCGATACCCGAGTGTGCGATTTCCGAAGCTAGTTTGCTCTTCCAGCCTCCCGTAGCGTCGAGCGCAATATACACGAGGCCGGAAATGTCACTCGGGCGCTCGACTCCTTCCTCGAAGAGGACCGCGACGCGCTTTCGCCCGATCAAGCCGAAGAAGAAACCCAGCTCAAACACGACGTTCTGCCGCGGTCGGGGCTGATCCTCGTCTGGCCCTAGGGCCTTGGGTCGACCGACGTCATCCCCGGTGAGCAATGCGATTGCATACCCCGCAGATCCTGCGCTGTCCTCAAGCTTTTCCATCAGGACACGCCCTCCGTTGGGCTCTTGGTGGAGGATTATCGGAGAGCTGGCTACGAGCTTTTGCAGGAACGCTTCAAGCTCGTACTTCCTTGCATCGTTTTGCCCATGAATAATGAAGACGCGATTGGGTGCCGCCCCCGGGGGCGCTTCGGGAATTGGTCTCTGCGGGGCAGTCTCTGCCAGGATCTCCAGTTCGAGCTTGGCGGAGTGCAGGACACTTATTGCTTCAAGCACTCCGCTGCGTTGGTAGGGAAGGAAATCCGTTTGCTCTGTCCAAAATGCGGGAGAGTATCGGATCGACGAGAACTTTCGATGAATCGGAGTATCTTCGCCGAACACCGACCGAACAATCACCTCGGTCTTGTTGCGCCAATCGTCAAAGCTAGCCGGCGCGCCTGCGTTCGCTTCAACGATTTGCTGGTCGATCAATGCCAGCTTCCGCGACAGATCCATCAAGCCAGCCTACAAGGATGAGGAAGGCTCGAGGCGCCAGTCATTGCTCTTGCTCGTGTTGAGCTGCCGGCGCGTCACGGTCGATCTGCGAGTGCGAAACCGCTCGGGGCGAGAGCGCCGACTCGCCCTCGGGCACTGCAGACGGGGCTCTGCGGTGTGGTTGAACGAGCCGCGGGCTTGCGCCAGCCGACAAAGACCTAGAGCGGGAAAGGAAGCAGCCCGCGGCAAACTCCGCCCACACAGACCTCGTCCACCGGGTGGCTCCAAGAGCGAACGCGAAGAGTAGGCCCGGTGGGGCTCGAACCCACGACCCACGGATTAAAAGTCCGCTGCTCTGCCAACTGAGCTACAGGCCCTCGGCTCCCCAGCGTAGTGGGAGCACGGGCGCGGCGTCGCGGAGGGGAGCCATAGGCAAGGCATAGCAAGTGCTGGAATCGTGGCCGGCATTCCGACCGCCGCGCCGACGAAGGAGCGCCTCGCCATGCCCGTCCGACTGAAACCGACGTTGGCAGTCGCCCTGATCGCGACCCTCGCCCTCGCCGGCTGCACCGCCGCCGACACCACGGAGACGGCGACCGACTCCGCCGTCGTCGAGAGCGACACCACCACGACCACAACCGACTTCGCCGCCTCGAACGGGGACTGCGAAGCGATGGCCGCCACCTTCCGCGACGTGGAGAGCGCCAACCCGGACTCCCCGGATCCGGAGCTCACCGCCACCTGCGACGGTGACGTGCTCAGCGTCACCAGCAACGCGATCCCCGACTACCTCTATATCGCCACGACGCCGGAAGAGCTGCAGGCCTCCACCGTCGCGCTCAAGCTGGCCGTCAGCCCGACGGTCGCCGACGTGCCGGGCGAGGTCCCCGCCCTCGGCACGATCGGCATCGCCGTCAACGGGGTGCCGATCTACGGGCCGACCGAGAACACCGGCGGCGACGTGCTGTCGCTGCGGGGCGCCCTCTCCGAGTGCGGCAGTCACTCCAGCCCGGTGGAATTCCACCTGCACCTGTTCGGCTGGGACGACGACGTCGACTGCCTCTACAGCGCCGAGGAGGTCGAATCCGGCGACTCGATCCTGGTCGGCTGGTCGGCCGACGGCTACCCGATCATGTCGGGCTACGTCTGCGCCGACGAGGAGTGCACCGAGATGGTGCAGCTCGAGAGCAGCTGGCAGCTCACCGACGACTCGCTGTTCGCCTCCGACACCTGGTCGGCACACACTTACGTCGAAGGCTCTGGCGATCTCGACCAGTGCAACGGACGCGTCGACGCCGACGGGCAGTACCGGTACTACACGACCACCACGTTCCCCTACTTCATGGGCTGCTACTACGGCGAGGTCTCCGACGACGCCATCGCGGGCGGCGGGGGCGCGGGCCCGGGCGGCCGGCCGTGACCACGCCGCGCCCCGTCGTCGCGCGCCCCGTCGTCGCGCGCCGCGCCTTCCTCGGCGGCACGGCCGCGGCGACGCTGGGCGCGCTCCTCACCGCGTGCACGACCGAGCAGGCGGATGCCGCATCCCCCAACGAGATCGACATCGGCTTCTGCCAAGACATGGCCTTCCACCACGAGCAGGCGCTCGCCATGTGCCAGCGGGTGCTCGGAACCGACACCGGCTCGCAGGTGCAGACAGCCGCCGCCGACATCCTGCAGAACCAGTCCTACGAGCGCGGCATGATGCACACCTGGCTGCAGTCCTGGGGCGAGAGCACCGCGCCGCCTTCGACGGTGATGGGCTGGATGGGCATGGAGATGGCCGCCGACATGATGCCGGGCCTGGCCACCGACGAGGAGATGCGCGAGCTGGCGCTCGCTGAGGGCCTCGAGAAGGGACGGATGTTCCTGGAGCTGATGCGCACCCACCACGTCGGCGGCGTGCACATGGCCGAGGCGGCGACCGGGGCGGCCACCGCGCCGGTGCGTCAGATCGCCGCGCAGGCCGCGCTCGTGCAGGCCTACGAGATCGAGATCTTCGACGAGCTGCTGGCCACCAGCTACGCCTGAGTCCGGCGCGTACGCTGGAGGGATGTCCTCCGAGTTCCACAAGCCCGCGCTGTTCGGCGGCCGTGAGTTCGAGGCCTACCAGGGCGGGGAGGACCCGGCCATGCGAACGCGGGCGGCCCACGAGAGCGCCGCCGCGATCCTCACCCGGGCGCGCGCCTCGGCCGACCCGTCGGTCGTCAAACGGCTCGTGCACTACAGCGATGAGCACGGCATCGACGCGCTCGCCGAGCTGTGGGCACACGCGACCCCGCACAGCCTGCCCGGCGCGCTCTGGCGGCTGTACCTGGTGCGCCTGATGATCCGACGTTCGCCGGATGCGGTGAGCCTGATGTACACCCGCGGCGCCGACGCGCTCTCCACGATCGATGCGCTCGTGGCGGGGGCGCCGAGCCCGGCGGGACCACAGGAGGTCGTCGAACTCGCCGACCAGATTCTGCGCGGCGTCTTCGCGGGCGACTTCGCCCTCGCCCTGGAGCGGGCGGCGGCGTTCAGCCGGGTCGCGGCCGCCGGGGCGACGAGCCTCGCCGACGACTACGACAGCAGCGAGACCGACCGTGCGGCGGATCTCACACGCCGAGCGCTGCGACTGAGCACCTACGCGGACGACTTCCGGGCGAGCGCCGCGCTCGCCCGTGCAGACGCGCTGGACTGACCGTAGACTGTCGGAGCCGGGCCGCAGTAACCCCGGGCTCCAAATTTCGCCGCTGCGAGCGGCCTTCCGCCGAGAGGCGTTCTGCGGCCCGGCTTCGGCGTCTCACGGCGCGCGAGTCGCGCGGTGCCGGTTACCCGAACTTGCCCGAGACGTAGTCTTCGGTCGCCTGCTCGCTGGGCTTCGAGAAGATCGTCGAGGTGTCGTCGTACTCGATGAGCTTGCCCGGCTTGCCGGTGCCGGCGATGTTGAAGAATGCCGTCTTGTCGCTCACGCGAGAGGCCTGCTGCATGTTGTGGGTCACGATCACGATCGTGTACTCCGACTTGAGCTCCTCGATGAGGTCCTCGATCGCCAGCGTCGAGATCGGGTCGAGGGCCGAGCAGGGCTCGTCCATCAGGATGACCTCGGGCTTGACCGCGATGGCGCGCGCGATGCACAGGCGCTGCTGCTGGCCGCCCGAGAGGCCCGATCCGGGCTTCTCCAGTCGGTCCTTGACCTCGTTCCAGAGGTTGGCGCCCTGCAGCGAGGACTCGACCAGCTCGTCCGCCTCGCTCTTGCTGATGCGTCGGTTGTTGAGCTTCACCCCCGCCAGCACGTTGTCGCGGATCGACATCGTCGGGAACGGGTTCGGGCGCTGGAAGACCATTCCCACCTGGCGGCGCACGTTCACCGGGTCGACGCTCGGGTCGTAGAGGTTGTTGCCATCGATCAGCACCTCGCCCTCGACGTAGGCGCCCGGGATCACCTCGTGCATGCGGTTGAGCGTGCGGATGAAGGTGGACTTGCCGCAACCCGACGGTCCGATGAACGCGGTCACCGAGCGGGGCTCGATCGTGAGCGAGACGCCCTCGACGGCGCGGAACTTGCCGTAGTAAACGTTGAGGTCGTTGACTTCGATTCGCTTGGACACAGTGTGAGTCTTCCTTTTCTCGCTCAGCGACCGAGCTTGGGGGCGAAGATGCGTGCGACGAGACGCGCGATCAGGTTGAGGATCATGACGATGGCGATGAGGGTCAGAGCGCCGGCCCAGGCGCGCTCGATGTACGGCGCGAAGTCGGTGCCCTGACTGACGTAGGAGTAGTAGACGAAGACGGGCAGGCTCTGCATGCGGCCCTCCGTCAGGTCGTAGTTGAAGTTGTTCGAGAAGCCCGCCGCGATCAGCAGCGGCGCGGTCTCGCCGATGACGCGCGCGATCGACAGCATGACGCCGGTCGAGATGCCCGCGATCGAGGTCGGAATGACGACCTTGAGGATGGTGAGCCACTTTGGCACGCCGAGGGCGTAGGAGGCCTCGCGAAGCTCGTTCGGCACCAGACGCAGGATCTCCTCGCTCGAGCGCACCACGACCGGGAGCATCAGCACGGTGAGCGCGATCGCGCCGGAGAGGCCGACGCGCGTTCCGGGGCCGAGGATCAGCTCGAACAGCGCGAAGGCGAACAGGCCGGCGACGATCGACGGGATGCCCGTCATCACGTCGACGAAGAAGGTGATCGCCTGGGCGAGCCGACCGCGACCGTACTCGACGAGGTAGATCGAGGTGAGCAGTCCGATCGGCACCGAGATGACGGTCGCGAGTCCGGTCATGAGCAGCGTGCCGATGATCGCGTGGGCGGCGCCGCCACCCTCGCCGAGCACGTTCCGCATGGAGAGCGTGAAGAAGTCGAGATCGATGCGCCCCGATCCCATCACGACGACCGTGTACACGAGCGAGACGAGCGGAATCATCGCGACGGTGAACGCGGCGATGACGAGCGTCGTGACGAGGCGGTCCGCGGCGCGGCGGGGGCCCTCGACCAGGAGCGAGATCACGTAGTTGGCGACGGCGAACAGCACGGCACCGAAGAACACCGCGAGTCCGACGTTGAATTCGGCCTCCTCGCCCGCTGCCGTGACCAGCCAGACGACGACACCGGAGACGGCGAGGCTCGCGAGCAGGATCCACAGGGTCGAGAACCGCGGCAGGCGGCTCGCGGCGAACGCGTTCGTGACCGGCGACGTGGCGGTGGCGCTCGACATCAGTTGGCTCCCGAGAATTCTTTGCGACGGTTGACGATGTAGCGCGCGATCGAGTTGACGACCAGGGTGATCGCGAACAGGATCAGGCCGGTCGCGATGAGGACGTTCACGTTGATGCCGTAGGCCTCGGGGAAGCGCAGCGCGACGTTGGCGGCGATGGTCGTGGGGTTGACGGAGCTGATCAGATCGAAGCTGATGATGCCGCTGCCGGAGAGCACCATGGCGACCGCCATCGTCTCGCCGAGTGCGCGGCCGAGGCCCAGCATCGCGCCCGAGATGACGCCGGGTCGGCCGAACGGCAGCACGACGGTGCTGATGACCTCCCAGCGTGTCGCCCCGAGCGCCAGGGCCGCCTCCTCGTAGAGGCGCGGGGTCTGCAGGAACACTTCGCGGCTGATCGCCGTGATGATCGGCAGCACCATGACCGCGAGCACGATGGCGGCAGTGAGGATCGTGCGCCCGGTTCCGGATGCGGGGCCGGCGAACAGCGGGATGAATCCGAGATTCTCGGCCAGCCAGGTGTAGGCCGGCTGGATCATCGGGGCCAGCACGTTGGCGCCCCAGAGGCCGAAGACCACCGACGGCACGGCCGCCAGCAGGTCGATGATGTAGCCGAGTCCCGCGGCCAGACGGCGGGGGGCGTAGTGCGAGATGAACAGTGCGATGCCGAGGGCCACGGGCATCGCCATGACGAGCGCCAGGGCGGCGGCCCACAGCGTTCCGAAGATGAGGGGGATGACGAAGCCGACGAAGTCGACGCCGTCATCGAAGATCGAGACTTCGCTCGGATCTGCGAAGACGCCGGGGACGCCTTCGAGGATGAGGAATCCCGCGACCGCCGCGAGGATGGCGAGGATCAGGCTTCCGGCGGTCAGTGCGCTGGCGGAGAAGACCCGGTCTCCGGGCCGCTGGGCGGACTTGGGGCGAAGCTTCGCAGCGGGGGAAGACATGATCTCGAGTGTGCTCCGTGTCGGGCGTAAGGGGAAGCGCGAGGGGGAAGAAACCGGCCCCGCCGTTCAATCTAACGAGCGGCGGGGCCGATTGGGGAACTGCGAGTTACTTGATCGCGTCGATCGCGGCCTGCGCCTCGGTGAAGAGCGCCTCCGAGATCGGAGCCGAGCCAGCCGACTCGGCGGCGAGGGACTGGCCCTCGGCGCCGATCACGTAGGAGAGGTACGCCTTGACGAGGTCGACCGGGGCGCCCTCGGCGTACTCGTTGCACGCGATGAGGTAGCTGACCAGAACGATCGGGTAGACGTTCGGCGCGCTCGAGGAGCGGTCGACCGAGATCGCCATGTCGGTGTCGCCACGGCCCTCTTCGCGCGGCGAGGCGTCGATGATGGCGGCAGCGGCCTCGGGCGAGTACGGAACGTACTCGTCGCCGACCTTGACCGCGACGGTGCCGAGGTCACCGGCGCGCGACGCGTCGGCGTAGCCGATGGTGCCGGTGCCGTTGGTGACCGCGTCGATCACGCCGGAGGTCTGCGGGGCAGCCTCTCCGCCGTACTCGGTGGGCCAGGTCTCGATCTGGCCCACGGTCCACACGTCGGGCGCGACGGCCGCGAGGTAGTCCGTGAAGTTGGCCGTGGTGCCCGAGTCATCGGCGCGGTGAACGGCCGTGATCGCGAGGTCGGGGAGCTCGACGCCCTCGTTCTGCGAGACGATCGCCTCGTCGCTCCAGTTGGTGATCTCACCCGCGAAGATGCCGGCGATGGTGGCGCCGTCCATGTTCAGCGAGTCGATGCCCTCAAGGTTGAACATGACGGCGATCGGGGAGATGTAGGCCGGGATCTCGAGGATGCCGGTGCCCGCGACGCAGGAGGCGAAGTTGTCCTCGGCGATCTCGTCGACCTTGAACGCGCGGTCCGAACCCGCGAACTGGCTTCCGCCGCCGATGAAGGTCTCGCGACCGCCACCCGAACCGACCGGGTCGTACTCGACGGTGACATCCGGGTTCGCGGTCTGGAAGCCGACAACCCAGGCCTCCTGAGCCGACTGCTGCGAGGAGGCGCCGGCGCCGATCAGCGTGCCGGTGAGGTCGCTGCTGCCCTCGCCGCCTTCGCTGGCTCCGGCACAAGACGCGAGCACGAGGGTGCTGGCGATGGCAATGGCAGCAACGCTGCCGATGCGCGTGATGTTCACTGTGTTCCCTTCGGGAATGTCTGGATTTCAGGTGAGGGTCGGTGCGACCCGCAGGTCACGCTAAGAACGCCTTGTGTCCAGACTCGACCGGAATGGTGAACGGAAGGTGAACGAGCCGGGAATAGCCCGAGTCACTCGAAGGGGTTGTGCACTTCGATCGCCACGATTCCGGCGTCCGGGCGGTCGGCGGCGACGTGCAGCACCGCGAACTCGCCGGTGCCGAGCGCCTTGGCGCGCGGCAGCTGGTCGAGCCGTCGCTCCCCGCCGTGCGAGGCGACCGCTTCGATGATCTGCGGCAGCACCGGACCGTGACTGCACAGCACCACGGAGCGGCGGCGCTTGAGGCGCTTGCGCACAACCGAGTTCACGGCCTTGGCGGAGGGCTGGAAGGCATCCTGGCTGATCTTGTCGGAGAGCTTGACGGCGAGCCCCGTCGATGCGGCGACCGGGGCGATCGTGGTGAGGCAGCGCGCGGCCGTCGACGAGATCAGCTTGCTCGGGCCGAAGGCGGCGATGCCGCCGGCGGCGCGGTGGGCCTGCTCGTGGCCGCGCGGCATCAGGGGACGGCTCGCGTCCGGGCCGCGCCAGTCGTGCGGGGCGACGGCCTTGCCGTGCCGCACCGCGATGATGGCGAAGGTGCGGGCGCTCGACGTCGCGACGAGGCCCGCGAAGCGGTCGACCACGTCGACGTCGTGCTCGTAGCTCAGGATCTCGCGCGCCGTGTCGAGGCTGACCCAGCGCAGCTCCTCGATCTCGTCGTTCGCGCGGAACGTCGAGTTCGCGATCGCGTCGCGACCGGCCTCGGCGGCCCAGTAGTAGACCCGCTTCGGTCGGCCGTTGGGCAGCGTGTAGTCGACCGTGCCGAGCGGCACCCCGAGCGCGAGCGCGAGGCCGGTCTCCTCGTGCACCTCGCGCGCGGCCGTCTGCGGGAGCGATTCCCCGGGGTCGACCTTGCCCTTGGGCAGCGAGAGGTCGCGGTGCTGGGTGCGGTAGACGACGAGGATCTCGATGCGGCCGTCCGGCAGCTCGTGCCAGACGACGGCTCCCGCGGCGAGCACAGTGTTGGCGGCGGTCATCGCAGGTTCCCCCGGCGTCGGGCCCCGATCTGGCGCATCACGTCATCCTGCAGGTCGAGCAGCGGTTCGCCGGAGGCATCGCGGTCGTGGCGCACCCACACGCCGTCCTCGCCGAGATGCCAGGCATCCGTCTTCTCCGACATCGCCTGCTCGAACAGGCTGGAGAGCTCGTCGATGTGCTCCGGCTCGGTGAGGCGCACGAGAGCCTCCACGCGGCGGTCGAGGTTGCGGTGCATCATGTCGGCGGAGCCGATGAAGACCAGCGGTTCGCCGGCGTGGTGGAAGGCGAAGATCCGGGAGTGCTCCAGGTACCGGCCGAGGATGCTGCGCACCCGGATCGTCTCCGAGAGTCCGGGCACGCCGGGACGCAGCGAGCAGATGCCGCGCACCCAGATGTCGATGGGCACGCCCGCCTGGCTGGCGCGGTACAGCGCGTCGATGATCGCCTCATCCACCATCGAGTTGACCTTGATGCGGATGCCGCTCGGCTTGCCCTCGAGGGCGTTCTTGGCCTCGGCGTTGATGTGCTTGAGCAGCCCCTTGCGCAGGTGCAGCGGGGCGACGAGCAGACGCTTGAACTTCTTCTCGATCGCGTAGCCGGAGAGCTCGTTGAACAGGCGGGTGAGGTCTTTGCCGACCTGGTTGTCGGCGGTCAGCAGCCCGAAGTCCTCATAGATCCGGCTGGTCTTCGGGTTGTAGTTGCCCGTGCCGATGTGGCTGTAGTGGCGCAGCTCGCTGCCCTCCTGCCGGATCACCAGCGCGAGCTTGCAGTGGGTCTTCAGCCCGACGAGTCCGTAGACGACGTGCACGCCCGCCTTCTCCAGCTTGCGCGCCCAGGAGATGTTGGCCTGCTCGTCGAAACGGGCCTTGATCTCGACCAGGGCGAGCACCGCCTTGCCGGACTGCGCCGCGGCGATCAGCGCCTCGACGATCGGGCTGTCACCGCTCGTGCGGTAGAGGGTCTGCTTGATGGCGAGCACGTTGGGGTCGGCGGCGGCCTGCTCCAGGAACGCTTGCACGCTCGTCGCGAAGGACTCGTAGGGGTGGTGCAGCAGCACGTCGCCGCGGTCGATCGAGGCGAAGATGTCGGGGGCCGCGGTCGGGTCGGCCGGCTGCAGGTGCACGCTCGTGGTCGGCACGTGCTTCGGGTACTTGAGCTCGGGGCGGTCGAGCTTCATCAGCTCGAAGAGCCCGCCGAGGTCGAGCGGCGCCGGCAGGCGGAACACCTCCTGCGCCGTGATCTGCAGCTCGCTCATCAGCAGACCGAGCGTCACCTCGTCCATGTCGTCGGTGATCTCGAGTCGGATCGGCGGGCCGAAGCGACGTCGCAGCAGCTCCTTCTCGAGCGCCTGGATGAGGTTCTCGCTCTCGTCCTCCTCGACCACGACATCCTCGTTGCGCGTGACGCGGAACGTGTGGTGGGCGAGGATCTCCATCCCCGGGAACAGCTCGCTCAGGTGATTGGCGATGACGTCCTCGAGGGGGAGGTAGCGCAGGCGGCCGGTGCCGTCATCCGGCAGCTTCACGAAGCGCGGAAGGTTCGTCGGCACCTTGAGGCGCGCGAACTCCTCCTTGTCGGTCTTCGGGTTGCGCACCCGCACCGAGAGGTTGAGCGAGAGGCCCGAGATGTAGGGGAACGGATGCGCGGGGTCGACCGCGAGCGGCATCAGCACGGGGAAGATCTGGCTCGAGAAGATCTCGTCGACCCGCACCCGGTCGCGCTCCTCTAGATCGGTCCAGTGCTCGATGTGGATGTCGGCGGCGTCGAGGGCGGGCTTCACCAGCTCGCCGAACGCGCGCGCGTGGCGATCCTGCAGCTCGTGCGCCTTGGCGCTGATGTCGGCGAGCACGTCGCTCGGCGCGCGCCCCACGTTCGTCGGCACGGCGAGCCCGGTCGCGATGCGGCGCTTCAGGCCGGCGACGCGCACCATGAAGAACTCGTCGAGGTTGGAGGAGAAGATCGCCAGGAAGTTGGCGCGCTCCAGGATCGGCAGGCTCTCGTCCTCGGCCAGCTCCAGCACTCGCTGGTTGAACGCCAGCCAGCTCAGCTCGCGATCGAGGAAGCGGTCGTGGGGGAGGGTCCCGTCATCGACGAGCACCGGCTCTGCCTCGTAGTCGTCGAGGAGGTCGGCCGCGATCGTCGGGTCGCCGAGGGGGTTGATGTCGTCCACTTCACCATCCTGGCACCGCTCAATGAACGACAGGTTAAAGCTCAGCCCGCGGGCGTGAGTCTCTCATCATCTTCATAAACGTTGAAGCGGTAGCCGACGTTGCGCACCGTGCCGATGAGCGACTCGAGATCGCCGAGCTTGGCGCGCAGTCGTCGCACGTGCACATCGACCGTGCGGGTGCCGCCGAAGTAGTCGTAGCCCCACACCTCGCTGAGCAGCTGCTCGCGAGTGAACACCCGACTCGGGTGGGAGGCGAAGAAGCGGAGCAGCTCGAACTCCTTGTAGGTGAGGTCGAGCGGGCGACCGTGCACCTTGGCGGAGTAGCTCGCCTCGTCGATGATGACGCCCGAGGTCTGGATCTTGCTCGACGACTTGTCCTCGGTGAGGCGACCGATCGCCAGGCGGATGCGCGCATCCGCCTCGGCGGGACCGGCCGATTCCAGGATCACGTCGTCGACGCCCCAGTCGGACTGCACGGCCGTGAGCCCGCCCTCGGTGAGCACCAGCAGCACGGGAACGGTGACACCGGTGGTGACGAGGATCTTGCACAGCGACTTGGCGCTGGCCAGATCGAGCCGCGCATCCACCAGAATCAGGTCGGCCGTCGGCGCCGTCACGAGCGACGCCGGTTCGGCGGGAATGCTGCGCGTGCGGTGGTTCAGAAGTCCGAGCGCGGGCAACACGTCGCTGTCGACCGTAGAGGTCAGAATCAACAACTGTGCCACGAACACCCTCCCGAGAGTCTGGGGACAGTGTAGTGACGCATACTATGGGCGCGTGAACTGGCTACGTGGGAGCATCGGCATCGTCTGGGGGGCAGCGCTCGTCGGCGCCGTGCTGGTGGGGGTGTTCGCGGGCTCCGCGTTCCTGGTCTGGATCCCCGTCGTACTGGGTGCGCTGGTCATCATGACCTCCGCGATCCAGCTCGCCATCCACCGTCGCGACGGCTTCGTGACGCGCATGATCGCGAGCCTCGGGGGCGGGCTGGTGATCCTGGTGGTGGCCTCGGCGGTGCTGATCGCGATCCACCCCGACGTGGCGCTGCTCCCCTCACTAGACTGAGACCATGCTTGCCCTCGAACTCTTCTTCATCGCGCTCCTCGGTCTCGCGACGCTGTCGATCGGCTTCGTCTCCGTCGTCGTGGTGTACAACCTCTTCCGCGGGCAGCGCTAGGGCATGTTCGAGCTCGACCCGGCGGTTCCGGCAGAGCTCGTCCCGCTCTCCTGGCTGATCGGCGTGTGGGAAGGCACCGGCGTGCTCGCCTACCGTGCCGGCGATCAGATGCACGAGGGCGAGTTCGGGCAGCGGATCGCCTTCAGCCATGACGGCGGACGTCACCTGCAGTACAGCTGCACGGTGTGGGCGCTGGATGCGGAGGCCGAGGCCTCGGAGGCCCTGCCCTACTTCTCTGAGCTGGGTTACTGGAGCCTGGCGCGGCCGGCGACCGCGGCGGATCCCGGCCCGGGCATGATCCCGGGCGTCGGCGAGTCGGAGTTCACGTCGGCCGAGCAGGTGGAGACGCTGCGCAACGCCGCCGGCTCCTTCGACATCGAGGTGTCGATTCTGCACGCGGCGGGCGTGAGCGAGCTCTACCTGGGCGCCGTCGCGGGGCCGCGCATCGATCTGGCGACGGATGCCGTGGTGCGCACCGCCAGCGCCAAGGACTACTCGGCCGCCACCCGCATCTACGGACTCGTGGACGACCACCTGCTGTGGGCCTGGGACATCGCCGCCCTCGGCCACGACCTGCGCACCCATGCCTCCGGACGGCTCGCTCGTGTCGACTGACAAGCCGGTTGAGCCTGTCGAAACCGCGACCCCCTTCGCGGCGCTCCCCGGCGCCGTCGGCTCCCCGCCAGAGCACTACGGCAACCCGATCGCCGAGCAGCGTGCCCTCGCCCGCGGTGAGGCGATCGTCGACCTCTCCGACCGCGACGCGCTCTCGATCACGGGCGACGACCGGCTGAGCTGGCTCGACTCGCTCACCTCGCAGGCGCTCACCCGCCTGCCCGCGGGCGGCTCCAGCGAGACCCTGCTGCTCGACCCGAGTGGACGCATCGAGTTCGTTGCCCGCGTGTTGGACGACGGCACCACCACCTGGCTGCTGCTCGACGCGGGTCTCGGCGAGGGCTTCCGCGCCTTCCTCGACCGGATGCGCTTCATGCTCCGCGTCGAGGTCGCCGACCGCACCGCCGAGTTCGCCACCGTCGGGGCGCTCGGCGAGGTGCCCGCCGCGCTCGCCGAGTTCGCCGCCGCCCCGCACGGGGTTCCGCTGATCTGGCAGGACGGCTGGGCCGAGGTCGCCGCGGGCGGCCACTCCTACGCCGCCGCAGAGGGGCACCCCGGTGCCGAGTGGCGCGCGGTCGAAGTGCTCGTTCCCCGCGACCGGCTCGCCGACCTGGCGGCGACCGGCACGCCCGTGTCCGGAAGCCTCGCGCTCGAGGCGCTGCGCATCGCCGCCTGGCGACCGCGCGCGGCGACCGAGCTCGACGCCACGACGCTGCCGCACGAGCTCGACTGGCTGCGGTCGGCGGTGCACCTGGCGAAGGGCTGCTACCGCGGTCAGGAGACGGTCGCGAAGGTGCACAACCTCGGCCATCCGCCGCGCCGGCTGGTGTTCCTGCACCTCGACGGCAGCGAGGGGGTGGCCGCGGCCGCGGGCGACGAGGTGCGCTCCGGCGAGAAGGTCGTCGGCCAGCTGACGAGCGTTGCCCGCCACCACGAGCTGGGCCCGATCGCCCTCGCTCTCGTCAAGCGCTCCGCGCCGGTGGACGCCGAGCTCACGGTCGTGACCGCCGACGGCACCCTGCTGGCTGCCGCGCAGGAGATCGTGGTCCCGCCGGAGGCGGGCGCCTCCGCGAACGTGCCGCGCCTGCCGCGCCTCGGCGGCGTCCGCCGCGAGTGACCGTGGACCGCCTCGGCAGCCTGCGCGCCCTGGAGCGCCGTGTGCGTCGCCGCATCGACGCGCGGGCGGCGGTGCGCCGGGTGTGGGAGTCGCTGCCGGCGATCCTGCAGATCCTCGCCGGCATCGCCGCGTCGTACTCGATCGCGCACTGGGGGCTGGGCCACCAGTTGCCCGTCCTCGCCGTGACCGTCGTCGTCACCTCCCTCGGCTTCTCTCGCGACGCGCGGCCCCGCCGGGTGGCGGCCAGCGTGCTCGCGATCCTCCTGGGCATCGCGCTGGCCAACGCGTTCATGGTGCTGCTCGGCGCGGGCCTGTGGCAGCTGCTGGTGGCGATGCTGGTCACCTTCGTGGTGGCGCGCGCCGTGTCGCCGAATCCCGCCTTCGCGCTCGCCACGGCGATTCCGGCCGCACTCGTCGTGCTGCTGCCGCAGATCGACGGGAGCCCGTTCGGGCGCACCCTCGACGGTCTCGTCGGCGGCGTGGTCGCGCTGCTCGTGACGGCGCTGATTCCGCGCGACCCGCGCCGTCAGGCCGCACGTGACGGACGGCGCGTGTTCTCCGTCTTCGACGAGGCGCTCGGCTCGGTGCGCGACGCGCTCGCCGACGCGGATCCGGCGGCGGCGGAGCTCGCCCTCGCGCGGCTGCGGCGCACGCAGCCGCTGCTGGACGAGTGGGCCGCCTCGGCCGACACTGCCGTCTCGGTGACGCGGCTCTCGCCGTTCCTGCGCCGCCATCTCGTCATGGTGCGGCGGCAGCAGCGGCTGCAGGCCACCGCCGACCTTGCGAGCCGGCACCTGCGCCTGGTGGCGCGGCGCATCGAGTTCCTGGTGCGCGACGGGGTTCCGCGGCCCGCGCTCGCCGGGCTCGTGGCCGACCTTTCGGGGGCGATGCGCCTGCTCGCGACCGCGCTCGACGCCCGCACTGTCGTCGAGCTGGAGATCGCCGAGTCGGCGCGCGGCGTGCTCTCCTCGCTCGCGACCCGGCTCGACCCGGCGGTGAGCCTTCCGGGCGCCCTCGTCGTCACCGACGCCACCGTGCTGCTGCTCCTGCGCCCCCTCGTGGTCGATCTGCTGGTCGGCGCGGGCATGCCGATCGACGAGGCGCGCAAGCTCCTGCCGCCGGTCTCCTGACTCAGGCGGGTGCGACGGCGCTCCACGGCACGGTCAGCTCGCCGAGCTTCCAGCGCGATCGCGCGCCGAGCACCGGCCAGCCCTCGGCCCGCAGCGATTCGGCGACGGCGATCCAGCGCTGCGTGGGTCCGTAGACGCCGAGCGGCGCGTGCGTCGCCCACAGGCGGTCGAGCGTCGCCAGCAGGTCGTGGATGCGCTCGCCCGGCACGTTGCGGTGGATGAGCGCCTTGGGAAGCCGCTCGGCGACGATCGAAGGGGCATCCAGTTCGGCCAGGCGCAGCGAGATGGTGAAGGTCACCGGTCCGGTCGCCTCCAGGGTCACCCAGCTGGCGACGCGACCCACCTCGTTGCAGGTGCCTTCGACGAGCGCGCCGCCGGGTGCCAGGCGCGCCCGCATGGTCGCCCAGGCCGCCTCCACCTCCGACTCGTCGTACTGGCGCAGCACGTTGAGCGCCCGGATCACCGTCGCGCGCCGCCCGTCGAGCGGCGTCTCGAAGCCGCCGAGTCGGAAGCTCACCCCGGGCCACGCCTCGGCGTTCGCGAGCCGCACCCGCTCCGGATCGATCTCGATGCCCACGACCTCCACGCTCGGCTTCACGCGGGCCAGGCGCTCATGCAGCTCGAGGGTCGTGCGCGCGGAGGCGCCGTAGCCCAGATCGACGACGAGCGGGGCGTCCGCGGAACGGAACGCGGGCAGCTGCGCCACCCAGCGATCCACGCGCCGCAGGCGGTTGACCCCGGTCGTCCCGCGGGTGATGCGCCCCTGCGGCGAGGTGGATCTTGGCATGCGTCCATTGTTGTCTCGGTAGGCTGGCGGCATGACCACCACGCTCATCCTTCTTCGTCACGGCAATTCCGACTGGAACCAAAAGAACCTGTTCACCGGGTGGGTTGACGTCCGCCTGAGCGATCAGGGGGTGACCGAGGCGAAGCGCGCTGGCGAGCTGCTCGCCGAGTCCGGTCTCGCGCCGACGATCCTCTACAC
>DCRR01000013.1:79887-110723 GCA_002325245.1 Microbacteriaceae bacterium UBA1487 | reverse complement strand
AAGCGCTCCTGGCGCCTCAACGAGCGCCACTACGGCTCGCTGCAGGGCCTCGACAAGGCGGAGACGCTGGAGAAGTACGGCCAGGAGCAGTTCATGACCTGGCGCCGCAGCTTCGACACCCCGCCGCCGCCGCTCGACGACGACGCCGAGTACAGCCAGGTGCACGACGAGCGCTACGCGAACATCGACGGCGAGGTGCCGCGCACCGAGAGCCTCAAGATCGTGATCGAGCGGATGCTGCCGTACTGGGAGTCCGACATCATCCCCAGCCTCGCCGCCGGCGAGACGGTGCTGGTGACCGCGCACGGCAACTCGCTGCGCGCGCTCGTGAAGCACCTGGAGGACATCGCGGATGACGAGATCTCCGAGCTGAACATCCCGACCGGCATTCCGCTGGTCTACGAGCTCGACGACAACTACCGTCCGCTCGCGCCGGGCCGCTACCTCGACCCCGAGGCCGCCGCCGCCGGCGCCGCCGCGGTCGCCAGCCAGGGCAAGAAGTAGGGCGCAGCGCCCCGAGAACGACGAAGCGCGTCATCCCCGCGGGGGTGACGCGCTTCG
Organism: Microbacteriaceae bacterium UBA1487; assembly: GCA_002325245.1. Taxonomy (GTDB): domain Bacteria; phylum Actinomycetota; class Actinomycetes; order Actinomycetales; family Microbacteriaceae; genus DCRR01. Next base: position 110,162 of record DCRR01000013.1, on the reverse strand, counting down.
TCGTTGAGGTCTGTGCTCAGTCGTCCTGGGGAGCCCAGTCGCCGGTCGCCAGGTACTGCATCTTCTTGGCGATCGAGACGGCGTGGTCGGCGAAGCGCTCGTGGTAGCGCGAGGCGAGGGTCGCATCCACCGTGTCCTCGGCGCCGCCCTTCCAGGTCTCGCCGAGCACCTTGTCGAACACGCTGAGGTGCAGCGCATCGATCTTGTCGTCCTCGTCGCGGATCTCCTCGGCGAGTTTGACGTCTTCGGTGCGCAGCAGCTCCGTGAGCTTGTGCGCGATCTCGCAGTCGAGCGCGCCCATCTCCTGGAACGTCTTGCGCAGGCCCTTCGGCACGACCTTCTCGGGGAAGCGGTAGCGGGCGAGCTGGGCGATGTGCGTCGCCATGTCGCCCATGCGCTCGAGCGACGCGCTGACGCGGAGCGCGGTGACGACGATGCGCAGGTCGCGGGCGACCGGCTGCTGTCGGGCCAGAATCTGGATCGCCAGCTCGTCGAGCGCGACGGCGGCGGCATCGATGCGGCTGTCCTGCTCGATCACGCTCTCGGCGAGTGCGACATTCGATTCCCCGAACGCGGTCGTCGCGTTCTCGATCGAGTCGGCAACGAGGGACGAGATCTCGACGAGCCGCTCCTGAACCTCTCGCAGCTCCTGCTGGAACACCTCGCGCATTTGAACCAATTCCTCTCGCGTGTTGCCGTCAGTCCGGGCAAACCGGGTTGCCCTGAACCCCGCTACCCTCTCGGTCACAAGTGAACGAGGGGTGTCGGTGAAGTGAATAGTGCGGCCCGACGGCGGCTTCGATGAGAATCCGGTGTCGAGCCTCCTCGTTTGTCCCCCTAATCTAGACCCATGCCCCAAGGCTGGCTCGTGCTCCTCGCCATGGTCTTCGGACTGCTGGTGGGGATCGGCTTCACCGCCGTCGTTGTCATCGCCCACCGTCGCGGTCAACGCGCGGTCGCGGTGGTGTCCACGAGCGTGCCGCAAGGGGTCGACGAGGTCATCGATGCACTCGAGTCCGTCGGGGTCGTGCTGGATGGCTCTGCCACGGTCGTGAAGGCCTCGAGCGGCGCGCTCACCTTCGGGCTGGTCTGGAACCAGGCCCTGGTGCACCGCGAGCTCCTCGAGCTCGTCGACCAGGTGCGGCGCACCGGCGAGACGATCACGCGCGAGGTGCACCTCTCCCGCGGACCGTTCGGCGACGCGAACCTGCGCGTCCTGGTGCGGGTCGCGCGGCTGGGCACCCGCTACGTGCTGCTGCTGGCGGAGGACCGCACCGAGGCGCACCGCCTCGAGGAGGTGCGGCGCGACTTCCTCGCCAACGTCAGTCACGAGCTCAAGACGCCGATCGGCGCGGTCAGCCTGCTCGCCGAAGCGCTGGAGGCCAGTGCCGACGAACCCGCGGAGGTGCAGCGGTTCGCGAAGCGCCTGACCGTCGAGGCGGACCGGCTCTCGCGGCTGACGCAGGAGATCATCGAGCTCAGCCGACTGCAGTCGGGCAACACTCTGCAGAACGCGGAACGGGTCGAGATCGACGCCGTGATCGCGCAGGCGGTCGACCGCAACCGGGTCGGCGCGGCCGCGCACCGCATCTCCCTGGTCACCGGCGGCGATGCCGGCGCGGAGGTCTACGGCGACGAGAACATGCTCATCACCGCCGTGCACAATCTGGTCGTCAACGCGATCCAGTACTCGTCCGACGGCACCCGGGTCGGCGTCGGCGTCTCGCGGGCCGACGGCGTGGTCGAGATCGCAGTGACCGATCAGGGGCCCGGAATCCCTGACGCGGAGCGCGACCGGGTGTTCGAGCGCTTCTTCCGGCTCGACACGGCGCGCAGCCGCGACACCGGCGGCACCGGACTCGGACTGAGCATCGTCAAGCACATCGTCCAGAACCACGGCGGCGATGTGCGCGTCTGGTCGCAGCCCGGGCGCGGCTCGACCTTCACCATTCGACTTCCCGAGATGGCGGCCACCGGGTCGACCACCGAGGGTGCCGCGAGCCGACGGCTCGCATCGCAGACCAAAGGAGCAACCCCATGACCCGAATCCTGATCGTCGAGGACGAGCAATCGCTCAGTGAGCCGTTGGCGTTCTTGCTCGGGAAGGAAGGGTACGAGGTGGAGGTGGCCGCCGACGGCCCGTCCGCCCTGAGCGCGTTCGACCGTGCGCCGGCGGACCTCGTTCTTCTCGACCTGATGCTGCCCGGTCTGCCCGGCACCGAGGTGTGCCGCGAGCTGCGCACCCGCTCCGCGGTGCCGATCATCATGCTGACCGCCAAGGACAGCGAGGTCGACATCGTGGTGGGGCTGGAGCTCGGGGCCGACGACTACGTCACGAAGCCGTACTCGACGCGTGAGCTGCTGGCGCGGATGCGCGCCGTGCTGCGACGCCGCATCGACGCCAGCGACAGCGACGAGGGCGTGCTCGAGGCCGGCTCGGTCCGGATGGACGTCGAACGCCACTCGGTCGCGGTGAACGGCGCCGAGATCTCGATGCCGCTCAAGGAGTTCGAGCTGCTCGAACTGCTGCTGCGCAATGCCGGACGGGTGCTGACCCGCGGGCAGCTGATCGACCGCGTGTGGGGAGCCGACTACTTCGGCGACACCAAGACGCTCGACGTGCACATCAAGCGGATCCGCAGCAAGATCGAGCCGGACCCGGCGCAGCCGACGATGCTCATGACGGTGCGCGGACTCGGCTACCGCTTCGAGTCGTAGACCCGAGCGCGGCCCGCCGGCCGTTGGCTCCCAGCTACGGGGCGGTGGTCTCGGTCGGCTCGGGTTCGGTCGTGGCCGTCTCGGTCGGCGTCGGCGTCGGCGTCGGCATCGGCGTGGGCAGGTAGGGCGCGTACTGCTCGAGCGAGCCGTCGAGGACGGGCACATCGATCTGGCTGCCGACCTCGTTGCCGTACTGGAAGTACATCGCGATGAGGTCGCCCGCCGGGGTGCTGATGCCTTCGAGCAGCAGCTGGCCCTCGTCGCCGAAGCCGAAGCTGGTCGACGACTGGGCCTCGAGCTCGAGCGTCAGGTCGACCTTGGTGCCGTCGACGACGTACTGGACGCCGAGGTCGACCGGGTCTTCGCTGTGGTTGACCGCCGTGAAGAGCAGGTTTCCGTCGAGGCCGTCCTCGGTCAGCACGAGCACGTTCTGCACGGTGACCTCGCCGACCTCGGCGCTCACGCCGTCGCTCGGGTCGTACTGGTACTGCGTCGCGATCGGGGTGACGAAACCGCATCCCGCGAGAACGGCGGCGGTGACGCCGGCCAGCACAATGGACATCGCGGCACGTGCGTTCACAAGACCCTCCGAGTCAGACAGTAGACAGCGTCCCCAAGCCTAGCGGGGGCGAGGCGCACCCCTGGTTTAGGCAATCCTAACTCGTACCCCGACTGTGCTAAAATGGGAGGTCTGCGGGAAGGAACAACTCCATGCTGTTCGAGGTCGGCGAGACGGTCGTGTACCCCCATCACGGGGCGGCAAAGATCATTGAAGTAAAGAAGCGCACCATTCGGGGTGAGGAAAAGCTGTACCTCAAGCTCAACGTCACCCAGGGTGATCTGACGATCGAGGTGCCCGCGGAGAACGTCGACCTTGTCGGCGTGCGTGACGTCATCGGCAAGGAAGGCCTCGACCGCGTGTTCGAGGTGCTGCGCGCGCCGTTCACGGAAGAGCCCACCAACTGGAGCCGCCGCTACAAGGCGAACCTCGAGAAGCTCGCCTCGGGCGACGTCATCAAGGTCTCCGAGGTCGTCCGCGACCTGTGGCGTCGCGATCAGGACCGTGGCCTGTCGGCGGGAGAGAAGCGGATGCTGGCGAAGGCTCGCCAGATTCTGATCTCCGAGCTCGCGCTCGCCGAGAAGACCGACGAAGAGAAGGCCTCCACGGTTCTCGACGAGGTTCTCGCTTCCTGAGGCGGCGCATGCTCCGACTAGCATTCGGAGCATGACCTCTGGCACGCCGTCACCGTTCGGTGTCGTGATCGTCGCCGCGGGCAGCGGCACGCGGCTCGGGCACGCGACGCCGAAAGCGTTCGTCGAACTCGGCGCGCGCACACTTCTGGAGCGCGCCATCGACGGCGTCGCCGCGGCGGTCGAGAACTTTGAGATCGTGGTCGTCGCGCCCGCGGATCGCCTCGATGAGGCGGGCCGCACCGCGCACCGCGTGAGTGAGCGCGCGCGCGTCGTCAGCGGGGGTGCGACCCGGCAGGCCTCGGTCGCCGCCGGGCTGGCCGCGCTGCCCGACTCCGTCGAGGTCGTGCTCGTGCACGACGCCGCGCGGGCGCTGACGCCGAGTGCGGTGATCGACCGCGTCGCCCGGGCGGTGCGCGACCGCGGCATCGGCGTGGTGCCGGCACTCCGCGTGATCGACACGCTCAAGCGCGTGGCCGCCGCCCCGCAGAGCCAGCCGCTGGACTCCGACGAGATCCTTCAGGCCGTCGACCGGGCCGAACTGGTCGCCGCGCAGACGCCGCAGGGCTTCCCGCGCACGGCGCTGCAGTCCGCCTACGACGCCGCGACCGAGGAGCACACCGACGATGCCGCGCTGTTCGCGGCCGCCGGTGGCACGGTCGTCGTCGTCGAGGGCGATGCGCTCGGATTCAAGATCACCACGCCCGCCGATCTGGAGCGGGCCGAGCACCTGGTCGGAGGGGCGGACCGCATGCGGACCGGCATCGGAATCGACGTTCACGCCTACGACGAGAGCGCGCCGCTGTGGCTCGGCGGGCTGTACTGGCCGGACGAGCCCGGGCTTGCCGGGCACAGCGACGGCGACGCCGTCCTCCACGCCATCTGCGACGCCCTGCTCTCCGCGGCGGGGCTCGGCGACATCGGCTCGCGCTTCGGCACCGCCGACCCGCGCTTCGCCGACGCCCGCAGCGAGGTGTTCCTCGCCGAGACACTCGCGCTCGTCGGTGGGGCCGGCTATCGCGTCCAGAACGTGGCCGTGCAGCTGGTCGCCCAGCGTCCGCGCCTCGCCGGGCGCCGGCTCGAGATGGAGGCGCATCTGAGCGCTCTCGTCGGGGCGCCGGTCAGTGTTGCGGCGACCACGAGCGACGGGCTCGGCTTCACCGGGCGCGGCGAAGGAGTTCAGGCGCTCGCGACCGCCCTGATTCTGGGGTAACCCGTCCCGACCCCGGCTAAACTCGCCGAGTGACGATCCGCCTCTACGACACCCGCGCCTCCGGGCTGCGTGCTTTCGAGCCGCTCGTGCCCGGCAAGGTGGGCATCTACGTCTGCGGTCCCACGGTGCAGTCCTCGCCGCACATCGGCCATGTCCGCTCGGCGCTCGCCTACGACCTGTGGCGCCGCTGGTTCGGCATGCGCGGCTACGACGTCACCTTCGTGCGCAACGTCACCGACATCGACGACAAGATTCTGGATCACGCGAGCGGCCGCGAGGCGTGGTGGGCGCTGGCCTATCGCATCGAGCTCGAGTTCACGGCCGCGTACCGCACGCTCGGCATCCTGCCGCCCACCTACGAGCCGCGCGCGACGGCGAGCATCTCGCAGATGCAGGAGATGATCGCCGAGCTCATCGAGCGCGGTCACGCCTATGCCGCCGATGACGGCAGCGGCGACGTGTACTTCGACGTGAAGACCTGGCCCGAGTACGGCTCGCTCACGCATCAGAAGCTCGACGACATGGCCGACGCGGCGGATGCGCCCGCGCGCGCCAAGCGCGACCCGCGCGACTTCGCGCTCTGGAAGGGCAGCAAGCCCGGCGAGCCGGAGTCCGCCTCATGGGGCTCGCCGTGGGGCACCGGTCGCCCCGGCTGGCACATCGAGTGCTCGGCGATGAGCAAGCGCTACCTCGGCGGCACCTTCGACATCCACGGCGGCGGCCTCGACCTCCGCTTCCCGCACCACGAGAACGAGCTCGCGCAGTCCTCGGCTGCGGGGGAGGGCTTCGCGCGCTACTGGGTGCACAACGGCCTGGTGAACATCGAGGGCCAGAAGATGTCGAAGTCGCTCGGCAACTCGGTCTACGCCTCCCAGCTGATCGCCCTGGCGCGCCCGATCGTGGTGCGCGCCTACCTGGCGAGCGCGCACTACCGCTCGACCATCGACTACCACCCCGGGGCGCTTCGCGAGGCGGAGACCGCCTTCGCCCGGATCGAAGGATTCCTGGACCGCGTCATCCGCGCCGTCGAGGGCCGCCCCGCGGCCAGCGCGGGGGTGCCGGGTCGCGTGCCCGCCGCCTTCGCCGACGCGATGGACGACGATCTCGGCACACCGCAGGCCTTCGCGGTGCTGCACGACACCGTGCGAGCCGGCAACATCGCGCTCGACGCGGGCGCGCTCGCGGTCGCCGAGGAGCGCCGAGAAGAGGTCGTCGCGATGCTCGACGTGCTCGGCATCAACCCGCACGGTCCCGAGTGGGCGGCGAGCGAGGACAGCGAGACGCACGCGGTGCTGGGGGCGCTCGTCGAGCGCCTGATCGCCGACCGCGCCGCCGCACGCACGAACAAGGACTTTGCCGCTGCGGATCGCATCCGCGACGAATTGACGGCCGCGGGGATCGCCCTCGACGACACGCCCGACGGAACCAGATGGAGCATCACATGAACAAGCCAGGACGAGCTGGGGCCGGGAAGCCGAAGAAGAAGGGCCCCCAGGTCGGCACCGGCGGCCACGGCCGTCGCGCCCTCGAAGGCAAGGGCCCGACGCCGAAGGCCGAGGATCGCAGCTGGCACGTCGCCGGCAAGCGGAAGGCCGCGAAGGAGCGCCTGGAGGCCGCGCGCGCCAAGTCGGGTCGCGGCGGCTCGGAGGCGCCCGCGCGCCGCACCGCGCGCCCGAAGAGCGACGACGGCGAGATGGTGACCGGTCGTAATTCGGTGCTCGAGTCGCTGCGCGCCAAGATCCCCGCCACGACGCTGTACATCGCCTCCCGCATCGAGATGGATGACCGGGTGAAGGAGGCGCTGTCGCTCGCCACCAAGCGCGGCCTCAACGTGCTCGAAGTGATGCGCCCGGAGCTCGACCGGCTCAGCGGCCACGACGCCGTGCACCAGGGCATCGCTCTCAAGGTGCCGCCGTACCAGTACGCGCACCCGCTCGACCTGCTCGACGCCGCGATCGAGTCCGGTCGCCCGCCGCTGCTGGTCGCGCTCGACGGCGTCACCGACCCGCGCAACCTGGGCGCCATCGTGCGCTCGGCCGCCGCGTTCGGCGCGCACGGCGTGATCGTGCCGCAGCGCCGCAGCGTCGGCATGACCGCGAGCGCCTGGAAGACCAGCGCCGGTGCGGCCGCGCGGGTTCCCGTGGCGATGGCCGCGAACCTCACGCGCGCCCTCGAGGAGCTCAAGCAGCGCGGCGTCTTCGTGCTCGGCCTCGACGGCGGGGGAGACATCTCGCTGCCGGGCCTGGAGCTGGCGACGTCGCCGATCGTGATCGTCGTCGGCAGCGAGGGCAAGGGGCTCTCGCGCCTGGTCACCGAGAAGTGCGACGCCGTGGTGTCGATCCCGATCGAGTCGAGCACCGAGTCGCTCAACGCCGGCATCGCCGTCAGCGTCACCCTCTACGAGGTGGCGAAGCTGCGCGCCGAGAACCGCTAGACCTTCGCGCGCCAGTCCTCTTCGTCGTCGTCCGGCGAGATGATCGGCATCGCCGAGGTCTCGACCGGCACATCGATGAGCCCGGTCACCGGAGCGACGACGGTCATCTCGTCGCGCCGGTGCCGCAGGATCGTCTCGATGTAGGAGGTCAGCGCCTCGGCGAGCGGAACACTGTGGCCCGTGTTCTGCGAGAGATACCAGCGGTGGTCGAGCAGCTGGTGGAACAGCTCGGCCGGTTCGAGCTTGCCGCGCAGGTCGCGCGGCACCGCGCGGATCACCGGCTCGAAGACCTTGGCGAGCCACTCGTGCGCGACCTGCTCCTCGTCGAGGTTCGCGCGGTCGCCGGTGGCGCGGTACGAGTCGAGATCGTTGAGCAGTCGGCGGGCCTGGTTCTCGCCGGCATCGAGGCCGGTGAGGCGCAGCAGGCGGCGGGAGTGGTGTCCCGCATCCACGACCTTGGGCTGGATGCGCACCTGGGTTCCGGTGTCGTCCTTGCGGATCGACAGCTCCTCGATGTCGAAGCCGAGGTCGTTGAGGCGCTGCACGCGCTCGTTGATGCGCCAGCGCTCCGCCTCGGGGAACGATTCCGAGCCGGTGAGCTCGGCCCACAGCGAGCGGTACTGGGCGACGATGCCGTCGGCGATCGCGACCGGATCGAGCTCCTCATCGAGACGCCCGCCGGCCTGCAGGTCGAGCAGCTCGCCCGCGATGTTGACCCGGGCGATCTCGAGGTCGTTCTCGCGCTGCCCGTTCGAGAGACCGCCGTCGTAGAGCTTGCCCGTCTCGGCGTCGACCAGGTAGGCAGCGAAGGCGCCCGCGTCGCGTCGGAACAGGGTGTTCGACAGCGAGACGTCGCCCCAGAAGAATCCGATGATGTGCAGGCGCGCGAGCAGCACCGCGAGAGCGTCGACGAGCCGAGTCGCGGTGTCAGGGCGCAGAGTCTGCGAGTAGAGCGCCCGGTAGGGAAGCGAGAACTTCAGGTGCCGCGTGACGAGCACCGGCTGCAGCTCGTCGCCGTCGACGGTGGCGCGGTTCGTGATGACCGCCACCGGGTCGACGCAGGGGATGTCGAGACGCTGCAGCGTGCGCAGCATCTCGTACTCGCGCTTGGCGAGCTCTGCCGAGGTCTCCTTGATGGCGACGACGTAGCCGCCGAGGTGGGCGAAGCGCACCAGGTGGCGGGAGATCCCCTTCGGCAGGCTCGCGATCGTCTCATCCGGCCACAGGTCCAGCGGCAGGTCCCACGGCAGATCCAGCAGGGCGGAGTCGGGGACGGCGGCGGTGATGGACAGAGCCGAGGCCATGCGGTGAACCTCCCGTGCCGCCCGCGGGCGGCGTGGTGTGAAGCGGAGACGGCGCGGGCCCCGCAGCTCGGATCGAGCGGCGGGGCCCGCGGCCAGGAAAGGTGCGACTAGGCGGTGGTCGTCACGTCGATCGGCTTGGTCAGGCGCTCGCCCGTCTCGCCGTCGAACGCGTGGATGTGCTCCGGCGCCGGCACGACGACGATCGTCTCGCCGGCCTCCGGGTGGTCGCGCCCGTCGACGCGGACGACGACGTCGACGCGCTGGCCGTTGACCTCCGCGTGGCCGTACAGGTAGCCGTCGGCTCCGAGCTCCTCGACGACGTCGACCTCGACCGAGAGGCCCTTGCCGTCCTTGGCGACGACGAGGTCCTCGGGGCGGATTCCGACCGTGGCGGTCTTGCCCGAGAGGTGCGAGATGACGTCGCGGTCGAGCTTGGCGACCGAGGTGCCGAAGGCAAGTCCGCCCTCGACCACGTCGGTGGTGAAGAGGTTCATCGCGGGGCTGCCGATGAAGCCGGCGACGAAGACGTTGCTCGGCGACGCGTAGAGGTCGCGCGGCGTGCCGACCTGCTGCAGCACGCCGTCCTTGAGAACGGCGATGCGGTCACCCATCGTGAGCGCCTCGGTCTGGTCGTGCGTGACGTAGACCGTGGTGACGCCAAGGCGACGCTGCAGGCTCGCGATCTGGGTGCGGGTCTGCACGCGGAGCTTCGCGTCGAGGTTCGACAGCGGCTCGTCCATGAGGAACACCTGGGGCTGACGCACGATGGCGCGGCCCATGGCGACACGCTGACGCTGACCACCGGAGAGCGCCTTCGGCTTGCGGGCCAGGTAGGGCTCCAGGTCGAGCAGCTTGGCGGCCTCGAGGACGCGCGCGGCGCGCTCCTCCTTGTTGACGCCGGCGATCTTGAGCGCGAAGCCCATGTTCTCGGCGACCGTCATGTGCGGGTAGAGCGCGTAGTTCTGGAAGACCATGGCGATGTCACGGTCCTTCGGCGGGACGTCGGTGACGTCGCGGTCGCCGATCAGGATGCGGCCGTCGTTGACCTCTTCGAGGCCCGCGAGCATGCGCAGGGTCGTCGACTTGCCGCAACCCGAGGGGCCGACGAGGACGAGGAACTCGCCATCCTCGACGTGCAGGTCGATTGCGTCGACAGCCGGCTTGGTGGAACCCGGGTAGAGACGGGTTGCCTTGTCAAAAGTGACAGATGCCATAGCGGTGCTAACTCCTTCACCGGCAGGTACGTGCCGGACGATCCGTAGTGAATGGAAGCGTGAAAACCGGCTGCGATGCCGGGAGCCACCCCGCCATTATGCCCCTGTTTGCGGGTGGGCGCGACGCGAGGGCGGATCTCGCGACCTCGCATCCGGTTGTCGTCCAGTCCCGGGCGCTACCATCAGGGCGGCATACGGCTTGGCCGTGCGGCGAAACCCCGGTAGCTTGGCGCCGCGAACCCGAGATTCAGATGAGGACCCATGACCTACGGCGGCGAACCCAGCGCTTCGGCGCGCACCAGCGTTCGCGACGAGGCGCGTGAGCGTGCCAAGGAGCTGCGCGAACTCCACCGCAAGAAGGATCGCCGGCGCAAGCTGATCGTGCGCGGGAGCGTCGTGGGAGGCATCCTGGCGATCCTGATCGTCATCTCGTTCGTCCTGCTGGCGCTGAACTCGCCCGGCGGACGCGGCCCGCTCAACATGCAGAGCGACGGAATCAAGATCGGCGAGGAGTACATCGCCGAGCGCACCGGCGCGCTCGCCGCGGGAGCCGATCCCACGCCGTCGGCCGAGAACCCGGCTGATGTCATCGACATCCAGCTGTACGTCGACTACCTCTGCGCGAAGTGCGGTCAGTTCGAGGAGAACAACGGCGACAGCATCCGCGCCTGGCTCGAATCGGGTGCGGCGACGATTGAGATCCACCCGATCGCGGTGCTGACGACCAAGTCGGCGGGGACGCAGTACTCGCTCCGCGCCGCCAACGCGGCGGCCTGCGTCGCCGAGCTCTCGCCCGACTCGTTCTTCGACTTCCATGACGCGCTGCTGACCGATCAGCCTGAGGAGGGCTCGGTCGGCCTGAGCGATGACGAGCTCGTGGCGCGGGCGACCGCGGCCGGGGTCTCGAACCTCACGGCGGTCGAGCAGTGCATCGACGACGGACGCTTCCGCTCCTGGGTGCGGGCAGCGACCGCGCGGGCGATCAGCGGGCCGCTTCCCGGAACCGAGGTCGAGGCCGTGGTGAGCACGCCGACCATCCTGGTGAACGGCGAGCAGTTCAACTACACAGCCGGCTTCGACGCCAACGAGTTCCGCCAGTTCGTGCTGCGGGCCGCGGGCGAGGAGTTCACTCAGAACGCGACCCCGACCCCGACGCCCACGCCCACCGAGTAGTCCCCGGCCCGACTACAATCGGGCCGACCCGCCCCCTTAGCTCAGTTGGCCAGAGCATCGCTCTTGTAAAGCGAGGGTCGTCGGTTCGAATCCGACAGGGGGCTCCACTTCCTGGTCGCGGGCGCCTACAGCGTGCTGAGGTGCGCGTCCACGTCGATCGCCGCGCGTCGTGAGGTCTTCGCGTTCGGGAGGCGCTCGCCGACGTAGAGCCAGCCGAGCAGCCGCTCGGTCGGGGCCAGGCCGTGCAGCTCGGCCACCGGGGCGCTGCGGGTGTGCAGGCCGGTGCGCCAGATGACGCCCCAGCCCTCCTCATCGAGGAGGAGCGACAGAGTGTGGGCGACGCCGATCGCGACCGCCTCCTGCTCCCAGTCGGGAACCTTGAAACTCGGCTTCGGGCTCGCCACGATCGCCAGCAGCAGCGGCGCCCGCAAGGGCTTCGCCGCGAGCTTCTCGGCCGCGCGGCCGTCGAGGCCGGCCGCCTCGGCGAGCGCGGTCCCGAGACGGGCGCGGGACTCGCCGCGCAGGGCGATCACGCGCCACGGTCGGAGGGCACCGTGATCGGCCACGGAGGAGGCGGCGGCGATCAGCGGTCGGAGCTGCTCATCGCTCGGGGCCGCCTCGCCGACGGTGGAGTGCGAGCGGCGCGCCTCGACGGCGCGTCGCGCGGCGCCGGGGGCGTCCGCCACTACTCGGACTCGGGCTGGAAGCCCAGCGACAGCGAGTTCATGCAGTAGCGCTGGCCGGTCGGGGTGCCGAAGCCGTCATCGAAGACGTGACCCAGGTGCGAGCCGCAGTTGGCGCAGCGCACCTCGGTGCGCACCATCCCGAGCGAGGTGTCCTCGATCAGCTGCACGGCATCCGGGTCGACCGAGTCGTAGAAGCTCGGCCAGCCGCAGCCGGAATCGAACTTGGTGCCGCTCTTGAACAGCTCGGCGTTGCACGCGGCGCAGGTGTAGAGGCCGGCGCGCGACTCGTCCAGCAGCTCGCCGGTCCAGGCGCGTTCGGTGCCCGCCTGCCGCAGCACGCGGTAGCGCTCCTCGCCCAGCTCCTCGCGCCACTGCTCTTCGGTCTTCTCGACTTCGTAGGCCATCGGTTTCTCCTCGCCTTTCGCTTGGTCACTCTAATCAGCGTTTCCCGGGTCCGCTGTGTTCCCGCAACCTGGCGCAATCCTGCGCGGATGCGCCGTGCCCGCGCGCCATCCTGCCGGCGCGCGCGACGGTGCCTACACTCGGCGCGACGGAGGTTCGGATGACGCAGGCGGCTGAGCAGTTCCCCGCGTCGGCCGACGACGAGGGTCTGAGCGATCGCGATCTCGCGCTGCTCGAGTTCGAGAGGCGCTGGCCCGAGCGCGAAGGCAGCAAAGAGGCCGCCATCCGTGCAGAGTTGGGACTCAGTTCAGCCCGCTACTATCAACTTCTGTACACGCTGATCGAGCGACCGTCGGCTCTGCGACACGACCCGCTTCTCGTCCGCCGGCTCCAGCGATTGCGTGACAGTCGGGTTCGTGCGCGTCGCCAGCGCACGTTCGGACCCGGCCCCGCGACCATGAGCCAGGACGACACCGAGTAGATGGCCAGATTTCCTCAGGACGAGTTCGACAGCATCCCGAGCGACCTCGAACGCGTCGGTGCCCACCGCGCCCCGCGGGGCAAGGGTCGCGCGTGGATCAATGTCGGCCTCGGCATCCTCGCCGCCGCCGTGCTCGTCGTTGCCGGGCTGTACGGACTGTCGCGTCTCGACCCGAGCTTCACGATCGACCTCCCCGACTTCAGTGAGGACGCGACCGTCGAGGTGACGGCCTCGCCGCTCCCCGTCGCCGAGCCGGTCACCGACCCGTCGACCGTCGACACCGACCCCGAGCTCTCGCTCTCGGTGCTCAACGGCACCGAGACGACCGGGCAGCAGGATGTCGCGGCGGATCAGCTCGTCGCGAGCGGATGGCCGGATGCGGTGCGCGCTCGCGCCGCCGCCTCCGACATCGAGACGACCACGATCTACTACTGGAACGCCGACTTCGAGGGGCTCGCGCGCGGGGTCGCCGAAGCGCTCGGAGTGGGAACGGTCGTGCTGTCGGACGCCTACCAGGGCGCGCCGATCACGGTGCTGCTCGGCTCCGACTACGATCCGTCCGCAGGCTGAGTCGCTCCCGCCGCGTGCACCGCGGTGAAGTCCGGAGGGCGTCTCGAATGTTTCGCGCGTGTTTAAGCTGCGCTGTTTCTTCGTAAATTCACGCCGCAGAAGGAAATTTCCCTTCTGACCGGCCAATCTGCGCCAGTACGATTCCCGATGTGGAGCCGTGTTCGGCCCGCGGAAACACGGCAGGAGTAACGCAATGGCGAACGGAATCGTCAAATGGTTCAACGCTGAGAAGGGCTTCGGCTTCATCACCGTTGACGGTGGAGGGGCCGACGTATTCGTGCACTACTCCGCGATTGACATGTCGGGATACAAGGTGCTCGAAGAGGGCCAGGCTGTCACCTTCGAGGTCGGCACCGGCTCCAAGGGGCCGCAGGCCGAGTCGGTGCGACCGGCCTGAGCCGCCGGACAGCTCGCCGCGGGGCAGCACGGGGAGGCGCGCCGGGTCGCGCGACCCGGGCCTCGGCACGTGCGCCCTACGATGAGCGCATGCCAGGTGCGCGCGCGATCCGTCGAGGGGGAGCGATCGCGGCGATTGTGGCGCTCGCGGGCGTGCTCGCCGCGTGTGCGACCGCCGAGACGGCGGCACCGGCGCCCGCTCCGACGCCGAGCTACAGCTCGAGCTACCTCACCCCGGCGCCGTACGACCTCGCGCCGCTGACCGGCGAGGTCGTCGAGGCGGGCTCGCTGGCGCATCCGTCGCTCGCAGCGAAGGTCGACAACCATGAGCTCGCCCGTCCGCAGATCGGGCTCGAGCGCACCGACATCGTCTTCGAGGAGCTCGTCGAGGGCGGGCTGACGCGTTACGTCGCGGTCTGGCACTCCGACATCCCCGAGGAGATCGGTCCGGTCCGGTCGATCCGGCCGATGGATCCGGACATCGTCTCGCCATTCGGCGGCATCATCGCGTACTCGGGCGGGCAGTACCGCTTCGTCGTGCTCATGCAGCAGACGAACGTCTACAACGCCATCCATGGCGCGGCCGACACCGCCGACCTGATGTACCGCACGACGAGCAAGACCTCGCCGCACAACGTGCTCGTCGCCGCCGAGACCCTCGTGGACCGCCATCTCGACATCGCGTCACCCGCGCAGCAGTTCGCCTTCGCGCCCGACGTTGCCTCGTCCAGCGCGGTCGTCGAGGGCACTCCGGCGACCGGGCTCACCGCTCGGTTCAGCGACGCCTCGTCGCCGTCCTGGAAGTACGACGAGTCCTCCGAGACCTGGAAGCGCTCGCAGCTGAGCGGCGTGGATCGCGACTCGAACGGCGACCAGCTGAGTGCCGCCAACGTGCTCGTGATGACGGTGCCGATCTCCTACGGCCTCGGCGTGCCGAAGACCGAGATGATCGGCGGCGGCGACGCCTGGGTGTTCGCCGGGGGCCAGTCCCTGGCGGTGCGGTGGTCGAAGGCGTCGCAGGCCGCGCCGATCATTCTGACCGACCTCAACGGGGTCGTTGTGCGCCTGGCGCCGGGCAACACCTGGATCGAGCTGATGCCCACCACGGGCGCGCTGACGATCGACGCGCCCTCCGGCTCGTGACGCGGCTTGCACTCCCCTAGGGCGAGTGCCAGAATGGCACCTGGCACTCGCACATTGTGAGTGCTAAAGGACGCCCGAAACGGGCGCTCGCTGACTCAGTGCAGATCCACGTGAAGTGGACAACGTCCGGGAGGGACGACACCAACCCATGGCAAAGATCATTGCTTTCGACGAAGAGGCCCGCCGCGGCCTCGAGCGCGGCCTGAACATTCTCGCCGACGCCGTCAAGGTCACGCTCGGCCCGCGCGGTCGCAACGTCGTGCTGGAGAAGAAGTGGGGCGCCCCCACGATCACCAACGATGGCGTTTCGATCGCCAAGGAGATCGAACTCGACGACCCGTACGAGAAGATCGGCGCGGAGCTCGTCAAGGAGGTCGCCAAGAAGACCGACGACGTCGCCGGCGACGGCACGACCACTTCGGTCGTCCTCGCTCAGGCGCTCGTTCGTGAAGGCCTGCGCAACGTCGCGGCCGGCGCCGACCCCATCAGCCTGAAGCGCGGCATCGAGAAGGCCGTCAAGGCTGTCGAGGCCGAGCTCGTCACCAACGCCAAGGAGGTCGAGACCAAGGAAGAGATCGCGGCCACCGCGAGCATCTCCGCAGCCGACACCGAGATCGGCGACCTGATCGCCGAGGCGATCGACAAGGTCGGCAAGGAGGGCGTCGTCACCGTCGAGGAGTCGAACACCTTCGGCACCACGCTCGAGCTGACCGAGGGCATGCGCTTCGACAAGGGCTACCTGTCGCAGTACTTCGTGACCGACCCGGAGCGCCAGGAGGCGGTCTTCGAGGACGCCTACATCCTGATCGTCAACGGCAAGGTCTCGAACATCAAGGACCTGCTCCCCGTCGTCGACAAGGTCATCCAGGCTGGCAAGCAGCTCCTGATCATCGCCGAGGATGTGGACGGCGAGGCTCTCGCGACCCTCATCGTCAACAAGATCCGCGGCATCTTCAAGTCGGTCGCCGTCAAGGCCCCCGGCTTCGGTGACCGCCGCAAGGCCATGCTGCAGGACATCGCCATCCTCACCGGTGGTCAGGTCATCAGCGAGGAGGTCGGCCTCAAGCTCGAGAACACCGACCTCTCGATGCTCGGCCAGGCGCGCAAGGTCATCGTCACCAAGGACGAGACCACGATCGTCGAGGGCTCCGGCGACGCCGACCTCATCGCCGGTCGCGTCAAGCAGATCCGCCAGGAGATCGAGAACACCGACTCCGACTACGACCGCGAGAAGCTCCAGGAGCGCCTCGCCAAGCTCGCCGGTGGCGTCGCCGTCATCAAGGCGGGCGCCGCGACCGAGGTCGAGCTCAAGGAGCGCAAGCACCGCATCGAGGACGCCGTTCGCAACGCGAAGGCCGCCGTCGAAGAGGGCATCGTCGCCGGTGGTGGCGTCGCCCTGATCCAGGCGGGCAAGACCGCGTTCGAGAAGCTCGAACTGCTCGGCGACGAGGCAACCGGCGCGAACATCGTCAAGGTCGCCATCGATGCTCCGCTCAAGCAGATCGCGCTCAACGCGGGCCTGGAGCCTGGCGTTGTCGTCGACAAGGTGCGCCACCTCCCCGTCGGTCAGGGCCTCAACGCCGCGACCGGCGAGTACGTGGACATGCTCGCGGCGGGCATCAGCGACCCGGTCAAGGTCACCCGTTCGGCTCTGCTGAACGCGGCCTCGATCGCTGGTCTGTTCCTCACCACCGAGGCGGTTGTCGCCGACAAGCCGGAGAAGAACCCGGCCCCGATGGGTGACCCGTCGGGCGGCATGGGCGGCATGGACTTTTGACCCGCAAGCTGAAGCTTCGTAGAAGGTTCAGCTGAAGGGTCAAGATCGAGTAGGCCGTAGGCCGTATCGAGATCCGAACCCAGCCACAACGAAAGGGCGGTCCCTCCTCACGGAGGGGCCGCCCTTGTCGCATTTCCACCGCTATCGCAGGAACATGCGCGCGTTCTGCTCTTCGACTTGCGCGTAGTGCTGGCCGGCCTGGGCGAGCGCCGTGTTGAGTGCGGCAAGGTTCTCTTCGACCCGCTGCTGGGTGGCGCGCCATTCGCCGACGACGCCGTGGAACGCCGTCGCGGCTGGGCCCGTCCACGAGGACTGGAGGTCGACGAGCTGCGCATGGAGGGCGCCCACCTCGCCTTGGATGCGGGCGATCGCCGCCCGAACGTTCGCGGTCGCCGCAACGACCGCTTCGCTGTCCACCTGGTATCGCGTCATGCGGCGAGGCTACGAGCGCGCGGCGGGCTCCGCGTTCTCGCCGCCGTCGGAGGCTGAGTCCTCGGCCGGCGGCGCGCTGGGGACGAGCGGAAGGCTCACCCGGAAGGTGGCGCCGCCGCCCGGCGTCTCGAGCACCTCGACGTGGCCCTGGTGCTTCTCGACGATGCCGGCGACGATCGCGAGTCCCAGGCCGCTGCCGCCGGTCTCGCGCGTGCGGGAGGTGTCGGCGCGCCAGAAGCGCTGGAAGATCTTCTCGCGCAGCTGCGGCGGGATGCCTTCGCCGTGGTCGATGATCGCGATCTGGCCGAAGCCGCCGGCTCGGTCGACGCCGACCTCGATCTCGATCGGGCTGCCGTCGGGGCTGAACCGGGTGGCGTTGCCGAGCAGGTTGGTCACCACCTGGCGGATCTTGTTCTCCTCGGCGAGCACGATCGGGCCGGGCGCGTCCGGGGTCGGCGCGGGCGGCAGCGGCTTCGCCGCCGGCGGGGGCGACGCCTGCTCCTGCTGCCCGCGACGACGGCGCAGCCGTGCCCAGGTCGAGCCGGCGATCGCGATCGGGCCGGTGGCGGAGGACGGCTCCCCGTTGGCGTCCTTGCGTGCTCGGCCGCGACCGCCGCGCCGCGACGCCTTCGTGGCGGCCTCGTCGGCGCGCGGTGCCGCGGTCTCCGGGGCCTCCGACGGCTCCGCCGGCACGGCGGGTCGCACCACCACGCGGATCTGGCGCGAGGGGTTGGACGCGGCGGCGTCGAGCGCGGCGTCATTGGCGATCGGCAGCAGATCGACCGAGGCGAGCTGCGGGGGACGGTCCTCGTCGAGCCGCGCGAGCTCGAGGAGATCTTCGACGAGCCCGCCCATGCGGATCGCCTCGCGTTCGATGCGGTCCATCGCCTGGGCGACGTCCTCGGGCTTCTGGATCGCCCCCATCCGATACAGCTCGGCGTAGCCGCGCAGCGACACGAGCGGGGTGCGCAGCTCGTGGGAGGCGTCGCCGACGAAGCGCCGCATCTGCTCGACGGCGCGCTGCCGTTCGGCGAAGGCTCGATCGATGCGGGCGAGCATCGTGTTGAGGGACCGGTTCAGCCGCCCGACCTCGGTGTTGGGGGTGGCGCCGCCGAGACGCTGAGCGAAGTCGCCGTTGGCGAACCGGGCGGCGGTCGCCTCGACATCGCGCAGTGGGGCGAAGGTGCTCGTCACGAGCAGCTGCGTCGTGGCCGCGCCGAAGATGACGACGGCGAGCGCGAACAGGAAGTAGATGAGCGTGTAGCGCGCGATGATCGCGTTGGTCTCGTTGAGGTTGAGTCCCATCACGAGCGTCGCCTGCTCGGCGGCGCGACCGACCCGCAGCGGCGCGGTGACCACACGCCACTCGGTAGTCTTCGCCTCGTTGGTCAGCGTCAGCCCGCCCTCGACGCCGATCACATACTCCAGCGTCAGGCGCGAGAGGTCGGGCCCGAGGTCGGCCTGAGCCGTCGACAGGTTGTCGTCGATGAGGCGGCCGGAGGCGGAGACGGCGGCGATGTAGAACGGGGTGTTCCCGGAGTCGACCTCGTCGAAGTCCTGGATCATCTGGAACGGGATGACCGTGTCGAGTTCGGAGTACTCGGTGAGCAGTTCCGCATCCACCCGCTCCAGCAGGTAGGTGCGCAGCACCGTCATCGTGCCGGCGCCCGCGACGGTGAGGCCGAAGGTCAGCAGCAGGACCGTGACGCCGGTGATCTTCGCGCGGAGCGAGACGCCGTTCCACCACTGGTCGAACGACGCGGAGACGGGAGACACGTAGGCGATCCTCCCACGCCGAGGCGGGCTACGCCTTGGAGGCCGTCTTGAGCATGTAGCCGAATCCGCGCTTGGTCTGAATCATCGGCTCGGTCGAGTACTGGTCGAGCTTGCGACGCAGGTACGAAATGTAGCTCTCGACGATGCCCGCGTCGCCGTTGAAGTCGTACTCCCAGACGTGGTCGAGGATCTGCGCCTTCGACAGCACGCGGTTCGGGTTGAGCATCAGGTAGCGCAGGAGCTTGAACTCGGTGGGGGAGAGCTCGATGGGCTCGTCACCGACCGTCACCTCGTGGGTGTCCTGATCCATGGTCAGCTCGCCGGCGCGGATGATCGCGTCCTGCTCGTCGTTCATCGTGCGGCGCAGGATCGCCTTGATACGCGCGACGATCTCGTCGAGCGAGAACGGCTTGGTCACGTAGTCGTCGCCGCCGACGGTGAGGCCGGTGATCTTGTCCTCGGTGTCATCCTTGGCGGTGAGGAAGAGGATCGGCGCGGTGTAGCCGGAGGAGCGGAGGCGCTTGGTGACGCCGAAGCCGTTCATGTCCGGGAGCATCACGTCGAGGATGATCAGGTCGGGCTCCTCTTCGAGGACAGCCGAGATCGCCTGGGCGCCGTTGGCGACGGCGCGGACCGCGAAGCCTGCGAAGCGGAGGCTCGTGGTCAGCAGGTCGCGGATGTTGGGCTCGTCATCGACGATGAGAATCTTGGGTCCGTCGCTCATGGGGCCAGTATCTGCGCGTTGACTGTGCGTTGTCTGGGAGCCGTTGCGTCTGCACGTCGGGGAAATACCCCGAATGTGCGATTCAGCGCAGCGTGACGCGTCCTTAGCGTCGAGGGAGGAACGTTCCGCCACTCGAGAAGGACACACCCTTTGTCGCACCGCAGTCGCACCACCCCGCGCCCTTTCGGCCCACCGGCCGCCTCCGCTTCACGCCCGATCGCTGCCGCGGTTGCGGCCCTGCTCGGCCTGGTCACGGCTCTCGTGGGCATCCCGCTCAGTGCCACGGCCGCGCCCGTCATCGTCTACACCCAGACCTTCGCGAGTGCGCCCACCACCGGGTGGACCTCCGGCGGGCAGCCGTGGGCGGCAGCCGGGGGCAAGTACACCGCGGACGCCAGCGGCTTCACGAACCTGCCCGCGCTGAACTACTCGCTCGCCTCGCTCGCGTTGTCGACGGCGGGCTACAGCGACGTGGAGGTGCGCTTCGACTACTCGGCGACCGACCTCGCGGGGGAGTCGCTCCTGGTCAACTACGCCAACAACTCGGGCGGGTACTCGACGGTGCTCAGCCAGAGCACCGACACCGCCGAGACATCGACGGGCTGGGTGGCGCTGACGGGCGCTTCCGACCATGCCGGATTCGTCCTGCAGTTCTCTCTGGTCGGCAACGGGGTGTCGGCGCCCGCCGCGGTCACCATCGACAACCTTGAGATCCGCGGCGAGGTCATCGTCGTCGACACGACCGACCCGACCGCCACGCTGGTCTCACCCGCCGATGGCACCGAGATCCCGAGCTACTCCACCGACTACACCGTGACGGTCGGCGACGACGTGAGCTCGCCCGCCGATGTCACGACGTCGTACCGCTTCGGCTCGGTGGCCTCGCCCTCCACCACGATCGCCTACAGCGCCGTGCCGGACGGCGCCGGGGAGACCCACATCGTGCTGACCCGAGCGACGCTCGCGGGCCTGCTGAGCCTTGTCGAGGGCGACCAGTTCACGCTGACGATCGATCTCGTCGACGAAGCGGGCAACAGCGCCAGCGTGCTGGTGGGCACCTTCTACTACCTGAGCGATACGCCCGCACCGGTGGCCCCGGCGATCACGTCGGGCGCCCCAGCGGCGGGTGTGGTCGGGCAGGCCTACAGCCACTCGGTCACGGCGACCGGAACCCCGGCCCCGACCTTCGCCGTTTCGAGCGGAAGCCTGCCGGCCGGGCTCTCGCTGAACACGGTCACCGGTGAGATCAGCGGCACCCCGACCACAGCGGGCACGTCGAACTTCGACGTGACGGTCTCCAACGGCACCCTGCCGAACGACAGCGCCTCCTACTCGATCGAGGTCGCCGCGGTGCCGAGCATCACTTGGACGCCGCCGCTTGAGCTGACCGTCGGGGTGGCCTTCTCGGAGACGGTGACGACCACCGGCACCGCTCCGATCACCTTCGCGGTGACCGCCGGCACGCTTCCGGCGGGCCTTGTCCTCAACGCGGGCAGCGGGCTCTTGTCGGGCACCCCGACGACGGTCGAGACGGCGGCCTTCACCCTCACCGCCACGAACTCGGCGGGGTCTGACTCGCTCCCGGTCTCGATCGAGGTCGAGCCGACCCCCGCGCCGCCCGCGATCACCTCGTTGGCGCCCGCCGACGGGACCGTCGGCGTCGCCTACAGCCACACGGTGACCGCGACCGGCGTGCCGGACCCGAGCTTCGCGGTGAGCTCGGGCGCACTGCCTGCGGGCCTGTCGCTCGGTGCTAGCACGGGCGTGATCTCGGGAACGCCGACCGCCGTCGGCTCGTCGACCTTCGAGATCACCGCCAGCAATGGTGTCGGCTCCGACGATGTCGAGTCGTACACGATCGTGGTCGCCCCGGCGCCGGTCGCCCCGGCGATCGTCTCGGCCGATCCGGCGGATGGCGTGGTCGGGTTCGCCTACAGCCACACCTTCGTCGCGACGGGTGGCGGAACGATGACCTACACCGTGACCTCGGGCGCGCTGCCGTCGGGGCTCTCCCTGGTCGGCGGCGTTCTGAGCGGCACGCCGACGGCGGCCGGATCCTCCACCTTCGAGGTGACCGCCAGCAACGGCGTCGGCTCGGATGCCGTGGAGAGCTACACCATCGAGGTCGTCACGGTTCCGACGATCAGCGGCACCCCGCCGACGGCCACGGTCGACATCATCTACGCGTACACGCCGACCCTCGGCGGATCGGGTCCGTTCGCGGTCGCCCTGACCGCCGGGGCGCTGCCGACCGGGCTCACGGTCGACCCCAGCACGGGTGAGATCAGCGGCGAGCCGCTCGGTGTGCCGGGCACGTACTCCTTCACCCTCACCGTCTCGACACCGGGCGCGCCGAGTGCGACCTGGGCCACGGCGATCGAGCTGGAGCATGGAGACCCGTCGAACATCGTCGCGATTCAGGCGGGCGGCCAGACCGTCGCCCCCGGCGGAACGCTGCACGTCGACGTCGGCGAATCGCTGACCTTCGCGGTCACGGGTGCCGACTTCTCGGGCAACCAGTTCGACATCACCTCCGACGTCGTGCTCACCAGTGACGTCGCGAGCGACGTCGTGACCGGGTCGACGATCGAGTTCCCGACCGCGTCCCCGCACGTCATCACGGTGCAGTGGACGGGTGGCCCGCTGGTCGCGGACGTCACCGTCGAGGTCGCCGCGGAGGACGCGACGGCGGCGGGCACGGAGGCGGCGGCCGAGCTGGGGGCGACGGGGGCGGATCCGGTCGGGTGGCTGGTGTCGGCCGCGGCGCTCCTGCTCCTGGGCGCGGTGCTGGTGACCCGTTCCCGGGCGCACAGCGTCTCGGCACGGCGCTAGTCGCGCCGACGGGCCGCGCGCTGAGATCTCGGCGCACGGCCCGCGACGGCGGCCGGGGGTTCGGCCGGGTACGGGGTGTACCGCGGGAGACCGCCTCCGGCCGCCGTCCTTCCTTCGCGATATGATGGCTTGATGAATTCATCAACTCGCGTCGACGAGGGGGAGGCGCTGTGGTCCTCGCGCTCGCAGCGGCCGCTCTACGAGGTGAAGGCGGGCCTGTTCAAGGGGCTCGCGCATCCGGTGCGGGTGCGGATCCTCGAGGTGCTCGCCCACGGAGACGACGTGCCGGTCGCACAGCTGTTGAGCGAGACCGGGCTGGAAGCCTCGCACCTCTCGCAGCACCTCGCGGTGCTGAAGCGCCACCGTCTGGTCGCCTCCGAACGGCGCGCCAGCCAGGTCTACTACCGGCTCGCGTTCGCCGAAGTCGCCGACCTGCTTGCGGTCGCACGAGCCCTGCTCACCGAGGTGCTGGACGCCGCGCGTACCGAACTCGCCGAGGCTGACGGGCTGCCGGCCCTCCCCGCCGCGGACGCGACGCGCTCATGACGGGACCGCGCCGCTCGCCGTTCTCGCTGCTGCCCTCGCGCCGCGACTACGCCCAGCTCGGGCGCACCTGGCGCGGCGACATCGTTGCGGGCGTCACCGTCGGGATCGTCGCCCTTCCGCTCGCGCTCGCCTTCGGTGTGAGCTCCGGCGTCGGGGCCGCCGCGGGGCTCGTCACCGCCATCGTGGCCGGCATCGTCGCGGGCATCTTCGGTGGATCGAACGTGCAGGTGTCCGGCCCGACCGGCGCGATGGTCGTGGTGCTGGGGCCGATCGTCGTCAGCTACGGCGCGGGCGTCGTGCCGCTGCTCTCGCTGATGGCCGGCGTCATCGTCGTGGTCGTCGGGGCCGTGCGCTGGGGTCGGCTGGTCACAATCATCCCGTGGCCGGTGATCGAGGGCTTCACCTTCGGCATCGCGGTGATCATCTTCCTGCAGCAGGTGCCGTCGGCGCTCGGCGTGGAGTCGGGCGCCAGTTCGAGCGCCTTCCTCACGGCGGTCGAGGCGGTGCAGAACGCCGAGGGGGAGCACCTCGCGTGGGCGCTCGCCGCGGTCGCCGCGGTCGCCCTGGTCATGGTGCTCGCGCCGAAGATCCACCGCGCGATCCCCGGCTCGCTCATCGCCATCCTGCTCGTGACGATCGTGGCCCGTCTCGCCTCGCTGCCGCTGGAGAGCATCGGCAGCCTGCCCGAGGGTCTTCCGGCGCCCGCGATCCCCAGCATGACACCCGAGCTGCTCGCCGCCCTCGCGGGGCCCGCTTTCGCCATCGCCGCCCTCGCCGCGATCGAGTCGCTGCTCTCGGCGCGGGTGGCGGCCTCCCTCTCCGACGCCGGCGCCTACGACGCGGATCGCGAGCTCGTCGGGCAGGGGCTCGCCTCGATCGCCTCCGGGTTCTTCGGCGGGATGCCCGCCACCGGCGCCATCGCGCGGACGGCCGTGAATGTGCGCGCGGGAGCGCGCAGTCGACTCGCGGCGGTCACGCACGCGCTCGTGCTGCTCGCCGTGGTCTACCTCGCCGCAGCCTGGGTCTCCGAGATCCCGCTTGCCGCGCTCGCCGGGGTGCTCATCGTCACGGCGGTGCGGATGGTCTCGATTCCCACCGTGAGCGCCGTGCTCGGCTCGTCGAGATCGAGTGCGGTCGTCTTCGTGCTCACCGCGATCGTGACCGTTGCCTTCGATCTGATCATCGCCGTCGGCATCGGCTTCGCCGTCGCCGCGATCTTCGCTCTGTGGACGCTCTCGCGCTCGGGCACCGTCTCCCGCGAGGCCCTGCCGGGCGATCCGGAGCCCGGAGACGACCGCATCGCGCTGCTGCGGCTCGACGGGGCGCTGTTCTTCGCCGGGGCCGAGCAGCTGCTCGAGACGACGGGATCGATCAAGGGCGTCACCGTCGTGATCCTGCGGATGTCGCAGCTCGAGATGCTGGATGCAACCGGCGCGCGCGTGGTGTCGGAGCTGATGTCGACTCTCGAGCGACGGGGGATCACGGTGCTCGTGAAGGGCATCCAGCCGGAGCACCTGAAGCTCGCCACCCGTGTCGGAGTGCTGCGCGCCCTTCGGCACGAGAAGCACCTCTTCGACGATCTCGACGCGGCGATCGCGCACGCGCGCAGCCATGTCGCGCGGGAGCAGAGCCCGACCGGGTGACGGCAGCCGCGCGCGGCTCAGGCGCCGGTGCGGTGGACGAACAGCCGGCTCAAGAGCTCGCCGCGGGAGGAGCATCCGGCTTTGGCGAACAGTGAGCGCATGTGCGCGCGCAGGGTGTGCGGCGAGATGAACATGCGCGCCGCGGTCTCCTCGATGGAGGCGCCCGCGCGGAGCTCGGCGAACACCTCCTGCTCGCGCTGGGTCAGGTTGTACGCGATCGACAGCATCGTCAGGATGTCGTCGGGGCGCGACGGCTCGATCGTGACGATGATGTGCATCAAGTCGCCCTGCTCCGTCGCAGCGTGCGTCCCCCGGAGCGTCAGCCAGTGCCCCGACACCCCCTGCACCCGGGTGACCGCGCTGTGCGGTGAGCGCACCCCGAGGGCCTGCGCCGTCGCGACCCAGCCGACCGTGTAGGCCTGGCACGGCAGCACCTCGTCGAGACCGCCCTCGAGCGGAACGAGCCACAGGTCGTCGAGCAGCAGTCGCGCGGAGTCGGAGAGAGAGATCACGCGTCCCGCCGGGTCGAGCATCACGACGCCGGGGGTCACGTTCTCGGGACCCAGCGTCGGGCGGTGCAGCACAAGTCCTCGCAGTGCCTCGACCACGGGCTCGGCGATCTCGGCAAGGAAGTCCAGGTCGGCGTCGTCGAAGTCGGGCTCCCCCGCCACGCGCACGAGGTTCAGGATGCCCCAGCAGGCGTCGTTCTGCGAGAAGACGGCGCGGATCTCGTGCCCGAAGCCGAACCGGCGGTTGACGTCGTGGTGGCGCACGCTCTCCCGGCCGCTGTCGGCGATGGCGCGGTGCAGGGTCGCGGCGGGCACGCGGCGTGCGTGCAGATCGCCGAACTTGTTCAGATCGTCGTCGATGAACTCGTTGCGCATCCAGGGGTAGCGCATCCCGTCAGGCAGGCCCACCACGACCGCCTCGGCGTTGGGCAGCGCCGTCACCGGATCGGTCGTGCACACGAACGAGCCATCGGCGCCGAGCTCGGCGCGCGTGATGTCGCCCACGGCCTCCAGCAGTTCCCGCGTCGACGTCGCGGCGGCGCAGGCGCGACGAACGCGCTCGGCGGCATCGGCATGCTGCGTGCCGGGTGCGGCCGTCGTGAGGCTCATGCCATCCACGATAACCGCCGGGCGCGCGGATCGAGAATAATCCTCAGGCGGCGGCGAGGCCGTCGGCGTCGAGGATCGTGTAGCTGTAGCCCTGCTCGGCGAGGAACCGCTGGCGGTTCTGGGCGAAGTCCTGGTCGACGGTGTCGCGCGCGACGAGCGTGTAGAAGTTCGCCGGCAGGCCGCTCTCCTTCGGGCGCAGCAGCCGGCCAAGGCGCTGGGCCTCCTCCTGGCGAGAGCCGAACGATCCGGAGACCTGGATCGCGACCGTCGCCTCCGGCAGGTCGACCGAGAAGTTGGCCACCTTCGAGACGACGAGCACCTTCGTCGTGCCGTCGCGGAACTCCTGGTAGAGCCGCTCGCGCTCCGCGACCGGCGTGCTGCCGGTCAGCTGCGGCGCGTTCAGGCCCTCGGCGAGCTCGTCGATCTGATCGAGGTACTGCCCGATCACGAGGATCCGCTCGCCCGCGTGCTTGGCGACCAGATCTCGCACGACGCGCAGTTTCGCGGGCGCGGTGGCGGCCATCCGGTAGCGCTCGTCGTCGGCGCTCGCCGCGTACTCGAGCCGCTCGGTCGGCGGCAGGTCGATGCGCACCTCGAAGCAGGAGGCGGGGGAGATGAAGCCTTGCGCCTCGATCTCCTTCCACGGAGCGTCGAAGCGCTTGGGGCCGATGAGCGAGAACACGTCGGACTCGCGACCGTCCTCGCGCACCAGCGTCGCGGTGAGGCCGAGCCGGCGCCGCGCCTGCAGCTCGGCGGTGAGCTTGAAGACGGGGGCGGGCAGCAGGTGCACCTCGTCGTAGACGATGAGGCCCCAGTCGAGGGCATCCAGCAGCGCCAGGTGCGCGTACTCGCCCTTCCGGCGCGCGGTGAGGATCTGGTAGGTCGCGATCGTGACCGGCTTGATCTCCTTGACCTGCCCGGAGTACTCGCCGATCTCGTCCTCGGTGAGACTGGTGCGCTTGATCAGCTCGGCCTTCCACTGCCGGGCGCTCACCGTGTTGGTCACCAGAATCAGCGTGGTCGTGTCGGCCTCGGCCATCGCGCCGGCGCCGACGAGAGTCTTGCCCGCGCCGCACGGCAGAACGACGACCCCCGAGCCGCCATCGAAGAAGTTCGCCACCGCCTGCTGCTGGTACGGGCGCAGCGCCCAGCCGTCCTCGACCAGGTCGATGTCGTGCGGGGTGCCGGGGGTGTAGCCGGCGTGGTCTTCGGCGGGCCAGCCGAGCTTCAGCAGCTCCTGCTTGATCTGGCCGCGCGCCCACGGCTGCAGCGTCCACTCGGTGGAGGTGCGGCGGATGCCGAGCAGCGGCGCCACCTTGCCGCTGCGGGTGATCTCGTGCAGCACCGCCGGATCCGTCGTGGTGATGATCAGCTCGCCGAGCGTGCCGTCGTCGTTCTTCTCGCGGTCGATGACGAGGCGCCCGTAGCGGCCCACCGTCTCCTCGATGTCGATCGCAACCGATTGCGGCACCGGGAACTTGGCGTAGCGCTCCAGCGTCTCGAGCATCTGTGCGGCCTCGTGGCCGGCGGCGCGCGCGTTCCAGAGCCCCAGCCGCGTGATGCGGTAGCTGTGCATGTGCTCGGGCGCCCGCTCCAGCTCGGCGAACACGGCGAGCTCGTGCCGTGCCTCCTCGGCTTGCGGATGCGCGACTTCGAGAAGCACCGTGCGATCGCTCTGCACGATCAGGGGTCCGGTCATCCGATCGAGTTTAGTCGCCCGCCGGTTCGACCGCCGTGATGGAGGCCAGCGGCAGCGTGCGCTCCAGGTCGGACTTGCGGTCGCGGGCGCGCACGCGTCCGCCCGCCACCGCGGCCGGCTCGAGCACGAAATCCTGTTCGGTGCCGTCGGGCATCTGCACGCGCACGGCGACGGCGACCTTGTTCTTGGCGGCGAGCTCGAGCTGGCGCGAGATCCAGCCCTCGTCGCCGCTCTCGGCGACCGAGCCGGTGGAGTCGCGCAGGCGCGCGACGACGATCGCGGCGGTGTCGTCGCTGACCGGCTCGCTCTCGCCCACGACGCGCGCGCGGCGCAGCGTGACGATCCGCCCGGCGGCGTCCTCGGCGACCACCGGGTAGCGCGCGTCGTGCAGGCTCCAGTAGACGATGTCGGGGGTGAAGCGGGAGGCGAGGCGCCCGTCGTCGAGCTCGCGCAGCGCCAGCGGCGACAGGTTCGGGTCGACGAGCAGCTGGTGGGTGCGCGCGCGATCGGTGGAGCGGATCACCGACCGCATCTCGGCGACATCCGCCGGTCCGACCCGCAGGGTGCCGAAGTGGCTGGCCGTGTCGCGCACCAGGTACTCGAGCGGCTGCGGCACCCCGGTGAGCGAGATGCCGGCGAGGAACTCGAGCAGCGTGTCGTCGGTCTCGCCCGCGATGAGGGCGCGAGTGACGCTGGCCGTGGTGACGCGGTAGCTGGAGGCGAGCCCGCGGGCGTCGATGTCGGCCACGAGCCGCAGGCGCCGATCGAGTTCGGGAACCAGCGGGCCCGGTGCGACGATCGAGAGGTCGTGCTGCAGGTACACCTTGTCGACCTCGGCGGGGAAGTGGGAGGCGAGCACCGCTGCCGCGGCCTCCGCTCCGTCGCCGAGCAGGGCGGAGCCGGCCGTGCTCGGGCGCTGCGAGCCGATGATGCCGAGCTTCTCGGCCCCCGCCAGCACGATCGCGACCCGCTCGCGCACCCAGTCCCGACCGGCCGGGTAGCGCCAGTCGAGGTAGTCGAGCAGGCCATCTCCCCAGATCGCGTGGGCGCGCTGGTGCAGCAGCTCCCGCAGCTCCTCGGGCAGCCGGGCGCGCCACGCCGCGGCGAGGATGCGCCAGCGATCCAGGCGCGGCGACTCGAGCCAGGCGGCGGCCTCGTCCGCGACCGTCCAGGCGCGCGGCGCCGCGATGACGAGTCCGGCGCGCTTGGCCAGGTCGAGCATCACATCGAGCTCGTCGACCTCCACCGCGGCCGCCGCGGCGAGACGCCGCGCATCCGGGAGGGCGAGGCCACCGCGGCTCACGCGCCGCGCCGGCTCGTCGCGCAGGGCCTGCACGAGTTCGAAGATGATCCCGACGGTGCCGTAGGCGCGCTCCGCCGCCCCGCGGTCGATGAAGCGGGCATCCGCGTCGCTCACCGGTTCGAGGGCGGCGGGGGCGGGTGCACTCCGCAGCTCGGTTCCGCTCGGCAGTCCGAAAGACGGCCATGCGCGCAGCTGCTCGACGACCGCATCCCACGGCACGACGCGGCCGGACTCGCGGCCGAGCAGCCCCGCCGCGAAGGCGCGTGCCACGCGCTGCTCCGTCTCGGGCGCCGGGGTGTCGAGAGTGAGGCGCAGCTGCTCCAGGGTCGGGGCGCCCGTGCTGCCGGCGAGCTCGCCCGCCGCGGCGAGCAGCGCGAGGGTGGGGCGGTCCAGCCGCGACAGGGCGGACTGGATGGAGGTGCGGTCCAGCAGCGCCTCGGCGAGGTCGAAGTAATCGCGGATGCCCTGGCGCCCGATCTGGCGCTCACGGATCAGCCGTTCGAGGGCGTCGTCGTCGAGCGCCCGCAGCGTGGCAGCGAGCGCGAGCGCCGATCCGCTACTCGGCGCCATCCTGCGCGAGACGACGTCGACGCACCACGCTCGCGATGAGGAAGGCGACGATCAGCAGGAATGCGATCGGCAGACCGATCGAGGGCAGCAGGGCGACCGCGGGCCACACCCCAGTACTCAGATCGGCGCCGGCGGAGCGGCCGAGGAACACGCCCACGATGGCGATCACCGAGAGTCCGCCGACCGTCGCGATCATCGTTGCGAGAATACGTTCGATACGATTGAGGGGTACGCGGGTTTCGTCGGTCACCTGACCAGAATAGGGGCCGCGTCCGCACCACCACCCACGCGCGACATCGAGAGAGGCCTGCGATGCCTACCGGCAAGGTCAAGTTCTACGACGAGGAGAAAGGCTTCGGCTTCATCTCCTCCGACGACGGGCAGGAAGTCTTCCTGCACGCCTCCGCACTTCCCGCGGGAGTGACGGTCAAGGCCGGCTCGCGCCTCGAGTTCGGCATCGCCGACGGCAAGCGCGGTGCGCAGGCGCTGTCGGTTCGCGTGCTCGAAGCCGCTCCGAGTCTCTCCAAGATGTCGCGCCGCTCCGCCGACGACATGGCGATCGTGGTGGAGGATCTGGTGAAGCTCCTCGACGGGATCGGCGCGGGCCTGCGCCGGGGTCGTTACCCCGACCGCAGCCACGGCGCGAAGATCGCCG
Organism: Microbacteriaceae bacterium UBA1487; assembly: GCA_002325245.1. GTDB lineage: Bacteria > Actinomycetota > Actinomycetes > Actinomycetales > Microbacteriaceae > DCRR01. The sequence goes on along the minus strand of DCRR01000013.1, from coordinate 80,162 downwards.
CCGTGCTGCGCAAGGTCGCGGACGACCTGGATGCCTGACGCGCGGGGGTCTGCCCGCGAGGCGGCCGCGCGCGCGGCGCTCGCCGAGTTCACCGCGGCCGGAGATGTCGGAGAGCTGCTCGAGGAGCAGACGACCGACGACGGGCTGTCGACCCTGAGCTTCGCGACCACGCAGCTGGGCTACCCGGGCTGGCGCTGGACGGTCGCGATCGCCGAGCTGCCCGGTGAGGCGCCGAGCGTGCTGGAGGCCGAGCTGCTGCCCAGCGAGGGCGCCCT
>DCRR01000013.1:45350-79843 GCA_002325245.1 Microbacteriaceae bacterium UBA1487 | reverse complement strand
GCCGCGGCGGAGGCGAATGCCGAGAGCGCATCCGATGGCGACGCCGACGACGTCGACGACGACCTCGACGATGTCGACGAACTCGACAAGCCGGGCGTCGACCTGCGCGAGCTCATCGACTTCGAGCCCGACGAGGACTCAGCGGCGGCGGATGAGGGTGTAGGCCAGCAGGACCAGGCCGATGCCGAGTCCGCAGACGCCGATCCAGAGCCAGTCGCCGTTCCCGCTCGCCGTCAGCGCCGGAAGCGCGCTCAGAAGCCCCAGGGTGGCCAGAAGCCAGAGGCCTAGGCCGACGAGGATCGGCGTGCGGTCGTCGGTCTCGACGGGCGGCGGCGTCGGACGACGCTCGTCCTCGGGGATCCACAGCCGCATCGGATTCTCCTACTTGGCTGCGACGTCGACGTTGTCGATGACCCAGTCGATCGCGCGCGTGAGCGTGCGCACGTCGTCGGGGTCGATCGCGGTGAAGGTGGCGATGCGCAGCTGGTTGCGTCCGAGCTTGCGGTAGGGCTCGGTGTCGACGATGCCGTTCGCGCGGAGCGTCTTCGCGATGGCGGCGGCGTCGATCGCGTCGTCGAAGTCGATTGTGACCACCACCTGCGAACGGTGGTCGGGGTTCTCGACGAACGGGGTGGCGACGCTCGACGCCGCGGCCCAGTCGTAGAGCACTCCCGAGGATTCGCGGGTGCGCGCGTCGGCCCAGGCGAGGCCGCCGCTGGCGTTCATCCAGTCGAGCTGCGACTCCATCATCAGGAGCGTCGACAGCGCGGGCGTGTTGAGAGTCTGGTTGAGGCGCGAGTTGTCGACCGCGTTCTTGAGGCTCAGGAACTCGGGAATCCAGCGCTCGGAGGCGGCGATCGTCTCGGTCCGCTCGATCGCGGCGGGGGAGACCACGGCGAACCACAGGCCGCCGTCGCTCGCGAAGTTCTTCTGCGGGGCGAAGTAGTAGACATCGGTCTCGCTCAGGTCGACGTCGACGCCGCCCGCGGCGCTCGTCGCGTCGATGACGGTGAGCGCGCCCGCGTCGGCCGCGGCGCGACGGACCGGAGCCATCACGCCGGTCGACGTCTCGTTGTGCGGCCAGGCATAGACGTCGACCCCGTCGACGATCTCGAGCTCGCTGCGCGAGCCGCCGGCGGCGGTCAGCACGTGGGGTGCGTCGAGGAACGGCGCGGCCTTCGAGGCGGCGGCGAACTTGGCGCCGAACTCGCCGAAGCTGAGGTGCTCGCTGCGCTGTGCGATGAGCGAGAACACGGCGGAGTCCCAGAAGGCGGTCGAGCCGCCGTTGCCGAGCAGCACTTCGTAGCCCTCGGGCAGGCGGAACAGGTCGGCGACGCCGGTGCGGACACGTCCGACGAGGTCCTTGACGGGTGCCTGCCGGTGCGAGGTGCCGAGGATGTCGGCGTGCGCGGTGAGGTGGGCGAGCTGTTCGGGGCGCACCTTCGAGGGGCCGCAGCCGAACCGCCCGTCGGCGGGCAGGAGTTCGGCGGGAATCGTCGTGCCAGGCATGCGTCGAGTCTACGGCCCGGCGCCCGATGCGCGACGTGCCGGGGGGCGAGAGAGCCGGAGAGCGGGGCGAGGTGAGGCTAGGCTGGCCTGCGACGCCCGCGCGACATTCAGGAGGACGCCGTGACAGATCTTGTCGACACGACGGAGATGTATCTGCGGACCATCCTCGACCTCGAAGAAGAGGCGATCGTGCCGCTGCGGGCCCGCATCTCGGAGCGTCTGGGGCACTCCGGCCCGACCGTGTCGCAGACGATCGCGCGCATGGAGCGCGACGGGCTTGTGCGCGTCGAAGGCGATCGCCACCTGGAGCTGACCCCGACCGGTCGCACCCGCGCCCTGCACGTGATGCGCAAGCACCGCCTCGCGGAGCGCCTGCTGGCCGACGTGATCGGCCTGGACTGGGCGTACGTTCACGACGAGGCCTGTCGCTGGGAGCACGTGATGAGCGAGCAGGTCGAGCGTCGCCTGCTCGAGATCCTCGACCACCCCACGGAGTCGCCGTACGGCAACCCGATTCCGGCCCTCGACGAGCTGGGCGACACCCCGGCCGGGCGCTTCCTGGAAGGGGTCACGAGCATCGTCGAGGCGGTCGCCGACACGGACGCCGCGGTCTCGGGCGTCATCCGCCGACTCGGCGAGCCGGTGCAGTTCGAGCCCGAACTGCTGGCGCAGCTGCACGCCGCGGGCATCGTTCCGGGGGCTGCGGTGACGCTCACGCGCGCCGACTCGTACATCGCGATCGAGGCGCCCGCGGTGGGCGACGGGCTCGAGCTGCCGCGCGAGGTCGCGCTGCATATCTACATCGCCAGCTGACATGTGAGTCGGCTGGGTGTTGCTGGGAATAGCCCGGATCAGCCGTTATCGGGTCGTGATCTCAGGCGCCCCGGACGAAGTGTCGCGGAGTCGCATCGCCACCTCCCCCCTCGGTGATGCACCGTGAGCCAGACGCCTCAACCCCATCTCTGAGCTCGCGCACCTGATCCAGTTCAGGATGGAACCGCCCTCAGCAGCGGTTGAGGCGCCGGAGATCTCCCGTGGCTCTACCCCTTCGTCTTGCTGCCGTATCCCTGATCATGCCCGGCCTGTTCGGCACGCTCGCCCTTCCCGCCTACGCCGCCCTGCCCGACGACCCGGAGGCGGAGGTCGACGCGGCCACCGCGGAGACCGTGGCCGCCGCGGTGCAGTCGTTCCGCGTCGACAGCACGGTCGCCGAGCTTCCCATCGAGCGCTCCGAGATCTCGGCGACCACCGAGTCCGAGCTCGCCGAGATCCGCGCCGCAGAAGCCGCTGCCGCCGCCGCGGCCGCCGCTTCGGTCGGTGTCAGCAATCCGGGTGCGGCCAGCGCCGACCTGGGCGCCATCGTCTCGATCGCGATGCAGTACCAGGGCGTGCCCTACGTGTACGGCGGCTCGACGCCCGCCGGCTTCGACTGCTCCGGCTTCACGATGTACGTCTACGCGCAGGTCGGCATCTCGCTGCCGCACGGCTCGGTCTCGCAGGCCTACGGCGGCACCCGGATCGCCGCGTCGGCGGCGCAGCCGGGCGACCTCGTCGTGCTCGATGGCGGCAGCCATATCGGCATCTACCTCGGCAACGGTCAGATGATCGACGCCCCGTACGCCGGAAAGACCGTCCAGGCGCGGGCGATCTATTCGAGCAACCACTACTTCGTCCGGTACTGAGCCGGGCGAGGTGGCGCTGACGCGCAACGCGTCGTTCGCCAGGTGTTCAGCGGCCGTCGGCTATTCTGAAGGCCTTGAACCAACGGATCTCAGGAGAGCCGATGCCGAACTCACGCAACATCCTCACCATGGATGCGCGCGCGATGCTCGGAATACGGCGGAGCATCCGCCCGGTCGTGCACTGTTCGGACCGGAACTGAAGAAGGCGCTGTCGTTCGCGACAGCGCCTTTTTTGTGCTCCTCCTGATTCCCGAGGCTCGGGATGCATCGAATGCCCGCAAGCCGTGCGGGCGCCTTCGAGAGGAGAACCGTGCGCACCCTGGTGTTGAATGCCGGCTACGAGCCGCTGGCCGTCGTGTCCTTCAAGCGAGCGCTGGTGCTCGTGCTGGGCGGGAAGGCGACCATCGTCGCGCGTGACGATGATCACCCGGTGCTGAGCGCCTCCGGAGCGTGGGATCGCCCCTCGGTCATCCTGCTGACGCGGTATGTGCGCATTCCGCACAGCCGGCTGGTGCCGGTGTCGCGCCGCGGAGTGCTGCGCCGCGACAACCAGCGCTGCGGCTACTGCGGCGTGAGCGCGACCACGATCGATCACATCGTTCCCCGTTCGCGTGGCGGCGCCGACTCCTGGGAGAACCTGGTGGCGTGCTGCCTCAAGTGCAACAACATCAAGGGCGACCGCACCCCGCAGGAGATGGGGTGGAGCCTGCGCGTGCAGCCGCGAGCGCCGCACGGCACCTCGTGGATGGTGCGCGGCACCGAGCGGGCGCTGCCGCAGTGGGAGGAGTTCCTCGCCCCCGCCGCGTGAGCAGCCGGCATCCGCCGAGCGCACGGACCGTTACATCAACGTGATTTTTCCAGGTTCGTCACGTAGTCTGTTCCGGCGCCACACCGGAGGAACTTTTGACGGAACCCGAGGGCTCAGATAATCTGGGCAACCTCTTTGGCGGCCTCGCCTCCTCACCGGAGTCCACGGCCGCTCCTGTGGCGTACCCGACGCGACGCTCGCTGCGCGCCGCCGAACTGACGTCGTCCGCGTCGTCGGCGGCAGCTGAGACGGCCGCGAACGCGGCTCCGACGGTTCCACCCGCCGCCGAGAAGGCGGTGCCGGTGGTGCCGGTCATGTCGTTCCGGCGGCAGACGGCGCGGCACCCGATCCGCGCCCGCGTCACCGCCGCCGGCACCATGGTCATCATCGGCGGTCTCTTCGCGGCGCTCGGACTTCCCGCCTACGCGGAGGGCGATGACAGCGCCGAGGTCGCGATCGCCGATGCCGCCGCCGTGCAGAGCTTCGAAGTGAGCGAGGCGGCGAGCGAGACGGCGATCGAGCGAGACAGCTACGACGCGACCAGCGCCGCCGAACTGGTGGCGCAGTACCGCAGCTCGCTGGCTGACACCAACCTGGCGATCTACCTGCGCTCCGGCGCGCGCGAGGCGGGCGACGACTACCCGTGGCCGGCCGCGCTGCACCTGGGCCAGGGCGGCGGGCTGTCGCCGCTGCGCTACTACTACCGCGAGTGCGTCGACTTCGTCGCCTGGCGCCTGAACCGCGACCAGGGCTCGTACAGCGCGCCGTTCAAGTGGGACTGGAGCTCGATGACGCCGGGCGGCGGCAGCGCGATCAGCTGGAAGTACCAGTGGGAGGCGCACGGCTGGGCCGTCACCAACACCCCGAAGCCTGGGTGGGTGGCCTGGTTCGGCGGCGGCAACCACGTCGCCTACGTCAAGACGGTGAACGGCGACGGCACGATCGTCGTCGAGGAGTACAACTGGGGCGGCACCCGCATGTACGGCCAGCGCACCATTCCCACGTCGAGCGTGAGCGCGTTCCTCGCCCCGCCCAGCTAGCCTGGGGCTCTCACCCAGGGAGGTTCTCATGGCCGACACCGCGGACGGTTTCTCCGACTTCGAGCGCGCCGCCATGAAGGAGCGCGCGGCCGAGCTGAAGGCGCAGGGCCGCGGCGGGCAGAAGAAGGCCGACAACCTGCAGGCCGTGATCGATGCGATCGCCGCGATGCCGGACGCCGACCGGGCGCTCGCGGAGCGCATCCACGTGCTGGTGCTGGAGCACGCCCCGAGCCTGCTGCCGAAGACCTGGTACGGGATGCCCGCCTACGCGACCGAGGCGGGCAAGGTGGTCTGCTTCTTCCAGGGGGCCTCGAAGTTCGAGGCGCGCTACGCGACGCTCGGATTCAACGACGCCGCCACCTTGGATGACGGGGCGATGTGGCCGACCGCGTTCGCGATCGTCGAGTGGACGCCCGCGGTCGAGAAGCGGGTCGTCGACCTGATCACCGCCGCGACCGCCTAGGTCGCGCTTCGTGGTGTCGCGGCTAGGCTAGACCCGCGCTCGGGCTGCGGCCCGGGCCCCGCCTCTGTAGCTCAATGGAAGAGCAGTTCCGTCCTAAGGAAAGGGTTGGGGGTTCGAGTCCCTCCAGGGGCACGTCGGTTGTGCGTCGATCTCGGTGCACGAAACGCGTCGAGTTCGGGTCGGCCGAATCTCTCGACGCAGGTGGTCCCGAAAGTGCCGATTCGTGTGAATCCGTCGACGCGTCGCCCGCAGGGAATACCCCTGGGCTCTCTTCCCGTTGCACTCCATGACGGTCGGCCGCTTTCTCGGCACTCGGCCAGAACGAGGAGTCCCTATGTCTGATCCCGCGCTCGTCCCCGGTGCCGCGCTCGCCGACGCGAAAGTGACCACATCTGATGGCCGCATCGTCGCTCTCAGCGAACTGCTCGGCGGGAACCCCGCAGTGATCCACTTCATGCGCACGGCGACGTGCTCGGCGTGCATGGCGCACGGCAAGGTGCTGGGCAAACTCGCCGAGCAGGGAAGGCTCGGCACCGCCCGAGTAGTCTTCCTCACCGCGGGCGGTGCGGCCGACGCCGCGCAGGTCGAAAAAGTGCTGACTCCACCGGTTGCCGTCGCCGCGGTCGGCGCAGACCACTCCGCTTTCGGGCTCAAGCGTTCAGGCCAGTTCCAGCAGAGTGCCACGATCGTCGTGGATTCCGACATGGTGGTGCGTCAGGCGACGCTTGCCGCCATGCCTCACAAGAGCTTCGACCGTGTGGCCACCATCGCGGCGATCGACGGCATGGCTGCCGCGTAGCGTCGACCCGTCGGCAGGGCAAGGAGTCACCCGACCCCGAGCATCCCCCGCAGCGCCGCCACCTGCCGCTCCACGAAGTCCCGTGACACCCCGGCCTTCGGCTCGACCGCGTCGAAGCCGTGGTACGCGCCCGGCACCACGTGCAGCTCGCACCGCACTCCGGCCTCAGTGAGGCGCTGGGCGTAGGCGAGGTCTTCGTCGTGGAACAGGTCGAGGGTGCCGACGCCGATCCAGGCGGGCGGCAGGCCGCTCAGGTCGGTGCGGCGGGCGGGCACCGCGAGCTCCAGCGCATCCGCGTCGAGCGGGGTGGCGGCGGGGCCCCTCGTGCCGGCGCGCAGGTACATGCCCCAGCCGAGGCGGTTGCTCGACGCGCTCCAGATGCGGCGGTCGCGGGCGGCCGGATCGTCGCCGTCGGGGGTGCGATCGTCGAGCATCGGGTAGACCAGCACCTGACCGGCGAGGGCGATCTCACCCAGATCGCGCGCGCGGAGGGCGAGCGCCGTCGCCAGGTGGCCGCCCGCGCTCTCGCCGATCACGGCGATCCGCGTCGGGTCGACGTCGGGCTGTGCGGCCAGCCACTCCAGCGCGGTGTAGCAGTCGTCGAGCGGGGTCGGGTACGGATGCTGCGGAGGCATCCGGTACTCGACGCTCGCCGCGACGGCGCCGAGCTCCTCCACCAGCCGGCGGCAGAGCGCGTCGCCCGCTTTCGCCGAACCGATGATGAGACCGCCGCCGTGCAGGTGCAGCACCGCCGGGCGACGCATGCCGGTGGGGGCATCCGCGGGTCGCTGCACGCGCACCGTCACGCCGTCCGCCACGTCGATCAGCTCGCCGCCCTTCGGGGCACGGCGGGCGCCCGGCGCCGCCAGGGCCCGTGAGATCGGACGGGTGAGCCGCGTGACGACGGTGCGCGGCAGGAAGCGCGCCCGCGTCAGGTCGGGGTGGAATGGCGAGGCGACGGTGCCTGAAGTCATGCCTCGACCCTAGGGGTGCCTGGGGTGTCGAGCCTTGAAGCCGCACCCGGCGAGTGCTAGACCGGGTGATACCTGGTGTGGAGCGCGCGATCACGCGTGCGGAGGAGCCGTCCATGAACGAGTCAGCCGATCCGGTCATCGTCATCGAGGACCTGCACAAGTCCTACGGCAGGTCGCCAGCGCTCACCGGGCTCGATCTCACCGTGCGGCGCGGCGAGGTGATGGGATTCCTCGGCCCGAACGGCGCGGGCAAGTCGACCACGATCCGCATCCTGCTCGGCCTGTTGAAAGCCGACTCGGGGCGGGTCGAACTGCTCGGCGGCGACCCGTGGCGCGACGTCGTCGAGCTGCACCGGCGCCTCGCCTACGTGCCGGGCGACGTGGCGCTCTGGCCCGCGATGACCGGCGGGCAGGCGATCGACCTGCTCGGCACGCTCCGCGGCGGGCTCGACGAGACCCGTCGCGCCGAGCTGATCGAGCGCTTCGACCTCGACCCGAGCAAGCGCGGCCGGCAGTACTCGAAAGGCAACCGGCAGAAGGTCGCCGTCATCGCGGCTCTCGCCTCCCGGGTCGAGCTGCTCATCCTCGACGAGCCGACCAGCGGACTCGACCCGCTGATGGAGGCGGTGTTCCAGCAGGAGATCCGGCGCGAGCGCGAGAACGGCCGCAGCATCCTGCTCTCCAGCCACATCCTCAGCGAGGCGGAGGCGCTCGCCGACCGGATCAGCATCATCCGCGACGGGCGAGTCGTCGAAGTCGGCACGATCGACGAGCTGCGCGCGCACACCGCCTCGACGATCACCGCGACGCTGACGCGGCTTCCGGACAGCCTCAGTGCGCTCGACTTCGTGCACGAGCCTCGCCTCGACGGTCACGTGTTCAGCGCCCGGGTCGACCGTGACCACCTGACCCGCGCCCTCGAACTGCTCACCCCGTTCGGCTTCACCGACCTCACGGTGGCGCCGCCGTCGCTGGAGAGCCTGTTCCTCGAGAAGTACGAGGCGCGCCCGTGAGCAGCCCGGTCGCGGGTTTCCGCCCGCTGCTGGCCGCGTCGCTGAAGCGCGACGCGCGCAACTTCGCGCCGTGGATCGCCCTCATCTCGGTGCTGCCGGCATCCTCCATCGCGCTCTACATCTGGATCTTCCCCGAAGACAGCGCCCGCGAGGAGCTGTCGGTGGCGGTGGGCCTGAACCCCGCGCTGGCGCTGATCTTCGGCACGGCCGGCGACCTGCTCACCGACGAAGGATTCACCGCCTGGCGCTCGCTTGCGCTCGGCTGCTTCTTCGCCTCGCTGATGGCGATCTTCATCGTGGTGCGCAACAGCCGGGCGAGTGAGGACTCCGGTCAGGCCGAGCTGTTCGCCTCCGGGGTGATGGGGCGCGAGGCGCGGCTCGCCGCCGCGGTCGGGCTCGCCGCCATCGCATCCGTGGGTGTCGGGCTCGTCTCGTTCCTGGCCACGATCGCGTTCGGCGCCGACCCCGCCGCGATCGTCGTGCTGAGCCTCACCTACACGGCGAGCGGGTGGATGTTCGCCGGGGTCGCGGCGATCGCCGCCGAGGTGGCGTCGGAGGCGCGCGCCGCGAACGCGCTCGCCGTCACCGTGCTCGGTGCGCTGTTCATCGCGCGCGGCTTCTTCGAGGCGAGCGGGGCGCCGGGGTGGACGGATTGGGCCACGCCGATCGGCTGGATGCAGCAGACCGATCCCGCCGCCGATCGGAACTACGCGCCGTTCCTGCTCGCCCTCGCCTTCACGCTCGTGACGCTGGCGATCGCGTTCGCCGTGCACGCGCGTCGCGACTTCGGCGCGGGGCTGATTCCGCCGCGGCCCGGGCCGACGCGCGGGCGCCTCACCTCGAACGTGTGGGGGCTCGCGGTGCGGCTCAACCTCGGCTCGATCGTCTCGTGGTGGATCGCGTTCGTGGCCCTCGGACTGGTGTTCGGCTACCTGAGCATCTCGATCGCCGACCTGATCGAGACCGACGCGACCGTGGCGCGGCTGCTCGCGGTCGGCGCCGCCTCCGAGGACGATCTCGTGTTCCGCTTCATGACGACGCTGCTCGCGCTCGCCGGCATCATCGCCGCCGTCAGCGGGGTGGGCGTCGTGATGCGTGGCTACGCCGACGAGGTCGCTGGACGGGTCGACCCGATCCTCGCCGGCGCGGTGTCGCGGCCGCGCTACCAGGCGAGCACCGCCGTGGTCGCCTTCCTCACTTCGGGCATTGCGTTCCTGATCGGCGTGGTCGTCATCGGGGTGGTGTCGGCGGGTCTGACCGAGCAGCTGGAGGCGGGGGAGGTCCTCCGCCAGGGCCTCGCCACGCTGCCCGCGATGTGGGTGCTCGTCGCGCTCGCACACGCCGTGGTGGGGGCCGAGCCCTCGCGGCGCATCGCCGGATGGATGGCCACCGTCGCCGCTTTCGGACTGACGATCCTCGGCCCGATCTTCAACCTGTGGGACTGGATCCTCGGGATCAGCCCGTTCTACCACGTGCCGATCGTGACCTCGGCGGACGCCGACTTCACCGGCTGGTGGATCGTCGTCGGGGTGCTCGCGCTGCTCACCACGGTCGGCTTCGTCGGCTTCCGCCGCCGCGATCTCGCCTGAGCGGCGGCAGGGCGCGGCCGTCGCGCGGAGCGGCCAGCGTCGCGCGGATCTGGGGGAGCGCCGAGAGTTCGTGAATCGCGCGACGAGCGCGAGTAGCGTCGCCAGTGCGCCCGGATTCGCTGGCGCGGAGGAGGTCGCACACGATGATGTGGTGCGGGTACGGATGGGGCTGGGGACTGAACTGGCTCTGGATCCTGCTGGTGCTCCTCGGCGCCGCGCTGCTGGTCTTCGTGATCGTCCAGCTCGTCACCCGAGGGGCGCGGGCGGGGACGGACGCCGCTCGTCCGGAGAGCGTCGGCGCCCCGAGCGCACGGCAGATCCTGGAGGAGCGGTACGCGAGAGGCGAGATCGACACCGAGGAGTTCACGGAACGCCGGCGTCGTCTCGATGAGGCGTGAGCGAGCGGCTCACGCGGCGGCAGCTGCTCGCGCTCGGAGCAGCCGGCGCTGGTGCCCTCGGCGTCGGCGCGGCCGGACTCCTCGTCGGCGAGGCGGCGTCGCCGTTCCTGACGGACGAGTCGTCGTCGGAGCCGAAGAGCTCCGACGACGCGTGGTTCGAGCCCTCGGTGCTCAGCTCCGCCGGCGGCGTTCTCGCGGTCGAGCTGCGGGTCGCCGAGCGCGAGGTCCTGATCGGGGAACGCCGGGTGCGGATGCTCTCCTACAACGGCACCGTCCCCGGCCCGACGCTGCATCTGCGCCCGGGCGACACTCTGCGCGTGCGGCTGCGGAACGAGCTTGCCGTGCCGACGAACCTGCACACGCATGGCCTGCACGTCTCTGCGGCGGGGAACGGCGACAACCCGTTCCTGAGCGTCGGCCCGGGCGAGAGCTTCGAGTACGAGTTCGCGCTGCGGGCCGATCACCCATCCGGCGTGTTCTGGTATCACCCGCATCGGCACGGCAGTGTCGCCGATCAGCTGTTCGGCGGGCTCTCCGGAGCGATCGTGGTCGATCGGGACGAGTGGGGTGCGAGTGCGCCCCGGGTCGCCGTGGTCTCCGACGTCACCTTCTCCGGCGGTGCCGTCGCCGCCGCCTCCGCCATGGAGCGCATGATCGGGCGAAACGGAGAGACGGTGCTGGTGAACGGTCGGATCTCGCCCGTCATCGAGTCACCGGCGGGCTCGCGGCAGCGACTCCTGGTGATCAATGCCTGCGCCAGTCGCTATCTCGACCTGCGCCTCCGCGGCCTCGACGCCCGCGTGCGCGCGATCGACTCGCGGCTGCACGCGGAGCGCGGCGCGGAGCGCGTGGTCCTGGCCCCGGGCAATCGTCTCGACGTGGTGGTTGCGACCCCGCGTGAGCCGACCGAGCTCCGGGCCGTTTCCTACGATCGCGGATGCGTCGGGATGGGAGCGCATGGGTCGGCGACGGCTGCGCCGACGGCGAGCCTGCTCACGATCCGTCCGGTTGCCACGGCCCCATCCGCTCCGGTCGCGGACGCAGTGGTCGAATCGGTTCGCGACCTGCGCCAGGCGCCGGTCGATCGACGTCGTGTGCTCACTCTCGACATGGGAGCGGGGATGGGGATGTTCGGCGCGCGGTTCGTGATCGACGGGCGCGAGTTCGATGAACGCCGCGTCGATCAGCGCGTCGACCTCGGCGCGATCGAGGAGTGGACGATTCGGAACAGGTCGTCGATGGATCACCCTTTTCATCTGCACGTCTGGCCGATGCAGCTGGTTCGACTCGGGGGCCGAGACGTCGAGAGCGTGGAGTTCCGCGACGTGGTCGACGTTCCGGCCGGCGGCGAGGTCGTCGTGCGGATCGCGTTCGACCGCTTCCCCGGCCGCACGGTGTACCACTGCCACATCCTCGACCATGAGGATCTGGGAATGATGGGCGTCGTGGAGGTCGCGTGAGGGCAACGCGCGGGACGGTCAGACCCGCAGCACTTTCTCCATTTTCTTGCCCTTCGCGACCTCATCGACGAGCTTGTCGAGGTAGCGGATCTTCTGCATCAGCGGATCGTCGATCTCCTCCACCCGCACCCCGCAGATCACGCCCGTGATGAGGCCGGCGTTCGAGTTCAGGTCGGCGTCGGCGAAGAACTCCGCGAATGTCGTCTCCGCGTCGAGGTGGTGGCGCAGCGCCGCCTCGTCGAAGCCGGTGAGCCAGGTGATCACCTCGTCGAGCTCGGCCTGGGTGTGGCCCTTGCGTTCCAGCTTCTGGAGGTACAGCGGGTATACCTTCGCGACGCTCATGCCGAAGATCCGATGCATGGCGACAGGGTAGCCCCGGAATATGCGAGAGCGCCATGTGGTTGAGACGGCTATTGACTCAAATACTATACCCCCCTAGGGTATGCAATCAGGAAGCGATCCCGCTCCGATGGAGGACATCATGGCTCACGACCACAATCACGATCACGATCACGCGTCGGCTGCCGCGCTGGACCGACCCGAGCACGAGCTCGCCGTCTGCCCGGTCATGCCGCGCAACGTCGTCGTCAAAGACGACGCCGAAGCCGCGGGCCTCGTCCGCGACCATGACGGCGAGCGGTACTGGCTCTGCTGCACCGGCTGCGCGACGAAGTTCGACGCCGATCCCGGTCGCTTCGCCGAGGCTGCACGATCGCTTCCGGCTCCCCGCGAGGTGCTTGCCGCGCGCGCCGGGCATGCCGGACGCGCCGATCATGACGCGGATCACCACCCGGACCACGGCGCCCACGGGGACCACGCGAGCCATGCCGGACACGGCGGCGGCCATGCCGGCCACGCCGGGCACGGCGATCACGTCGGCCAGTTCCGTCGCCTGTTCTGGATCATGCTCGGCGTCGCCGCCCCGGTCGTCATCTTCTCGGGCATGTTCGCGATGCTGCTCGGCTACGAGCTGCCCGACGCCGCGTGGGTCGGCTGGATCTCGCCCGTGCTCGGCACGGTCATGTTCTTCTGGGGCGGCTGGCCGTTCCTCACGGGCGCCGTCGCCGAGCTTCGCGCGCTGCGACCGGGCATGATGCTGCTCATCGGCCTGGCGATCACCGTCGCGTTCATCGCGTCGCTCGGCGCGAGCCTCGGTGTCCTCGACCATCAGCTCGACTTCTGGTGGGAGCTGGCGCTGCTGATCGTGATCATGCTGCTCGGTCACTGGATCGAGATGCGGTCGCTGGCGCAGACGACGTCCGCGCTCGACTCGCTGGCTGCTCTCCTCCCGGACGAGGCGGAACTGGTCGACGGAAACGGGACTCGTTCGGTCGCGCCCTCCGAGCTTCAGGTCGGCGACACCGTCGTGGTGCGCCCGGGCGGCCGTGTGCCGGCCGACGGCGAGGTGCTCTCCGGCTCGGCGAGCATGGATGAGTCGATGATCACGGGTGAATCCCGGACGGTCACGCGAAAAGCGGGTGACGCGGTCGTCGCCGGCACCATTGCGACCGACTCGGCGATCCGGGTCACCATCAGCGCCGTCGGCGACGACACGACGCTCGCCGGCATCCGGCGTCTGGTGGCGGAAGCGCAGGGCTCGACCTCTCGAGCGCAGCGCATCGCCGACCGAGCGGCGGCCTGGCTGTTCTGGTTCGCGCTCGGCGCGGCGGCGATCACCGTCGTCGTCTGGAACATCGTCGGCCTGCCGGATGCGGCCATCATTCGCACGATCACCGTGCTCGTGATCGCCTGCCCGCACGCACTCGGCCTGGCGATCCCGCTCGTGGTTTCGATCGCCACCGAGCGCGCCGCGCGCGGCGGCGTGCTGGTGAAAGATCGGCTGGCGCTCGAGAGCATGCGAACCGTTGACACGATCCTGTTCGACAAGACCGGAACGCTGACCCGGGGCGAGCCCACCGTCACCGCGATCGAGCCCGTCGACGGCGTGACCGCCGACGACGTGCTCGCGCTCGCCGCGGCCGCCGAATCCGACTCCGAGCATCCGCTGGGCCGCGCCATCGTGCAGTCCGCCCGAGGCCGCGAGCTCACGCTCGATGCGGCGTCCGACTTCGAGTCCTCGCCCGCGGTCGGGGTGACGGCGACGGTCGCCGGTGCGCGAATCCGTGTCGGGGGTCCGCACATGCTCGCTGAGGAGAAGGCAACCGAACTGGCCGTCGTCGACGCCTGGCGCGCCGAAGGCGCGATCATCCTGCACGTCACACGAGACGGCGCGGTGATCGGAGCGCTCCGCCTCGCCGACGCGATCCGCGATGAATCGCGTCAAACCGTCGACGCGCTGCATGCGCTCGGCAGGCAGGTCGTGATGATCACCGGCGACGCCGAGGCCGTGGCGACGACGGTCGCCCGAGAGCTCGGCATCGATCGCGTGTTCGCCGGAGTGCGGCCCGAGGACAAGGCGAGCAAGGTGCGAGAGCTGCAGGCGGAGGGCCGCTCGGTGGCGATGGTGGGCGACGGCGTCAACGATGCTCCCGCCCTGGCGCAGGCCGACGTCGGCATCGCGATCGGCGCCGGAACGGATGTGGCGATCGCGTCGGCCGGGGTGATCCTCGCCAGTTCAGACCCGCGCTCGGTGCTCTCGGTCATCCAGCTCTCCCGCGCCGCCTACGCGAAGATGAAGCAGAACCTCTGGTGGGCGGCGGGCTACAACCTGCTGTCGGTCCCGCTCGCGGCGGGTGTGCTGGCGCCGTTCGGCTTCGTGCTGCCGATGTCGGTGGGGGCGATCCTGATGTCGCTCTCGACGATCGTCGTCGCCGCGAACGCCCAGCTGCTGCGCCGACTCGACCTTCGCCCTGGCGCGAGCGCGCGCGATATTCTCGGCACCGACACCCTCGAGCGGAAAGAGGTCGCGCATGTCTGACGGGCACGCTGAGCACGGCTACATCTCAGACAAGGCGAAGTACCTGGCGAGACTCAAGCGCATCGAAGGGCAGGCGCGCGGCATCTCGCGGATGGTCGATGAAGAGCAGTACTGCGTCGACATCCTCACCCAGATCTCGGCGCTGACCAGTGCGCTTCAGGGCGTTGCGATCGGGCTGCTCGACGATCACCTCAAGCACTGCGTCGCTGACGCGGCGCGCTCCGGCGGCGCCGTCGCCGACGCGAAGCTCGAGGAGGCGAGCCAGGCGGTCGCACGACTCGTGCGCTCCTAGCATCCGCAGCGCCGGCGCGAGAGCGGGGTGTGCTCCCGCCCTCGCGCCGGACTCCGCTCAGCTGAGCGGAATGACCGTCTCGCCCGACCCGTCGATCCAGACCAGTCCGCGGTCGTCGATCAGCACGATCGCCCCGTCCGTCGAGGCGCCGAGCGCCTGCACGGAGCCCGAGGCGGCTCCGACGGACGACCAGTTCGTGCCATCGGCGCTGGCCCGCAGGACTCCCGCGGTGTCGACCCCGACGACTGTTCCGTCGGGTGTCGTCGTCAACTGGTAGAACAGCGGCGTGTCGGCGATCACCGTGAAGCTCGCTCCACCGTCGCCGCTTCGCTGCAGACCGTCAGCGGTCGCGGCGAGGAGCCAGCCTTCCGCGGTCACGGTCAGGTCGACTGCGCCGACGTCAGCACCGGCACTCCATGTCGCGCCGCCATCGGTGCTCGAGCGCACGGCGGTCGTGCTGGAGCCGACCCCGTAGAGCACGCCATCCGGCCCGGACGTCAAGGTGTGGAAGTCCTCGGTGCCGGCGAAGGCCTGCGAGTACCAGGTGGTCCCGGAGTCGTCGCTGCGGATGATGCCGAGGTGCGGCGAACCGAGCTCGGCGGGCGTCGTCGATCCGGGATGCCCCGAGGCGACCAGCCCGTCGGCGGCGTTGGTCAGGCCCATCGCGTCGAAGTCGTTGCCGCCCAACGGGCCGACGACCTCGCCGGAACGATCGACGGTGTAGAGCCCCTCGTGGGTTCCGAGGAGCACGGCGTCGGCCGAGCTCGCGGGCAGGATCTCGTGGACATGGCTCAACGCCGACAGGGTCGGCTCGGGCGCGGTCGGCTCGTTCGCGGTGGTGCAGCCCGCCAGAAGCGCGATCACCGCGGCGGATGCGGCGAGTCCGGCGAGCTTTCGTGCGCCGGTGGTCAGGTGAGAACGCGTGTCAGATGTCATTGAGGAGCTCCTGCATGGTGTTGATCTCGGCGGTCTGGTCGGCGACGACCTGGGTGGCGAACGCGGCGATCTCCGGGTGCTGGGTGCTGTCGATGATCGACTGGGCCATCAGCACGGCGCCGTCGTGATGAACGATCATCTGCTCGAGGAACAGACGCGAGGCCTCCGCCCCGGTCGCGGTCTCGAGCGCGGCGAGATCGCCGGCGGACATCATGCCGTCACCGTGGTCCATGCCCGACATCGTGGATCCCCACTCGGAGACGCCCCACTCGGCGAGCCAGGCGCGCATCGTCTCGATCTCGGGCTCTTGAGCGGCCAGGATCTGCTCCGCGAGCGCGGTGACTCGCGCATCGATGTCGGTCTTGTCGAGCATGAGCTCGGCCATGTCGACGGCTTGCTCGTGGTGCGGAATCATCATCTGCACGAACATCTCGTCCGTGGAGCTGACCTCGACCGCTGAGGGCGATGTGCCGGATGAGGAGGCATCCGAGGTGACGGCAGCCGTGCAGCCGGTGAGCAGCAAGGCGGTGAGCAGCGCGCCGGATACGGCGGCGCTGGGAGTGAATCCCATCAGGGAGTTCCTTTCAAAAGTCGTGTGACGTGTGAGGGTGAGCCGCCCGGTCAGATGGGCAGCGCGATGCGCGGGGCGGGCGGATGCCCGCGACCCGGTGACGTCACGTTCGACTGATGGAAAGCTCGATGAGGGAGGGCGGGCGCGATGTCGGCGCCGCAGTCGGCGCGGCCGACGAGATCGCGAGCGGGAGCGGACGGGCGCCGCTTCGCGTGAGCAGCCGGGGCGCCACCACGAGAATCGTCGCCACGATGAGCGCCAGCAGGCACGCCATGAGCAGCATCGAGTGCTCGGCGTCCCCGTCAGGCGCTGCGCACGAGCCGGAGCAGGGCACCGTCGCAACATCGTGCTCGGCCGCGGGGGCCTCGGCGACGGCAGCGAGCGACGTGTGCGACTGTGCGGGGCTTGCCGCGTGCGCGGTGGTGACGCTGTGCATTGCCAAGAGACCGACGATCAGCGCGAGCGAAGCGAGGAAGAGCGCGACGATGCGTCGGCTTGTCGCCGCGGGCTGCAGCGACGCGCGAATCGCGTTCATCGTCCGGCTCCTCTCCCTGGGAGCAGATTACCGCGCGCCGCGACAGAGTTGGCTGTGCTCGCGACCCGCGCGTTGATCGGATTCCACACGCGGCGCATGCCCGGGTCATAGAAAGGGCATAGCAAGCCCCGCTGTGATGGCTTCTGTCACCCACTGACAGGAGCATCCCGTGGACATTGTCACCATGATCGCGATCGACATCGCCGCGATCGCCGTACTCGTGTTCGGCCTCTACTTTCCGCGCCATCGGCGCAAGGATCTGGTCGTCGCCTTCCTCACCGTCAACGTGGGGGTGCTCGGCGTCGCCCTGGTGCTGAGCAACGCGAGCATCAGCCTCGGCGTCGGCCTGGGTCTGTTCGGGGTGCTGGCCATCATCCGTCTGCGCTCGGCCGTGATCCGTCAGCACGAGATCGCCTACTACTTCGCGGCGCTCGCCCTCGGCCTGCTCGCGGGTCTGGCGACCACCATCGACCCGCTGTTCATCGGCATGATGGGCCTCATCGTGTTCGCCCTGTTCGTCGGCGACCACCCGCGACTGTTCGCCAGCTACCGCATGCAGACCATGCGACTGGACTACGCCGAGACCGACGAGGCCGCGCTCACCGCGGCGCTCGCCGCCACGCTCGGCGCCCGCATCCACCGCGTGACGGTGCAGCACGTCGACTTCTCGAAGAAGTTCACCGACATCGAAGTGCGCTACTCGCTGAACGGCGCCCCGAGCGGCGCCGACCGTCACACCCCCGTCCGCACCCACGAAGGAGCCTGAGCCATGCGCACCAACAAGTTCACCCTGACCGCCGCCACCAGCACCCTGCTGATCTCGGGCCTGCTGCTCGCCGGATGCACGGCCGTCGCCGCCGAGACCGCGACCGACACCGCGGTGACCTCGACCGTCTCGAGCCTGGAGGCGGGCCTCGCCGCCGCGGAGGTGCTGGAGCAGAACGCCAACGCCACCACCGTGAACGACGACGAGTGGAGCATGACCGGCGCCGTCACCATCACCTTGGCCGGCAGTACCGCCAGCGCCGACGGCGACGGCGTCACGATCGACGGCAGCACCGTGACGGTCACCGCCGCCGGCACCTACGTGCTGAGCGGCGAGCTCGACGGGCAGGTCGTCATCGCGGCCGGCGACGAGGACGTGGTCGCCCTGGTGCTCGACGGCGCCGCGATCACCAGCTCCACCACCGCCGCGATCTCGGTCGAGACCGCTGACGACGTGGTCGTCTCGCTCACCGGCGACAGCACCCTCGTCTCCACCGGCGACGACGAGGAGGCCAACGCGACGCTGCACAGCGACTCCGACCTCACCATCACCGGCGACGGCTCGCTCACCGTGACCAGCGCCGCGAACGACGGCATCACGAGCACCGACGACCTGGTCGTGCTCTCGGGCACCATCGCGGTGACCGCCTTCGACGACGGGCTGCGGGGCAAGGACTCGCTCTCGATCGAGGGCGGCGACATCACCGTCGACGCCGGGGGCGACGCGCTCAAGTCCGACAACGAGGAGGAGGCCGACCGCGGCTACGTGCTCATCACCGGCGGCGCCCTCGACCTCACGGCGGGCGATGATGGCATCCAGGCGCAGACCGACCTCGTCATCACCGGCGGCACCACCGCGCTCGGCGCGGCCGACGACGGACTGAAGGCGGAGGCCTACCTGGTCGTCTCCGGCGGCGACACCACCGTCACCGGCTCCTACGAAGGCGTCGAGTCGTACTACATCACCGTCGAAGGCGGCACGCTGGACGTGACCGCGAGCGACGACGGCATGAACGCCACCAGCGGCACCAGCACCACCACCGACATCGGCGGTGTCGTGGAGGAGGACGACGGCGCGCTGATCCTGATCACCGGCGGCGAGATCACCGTCAACGCGGCGGGCGACGGTCTCGACTCCAACGGCTCGACCCTGATCACCGGCGGCGTCTCGACCGTCTTCGGCGCCGAGACGGACCGCGAGGGCGCGCTGGATGCCAACGGCACCATCACCGTCGACGGCGGCATCGTCATCGCGGTCGGCATGCCCGGCATGGCCGAGACGCCCGAGGACAGCTCGGCGCAGGGCTGGTTCACGGCGACGCTCGACCAGACCTACGGCGCCGGCCAGACCGTGCAGGTGCTCGATTCGAGCGGCACCGTGATCGCCTCGTTCGAGTCGGTGAAGACCTTCCAGTCGGTCGTGCTCTCCGACGCCGCGCTCGAGGACGGCGCCACCTACACGGTGACCGTCGACGGCCAGACCGCGGCGACCGTCACCGAAGGCGTCGCCGCCGCGGGAACGACGCAGGGCGGGGCGGTGCAGGGCGACCGCCCGGGCCGGCCGTAGTCGTCACCCCCATCGCAGCACCTTCGGCGCTGGCCGCCACCGATCTCCCGGCTGACCGGTTCGGTGGCGGTCAGCGCCGCTGTCAAGCGCTCCGAAAAGGCTGGTGGCGCTCCCGGCGGCCGGGTGCGCTATTCGGCGATCGGCCACACGATCCGGGTGAGGGTCGCCTCCGGGTTTGCAGGGTCCGGCTCGGTCAGGTAGATCTCCCACATCGTCGGCTGCACCGACAGCTTCTGCTCCTCGATCCAGGCCATGAGCCGGTCGTAGGTCTGGGTCAGCCCGTCGTAGCTGCCGACGTGCACGAGCTGAACGGCACGGCCGCCCGGCAGCGTGTCGCCGGTGACCCCGTCGTAGGCATCGACCAGGCGCTCGGTCGGGAACCCGCCGCCGAGGTCGGCCGTCTCGCCGGGCATCCCGTAGTAGACCGCGAGCGGGGGTCCAGCGAGGGCGATCGACTGCTGCTCGGCGACAGCCATCGTCTTCTCGAATGCCCGGCCGAAGTACTCGGTCAGCTCGGCCATGGGGACCGTCTCGCGGAGAACCGCCACGGGGGTCGGCTCGAGGGTGACGATCTCGGGTTCGGGCGTCGGCGCAGACATCGCGGCCTCCTTGCATCGCGTGGTGTCACGCTACGCCGCGGGCCGGGCGACGACAACGCGGCCCCCGTGATGCACAGCGCACGCTCGGGATCCGATCGCGCCGCATCCGCTGCCGTCGCCAGGTGTGAATTCCCTCCACGTCTACCGCAGAGGTTGAGACGGGCAGGGATTCTCGGAATCGTGGCTGGCTCGACGGAATCCCCGAAAGGACCCTTCATGCTGACTTTGACCGAGACCGCGAGCACTGTGATCAACACCATCGTCGCCCAGTCGCCGACGACCGAGACCGGAGGCCTGCGCATCCAGGGCACCGGAACGCCCGAGACCGAGTTCCAGGTGACCGTGGCCCCGTCGCCCGAGGCGACCGACGCGGTCGTCGAGAAGGACGGCGCGCGCGTCTTCCTCGAGCCGAGCGCCGCGCAGGTGCTCGACGACAAGACCCTCGACGCGCAGGTCGCCGAAGACGGCTCCGTGCGCTTCGCGATCAGCGGACCGACCGCGTAGGCGCGACCTTCCGACATCGATCGGCCCCGTGATCTTCGGATCGCGGGGCCGTTTCGCGTCTGTCAGCCGCGGTAGCGGGCGAGGGCGTCCGCATCGCGAGCATGGGTCTGCGCGCGCCGGGCGGCGTCGAGAGCCTCGACCGGGTCCGCCTCGTTCTCGGCGAGCAGCAGTTGCCGCTCGGCCTCGGCGAGCCGGGTGCGAGCGCTCACCCCCGAGCGGCGGGAGCCGATCAGCTCCCGCGCCGCCGCGATCTGGGTGCGCGCCGAGAGCAGCGCACCGGCGAGCGCGCCGCGCGCCCCCTCGAGCCGCTGCTGCTGATTGCGCGCCGCGGCGACCGACACGTCGAGCGCGGCGCTGGCGTCGACGAGCGCGTCGAGCGCGGCGACCGGGTCCCGCCGCGCGCCCGTGGTCTCGCGAGCCGCGGCGAGTGCCGACTCGAGCGCCGCGATCGCGCGGCCGACCGCGTCGCCGGAGTCCGGGTCCGGTGGGGCATCGCGCACGGTGCGTGCCGCGCGAAGGTCCTCCTCGATCTCGCCGCGCAGGGTCTCGAGCCCGGCGTCGGCCGCCGCGAGCTCAGTGCGGCGCTGCTCGATCGCGGCGAGCAGGCTCGCGGCGCGGCCCAGCGTCCCGCGGGCGTCGCGCAGGGCGTCGACGACCGCCGTGACCCGTGAGGATGCCACCGTCGCCCGCGTCGACTCGAGCTGCTGCGCGACGCTCTCCAGTTCGTCGTCGGCGCGGTCGGGGTTCTCGGCGATCGCCTCGACCAGCGCGGGCGCGTACGCGGCGCGCAGCGACGCGACGCGCTTCCGAGCGACAGGAAGCTCGTCGCGGAGCTCGCCGAGCCGCCTCTCCAGCTCGTCCGCGAGGGCCGCGGCTCCGGCCTCCTCGTCGCGGCGGGCGATGAAGCGCTGGCGCTCCTCGTCGAGCGTGCGGCGGGAGCGGCTGGCGATCGCGGCGACCTCGCGCGTCCACTCCCGGCGACGCGCCTCGGTCGCCGCGTCGGGCTCGTCGAGACGCTGATGCAGCTCGAACGCGCGACGCAGCTCTCGCTCGGCGGACGCGACGCGCGCAGCGAAGTCGCGCGTCGCGTCGTCGCCGAACTGGGCTCGGGCGAACTCCAGATCGTCTCGCGCATCGCGCAGGGCGTCGTCGGCGCGCAGCAGCTCCGCGCCCGCTTGCGTTCGCCCGGAAAGAGCGCCAGCGCCGCCGCGGCGAGCTCGGCGCGACAGCAGGACGACGCCCACCACGGTGAGCGCGACGAACCCGGCAGAGGCCACACCCGCCAGGATGCCGATCAGGGTCAGGACGGCGTCGCTCATGACTCGAAAGTGTAGTTTGCGAAACCCGCGCCAGGTCCCGGGGATCAGGGGCATCCGGACGTATCGTGGCGGCGTGTGGTATGCGGATCGACGCGACGAGGAGCGTGACATGAGCGACTCCGATTCGCCGCGCGCGGAGCGCCAGATGACGGCTCCGCACGCGATCGCGGTGGCCGGCGAGGACTGGTCGACGGCGAATGTCGCCGACCCGCAGCGCACCGCCTGGCGCGCCGAGCTCGCCGCACTCGGCGGGCGCTCGCCGCTCGTCCACTTCGACGACCACTCCTCGACCCGCATCGAGCTGAGTGCGACCCACCCGGGTGGGCTGGCCCGGTTCATCACCGGCTCCAGCACGCTGCTGTCGCAGCTGATCCGCGACGATGTCGCCCTGCGCTCGGCGCGACTCGCGGCCGACCGGATCGCCTCCCGCGGTCTGGAGCTCGCCACCACCCGCGGCATCGACGCCGTTCACCTCGGCATCGGAATCGCCCGGTGGCGGCACGACGGCGAGACGTTCTGCGCGCCCATCCTCGTGCGTCCGCTCGCGATCCGACGCCACGGACGCGACTTCGAGGTGAAGCTGCGCGGCATGCCCGAGCTGAACCCCGGTCTTGCCCGAGCGCTCGAGAACCAGTTCGGCATCGAACTCGACCCGCGCGCGTTCGTCGCCCTCACCGACGCCGACGGAACCTTCAAGCCGAACGCCGTCATCGATCAGCTGCGGGCGCTCACCGGACACCTCGACGACTTCTCGGTCGAACCGCGCCTCGTCGTCTCCACCTTCGCCGAAGTCGCGCCGCAGCTCGTGGCCGACGCCGACGACCTCGAGCATCCCGTGCTCGACGCGCTCGCCGGCAACGCGACCGCCCGCTGGGCGATCGAGGAGGGCCACCGCGACGTCGCGGTGAGCGACCCCGACCGCCGCGACCCGCAGGCCGACCTGCTCGTGCTCGACGCCGACGCGGAGCAGGAGCACGTGGTGGCGCACATCGCCGCGGGCAACTCCCTGGTCGTCAAGACGCTGCCCGGCACCGGCGGCACGCAGACCGTCGTCAACGCGATCGGCGCGCTCGTCGCGCAGAACAAGCGCGTCCTCGTCGTGAGCGCGCGGCGGGCGAGCATCCGCTCGGTCACGCAGCGCCTGAACGACATCGGGCTCGGCGGGATCGCCGTCACCCCGCGCAGCCTGCGCCGAGACATCGTGCGCAGCATCGCCCGCAACGAGAAGGTCGCCCAGCCGCACCTCGGCGACGTCGACGAAGCGCTCTCGCGCCTGCGCGGCGTGCTGCTCGACTACCGCGCCGCCCTCTCACGACCCGACCCCGTGCTCGGGGTGTCGGTGCTCGAGTGCGTGAGCGAGCTCTCGCGGCTCGCGCTGCTGCCGCATCCGCCCGCCACGACCGCACGCCTGCCGCGCGAGACCGTCGAGAAGATCGCCGGCGATCGCGCGGCCGTCGCGGCGACCATGCTCGAGGCCGCCCGCCTCGGCGAGTTCCGCTACGGTCCCGCCGACTCGCCCTGGTACGGCGCCAAGTTCGACAGCGGCGAACAGGCCGCTCGCGCTCATGACGTCGCTCGCCGGCTGCACGCGGAGGAGCTGCCGCGACTGCTCGAACTCGGCACCCGGCTCATCGGCTCGACGCGGATGCGCCCGTTCGAGACGATCGCCGAGCTCGGCGTCTACGTGCGCCTGCTCTCCGACATCCGCGACACGCTCGACCGCTTCGACCCGGCCGTCTTCGACCGCTCGCTCAGCGAGCTGATCCTGGCGACCGCACCGCGCCGCGACCATCC
The DNA here is from genome assembly GCA_002325245.1 of Microbacteriaceae bacterium UBA1487. GTDB lineage: Bacteria > Actinomycetota > Actinomycetes > Actinomycetales > Microbacteriaceae > DCRR01. Next base: position 56,348 of record DCRR01000013.1, on the reverse strand, counting down.
GACGATGAGCTCGGGCAACCGGCGGCGGCTGAAGAAGCTCGCCAAGGAGTACGTGCGGCCCGGCATGCACGTGGGCGACATGCACGCCGCGCTGACCAAGATCCAGCAGCAGCGCATGCTCTGGCAGCGCTTCGTCGCTGCGGGTGTCACCCCCGAGGTTCCGGTCGGGCTCTCCGACGTGCACGTCGCCTGGCAGCAGGTCTCGGCCGATCTGGACGGACTCGACGGGCCGCTCGGCCACGTCACGCGCGAGAACAAGCTCGCCAGCCTGCCGCTGTACCGACTGACCGAGCTGGTCGCGGCGCTCGCCGAGGACTCCGAAGTGCTGCACAACCTGCAGGAGCGCAGCGAGATCGTCGGCCGCCTCCGCGAGCTTGACCTCGGCGATCTCGTCACCGACCTCGCGGGACGCCACGTTCCCGAGTCGCGACTCGCAGCGGAGCTCGAGCTCGCCTGGTGGCGCTCGGCGCTCGACGCGCTGCTCGCCTCCGACCGGGCTCTGCTCGGCGCCCAGACCTCGGTGCTCGACCGACTCGAGGCCGACTTCCGCCTCGTCGACGAGTCGCACACGGCGGGCAGCGCGCGACTGCTCGCCTGGCAGCTGGCCGAGAACTGGAAGCTGGGGCTCGTCGACTGGCCCGAGGAGGCGGAGGAGCTCAAGCGCCTGCTGCGCCGCGAGCACGTCGAATCGGGTCGGCTGAACGCGGTCGCCCCGCACCTCGCCCGCACGATCGCCCCGGTCTGGGTCAGCTCCCCGTACGAGATCGACCGCATCTCGGACACCATCCGGTTCGACACCGTGCTGCTGCTGGACGCCGGCGCGACCACGCTCGCCGAGAACGTCGGCGCGATCCGCCGCGCGACGCAGGTCGTCGCCTTCGGCGACCCGGTCACCCAGACCCCGGCGCCGTTCGCGATCGGACTCGAACCGGGATCCGGGCTGGCCGCCGAGGATGCCGAACTGGCGGCGGAGGAGCTCGAGGCCCTGCACGAGCGGTCCGCCCTGGCCCGCCTCGGCGGGCTGCTGCCCGAACTCGCCCTCACCCGCAGCTACCGCGCGGGAGGCGAAGACCTCGCCGAGCTCGTGAACCGGCGCTTCTACGGAGGTCGCATCGACGCCCTGCCGTGGGCGGGAACCTTCCTCGGCCACGGCAGTCTGGTGCTCGACTACGTCGACGGCACCGGAATGCCCGACCCCGACTCCGGAGCGGTGGAGAGCATCGACGCCGAGGTGCAGCGCGTGCTGGAGCTCGTCATCGACCACGCCGAGTCGAAGCCGCGCGAGTCGCTCATGGTGGTGACCGCGAGCGCGAAGCACGCCGTGCGCGTCATGCAGGCGGTGCTCGATGCGATGCCGTCACGGCCCGCGCTGAACGAGTTCGTGATGAGTGAGCGAGCGGAGCCCTTCGCCGTCTCGACGATCGAGAGCGCCGTCGCGCAGAGCCGTGACCGGGTGATCTTCTCGATCGGCTACGGCCGCACCCCGCACGGGCGGGTGCTCAGCGACTTCGGCGCCCTCGGCAAGCCGGGCGGAGCGCGACTGCTCGCCGTCGCGATGACGCGCGCGCGCCGCTCCCTCGTGATCGTGAGCTGCTTCCGGCCGAGCGACGTCGACGACGATCGGATGGAGCACGGCGCGATCGCGCTCGCCGAGATCCTCGCCGAGATCGAGGCGCGACGCGCCGAGCCGCCGGTGCCGGACGACTCCGACCCGATGCTCGTCGACCTCGCCCGCCGACTGGCCGCCCGCGGACTCCGCGTGGCGCTGGGCCACCGCGGCAAGCTCGGACTGGTGGCCGCGCACGGCGGCACCTGCATCGTGGTGGAGACCGACGCCGTGCTGCAGGGGCGCTCGCTGCGCGACGCGCTGCGCCTGCGGCCCGAGGTGCTGCGTCGGCTCGGCTGGCACTACGCGCGCGTGCATGCCTTCGAGCTGTTCCGCGACCCCGACGCCGTCGCCGACCGCATCGCGAAGCTCGCGGGGCTCGCGGCGGGCCCCGTCACGGAAGACATCCCGGTCGTCTCCGGTGCTCGACTCGACTGACACCCCGCCCGAGCCTCCTGCGTCAGACGGGCCGGTGGCGGGTGATCCCGTTTCCGGTGCGCCCGCACGAGCGCGACGGCGTCGCCGGGTGACAACGGCGCCGCCGCCGGGCACGGATCCGACGCCCTCGGCCGAGCCCGCACGGCATCGCGACGGCGAGAACGACGATCGCCTGCGCGGCGACAAGCCCCCGCACTATTAGAGAGCGGTCGCGGCGGACCGCTCGGCTCAGGAGCTGGACTGGGCCTTCAGCAGGTCGCGGATCTCCGTCAGCAGCTCCTGCTCGGTCGGCGGAACGTCCTCGGCGACCGCCGGCTCGCCCGCCGCGGCGCGCGCCTCGGCGCGACGGCGGAAGATGTTCATCGGCAGCACGACGCCGAAGTAGATGACCGCGGCCACCAGCAGGAACTGGATGAGCGCCGACAGCACGAGACCCCAGGCGAGCACGATCGCCTCCTGGTCGCCGCTCGCCTCCCGCAGGGTGATGCCGACCGTCGCGATCGCGTCGGCGTTGAAGATGATCGCGATGATCGGGTTGAAGATGCCCGAGACGAGGGCATTGACGATCGCGGTGAACGCCGCGCCGATCACCACGGCGACCGCCAGGTCGATGACGTTGCCGCGGACGATGAATTCCTTGAAACCCTTCAGCACGGGATCTCCTTTCGAGGGTGGCTAGCTCGCGGACGGGGTCGACGCCGCCGGCGTCGAGGAGCTGGAGCCGGAGTCGGACTTTGAGCCACTTGAGCCGCCGCTGCCTGAGCCGCCCGAGGAGGCGCGGCTGTCGGTGCGATAGAAGCCCGAGCCGTTGAAGGTCACCCCGACCGCGTTGAACAGCTTGCGGAGCTTGCCCTCGCAGGTCGGGCACTCGGTGAGCGAGTCGTCAGTGAAGGCCTGCTGGATGTCGAAAGCAGTGCCGCACTCGGTGCAGCGATACGAATAGGTGGGCATACGTCCTCAGTGGGTCCCGGTCCGGCTCAGTCGTGGGCGGAGCAGGTGACGATGCCGCGAGGCATCACCACCCCGTCGATGGGAACGTCGTGGCGCTCCCGCGGGACGTCGTCGACGAACTCCTCGTCAAAGATCACAGCATAAACGGGAGGGCGGCGCTCCATCGATCCGAGCGTCTTGTCGAAGTAGCCCTGACCCCAGCCCATGCGGGTGCCGTCCGGGGCGACGCACGCCGCCGGCACCAGAATGAGATCGACGTCGTTGATCGCGATCGGGCCGAGCAGCTCGCCTCCGGAGGTCGGCATCCCGACCGCGTCGAGCTCTTCGTGCTCGTCGTCGAACGGCGCCCAGTCGAGCAGGCCGTCCTCGCGCGAGACCGGCAGCAGCACCTGGATTCCCTCACCGTCGGCCCAGCGCAGGAACTCGCGCGTTCCCGGCTCGTCGGGCAGGGAGAGGTAGGCCGAGAGGGAACGGGCGCCGGTCTGCTCGACGAGGGTGCGCAACTGCGCGGTGAGCGCGGCCTCGGCGTTCTGGCGCTCCGTCGAGGTGCGAATGCGTCGTCGCTCGCGCAGTTCCGCGCGCAGGGCGCGCTTTTCGTCCGCTACCACGTCCGGCATCCTCCGAGTCTACGGGGCGCGGAGACAGATAACCTTGTCGGCATGACTTCACGGATCACCAAGGCCGTCATCCCCGCTGCCGGAATGGGAACTCGCTTCCTTCCGGCCACGAAAGCGATGCCGAAGGAGATGCTGCCGGTCGTGGATGCTCCGGCCATCCAGTACGTCGTGCAGGAGGCGGTCGCGGCTGGCCTCCACGATGTGCTCATGATCACTGGTCGCAACAAGAACGCGCTCGAGAACCACTTCGACCGCGTCGGCGAGCTCGAGCAGATCCTCATGGACAAGGGCGACACCGCCAAGCTCGCCAAGGTCAAGTACGCCACTGACCTCGCCGATGTGCACTACGTGCGCCAGGGCGACCCGAAGGGTCTCGGCCACGCGGTGCTGCGCGCCAAGATGCACGTCGGCCACGAGCCGTTCGCGGTGCTGCTCGGCGATGACATCATCGACGACCGCGACGTGCTGCTCAGCCGCATGCTCGAGGTGCAGCAGGAGCGCAACACCTCCGTCGTCGCTCTGCTCGAGGTCGACCCGAGCGCGACGCACCTCTACGGCATCGCGACGGTGGAGAGCACCGACGAAGACGACGTGGTGCGGATCACCGGCATGGTCGAGAAGCCCCCGGCCGGCGAGGCGCCGTCGAACCTGGCGATCATCGGACGGTACGTGCTGCGCCCCGAGGTGTTCGACGTTCTCGAGCACACGGCGCCCGGCAAGGGCAACGAGATCCAGCTCACCGACGCGCTGCAGGAGATGGCGGCCGACAGCGAGAACCTCGGCGGCGTCTACGGCGTCGTCTTCCGCGGACGGCGCTACGACACGGGCGACAAGCTCGACTACCTGAAGGCGATCGTCCAGCTCGCGAGCGACCGCTCAGACCTGGGTCCCGACTTCCGCCCCTGGCTCAAAGAGTTCGCCGCTACGCTGACCGAGTGAGCAGTATTCCGACGCTGCGTGAGGGCGAGGTCACGATCCGCCCCATTCGCGTGCGGGATGCGCGCGCCCTGGAGCGCGAGCTGATCGCCAACCGGCGCTGGCTGCGCCCGTGGGAGGCGACCAACCCGCACGGCCCGCTGTCATTCGACACCCGCGCGGGAATCCGCTCTTTGCTCTCCAACGCACGCGCCGGATCGGGTCTGCCGTTCGCGGTCGAGCTGGAGGGCGATTTCGTCGGGCAGCTGAACATCTCCGGGATCAGCTATGGATCTCTGTCCTCAGCGACGATCGGCTACTGGGTGGCGGAGCGCGCGGCGGGTCGCAGCGTGACGCCGACCGCCGTCGCCTTGGCAACCGACCACTGCTTCTTCGGCGTCGGTCTGCACCGGATGGAGATCTGCATCCGTCCCGAGAATGCCGCCTCGCTGCGGGTGGTCGAGAAGCTCGGCTTCCGCTATGAGGGCCTGCGGCGCCGGTTCATTCACATCAACGGCGACTGGCGCGACCACTTCTGCTTCGCCCTCACCGTCGAGGAGGTGCCGCAGGGCGTGCTGCGCCGCTGGCTCGACGGCAAGGTGCCCGCCGGCGCCGGGCGGGTGCCCGACGCCGACCGGCATCTCGCCCAGGCGCCGCTGCGCCTCGGCTGAACCCGAGAGCGAGCCGGACGTCTCGGCCGCGGTCTGAGCCCCTCGCAACGAGGCGGGAGAGCGCGAAGCCCGGCGGTATTGCCAGGCGAGTGCCAGGCTTCGTGCCGCGCGCCTTCAGGCGGTCGCGCGTCGCGCTCCGTACCCTCGTGGCATGGACCTCACAGGGGCAGGGACGACGGTCATGCTGGCCGCCTCTGCTCTGCTGTGGTTCTTCTACTTCGTTCCGAGCTGGATTCGGCGCCGCGAGTACCTCGCCACCGAGCGCACGGCGACCCGCCTGCAGCAGACGATGCGGGTCCTGGCCGAAGCGGCCGAGGTGCCGGATACGGTGCGGGTCGAGGCGAGCATCCACGAGGCGGCCAAGCAGGAGCGCATCCGGCTCGCCCTGGAGCGCCAGGCCGCCCGTGCCGCCCTGCGGGAGGCCGAAGCGGCCGCGCGTGCGCAGCGGGAGATCGAGCAGGCCCGCACCCAGACCGACAAGATCCGCGCGCGCACCGTGTCGGCGCCGCGCGACGGCATGATCTCGCTGACCCAGCGTCTGCGGCGGACGCGCCGTGCCGCCGGCCTCGTGCTGCTCGCGGCAGTCGTGCTCGCCGGGGTTCAGCTCGGTGTGAGCGCGACCTCCGGCTTCGCGCCTGGCGCGGTGGTGCTGCTCGCGGGATGCGCCGTCGCCGGGATGGCCTCGTTCCTCGTTCAGGCGCGCGTCCGGGTGCGCCTGGCCAGCGTGCGCCGCGTGGTGCCGAGCGCGCCCCGCGTCGCGCGGCCGGTCGACGTGCCCCTCGACGTCGCCCCCGAGCAGCGCGCGTGGACGCCGGTGCCGCTGCCGAAGCCGATCTATGTCGAGCACCCGCACGCCGCGCGAGTGCGTCCGACGCTGGGCGCGCCGACGATGGATTCGGGCGCTCTGCTGCGCGCCGCGGCGGCGGAGGCGGAGCACGCCCTGCGCGAGGCGGCCGCCGAGCCCGAGGTGGTGCAGCTCGCGTCACGCCCGACCGCCTCGAAGTCCACGCCGCCGAGCCGCTACGCCAAGATGGGGATCGTCGACGACACCCCGGTGTCGGCGCCCGACCTCGACGAGGTGCTGCGCCGCCGCCGCAACGTCGGCTAGCGACCCGCCGCCGCGCGCAGCTGCCGACGCAGCAGCCACTTGTCGAGCTCGACGACGCCGAGCACGCTCGTGCCGAGCGCGGCAGCCGTCAGCCACATCGGCATCGTGAGCGGCGCCAGGCCCAGCACGAGACTGCCCAGCGGCGACATCACCGCGAGGATGTGCAGCGCGAGGGTGCCGAGTGCTGCGGCGAGGAGCAGCCGGTTCGTCCAGGGCGCCTGGCGGAACACCGATCGGCTGGCCGACCGCGAGTTGAAGGTCTGGAACAGGTTGAGGAACGCGAACACCGTCAGTGCGAAGGTCCGGGCCACCTCCAGCTCGGCGCCGCTGGCGAGCATCACCTGGAACGACGCGAGCACGAGTCCGCCCATCCAGACGGCGGTGACGGCGATGCGCGTCCACAGGCGCCGGGTGAGCAGCCCCGCGTCGGGGGAGCGCGGCGGGCGCTCCAGCTCGTCGCCCTCGCCGCGCTCGAAGGCGAGCCCGACATCCTGCACGCCGTTGGAGACCAGGTTGAACCAGATCATCTGCACCGGCAGGAACAGCAGCGGGGAGTCGAAGAGCAGGTTGCCCATGACCGCGACCAGGGCGGCGACACCCGTCGAGATCAGGAAGAAGGTGGCCTTCTGCACGGCCGCGAAGGTCACCCGACCTTCGCGCACCGCCGACACGATGGTCGAGAAGTTGTCGTCGGTGAGCACCATGTCGGCGGCATCCCGCGCGACGTCGGTGCCCGAGCGACCCATCGCGACGCCGAGCGACGCGGCCTTCAGCGCGGGGGCGTCGTTGACGCCGTCGCCGGTCACCGCGACGATCTCGCCCGCCGCTTCGAAAGCGCGGACGATGCGCAGCTTGTCGCGCGGCGTGACGCGCGCCGCGATCCGCGAGGAGCGCAGACGCTCCACGAGCGCCGCGTCGTCGAGCGCGTCGAGGTCGGCGCCGGTCACCGGCTTCCCGATGTTGCCCAGACCGAGCCGGCGCCCGATGGAGGCCGCCGTGCTCGGGTGATCGCCGGTCACCATCATGACGAGCACGCCCGCGCGTCGGCACGCGGCGACCGCCTCGGCGACGCCCGGGCGCGGCGGGTCGCTCATGCCGAGCAGTCCCACGAACTCGAGGTCATCGAGCGAGGCGAGGGCGTCGTGTGCGGACTCCCCGGGCGCGAGGCGGCGCTCGGCGACGGCGAGCACCCGCATGCCGTCCTCGGCCATCGCGTCGTGGGCGGCGAGCACGCGGTCGCGGTCGAGCGGTTCGCGCCCGTCGGTCCCGGTCATCCAGGTCGAGAGTTCGAGCAGCAGGTCGGGGGCGCCCTTGACGAGCACGACGTGCGCGTCGCCGTCGGCGGTGACCGTCGTCGAACGGCGATGCTCGGGCTCGTAGGGGAGGTGGGCGAGCGGGGGAGCGTCGAAGCCGTCCGCCGAGACGGCGCCGCGGGCGAGCGCCAGTTCGGCCAGGGCGACATCGACCGGATCGCCGATGACCTCGCCGCTCTCCGGGTCGCGCCGGGCATCGTTGCTCAGGGCGCCGACCTGCGCGACCCGCCGGCAGCCGGCCGGCAGCTGGGTGTCGGGAAGGCTCAGGAGCCCGGCGTCGACCTCGTCGCGGGCGGTCCAGACGCGCTCGACGGTCATCCGGTTGACGGTCATCGTGCCGGTCTTGTCCGAGGCGATGACGGTGGTCGAGCCGAGCGCCTCGACCGCCGGGAGCGTGCGCACGAGCGCCCGGTGCCGCGCCATGCGCGACACCCCCAGGCTCAGCGCGATGGTCAGGACCACCGGGAGGCCTTCGGGGATCGCGGCGACGGCGAGGGCGACCGCCTGCAGGAACGAGTCGGCGAAGCTGAGTCCGGTGAGCAGCGAGCCGCCCAGTGTGATGAGGGCGGCGATGCCGACCGCGATGCCGAGCCGACTCTCGAAGTGACGCATGAGGCGCTGCAGCGGCGTGGGGGTATCGGAGGCGCGCACCATCGAGTCGATCTCGCCGATCGCGGTGCGGGCCCCGGTCGCGACGACCAGCCCGAGCGCACGTCCGGCAACGACGAGGGTGCCGCTCCACGCCATTCCGGAGCGCTCCGCGAGGGGAGTCGCGGCGTCGAGCGCCGTCGTCGACTTCGTGACGGGAAGGGACTCGCCGGTGAGCAGCGACTCGTCGATGCGCAGCTGGTTGGCATCCAGCAGGCGCAGGTCGGCGGGGACGCGATCGCCGGACTCCAGCACGACGAGGTCGCCGACGACGAGCGAGGAGGCGTTCACGGCACGGACGCCGCCGGCACGGCGGACGCGGCAGCGCAGCACCGTGAACTCGCGGAGGGCCGCGACATCGCGGGCGGCCTTGCGCTCCTGGGCGTAGCCGAGGGTGACGTCGAGGAGCACTGCGATGCCGATCGCGATGGCGTCGACCCAGCGCTGCAGGATCGCGGTGACGATCACTGAGGCGACCAGGAGCTGGATGATCAGGCTGCCGAACTGGCGCGCCAAGGTGGTCGGCCAGCGCTCGATGTCGCTCGTGCGCAGCTCGTTGGGGCCGTCGCGCCCCAGGCGGGCGGCGGCCTCCGCCGCGCTGAGGCCGAGTGCCGAGGAGTCGAGTCGATCGAGCGCGTCGGCGACCTCGAGTGCGTGCCAGGCGGTGTTCTCGTCGGGTGTCACCGAGGACGGCTCCTTTCCGGGCATCGACAACCTCGCGGTCGCGGTCCTCACGCTAGGCGGCGCCGGGTCGCGGGGCGAGGGTCGAAGGTCCCAGAAGGGCGCGGTTCGAATCAGCGGGCCGCAAGTGGTATTCTGACGAGGTTGTTTTCGGGCCCTTGGCGCAGTTGGTAGCGCGCCTCGTTCGCATCGAGGAGGTCAGGAGTTCGAATCTCCTAGGGTCCACATCCTGACAACGTCACAGAACGCCCCGTGCTCGCACGGGGCGTTCTGCTGTGTCGGGCCGCATCGAGAGTTCCGCGGCCCGTGACACCACGAGCTCGCCGGCGCCGCAGCTCGCGCGCGGTCGAGCTCGCGGCCGGCCCGAGGTGCTGACGTCGGCTCTCCTCGGCGAAGCTCTTGACGTTCGTACTTTGTACGGCTATCGTGTCCGATATCACGTACTTAGTACGACCTTCCGGACGCGGCCCCGCCGCCTGACCGAGACGAGGACGAGAGATGACCACGCAGCACTCCACCCGCGCCGACGGCGCCCTGGAGACCTCGACGATGGCCGCGATCACCCAGCACCGCTACGGCGGCCCGGAGGTGCTGGGGCTCGACACCTTGCCGGTGCCGACGCTCGGGCCTGCCGAGGTGCTCGTGAAGGTGCACGCGGGCGGACTCGACCGAGGCACCTGGCACCTCATGGCGGGCGAGCCGTTCGTCGTGCGGATGATGTTCGGCCTCGGGCGACCCACGCAGCCCGTGCTCGGCATCGACGTCGCCGGAGTCGTCGTCGCGGTCGGCGACGACGTGACCCGCTTCGCGGCCGGCGACGAGGTCTTCGGCATCGCCCGAGGCAGCTTCGCCGAGTACGCCGTCGCGACCGAGGCGAAGCTGGCGAAGAAGCCCGCCGCCGTCTCCTTCGAGCAGGCCGCGGTGACCCCCGTGTCCGGGCTCACCGCGCTGCAGGCGGTCCACGACCGGGGCGGCGTCGCGCCGGGACAGCGCGTGCTCGTGATCGGCGCCTCCGGCGGTGTCGGCACCTTCGCGGTGCAGCTTGCCGCGGCGGCCGGGGCCCATGTGACGGGCGTCGCGAGCGCGGCCAAGCACGAGCTCGTGCGCGACCTCGGCGCCGCCGCGGTTCTCGACTACGCCGTAACCGACATGGCCTCGCTCTCGGAGCGCTTCGACCTGATCATCGACATCAACGGGCGAACCAAGGTCGGAGCTCTGCGGCGACTTCTCACCTCGCACGGCACCGCGGTGCTGGTCGGCGGAGAAGGCGGTCGCGGGCCCCTCGGCGGGGCCGAGCGCCAGCTGCTCTCTCCGCTCTACGGGCTGTTCCGCTCGCAGACGATCACGGGGATGCTCTCGACCGAAGACCAGGGCGGCATCGAGCGGCTCGGCGAGTTGCTCGCGGCGGGCACGATCACTCCGGCCCTTGGCGCGACCTATCCGCTCGCCGACGCGCCGCGGGCGATGGCCGACCTGATCGCCGGCCGAATCTCGGGCAAGGCGGCGATTCGCGTCGTGTAGGCGGATCGCCTGGACTGGAGGCGGGGCCGCGCTGTCGGGCGGAGGGCCCGCGCGACATGATGGAGACATGATCTCCACCGCGCTCGCCGTCGAGCTTCGTGCCGCGGGCGTGGTGTGGGCTCCCGTGTCCGGCGACGCCTTCCAGATCGCGCGCGACGACTTCGAGGGCGACGTGTTCACGGTGAGTGACATGACGATCGAGGCGCACCACTATCCGAGCGGCACCATCCTCGGCTTCAACGGCACGACCGAGTGGGCTCTCGACTCGCTCGCTCTCGATGATGCGGTGTGGCTGCCGCGCGAGGATCAACTGCGCGATCTGCTGCGCGGCGCCTTCGTGTCGCTGCGCCGGACGGCGTCCGAGGCGGGCGGGGCGACCCGCTACATCGTCGAGGCGCGCCTCGGTGGCAGGGTGCGGAGCTTCGAGAGCGAGGACCCGGCCGAGTCGTACGGTCTGGCGCTGCTGGCCCTCATCCGCGCGGCGGCGTGAGCGTCACTCCCAGTCGAAGTACCAGTCGTGCTCGGCGGC
>DCRR01000013.1:38738-45284 GCA_002325245.1 Microbacteriaceae bacterium UBA1487 | reverse complement strand
GTGGCGCGCGCGTCGGCGGGGGAGAGCAGCTTGTTGTCCCAGCCGTGGAAGAGCCGACTGAAGACATCGTCGAAATGCTTGGTGGAGGAGCCGAGGAACGGCGGTGCGCTGTCGCTTGCGTCGAGCGCGGCGATGATCTCGTTGGGAAGCGTGATCGGGGCGAAGGGCGGCTCGACCACCTCACCGCGCCATCGTCGACTGGGGCCCCACGGAAGATAGCGCATCCCCCGACGTTACCGGCTCTCGCGGGGCGCGGATCACTCCGCCGACGACGCCGAGCGGCGGCGCAGCGCCGTGACCAGCACCACGATGCCGAGCGCCAGAAGCCCCAGGAACACCAGCCACGGCGCGACAACGCCGAGCACCACGAGGGCGCCGGCCCAGAAGGCGACGAACGCGCCCCAGCCCGCGGCGAGCCCTTCGAGGAAGGTGTCGGGGTCGGGGTCCGGTGCGGTCCGCTCGCTGCGCAGCTCGAGCGTCAGCGTCGACATGCTCACCTGGTCCGCCAGGTAGCGCTGCTGGGCCTCGAGGCTCTCCAGCTGCCCCTGGCGCGAACTGACCTCGGCCTCGAGGGCGATCAGATCCGCGATCTCGTCGGCGCGCTCCAGAAGTGCGTTCAGCCGCTCGATCGAGGTGCGCAGGGCGTTGATGCGTGCGTCGAGGTCCTGGCGCTCGACGGTGACGTCGGCGCTCCACAGCGCGACGGAGTCGGCGCGACCCAGCCCGCGCAGCTCGTCGAGGGTCGGGGTGAGCTGATCTGCGGGGATGCGCAGCACGAGCGTCGCGCTTCCGCCGCTGAACTCGGTCGGCGCGTATTCCTGGCGCGAGTCGACGCGCCCGCCGATGCGCTCGACGATGCGCACCGCCTCGCGGGCCGCGTCCAGTGGATCATCGACGGTGACGACGGCGGAGCCGGTGACGATGATCGAGCGATCGACGCTCTGGTCGGCGACCTCGCGGTCGGTCACACCACCGCTGGCGTCCTCGGCCTCGACCGGTCCCGCCACGCCCTGATCGGGCGCGAGCGACTCCTCGCTTGCGCCGAGAGCGCTGCACCCGCCGAGGGTGAGCACTGCCATCAGAACCAGTCCGCCGATCGCTGTTCGCCTCATGTGTCACACGCTAGGCATCCGGCTCGACGAGCGGAACCCAACGTTCCCCGCGACTCGGTCGTCGCCAGGTCACGATCCGATGACGGCGACGCTGGAGGTGGCCTGAGTGCCGTGTTCGAATCGGGTGAGAGCCGCATCTGCGGCGGTGCGCGGGGCCGTAACGTCGGGTCACGGCGGGCACGAGACGAGCCCCGTCGGAAATCCACTCACAAGGAGGATGACATGGGATTCATGGATGACGCCAAGGACGCCGCCGAGGCCACCGGAGAGAAGGTCGGCGACTGGGTCGACGAGCAGAAGGAGCGCGTCTCCGACAAGGTCGACGAGATGCAGGCCGAGGCCGAGGTGAAGAAGGCCGAGGCGCACCGCGACGAGGTGAAGGCCAAGAACGAGTACAAGGAAGACCTTCGCGACAGTTGAGCAGAGATCTAGGCTGAGGGGATGGGGTGGTTGCGTGAGCTGTTCGAACGACCGCCCCTTCTCCATGTCGCCATCGACGAGGGGGAGGGGCCGATCGTCGTGCTGCTGCACGGAATCGCCTCGTCCTCCGTCACCTTCGAGAACCTCGTCCCGCTGCTGACGCCGACCCGCCGGGTGATCGCGATCGATCTGCTCGGCTTCGGCGCGTCGCCGGCGCCCGCGGATTCGGAGTTCACGGTCGAGGACCATGTCGCGGCGCTGCGCCGCACGCTGCGCAGCACGGTCGGGCGCGAGCCGTTCATGCTGGTCGGCCACTCGATGGGATCGCTCATCGCGACCCGCTACGCCGCGCAGTACCCGAACCGGCTCGAGCGTCTGGTGCTGGTGAGCCCGCCGATCTACCTGCCGCCGCAGAGCATCGGCACCCCGTGGGATCGCGCCGCGGTCGGCCTGTATCTGCGTGCCTACGAGTACCTGCGCGATCACAAGGAGTTCACGATGCGCAGCGCCGCGCGGCTGGCGGCGATCTCGCCGATCAAGAACGTGCTCGAGGTCTCGGAGCGCAACTGGCGGGCGTTCTCGCTGTCGCTGAAGAACGCGATCGAGAGCCAGACGATGGTGAGCGACCTCGCGGCGGTGCGCGCCCCCATTGAACTCGTCTACGGCACCTTGGATCCGTTCCTCGCCACGAGCGGGATCCGACTCGCCGAGCAGCTGCGCTCGGTGACCGTGCACCGGGTCGACGGCAACGATCACCTCGTGCGGCCGCGGTTGGCGCGCGTGGTGGCGACGGCGGTCCTGGCTCGCCCGCGCCGCGCGACGCACGACTCCGCCATGCCGGCCGGCGCCTCCTCCGCTGGTTAGGCTCGCGCTATGGATACACGGATTCTCGGCCGCACCGGTCGCGCTGTTTCGGCGATCGGCCTCGGCACCTGGCAGCTCGGCGCCGACTGGGGGGATGTCTCGGAGACGGACGCGCTGCGCATCCTCGACGCCGCGTTCGAGTCGGGAGTCACCTTCTTCGACACCGCGGATGTCTACGGAGACGGCCGCAGCGAGCGGATGATCGCCGCCTGGCGGCGGGCGAACCCCGAAGCGGCGGTGATGGTGGCCACGAAGATGGGCCGCCGCGTGGAGCAGCGACGCGAGAACTACGTGCTCGATCACTTCCGCGCCTGGACGGAGCGCTCGCGGCAGAACCTCGACGTCGACACGCTCGACCTGGTGCAGCTGCACTGCCCGCCGACCGATGTCTACGGGAGCGACGAGGTGTTCGACGCGCTCGACACCCTCGTCGATGAGAAGGCGATCGCCGCCTACGGGGTGAGCGTCGAGGAGACCTCGCAGGCCCTCACCGCGATCGCCCGGCCGAACGTGGCGAGCGTGCAGATCATCCTCAACGCGTTCCGGCTCAAGCCGCTCGATGAGGTGCTGCCCGCGGCGGGCGACGCGGGCGTCGGCGTCATCGCCCGCGTGCCGCTCGCGAGCGGGCTGCTGAGCGGTCGCTACACGCGCGAGACTGCGTTCGCCGCCGACGATCATCGCAGCTACAACCGCGACGGCTCCGCCTTCGACGTCGGCGAGACGTTCTCGGGCGTCGACTACGAGGAGGGGCTGGAGGCCGCGCGCGAGTTCGCCGAGCTGGCCGCCTCGCGCGGACTCGAGCCCGCCACCGCCGCGCTCGCCTGGGTCGCGCAGCTGCCGGGCGTCACCACCGTGATCCCGGGTGCCCGCACCGTCGAGCAGGCCCGAGCCAACGCCGCCGCCGGCGAGGTCCCGCCGCTCGGGAGCGAGTTCATGGCCGCCGTGCGCGAGCTCTACGACCGTCGCCTGCGCGCCTCGATCCACGGGCGGTGGTGAGCGGCGCCCCGGCGGCTGCTCCGACGCGCCTCGGGCCGGAGTTCGCCAAGCTCTTCACCGCCAACCTGACCTGGAGTCTCGGCGACGGGATCGCGAAGATCGCGGCCCCGCTGCTGGCGGTGCAGCTGACCACCGATCCGGTGCTGATCTCCGGCGTCGCCGCGCTCTCGATGCTGCCGTGGCTGCTGTTCGCGATCCCGGCCGGCATCCTGATCGACCGGGTCGATCGGCGCGTGGCGCTCGCCGCGGCGAACTCGGTGCGCGCGATCCTCGCCCTCGGCCTGCTGGTGCTCGTGGCGACCTCGTCGCTCACGATCGTCTGGCTGTGCGTGCTCATCTTCCTGTACGGCGTCGGCGAGACCATCTACGACGGCTCGGTGCGGGCGGTCGTGCCGAGCATCGTGGCGAAGCCGCTGCTGCCGCGGGCCAACTCGCGCATCGAGGCGGGCGAGCTCATCGTGCAGAACTTCCTCTCCGGACCGTTCACGTCGCTGCTGTTCGCGGTGTCGGTGCTGATCCCGCTGGGCACCAACGTCGCCGCCTTCGCCGTCGCCGCGGGACTTGCGCTCGCCCTGCCGCGCGCCGCCTCGGGGCGCCAGTACGCCGCCAGCGGCTCGAGCACACAGCCCTGGTATCGGCAGTTCGCCGACGGCTATCGCTTCATCTGGGGCAACCGGATGCTGGTGACGCTGTGGTTCCTCAGCAGCTTCGTGGGGCTGTGCTTCACCGCCGCGACCGCCACCTGGGTGCTGTTCGTCGTCGATCACCTGGGCCTCGACGAGGCGCTGTTCGGGGTGTTCATGCTCACCGGGGCCGCCGGCGGGCTGCTCGGCAGCGCACTCGCGCAGCCGCTCAAGGAGCGACTCGGCGCCGGCCGCGCGATGGGTCTCGCCACGATCGTCGCGAGCCTCTCCCTGGTGCTGCCCGGGCTGGTGCCCCAGCTGTGGGCGGCGGCGGTGAGCGGGTTCGTCTCGGCGATGGCGCTGCTGGTCTGGAACATCCTGGTGATGTCGCTGCGTCAGAGCATCATCCCGGGCCGGCTGCTCGGGCGGGTGCACGGAAGCTGGCGCACACTGCTGTGGGGGATCATGCCGCTCGGGGCCGTCCTCGGCGGGCTGCTCGCGCGCATCGACATCACCCTGCCGCTGGTGGCGGGCGGAGCCGCGGCCACCGTCGCCGGTCTCGTGTTCTTCCGCTTCCTGTCGCGCCTGCCGAACCCGGAGGACGTCGACAACGGCGACGAGGCTGGACCGACGGATCCGCTCGTTCAGAGCTGAGACGGTCAGCTCGGCTGAATCGGGACGGGCTCCGTGTCGGGGATCGGGCTCGCGTCGCGGCCGCGCAGGTCGGGGTGGGCGCGACGGAACACCGTCGGCACGAGGAATCCGACGAGGGCGAAGGCCGCGCCGACCATGATGCCGCCGTCGGGACCGATCGCGTCGATCACGAAGCCCGCGATGGCGGCGCCGGCGGCGGCGCCGATCAGCTGCCCGGTGCCGATCCAGCCGTAGGCCTCGGCGGTGTCGCTGAACTTCACGCTCGCCGACACGATCGCGAACATGACGGCGAGGGCGGGGGCGATGCAGACCCCCGCGATCACGAGCAGCAGCGCCAGCGACCAGAACTCCCAGGCGAAGATCGCGAGCGTGGCGCCGACGAAGACGACGAACATGCGGCGGGCCAGTGCCCACGGCCCCACCGGGATGTGCCCGAAGGCGAGCCCGCCGGCGAAGGACGAGATCGCCCAGATCGCCAGCACGAAGCCGGCCTCGGCGCCGTGGTCGCCGAAGGTCGCGACGACGCCGGTCTCGATGGCGGCACAGGAGCCGATCAGCAGGAAGCCGGTTACGGTCGACAGCAGCACCGGGGGTCGGGCCAGCACCACGCCGAAACGGCGCTTGCTGCGCGGGATGCGGACCTGCCCGACCTCGGGCGAGAGGATGAACCACAGCCCGCCGCCGACCAGGAACGCGACGGCGGTGAGGATTCCGGCGACGGTCGAGACCTGCGTGCCGATGAAGGTGACGACGACGGGGCCGGCGACCCAGATGATCTCCTGCGCGGAGGCGTCGAGAGAGAACAGCGGGGTGAGCTGGCGCGAGTTGACCATCTTCGGGTAGATCGTGCGCACCGCCGGCTGGATGGGCGGGTTGCTGAGGCCCGCGATGAGGCCGGCGAGAATGTAGCCCCACAGCGGCATCGGGGCGAGGGCGACGGTGACGAGCGCGGCGGTGCTGACGGTTGTGGTGAGGATCAGCACGGGGCGCATGCCCCAGACCCCCATCCAGCGGCTGGTGAGCGGCCCCGACAGCGCCTGCCCGGCGCTCGTGGCGGCCAGCACGAGACCGGCCGCGCCGTAGGAGTCGAAGATCGCCTCGAGGTGCAGCAGAAAGCCGAGCGAGATCATGCCGCCCGGGAATCGGGCCAGCAGCTGGGCGGTGATGATGCGGGCGACGCCGGGGGTGCGGAGGAGGTCGGCGTACGCATTCATAGCCTTCCGAGTTTAGTCGGCGCGCGAGCCCGCTCGGCCTGTGGAAACTGTGCAGAATTCGGCGAAGTTATGCACATTCTGTGGACGACACGCCCACAAGATCTTGTGACTGTCGAGTGTCGGTAGCCCGATATATAGTGATCGAACCGCTCAGCCGGGGGAGTGGCTGAAACACCGTTCGTGACCGCGAACGGACCGAAGAATTGCAGGTCCGCACGACAAAAGGCCGGGTCTGCTGGGGAACGTGCGTGAGCCGCACGAGAGGAGTCCACACGTGTCGATCACGGTCGTGAAGCGCAACGGAGAGCGCGAGCCCTACGACGCCAACAAGATCAACCTCGCGATCGAGCACGCGAGCGCGGGCCTGGACGAGAACATCACCTGGGTCACGCAGATCGCGAGCGAGCTCGAGCTCACCCTGTTCGACGGCATCACGACGCAGCAGCTCGACGAGGCGGTCATCCAGGTCGCCCTGCAGAACGTCAAGGACGACCCGCAGTTCGACACCGTCGCGGCCCGCCTCCTGCTCAAGACGATCTACAAGCGCGTGCTCGGCGACTACACGACCGCCGAAGAGCTCAAGTCGCTGCACGCGAGCCACTTCCGCGCGAGCGTCGAGCGCGGCGTCGCCGAGAACCTGCTCGACCCGCGCTTCCCCGAGCT
>DCRR01000013.1:38240-38596 GCA_002325245.1 Microbacteriaceae bacterium UBA1487 | reverse complement strand
CAGTTCTTCTGGATGCGCATCGCGATGGGCCTCTCGCTCAACGAGGCCGACCCGACCAGCCACGCGATCGCGTTCTACGACAAGATGTCGAAGCTCGAGTACGTCGCGGCGGGCTCCACGCTCGTCAACGCCGGTACGAGCTACCCGCAGCTGTCGAACTGCTTCGTCATGGAGATGCAGGACGACATCGAGCACATCGCCAAGAGCGTGCGCGACGTCATGTGGCTGACCAAGGGCACCGGCGGCATCGGCCTCTCGGTCACCAAGCTCCGCTCGCAGGGCTCGCCCATCCGCTCCAACAACACCACCTCGACCGGGCCGATCCCGTTCATGCACACGATCGACTCGGTGCTGCG
>DCRR01000013.1:22422-38031 GCA_002325245.1 Microbacteriaceae bacterium UBA1487 | reverse complement strand
GAGTACGCCGCCAAGGCCGAGGCCGGCGAGATGCGCATGTTCAAGAAGATCGGCGCGCGCGAGCAGTTCAAGTCGATCCTGATCTCCCTCCAGACCACGAGCCACCCGTGGCTCACCTGGAAGGACACGATCAACAACCGTGCCCTCAACAACAACACCGGCACCATCCACCTGTCGAACCTGTGCACCGAGATCTGCCTGCCGCAGGACGTCGACAACGTCTCCGTCTGCAACCTGGCCTCGATCAACCTCTCGACGCATCTCGCCGTCGACGCCGAAGGCACCCTCGGCTTCGACTGGGCGAAGGTCGAGGAGAGCGCGCGCCTCGCGGTCCGCCAGCTCGACAACCTGATCGACATCACCGAGTCCAGCGTCGACGAGGCCGACTACTCGAACCAGCAGAACCGCGCGATCGGCCTCGGCGTGATGGGCTTCACCGACGTCGTCGAGAAGCTCGGCATCAGCTACGAGAGCGAAGCCGCCTACGACCTGATCGACGAGATCATGGAGCACGTCTCCTACGCGGCGATCGACGAGTCGGCCGACCTCGCGAAGGAGCGCGGCGCGTACACCAACTTCGCCGGCAGCCGGTGGGCGCAGGGCCTGGTGCCCTTCGACTCGATCGCGCTCACCGAGGAGAACCGCGGTGTGCCGATCAACGTCAACCGCACGACCCGTCTCGACTGGGATGCCCTGCGCGAGAAGGTCAAGGGCGGCATGCGCAACGCGACGCTGATGGCGATCGCGCCGACCGCCTCCATCGGACTCGTCGCCGGCACCACGCCCGGTCTCGACCCGCAGTTCTCGCAGATCTTCAGCCGCGCCACGAGCAACGGCAAGTTCCTCGAGGTGAACCGCAACCTGGTCGAGGCGCTGCAGGGCGCGGGCCTCTGGGAGTCGACCAAGGAGCAGATCCTGCGCTCGCAGGGCGACATCCAGAACATCGCCGAGATCCCGGACGACATCAAGGCCGTGTTCAAGACGAGCTTCCAGCTCTCGCCCTACGCGTTCCTCGACGTCGCCGCGCGCGCCCAGAAGTGGATCGACCAGGCGATCAGCCGCAACATGTACCTCGAGACGCGCGACCTCGGCGACATGATGGACATCTATTTCGGGGCCTGGGAGCGCGGCGTCAAGACGACGTACTACCTGCACATGAAGCCGCGGCACACCGCCGAGCAGTCGACCGTCAAGGTCAACAAGTCGGTGCAGGTCGACGAGGGCGCCCCCGCCAAGCGCGGCTTCGGCGCGGCGTCGGCTCCGGCCGAGTCGGCCGCCGAGAAGCCGGCCGCCGCCCCCGCGCGTCGTGGATTCGGAGGCCTGTGATGGGTCCCTTCGACGACGTCGGCGGCTACGACGTTCCGGTCGACCCCATGGACGACCTGCAATGTGAGTCCTGCCAGTAGTTCCCCCCCCCCAATCCCCCCACCCGCGAAAGCGGCAGGCATGCCGGGTCCGGTCTCACCGTGACCCGGCATACTTGCCTCGCCACCCAAGCCAGAAGGACACACAGATGCCGATCCTCGGAACCGGAATCACGGAGGGCCTCCTCCTCAAGCCCGTCACCTACAAGTGGGCGATGGACCTCTACGACCAGGCGGTCGCCAACACCTGGTTCCCGAACGAGATCCAGCTCGGCGAGGACATCGCCGACTTCAAGAAGATGACCGACGAGGAGCGCCACGCGATCACGTTCCTCATGTCGTACTTCAACCCGAACGAACTGCTCGTCAACAAGGCGCTCGCCTTCGGCGTCTACCCCTACATCAACGCTCCCGAGGCGCACCTCTACCTCGCGAAGCAGATGTGGGAGGAGGCCAACCACTGCATGAGCTTCGAGTACGTGCTCGAGACCTTCCCGATCAACCGCGACGAGGCCTACAACGCCCACGTCGACGTGCCCTCGATGGCGCGCAAGGAGGAGTTCGAGGTCAAGTTCATCAAGCGGATGACCGAGCAGACCCTCGACATCACGACGACCGAGGGCAAGCAGGACTTCATCCGCAACCTCGTGGCCTACAACGTGATCCTCGAGGGCATCTGGTTCTACTCGGGCTTCATGGTGGCGCTGAGCTTCCGCCAGCGGAACCTGCTGCGCAACTTCGGCAGCCTCATGGACTGGGTGGTGCGCGACGAGAGCCTTCACCTGAAGTTCGGCATCAACCTGATCCTCACCGTGCTCGACGAGAACCCGGACCTGCAGACGCCCGAGTTCGCTGCCGAGATCAAGCAGATGATCCTGGATGCCGTGGAGATGGAGGAGCAGTACAACCGCGACCTGCTTCCCGGCGGCATCCTCGGCCTCAACGCCAGCTACATCAACCAGTACGTCAAGTACCTCGCCGACCGTCGCCTCGAGGAGCTCGGCTTCGAGCCGGAGTACAAGGTGTCGAACCCGGCGAAGTGGATGGCGGCGGCGAACGACACGCTGCAGCTGGTCAACTTCTTCGAGTCGACCAACACCTCCTACGAGTCGAACGCGAGCGCCTCGGGCGGCAAGAAGTAGGTTGCGGTGAGCGGGCTGAGCAGCCGCGAAGCGGCGCGGTGAGCGGGTTGAGCAGCCGCGAAGCGGCGCGGTGTGTGGGTTGAGTAGCCGCGAAGCGGCGACGCGAGTGGGTTGAGTAGCCGCGAAGCGGCGTATCGAAACCCCCTTGGGTTCGCGAGCAGCCGCGAAGCGGCCTAGCCCGCGAGCGCCTTCGTGATCCGCGGAACGCTCACCGGGCCCTGGGCTCCCAGGTGCTGGGCGAAGAGCGACAGTCGCAGCTCCTCGAGCATCCAGCGGGCGGTGCGGATCCGCTCGGGCGCTGCGAGCGGCAGCGGCAGCTCGCCGCCCGCGTCCCGGTAGTGCGCGGTGGCCTTCTCGACCTCGGTCTGCCACTGCCGATCGCGGCCGAGGTTCTCGGCCATCTTCTCGGCGCGGTGCGTGATCGCGGCGAGGTACACCGGCACGCGGCGCAGCCGTTCCAGTCCGGTGGACCGCACGAAACCGGGGTAGACAAGGCTGTCTAGTTGGGCGCGGGCGTCGGCGAGCGGCGACATCAGCGCCAGGCTCGACCGGGCCGAAATCGCCTTGTCGGCGACGCGCGCGGCGTCGAGCACTCGCGCGGTCAGCTGCACGGCCTCGAACACCCCGTCGATCAGTCCCGCCGAGACCTCGGCGCGCAGCGCCTCGAACTCCGGCTGCGTGAACGGCGCGCGGTCGCCGGCGGCCTGGTCGATCACGGCCAGCAGGGCGTCATCCAGCAGCGCCGCGGTGGAGCGGTAGGGGCTCGCCGCGAGCTGCAGCTTCTCGGCGCCGGTGAGGTGCTCCTGCACGTAGCCGAGCGGGCTCGGCAGGCTCAGCGCGAGAAGGCGCCGCACGCCGAACGGATGCGCCGCCGCCTGCTCGGCGGCCGTGCCGAAGACCCGAATCGCGACGCTCTGGCCCTCGTCGACCAGGGCCGGGAAGGCCCGCACCGTCGAGCCGCCCTGCTTCGCCTCGACGAGCTTCGGCAGCTCGCCGAGATCCCAGGCGGTGATGCCCGAGCGCTCCAGATCGCGCCCCGGGGTGACCGTCTCCGCGACCTTCGCGACGCTCGAACGCGCCCGTTCGGCGAAGCGCGCCTGCAGCTCGGCGAGGCTCTTCGACAGCCCCACGCGGCGGCCTCGAGCGTCGATCGCGGCGAACCCCATCCGCAGGTGCGACGCCACCCGCTCGAGGTCGAAGTCGGTGGGCGAGACGACAGTGTGCGTCGCGCGCCGGATCTCCTGGGCGAGCAGCTCGGTCAGCGGCGTCTCGGCGTGCTCGGGCAGCTCGGCCATGAGCTTTCGCGCCCAGTCGGCGGCGGGCACCACGTTCTTGCGGATGTGCTTGGGCAGGCTCTTGATGAGCGCCGTCACCAGTTCCTCGCGCAGCCCCGGCACCAGCCAGTCGAAGCCGCGATCCTCCAGCCGCGGCAGCACCGCGAGCGGAACCTCGAGCGTCACCCCGTCGTCCTCGGCACCGGGCTCGAAGCGGTAGGCGAGCCGCAGCCGCTGCTCGCCCGCCTGCCAGTGCGCGGGGAAGCCCTGCTCGTCGCGCTCGGGCGCGGCCTCCTCCTCGCCGAGCAGCGCCTCCCGTGTCATCGTGAGCAGTTCGGGGGTCTTCGTGCGTGCGTCGCGCCACCAGCGCTCGAAGCGCCGGACGTCGGTGACGTCGGCGGGAATCCGCCGGTCGTAGAAGTCGACCACCGCCTCGTCGTCGACCAGGATGTCGCGGCGGCGGGTGCGCTCCTCCAGCTGCTCGAGCTCGCGGCGCAGCGCCCGGTTGCGTCGGTCGAAGTCGTAGAGGGCGTTGCCGCGGATCTCGAACGGCCACTCGCCGGGCTTGCCGTCGACGCCGACGAGGGCGTGCCGGATGAACAGCTCGCGGGCCTGCTCGGCGTCGATCCGCGCCAGCTGGATGCGCCGCTTCGGCACGATCGGCACGCCGTAGAGGGTGACCTTCTCGTCGGCGACCGCCGAGCCCTGCCGCTTCTCCCAGCGCGGCAGCCCGTAGCTGCGCTTCACCAGGTGCTCGGCGAGCGGCTCCGCCCACGCCGGGTCGATGCGCGCGACGGTGCGGGCGAACAGTCGGCTGGTCTCCACCAGTTCGGCTGCCATCACCGCGGCGGGCGGCTTCTTGGCGAGCACCGAACCGGGGAACACGGTGAAGCGCTGCTGCCGCGAGCCGAGGAACTCCGTGGGGCGGCGTCCCTTCTCGCCCGGCTTCGCGCGCACCCGCTCATCGAGCAGCCCGATGCGGCTCAGCAGCCCGGAGAGCAGCGAGATGTGGATGGCGTCGGCGTCGGTGCTGGCCCCGCGGGCGACGATGCCGAGAGGTTTCCCGGCGCGCGCCAGCTGACGGTAGAGCTCCTGCCACTCGCGCACCCGCAGGTAGTTGAGGAACTCGGCCTTGCAGAGCCGCCGAAATGCGCTGCTGGAGAGCTCGCGCTGCTGGTGCTCGAGGTGGTTCCAGAGGTTCAGCAGGCTGATGAAGTCGCTCGTCGGGTCGGTGAAGCGGGCGTGCGAGGCATCCGCCGTTCCGCGCTTCTCCAGCGGGCGCTCGCGCGGGTCCTGGATGCTCAGCCCCGCCACGATCGCCATCACCTCGCGCGCGACACCGCGGCGCTCGGCCTCGACGATCATGCGGCCGAAGCGCGGGTCGACCGGCAGCCGGGCGAGGTCGCGACCGACCTTGGTGATGCGGGTGTGGCCAGTCGTCGCGTCGGCCGAGATCGCGCCGAGCTCCAGCAGCAGGTCGGTGCCGTCCTTGATGCCGCGCGCATCCGGCGGCTCGACGAAGGGGAACTCGGAGATGTCGCCGAGGCGCAGGTCGATCATCTGCAGGATCACCGCCGCGAGGCTGGTGCGCAGGATCTCGGGGTCGGTGAACTCGGGCCGGGAGTCGAAGTCCTCCTCCGAGTAGAGCCGGATCGCGATGCCGTCGCTCGTGCGCCCCGCGCGGCCGGAGCGCTGGTTGGCGCTGGCCTGGCTGATCGGCTCGATCGGCAGGCGCTGCACCTTGGAGCGGGCCGAGTAGCGGCTGATCCGAGCTGTGCCGGTGTCGATGACGTACTTGATGCCGGGCACCGTGAGGCTCGTCTCGGCGACGTTGGTGCCGAGCACGATGCGGCGGCGGATGCCGGGGCGTGCGCGCTCGAACACGCGGTGCTGCTCGGCGGAGCTCAGTCGACCGTAGAGGGGAAGCACCTCCGTGGTCTCGCCGGCCGCGCCGCGCGCGGTGAGGCGTCCGCGGATCGCGTCGGCGGCATCCCGGATCTCGTTCTCGCCGCTGAAGAAGACCAGCACGTCACCGCTGCCCTCGCGCTCCAGCTCGTCGAGGCCATCCAGCACGCCCTGCACGATGTCGCGATCGTCGCGCGTCGCGCCGTCATCGCTGTCGTCGTCGCCGGACTCGGCGACGAGCGGACGGTAGCGGATCTCGACCGGGTAGCTGCGCCCGCTCACCTCGACGATGGGGGCGGGGGTGCCGTCGGCGCGGGCGAAGTGCTTCGCGAAGCGCTCCGGGTCGATCGTCGCGCTGGTGATGATCACCTTGAGCTCGGGGCGACGCGGCAGCAGACGCGTCAGATAGCCGAGCAGGAAGTCGATCGTGAGGCTGCGCTCGTGGGCCTCGTCGATGATGATCGTGTCGTAGCGGCGCAGGTCGCGGTCGCGGTTGATCTCGGCCAGCAGCACGCCGTCGGTCATCAGCTTGACCGCGGTCTCGCGCTTCGTTCGATCGTCGAACCGCACCTGGTATCCGACAAGGGTGCCGAGCTCGACGGTGAGCTCTTCGGCGATGCGCTCGGCGACGCTGCGCGCGGCGATACGGCGGGGCTGCGTGTGTCCGATCTTCTCGCGCCCCAGCTCGAGCAGGATCTTCGGCAGCTGGGTCGTCTTGCCCGAGCCGGTGGCCCCCGCCACGATCACCACCTGGTTCTCGGCGATGGCGCGCGCGAGCTCCTCCCGCGCGGCGCTGACGGGCAGCTCCGGCGGGTAGGCGATCGGCGGCAGGTCGAGGGGCATAGCCGTCCAGGCTAGCGCCCCTCGACCCGCCTGCGCGTTACGCGGCCGGGGTGACCAGGCCCGAGTACTGCTCCAGGATCCAGGCGGACGTCTCCTCGGAGGTCAGCAGCTCGTAGAGCGTCGCGACGCGCGGGTCGTCGGCGAGCTCGGCGCGGGTGGCGAGGATGTTGAAGTAGCTGCTCTCGGCGCCCTCGGCGAAGAGCTGCAGGTCGCTGGAGAGCCCGGCGGCGGCCGCGAAGCTGAAGTTCACGATCGCGGCGTCCTTCTCGTCGAGCGCCTGCGGCAGGCTGGCGGCGTCGATCTCGCTGAACTCGAAGCCGCGCGGGTTGGCGGTGATGTCGGCGACGGTGCTCGGCGCGTCCGTCGTCTCGATCAGTCCGTGCGCGGCGAGCAGCAGCAGCGCGCGCGACTCGTTGCTCGCGTCGTTGGGCAGCGCGATGCTCGCGCCGTCCGGCAGGTCGGCGATGTCGTCGACGGTCTTCGAGTAGAGCGCGAGCGGCGGCAGGTAGACCTTGCCGACGGCGACCAGGTCGTCACCGGACTCCGAGTTGTAGAGGTTCAGGTACGGCTCGTGCTGGAACAGGTTGGCGTCGTTGGTGCCGTCGGAGAGCGCCTGGTTGGGGGTGACGTAGTCGGCGTACTCCTGGACGGTGATGGTGAGTCCCGCCTCCTCGGCCTGGCCGGAGTCAATGACGAACTGCAGGATCTCGGCGGCCGGAACGGCGGTGGCGCCGACGCTCAGCGTCGACTCGTCGTCGTCGGAGGCGGCGCCGCAGGCGCTGAGCGCGAGGGTCGCGGCGAGGGCGGCGGTGGTGGCGAGCGCGGCGCGCGAGAAGCGGTGGGACATGAGGGGCCTTTCGATGGTTCAGCGGTGGGAGAGTCGGGCGGCCAGGCGGTTGCCGAGCCACTGCAGAAGGTGAACGAGCGCGACCAGCAGCGCGACCACGGCGAGGATGTGGATCACGCTGTAGCGCTGGTAGCCGTTCACGTAGGCGAAGGAGCCGAGGCCGTAGTTGCCGACCACGGTCACGATCGCCGAGTAGTTCACGATGGTGACGAGCGTCGTGGTGAAGCCGCGCAGCAGCGCGGGCACGGCCTCGGGCACGAGCACCTTGACGAGCAGCTGCACCGGGGAGGCGCCCATCGCGGTGCCCGCCTCGACCAGACCGCTCGGCACCTCGCGCAGCGCGATCTCGGCGATGCGGGCGAAGAACGGCACGGCGGCGACGCACAGTGGCACGATGGCGCCCTCGAGGCTGAAGGCGCTGCCGACGAGGAATCGCGAGACCGGGATCAGCGCGACCATCAGGATGATGAACGGCACCGAGCGACCGATGTTGACGATCGTGCCGAGCACGAGGTTGATGCCGCGGCCGAGCGCGCGCGAGCCGAACGGAGCGGCGAGCACGCCGTCGGCATCGGTCGCGACGAGAATCACGCCGAGCGCGAGACCGCCGATGAGCGTGACCAGGCCGGTGACGACGAGCATGATGAGGGTCTCGCCGCTCGCGACGAGCAGGCCGTCGAACAGGCGCGGCCAGAACTCGGGATCGGTGGGGTCGATCATGCGGCACCTCCGTTCGCGGCGACGACGTCGACGACGTAGCCCTCAGCCCGCAGGCTTTCGATGGCAGCCGTCTTCGCGGTCTCGGTGCCGGGCAGCTCGAGGCGGATGCGCCCCGTCTGCTCACCGGAGACCGTCTCGATCATGGCGCCGAGGATGCTGATGTCGAGTCCGTGGTCGCGCGCGAGGCGCGCGATGACCGGGCGGCTCGAGTCGAGGCCCGTGAAGGTGACCTCGACGATCGTGTTGCCGCGCTCGGGGGCGTGCTCGCCGAGCGGGAAGAGCTGGTGCGCGATGCGCGAGCCGGGGGTCTGCAGCAGGTCGTGGATGCGGCCCTGCTCGACGATGCGGCCGTGCTCGATCAGCGCGGCCGAGTGGCACACCTGCTTGATGACCTCCATCTCGTGCGTGATCAGCACGATGGTGAGGCCGAGCTCGCGGTTGAGCTTGGCCAGCAGGTCGAGGATCGAGCGGGTCGTCGCCGGGTCCAGGGCGCTGGTGGCCTCGTCTGAGAGCAGCACCCGCGGGCGCGGGGCGAGGGCGCGAGCGATGCCGACCCGCTGCTTCTGACCGCCGGAGAGCTGGGCCGGGTAGGCATCCGCCCGGTCGGTGAGCCCGACCAGGTCGAGGATCTCGTCGACGCGTGCGCGCCGTTCGCGGGCGGGGACGCCGAGCACCTCGAGCGGGAGGGCGACGTTCTCGCGCACGGTGCGGCGCGACAGCAGCTGGAACTGCTGGAAGATCATGCCGATCTGGTGACGCTCGCGGCGCAGTGCGCGCTCATCGAGCGCGGTGAGGTCGGTGCCGTCGAGGATCACGCTGCCGGAGTCGGGGCGCTCCAGGAGGTTGAGCAGACGCACCAGGGTGCTCTTGCCGGCGCCGCTCTGCCCCACGATGCCGAAGATCTCGCCCTCGGCGATGCGCAGGCTGACATCATCGACCGCGTGCACCGGGCTCTGGGAGTCGGTGCTCGCGAAGGTCTTCACGAGCCGGTCGGCGACGATCACGCGCGTTCCTCTCTGCTGGTCGGGTTCGCGCGTCATCGAGCGGGGGAGGCATGGCCTCGGGACCCTCCGACACTAGAGCGCGTTCCCGCGCGCTCGAAATCGCGTGACGAAATGTTGCCGCGCCTCCTCCCCACCCCCGCTCCCCACCCGGCCTCTCTCAGATGAGCTGCCAATTGAACCTGGCGCCAAGCTGAATTGGCACCATGTTTTCGTGCATGTGTTCGAGGTGGTGGCGGAGCCGATCCGGCGGCGGCTCGTGGAGGTGCTGGCGTCCGGCTCGCACTACCTGGGCGATCTGGAGGACGTCATCCGGCACGAGTTCGGCGTCAGCCGCGCGGCCGTTCATCACCACCTGAAGGTGCTGCGCGCGCACGGCGCGGTGCTGCAGCACGACGACTGGCCGCGCAGCCTGTACGAGCTCGACTCGGCGATCCTGGAGCAGCTCGCGAGCGAGCTCGATCACTGGGACTACCTGTTCGATCGCCGCATCGGCTGGCGCACCCCGCAGGACCTGCTCCCCGACGAGACGTCGGGGCCGGCGAGCGCGCGCGGGTGGCGTGGGCACGGCCTGGATCCGGATGACCCGTGGCGGCGACCGTCCCGCCGCGCGAGCAACGGACGGCGCGCCGAATGGGAGGCACCGACCGGCGCGCCGCCGCCGAGTCGTGCCAGCATAGGAGCATGACGGTTCCCACCATTGCGCTCAACGACGGCCACCAGATCCCGCAGCTCGGCTTCGGCGTGTTCAAGGTGGACCCCGTCGAAACCGAGCGGATCGTGCTCGACGCGCTCGAGGTGGGCTACCGCCACATCGACACGGCCGCCGTCTACGGCAACGAGGAGGGCGTCGGTCGCGCCCTCGCCGCCTCCGGAATCCCGCGCGAGGAGCTGTTCATCACCACGAAGCTCTGGAACTCCGACCACGTTGCCGGCACCGCGCCCGCCGCGATCGCCGCGAGCCTGGAGAAGCTTGGACTCGACTTCGTCGACCTGTACCTGATCCACTGGCCGCGCCCCGACGCCGACAAGTACGTGGATGCCTGGAAGGCGCTGGAGCAGATCAACTCCGCCGGCCTCGCCCGCTCCATCGGCGTCAGCAACTTCCACGTGCCGCACCTGGAGCGCCTCGCGGCCGAGACCGGCACCGTTCCCGCGGTCAACCAGATCGAGCTGCACCCGGGCCTGGCCCAGAAGGAGCTGCGCGTCTACGGCGCCGACCACGGCATCGTCACCGAGGCGTGGGGTCCGCTCGGGCAGGGCAAGTACCCGCTGCTCGAGCTGGCGCCCATCGCCGGGGCGGCCGCCGCGCACGGGGTCACCGCGGCTCAGATCGTGCTGCGCTGGCACCTGCAGCAGGGCATCGTCGTGTTCCCGAAGACGACCAGCCGCGAGCGGATGGCCGAGAACTTCGACGTCTTCGGTTTCGAGCTGAGCGGCGACGAGATGGCGGCGATCGACCGCCTCGACGCCGGACTGCGCCAGGGCGCGGACCCGGACACCGCCACCTTCTGATCCGCGCGTGCGGGACATGACCGCGGCGAGCTACCTCGTCGCCTCGGTGCCGTTGCGCCTCGCCACCTCGGGGGTCATGGTCGCGCTGCCGATTCTGGCGGCGACGGAGCTCGACGATCTCGCGCTCGGCGGGCAGCTCGTCGCGGCGACCCTGGGGCCGAGCGTGCTGGCGGCGCCGCTGGTCGGGGTGATCCTCGACCGGACGCGCCGCCCGAGCCACTGGATGCTCGCCGGGGCCGTGCTCACCGCGGCCTCGTACGCGCTCACCGCCGCGCTCGGAGACGTGCCCATCCCGCTCGTGATGATCGCGCTCGTGCTCAGCGGCATCGCCGCGCCGTTCTTCATGGGCGGCCTGTCGAGCTTCGTCGCCGACGAGTTCCCGGATGCCCGGCGCGGCTACGCGCACGACGCGCTCTCCTACAACGTCGGCTCGGTCGGCGGCCCGGCGCTGGTCGCGGTGCTCGCCGTGGCCGGCTCCGCTCGCACCGCACTGCTGGTGCTCGGCGCGATCTGCCTGCTCGGATGCGCCGGACTGTTCGCGCTGCGGCTCACCCCGCGCCCGGCGCCCGGGGTGGGTGCGGTGCGCACCATGGCGACGGGGCTCCGGCACCTGGTGGCGCACCGCCCCATCGCGATCGTGACCCTGTCGGGCACGCTCAGTCAGCTGGGCGCCGGCGGTCTGGCGGTCGCGGCGGTCGCGGTCGCGATCGAGCGCTCCGGCAGCGCCGAGCGGGCGGCGTGGATCGTCACCGCCTTCGCGGTTGGCGGACTGCTCGGCGCGCTGGCCGCCGCCGCGCGACGCTGGGGCTCCGCCCCGCCGATCGTCGTCATGGGCGCCGGATTCGCGGCGACCGGCGTGGCCACGATGGTGGCGGCGATCGACCTGGGGCTCGCGTGGACGGTCGCCGCGATCGGGGTGTCGGGGCTGTTCACCGCATCCAGCGCGGCGGCCATGCTGCTGCTGCGCAAGGAGCAGAGCCCGCTGGCGGTGCGCTCGCAGGTCTTCACGGTCGGCTCCGGCCTGCGCGCCTCGGCTGCCGCAGGCGGCGCAGCCGTCGCCGGAGCCCTCGCGCACGCGAGCGGCGGGACTCTGCTGGCCGTGATCGGCGCGGTCTGGGTGCTCTCGGCGCTCGTGCTGCTGGCGTATCCGCGCGGCGCCGTGCCCCTGGCGACCGGGCCGATTCCTACCGGAGCTGCTTCTTCGAGCTGATCACGCCGGTGTCGAAGCCGAGCAGGTGCAGCCCGCCGTGGAAGCGCGCGTGCTCGACCTTGATGCAGCGATCCATCACGACCGTGAGGCCGTGCTCCTCGCCGAAGCGGGCCGCCTCCTCGTTCCAGATGCCGAGCTGCACCCAGACGGTCTTCGCGCCGATCGCGATCGCGTCCTCCATCACCTGCGGGATGTCGCTCGCGCGCCGGAACACGTCGACGATGTCGGGCACGACCGGCAGGTCGGCGAGCGACTTGTAGACCGGGCGGCCGAGGATCTCGGTCGCGTTCGGGTTCACGAAGTACAGCTCGTAGTCGCTGGACTGCGACAGGTAGGTGGCGACGAAGTAGCTGGAGCGGGCCGGATTCGCCGACGCGCCGACGATCGCCACCGACTTCGCGCGGCGCAGGATGCCGAGGCGCTCCTGCGCGCTGGGACCCACCCAGGTGCGCTGGCTGCGCATCAGCTTCGCGAGCGGCGAGCTCGCGGGCAGGCTGCAGCTCAGCCCGTTCGTCAGCTGGACCGTCTCCACCGAGTCGGCCTCGCCGGCTGAGCCTGTCGAAACCGAGCCTGTCGAAACCGAGCCTGTCGAAACCGAGCCTGTCGAAACCCCTGTTGCACCCATGCCCGATTATCCCTCTACCGCGACCGAGAGCGCTCGATCGAGGTCGTAGATGATGTCGTCGACCTCTTCGATGCCGACGCTGATGCGGATCAGACCCGGCAGCACGCCGCCGTCGAGCAGCTGCTGCTCGGAGAGCTGCGCGTGCGTGGTCGACGCCGGGTGGATGACGAGGGTCTTCGCGTCGCCGATGTTCGCCAGGTGGCTGGCGAGCTCCACGTTCTCGATGACGCGCTGGCCGATCTCACGGCTGCTCGCCGTGCCGGAGGCGCGCACCCCGAAGCTGAACACCGATCCGGGTCCGAGCGGCAGGTACGCGTTCGCGCGTTCGTGATGCGGATGCGAGGCGAGCCCCGCCCAGTTGACGAACTCGACGCGGGAATCGGCCTCCAGGAACTCGGCGACCGCGCGGGCGTTGCTCACGTGCGCCTGCATCCGGTAGGGGAGTGTCTCGACGCCCTGTGCGAGCAGGAACGCGGAGTGCGGCGCGAGGGTCGGGCCGACGTCGCGCAGCTGCTCGGCGCGCAGCCGGGTGAGGAAGGCGTACTCGCCGAAGTTGCCGTGCCAGTTGAGTCCGCCGTAGTGGGCCGCATCCTCGCTGAACAGCGGGAAGCGCTCGCTCGCCCAGTCGAAGCGGCCCGACTCGACGACGACGCCGCCGAGCGTGGTGCCGTGCCCGCCGAGGAACTTGGTGGCGGAGTGGAT
Source organism: Microbacteriaceae bacterium UBA1487 (assembly GCA_002325245.1). Lineage (GTDB taxonomy): Bacteria > Actinomycetota > Actinomycetes > Actinomycetales > Microbacteriaceae > DCRR01. The sequence continues at coordinate 24,883 of DCRR01000013.1, read as the reverse complement.
GACGATGTCGGCTCCCCACTCGATCGGCCGGTTCAGGTACGGGGTGGCGACGGTCGAGTCGATGATCAGCGGGATCCCGGCGGCGTGGGCGACGTCGGCCAGGCCCTCCAGGTCGGCGATCTCGCCCGAGGGGTTCGCGATCGTCTCGGCGAAGATCAGCTTCGTCGTGTCGGTGATCGCGGCGGCGTAGTCGGCCGGGTCGGTGCCCGGCACGAAGGTCGTCTCCACGCCGAACCGGCGCAGCGTCACGTCGAGCTGGGTGACGGTGCCGCCGTACAGGCTCTGCGCGGCGACGATGTGGTCGCCGGCGCCCGCGAGCGAGGCGAAGGTGATGAACTCGGCGCTCAGGCCGGACGCGGTGGCGACGGCGCCGAGGCCGCCCTCGAGCGAGGCGATCCGCTCCTCGAAGCTGGCGACGGTCGGGTTCGAGACGCGCGAGTAGATGTTGCCGTACTTCTGCAGCGCGAAGCGGGCCGCGGCATCCTCGGTGGAGTCGAAGACGAACGCGCTGGTCTGGTGGATCGGGAGCGCGCGCGAGCCGTGTACGGCATCCGGGATGTTGCCCGCATGGATGGCTCGGGTGCGGAACCCCCAGTTGCGGTCGGACGCGCGCGGGACCTCGGGCAGGGCGGAGTCTGGCATGCCGCCAGGCTACCGGCGCACCCTGCGCCTAGACCGTTGTGTTGCGTTCCGTTGCGTCGGCCCCGGTGCGCTCGCCGACACGCGCCCGCCAGGCGAAGTAGCCCCAGGCGGCGAAGGCGAGTGCGCCGAACACGGCGAGCACCACGTACCAGATGCCGACATCCGCCGGATCGGTCTCCTCCAGCGCGGTGGGCAGCACGATCAGCGAGAACCCGGTCGCGATCACCAGGAAGGTGCCGAACCACAGCGACTTGGAGGCCTCCCACAGCGTGCGGCCCTCGAGGAACGCCAGCGGAAGGATCGCGATCGCGACACCGGTGAGGCCCTCCGAGGTGATGGCGGCCAGGGTGTCGACGGTCAGCGCGCCCCAGAAGTCGTGCGGGTCGCCGGCGACGCTCAGCGCGGAGTAGCCGAACCAGGCGGCGATGCTCAGCGCGAAGACGCCCGCGAACTGCACGAGCGCCGCCCCGAGCTCGGCGCGACGTGAGGCGTTGAACATCTCGATGCCGATCACGACGCCGATGAAGATCCCGGGTGCAAAGCCGACCAGGCGCGAGAACACGACGCCGAGGATCGCGAACAGCACGATCGACGGCTGGATCGTGACGACGGAGGTCACCTTCCAGCCGCGGTCGACGATCAGCCCGGTCAGCCAGCTCACGCCGTAGAACAGGATGAAGAACGCGATCGCGAGCGAGAGGACGAGGCGCAGCGACACCAGGTCGAACCCGAAGGCCGGATCGCTGAAGCCGAACACGATGCTCACCAGAACGACGAGCACCGCGGCAGCGGCGGCGCGACTGCCGGTGAGGGTGATGAACCGGTCGCGCACCCGATCGGCGGCGGCCTCGACGCGCGCGATCCCGCGGCCCATCCGGCCGGTGTTCGACGACAGCGTCGCCGTCAGCAGCTCGGTCGGAATCGCGACCAGGAACAGCAGCGCCAGGGCGAGGGCGCCCGCGGCGGCGAGCAGCCCCGGATTGTCGAGGATGCGCCCGAACGTCACCAGCGCCTCGGTGAGCACGCTCGGCGCGGCTGGCTCGGTTCGGGGCGCGACCTCGCCACCCCCCGATCCTCCGTCGTCGTCGACGACGGAGGTGGGACCCCCCTCGTCGGGGGAGCTGGCGGGGTTCTCGGTGGGAAGGTCGATGACGATCGGCTGGGTGACGACCGAGAGCGCTCCGCTCTCGCCCATCACCACGATCACGAACTCGTGCTCGCCGGGCTCGACATCCTCCGGGATGACGGCGACGATGCGGAATCCGCCGTCGCTGTCGGCGGTCGTCTGCCCGAGCACCACCGGCGTGGAGTGCAGCTCCGCGGTCACCGGTGCGCCGGCGGGCGCCCCGCTGCCGCTGAAGGTCACGGCGTCGCCCGGGAAGTACGGTCCCGGCGAGACCGTGAAGCTGAGGGCTGTCGTCGTCGCTGACGCAGTCGTCGGCGTCGGAGCGGGCGCGGGGCTCGGGGGCGACGTCACGGCGACGCTCGCCACGGTGGTGGCGCTCCACGTCGAGTACCCCTGGAAGGAGCTGCCGTACTCGTCCGGCTCATGCAGGGCGTCGACGTCGATCTCGAAACCCTGCGAGCGGGAGATCGCGCGGTAGCTGTGCGTTCCCGCGCCGGGAGTGTCGGTACAGGTCCAGGTGTCGGATGCAGTGGCCGTGGTCGAGCACGCCTCGGCGCCCTCCAGTGTGAATACGCTCACCCGGTCGCCGGCACCGGCGGACCCGCTGAAGGTCACCGAGCTCGAGGAGCTCACGGTCGAGCCGAGCGTCGGGGCGCTCGGGATCAGCACGTAGTCGTCGCGGTAGTGCGTCTC
>DCRR01000013.1:22006-22310 GCA_002325245.1 Microbacteriaceae bacterium UBA1487 | reverse complement strand
CGCCGTGCTCGCAGGTCTCGACCGGGAACCCGTAGGAGTAGCCGCCTTCGCCGTCGCTCGTGACGCGGTGGAACGCGACTCCCGTCACGCTTCCGGCGGGGCCGGTGGCCCGCACATCGATGGCGGCGGCATCGAGGGTGAGGGAGCTCGCCGGTCGGAACGCGGCGACGGCCACCTCGAGGGTGCCGGATCGCGGGGAGACCCCGTCGTGGTAGCCGTCGAGCACGCCGGCGACGTCCGGGTCGTCGGCGAAGCCGCGCGAGATCGCGAAGGCGTCGAAGACCTGCAGGCCGCTGGGTGCGAC
>DCRR01000013.1:4580-21900 GCA_002325245.1 Microbacteriaceae bacterium UBA1487 | reverse complement strand
ACCACGGTGCTGCCCTCGTGGACGGTGGGGAACGGGCTCTCCCAGGTCGGGTCGACGGTGCCGCGCAGCGTGAGCGAGCCGTCCGCATTCGCCACGACTTCCGTGATCTCGGGGATCGCGGGCACGCGGACCAGATCGCCGCGGTCGAAGGAGTGAGTCTCGTTGTCGAAGTCGACGCTCGACAGCAGGTAGGTGCCGGGCATCGGGTTCGGCACGGCGCAGTCGACCTCGGGTCCGGCGTCGGGCCGGTCCTCCCCGTAGTCGCCGCTCCAGCCTGCCGGGCAGCGCCAGAAGCCGGTGGCCGAGTCGCTGTCGAACTGGCGCCAGGTCGCACCCGCGTCGCCGCCGGAGGTGGCGGTCGTGATCGATTCGAGCGAACCCGGGCCCGCCGAGATCGTCACCTCGGGCTTGTGCGGATAGATCTCGAGCGTCTGCCACGCGCTGGAGTCGGGGGTGCCGTCGATCTGCGTCGCCTCGATGCCGACGTCGTAGTAGCCCGGGGCGATCGGGTCGACGGTGCAGCTCCAGGTGCCGTCGAGGGCGACGCCGACGTCGCACCACGACGTGAACCCCTCGCCGTCCGAGTGGCCGAGGTCGACGCGTCCGAGCGCGGGTCCCGTGCCCGAGAAGCTCATGCCGCCGGTCTCGACCGCGGCGTCGGGCGCCGGGGAGCCGATCGCGGGTGCCTGCGTGCCGCCGCGCGTGATCGTGATCTGGTCGGTGCCGCCGATCTCCTCCTCACCGGCGAAGGTCTGCGCGGTGACGGTGTTGTCGCCGAGCAGCAGTTCGACGTCGCAGGACCACTCGGTGTCGTAGTACTCCAGCCATCCGGAGTCGCAGGAGCCGACGACGGTGCCGTCGTGGGTGGCCGTGACCTCGACGTAGCCGCCCGCCCCGCCCCAGTCCGCGACGGTGCCGCTGATCGTCGCCGTGCTGCCGGCCGTGGTCGCGCCATCGCCCGGCGAGACGATGACCGGCGCATCGGGGGCGGCCATGGCGGCGGGCGCGGCTCCGAACACGATGACCGAGATCGCGAGCAGCGGCGCGACGAAGCCGACGGCGCGGCGATGCGGTGACGGCAGAGCAGGGGAGGAACGTGGAGCAGGCATGGGGGACTCCAACGGGACTCTGCTTCGGGTGCAGGGTGACAACACTGTAGCGCCGCCGCGCGCAGCGCAACAGGGTGAAGCTGAGTTTAAATCCAGCTGGTGAACCAGTAGTGCGCGCGCAGGTAGCCGATCGGAATCGGCTCGCCGATCCACAGCGGCCAGAAGAACACGCTGAGCGCGGCCGCGGCGACCAGGAACACCGCGACCAGCCCGCGTCCGACGGCGAACGCACGGCGCTCGGCGCCCGGCGGGCCGATCAGCAGCGCGATCGCCGCGACGAGCGCGAGCACCAGAAACGCCTCGAAGGCGATCGTGTAGAACTGGAACACCGTGCGGTGCAGGTACAGCATCCAGGGCAGGTAGCCGGCCGCCATGCCGGTGAGGATGAAGGCCTCGGCGCGGGCCTCCCGGCCGTGCCGAAGCAGCCAGCCGAAGCGCACCAGCACCGCGATGAGCGCGGCCGTTCCCGCCCACCAGATCAGCGGATTCCCGAGGTCGAGGATCTCGGCCGCCGTGCCGTCGCCGAAGTCCTCGTAGTACATGCTCGTCGGCCGCACCAGCAGCAGCCAGCCGAGCGGGCTCGCCTGGTAGGAGTGCGGCGTGTTCTCACCGACGTGATATCCGTACATCGAGGCCTGGTAGTGCCACCAGTTCTGCACGTCGATCGGCACCCACGAGAGCAGCCCCGTCCAGGCCTCGCCGCCCCCCTCGACCCAGCGCCGGTAGTAGCCGCCGTCGGTGACGAACCAGCCGGTCCAGCTGACGACGTTGACGAGCAGCGCGAGCGGCACGAGCAGCACGGCGTTGACCGGCGCCTGGCGCAGCAGCGCGCCGCTGGCCCAGAGGTCCACGCCCGCGCGCCGGCGGTCGAGCGCGTCGGCCACGACCGAGTAGATCCCGAACACCGCCAGGAAGTAGAGCCCGTTCCACTTGACGGCCGAGGCGAGACCGAAGGTGAGGGCCGCGGCGAGCAGCCACGGTCTCGCCCAGAACACCGGTCCCCACTCCCGCACGGCCACCGTCCCGTCGCCGGACGCCGCCCAGGCGGCGAGTCGCCCGCGCGCCTGCATCCGGTCGAGCAGCATGAAGCACGCCCCGAGCAGGGCGAACAGGGCGAGGGCGCTGTCCAGCAGGGCGACGCGGCTCAGCACGATCGCGTTGCCGTCGATCGCCATCAGCCCGCCCGCGATCGTCGTCAGCAGCGGGCGGTGGAACAGCAGGTGGGCGGCGAACATCGTGACGGCGACGAGCAGGATGCCGGTCACGGCGATCCCGATCCGCCAGCCCCAGCTCGACTCGGCACCGAACGCGGCGAGCCCCGCGGCGATGATCCACTTGCCGAGCGGCGGGTGAGCGATGAACGACGGATTCGACGAGTAGACGTCCGGGTTGCCGCTCTCGAAGCTCTCGTTCGCGCCCTCGCCCCACGATCCCTCGTAGCCGAGGTTCATCAGCGTGTAGGCGTCTTTGACGTAGTAGGTCTCGTCGAAGACGAGCTCGTGCGGGCGGTCGAGCGCCCACAACCGGGTCGCCGCGGCGACGGCCATGACGGCTGCCGGGCCCACCCAGGTCGGGAGTCGCGAGACGATCACCCGCTCATGCTAGGAGAATGGACGCGTGCTCATCCTCGCCGCGACGCCCATCGGCAATCTTGGCGACGCCTCCCGCCGGCTGATCGAGGCGCTGCAGAACGCCGAGACGATCGCCGCGGAGGACACCCGCACGGCGATCCAGCTGATGCGCGCGCTCGGCGTCGATAACCGTCCGCGCCTGGTGGCGCTGCACGAGCACAACGAGCGCGAGCGCGCCGCATCGCTGGCCGAGGAGGCACGGGAGGCCGACATCCTGGTGCTGACGGATGCCGGAATGCCGACCGTGAGCGACCCCGGCTTCGTGCTCGTGCAGACCGCGGTCGCCGCCGGGGTGACGGTGACCGCGATCCCCGGACCGAGTGCGGTGCTGACGGCGCTCGCGCTCAGCGGGCTGCCCACCGACCGGTTCGCCTTCGAGGGCTTCGTGCCGCGCAAGGGCCGGGTCGCGTCGTTCCGGGCGGTCGCCGCCGAAGCGCGCACGCTCGTGTTCTTCGAGAGCCCGCACCGCATCGGCGACGCCCTGCAAGATGCGGCGACGGCGTTTGGCGAGGATCGCCGCGCGGCCGTCTGCCGCGAACTCACCAAGCTGCACGAGGAGGTCGCGCGCGGCACGCTCGCCGAGCTGGCGGAGCTGTTCGCGGACGGCGCCCGCGGCGAGATCGTGCTGGTCGTCGCCGGGGCCGAACCGGTCGAGGCGTCGATCGACGAGGGGGTGGCCCGCGTCCTCACCCTCGTTTCCGAAGGCTCGCGCCTCAAGGAGGCGAGCGCCGAGGTGGCCGAGCTGACGGGACTCTCACGCAAGGAGCTCTACGACGCGGCGCTCAAGGCGCGGTAAGGGTCCTCGAGCTCGTGCATCACGGTGCGAGCGCCAGACGGACGACGAACGCGGCGCCGCGGGCGTTGGTCACATCGATCGAGAGCTGCACCGTGGGCCCCGTCCGCACCACGCTCACACCGGGGGAGCTCTCGATCACGGCGTCGGCGTCGAGGTGGAGCTCTACGGTCACCGTCCCGGTTCGGGCCCGCGTGGGCTCGACGATCGTGAGGGCGATTTCGTCACCGTCTCGCTCCGTGGTCACCGACAGCGGGGCTGAGGTGGTCAGGTAGTCGACGCCGTCGCGGGTGAGTGTCGCCGCATCCCAGAAGTTCGCGGCGATGGCCATGTTGGCCGTGTCCTCAGCCGCGGAGACGGTCGGCCCGTCGGCGAGAATCCGAATCGTGGGGGCCGCGGCGAATGCCTCAGTCGTGGCCTCGGTTGCGCCCGGGAGAATGATGTACGCGTACCCGGCGTTGCTCGGAGTCGTCCCGTGGTCAATCCAGAGCGTCGAGTAGTCACCGGTCCGCGTCGTCGAGGAGCCACTCGCCGAGTTGATCGCCGCCCAGCTCCCGGTGCGCGACTCGCGCAGAACCTCAAGGTCGATTCCGTCAGGAAAGACGTAGCCGAGGCGGCTGTCGCCATTGGTCAGCTGCGCCCACTCCGCTCCAGAGATCGATTCGACCGCGCCGCTCGTCGTGCCGGCGGCGCTGCCATCGACGACGAGGGTCGATCCTGGCTCGGTGCGGCGATTCTCGATGATCGTCTCGATGTGGCGAGCGGTCCCGTCCCAACCGTTGCCCGCGACGCTCGAGCGTGAGATGTCACTTCCCACTGCCACGATTGCGCCGTCGAAGAAGAACCACGACTTCCGTGCTTCGAGGTCGCTTCCGTAGGCGTCGAGCACCATGCCGGACGCGGCGGCGGTCCCATCGACTCCGGCGGACGTCCCCGCGAAGGCATTCGTCGGCTTGTATCCGGCGCCGTTGGTCGCCGAACGTGTGTGGGTGTCGACCGTTGTGCCGGGAAGTCGGTAGCGATTGACCGTGGCCCAGTAGTCCTCAGAGAACTGCTCGCCGTCGATGTCGTGAACGTATGTCATGCCGTCGGCGGTGTACCACGACCGGAAGTTCTCGTTGTTGATCGATTCGAATGTCGCCAGCCGGTTGCTGGACATGGCCACGGCGACCGCGTAGTCGCCGTCGTGATGGACGACGCGCGCCATGCTGGTAAAAGCCCACGTGCCGTTCAGGGCGGCGGCGGACCCCGAGGCGACAGCGGCTTCGCCGAGCGCGAGTTCGCTCAGCGATCCGTTCTCCCAGAACGTGGTGACGTCGCCGCCGAGGTGGCGGGCGACGATCGCGCGGATGCCGTCGGAGTCGCCCACCGGTGCCGACTCGGCCAGGACGAGCAGCGCACGCAACGCGGTTGATCCCGCTTCCACATCGGGGTTGTACTCCCGCGACATCTCGCGGCCGCGCACGCTGTCCATCATGATGCCGTCGAACATGACGGGGTCGAATGCGTCGCGGGCCCACTCATAAACCCGAGCGACATCCGGATCGGTCACCTCCCACGGAGTCCCGCTGAGGAGCAACAGGATGTCGGCAAGGTTGAGCAGGAGCGAGGTCCCGTAGCCTCCGGTGTACGGGTACCAGGCGTGCTGGACGAATGACCCATCGGCGTAGAAGCCGTCTCCCGATGTCACCAGATCGAACACCGGCGAGAGGCCGGTGCTCGCCGCGCTGATCTTCGCGCTGTCCCCGACGATGACGCCGCGGAGTCCGACGACCATCGCCTTCCAGACCCGATTGGCGCCGGTGAGGTTCACGCTCGGGCTGAAATGGTCGACGGCGTCCATCGCTGCGTCGATGTCGGCCGCGGCCAGTTCGTCGTGCAGCACGACGACGATTTCGTTGACCTCGAGCGGAAAGCCGATTTGGGGGTACCACCAGTTGCCAGTCGCGGGCATTCCGTCGTAGTAGCGCTGCGCGATCACCCAGTTGAACGTCGCCACGGTGTCCTCGAGCAGGTCGGGGTCGTCGCTCAGCGCCGACCCCGGCGTTGCCCACGCGACTGCCATCGCCTTGATCCTGCGAAGCGCCTCGAGGGTGTCCGCCTGCTCCGCGGTGCTGAGGTCGCTCCAGGGCTCCGCGCCGGGAGACACGCTCGACCAGTAGCCGAGCGCCGTCGCGGTCTGCGCGGCGAGCCGCGACGCGTACGGCTCATGCGTCGTGTCGATGGCGGCATCGCCGATCAGGTGGGCGCGCCACGCCTCGCGCGCTGTTGCCGCGGGTCCGGTGGTCGGGTCGGTGGTCGGATGGCCGCATTCGATCAGCTCGGACGATGTCGGCGACCAGCGGAACCACTCGAAGTGGGCGTCGACCGAGCCGGCACTGCTCGCGGCGCCGCGGAGAGCTGTCGGGCCGACGCCGATGGGTGCGAAGGTCCCGAGCGCAACACTGCCGGACAATCCCGAGAAGGTTTCGCCGTCGAGCGAGTATGAGCCGGTGATGCTCCCGTCGGTGTTCGTCAGTCGAAACCAGTAACTCGACCCGTGCCCGGAGGGAACCGAGATGAAGCCGGAGTTGTTACCGCTGCGATTGAACTGAATCCGACGTTCGCCAGACGACCAGTACACGTCGAGGACGATCCACTCGTCGGAGTCGTCCCACAGCAGCAGCCCCGCCTGCTGGTAGCTGCCGGTCGGATCGATGGTGACCTGCGTCGTCACCTGCCAATCGCCGCTGGGGAGCGGTTGGAGTGGTGCCGGCGCCGCGGAGGAGTTGGCGGCGACCGTGGGCATGATGAGCCGACCCGCCGACAGGCTGGAGCTGACGGGGCCGTTCGCACTCGCCGTCCAGATCGCTGGGTCGAGGGCGGCCCCCTCGAACTCATCAGAGCCCTCGGCAGCGCAGATGTTGAAGAGGGGGCCGTCGCATGCCGCGAAGGCTTCGGCGTCGGGCGTCAACCGGAACCAGGAGAAGCGGGCGTCAATCTCTGTTGCCGAACTCGAAGCGCCGCGCAGCGCCGTCGGCCCGATCCCGGTGGGCGCGAACGCGCCGAGCGCGATCGTCGCGCCGACGCTCTGAAAGGTTTCGCCATCGGTGGAGTACTGGCCGCGGATGTGGGTGCCGTCGCTCGACATCCGCAGCAGATAGCTCGGGCCGGCACCCCCGGGCAGGGTGATCGGGCCGGCGTTCGCGCCGCCGAAGTTGAGCTGCACGCGTTGTTGTCCATTCGAGTGATACACGGTCAGTGCAAGCCACTCGCTCGCGTTCTCGCGCAGCATCAGTCCGGCCTGCTGGTACGAGCCGACGGGTGAGATCTCGACCTCGGTCGTGATCTCCCATGTGCCCTCGGGCACCGGTTGCTGCAGGTGTGGCACGGTCGCGGAGTTCTCGGCGACGGTGGTCAGGACGAGATCGCCGTCGTGGAGGGTGTACGGAACGGGCGCCCCGGTGCTCGACGCCCAGAGGGACGTGTCGAGCGTTGCGTCAGAGAACTCGTCCGACCCGGGGGCGGCGCACGCGTGCGCGAGGGGGTCGCCGGGTGCCGCGGCGGTTGCGGAAGGGGCGTGCGGTGCGATCAAGGCCGACACGGCGATCAGGGTTGCTACCACGAGAGACGCGGTGACGGTTCGGCGTGACGGCGCAGGGAATGCGAACATCTCAACTCTCCATTGAGTCCAGCCGCTTGTTGCATTTAGTGCAACAGGCGAATCATCTGACACAACGAACAGTAGGCGCCCTCGGCGCGCGCGTCAACGGTGCGAGTGCTCCGTCACAGCCCCGCGACGGTCGGAACCCAGTCGGGCCGACGTTCGTCGACGTGAAAGCGTGCGTAGTAGTCGCCGACCTTCTCATAGTGGCGCTCGTACTTGTCCATCTTCTCCGGGTCGAGTTCGACGCCGAGCCCGGGGCCCGTCGGGACGCGGATGGCGCCGTCGATGTAGGGCATCTTGCCGCCGACGATGATGTCGTCGACAAGGTAGTGGTAATGGGCATCTCCGGCCGTCGACATTTCGGGGATCGTGCTGGCTGTGTGCAGCATGGCCGCGAGCTCGACCCCGAACTCGACTCCCGAGTGCATGGCGACGCCGAGTCCGAAGGTTCGACAGATCGCAGCGAGCTCTTTGACGCCTCGCGGGCCTTCCCAGTAGTGCACGTCGGTGAGCACGATGTCGACGGCGCCGAGCTTGATGGCCGGCGCCAGGTCGTCGAACTTGGCGGGATACATGTTGGTGGCGATCGGAATTCTCACCTGCTCGCGGACCGCTGCGTTCCCCGTGAGCCCCCACGCGGGATCCTCGAAGTACTCGGGGCGCACGGCTTCGAGCCGCTGGCCCATGCGGATCGCGGTCGGGACCGACCACACGCCGTTCGGGTCGATGCGAAGGCGGTAGTCGTCGCCGAGTCGCTCGCGGCAGAGTTCGAGAACTCGCACCTCTTCTTCTGGAGACAGCACGCCGGCCTTGAGCTTCATGGCACTCACGCCGAGTTCTTCCGTGAGCTGCTCGCAAAGATCGGCCATATCTTCGGCGCGCTCGTCGTCGCCGCCGCCTGGACGGTCGTAGCGCCAGAAGAGGTAGGCGATGAAGGGGATCTCGTCGTGGATGGCTCCGCCGAGGAGATCGCTCACCGGTCGGCCGACGGCTTTGCCCTGGATGTCGAGGCATGCCATCTCGATCGCGGCGTACAGGCGCGCGTTCGACATGTAGTAGATCGACCGGAGCACTTTGAGCTTGATCATCTCGAGGTGGAACGGATCGAGCCCGATGACGCGCTCCCGCAGCTTCATGAGTGCGCCGCGCTGGTCTCCGCCGCCGACCTCTCCGAGGCCGACGAGGCCCTCGTCGGTGACGACCTCGAGGATCGTACGCAAGAAGTAGCCCGGGTGGACACCCGTGGAGTGGCGGAGCTTGCCATCGGTGGGAATTGCCACGGTTCGGGCCCGGAGGTCGACGATCTTCATTGTTCTGTTCCGCCTCTTTCGTCGTGATGCTGCGTCGAGTGTCAGCGTAGCGAAGTATCGACCACTTGTCTTGTGTAGTGCAACAGCTGTATTGTCTAGTGCAACGACACGATCTTGTCGATCCACGAACAAGGAAGCTCAATGACGAACCCTTACTCCTACTCGCGTCCGGTCCCCGAACTCATCGAGCGATACCGCGCGACGTACTCGGGTGCTGTGTACGACGTCCTTGATGAACTCGGCTACCCGAATCAGGCGCTGGCCATGGACATCAAGCCGATCGACAACACCTGGGTCATGGCGGGCCCCGCCTTCACGATGAAGGGCATCCCGGAGCCGACCGGCGACGCGAAGCTGCGCGAGCGGCGCATCCACATGTTCGGGGCGATGAAGGAGGCGGGAGTTCCGATCATCGACGTCCGGGACTGCAGCTTCGACATGCAGGCAGCGCACTACGGCGAGATGAACGCGACCGTCGGTGGCGCCTGCGGAGTCGTCGGCGCTCTTGTCGACGGAGGATCGCGCGACACGAAATTCTTGCTCGAACGCGGCTTTCCCGTGTTCGCGCGCTATCTGACCCCGGTCGAAGCGGTCAAGCGGTGGAGCTACTACGACTGGCAGCTCACGGTATCGCTGCGCGGCGCCCTCACCTCGACCGTTCAGGTCTCGCCGGGTGACTTCATCATGGGAGACCTCGATGGCGTCGTTGTGATCCCTCGCGACCTTGTCGTGTCGGTCCTGGAGAAGACCGAAGAGCTGATTCGCCATGAAGACGCGGTCCGTGCGGAGTTCGAAGCGGGCGAGGACCCGGTCGCGGTCTACCAACGGCACGGTCGGCTCTGACCCGATCCGATAGCCTCGCGGGACAACGATGTGATGGGAGTCGGGTGTTCGATTTCACAGGTCTTCGCGCACTGGTGACGGGCGCGACGAGTGGCATCGGGCGAGCTGTCTCCGACGGCCTCGCGGCGGCGGGTGCCGATGTTGTCCGACACGGGCTTGAATCCGATGATCCGGAGCTCGCGGTCGATCTTGCGGCGGCGGGCGCGGCTGAGAAACTGGCGAGCACCGCGCTCGCCGGGGGGTCGATCGACATCCTGGTGCTGTCGGCATCGCTCCAGGTTCGGGCGCCCTGGCTCGCCGCTGCCCCCGTCGATGTCGAGCGGCAGCTGCGAGTCAACCTGATGGCGAGCCTCGAACTCCTGCAAGAGATCGTGCCGGGTATGCAGGCGCGGGGTTTCGGTCGCGTGCTCGTACTCGGCAGCGTTCAGCAGCGGCGGCCGCACCCCGACATGGTCGCCTATGCGGCGTCGAAGGCGGCGCTCGCCAATGTGGTGCAGAACGTCGCGCGTCAACTCGCACCGTTCGGGACGACCGTCAACATGCTGTCGCCTGGTGTCATCGAGACGCCGCGCAACTCGGAGGCGCTTGCGAGTTCCTCGTATCGGGACCAGGTGCTGTCCTCGATTCCGGCTGGGCGGATCGGCTCGACCGATGACTGCCTCGCAGCCGCGCTCCTGCTGTGTTCGCGTGAGAGCGGCTACATCACCGGCCAAGACCTCGTCGTCGATGGCGGGATGACGCTGTGATCGAGGTCGAACGTCGGCTGCGGCGACTCAAGGTGCTGCCGGTTCTGACCGTTGACGACCCGGGCCGCGCGGTCGAGGTCGCGCATGCGCTCGTTGCCGGCGGGCTTCCGGGCGCCGAGGTCACGTTGCGAACGCGTGCGGGGCTCGAGGCGATCGCCCGGCTCGCGGGCATCGACGGCTTCCTCGTCGCTGCTGGGACGGTGATGCGGACCGAGGATGTCGAGCGGGTGCAGGCCGCGGGTGCGGCATTCGCGGTCTCACCGGGCTTCGACGCGGCGGTTTTCGACCGTTCGAGTCGGTGCGGCCTTCCCCTGATTCCGGGTGTTGCCACCGCGACCGAGATCGACTCTGCCGTGCGCGCGGGGGCGGATGCCGTCAAGGTATTCCCCGCGACGCAACTTGGCGGACCGCCGTTCGTGCAGGCCATGGCCGGACCTTTCCCCGAGGTGCGATTCCTCCCCAGCGGTGGCATCCGCCTGGATTCGGCGCGCGCATACCTGGCGATCCCGAGGGTGCTCGCCGTCAGCGGGAGCTGGATGGTGCCGACGGGTGCTGCACCCGAGGAGATCGAGCGGCTGGCCAGGGAAACTGTTGAGGCGCTGCGATGACGGGGCTCGTGCTGACTCTCGGTGAGAGCATGGGGCTGGTCCGCGCTGTCGAGCCGGGGCGCCTCGAACTGGTCTCGACAATGACGCTGGGATTCGGTGGGGCCGAGTCCAACGTCGCGATCGCACTCGCGCGGCTCGGGGTTCCCGTGCGCTGGGTCGGTCGCGTCGGCGCCGATGGTGTCGGGCGGAGGATCGCGCGCGAGCTTCGGGCCGAGGGTGTCGATGTCGTGGCGCTCGAGCAGCATGACGCGCCGACGGCGCTGATGCTCAAGAACACGGTGGCGGGCATGACGGTCGTCTCCTACTACCGCAAGGGCAGTGCCGGGAGCATGCTCGATCCCAGCGATGTCGAGAGGTTGGATCTCTCCGGTGTTGCGCTCGTGCACGTCACGGGGATCACTCTCGCCATCTCGGAGAGCGCCCGTCAGGCGACGCGGCGTCTCGTCGTGCGGGCGCGAGAGGCGGGGTGCCTCGTGTCGTTCGATGTGAATCACCGCTCGGCGCTGTGGGCGGCGGACGTCGCCGCCGCGCAGTATCGGGAGCTGGTTGCCGATGTCGACATCGTGTTTGCCGGCGCCGACGAGGCCGAGCTCGTGCTCGGTGCCCGCGAGGAACCCGCCCGCCTTGCACGTGGTCTGCGTGCGCTGGGCCCGCGAGAGGTGGTGGTCAAGCTCGGGGAGGCGGGATGCCACGCGCTGTCGGCCGAGTCAACCGTCGACCAAGCCGCGTACTCCGTCAACGTCGTCGACACCGTGGGTGCGGGCGATGCGTTCGTCGCCGGGTATCTCGCTGAGCTTCTCGCAGGGTCGCCGCTTGAGACGCGCGCACGCACCGCGGTTCTCGCTGGCGCGATGGCCTGCACGAGTCCAGGGGACTGGGAGGGGGCGGCATCAGCTCGCGAGCTCGAGGAGCTTGCGACGCGCGGAGCCGACCCGGTGAAGCGCTGACCCCGCCCTGAGGAATGCGGCGCGCTCAGCGCGCGACGTGTCGCTCGGAGTCGCAACGGCCGTCGGCCTTCGACGACGTCCGATCGCGGATGTGCGCCGAGTCGTGCGCTCAGAGAGCGAGCGCGGCGCTCAGTGCGCGAGCCGTGCGGAGAACCTGAGCGCCGAGGTCTTCGATCCGTGGCTCCACCCGGTAGTTGGGTCCGGAAAGGGTGAGCGCGGCGATGGGTTCCCCGTCGCTGTCGACGATCGCCGCCGCGAGGCGGGTGACGTCGTCATGCCGATCGACGGCGGCCCACCCGCGTTCGACCGCCTCGGCGACGTCCGCTCGAAGCTGCTCGACATCGATCTCTTCACCGCGCGCATGGGCGTCGGCCTCGAGTTCGGCGATCAGGTGGTCGCGAGTCTCGACGTCGAGTTCCGCAAGGAGTGCGCGCCCCATTGCCGTCCGGTGCATCGCGAGACGTGAACCTACGGCGCTTCGCACCCGGATCGATCGGTCCGGCTGCTCTTGCGCGATGAACACGACGAAGTTCTCCTCGCGAATCGCAAGGTGCACCGTCTCCTCGCTCGAGTCGCGCAGCTCGGCGAGGAAGGGTCGGGCAACGTTGCTCAGCTCCTCCTGGTGGGATCGGTACTCCCGGGCAAGCCACAGACACCGGCTGCCGAGAACGAAGCGGCGGTCGGTGGCTCGTTGTTGGACATAGCCCATCTGGCGCAGCGTCGCGAGGAGTCGAGAGACCGTCCCCTTGTCGAGATTCGCGCGGGTCGCGATCTCGGTCACGCCGATCCCGTCGGGGTTGCTGGCGACGATCTCGAGCAACGTCACGCCGCGCACGAGGGTGCGAGACGGCGAAGCGGGTGCCGGCGTCTTCGCGGGCATGAGGACTCCTTGCGCTGGGGATTCTTGGACGATATTCGATGCCGACTTGACATTGGGCCAACGGGGCCGCATTCTGGTATCTCATTCTACACAACCGTGTTGCAAAAGATGCAACACCTCAATGACGAGGCGCAGATGACCAGAACCACCGAACGCGTGGCCCGCCGGGGCTCCGGTTCGCACCCCGTGCGCCGGGGACGCCTTGAACGTATCGACAGCCTGTACGGCTACGCGTTCATCGCCCCGGCGGTGCTCGGATTCATCGTGTTCGTCGCCGTCCCCATCGTGGGCGTCTTCGCGTTCAGTTTTCAGGACTACAACAGCCTGTCGGGGCGAACCAGCTTCGCGGGTTTCGACAACTACGCCGAGCTCGTCGCCTCGGGCACCTTTGCCCGGGTGCTTCAGAACACCGCGCTGTTCTCCGCGTTCGTCATTCCCGCGAACATCCTGATCGGCCTCGCGCTCGCCGTGCTCGTCAACCAGCGCATTCCCGGAATCGCGATCTTCCGCACGGCGTACTTCGTGCCCGTCGTGGTCTCGCTGGTCGCGTGGTCGTTGGTGTGGGAGGTGCTGCTGCAGGACTCCGGCGGACTCAACGGCTGGCTCGCGATGGTCGGCATCGATGGCCCGAACTGGCTGGCGAGCACCGAATGGGCGATGACGACGATCATCGGCGTGCAGGTCCTCAAGTCAGTCGGCGTGAGCATGATCCTCTTCCTCGCGGCGCTGCAGGACGTGCCGGTCGAGCTGATCGAAGCGAGTCGCATCGACGGCGCGCGGCGGTGGCAGTCGTTCCGACATGTCACGGCGCCGTTGATCGCGCCGACGACCGTGATGGTGGGGATCCTCGCGACGATCGGGTCGCTCAAGGCGTTCGCGCAGGTGTACCTGTTGACCGAAGGTGGACCTCAGCTATCGACGTCGATCCTCGGCTACTACATCTACGAGCAAGCGTTCCGCGCGTTCCAGGTCGGCTACGCGAGCACCGCGGCCGTGTTCTTGTTCGCCATCGTCCTCGCCCTCACCTTGTTGCAGTGGTGGACCAGAAAGCGCTGGGTCTTCAATGAGTCTTGATCTCGACTACGACACCGATGTGGACCCCGCGGCCCCGCCGCGCGAAGCACGACGGGGCTCCTCGCGGACTGGGCTCGCGCGCGTGGGCATGTTCGCGCTGATGGGACTGATCGCGATTCCGTTCGTGTTTCCCGTCTACTGGATGTTCTCGACGGCGCTGAAGACGTACGGCGGTGTCTTCGAAAGCCCGCCAGTGCTCTTCCCGGCGGAGCCGCAGTGGCACAACTTCCTCGCGCCGTTCTCACAAGGCCCGTTCCTGCAGCAGTTCATCAACTCGCTCTACATCGCGACTCTGACGACCGCAGGCGTGATCGCCGTTGCGTCTCTTGCAGGCTACGCATTCGCCCGCATTCAGTTCCGCGGTCGCAACGCGTTGTTCGTGATGCTGCTCAGTGCGCTTCTCGTCCCGCCGGAGGTCACGATCATCCCGTTGTTCCGGTTGATCTCCGCGTTCGGATGGGTCGACTCCCACCTCTCGCTGATCGTTCCGTCGATGTTCGGAGTACCCGCGGTGCTCGGCATCTTCCTGATGCGCCAGTTCTTCATCAGCTTGCCTGTGGAACTCGAGCAGGCGGGGCGAGTCGACGGCCTGGGTCGGTTCGGCATCTTCTGGCGAATCGCCATGCCGCTGGCGAAAGCGCCGGTGGCGGCGCTCGCCATCTTGACCTTCCTGAACAGCTGGAACGACTTCCTTGAGCCGCTCGTGTTCCTGCGCAGCCGCGAAATGCTGACCATCCCGATTGCCCTGCAATCGTTCACAGACCCGATCACGGGTGTCCCCATCTGGAACGTCCAGATGGCGGCCACGACCTTGAGCGTGCTCCCGGTGCTCGCGGTGTTCGTCATCGCGCAGCGTCAGTTCGTCCAGGGCATCGCCGGGACCGGCATCAAATAGCGCACCACCGCGTGAGCGACATGCTCACGCATTTCCCCCCAATGATGAGGAGAACCACACCATGACACAGCGAAACTGGCGGCTGGCGGCAATTGCCGCCACCTCGGCTGGAGCTCTCGCGCTCGCGGGATGCGCCGGAAGCGGCACCCCGACGTACGACGAGCCTGTCGACCTGACCATGACCGTCTGGACCGGTGACGAGACGATTCTCGCGACCTTCCAGGCTTTGGCCGACGAGTTCCGCGAGGAGAACCCGGAACTGGGTGAGCTCACGATCGAGACGATTCCTTTCGCTGAGTACAACTCTCAGCTCGCGATTCGGCTCAGCGGCGGCGACGCACCCGACCTCGGCTGGATCGTCGAGTCGGCGACCCCGGCGTGGGTCGACTCGGGAGCGCTCCACGACGTCAGCGTGCTCAAAGATGACGCCGACTGGGACTTCGACGACATCATCCCGAACCTGTACGCCGAACTGGAAGGCGACAACGGGGAGATCTACGGGTACCCATTCGCGGGCACGACCCACCCGGTCATGTACAACGTCGACGTCTTCGAAGAAGCGGGCGTGACGACTCCGGCGGAGCTCCTGGAGCGGGGCGAGTGGACCTGGGAGTCGCTGCGTCAGATCTCGAAGGAGATGGTGGACTCCGGTGTCGTGACCTACGGCTTCGACATCCCCCAGTGGAACTTCACCAGTTACGCGCTGTTCACCCCCTTCTTGAAGGGCTTCGGCGGCGTGGCGTACCCCGGCGGAGACACCTGCGGTTTCACCGATCCGGCGACGGTCGAGGCCTTCGAGTTCGTGCACGACATGATCTTCGAGGACGGCAGCTATCCGACTCCCGGAAACACGTCGAGCTTCCCGACCGGCGACACCGCGATGTTCCTCGGAGCTCCGAGCGCTCTCGCTCAGCTCGCGGACTCGACGTTCGCGTTCGACATGGTGCCGCAGCCCGAGGGCGACGTGCCCTTCAGCCCGTTCATCGGACAGGCGTCAATGGTCGTGTGGGAGGCGGGCGAGACGACCGAGCTCGCGACTCGCCTGTTCGCGCACTTCACGAGCAAGCACGGCTCTGAAGAGCTTCCGTATGTCGCGCCGCGGTTCTCGCTCGCGACCCCGGAGTTCATCCCGGCTCGCTACGCCGAAGAGTACCCGGGACTCTCGGAAGCATCGGCCCAGCGCTCGCTGATCGACACGCTCTCCGTTGCTCAGCAGATCCCCTACCCGGTCGAGTTCCCGCAGCTCGAAACGGCGACCAAGCCGGCGCTCGACGGCGTGTGGGTCGCTGACGCGGACATCGCGGCGCAGCTGGCTGCGGTGTGCGAGGTCGCCGACCCGATTCTCGCGGGCTGATCTCGGCATGAGCAACGGCGGCGGGGACGAACGACTTGGTTCGTCCCCGCCGTCGTTCGCGGCGGTCCCGCCGCCGCTCGTCGAGTGGGACTTCCGGGCTGGCTTCCGCGCCGTCGACGACAGCGGGCACGGTCTGCGGCTTCGTCCGCTGTCCGCTGTGGGGCCGCGATGGCGGGCGGACAGCGAAGTCGGCGGTGCGATGCACTTCGACGGGGTGACGGATGCTCTGACAATCCCCGCCGCCGAAACCGGAGCGCTTGACGTCTCCCGACGTGGCGACCAGGTGACCGTCGTCGCCTTGGTGCGTCGCAGCTCGCTCGCGACTGGATTCATCGCCGGCATGTGGCAAGAAGACGATAGTGATCCGCGACGGCAGTACGGTCTCTTCGTGAGCCTGCCCACCTACGGCGGTGCGCAGCAGGTATGCGGCCATGTCTCGGCGACCGGTGGGGCCAACCCTGGCATCCCGTTCAGTCGCGACTATGCCGCGAGCGAGCGTCAGGTTGCGCTGGGGCGCTGGAGTGTCGTCGCGTTCAGCTACGACGGCGCCGAGATCGTCGCCTATCTGGACGGCGAGGCCGACGCGCGCCCGCACTACCGCGAGCCGGGGCCGCCGCTGGGGGCAGGGCTCTCCTACGCGAAGAACCCGTACCGATTCCCCGACGGCCTCAACCGCCGTGTAACATCCGACTTCACGATCGGCGCGGTCCGGCTGTCTGCGGGGATGGGCAACAACTTCGCCGGTGACCTCGCGCGAGTTGCGGTCTGGGCCACCGCGCTCGACGCCGCGCAGCATCTCGCCCTGGCGCGCGCCTGGCACGACCGCGGTAACACCTCCGCACGCTCAGTAGACTGACCCTCATGCCTGCAGGCGCCTCCTTCTACATCGCGACGCCCATCTTCTATGTCAACGACGTGCCCCACATCGGTCACGCTTACACGGAGGTGGCCGCCGATGTTCTTGCGCGCTGGCACCGGCAGGCCGGTGACGACACCTGGCTGCTGACCGGCACCGACGAGCACGGCCAGAAGATCCTGCGCACCGCGGTCGCCAACGACACCACCCCGAAGGCGTGGGCCGACAAGCTGGTGGCGGAGGCGTGGCAGCCGCTGCTGTCGACGATCAACATCGCCAACGATGACTTCATTCGCACCACCGACGAGCGGCACGAGAAGGCCGTCGCGGTGTTCCTGCAGCAGCTCTACGACGACGGGCACATCTACGAGGGCTTCTACGAGGGCTTCTACTGCGTCGGCTGCGAGGAGTACAAGCAGCTCGACGATCTGATGGAGACCGAGTCGGGCGAGTTCGCCGGGCAGAAGCTGTGCAAGATCCACTCGCGCCCGGTGGAGATCCTGAAGGAGAAGAACTACTTCTTCCGGATGAGCGCCTTCGCCGACGATCTGATGAACCTGTACCAGTCGCAGCCGGACTTCATCCAGCCGGAGAGCGTGCGCAACGAGATCATGCAGTTCGTGCGCCA
>DCRR01000013.1:0-4461 GCA_002325245.1 Microbacteriaceae bacterium UBA1487 | reverse complement strand
GAGACGCACGTCGTCTACGTGTGGTTCGACGCGCTGCTGAACTACATCTCGGCGATCGGCTACGGCGTCGACGACGAGCAGTTCCGTCGGCGCTGGCCCGCCGTGCAGCTGGTCGGCAAGGACATCGCGCGATTCCACGCGGTCATCTGGCCCGCGATGCTGCTGGCCGCCGGGCTCCCGGTGCCGACGCGCGTATTCGGGCACGGCTGGCTGCTGGTCGGCGGCGAGAAGATGTCGAAGTCGAAGCTGACCGGCATCGCGCCGAGCCAGATCACCGACACCTTCGGCTCGGATGCGTTCCGCTACTACTTCATGAGCGCCATCACCTTCGGTCAGGACGGCTCGTTCTCGTGGGAGGACCTGTCGGCCCGGTACCACTCCGAGCTCGCCAACGGCTTCGGCAACCTCGCCTCGCGCGTGATCGCGATGCTCAGCAAGTACTTCGACGGCGTCGTGCCTGAGGCGGGACCGTCCGAGGAGCCCGACCTCGCCATCCAGCGCACGGTGGCGGCCGCCGCCCTCAACGCGGATGCCGCGATCGAGCGCCTCGCCATCAACGAGGCCATCGACGCCATCTGGACGATCGTCGACGAGCTCAACGGCTACATCACCGAGCAGGAGCCGTGGGTGCTCGCGAAGGATCCGGCGACGCGCGAGCGACTCGGCACGGTGCTCTACACCGCGGTCGAAGGCCTGCGCGCGCTCGCCGTGCTGCTGCACCCGGTGATCCCCGAGGCGACCGCGAAGCTGTGGGCGGCGCTCGGCGCGGAGCCGGCGCTCGGCGTGCTCCAGGATCAGCAGATCCGCGAGGCGGGAAGCTGGGGCCAGCTGCCGGCGGGAACGACCGTGTCGGCGCTGCAGGCGCTGTTCCCCCGCATCGAGGAGACCGCGGAGGTGGGCTCGGCGTGAGCGACTCCTTCCTCCGGGCGCGAGAGCACGCCGTCGCCGCGCGCGGCCGCGACTACCCGCCGCTGCCGGAGGCGCTCGTGGTTCCGGTCTACGACAACCACACGCACATGGAGATCGCCGACGGCGACGAGCCGCTCGACTACCGCGAGCAGCTCGACCGCGCCTCCAGCGTCGGCGTGCGCGGGGTCGTGCAGGTCGGCACGGATCTGGAGACCTCGCGCTGGAGCGCCGAGGTGGCAGCCCGCGAGCCGCGGGTGCTCGCTGCCGTCGCGATCCACCCGAATGAGGCGCCCGAGCTCGCCGAGCGCGGTGAGCTCGACGACCACCTCGCCGGCATCGCCGAACTGGCCGCGAAGCCGCGCGTGCGCGCGATCGGCGAGACGGGGCTGGACTACTTCCGCACCGAGAGCGACGAGGGCAAAGCCGCCCAGGTGCGCGCCTTCGAGGCGCACATCGAGATCGCCAAAGAGCGCGGTCTCGCGCTGCAGATCCACGACCGCGACGCGCACCTCGACATCGTGCGCGTGCTCGACCGGGTCGGCGCCCCCGACCGCGTCGTCTTCCACTGCTTCAGCGGCGACGCAGCGTTCGCCGAGCTGGTCGCGCGCCGCGGCTGGTACCTCTCGTTCGCCGGCACGGTCACGTTCAAGAACGCGCAGAACCTGCGCGACGCCCTCGCCGCCGTGCCGCGGGCGAACCTGCTCGTCGAGACCGACGCCCCGTATCTGACGCCGACGCCGTTCCGCGGTCGGCCGAACTCCGCCTACCTGATGCCGCACACCGTGCGGGCGATGGCCGCCCACCTGGGCACGGACGCCTCGATGCTCGCCGCGCAGATCAGCTCCAACACGGAGCTCGTCTACGGGCACTGGGACGACGAGCCCGTCGACGCGCCGCCCGGACCGTTCGCGCCGCCGACGACGCCGATCGACCTTCCCCACCTGGGTCCGCGGTGAGCCTGCTCGGTCCCGCCGAGATCCGCGACCTCGCGACGCTGCTGGACGTTCAACCCACCAAGAAGCTCGGCCAGAACTTCGTCGTCGACGCCAACACGGTGCGGCGCATCGTCCGTCTGGCGAAGATCGAGTCCGGCGACGAGGTGCTCGAGGTCGGTCCGGGGCTCGGCTCGCTGACCCTCGGCATCCTGGAGGCCGGCGCTCGGCTGACGGCGGTCGAGATCGACTCCCGGCTCGCCGCGCAGCTGCCGACGACGGTCGAGACGCTCCAGCCCGGCGCCCCGCTCGTCGTCATCACCGCGGATGCGCTGCGCGTGACCGAGCTGCCCGCCGCACCGCGGCGCCTTGTCGCCAACCTGCCGTACAACGTGTCGGTTCCGGTGCTCCTGCACCTGCTCGAGACGTTCCCGAGCCTGGAGACCGCGCTCGTCATGGTGCAGGCGGAGGTCGGTCAGCGTCTCGCCGCCACCCCCGGGTCGAAGGTGTACGGCTCCCCGTCGGCGAAGGCCGCCTGGTGCGGGCGCTGGTTCACGCAGGGTCAGGTCAGTCGGCAGATCTTCTGGCCGGTGCCGAACGTCGACTCCATCCTCGTCGGCTTCGAGCGCGCCGAGCGCCCGGGCACGGAGGAGGAGCGCCGCGCGACGTTCCAGATCATCGACGCGGCGTTCGGCCAGCGCCGGAAGATGATGCGACAGGCTCTCGCGGAGTTGTTCGGCGGCTCGGCTGCGGCGAGCGCGCGGCTGGAGGCGGCCGGCGTCGAGCCGACCGTGCGCGGCGAGCAGCTGACCGTCGCCGACTTCCTGGCGATCGCCCGCGCGGGGACGCATCCACACGCGTGAAGGGGTGACGCGCGGCCCGACTAGGGTTGGGGCATGGTGTCTCGGGGGCAGCTGAGTCGGGTGCATGTTCGCGCACCCGGCAAGATCAACGTCTTTCTCAAGGTCGGCGCGCTGCAGGACGACGGCTATCACGACGTCGCGATCGCCTACCAGGCGGTGTCGCTCTCCGAAGACGTCATCGTGACGCCTGCCGACGACTTCTCGGTCTCCGTCTCCGGCAGCGTCGAACTCGGCCGGGTGCCGCTCGACGGATCCAACATCGCCATCACGGCCGCGCGGCTGCTCGCCGCCAAGACCGGCTACCGCGGTGGGGCGCACATCGCGATCGAGAAGCACGTGCCCGTCACGGGTGGCATGGGTGGCGGCTCCGCCGACGCCGCCGCGACGCTCGTCGCGTGTGACGCGCTGTGGGGAACCGAGCTGCCGCGCGACGAGATGTACGAGCTCGCCCGTCGGCTCGGCGCCGACGTGCCGTTCGCGCTGACCGGCGGCACGGCGATTGGCACGGGCCGCGGCGACGAGCTCTCACCCGCGCTGGCCTCGGGAAGCTTCCAGTGGGTGCTGGCGCTCGCCGACTTCGGGCTCTCGACGCCTGCCGTGTATCAGGAGCTCGACGCGCACCGCGAACGGCACGCGCGCGACATCTCTCCGGCTGACCCGAGCCCGAGTGTCGACACCGACGTGCTGCAGGCGCTGCGCGCGGGCGATGCCCACATGCTCGCCGCCGCCATGCACAACGACCTGCAGGCCCCTGCGCTGCATCTGGAGCCGGGCCTCGGCAGCGTGCTCGAGCTGGGGGAGCGCAACGGCGCCCTCGCCGGCATCGTCTCCGGCTCCGGTCCGACCGTCGCGTTCCTCGCCGCCGACCTCGACGCGGCGCTCGAGCTGCAGGTGGCGCTCTCGGCGGCGCAGGTGAACGCGGTGCGGGCCACCGGCCCGGTGCACGGCGCCCGCATCATCGCCGACTGAGCACGTCCCGCGCCGCGCTCCGCGTGCCTGCGCCCGCGCGCAGTGTGACGTTTTTCCGGAGGTTTCGCGTCGGGTGAGCCGTCGAGCCCAACAAACACGGGCGTGCGGGTGCGCCGTGCACCGGATTCTCCGGAGAAACGTCACACTGCGGGTGCGGGTGCGGGTGCGGGTGCGGGTGCGGGTGCGGGTGCGGGTGCGGATGCGGAGCGGGGCGGGGCTCGGGCGGCGGGGCTCAGGCGGCGGCCGCGTGCACCGTGAGCATCGCGGGACCGAGCGCGAGCGCGCCGTCGGTGAGCGGTTCGGCGCGGATGCCGCCGCGGCGCAGCAGCGCCCGGTGCGCCCCCGGCGCGATCGCCTCGTTCATCCAGGCGCACGGGTTCGCCGGCCGGTGCGCGTGAAAGCGGATCGGCCCGGCGCCGGAGTCGAGCGTGAAGTCGGTGCCGACCAGGGCATCCACGTCGACGCCGCGCAGCAGGACGTTGCGCCGCGTCTCGGTGAGCCCCGGCACCGGCACGCCGAGCTCGCGCGCGACGTGCTCGAGCGCCTCGACGCTCTGCAGCGTCACGCTCGCCTGACGGTGCGCCGGATGAGCGAAGTGCCGATCTCCGACGACGCCCAGCCCGGCGCGCAGCTCGATCGAATCGCGCAGCTCGGAGCCGTCGATCGACCGCGGCCCGTCGGCGGGCCTGCCCTCGTAGCGGTGCACGGGAGAGGCGAGCAGCTGCACGATCTCGACCTCGATGCGCGTGCCCGGGGACTTCGCCTCCATGCCGACACCTTAGGCTCGA
>DCRR01000024.1:67166-123930 GCA_002325245.1 Microbacteriaceae bacterium UBA1487 | reverse complement strand
GGTCCAGGTCGCGCAGTGGGCGGATCATGAGACGGCGATCGCGTGCGTTGAGACAGCCGTCTGGCGCTACGGGCTCGACCCGAGTCGACTGGTCGAGTCGCTCGGTGCGACGACGTCGCTCGCGACGGCTCGGCTGGCCAGCATCCGCTCAGGAACGCAGGAAGGGCAGGAGTCGCTCATCTCGCAACGACTCGAGCGACTCGGGCTGGTGGTCGATCGTCAGGTCGAGGTGCCCGGCGTCGGCCGAGTGGACGCGTGGATCCGCGGCACCCGCGTGATCATCGAGACAGACGGGTGGGAGTTCCACTCCCGACGCGAGGCGTTCGAGCGCGACCGGGCGCGCGATCGTGCCCTGGCTGCGCGGGGCTTCGTCGTCATCCGGCTCACCTATGGCCAGATCACCACCGATTGGCCGACCTGCGAGCGAGAGATCCGCGCCGCGGTCGACCGTTTTCAGGAGAGTTCGTGAGCAGAGTGACGGTTGAACGCAATCGAGGCGTCACGCGTCACTCCAGTCACACAAACTCCTGAAAACGGTAGGGGTCAGTCGTTGATGGAGAGGAGGACGTGGCCGGCGGAGACGGTGGTGCCGACGGCGGCGTCGATCTTGCCGACCGTGCCGTCGCGGTGCGCCGTCAGCGGCTGCTCCATCTTCATCGCCTCGAGCACGGCCACGAGGTCGCCCTTGACGACGGTGTCGCCCTCCGCGACGGCGATCTTGATGATCGTCGCCTGCATGGGCGCCTTCACGGCGTTGCCGGTCGCGGTGACGAGTCCGCCGCCGCCCGCGCGGCGCTTGGGCGCGGGAGCCGCGGAGACGGATCCGGCGGTGGGCAGCAGCTGCGTCGGCAGCGATACCGAGACGCGCTTGCCCTCGACCTCGACGACGACGCTGTGGCGCTTCTCGGGCGCGGCCGCGTCGGCGAGGATGCCGCCCCACGGCTCCAGATCGTTGTCGAACTCGGTCTCGATCCAGCGGGTGTAGACGCCGAAGCGGCCGTCGGTGGCGGTGAAGGCCGGATCGCGCACGATCTTGCGGTGGAACGGCAGCACCGTGGGCAGGCCGGCGACCTCGAACTCGTCGAGGGCGCGGCGCGCGCGCTCGAGCGCGTCCTCACGCGTGTGGCCGGTGACGATGAGCTTCGCCAGCAGCGAGTCGAAGGCACCCGAGATGACGTCGCCCGTGGTGACGCCGGAGTCGACGCGCACGCCGGGGCCGCCGGGGAAGCGCAGCACGTGCACGGGGCCGGGCATCGGCAGGAAGCCGCGTCCCGGGTCTTCGCCGTTGATGCGGAACTCGATCGAGTGGCCGTGCGTCTCGGGATCGTCGTAGTCGAGGATGCCGCCCTCGGCGATGCGGAACTGCTCGCGCACCAGGTCGATGCCGGTGACCTCTTCGGAGACGGGGTGCTCGACCTGAAGTCGCGTGTTCACCTCGAGGAAGGAGACTGTGCCGTCCTTGCCGATGAGGAATTCGCAGGTGCCGGCGCCCAGGTAGCCGACCTCTTTGAGGATCGCCTTCGAGGAGGAGTAGAGCAGGTCGCGCTGCTCGTCGGTGAGGAACGGCGCGGGGGCCTCCTCGACGAGCTTCTGGTGGCGCCGCTGCAGCGAGCAGTCGCGCGTCGAGACGACGACGACGTTGCCGGCGGAGTCGGCCAGGCACTGGGTCTCGACGTGGCGAGGCTCGTCGAGGTACTTCTCGACGAAGCACTCGCCCCGACCGAAGGCGGCGACCGCTTCGCGCGTCGCCGACTCGAACAGCTCGGGAACCTCCTCGCGGGTGCGGGCGACCTTGAGGCCGCGTCCGCCGCCGCCGAAGGCGGCCTTGATCGCGACCGGCAGTCCGACCTGGTCGACGAACTCGAGCACCTCGGCCGCGTCCGAGACGGGGTTGAGCGTGCCGGGGGCGAGCGGAGCGCCGACCTTCTCGGCGACGTGCCGTGCGCTGACCTTGTCGCCGAGGCGCTCGATCGAGTCGGGCGAGGGGCCGATCCAGATCAGGCCTGCGTCGATGACGGCGCGCGCGAAGTCGGCGTTCTCGGCGAGGAAACCATAGCCGGGGTGCACGGCGTTCGCCCCGGAGCGGCGAGCGACCGAGAGCAGCTTCTCGATGACGAGGTAGGTCTCGGCCGAGGTGGCGCCGTCGAGCGCGTAGGCCTCATCGGCCAGCTTGACGTGCCGGGCATCCCGATCCTGGTCGGCGTAGACGGCGACCGTAGCGATACCGGAGTCGCGGGCGGCGCGGATGACGCGCACGGCGATTTCCCCCCGGTTCGCGATGAGGACCTTCGAAATGCGAGCCATAGTTCTTCAGCCTATTGCGCGCGGCGCCCCTCGCCGTTGTCCGGTGGGAACAAAAACGGCGTGATCCGCGCTAGCGATTCCACAAGTCGTGCCAGGAGTACCCGAGTTCGCGCACCAGCGTGCGCAGCAGCGGGATGCTCAGACCGACCACCGCGTGCGGGTCGCCGTCGATGCGCTCGATGTACCCGGCGCCCTTGGAATCGATTGTGAACGCCCCGGCGACGGCGAGCGGCTCGCCGGTGGCGACGTAGGCCTCCAGCTCGTCGTCGTCGATGTCGGCGGCGAACTGGACGCGCGCCACGGCCGAGGCGCCGACGGCGGCGACGGCGGTGCCCTCGCGCATCTCGATGAGCCAGTGGCCGGAGTGAAGGTCCCCGGCCCTGCCGCGCTGCGCTCGCCAGCGCTCGAGCGCCACCTCGGGATGGTGCGGCTTGCCGTGGATCTGGCCGCCGATCGCGAACGCCGAGTCTCCGCCGAGGACGAGGCCGCTCAGGGGGGCGCCGGACGCATCGACCGCGCGCTCGGCGACCGCTTCGGCCTTGAGGCGTGCGAGCAGCTGCACCATATCGGGAGCGGCCAGCGGCCCGCCGAGCGACGCCTCGGCGTCGCTCACGGCGGCCTCTTCATCGACGCCCGGCGCGAGCGCGATCGGCTCGATCCCGACGGCGCGCAGCGTGGCGAGTCGGGCGGGGGAGGTGGAGGCGAGGTAGAGACGGAGGGGTGCGCTCAGGGATCCGGACACCGTGACTCCTATGCTCATGGAATGAGTTCCCCACGATCGACGACGGCCACCCACGACTCGGCACCGCCTCGGGAGGTCGAGCTCGACGTTACCAACATCGCGCACGGCGGGGTCGCGGTCGCGCGCCACGAGGGCCGGGTGGTGTTCGTCGCCGACGCGATCCCCGGTGAGCGCGTGCTGGCGCACATCACCGATGACTCGAAGGACAAGTTCTGGCGCGCTGACACGGTGCGCGTGCTGGAGGCGAGCCCGCACCGGCAGGCGCACGTCTGGCCGGAGGCGGACGTTGACCGCGATCCGAGGATCCGCCCCGGTGGCGCGGAATTCGGACACATCACGCTGGCCCACCAGCGCGAGCTGAAGGCCTCGGTGCTGCGCGAAGCGCTGGCCCGCATGGCCAAGCTCTCCCGCGACGTCGATGTGGAGGCGCTGCCCGGCAACCCGGACGGCACCGGATGGCGCACGCGCGTGCGCCTGCACGTCGCCTCCGACGGCACGGTCGGCCCGTTCGCGTCCCGGTCGCACCGCGTCATCCGGGTCTCCTCGCTGCCTCTGGCCACCGAGGCGGTGCGCGAGGTCGCGCCGCTCGACGAGCGCTACCCCGAGCTCGCGCAGGCGAGCGCGCCGAAGCCTCGCGGCCGGCGGCGAGGCCCGGCGAACGACGAGGCGCACATCGACGTTCTGGCGCCGAGCGTGGGCGGCGCGCGCATGATCATCGGCAAGCAGGCGCGCAGCGTCATTCGCGAGCGGGTCGGAGATCGCGAGTTCCGCGTCGACGACGCCGGATTCTGGCAGGTCCACGAGGCCGCGCCGCAGACCCTCACCGAGGCGGTGCAGTCGGGGATCGTCGAGGACCTGTTCGACCCGAAGGCGGCCAACCTCGACCTGTACGGCGGGGTGGGGCTGCTGGCGGCCGCGGTCGGCGACAAGTTCGGCAGCAGCCTGCGCATCACGAGTGTCGAATCGGATGAGCGCGCCACCGAGCACGCCGCCGAGAACCTCGCCGACTGGATCGGCGCCCACACCGTGACGGCGCGTGTCGAGCAGTGGGTGCGCTCCCTGGCGGACGCCTCGGCGACGGAGCGGGCCCGCCTCTCGGCCGCCACCGTCGTGCTGGATCCGCCGCGCAGCGGCGCCGGCCGGGCCGTGCTCGACGCCCTCACCGAGCTGCGTCCGGCGCAGTTCGTCTACGTCGCTTGCGACCCGGTGGCGTTCGCCCGCGATGTCGCAACGCTGCAGGAGTCCGGCTACCGCCTGGATCGACTCCGGGCCTTCGACCTGTTCCCGCACACTCACCACGTGGAGGCGGTCGGCACGCTCGTGCGCGTGTAACCCGGGCGGGGGCCACGGCGCCTGCCGAGCGTCGGGGTACGATAGCGCGACGAGCGATGCTCCGTTCAGGAAGGCTGGGAACCGTATGGACGTCTCGAAGACGATCGAGCGTGAAGACGGTGGAGTCTCGACGGCACCGGTTCGGGTGGCCGTCGTCGACGACCACGAGGCTGTGCGCCTCGGGCTGAAGGCCGCGTTCCTGGATGAGGGTCACGACTTCGTGCTCGCCGCCGCCACGGTCGCCGAGCTCGTCGAGGGTCTGGCCGGCCGCGAGGTCGATGTCGTGGTGCTCGACCTGTCGCTCGGCGACGGCTCGCTCGTGACCGAGAACGTGAAGGCGGCGCAGGGTCTGGGCGCGGCGGTGCTGGTGCACAGCATCGCCGACCGGGTCACCCTGGTGCGCGAGGCGCTCGCCGCGGGGGCGGCGGGCGTGATCCCGAAGGCCTCGTCGATGCGCACCGTCATCACCGCGGCGGCGACGGTCGCGCGCGGCGAGGTGCTCAACAACCTGGAGTGGGCGACCGCGATCGACGCCGACCGCGACTTCGCGAAGGCGCAGCTGGGTCGACGCGAGCGCGAGATCCTGCACCTGTACGCGTCGGGCCTGCCGCTCAAGCTGGCGGCCGAGAAGCTCGGCATCGGCTACTCGACGGCACGCGAGTACCTGGACCGCATCCGTGTGAAGTACGTGGAGGTCGGACGTCCCGCCCCCACGAAGGTCGACCTGCTGCGTCGCGCGGTCGAAGACGGCATCCTCCCGGGGCTGGATGCCGACGGCGGCGATGCCCGCTAGTCGGGCTCCGAGCGAGGTACTTGGCGGACCTCCCAGCCGGCAGGTTCGCAATCCGCTGAGTCGGGTGCGCGTGGAGCGCGTGATCGCGCGCTCGGCGGCCGGATTCGGCGTCGCATTCTTCCTGCAGTCGATCGGCGCGATCATCGATCAGGCTCCGAACCTGTCGCGCGTGTGGCTGTTCGTGATCGTTCACGCGCTGGTCGCGAGCCTGCTGATCGCGGGAGTCGCCTCGATTCGAGGGCGGGCCCTGGCCTCGTCCAACGCGCTGTTCCCGCTCGTGTATCTGGTGGCGCTGATCAGCTGGCCGTTCGCCGTCATCGATCCGGAGGCAGCGCCGAGTTCGAGCTTCTGGCTGTACTTCCTGCTGACGGTGGCGACCGTCATGGCGACGCTCGCGCTGCCGCTGCTCTGGGCGACGGTGTACCTGTTCGCGATGCCGGTGCTCTATGGCATCGTGCGCATGACACCGGCAGGCGGCGCGGTGTCGTTCGATCTGGCGCTGCTCGACTCGATCTACGCGATTCTGCTCGGCGGCTTCGTGACGATCGTGACGACGATCCTGCGGGATGCGGCGCGCACCGTCGACCGCGCCCAGTCCACCGCGCTCGAGCGCTACGGGCACGCCGTGCGCGAGCACGCGACGGAGGCGGAGCGGATCCAGGTGGACGCGATTGTGCACGACAGTGTGCTGACGACGCTGCTCACCGCGGCGCGCGCCTACACGGCCGAGTCGAAGGCGCTGGCGGCGACGATGGCGGGCAACGCGATCGGATTCCTGCGCGACGCGGTCGCGATCGGTCGCGACGCGGAGGCGCTGGTGAGCGGCCCAGCGCTGGCGAGCCGGATCGCGGCGGCCGCGTCGAAGATGTCGGCATCGATCCGGATCGCTGCCGAGGATGTGCGTGCGAGCTCGGTTCCGCTGACCGCCGCAGAGGCCCTGTTCAGCGCCGCGATGCAGGCGGTTGTGAACAGCTTGCAGCACGCCGGCGAGGACGCGGCACGGTGGATCAGCATCCGCGGCGATGGCTCGGGCGCGGTGGCGGTGGAGGTCGGCGACTCCGGCCCCGGATTCGTGCTCGATGACGTCCCCACCGAGCGACTGGGCGTCCGGGTCTCGATCCTGGAGCGCGTGACGAGCGCGGGCGGGTCCGCCGAGATCGTCTCCGCGCCGGGGGAGGGCACCCGGGTGCGCCTGCTCTGGCCGGATCCGCGGGTCGCGTCGGACGTCGACGGCGCTCCGGTGGCGGATGAGCCCGAGGAGGTCGCCCCGTGATCGGCGTTCCGCGGTATCTGATCGTCGCGCTGGCGGCGCTGTTCTCCACGTACCACGTGGTGCTGGCGCTGTACTCGCTGACGAGGGGCTTCGCCAGCGACCCGGCCCCGGTGTTCGTCGCGATGGGGCTGTACGCGCTGGCCACCGTGGTGACGCTGGCTCCGGGTCGCTCCGCGGCAGTGCCGCTGTGGGCGGCCGCGTTCGCGGTCGCGGTGTCGCTCTCGGTTCCGGTGCTCGTCGCGTCGGTGCTCGATCCGAACCGGCCCGGCGGCAACGGCTACGCGACGTGGTACGTGGCAGCAGTCGGAACCCTCATGGCGATCGTGTCGGTGCGGCGCCGTCCCGGCTTCGCCTGGGTGGGCGTCGGACTGCTGGTGGTGCAGACGCTGCTGTGGAGCGGCCCCGGCGGCCTGGTGAGCCTCGGCGTCGTCGGCAGCGTGAGCTGGGTGGCGGTCGCGCACATCATCACGAGCACGCTCGCGAAGGCGGCCCGGGACTCGCAGCGGTTCGCGCGCGCCGAGCGCGAGGCGACCGAGTGGCAGGCCGCTCAGGAGGCGCACCTGAACGAGCGGCAGTTCCGGCTCGGTCAGACGAGTCTGATGGCGCTGCCGATGCTGCGGATCATCCAGCGCTCCGGCGGAGAGCTGACACCGGAGCAGCGTGCCGAGTGCCTGCACCTGGAGGGCGCCATCCGCGACGAGATCCGCGGCCGCCGCCTTCTGAGCGACGCGGTGCGGGAGCAGGTGATGCTCGCCCGACGGCGCGGCACGACGGTGACGCTTCTGGACGAGGGCGGAATCGACGATCTGCCCGAGGCGGAGCTCACGCGTGTGCTCGAGGAGCTCGCGCGCGCGCTGCGCTCGGTCTCGGCTGACAAGGTCGTGATCCGGACCGTCCCCGAGGGCTCGGACATCGCGGTGACGGTCGTGGGGCTGCGGACCAGCGACGACGGCAGCGCGAGCCTGCTGGCGCAGGAATCGCTGGAGGACGACGAGATCGCGCTCTGGCTGGAGATTCCGCGCGTCGCCCCGGAGACGGTCGAAGCGGGCGAGTAGCGGCGCTGCGGCGGCCCGGCACAGCCGACAGAACGCGGCGGAGCCGGGGCCGGCGGACCCGGTGCCGACGGCATGCCGCCCGAAATGGAGTCGAGGGCCGGACACTCCGTCCGACCCTCGCTCACGTCCGAGTCAGGACGACAACCCGAATGTCGTCCTGACTCGCCCCCATTCCTTCGGCGCCTTACCCTAGAGCGCCGACGGAGTGTGATGTATCAGCATGGATACACCGTGTGATCCCATCCTTGTTTCGGCGCGACGGAATCGGTAGTCGCCATTTCGGCTGACTTTCGGGGTACATTTTCGGCCGGTCCCCTGGTTTTCCGGGGTTCCGCCGTGGGGGAGGGGTCGAATCCAGGGGCAGTTCCTCACGCACCAGAACTGTGCGCAACGGAAAAGGTGGCGAAACGTCGACTTCGCAACGGATTTCGTTGATTCAGCGCCGAGGGAACTGTTTCCACTCGCCCCGTGTCAGCGGGCGACGCAGGCCGCGCTGCGAGCGCTGCCAGCTGTCGAGCCCCGTGTTG
Source organism: Microbacteriaceae bacterium UBA1487 (assembly GCA_002325245.1). GTDB lineage: Bacteria > Actinomycetota > Actinomycetes > Actinomycetales > Microbacteriaceae > DCRR01. The sequence goes on along the minus strand of DCRR01000024.1, from coordinate 115,904 downwards.
ACGGGCCGATCCTCGCCCGCGAGCTGCTCGAGTGCCGCGCTGAGCACGGCGGTGACCGCCGCGACCTGCTCCGGGGAGGGGTTGCCACCCGTGATGCGGATCTGCGCCGCCGCGCCGTCGTGCTCGCTCACAGCGGGATGTTCCCGTGCTTCTTGGGCGGAAGCTCTGCGCGCTTGGTGCGCAGGGCTCGCAGAGCCTTCACCACGGTGATGCGCGTCGCGGCGGGTTCGATGATCCCGTCGAGCTCGCCGCGCTCGGCGGCGAGGTAGGGGGAGGCCACGTTGTAGGTGTACTCGTTGGCGAGGCGGGTGCGCACCGCGTTGACGTCTTCGCCGGCCTCCTCGGCCTTCTTGAGATCGCCGCGGTAGAGGATGTTGACGGCGCCCTGACCGCCCATGACCGCGATCTCGGCCGTCGGCCAGGCGTAATTGAGGTCGGCGCCCATCTGCTTGGAGCCCATCACGATGTAGGCGCCGCCGTAGGCCTTGCGGGTGATGACCGTGACCAGCGGCACGGTCGCCTCCGCGTAGGCGTAGAGCAGCTTTGCGCCGCGGCGGATGACACCAGTCCACTCCTGGTCGGTGCCGGGCAGGTAGCCGGGCACATCCACCAGGGTGAGGATCGGGATCGAGAACGCGTCGCAGAAGCGCACGAACCGGGCCGCCTTCTCGCCCGCGTCGATGTTGAGCGTGCCGGCCATCTGCTGCGGCTGGTTCGCGATGATGCCGATCGAGCGGCCCTCCACGCGCGCGAAGCCGATCACGATGTTCGGGGCGAACAGCGCCTGGATCTCGAGGAAGTCCTCGTTGTCGACGATGTGCTCGATGATCTCGCGCACGTCGTACGGCTGGTTCGGCGAGTCGGGGATGATCGTGTTCAGGCGACGGTCGGCGTCGGTGATCTCGAGCTCGACCTCGCTCTCGTAGACCGGAAGCTCCGCGAGGTTGTTGTCGGGGAGGAACGAGACGAGGGCGCGTGCGAAATCGAGCGCATCCGTCTCGTCGTCGGCGAGGTAGTGCGAGACGCCGGTGCGCTGGCTGTGCGTGTACGCGCCGCCGAGTTCGTCCATGCCGACGTCCTCGCCGGTGACCGTCTTGATGACGTCGGGTCCGGTGACGAACATCTGGCTCGTCTTGTCGACCATCACGACGAAGTCGGTGAGCGCGGGCCCGTAGACCGCACCGCCGGCCGCCGGTCCCATGATGATCGAGATCTGCGGGATGACGCCCGAGCTGGCCGTGTTCAGGCGGAAGATCTCGCCGTACTTGCCGAGCGCGACAACGCCCTCCTGGATGCGCGCGCCGCCCGAGTCGAGCATGCCGATGATCGGCACGCCGGTGCGCATGGCGAGCTCCATCACCTTGATGATCTTCTCGCCCGCCACCTCGCCGAGCGAGCCGCCGAAGATGGTGAAGTCCTGTGCGTACACGGCGACCTGGCGGCCGTGGATGGTGCCGGTGCCGGTGACGACCGCGTCGCCGTAGGGGCGCTTGTTCTCCATGCCGAAGGCGTGGGTGCGGTGGCGCACGAACTCGTCGAGCTCCACGAACGATCCCTGATCGAGCAGTTCGGTGATCCGCTCACGCGCCGTCTTCTTGCCCTTGGCGTGCTGTTTGGCGATGGCGGCCTCGCCGCTCGCGGTCACCGCCTCGTGGTATCGGGCCTTGAGATCGGCGAGCTTGCCTGCAGTCGTGTACAGGTCGGGGGTCTGATCGTCGGCGCTCACGCCGTTCAGCCTAGCGAGCACCGCCCGACACGTCGCCTTGAGGGAATCCCCCAAGTGTCGGCCGATTCCTGGTGACCTTTCCACGGATGCCCCGCCCGAGCATGCGCGCGAGCCCCCAGCCGGTGACCCGCCACATCGCCTCGAGCACGATCCGGGCGTTCATCTTGGAGGCGCCGTGCACGCGATCGCGGAACGTGATCGGAACCTCGGCGAGCCCGAAGCCGGCCGCATCGACGCGGCGGGCGAGGTCGATCTGGAAGCAGTATCCATGCGATTGCACGACGTCGTCGATGGCGGCGTGCAGCGCGGCGACGCGGTAGGCGCGGAAACCGGCGGTGGAGTCGCGGACGGCGAGCCCGAGGAGCACGCGGGCGTAGGTGTTCCCGGCTCGGCTGAGGAGGCTGCGGTAGCGCGGCCAGTCGGCGATGCCGCCGCCGGGGACCCAGCGCGAGCCGATCACCAGTCCGAGCGTCTCGTCGGCGAGCAGGCGGTCGCGCAGCGCCGGCAGGGCGCTGGCCGGGTGCGAGCCGTCGGCATCCATCTCGATGATCACGTCGGCGGCGAGCGCCGGATCGCGGAAGACGGCGGCGAACCCGGCGAGGTAGGCGGCCCCGAGGCCCTCGCGGCCGCTGCGATGCAGCACGTGAATGCGGGCATCGGCGGCGGCGAGCTCGTCGGCGAGTCGTCCGGTGCCATCGGGGCTGGCGTCGTCGACGACGAGCAGCCGCGCCTGGGGGAGCGCGTCGAGCGCCGCGCCCGCCACCGCGGCGAGGTTCTCGGCCTCGTTGAAGGTGGGCATGACGATGACGACGCGCGCGGGCGCGTCGGAGGCAGGCGAAGCCGTCATGGTTCGTCAACTTTACGCGCGGGCGCGCGGCTCCTCGTGCGCGCGGGATGTCGCTCTAGGCTGGCGGCATGACGAGTTGGCGCGCGAGTCGCGACGTCGTGCCGGAGCTGCTCTGGCGTGACGAGAGCGCGTCGACGAACGCCGACCTTGTGACGCTGGCGACGGCGACCGACCTGGCGGAGTTCACAACGCTGCTGACCGACACGCAGACGGCCGGACGCGGGCGTCTCGGCCGCAGCTGGGTGGCGCCGGCGGGAGCCTCGCTCGCGATCTCGATCTATCTGCGCCCGCGGGACTCCCACGGCGCGCCGCTCGGGCTGGAGCGCTTCAGCTGGATTCCGCTGGCGGCGGGCGTCGCCATGCACGATGCGCTCGCCGCGGTGATTCCCGACCTGGAGGCCGGACTCAAGTGGCCGAACGACGTGCTCGTCGACGGCCGAAAGCTGTGCGGGATCCTCGCCGAACTCGTCCCCAGCGGCGACGCCGCCGTGCTCGGTCTGGGCATCAACACGGCCATGACGACCGCGCAGCTGCCGGTGCCGACCGCCACGTCGCTCGACGTGCTCGGCGTGGCGGTGGACGACGACCTTCTCGACGCGCTCGTGGCGGAGTACCTGCGCCGGCTCCGCGCCCTCGTTGAGAGCTACGCGCTCGCCGACGGCGATGCCGAGGTGAGCGGGCTCGCCGAACGGGCGATCGAGGTCTGCGCGACGCTCGGGCGCGCGGTCCGCGTAGAACTGCCCGGGAACGAGCTGCTCGAGGGCACCGCCGTCGGCCTCGACGCCGCAGGGCGGCTGCGCGTGGCGCCCGCGGACGGCGCAGCGGTCGTCGCGGTCGCCGCGGGCGATGTCACCCACGTGAGGCACCCGTCGTGAACGCCGCCGAGCCCGAGGTCGTCGTCGCGCGGCTGCGCTCGCACGGCCGCGCGCTGTTCTGGCCCAGCGTGCTGCTGGTCGTCGTCGCCGGGGCCACGAGCTATTTCGCGGGCAACCTGCCGGAGCCGTGGTACGACACCGTGCTGTTCGTCGCCGCCGGTGTTCTCGTCGTTCTCGGGGTGCTCGCGCCGGTGGTCTCCTGGCTCAATCACAGCTACGTGGTGACCACACGGCGCATCGTGGCGCGTCGCGGTGTCGTCGTGCGCACGCGCCAGGAGCTTCTGCATTCGCGCAGCTACGACGTCACGGTCCGGCAGGCGGGGCTGCAGTTCGTCTTCGGCAGCGGCGACGTGCGTGTGAACACCGGGCTGGAGCATCCGTTCGTGCTGCGCGATGTGCCGCACGCGGCGGTCGTGCAGTCAGCGCTGCACGACCTCATGGAGGAGAGCCTCAATCCGATCGCGGCGAGGCGTCAGCAGGGCGAAGCGGGCTGAGATCCGGCCGGTCAGCGCGGCCCGGACACTCGGGCAGAATGGGGCATTGTGAAGCTTTCGGTTATTGGATGCGGTTATCTCGGCGCGGTTCACGCGGCCAGCATGGCGTCGCTCGGTCACACGGTCGTCGGCGTGGATGTCGACGCCCAGAAGATCGAGATGCTCGCGAGCGGCCGGGTGCCGTTCTACGAGCCCGGGTTCGACGAGCTGCTGCGCGAGCAGCTCGCGTCGGGCCGCTTGGCGTTCTCGACCGACTTTGCGGTCATCGCCGATGCCGAGGTGCACTTCCTCGCGGTCGGCACCCCGCAGCGCGCCGACGGTCACGGCGCGAACCTCGCGTATGTCGACGCGGCGTTCGAGTCGGTGCTTCCGCACCTGGCCGAGGGCGCGCTGATCGCCGGCAAGTCGACGGTGCCGGTCGGCACCGCGGCGCGTTTGGACGCGATCGTGCGCGAGAAGGCGCCGCACGCGGCCCTCGCCTGGAACCCCGAGTTCTTGCGCGAAGGCTTCGCGGTCGAGGACACGCTGCGCCCCGACCGCCTGGTGTACGGCGTCCGCCCCGGTGACGAGGGGGCCTCCGCGGTCGCCCAGCTCGATGAGGTCTATGCGACCGCGATCGAGAGCGGCATTCCGCGTCTGGTCATGGACTTCGCGACCGCCGAGCTGGTGAAGGTGAGCGCGAATGCGTTCCTCGCGACGAAGATCTCGTTCATTAACGCGATGGCCGAGATCGCCGAGGTCACCGGCGCCGATGTCACGCAGCTCGCCGACGCGATCGGCCACGACGCGCGCATCGGTCGTCGCTTCCTGAATGCCGGCATCGGCTTCGGTGGCGGCTGCCTGCCCAAGGACATTCGCGCGTTCTCGGCGCGGGCCGAAGAGCTCGGCGTCGGCCGTGCTGTCGGCTTCTTGCGCGAGGTCGACGAGATCAACATGCGTCGCCGCGACCGCGTCGTCGAGCTCGCCTTGAACGCCTTCGACGGCGACGTGACGGGCCGCAAGATCGCGGTGCTGGGTCTCGCCTTCAAGCCCGACTCGGACGACGTGCGCGACGCCCCCGCTCTGGATGTGGCGTACCGTTTGCACGATCTCGGCGCCGACGTGCGGGCGACCGACCCGGAGGCGATCGAGACGGCGCGCCGGGTGCACCCGGAGCTGAACTACGTGCCGCAGATCACCGACGCCCTGGCGGATGCGGAGCTGGTGATCGTGGCGACCGAGTGGCGGCACTTCCGCGAGCTGGATGCGGCCGAGGCCGGGTCACGCGTCGCGCGGGCCCACATGATCGACGCCCGCAACTGCCTCGATCCCGTCGCGTGGCGCGCGGCGGGTTGGACGTTCCAGGGGCTCGGCCGCCCCTAACACCGTCTCCCGGAGCCCGCTGGTGGCGCTCTCGGTGTCGTCGGGGAATAGCGCCGGCGCGGTGTCGCCGCGGTGCGGCGCAAACACCCACGCCCGGTACAGCGCGAAGCGGAACGCGGTGCCGAGGCCCAAGCCGACGACGTTGCTCGCGATGTTGTCGGCGAGCAGGCTCGTGAAGCCGAGCGCGTAGTGCGACACCCACAGGCATGCCAGGCCGATCAGCATTCCGCCGACGCTGACGAGCGCGAACTCGACGCCCTCGCGCACGAGCTGCCGACCGCGGTGCTCACGGAAGGTCCAGAGCCGATTGCCGATCCAGTTCGCGGCGATCGCGACCGTCGTCGAGATGACCTTGGCGATCACGGGCCCTTCGTGGAGTTCGTCGGGGCTCAGGATCGTGAGGCGCAGCAGGTTGAAGATGCCGATGTCGATCACGAGCCCGATGGCCCCGACGAGGCCGAAGCGCGTGAACTGCCCGAACAGCTTTCGCACGCGGCTTGCCTCGCTTCGGGGTTCGCGCCCGATGCGGGCAACTAGGGTCGTAGAGGCGGCAGTCTAACCGGACTGCGTGGGGCGATCCTGGAGGTTGATCGGTGAGAGTCGGCGTGATCGGCGGCGGGCAGTTGGCACGCATGATGGTGCCCCCGGCGGTCGCATTGGGGATCGAGATCCGCGTGCTGGCTGAGGCCGAGGGGATGTCGGCCGAGATCGCCGCGACGGCGGTCGGCGACTATCGGGATGCCGCGACGGTGCTGAGCTTCGCCTCCGATGTCGATGTCGTCACCTTCGATCACGAGCATGTTCCGCAGCCCGTGCTGACCGAACTGGGGGAGCGCGGCGTCTCGGTGCATCCGGGCCCCGAGCCGCTCGCGGTCGCGCAGGACAAGCTGTGGATGCGCGAGCGACTGACCCAGCTGGGCGCCCCGGTTCCCGACTGGGCGGCCGTGCACGATGAGGCGGAGCTGGCCGACTTCCTGGCGGCGCACGGCGGTGCCGCGGTCGTGAAGACGCCGCGCGGCGGCTATGACGGCAAGGGCGTGCGGGTGGTGCGCAGCGCGGACGCGGTCGCCGACTGGTTCGCGGTTGTCGACGAGCACGCCTCCGGGGGAGCCCTGCTGGTGGAGGAGCTCGTCGATTTCCGACGCGAGCTCGCACAGTTGGTGGCGCGTCGCCCGAGCGGTGAGCTCGCGGCGTGGCCGCTGGTGGAGACCGTGCAGCGCGATGGCGTGTGCGCCGAGGTCACGGCGCCCGCGCCGGGGGCCTCGGTCGAGCTCGTCGCCGAGGCCGCGGCGCTCGCGGAGTCGATCGCGACCGGTCTCGGCGTGACGGGCGTGCTCGCGGTGGAGCTGTTCGAGACCGCCGACGGGCGACTGCTGGTCAACGAGCTCGCGATGCGCCCGCACAACACCGGCCATTGGACGATCGACGGCTGCGTGACGAGCCAGTTCGAGCAGCACCTGCGTGCGGTGCTCGATCTGCCGCTGGGCGCGACGACGCCGCACGCGGCGTGGAGCGTCATGGTGAACGTGCTCGGGGGGCCCGTGGGCGCGTCGATGCCGGAGCGCTACGCGGGCGCGCTCGCCGCCGAGCCGGGCGTCAAGTTCCACTCCTACGGCAAGCCGTCGCGCCCCGGTCGCAAGGTCGGGCACGTGACCGCGGTCGGTGACGACCTGGAGGCCGTCCGCGCGCGTGCGCGCGCCGCGGCAGGGTTCTTCGAGGGCTGAGTCGTAGCATGGGCGACGTGCCTGAAGTCAAGCCGCTCGTTGCCGTCGTCATGGGGTCCGATTCGGACTGGAACGTGATGAGGGACGCCGCCGCGGCGCTCGCCGAGTTCGACATCCCGCACGAGGTCGAGGTCGTCTCGGCCCATCGCACGCCGCACCGGATGATCGAGTTCGGAACGCAGGCGGCCGGTCGCGGCCTGCGGGCGATCATCGCCGGCGCCGGCGGAGCCGCGCATCTGCCCGGCATGCTCGCCTCGGTGACGACGCTTCCGGTGATCGGCGTTCCCGTGCCGCTCGCGAAGCTCGACGGTCTCGATTCGCTGCTGTCGATCGTGCAGATGCCCGCCGGGATTCCGGTCGCGACCGTGTCGATCGGGGGCGCGCGCAACGCCGGGCTGCTCGCGGCCCGCATGCTCGGCGCCACCGATCCGGCGCTTGAGGCCCGACTCGCCGAGTACGCCGCGAGCCTGGAAACCCTGGTCGCCGAGAAGAACGCGAAGCTCCAGCGCGAGCTGTGACGCGGACTCCGGCGTGACCAGCACCAGCCCCGTCCGGAATCCGGATGTTCGTTCTCCGGAGGTCATGACGCGTCGCGCGTGGTGGCTCGTCGGGCTGAATCTGCTCGTGCCCGGCTCGGCGCAGGTGCTCGCGGGCAGTCGACGGCTCGGCCGTTTCGCGCTCGGGGCGACGTTCGTCGGCTGGGTGCTCGTTGTCGCGGTGCTGGTGCTCGCTCTCGTCCAGCGCGGCTGGCTGCTGGCGTTTCTCACCCAGCCGATCGTGCTCGCGGTCGGCGTGTCCACCCTGATCTTCTACGCCCTGCTCTGGGTCGTCGTGACCCTGGACACGCTGCGCCTGGTGCGCATCGTCCGTGTGGCGCCATCGGCCCGCGCGCCGGTCGCGCTCCTGGCCGTCGCCGGACTCGTGGTCGCGACCGGCAGTGCGAGCTACGGCGCCGCCAGCGGCGTCTCGGCCCTCGGTGTGCTCAGCACCGTCTTCGGCGGCGGCACCATGATCGCCGAACCGATCGACGGCCGGTACAACATCCTCCTTCTCGGCGGTGACGCGGGTGCCGACCGCCTCGGTCTGCGCCCGGACTCGATCTCGGTCGTGAGCATCGAGGCAGCGACCGGGCGCTCGGTCATCTTCGGTGTGCCGCGCAACCTCGAAGACGTGCCGTTCCCGGCGGACTCGCCCCTGGCCGACGTCTTTCCCGATGGCTACTCGTGCGGGAGCGAGTGCCTCATCAGCTATCTCTACACCTACGGCGAAGAGCACGCTGATCTCTATCCGGAGGCGGAGGAGTCCGGCAGCAGCCCCGGGATCGAGGCGATGCGCGACGCGGTGTCGGGCGTCCTGGGACTGGAGCTGCAGTACTACGTCCTCGTCGACATGGCGGCTTTTGAGAACCTGATCGACGCCCTCGGCGGCATCGACATCGACGTGCAGGAGCGACTTCCGATCGAGGGCGGCCTCAACGAGGACGGCTCGCTGTTCGGGGTCGAGGGGTGGATCGAGGTCGGCCTGCAGCACATGGACGGCTACACCGCCCTGTGGTATGCCCGGTCGAGGCACTCGACCGACGACTACGACCGGATGCAGCGCCAGCGCGAGGTCCAGGCGGCGGTTCTCGAGCAGATTGAGCCCGCCAACGTGCTGCTGCGCTTCAACGAGTTGGCGGCGGCGGGCGCCGCGCTCGTCACGACCGACATCCCCGGCACCATGCTCGCCCACTTCGCGGAGCTGGCGTTGGACGCGCGGGAGTTCGACCTGGTCACCTACGACTTCGTGCCGCCCGAGGTGGAGACGTGGCAGCCCGACTTCGACGCGATTCGCGCGGTCGTCGACGAACTCACGACGGCGGTGACGCCGAGTCCCACGCCGGTGCCCTGAGACGGCTCAGAGTTCTGAGTGGAGTCGCCAGACCTGCTCGGCGGAGTCGCGCCAGCTGTATGCCGAGACGCGCTCCCGGCCACGGATCGTGAGACGCTCTGCGAGCGCGGGGTCCTCGAGCACCGAGCGGATCGCCTCGGCGAGGCGTCGCGGATAGTGCGCAGGGTCGGCGCGCGCGACTTCGAGCCCGGCGCCGCCAGCGACCTCCGAGACGGCGGGCGCATCCGAATGCACGACGGGCGTGCCGAGCGTGAACGCTTCGAGCACGGGAAGGCCGAAGCCTTCCGCCACACTCGGAAAGACGAAGACGCTCGCCCGCGACAGCACCACGGCCAGGTCGGCGTCGTCGAGCCGGCCGAGCGTGCGGACCCGCCCCGGCGCCAGGCCCGCCTCGGCGATGAGCGCGCCGATGTCGACTCCGCCCCAGCCGCCCGCGCCGACGACCAAGAGCGGAACGTCGTCGGGCGTGTCGGCGAGCGAGCGAATGAGCTGATCAAGTGCCTTGCGCGGCTCGAGGCTGCCGACGGCGAGCAGGTAGCGCTCCGGCAGCTCAAGCGCCGCGGCGCGGCTCTCCTCGTCGTCGGGCAACCCCAGGTCGCTTCCGACGGCAGCGCCGATGACGCGGACCCGGTCTCCGAATTCGAAGTGCGCCGACAGCTCCCGCGCGACGGCATGGGTGTCGACGATGATGGCGTCGGCGAAGCGCTCGGCCCGCCTCGCCATGGCCCGGTGCCAGCGGACGCCGTGCGGGGTCAGCGTCTCCGGGTGGGTCCAGGGCACGGCGTCGTGGATGGTCACGGCGAGCCGAGCGCCGGGAGAGTTCCGGTGGCCGGAGCGGAAGATCGGGGCGAGCAGGCTCGGAGCGTGGACGGCGCCGCTCCAGTGGGGACGCGCGAGGCCGAGCGACCAGGCCAGCGACAGCTCGCGCCGGGCCAGCGCGGTCGTGTCGAGGCGAGCCAGCCCGGGGATCGTCGATCGGATGCGCGCGCGGTCGGCCTCGGGCGAGGCGGAGACCACACCCGTCACCTCCCAGCCAGCCGGCGCGGTGTCCACGAGGCCGCGTGCGAGCTCAGCGGTGTAGCGCCCGATGCCGCCCGGCACCGGTGCCACGAGCTGGTCGACGATCACCCGGAGTTCGCTCATGCGGCCCATCCCTGTGCCCGCGCGGCGTCGCCAAGCGCCTCGCGCCAGCCTCGCATCGGAGTCAGTCCGGCGGCATCCCACGAGGCATGGTCCAGCACCGACCACGCGGGGCGCGCCGCCGGCATCGCGAAGTCGATCGCTCGCGCCGATTCCACGGGGAGGTGTCCGAGCCCCGCATCTTCGAGGATGGCCCGCATGAACTCGCGTCGGCTCGTCTGGCCCGAGTTGGTGCCGTGGTAGATCCCGCCGGGGACCGGGCGATCCGCCAGTTCGACGATGCGCTTCGCCAGGTCGCGCGCCCACGTCGGCTGTCCGATCTGGTCGTCGGCTCCGCGGAGCGGCCGTCCGGTGCGTGCCGCGGCGAGCACCGCGTGCGGGAAGTCGCCGGGGCCGCCGTACAGCCAGGCGGTTCGGACGATCGAGGCGCGGCCGTCGCTGGCGGCCATCACCCGGCGCTCGCCCTCGGCCTTGGTTCGGCCGTAGGCGTTGATCGGACTCGGCGGCGCGTCGGCGCGGTAGGCGCTCGTCGCGCGACCGTCGAAGACGTAGTCCGTCGACACATGGACGAGTCGGGCGCCGCGCAGCGCGGCAGCGCGGGCCACGTTCTCGGCGCCGAGCGCGTTGGCGGCGAACGCGCCGTCTTCATCGTATTCGGCCGCATCGACGGCCGTGTACGCGGCCGCGTTCAGGACGACGTCGGCGCCGGAGATCGCGTCGGCGATCGCGTCGGGGTCGGTGATGTCCAGCTCGGAGCGGCCGCGCGCGGTCACCTGGCGCCCGGCGAGCGCGGCGACCAGCTCACGCCCGAGCAGGCCGTGGGCACCGGTGACGAGCCAGCGGGCGTCGGATCGAACGGTCATGCGAGACCGGCGCGCTCGAGCAGCGGCTCCCACCAGTCGCGCCGGGTTCGGTACCAGTCGACCACCTCGGCGAGGCCGCGTTGGAACGGGACCTCCGGCTGGTAGCCCAATTCAGTGCTGATCTTGGTGATGTCGACGCTGTAGCGCAGGTCGTGGCCCTTGCGGTCGGCGACATGGTCGACGGCGTCCCAACCGCGACCGGTGGCATCCAGCAGCAGCTCCGTGAGCTCGCGGTTGGTCAGCTCGGTGCCACCGCCGATGTTGTAGATCTCACCAGCGCGCCCCGTCGCCAGCACGAGCGCGATGCCGCGGCAGTGGTCGTCGACGTGCAGCCAATCCCGCACGTTCGAGCCGTCGCCGTACAGCGGAACGCGCCCGCCGTCGAGCAGACGCGTCACGAACAGCGGGATGACCTTCTCGGGAAAGTGGTACGGCCCGTAGTTGTTCGAGCAGCGGGTGATCGAGACGTCGAGACCGTGCGTTCGCACGTAGGAGCGCGCGAGCAGATCGCTGCCAGCCTTGCTCGCCGCATACGGCGAATTCGGCTCCAGGAGATGATCTTCCGTCCACGACCCCTCGGCGATCGAGCCGTACACCTCGTCGGTCGAGACGTGGACGACCTTCCGGACGCCGTGCCGGACGGCGGCATCCAACAGGGTCTGCGTGCCGACGACGTTCGTCGAGACGAACGGGCCAGCATCCAGCACCGACCGATCGACGTGAGACTCGGCGGCGAAGTGGACGACGACGTCGACGTGCGGTAACTCGCGATCCAGAGCGCTCGCGTCGCGGATATCGGCGTGAACGAACCGGTAGCGGGGGTTCTCGGCGACCGGCGCCAGATTGGCCAGGTTGCCCGAGTAGGTGAGCGCGTCGTACACCACGACGTCGGCGTCCGCGAAATCCGGATAGGCGCCTTCCAGCGTGCGGCGAACGAAGTTCGAGCCGATGAATCCGGCACCGCCGGTGACAAGAATTCGCACGACGTGAGTCTAGCGAGGCCGCGCTCGGAGCCTGCCGTACGGGCGACCGGAGCGGCTCGCTAGACTCACGTCGTGGAGATCCGTGCCCTGAACGTTCCTGATTGCCTGGAGTTCGTGCCTCTCCATCACCGGGATGAGCGCGGCGAATTCCTCGAGTGGTTTCGGGCCGATGAACTGCAGTCGGCGACCGGTCGCAGGTTCGATCTGCAACAAGCGAATCTCTCGGTGTCGGTCGCGGGCGTCGTTCGCGGCATCCACTTCTCTGACGTGCCTCCCGGCCAGGGCAAGTACGTTGTCGCGATGAGCGGACACGTGACCGACTACGTCGTCGACCTCCGGGTCGGCTCGCCGACCTTCGGCGTCTGGGATGCGGTCGAGCTCGACACCGAACGGCGCAGCGCCGTGTTCTTGCCGGAAGGTATCGGGCACGCGTTTTGGGCGAGGACCGACGCGACGGTCGCGTACTTGACGACGGACGTCTACAAGCCCGCCCACGACCGCACGATTTCACCCCTCGACGCTGCGATCGGTCTTCCGGTGCCCGCCGGCGCGAAAATGTCACCCAAGGACGAGGGCGCCCCCACGCTCGCGGAGGCAGGCGAGCAGGGATGGCTTCCATCGTGGGACACCTGCCAGACCTGGTACCGAGAGGTCGGTCGATGAAGGGCATCATTCTTGCGGGCGGCTCCGGGACCAGGCTGCACCCGATCACGCTCGGCATCTCCAAGCAGCTGATGCCGATCTACGACAAGCCGATGATCTACTACCCCCTGTCGACGCTCATGCTGGCGGGGATCCGCGAGGTCCTGATCATCACCACACCCGGCGACCGCGCGAACTTCGAGCGGTTGTTGGGCGACGGCTCGCAGCTCGGCATTCGGCTCGAGTATGCGACACAGGCGGAGCCGAAGGGGCTCGCCGAGGCGTTTCTTATCGGTGCCGACTTCCTCGCGGGCGACGCCGCGGCGCTGGCGCTCGGTGACAACGTTTTCCACGGTGCGGGGCTCGGCACCCGGCTTCGTGAACACACCGATGTCGACGGTGCAGTGATCTTCGCGGCGCCGGTGGCCGACCCGAGCGCGTACGGTGTCGTCGAGTTCGACGCCGAGGGTCGCGTCCTCACCATCGAAGAGAAACCCGCCGCGCCGAAGAGCGGTTTCGCTGTTCCCGGGCTCTATTTCTACGACGCCGGGGTGGTCGAGATCGCGCGCACGATTAAGCCGAGCCCGCGCGGAGAGCTCGAGATCACCGACGTCAACGGGGCATACCTCGCCGATGGTCGACTGCGCGCCCAGCCACTGGAGCGCGGGACCGTCTGGCTCGACACGGGGACGATCGACTCGATGGTTGCGGCGACCGAGTTCGTCCGCGTGATCGAGGCTCGACAAGGCGACAAGATCGGCTGCCTCGAAGAGGTGGCGTGGCGGCAGGGCTGGATCGACGACGACCAACTGGAAAAGCTCGCGGCCCCGCTCGTCAAGAGCGGTTACGGGGAGTATTTGCGGCGACTGTTGGGCTGATCCCGCGTGCTAGCCTCGCCGAGTGGATAGCTCGGAAGTCACGGCAGAACTGGTTGTTCGCGCGGGGCTCGAGTTCATTTTCGTTCTCGGCGTGTTCGTCGCGATTCTGATTTTCTCGCGGCTTCGGCAGCGCCTGTTCCCGCTCGGAGCGGCGGCACTCACCGTGCTGTTCCTGTTCCTCGCGGCCTGGGGTGGCGCGCAGATGCTCGACCGTTGGCAGTACGACTATCCGCAGAAACTCTCGGCAGTTCCGTTGACGCGGTTCGCGATGTATCAGGTGCAGATCCCCGAGTCCGTGGAGAGCACGTACGGGTGGGAAGCGACGCTGACCGACGGCTCGATCGAGCAGGTCAACATCGCATCCGAGTTCGAGGCCATCGGCCTTCCGCCGCTGTCCACGCGGATGCGCGTGCTGCTGAGTTGGACCGCGGAACCCGCCGGTTCGGAAGACGAGCTTCGTGCACGGGAGGAGCTCCGGCTCTACGCGGTCGGCCTCGAACGCGCTCTCGCGGCCCGCGGCATCGATGTCGCGCGCATGGACTTTCTCCGGGTCACCGGGACGCCGTTGGAGCCCGAGTCCGAGCTCATCCTGAGCTGGGACGCGGACGACTTGAGGAGCACGCGATGAGCAAGCTCGGTGCGCTCGTGCGGCGCCTCGGACTCGACAACGTCCCGCTGCACGCGACCGCGACCGCGGAGTCGTTGGCGCTCGCCCGCATTCTGATGCTGGCGATCTGGATCGTTTACGTCGTCCAAGATCCGGTGCAGAGCCTGACGTTCCTGCCGCAGGAGCTGTTCCATGCGTTCGGGGTGTTCCAGCTCGTGCCCGGCACGGCCTGGGCCGCGTTGCTCACGCCGACGGGCCTGTTCGCCCTCAAATCGGTGCTGATCGGACTATTCGCCTGGGCGATGTTCGGCTTCCGCGGCGCTCGCGTGGCCGCGGCCGTCGCCCTTGCGCTCGTCTTCGTGTATCTGCAGGTCAAGAAGGGCTTCGGCGGGCACTGGGACCACCGCGAGATGACCCTCGCCTACGCCCACTTCCTGCTGCTGTTCACCCCGGCGTGGGACGCATTCGCGGTATCGCGAGCCGCACGTCGCCCGCGCCGCGAAGGCGTGTATCGCGCGTCGCTCATTGCGCTCAGCCTCGTCGTGATCATCCAGTACTTCTTCATCGGCGCGGCTCGAACCTTCATCGGAGGTCCCGGGATCTTCCTCGACGGTTCGTTGCAGAACTGGATCATCAACCGAAACCTCCGACCGAACCCCTTCGGATTCGACCTCGGCACCGCGTTCCTCGCGGAGGTCTGGCGTGCCCCGTTGGACCTTCTGTTCTTGGGTGGCACGCTCCTTGAACTGGTCGCGTTCATCGTCCTGTTCCTGCGGCCGGGGTGGCTCAAGATCGGCTTCGCCATCGGCTTCGCCGTCTTCCACGCGTCGATCTTCTTGCTGATGAACGTCGCATTCCTCGAGAACATCGTCCTGATCCTGCTGTTCTTCGACCTGGCGGCCCCGTGGCGTCGCGCGCGTCGGGGTCACAACGCGCCGGGCGTTCTCTTGGTCGATCGTGCTCGGCCCGCCGCGCTTGAGGTGGCCGCCTTCGTCCGGCGATTCGGTCGCGGCGAGCTTCCCGTGCGCGAGATGCCCGCATCGTTCGGCTCCCCGGCAGGTGGCCTCGCTTTCCAGCTCGCAGGCGGCAGCGACGTTGTGACCGGCCAACGGGCGCGGGCGGAAGCGACATTCCGCGTGCCGGGATTCCTCTGGCTCGCGCTGTGGCGCACGCGGCGGGCGGGAGATCGTCCGCTTGCGGACGACCGCTCGGTGTTCGCCGCGTGGTTCCTCGGTCCGAGGGTCGCCCCTCCCGGCGCGGACGAACTCGTCTCGAACGACTAGCTCGCGACTCCGAGGCTCGGCATGCCCTGGCCGAAGACATGGCGCAGGGCGCTCCGTGCAGCCCAGTACCCGGCCATGCCGTGGACTCCCGTTCCCGGCGGCGTTGACGATGAGCTCAGAAAAACGCCGGGGATCGGGGTCCGCCAGGGGTCTCGCGAGACGACCGGACGTTTGACGAGTTGTGCGATCGTCATGGCGCCGGCGGAGATGTCGCCGCCGACGTAGTTCGGGTTGTACAGCTCGACGTCCTCGGCCGAGGAATAGTGCTGGGCGAGGATCCGATCCCGGAACCCGGGGGCGAAACGCTCGATCTGCCGGATCATCGCCTCTGCGACATCGCGTGTGGAGCCGTGGGGAACGTGCGCGTACGCCCAGAGCACGTGCTTGCCGACCGGGGCCCGGGTGTCGTCGAGCACCGACGGCTGGTTGACCAGGACGTACGGCTGCTCGGGGTGCTCGCCGCGGGCCACGGCTGCCTCTGCCGCGGCGACCTCCTGCCGGGTTCCGCCGAGGTGTAACGTGGGTGCGGACCGCAGGTCGGGGTTGCTCCACGGGACCTCGCCGTCGAGAGCGAAGTCGATCTTGGCGACGGCATCGCCGTAACGGAAGCGGGCGAGCGCGCGCCGATACCGCGGCGGCACCTCGTCGCCCAGGATGCGCACGAGTGCGCGCGGGCTCACATCGAAGAGAGTTGCGCGCGCGGGGGGGATGTCGGCGCGGGAGGTCACCTCGATCCCGGTTTCGACTCGCCCCCCGTGCGCGCGAATGTCGTCGGCCATGGCGTCCGCGATCGACTGGCTCCCGCCGCGCGGGATCGGCCACCCGCCGGCGTGGGCGAGCGCTCCGAGGAAGATCCCCGCGCCCGACGTCGAGAGCCTGGGCATTTGGCCGATCGAGTGTGCGCTGAGACCGGCGAGCAGGGCGGGAGCCTCCTCGCCCCGGAACCGAAGGTTCCAGGCGGGCGTGCCCTGTTCGAGGACGCGGAGTCCGAACCGGACCGCCGTCACGGGGTCGGCGGGGATACGAAGTAGCTGGGACAGTGTGAAGTCGGCGATTCCCTGCGTGTGGTCGACGAGCGGTGCCATGAGGGACGTCCACGCGCGACCGTCGTCGCCGAGCCGCTCGCTGGTGCGCTCCAGATCGCGGTAGGCGATCGCGGCGCGCTCAGGGTCCAGTGGCTGTGCGTAGGAGATATCGCCGACGAGCAACTCCACGCGTCGTTCGATCTGAAACTCGCGGAAGAATTTCGACGTCAACGTCATCGGGTGAACGGACGAGCACACGTCGTGGCGGAATCCCGGCAGCGTCAGCTCGGAGGTCCGGGTTCCGCCGCCGATGGTGTCTGCGCGTTCGACCACGGTCACGTCGAGTCCGGCTCGGGCGAGAACAACGCCCGCCGCGAGTCCGTTCGGTCCAGACCCGACGATCACGACGTCCTGGAGTGTCATGCGCGCTCGCCATTCATCGGTTCGAGACTAGTCGCGCGTTGTCGTCGCGTTCGCCCGCGCCCGAGGCGTAACGGGCCGTGTCGTAGACTCTGCTCGCCTGACTGTCTGTTCGCGCGCACTGGGAGTTCCTCATCAACCTCGTTTCACGTCTGACACCTCGCATGCGCAAGGTGCTTCGATTCGCGCTCACCGCCCTCGTCCTCGTGGTCGTGGGCGTGCTCTTCGGGCGCGCGCTGGCCGAGAATTGGGCCGAGGTCCAAGCGGCCGAACTCGCATTCCATCCGGCGATGATCCTTGGTCTCGTGTTGTTCGCGTTGGCGGTCCCGGTGTCGGGCTTGCTGTGGGGCGGAATGGTGAATCGACTGGCCGGTTCGCGCGTCGTGGGCGTCCGTGAAGCCATCGCCGTGCATTCGGCGTCGTGGCTGCTGAAGTACATTCCGGGGCAGGTGGGGAGCTTCGTCAACAAGGTGGCCTGGGGCGCACGCCGCGGGATATCGCGCACGATCGTCGCAATCACCTTCGTCTACGAGAACGTCTTCCTCGTGCTCGCGGCGACCGTGCCGAGTGTCATCATTCTGGCCTGGGCGCTCGGTGTCGATCTGGTCACCGACAACGTTGGCGTCGTCGTGTTGCCACTGCTCGCCGTTGTTCCGCTTCTCGTCGTCTCTAACCGATGGGTCTTCCACAAGCTGCTGGCGCCCGTATTCCGGCGTGTCGCCAAGCAGGATCTGCCCGTGAGCTATTTCCTTTCGACTCCCGCCACCATGGGGTTCCAGGCGGCGTTCGTGGTGCCGCGCCTGCTGAACGGCGTCGGATTCGTCGTGACGGCCGCCACCGTGGCGTCGTTCGGCCCCGAGGCATGGTTGCCCCTTGCCGCCGCCTACATGCTCGCGGGCGCTGCGGGCCTTCTGGCGATCTTCGTCCCCAGCGGGCTCGGCGTGCGTGAAGCCGTCATCGTGCTGTTCACGGCCCCGTACCTCGGTGTCACGGGCGCGATCATTGCCTCGCTTCTCGCCCGACTGCTCAGCACTTTCGCCGACGTCGTCGTCGCGGGCTTTTACTTTACTTTCCGCTCGAACATCCCTCGCGAGGAGACATCGTGACCCGTCCGCACATTTCGATCATCGGCTCGGCACTGTCGGGCAACAAGGGCGCGGCCGCGATGCTCGAGAGCTCGATCCACACGCTCTCGACACGGATTCCAGGGGTTCGTTTCACGCTCTTCAGCATGTACCCCACCGAGGACCGCGAGCAGAATCGGTACGAGAACTTGGACATCGTGCCGGCCTCGCCGCGCCAGCTCGGGGTGACGATCAACACCTTGGCGCTGCTCTACCGAATCCTGCCGCCACTGCGCGGTCTCTTGCGCCGCCGGTCCCGCGCGATTGCGGCCCTGGCGTCGAGTTCGGTCCTGCTCGATCAGGGCGGGATCACCTTCACCGACGGACGCGAGAAGTTCTTGTTGTACAACGTCGCGTCGATCCTTCCCGCGCTCAACGTCAAGACCCCGGTCTTCAAGTGTGCGCAGGCAGTCGGGCCCTTCGAGAACCCAATCAACCGTCGTGCCGCGAAGACCTTCCTTCCCAAGGTTGCGACGCTCACGACGCGCGGCCGGATCACACACGAGTACGCGGAAAGTCTGGGGCTCGGCAATCTGCTTGCCGGTGCGGACTACGCGTTCTCGCTCGAACTCGATGGTTCGGAGGCATCGTCGGCGGCCGAGACGATTGACCTCTCGTTCTTCGACTCGGGCACCGTGGTCGGCGTGTCGCCGAGCGTCGTGCTGCAAAAGAAGGTCGATGCCGCGGGCGGCGACTACATCGCCAACATCGTCTCGTTCGTCGACGCGATGACGGCGAGCGGGCGCAAGGTGCTCATCGTGCCGCACAGCGTCCGCACGGGTACCGACAAGACCCACAACAACGACCTCCCGCTGTGCCGCGAGATTGCGAGCCGGATCGACTCGCCGGATTCCGTGCTCTCGCTCGACCGGGAGTACGACTCCCAGGTGTTGCGCTATCTCATTGGCCGGTGTGACTTCTTCGTCGCCAGCCGATTCCACGCGATGGTGTCGTCGCTCGCGATGTCGGTTCCCACCCTTGTCATCGGGTGGAGCCACAAGTACGAAGAGGTTTTGGAGATGTTCGAGCTCTCCGAGTGGGCGTTCGGCCACAGCGCGCTGACGCCGGAGTATCTGCTCGAGCGCTTCGACGCGCTCGTTGCCGATCGCGATGTCGTCGATGCCAAGCTCCGCGAGCACCTTCCGACCGTGAAGTCTCGCTCGCTCGCGCAAGCTGACGCGATCGCTGAACTCGTTCGCTCCCACGAGGGGTAACCGGCGTGGCTCGGTGGAAGGCCTTCGGGGCCGAGGCGCGAGCGACGTTCTCGGCGCGCATCGGCGAGTTGATCGATCACGACAACGGCGCCGCGGAGCGCGATCGGCGCGTCGTGACCTCGCTCCCGGACGCCCTCGTCCTCGCGACGACGGCGCTGTTCTTGATCTGCAGCACTCTGGCGATCTTCGGCTGGTTCACGCTTTGGGCGGTCATTCCGATCTTTGTTGTCAGCCTGGTCGCTCTTCGTTGGCTCATGCCGATCGCCATGCCGCTGGCGTCGTCCGGCGCCGTCACAGCGGGAATCGCGGTCGTCGGCGCCGCGGTCTGGGCTGCGGTGCAGTTGCCGTTCGCGAGCGAGTATTTCGTCGCCATTCGCGACCCCGGAATCTACCTCCTGTCGGGTGCTGCCATCGCGAATACCGGCGGCTCGCCTCTCGATGTGTCGGCGGCGCACGCCCTGGCGGCGCAGTTCCCCGAGCTCGCCGAACGGCCCGGCGCGTTCGCGGTGTCGGACGACCTGACGGTGCGCACGCAGGGCAACATCGGCCTTCCCTCGCTCATCGCGATCGGATACATCCTCGGTGGCACCGTCGGGGCGACGTGGGTGAACGTCTTCCTCGGTGCGGTTGGCCTGCTCGCCGTCTACGGACTCGCGCGACGCCTCGTCGGCGGAGCCTGGGCTCTCGCGCCGATGGCGGCGTTGGCGCTGTCGATGCCCTACATCTATTTGTCGCGAACGACCTACACCGAGATCCTCACGTTGCTGGTCATGTGTGCCGGGGCTGTCTGGCTGATCAGTGGCTTCGCTCGGCACCGTTCGATCGATTTCATCGTCGCGGGCGTCTTCACGGGTTCGGCCGCCCTGACGCGCATTGACGGCGCGCTGGGGATCGCCGGCGCGCTTCTGGGCTTCGTCTTCGTCCTGATCGGAGTCGGGCGGACCCGCGCCGATGCAGGGGTCGGTCGCGCCGCGCTCCAATTCGCCCTACCGACGATCGCGCTTCTCGGGCTCGGGACCCTGGATCTAGTGCTCAACATGCCGCGCTATCTGAGTGACCAGTTGGCGAACTCCCGTCCCTTGTGGGCCGGGACGGCTGTCTTCGCGCTTGCGCTGGTCATCCTCTCGCTAAGCCCCCTCGGCCGGAAACCCCTCGAGTTCGTTGCTGCCCACAAGCCGATTGCCATCGGCGCCGCGGCGACGCTCGGACTGTTGCTCGTCGGCTGGGTGTCTCGGCCGTTTTGGCTCGAAATGCATGAGATCTCCAAGGGGCCGTATCAGAACGCGGTCGAGGGACTCCAGCTTCGTGACGGCCTTCCCATCGACCCGTCCCGCAGCTACGACGAGTACTCGCTGTGGTGGTACGGGTGGTACTTCGGTTGGCCGCTTCTGCTCATCGCCGCGGTAGGGCTGTGTCTGTGGCTGTACTGGGCGATTTCACGCAAGCGCGCGGCTCACATTGTCATCCTGGCCACGGTCGCGGTCTCGGCGCTGCTCTACCTCACCTTCATCAAGATCACTCCTGACCAGATCTGGGCGTTCCGACGGGTGCTCCCGGTCATCACTCCCGCGATCCTCGTGGGCTTCGCGATCGGCCTTCGACTGCTCGCGGGCTTCGGCAAGTGGGGTCGGATCGCTGCGGGAGCGGTTGGCCTGGTCACGTCGCTGAGCATCCTTTCGACCTGGGGGCAGATCTTCTTCGAGGTCGAAGGCAGCGACCAGGGGCAGGAGATTGCGGCGATCTGCGAGGCCAGCGACGGTGCGGACGTGATCGCCCTCGTCGGGCCGGGCGCCCCGGCGAACTTCGCGCTCACCCTCCCCTCGGTCTGCGACACGCAGACGGTGACAATTTGGGAGCCAGGAGCACTGGATTGGGCTGAACTCGCTTCGGCGGCCGATGGACGCGTCGCCGTGGTCAGTTTCGACGACGGCGCTGTGCCGTGGAGTGTCGCGCCGCGTACGGCAACCGCGACGTCTGAGGTGCACTTCTGGCAACGCCATCTGCTGGAAACTCCTCGAACGACGACTCTGTCGGTGCGCAGCGTCTTCGTTGGATTCCTGAATTCCGACGGTACGGTCACGCCCGCGGCCGGCTGACCACAGGCGCGGCGCGCCCCGGGATCGCCGAGTCCGTCGACTACACTCAACCGCAACTCGTCTCGACGCGGCGGGTGAGGGGGAGTGCGATGTCGTGGACCGGGGTGGGCGCGCGTGCGCTCGCGGGCCTGGTGGCGGGAGGACTCGTCGTCAGCGTCCTCACTCCACTGGCCGCGTCGGCAGCCAGCGCGGCAGAGTTCGACCCCGGCAACATCATCACGGACTCCGTCTTCTACGACGGCGACGGCCTCTCTGTCGCCGAGATCCAGGACGTCCTGGATGACGAAGGTGCGAGTTGCACCTCCACCTCGAGCGCCGACTGCCTCAAGTCGATTCGAGTCACGATCAGTGCCAGTTCGGCGGACTCCTACTGCGACGCGATTGCGGCCCAGTCGAACGCCTCCGCGGCGGAGGTCTTTGCGACGGTCGGAGCGGCGTGCGACATCAACCCGGCCGTGCTGCTGGTGCTGGTGGAAAAGGAGCAGTCGCTCGTCTCGCGGAGCACGCCGTCTGAGGTGGCCTACCGGTACGCAACCGGGTTCAATTGCCCCGACACGGCTCCGTGTTCCGACGCGACCTCGGGCTTCTTCCGCCAGGTCTACTTCGCGGCACGTCAATTTCAGGTGTACCGGCTGAACCCGACGAGCTTCAACCACCGCGCCGGCCAAACGGTCGCGATCGGCTACCATCCGAACTCCGCCTGCGGGTCCGCGTCGGTCACGATCGCCAACAACGCGACCGCCGGGCTGTACAACTACACGCCCTACCAGCCGAACTCAGCGGCCCTGCTCAACCTGTACGGCACCGGCGACTCCTGCTCGTCCTACGGGAATCGCAATTTCTGGCGGATCTTCAGCGACTGGTTCGGGCTCGGAAATCTGGTCTCCGCCGGATCCTTCGAAAAATCGGTGAGCGATTGGCGCTTCGGCACCAGCGGGGTGAACCGTGCGCTCACCGGCCCGACGACATCGGCGCAGGAGGGCGAGTACTTCTTGGCCGCCAACGTGTCGGCGGCGGGCAAGTCCGTTTATCAGGACATCTCCGCCACGCCCAAGGCCGGTGAGGTCTATACGGCCTCGATTTGGCTCCGGTCGGGTCGGTCCGGCGAAACATTCTCCGGGAAGGTCGTGCTGTGGGCCCTCGGCGGCTCCGCAGAGTCCGCGTCGTCCTCGTTCGAGGTATCCAACGAATGGACCGAAATCGTGGTCCCGCTCGTCGTCGACAAGTCCGGACACTCGAAACTGCGACTTCAGGTCTACTTCGCTGAGACCGGACTGGACCTGCATCTGGACAACGCCAGCGTCGTGCGCACCCCGTGGCAACCGAGTCGCGGTGACGCCGAAATCAGCTCACCGTCGTTCGAAGAGGGCCTGGGCGCGTGGACGTTCAAGAACGGCTTCATGAACCGCGTCGTCTACAACATCCCGGAACTCGCCTTCTCTGGGGACCGGTTCCTGGCGTCGAATACTCAGGTGCGCGGTCGGTCGGTTGGTCTCGATGTCGGAGACATCGTTCCCCGCGCGGGAGAGACCTACTCGGCGCTCTTCTGGGTGCGCTCGGGGAGCGCGTCGCGGGAGTTTGAAGGGAAGGCCGCCGTCTGGGCGCTCGGTGGCAGCTCGGAGGTCGCCGTCACCTCGTTCACCGTGTCCGGTGAGTGGACACCCGTGCTGGTGACGTTGCCGGTGGAGAAGGACGGCCATACCCGCCTTCGCCTTGAGGTCTACTTGGCCTCCACGTCGTACGACCTGCGGATCGATGACGTGACCGTGACCGCGAGTATTGTTCCCGACGGTTCCTTCGACGACGGGTGGGGCGATTGGCGAGTGAGCGCCGCTGCGGGCCAGCAACTCGTCTCCGATGGCTTCGGTGAGACGGGCTACGGCTCGATCGATGGTTCGACGGTTGCCGCGTTCACACCGTCCAGCAACGGGGAGTCGATGTCGGTCTCGATCCCGCGGTCGGTCGCCGCTGGTGAGACATTCACGGCATCACTGTGGCTCCGAACGAGCGTGGCGGACACGGTCTTCCGCGGGCGACTTGCACTGTGGCTGTTGGGCGGTTCCACCGAGGTCGCGACGCACGACATCGAGATCACGGACGAGTGGACGCGAGTCGAGGTCGAGGTGACGGCGGGATCGGCCCACAGCGACGTGAAGCTCCAGATGTATGCGTCGGCCCCCGACGTCGAGGTCCTTGTCGACGCGGTCACCATCAAGTAGTTCGACGGCTTCGCGCGGACGATTGCGCGCCCCGTCGGTCGGGTATGGTTCTCGACGTGCATGAAGCAGAGTCCGGGGTGCTATCGCGGCCTTCGCGTTGGCGCCGCGCGCTGACCACGGCCCTGGCGGGACTCGTTGCGATCGGCGTGGCCGCGGGCGCCATCCTCGGAGTGCAGGCGTTCGTCTTGTATGACGCGATCGCCCAGATTCAGGAGCGGTCGGGCACCCTGACGGCGATGGCGTCGCGGCTGGAGTTCGACGGCGTTGAGGTCGCGCTCGACGAGGTTGCGGACGATGCCTCCCTCGCGGCCGCGGCGGCGTCGGGGCCGTTCTGGGATCTGGCGGCTCAGGCCCCGATTCTCGGGGACGATCTTGTCGCCGTGGGAGAGGCGGTTGCCGTGCTTGACGAGCTCGCCGAGGCAGCGCGCGGGGCCTACGCGGCCACGGGGCTGGCCAGCGGCGTGGGTGTGCTCCTCCCGCACGACGGCCAGTTTGACGTCGCCGCCATTGACGGCGTCGTCACGGCCTTCGCCGAGATCGACGCCGCGACGGTCCTCGCGGCGGAGCGCATCGCGCGCATCGACCGCGACGGACTTCTGGGGCCGGTGCGCTCGAACATCGACACGGTCAGCCGTTTGCTGGAGGCGATTCCGGCGCAGCTCGCCGAAGCGCGTGAAGCGCTCTCCGTCGTCCGAACGGTCCTGGGCTTCGAGGGTGCCCGCACGACGCTGGTGGTCCTGCGCGACAGCGCGCAGGATTGGGCGAGCGGCGGCGCGCCGCTGGCCGTGGCCGAGTTCGACGTGCTCGACGGCCGGGTGAGCTTCGTCGGCGCGGTTGCCGCCAGCGACGTCGTGAGCGCGATCGATCCTGTCGACGCGACGGAATCGGTGTGGGGTGCGCTCACCTCCCAGGAACTGGCGACCGTCCCCGAGTTCGCTCCTCTCGCGTCGACGCTCGCGCAGAACTGGTCGAGTCGGACGGGGGAGGGCGTCGATCTCGTCGTCTCGCTCGATACCGTGGCGCTCGACGCGATCGCGCAGTTCGTCGGTGCCGACCCGGGCTCGCGACCCGAACCCGGCGCGTGGGGTGAGGCGAGCCCGCAGCTGCAGCAGACGGCGCTGGCCGACAGTCTTGTCGCGGTGCTCGATAGCGCGGGCGGCGCGAGCGAATACATCGACCTTGCGGCGGAGCTCTTCGGCGGGCGACGCATTCAGGCGTGGAGTTCCCACCCCAACGAGTCAATCCTGATCGAGTCGTTCAGCACGATTTCGGGTGCTGTCGAGCCGAGCGCGGACCGCATCGGCGTGTATCTCGACGGCCAGGACCCGGCGTCGAGCGGAGCCCTCGAACTCGCGGTAGAGCTCACCAGTTGCGCGGACGAGTCGACCGTCCGCGTCGATGTCTCCTTCGCGGCCGCGAGGCGCGACACGACGGTGTGGGTGGTCGGACCGACCGGATCCCACAGCGTCGATGCGGAGACTCGTGCGACGCTCGATGGCGCTCCGGTGGTGTCGCTGCGAGCGACGCCGGGGGAGTCGGCCTCGGTCACCTTCCGCACCGACGCGCTGAACCCGGCGTACGTCGTGATCGCCCCGTCGCGCCTTCTCGGCCCCCTGGTCGGCTCGACGACGGCCTGCGAATAGCGCCCGGCGCCACGGTTCGCGAGGCACCCTAGGGTGCGACTCGTCGGTGCTCCCGGAGCGCGCGCCGGACTTCGAGCCTCAATCGAACAGCGAGTCCGAGACGGACCACCCAGAGGGCGGGCCGTTTCCACCATTCCGGGTGCTTGTTGCGAAGGTACCGGTAGGCGCTTTCGTGGTGTGCGCGGAGCATGCGTTCGGGGTAGCGCGACGTGGTCGAGCCGCCGATGTGCGACACGGTGGCCCCGGGAGCGAAGACGTTGTGGTAGCCGGCGACGCCGAATCGGCGGCCGAGATCGACGTCTTCGAAATACATGAAGAAGCCGTCGTCGAAGCCGCCGACGGCGTCGAACGCATCGCGCTTGATCAGGAGGCAGGCGCCGGACAGCCACCCGGTCGCGACAGGTTCGCTGGCGTGCGAGCGCTCCTCCTGGAGGTAGCGCCGGGTCCATGGGTTGCGCGGCCAGGCTCGGACGAAGAGCGCGTGACCGACCCCGTCGCGAATCGACGGAAGGCGACGGGCCGAGGGGTACACCGAGCCCTCCGCGTCGAGAATCCGCGGCCCCACGCACGCGACGTCATCCGGGCGGACGGCGTCGCCTAGCGCCTCCAGTGCGCCCGGGTGGAGCTCAATATCGGAGTTGCAGACGAGCACCGTCGAATACTGAGGCGCGAGCTGCGCCACGGCCGCGTTGATGGCGGCGCCATAGCCGGGATTGTCGGGGTTGACGAGAAGCGCCGTGTTGTCGCGCTCGGCGGCAACACGTTGCGGCACCCCGTCGGTCGAGCCGTTGTCGCTGAGGACCAGGTGGATGCCGGGGGCGGCGGCATCGAGGCTTGCGACGAAGGCATCCAGCACGGGGCCGGGCGAGTAGGTCACCACGACCACTGCGACGCTGTCGAGGTTCACGAGAGCGACCGGCTCTGCTCGCGAATGGCCGCATCGTAGGCTTCGGCGTGCGTTCGCGCCGTGTGAGCCCACGAGAAGCCGGCGGCGCGCGCGCGTGCGCGAGCGCCGAGCGTGGCGCGCCGCTCGGGGGCAGCGAGGAGTGCCGTGAGCGTGGCCGCGATGGCGTCCTCCGTCGGTTCGGTGTACTCGACGGCGTCTCCGCCGACCTCCGGCAGGGCGAGGCGGCGGGTGGTGAGTACCGCGGCTCCGCACGCCATCGCCTCCAGAACGGGAAGGCCGAAGCCTTCCGCGGATGACGGGTACGCCACCACGTCGGCACCCCCGAGGAGCGCGGGCAGAAGCGCCTTCTCGACGTAGCCGAGCCGATGAACACGATCGCTCATGGCCACGGCGCTGTCGACGTCGTCGTCCCAGCCGGGTGCCCCTGCGATCACCAGCTGCACGCCGTCGAACAGCTCCGGTTGATCCCGTGCGGCGGCAAGAAACCCGCGGATCAGGGCGGGGACGTTCTTGCGGGGTTCGAGCGTGCCGAGGAACGCGATCCAGCGATCAGCCCCGATCAGCTGTCGGACGTCGCGGACGCTGTCGGGCGTCGGGAGGTGGAACTGCGTGGTGTCGACGCCGTGGTAGGCAACCCGCGCCCGTGCCGCGCGCGGGCCGACGAACCGCACGATTTCTGACCGCGTCGCGTCGCTGGGTACGAGGAGTTCTTGTGCGAACCGAATCGCGAGTCGTGTCCAGGTGCGGAAGAACGCCGTCTTCAGCGTGCTGTGCGCGTCGGGATCCGAGAAGAACGTCGCATCGTGCAGGGTGACCACCCGCGGCCGCCGAGTGAACAGCGGGAATGTGTAGTGCGGCGAGTGGATGACGTCGCTCCGGGTGCGCCGTGCGACGCTCGGAAGCCCGAACTGCTCCCAGGCCAGGCGTGCCCCGCGCGACGCCCAACGGCGGGGGAGCGCGACGAGTTCGGCGTCCGGGGCGGCACTCGCGATCCAGGTGCGGTCACGCTCTTGGACGGCGATCACGAGCCGTGCGCCCTGCAGATCGAGTGCGGGGATGAGGTGTTCGAGGTATCGGCCGACGCCGCCCAGACTTGCCGGGATCGCGGTCGCGTCAATCAGGACTCGCGGCTGGGTATTCACGTCGGTGACTCTCCTCGCCAGGGCTGGCGTAGCGTCCATTATTGCGTGCTCCCGGCCCCGGCACGCAGCGCAGGTTCGGGTCGCGTCCGTTAGAGTCCTCTTCGAAGGCTTGACCGAAATCCGAAAGCGAGATACTCCAGCATGAAGCGTGCGCTCATCACCGGCGTCACCGGCCAGGACGGCTACTACCTGAGCAAGCTGCTGCTGAGCAAGGGGTACGAGGTCTACGGTCTCGTTCGCGGTCAGAACAACCCTAAGATCGACTTCCTGCGTCGAGAGCTTCCCGATGTCAAGATCCTGACCGGCGACCTCCTCGATGTGTCGAGCCTGTTGCGTGCGCTCGAGGCGTCCAAGCCCGACGAGTTCTACAACCTCGGTGCGATCTCCTTCGTCGCGTATTCCTGGGAGAACGCGATGCTCACGAGCGACGTCACCGGCAAGGGCGTCCTGAATGCGCTGGAGGCGGTGCGCCTGTACTCGGGCGACGACGCGGCGAAGGTGCGGTTCTACCAGGCCTCGAGCTCCGAGATGTTCGGCAAGGTCCAGCAGGTTCCGCAGCGCGAAGAGACCCTGCTCTGGCCTCGTTCGCCCTACGGCGTTGCCAAGGTCTTCGGTCACTACATGACCATCAACTACCGCGAGTCCTACGGCATGCACGCGTCCAGCGGCATCCTGTTCAACCACGAGTCGCCGATGCGTGGACCGGAGTTCGTCACGCGCAAGATCAGCCTCGCGGTCGCCAAGATCGCTGCGGGCAAGCAGGACCAGATCGCGCTCGGCAACCTCGACGCGAAGCGCGACTGGGGTTTCGCGGGCGACTACGTCGACGCGATGTGGCGCATGCTGCAGGCCGACGAGGCCGATGACTACGTCGTCTCGACCAACGAGACGCACTCGGTGCGTGAGTACCTCGACATCGCGTTCCGCCACGTCGGCATCGAGGAGTGGGAGAAGCACGTCTACCAGGACCCGGCCTTCTTCCGTCCCGCTGAGGTCGATCTGCTGATCGGCGACTCGACGAAGGCGCGCGAGGGTCTTGGCTGGAAGCCCGAGGTGGACTTCCCGACGCTGGTCAAGATGATGGTCGACGCCGACGTGGCACGAGTCGCCGCGGGCGAAGCCTGAGCTAAATCGTGCGCACCGCGCTCATCACGGGAGTCACCGGCCAGACCGGAAGCTACCTCGCCGACCTGCTGACCGCGGATGGCGGGTGGGACGTCCATGGTGCGGTGCGGCCGGGAGACCGCACCCTCCCGTGGGACCCGGCGGTTGCCGGCGCGATCACCTTCCACGAAGCCGACCTGATGGATGAGGCGTCGTTGCGCGCCGCCGTCGAGCAGACGAACCCCGACGTGGTGTTCCACCTCGGCGGGCTCACGAGCGTGGGAGAGTCGTGGTCGCGGCCTGTTGACTACGCCCGGGCACTGTCGATCGCGACCATCGTGCTACTGGACGCCATCGAGGGATCGAGCACGGCGTTCGTGCACGCGTCGAGCGCAGAGATCTTCGGCGAACCGGCAGCCTCGCCCCAGAACGAGCGCACGCCGATCGCGCCCGTCTCACCGTACGGGGCCGCCAAGGCGCACGCGCATGCTGCTGTTCAGATCGCGCGCTCGCGCGGGGTCGCGGCGAGCAACATGATCCTCTTCAATCACGAGTCGCCCCGGCGCCCCACCTCCTTCGTCACGCGGAAGATTACGTCCGGCGTGGCCGCGATCGCGCGCGGTGAGCAGGACAAGCTCGCCCTGGGCAACCTCGACGCCCGGCGCGACTGGGGCTGGGCGCCCGACTACGCGCGGGCGATCTGCGCGGCGGCCGATCACGCCGACGACTTCGTCATCGCGACCGGGGTGGCGCACTCGGTGCGCGACTTCGTCGAGGCCGCCTTCGCGGCGGTCGACATCGTCGACTGGCAGGAGCGCGTCGAGCTCGATCCCCGCTTCTTCCGCGCAGCGGATGCGACCGAGCTCGCTGGTGACGCGTCCCACGCGCGGGAGGTTCTCGGGTGGGCACCGTCTGTTGAGTTCGCTGAGATCGTCGCGCGCATGGTCGAGGTCGACCTCCACTGAGACGCTGCCCCGCGGCGTTACTCGCGGTGCACAGGAATCGTCCCCGAGTTCGCCCCTACAATGTCGAAGTCGCGCTTCGTCGCGATCGCAACGGCGCGGGGTGCGTGCGCCGTTCGGGCGTCGTATCCCGCCCGCCCCTTCGCACGTGAGGAACCCATGAACGACGACGACCTCGAGGCCTGGCTGACCGAGGTGCAGCGGCGCTCGTTGCGTCGCGCCCAGATTGTCGGATTGACTCAGGCTCGGGGGTTCGGGCGCCCCGTCGCGCTCGCACGGCGGGCACGGCTGAAGGTCGCTGAAGTCGGGGTACGCGAAACGGCTGCGCTAGCGATCAACCGCGCCGCGAGCAAGCTGCGGGGCCGCGCATGATGCCGCGTCGTTCGGGCTCGACCGGTCACGAGGCATTCGATCAGCGCATCGGGCTGGCGCTTCGGCGGCTGGGCGTCGACGACGCGCCGTCTCGGCTGGCGCGACTGCGGGGCCTCGTGGATGCCGTTGCCGCGCAGCCCACCGGTGACAACCTGTGGCTGCTCTTCGTGAGTCTGAGCGGGGCGTTCCCCGAATCCGACGACGTCATCGCGCTGCGCCGCGCCATCGAGCTCGCCGTCGACTCGGATGCGCGAGTCGACGCGACGCTCGCTGTCGTGCACGATGCCGCGATCGAGCGGGGATCGTGGGACCGCCCGATGCGGCTCGTGCCCGGGGGAACCCTCGTCGAGGTCGACTTCTGCGCGAAGCACGAGCACAACAGTGGGATCCAGCGGGTCGTGCGCGAGACCGTCATGCGCTGGGAGGGCTCGCACGAGATCGAGCTGGTCGCGTGGGTCGTCCACGGCAGCGCCCTTCGCGGGCTGTACGACCACGAGCGCGATCGGGTGCTCAAGTGGGGTTCCTCCGACCGCGAGCGCGGCGAGATCGCTTCGCCGCACACCGCCGACCTCGTCGTCCCCGTCGGCGGACGCATCATTGTGACCGAAGTCCCGAGCGTCGCGTCGTGTCGTTGGCTTGCCGCGATCGCTGAGCACACCTCCACCGAGGTCCATCTAATCGGCTACGACACGATCCCGCTCGGAAGCGCCGACCATCTGCCCGCACTCGAGTCCGAGCGGTTCGCGCGCTATCTCGAGCTGGTCAAGTATGCGACGTCGGTCGTCACGATCAGCGACGCCGCCGGCGAGGAGTTCCGCGGATTCGTCGACGCGGTCCGCGTTCAAGACGTCTCCGGCCCGCGGGTCGAGGCCGTCGTGCTACCGGGGGAGTTCCCGGGGACCTCGCATCGGGACAACCCCGTTCGCCAGTCCGGTCTTGTGCTGTGTGTCGGCAGCCACGAGGGACGCAAGAACCAGCGTGCCCTGGTCTTCGCCGCGGAGCGATTGACGCGCGAGGGGATTCCGATCAGCCTTCACCTGGTGGGGCGCGGCAGTGCGAGCTTCATCGGCGCCTTCGACGCGGACGTGGCGGCAGCCCGCTCTCGCGGCGTCGACGTTAGGGTGCGGCGCGATGTCGGCGACGCCGAGCTCGCCGAGCTCTACAGCACCGCTCGCGTGGTGGCGTTCCCGTCGCTGCAGGAGGGCTTCGGGCTGCCGATCGTGGAGGCGCTGGCGCATGGCACACCGGTGCTCACGAGCTCCTACGGGAGCATGGCCGAGGTGGCGAGCGCGGGCGGATGCGTCGTCGTCGATCCTCGAGACGATGAGGCGATCGTCGCGGCGCTGAGGTCCATGCTCACGGACGAGCAGGCGTACGAGCGGCTTCGCGCCGAGGCGCGAGCTCGTCCGCACCGCAGCTGGAACGACTACGCCGAGCAGACCTGGGACGCCTTCGGAGGAGCACGATGACGGAGCGCGTTGAGACACGGCTGCGAGTCAGCGTCGGCGCTGCCGTCCGCGCGATCGAGGCAACCCTGCTGGGCACCCGCTCGGCGACCGAGAGTCACGCCCGTGCCCGGCTGAGCGCGCAGATCACGGCGCCGTCGCGGTCGGACGTCTGGTTCGCTCTGGCGATGATCGACGGGAGACTTCCGACCCCCGATGAGGTCATCTGGTGGCACCGTCATTGTGTGCTGAACGGCTTCTCGGCTCTCCTCACGCGGCGCGTGCGTCGCCGTCGCCTGGCGAGAGTGATCGTCACCGGTGCAGTGCTGGTCGACGCCCACCACACTCTCGTGAGCGGGTTGGGAACGGGCATCCAGCGCGTCGCACGGAAAGTGCTCGAGTCGTGGACAGGCGCGCGTGCGTTCCTCGCGGTCGGCTGGGACACTCACTTCGAGCGCCTCGTCGAACTCGAGATCGATGGCTCGGCTCTGGTGCGGGCCGACCGCGACGTCCTCATTCCGTGGGACTCCCGGTACGTCCTGGTCGAGCTGGCCACCGAGCGCTCGCGCCTCGACCGCATGCAGGCGCTGGCGCAGCACAGTCCGAACCGTGCGAGCGCGATCGGGCTTGACTGCGTTCCGATGACGATGTCCGAGACGACGGGGCCCGGCATGCCGGGGGCCTTCGCGCGCAATCTGGCGACGCTCGCCCACTTCGATCGGATCGCGGGCATCTCCGATGCCGCGACGGAGGAGTACGCGGGCTGGCGACGCATGATCTCCTCGGCCGGGCTCGAGGGCCCGGAGGTGCGCACCGTCGCACTCGCCCAGGAGGCCGTCGGCTCGGACGTGCCCGCGGAGACGGGCGAGACCCCGCTCGTGCTCTGCGTTGGCAGCGCCGAGCCGCGCAAGAACCAGGGCGCCGTGCTCCACGCAGCAGAACTGCTCTGGCGCGAGGGGCTCGACTTCCGACTGGTGTTCGTCGGAGGAAACGCGTGGCGATCGGAGCGCTTCGTCCAGGAGCTCGACCGCTTGCAGGGCATCGGGCGTCCGGTCGCGAAGGCGAGCGGCGTTGACGACGCAGCGCTGAACCGGCTGTACCGAGAGGCGACGGTGACCATGTTCCCCTCGCTTCACGAAGGCTACGGGCTACCGATCGTGGAGTCGTTGGCGGTCGGAACGCCCGTCATCACCTCGCGCTACGGCAGCATGCGTGAGCTCGGCGACGGCGGTGCACTGTTCGTCGACCCGCGCGACGATCACGACGTCGCCCGTGCACTCGGCCTGATTCTGAGAGACTCGTCGGTGCGCGATCGCCTCTCCGCCGCAGGGCGGAGCCGTCCAACGCGGAATTGGACCGAGTATTCTGATGAACTATGGTCTTTCCTGGTCGGGGTGGGCCGCTAGCCATCGTGCTGAAGCCAGGAGAGACATGAAGCTGTTCATTCAGATCCCGTGCTTGAACGAGGAGACCACTCTCCCTGCCGTTCTCGCCACGATGCCCAAGGAGATCCGGGGCATCGATGAGATCCATATCCTCGTGATCGACGACGGCTCGACCGATAAGACCATCGAGGTGGCGACCTCGCTCGGAGTCACCCACTTCGTGCACCACGTGCGCAACATGGGTCTCGCGCGGTCGTTCCGAGACGGTGTGAACTACGCGTTGGAGCACGGCGCCGACATCGTGGTGAACACCGACGGTGACAACCAGTACCCGCAGGAGCGGATTCCGGATCTGGTCGCGCCGATCGTCGCGGGCGAGGCCGACATCGTGATCGGCGATCGTCAGACCGCGACGATCGCCCACTTCTCCTGGTTCAAGAAGATCCTGCAAAAGCTCGGCAGCCAGGTCGTCAACGTCGCCGCGAGCACCGACCTTCCGGATGCGGCGAGCGGGTTCCGCGCGTATTCGAAGGCCTCGCTGCTGCGCCTCAACGTCGTCACCCAGTTCAGCTACTGCATGGAGACGATCATTCAGGCCGGCAACAAGCGCCTCAAGATCGCCAGCGTCCCGATCGACACCAACCCGAAGACCCGCGAGTCGAGGCTGTTCTCGTCGATGGGGCAGCACGTGATGAAGTCGGCGGAGGCGATTCTGCGCAGCTACATCATGTTCAAGCCGTTCGGCTTCTTCGCCGCAATCGGAAGCTTGATGCTCGTCGGCGCCATGATTCCGTTCGTCCGCTACCTGATCCTGATCTGGTTCTTCAGCGAGAACGCGGGGCAGCACCTGCAGTCCCTGATCCTCGGGGTCGCGCTGCTCGTCGGAGCTCTGCTCGCGCTCGCGCTCGGAGTGCTCGCGGATCTGCAGCGGACGAACCGCATCCTGATCGAGGAGTCCCTGGAGCGGCTGAAGGGCATGCAGTACGGACCGGCGACACGAGTTGACGTTGAGCGCTGAGGCGGCGCGAGCGCGGGCCGAGCGCCTCGCTGCGACGCCCTTCGACGTCGTCGCCTCGCACTCCGGTGGGTTCTTCCGCGGGTTCTTCCGCTCGCTCGCCGATGTGGTAGGGCAGCGCGAGCTGCTCGTGCTGCTGGTGCGGCGCGAGCTGAAGGCGCGGTTCAAGGACAGCAGCCTCGGCTTCCTGTGGACGCTGATCCGCCCGATCACGCTCCTGATGATCTACTTCGTGGCGATCGGCCAGTTCCTCGGCGCGGCCCGACTGATCCCGGACTTCGCGATCTTCGTCTTCGCGGGTCTGACGCTCTGGGGGCTCTACAACGAGATCATCGTCGGGGGAACGAGCTCGATCGTCTCGAACGCCGGGCTCATCAAGAAGGTGTACCTCCCGCGCGAGATCTTCCCGCTCGCGGCCAGCGGCTCCGCGATCGTCACCTTTCTGATCCAGCTGGGCATCCTGGTCGCGGCGGTTCTGCTCCTGGGCCAGTTCCCGTTGTCGTGGAACCTTCTGTATGTTCCGGTCGCCATCGCGATCGTCCTCGTCTACGGCGTCTCGCTGGCGATCCTGCTCTCGGCGCTCAACGTGTATCTCCGCGACGTGCAGTACCTCGTCGAGGTCGGCATGCTGATCTTCTTCTGGGCTTCGCCGATCGTGTACTCGTGGTCGTTTGTTGTCGATGCGGCGCAGCGCACCGGCTTGACCTGGCTGACCGACGTCTACCTACTCAACCCGATCTCGACGGCCATGCTCGCCTTCCAGCGCGGCATCTGGAAGGCCGGTTCCGAGTCGCGCGTGCTCGATGCGGTCACCACGGTGCCAGCCCAGCCCTGGCCCGCCGACCTCGACCTGCGGCTCGCCATCACGTTCCTGATCGGACTGGTGCTGTTCCTGGTCGGACAGCGTGTATTCAGCCGGCTGCAGGGCAACTTCGCGCAGGAGATCTGAGATGACCACCGTCACTGACGCCCCCGTTGTCATCGCCGTCGACGATGTCTCGAAGCGCTTCGTCATCCGCAAGGAGAAGTCGCTCAAGGAGCGCATCGTCAACTTCCGGCGCTCGAGCCAGCACAAGGCGGACTTCTGGGCGCTGGACCACGTCGGCTTCGAGATCGTGTCGGGCACGACGATCGGGCTTCTCGGGGCGAACGGCTCGGGCAAGAGCACGCTGCTGAAGGTCATCGGAGGCATCATCCGTCCGAGTTCCGGGCAGGTGCTGCGCCGCGGGCGGGTCGCGGCGCTGCTGGAGCTCGGCGCTGGATTCCATCCCGATCTCACCGGCCGCGAGAACGTCTTCTTGAATGCCGCGATCCTGGGCCTCTCCCGTGACGAGACCGAGGCGAAGTTCGACGAGATCGTCGAGTTCTCCGAGATCAGCGAGTTCATCGACAGCCAGGTCAAGTTCTACTCCTCGGGCATGTATGTGCGACTCGCGTTCGCGATCGCAGTGCATGTCGACCCCGACATCCTTCTCGTCGACGAGGTTCTCGCGGTCGGCGACGAGCAG
Organism: Microbacteriaceae bacterium UBA1487; assembly: GCA_002325245.1. Lineage (GTDB taxonomy): Bacteria > Actinomycetota > Actinomycetes > Actinomycetales > Microbacteriaceae > DCRR01. Next base: position 81,009 of record DCRR01000024.1, on the reverse strand, counting down.
TTCCAAAAGAAGTGCATGGACAAGATCGCCGAGTTCCAGCGCGACGGGCGCACGATCGTGTTCGTGAGCCACAGCGCGGACCAGGTCGAGTCGTTGTGCGACCGCGCGGTGGTGCTCTCGCACGGCAAGCTCGTCTACGACGGCGACACGGGCGGGGCCATCGAGGCGCTGAGAGCCTCCTTCTAGCGCGATGCGCGTCCTGGTCATCTCGAACCTGTTCCCGCCAGATGTCATCGGCGGGTACGAGCTGCTGTGCCAGGATCTCGCGGATGGGCTCCACGAGCGGGGACACGAGGTCCGTGTGCTCACCTCGCACGCACCGGTGCTGGATGATCGCCCCTACCCGGTGCGACGCGTCTTCGCGCGGCGCGCCTACGCCGCGGTCGACCTGCGCGGCGCCGAGGAGTCGCGTCACATCGAGTCCGTCGTGAGCCACGCGGCGAACGCCCACGCGCTCGCGCGCGAGATCGACGACTTCGAGCCGGATCGGGTCCTGTTGGCCAACCTGATCGGGCTCGGGGGCCTGGCGGTGCTCGAGGTGCTGCGCCGCCGGGACGTGCCGTGGGTCTGGTTCCTCGGCGACGCGGCGCCGGTCCCTCTGGTCGACGGCGTCGGCACGGAGATCCTGGCTCTCTACGGCGCGGAGTCCGGAGATGCGTTCGACCGGGGCCGCTACGTCGCGATGAGTCGCAACGTCGTCGACGAGATCGAGCGGCGCATGAGCCGCGCCCTCCGCGACGTTCGCATCGTCCCGGGCTGGATCGCGTCGCCCGCGCCGTCACGGCCCCGAGCGGCGCGAGACGGTGTGACGCGGTTCATCGTCGCCGGCGCCATTGCCGAGCACAAGGGCATCGGGCTGATCGTCGACGCGGCCGTCGAGGTCGCAGCGACGCATCCCGGCGCCTTTCGAGTGGAGCTCTTCGGTGGCGGCGACCCGGAGCCGTTTCGCGAGCTGCTCACGACGGCCGCGGCCCGCGAGGCCGTCACATTCCACGGTCCGCGCGAGCGGCGCGAGGTGCTGGACGAGTTCGCCACGGCGGATGTGTTCCTCTTTCCCACCCATGAACGTGAGCCGTTCGGGGTGGCGCCCCTGGAGGCGGCCTCGCGGGGGTGCGTGCCGATCATGACGGCGACCGCCGGGGTGGCGGAGCGTTTCGTCGACGGCGTGCACGCAATCAAGATCGCGCGCGACACTGACGCACTCGCTGAGGCGATGCGCGGGGTGCTGGATGGGCGGTACGACCTCGACCGCATGTCGGAGGCGGCCCGCGAGCTGGTCGCGGACGATCTCACACTCGGGCTCCTGCTCGACGAGTTCGAGGCCGCGCTGCTCGAACCCGGCCCCGAGTCCGTCGCGGCGGACGCGCCGACCGAACTCGCCGAGGTGCTCCACTCGATCAGTGAACTCGAGGACCGCGCCTATGCGGCCTGGAACAGACAGGGGGACGACGACATGCTTCCAGAGCCTTCACCGCAGCCCGCACGCACACCGGGTCTGGTCCAGAGAGCGCGTTCGAAAGCGCGTCGGCTTTTGTCTCGCGGTCCTGACTCCCGCGTCGACCGCGCTGATGCTCGCATTGCCGAACTGGAGGCGGCGGTCTCCGAGCTCCGGGCCGAGTTGCGCGCTGTCACCCAACTGCTCGAGCAGATGCGCGGTCGGGTCATCGATCGCGAGGCGCTCAACGCGCGGCTGGCGAGCCTCGAGTCACGCTCCGGGTGAGACGCGGAGCGCGGCGTACCACTCGATTGTGCGCGCGACGCCGTCGCGCAACGAGGTGCTCGGCTGCCACGCCAGGTGCTCGCGCGCCCTCGCGAGATCCGGCTTGCGGCGTTCGGGGTCGTCCACCGGCCGCGGCGCGGCGACAATCGGAGAGCTGCTGGCGGTCAGTTCAACGATGAGCCGCGCCATCTCGATCAGCGGAATCTCGTCGTCATTCCCGACGTTGATCGGGCCCCCGTGAGTGCTTCCCGCGGCGGCCATGATCGCCGCGACCATGTCATCGACGTAGCAGAACGACCGCGTCTGGCTGCCATCCCCATGCAGGACGAGAGGCCGTGAGCTCAGCGCCGCCGCGACGAAGGCCGGGACCGCACGGCCATCGTCGATCGACATGCCGGGGCCGTAGGTGTTGAACAGCCGCAGGATGATCGAATCGGTCCCGAACTCGCGACGGTAGGCCGCCGTCAGCGCTTCGGCGTAGCGCTTGGCCTCGTCGTAGACGCTGCGCGGGCCGATCGGGTTGACGTTGCCCCAGTAGGTCTCATTCTGCGGGTGAACGAGCGGGTCGCCGTAGACCTCGGAGGTCGACGAGAGGATGAAGCGCGCGCCGTCCCGTCGCGCGAGTTCGAGCAGGTTCTCGGTTACCCGGCTCCCCGCGTGGAGGGTCGCGATGGGGTGCCGCAGGTAGTGCACCGGCGACGCAGGTGACGCGAGGTGCACGACGAGCGAGTAGGGATCGGCGGCCGTGATCGGCTCGGACGCGTCGGCAATGGTGACCGTGAGCCGCGGCTCGTCGGCGAGGTCGCTGAGCGCATGCTCGTGGCCGGTGATGAGGTTGTCGACGACATGGACGGTCCACCCGCCCGCGAGGAGGGCTCGGGTCACATGAGCGCCGATGAAGCCGAGGCCTCCGGCAACGAGGGCGCGCCTGCGGGGCGCGTGCTCTGAGAAGGTCATCGGTCTCCAGACTGCGCGCGCGAGAGCGCGGACTCCCGCACCGCCTCCACAGACTAGCGCGAAACCGGATCGGGCTCGCCCGTGACATCGCGGAGCCGCCCGCGCCACGAGCGCTTGCGTGCCGCCGCCATGCAGGCCGCGACCCACAGCACGAGACCGCTCTCGGTGACGAGATAGCTCTCGGCGAGACCCGTGACGATGATCAGAGCGAGAGCGAGAGCGGGCCAGGCATTCACCGGGCTGCGAGTCTCCGATGCCACGAGCCACGCTCGGACGAAGCCGAGGCCGAGCGCGAGGATCAGGAGGCTGAGCCCCACGAGCCCGACCTGCACCCACGCGTCGAGGTAGCCATTGAGGGCGGACGTCGCGACGGCGCCGTTGGTGTCGACGGTCGTCGAGTACGGGAAGATCTGTGCGGGCCACTCGCCGACCCAGCCCCACCCTTCGACCGGATGCTGTCGCACGAGTTCGGCGATCTCGCGCCAGAGCGTGACGCGATAGGTGACGTCGGCGGTCGCATCCAGGGCCGTCAGCACCCAGCCGCGCGCGAGGTACGCCACGGTGATCGAGAAGAGCGCGACGCCGAGGATCACGGGCTGCAGCGCTCGCCGCGCGGTCCGCGACAGCCGGCGCACACCCCACAGCACCAGCCCCGCGGCCGCGACTCCGAGCAGCGCGGCGAAGGTCACCGGAGAGCGTGAGAAGGCGACGCTGGCGACCGCGAGGCACAGCGACAGCACCCCGGTCAGCCGCGTCACGGACTGGGTGCGCAGCTCGATCAGGAACGTCAGCACGGCGAGGCCCGCGATGAACGCCAGCAGGTTGCGCGACCCCGCGACGCCTTGGATCGGCCCACCCACGGCGAGGGCTCCCTCGATTCCCAGCCATGGGAACGGCGTGTCCAGCAGCACGCCGCTGAGCACCTCCAGCGCCAGCGAGACGACGAGGACACCTCGCAGCGCATCGCCGAGCGCGCGCACCAGCTGGATGAGGTCGCGCGAGAGCGCGACATAGGCGCCGAGGAACGCGTAGGCGAAGGTGTGGGCGAGCCCCGTCGCCGATGCCGAGCGGTACTCGCTCCAGATGACGCTCAGCGCCGCCCAGCCGAAGAAGGCCAGCAGCGACACGGGCAGGATTCCGCGCCACTCGATCTCGGAGCGCAGCCCGACCAGCGAGGCGCTCGCCAGGACGCACAGCGTGACGAGCGCGGCGGTGGCGCCGGGCTCGCCGAGCATCGCAACGAGTGTCGGTGCGGCGAGCGCGAGCACGAAGATGCAGATCGTGAGCGCGTCGCGAACGCGCGCATGGGCGGCTACCGCGACGACGGACGACCACCGTGACGTGGTCATGTGCGCGGCTCCGCCCGCAGTGGGCTGCGCGGTGCCTGCGAGGCGCCTGCGGAGTACAGCGAGAGCGCAACGAGCAGGGCCCAGCCGAGCTCGACGAGCAGCCGGCTCTCGGCCAGGCTCTGCACCAGGAGGGCGACCAGGAGAGCGAGGGGAAGCAATGCCCGCGTCGGTGCGCTGCTCGGATCGATCGCCGTGAGCCAGACCCGCAGGAACGTCCCGGCGACGAATGCGGCGAAGATCACCAATCCGATCACACCGAGTTGGAGCGTCACGTCGAGCCACGCGTTGTGGGCCTGGAGATAGGTGACGCCCCGCACGACCGCGAGATCATCGAACGGCGCGACCCACGGGGCCCAGTAGCTGATCCAGCCCCACCCCGCGACCGGGCGCTGTTCGATCAGGCCGAGGACGGCGCCCCAGATGTCGCCTCGATTGGTGAGGTCGGTGCTCTTGCTCAACAGCGCGAGGATCGGCTCATGGGCCGCCAGGACGGCGGCACCGAACCCGAGCAGCGCGAGCGCTCCGCCCGCCTGGACCATCACCCGCGCACGCCCGCGAACGCGGCGCACCAGGAGCACGAGGGCGAGCAGAAGCACGACTCCGATGGCCGAGGCGAGCACGGTCGAGGAACGCGTGAGGGCCAGCGTGATCACGGCGACTGCAGCCCAGATCGCGTTCCAGGCCAGGCGGTGACGGGTCGTGGCGCCGACCACGAGGGAGACGGCGAGCGACAGCAGGGCGATCATCCCCAGCAGGTTGGCGTTTCCGACGATGCCCTGGATGCGGCCGCCCTCGAAGAGCAGGTCGCGCGACCAGTAGAACGCGCGCGGGATCGTCGCCAGCTCGGAGTAGTCGACCCAGAAGGGCAGCACGGGGGCTCGGATGACGGTCGAGACGAACAGCTCGAACGCGAGCGACAGTCCGAGCACCCACCGAAGTGCGCTCGCGAGCGAGTCGACGAAGTCGCGCCAGGCCATGCCGAGGGCGAGGAAGGCGCCCGCGACCGTGGTCGCGACGGTCGCGGCGACCCCGAGCGCGCTCGCAGCCGGGTACGCCGACCATGCGATCGAGAGCGCGGCGAGCACCAGGAACGCGACGAGAGTGGGAGGCAGCCAGCTTCGGGCGAAGCGGGCCCGGACGACGAGCACGAGTGACGTGACGAGGAGCGCCAGCACGAGTGCTCCCCATCCCCACCATCCGATGAGGTAGCGCCAGAAGTCGCCCGCCGCGAGGGTGAAGATCAGCAGCGTCGCGAAGGCGCGGTGGAAGTGGCGCAGGCGCGACTCGTGCATGGTCTCAGGTTAACGGCGATCTCGCGCACCCAAGCGCGCGAGCGCGCGCAACGGCGCGGTGAGGCGCCACGACCACGTGGCTCGAAGCTCGACCGCATCCTGTTCGGCCCGGTTGGCGCGCGTGCGCTCCGCGCGGACCTCTGCCATGAGGTGGCGGCTCACGTGGAGCAGGGCGTCGCTGGCGCTCTGCGCCACGACGCCGAGAAGCTGGCGCTCCAGCCGGGCGTCGACGACGCCGTCGAGGTCGTTCACCGAGCTGGGGCGAAGCGGGTCGGCGACGGCGAGTGCGGCCGCCGAAGCCCGCCACTTGGCCAGGAACAGCTCGCGATTGCGCGCGTGCAGGATCGGCCCGAGCCCGCCCGGAAGCGAGCCGTTGATCTGGTGCTGGCATTCGGCTCTTGTCGCAATCGCGAAGCGCCGTCCGCGCGCGTTCAGGGCCGCGCACAGGTCGGCGTCGGCCCACAGGACGGGGTAGTAGCGAGGATCCATTCCTCCCACGGCGTCCCAGTCCTGCCGACGGATCAGCATGCCGCGCGAGGGGACGTAGTCGCCCCACGTCTGCGGGTGGATGTCGCCCACCGCGGTCGCCTCGGCCGGGATGAGCGCGGTCAGCGCACCGGAATCGTCGATCGACGCGCCGCACGAATGAGGCGGCACCATCCCGTCGGCGGTGACGACGAGCGGGGACACGACCGCGAGGCCATCATCGTCGTCGAGCGCGCGTCGCAGCTCTGCGAGGCAGGTGCGAGCCGGCGCCATGTCGTCCTGCACGAGCCAGAGAAGGTCGGCGTCGACGAGGCTGCGCGCGAAGGCCAGGCCGCCCGCCCATCCCAGATTCAGCCCGGCCGACACCACGCGGGCGTCGAGTTCCTCGAGGTCGGCCAGTTCGGCAGAGAGGGGCCCGGCGCGATTCACGACGCAGACGACCTCGAGTTCAACGTCATCGTGCTGGGCGCGCACCGCCTCGACCGAGCGCCGCAGCCGCGCCACGTCGGCTCCGAGCGTGGGGATGAGTGCGGCGATACGAGGTCGCGGCGAGCGAGTCGGTGCGCGCGGCGTCAAAACTTCGGGAGATAGTCGGCGATGCGGATGGGGACATCCGGGTGGTCCCACGCGAGCAGTCGACGGTCCGGCGCTTCGTGATGGTACACGTCGGTCGGGAAGTTGATCAGTCGCGCCTCTTCATCGCCGAGGTTGACCGAGATGTGCCAGACGCCGGTCGGGATGATCACCTGGCGAACCGCGCGGTCTGACATCACGACGCGCTGGACGACGTCTCGGGTGGGCGACTCCGGACGGGCATCCCAGAGGAACAGCACGATCTCGCCGGAGATGATCGTGTAGCGGTCCAGCTTGTGGTCGTGCACGCCCCACCCCTTCATGAGGTGCGGACGCACGGAGAACTGGTACGCGTAAACGAGCGGGGTCTCGAAGAAGTCGTTCTCGCCTTCGAAGATCTCGAACACGCTGCCGCGGTGGTCGACGTGGTTCGTGGTCGACCGCGTCTTGACGCCGTCGATCGTGGGCACCACGGACTGACCCGTCTTGGTGACGGTCTGAACGTCGCGCTCGCCGATTTCGGATGGCGTCTTCGTCATGGGGGCTCCTCGAATTCTCGCCGTCGTCCGTGGGCGGCGACGGGTGCCCAGGCTAGCGAACTCCGCCGCGGCGGCGCACTACACGAAGGCGGCGGCTCCGGTGAGCGCGCGCCCGACGATGAGCGAGTTCATCTCCTTGGTGCCCTCGTAGCTGTAGAGCGCCTCGGCATCGGCGAAGTGGCGCGCGGCGCCGTAGTCGAGCACGATGCCGTTGCCGCCCATCGACTCGCGGGCCCAGGCGACGGTCTCGCGCATCCGGCTCGTGGCGTAAGCCTTCGCCAGGGCCGCGTGCTCATCCTTCTGGGTGCCCTCGTCCTGCATGATCGACACCCGCGTGCACATCGCGATCGAGGCGGTGATGTTGCCCGTCATGTTGGCGAGGTGCTGCTGGATGAGCTGGTGCTGGGCGATCGGCTTGCCGAACTGCTCGCGCTCCGTGGAGTAGCGCAGCGCTGCCTCGAAGGCGCCGACCGACACCCCGACGGCAGCCCACGCGACCTCGGCCCGTGTGAGCCGCAGCACGGCCGCGGTGTCGCGGAAGGAGTTCGCGTTCTGCAGGCGCAGCTCCTCCGGCACGCGCACGTCGGTGAGGGTGATGTCGGCGTTCTGCACCATGCGCAGGGCGATCTTGTTCTCGATCTTGGTGGCGACGTAGCCGGGCGTCGAGGTCGGCACGAGGAATCCCTTGACCTGACCGTCGGCGGTGTCCTTCGCCCAGATCACGGTGATGTCGCTGAAGGTGGCGTTGCCGATCCAGCGCTTGGCGCCGTTCAGCACCCACTCGTCTCCCTCGCGCGTGGCCGTGGTGCGGAGCCCGCGCGCCGAGTCGGAGCCGGAGAGCGGCTCGGTGAGGCCGAACGCGCCGATCACCTCGCCGCGGGCGAGACGGGGAAGCCACTCGGCCCGCTGCTCGGCGCTTCCCGCGACGCCGATCGAGCCCATCGCCAGGCCGTTCTGGACGCCGACGTAGGTCGAGATCGAGGCGTCCACGCGCGACATCTCGAGCGCCGTCCAGCCGCGGTATAGCGCCGAGTTGTCGAAGCTCTTGGTCTCGTCCCACTGCATGCCGAACACCGGCTGGCTGTGGAACGCGGGAAGGAGGTGGCGCGGGAACTCGGCGCGCTCCCAGTGCTCGTCGACGATCGGGGCGACGTCGGCCTCGAGCCAGCGGCGCAGGCCGGCGAGCGCCTCCTTCTCCGGCGCGCTGAGCTGCTCCTCGAACCCGTAGAAGTCGCTCACGAGGGGACTGAATGTCATGGTGGCCTCCGCCGGTGTCGTCGTCGAACACCGGGAGCCTACGCGCGCGACCCGAGGCGCCCAAAGGGGTTGGTACTTTGGTGCAACGCCACCCGCCCGAGGAGACCTTGTGTTCGTCGAAATCACCAACACCCCGCGCGACTACGCCTGGGGCTCGCGCACCGCGATCGCGGAGCTTCTGGGGCGCGAGCCGAGCGGGGGTCCGGAGGCGGAGCTCTGGCTCGGAACCCATCCCGGGTCTCCGGCGCGGATCGTGGGGGAGGAGCGCACGCTCGCCGAGGCAGTCGACTCGCCGCTGCCGTTCCTGCTGAAGGTGCTCGCGGCGGGCGCGCCGCTGTCGCTGCAGGCGCACCCGACGCCGGAGCAGGCGCGCGCCGGCTTCGAGCGCGAGAACGCGGCCGGCGTGCCCGCGGATGCGCCGTTCCGCAACTACAAGGACGCGCACCACAAGCCCGAGATCATCTTCGCGCTCTCGCCCGAGTTCCGCGCGCTGAGCGGCTTCCGCACGGTGGCCGAGACGCGCTCCGTGCTCGCGCCTGTCGGCGACGACGCCCGCATCGCGCCGCTGATCGAGCGGATCGGAGACGATTCCGCACTGCGCGACGTGTTCGAGTGGCTGATCTCGCGCGGCGACGGGGTCGACGACCTGATCGCGGCCGTCGTCGAGGCGTCTGCCGTCTGCGAGGGGCCGTCGTGGCACACCGTGCGGAGTCTCGCCGAGCACTACCCGGGCGATCCGGGGATCGTGATCTCGCTGCTGCTGCACACCGTCGTGCTGAAGCGGGGCGAGGTGCTCTACCTGCCGGCGGGCAACATCCACGCCTACCTCGAGGGTCTCGGCATCGAACTGATGGCCGCGAGCGACAACGTGCTGCGCGGCGGTCTCACGCCCAAGCACATCGACGTGCCGGAGCTGCTCAGCGTCCTCGACTTCCGCCCGCTGCCGGCGCCGTACCTCGCCCCCGAGGAGCCGGAGCCCGGGGTGCGGGTGTTCCGGCCCGACGTGCCCGACTTCCGACTCACGGTCGTGGATGCGGATGCCGTCGCTCGCGGCGTCGTCATGGAGCTGAACCGGCCGGCGATCGCGCTCGCACTCGGCGGCGACGTCGCGATCGGCGACGAGCATCTCCGCCCCGGCCACGCGGCGTATCTCGCCGAGCTCGGCAGCGCCTCGCTCGGTGGGACCGGGACGCTGTTCATCGCAAGCGTCGGCTGAGCTGCTCCCGCGCTCAGCGGATCAGTCGCGCCGTCGCCGACGCGATGCGGGCTTCAGCCGACCGAGTGCCCGGAGCAGTCGCCAGCTCCGGCTGCGCTCGATCGCGGCGCGCTCGCGCTCCAGATGCTCTGCGTGCTGCCCGAGCGCGCGCGCGTGGCGCCGGTGCTGCACGTTCTCCTCGTCCCAGGCGTCGAGCACGAGCGGCAGCCCGGCATCGCCGACTTCGTCGAGGGCCCAGACGAGTGCGCGCGAGCGGGCCCCGGGCTCGCCCCAGACCTCGCTGGCGCTGCCCTCGGGCCAGCGCTTGAAGAACGGCTCGTCATGGAACGCCACCGGGCCGCGACTCAGCATCTTGAGCGCCCACGGCACATCGGCCCAGGCGTCATTCGGGGTGGGCAGAAGCAGCGGCGCGAGTTCGCGGCGCTGGACCGAGCGGAACAGCAGCCCGAGCGAGTCCGGGCGCCCCTGGACGAGATCGCGCAGACCCGCTGCGACGCGATCCCGCTGCGATCGCGAGGAGTAGTCCGGGTTCTGGGCGAACTCCGCCCTCGGGCTCTCACCGGTGACACGGCCCACGGCCGCGACGGCCGTCGGGTCGCGGTCGAGCGCGGCCACCGAGGCGTGAACCCACGCAGGCTCGATCTCGTCGTCATGCGAGAGCCACATCAGGTAGGGGGTTCGTGCGCGCGCCGCCAGATCGTTGCAGTGCGCGACCCAGCCGGGCTCGAGGTCGCGCGCACCCGCGAACTCGACGGACGCGCCGAAGCCGCGGTCTTGAAGCGCGAGAAACGCCTCATCGGCGCCGGTGGGGTCCGAGATGATCACCCGGGCGACGCCGGCGAGTCGCGTGACGTTGCGCTCGATCACCTCGAGCCAGGGCGCGGAGCGAAAGAGCGGGATGGTGACGGTGGCGGATGCTGTCATGGCATGGCCGTGGCTTTCGGGTTTGGCGAGGCAAGGAGCCGCACGGCGGTGTGCACGGCGTCCTGAGCGGCGAGCGGAGCGGTGGTGAACTTGAAGTTCGCGGGCGTGATGATGCGGTCGTCGACGCGGGCGCCGAATTCGGAGCGCGTGTGGAGTTCGGAGGCTCGGGTCTCGATGTCGGCGGTCCCATGGCCGATGATCAGACCTCCGATCACCTCGGATGGCTCGAGGTCGGCCTCCAGAAGGCGCATCCCGCGCAGCGCGGCAAGCTGGGCGCGACCGAGCTCGGTGTCGTCGGCGAGGCCGCGCAGTCGTGCCATCGTCGTGTCGCTCGGCGCGAGCCCATGCTCGTGCGAGAGACGGCCCACCGGGTACCACGACGCGTAGGTGCGATCGGCGTACGGCACGACGTCGCCGTAGGGGCCTTGTACGAGGGTGAGGGGGTGCGGCGCGCGGTACCCATTCACGATCGTCGCCGCCTTGAGGCGGTAGTTGCGTTCCACCGCGTGCTCTGCGGGGAGCAGCTGCTGCTGGTGCTCCCACGCCGCGTTCACCACGACGTCGCCGGAGAGCACGGAGGTGGTGCCGTCGTGCGATGCGACGTGGACGTGCGCGAGGCTCGAGGATTCGAGTCGCGTGGCCGTCGTCCGCGTCAGCACGCGGATGCCGGAGGTCTCCACGGCGTTGACGATGATCGCGCCCAGCGCGACGGCATCGACCGCGCGCTCTTCGGAGCGGAAGGCGCAAAGACCCGAGGCCTCGTGCGTGTGCGGGGTGGTCGCGATGACCCGCTCGATGTCGCCGCCGAGGTAGTCCCGGCCGAGCTGCGGGCGGAGTGCATCCAGGGTCGCCCGGATGCCGGCGTAGCGCTCGGCGAGCTCGTCGGCGCCGCACAGGCTGTCGGGCATCACGACGTAGTCGAAGCAGTCGGTGACGAGTTCGGCCCAGTTCATCCGCCGTCCGACCGCTTCGTCGATCGTCGAGGCGAACGAGAATGCCCCGCGAAGCATGACCTCGGCCGTCGCGAGGCCCCCGAGCGCGAACACCGGGCCGAGGTGGATCTTGCCCTCGTTCACGCGACTCGCCCGGGTCCAGAGCGCGGGCTCGGCTTCGACCAGCGTGACCTCCCAACCGCGCCGCGCCGCGAGCAGGGCGGAGACGGTGCCGAGCAGACCGCCGCCGACGACGATGATGTGGGGCATGAGCGATTCTCTCTCGAAGGAGCGGACGCGCCCACGATACCGGCCCGCGGCGCGCCGGCATGAGCAAGGCTCGTATAGTCTCGCTCCATGGTCGACGACTCATCGCTGACGGGCGGTGACCGGCTGTCGGTGCCGCCGGTGTCCGGGCCGAAGAGCAGCGGAAACGCCGGCGGACCCGAAACGGCCGTCACGGCCCCCGGCGCTGCCGTCCTGACGCCCGCTCGGGTCCTGCTGATCGTGGGCGGGCTTGCGACGCTCGCGGCGGTCGCGGTCATCGCCGTGGCGCTGGTCAGCGGGGGCGGCTCGAGTGCCGCCCCGGCGCCGAGCCCGACGGCGACGTCGAGTCCGCCGGTCACGTCGAGTCCGGAACCGGTCGAGGCGGCGCTCCTGCGGCCGACCTCGCTCTTCGATGTCGTGTGCGACGAGCTTGTGCCATCGGACCTGGCCTTCACGGTGCTCGGCGAGCAGGCGGTGCTCGTGGCCGACAGCGAGCCGTGGGATTGGACCTCAGCGGCTCTGCTGTCGACGGGCGGCCTCGACTGCGTGTGGGGACTGACATCGTCGGCAGCGGCAGTCGCAGCGACGGATCCTCTCAGCGTGGCCGTGCTTCCGGGCGCCGCCGCGGATCCGGACTCCTTGTTCCGCTACGACGGCGGATCCGCGGTGATCAACACGGCGGGCGACGCCTCCGTGTTCTCGTGTGCGGGCTACCGAGGCGGACCCGGCTGCTTCGGCGGGATGCACGTCCGCGGTGCCTGGGTCGAGGCAGGATTCTCGGTCGCGGGCGCGCCCGACAGCGCCGAGCTGAATTCACGCATGCAGGCGGTGCTCGACTCGGTGGAGCGCGCGCTTCGAAGCGCGGAGCCGGCGACGAACGCCTGGGTTCCCTCGGACGACGAGATCGGGCCGCTGCTGTGCGTCGACGGCGAGGTCGGGGAGCAGCTGCAGGCGGCCTTCGACGAGGAGCTCGTGACGTACGGGAGCGATGCGGGCGGCGCGCACGGCTTCGCGCTGTGGCGAGAGCTCGACGCCGCGTGGTGCCTCACCGGCGGAACCACCTTCGATGAGGACTCCCGGGTCGTCGTGAGCGCCAAGGCGCTGCCCGGGGGCGCATGGTCGGCGCACGGCGCCGCCGAGGTGTGGCCGAGAATGGGTTCTGTCAGCGCGGTCGAGGTGGCGGGCGCTGAGCGGGCGCGCATCTCCTGCGCCGACTCGACCTGCCGTACGGTCGTCCAGGTCGGCGAGAATGCGTACTGGTTCGAGACGAAACGCCTCGACCGCGACGACGTGATCGCGTCGCTCGGGCGCTTGTTCGAGGCCTTTGACGATGGGGCCGCGTCGGCGGGCTGACCCACGGTCTCGCGTCAGCCGGGAGCCGCGCGGGTTCCCTCAGCCGGCCGCGCGCTCGCCGAAGGCGCGGCGGTAGCTCGTCGGCGTGGTCTGCAGCGTCTTCAGGAAGTGGTGGCGCATGACCGCGGCGGTGCCGAATCCGACCATGTGGGCGATCTGCTCGAGGCCGAGGTCGCTCTCCTCCAGCAGCTGCCGCGCGCGCAGGATGCGCTGCGTGTTGAGCCAGGCCGCGGGGGTCGCGCCGACTTCGGCGCGGAAGCGCCGTGCGAACGTGCGCGTCGACATGAGCGCACGCCGGGAGAGCTGTTCGATCGCGAGGTCCTCGGCGAGGTTGTTGAGCATCCACTCGATCACGTCGGCGAGCGAGTCGTCGTGGCACTCGGCGACCGGGGTGGGGATGTACTGCGACTGCCCGCCGTCGCGCTGAGGCGGCACGACCATGCGGCGCGCGATCACGTTGGTGGCGGCCGCGCCGTGCTCGACTCGCACGACGTGGAGGGCGGCGTCGATGCCCGCCGCGGTGCCCGCCCCGGTGACCACCTTGCGGTCGTCGATGAACAGGACTTCGGGGTTGACATCGGTGCCAGGATTCTCGCGGGCCAGGCGGTCGGCGTACATCCAGTGGGTTGTCGCGCGACGGCCCTCGAGCACCCCGGCCTGCGCGAGAACGAAGGCTCCGCTGCAGACGCTGAGCACCCATGCGCCGCGGGCCTCCGCGCTGCGGATGACGTCGAGGTATCGCTCGTCGATGTCGCCGATCGCCTGGTCCGTGACGGCGACGAGGTCCGCGTCGGCGGCGACGGACAGGTCGTCGCGGATGACCATGTCGAAGCCGAGGCTCGTGCGGACGGGCCCCGGGTCGGCGGTGGCGATGGTGAAGTCGAAGGCGGGGGCGCCGCTGTCGCTGCGGTCGATCCCGAAGATCTCGCAGATGACTCCGAATTCGAAGGGCGCGACGCCAGGAATGGCGAGCAGGAC
>DCRR01000024.1:66751-67018 GCA_002325245.1 Microbacteriaceae bacterium UBA1487 | reverse complement strand
GCTTGTCACCGGCGGTGCCGGCTACATCGGAGCGCACGTCGCGCGCGCTCTCCTCGACGCCGACATGGCGTGCGTCGTGCTCGACGATCTGTCGAGCGGCCGCCAGAGCTTCGTCCCGGCGGGCATGCCGTTCGTGCGCGGCAGCATCCTCGACGGCGGGCTCGTCGAGCGCGCCCTCGACGACCACGAGGTGTCCGGCATCATCCATCTCGCCGGATTCAAGTACGCCGGGGTGTCCGTGCAGCGGCCCCTGCACACCTACGAGCA
>DCRR01000024.1:25667-66631 GCA_002325245.1 Microbacteriaceae bacterium UBA1487 | reverse complement strand
CGGGTCGTCTTCTCGTCGAGCGCCGCCGTGTACGGCACACCCGACGTCGACCTCGTCACGGAGGACACCCCCAAGGCTCCCCAGTCGCCGTATGGCGAGTCGAAGCTCATCGGCGAGTGGATGCTGCGCGATCTCGAGATCGCGAACGGTCTGCGCCACACCAGCCTCCGCTACTTCAACGTCGTCGGCTCGGGCGATCCGGCGGTCTACGACACGAGCCCGCACAACCTCTTCCCGCTGGTGTTCGACGCGCTCGTCGACGGGCGCACGCCCCGGATCAACGGCGACGACTATCCGACCCCCGACGGCACGAACGTGCGCGACTACATCCATGTCGCCGATCTGGCGCTGGCCCACGTGGCCGCCGCCCGGCGTCTCGAGACGGGCGAGACGATCGAGACCGCCTACAACCTCGGCAGCGGGGACGGCGTCTCGGTCCGGGAAATCATGACCGCCGTCGCGCGGGTGACCGGAACGGACTTCGAGCCCGAGATCGGTCCGCGTCGGCCTGGCGATCCGGCGCGGATCGTGGCCGCCGGCGACCTAGCCGCGCGCGACCTCGGGTGGCGCATGCGGCACTCCCTGGAGGAGATGGTGGAGAGCGCGTGGCGCGCTCGGCTGACCGCAGCCGACACGCCCGGCGCGTCGTAACGGGCAAAACCCGCGCGACTAAATATGATGCGCGACTTGACGTGGGCTAATCACAACGGTGTAATTATCACCAACGACGCAGCGCCCGGACGGGAGCAACCATGGGGGGCGTCGCGAGAGGAGGGTGACATGGCCGCGAACGAGTATCGCCCCAATGTCCCCAATGACTGGTTCGTCGATCCGGTGCGCCTGGGCGTGCCGGGCCTGCGCCCGATCGCTGCCGACGACGACGAGAACGCCCTCTCATGGCAGAGCGACGCGCTCTGCGCCCAGACCGACCCCGAGGCCTTCTTCCCGGAGAAGGGCGGCTCGACCCGCGACGCGAAGAAGATCTGCACCACCTGCGAGGTGAAGGCCGAGTGCCTCGAGTACGCCCTCGCCAACGACGAGCGCTTCGGCATCTGGGGCGGACTCTCCGAGCGTGAGCGCCGTCGCCTGCGCCGCAGTCGCTCCGCCTGATCCATTCCGGGAACCGGGGTCCGCGCGCTGAGTGATTCCCGGGCCGTGCGTGTCGTCCGGTCCGCGCGGCGCGCTCCCGCTTAGCCTTCACTCGATGCAACCCCGAGTCACCGCGATCCTGGTCGTCCGCCGCGACGATCGCGGTCTCGACCGCGCGCTCGCGGCGATCAGCGCCCAGACCCGACGGGTCGACGCCCTCATCACGGTGGATGCCGCGGTCGACACGCATCTGACCGAATCGCTCGCCTCCGCAGCCCCCGCCCGCCAGGTCTCGGCGCGCGGCACCGGCATGGGCGATGTGCTGGCCCCGGCGCTGCGCGCGCTCGGGCCGGTCGAATCGCGCGACGAGTGGCTGTGGCTTCTCGCCGACGACAGCATCCCCGCGCCCGACGCGCTCGAGCGCATGCTGGCCGCCGTCGAGATCGCGCCCTCAGTCGCGGTCGCCGGGCCCAAGCTCGTCGACCCCGACGACCCCGACATGCTGCGCTCGTTCGGCGAGACGGTGTCCCCGTGGGGTGCCACCGTCCCGCTCGTCGAGGATGAGCTCGATCAGGCGCAGTACGACCGCGGCCCCGACGTCCTGGCCGTCCAGACCGCGGGCATGCTGGTGCGCCGCGCGGTCTTCGACGAGGTCGGCGGCTTCGATCCAGGGCTGCCCCAGGTGGATGCGGGGCTCGACTTCTGCGTTCGCGTCCGTCTCGCCGGCCATCGCGTCATTCGCGTCGCGGGAGCACGCGTGGCCCGCGCCGTGCGACCGGAGGATGCGGCCCGGCGCACGCCCGCCTCCGCCTCGACGCGTCGGCGGCTGGCGCGCGTCGCGCAGCTGCACCGCCGCCTGGTCTGGGCTCCGGGCTGGGCCCTGCCGTGGCTGTGGCTCGCACTGGTGCCGACGGCGCTCGTGCGCGCTCTCGGCCAGCTGCTGGCCAAACGACCCGGCGCGGTGTTCGGCGAGATCGGGGCCGCGCTGCGCGCCGCCTTCGATGGAACGGTGCCGGGCGCCCGCAGCGCGCTGCGCCGCGGTCGCCGGGTCGGCTGGGCCGCGATCGCCCCGCTGCGCATGTCGTGGAGCGAACTGCGCGAACGCCGTGCGGCCTCGCGCGAGCGCGAGCGCGAGGCGCGCGGGCAGTCGCTCGAGATCGTGCGCTCCGGCTTCGTGGCGGGCGGCGGGGTGGCGCTGCTGGTGGTGTTCGCCGTGCTCGGGACGGCGATGCTGTGGCGCCTCGTCGGCGCCGCGGCGCTCACCGGCGGAGCGCTGCGCCCCCTGAGCGCGACCGTGGAGCTCCTCTGGTCGAACGTCGTAGGGCGATCCGCCGACACCGTCTTCGGCTGGGCTCCGGCCGATCCCTTCACCGTCATGCTCGGCGTCCTCGGCTCGCTCACCTGGTGGGACCCGTCGCTGTCGCTCGTCGCCCTCTGGTTCGCGGCGATGCCGCTCGCCGCACTCGGCGCGTGGTGGTGTGCAACGCACGTCAGCGAGCGGGTCGCACCGCCGCTCGTCGCCGCCGTGCTGTGGGGGCTCGCGCCCCCGCTCGTCTTCGCGCTCGCCGACGGGCGGCCCGGCGCGCTGCTCGCCCACGTGCTGATCCCGTGGCTGATCCTCGCCGGCATCGAGGCGGTGCGCTCGTGGAGCGCCGCCGCCGGGGCCGCGCTGCTCTTCGCGGCCGTCGCGGCATGTGCGCCGTCCCTCGCCCCGGCGCTGCTGCTGCTGGTGCTGCTGGCCGTCGCGCTGCGTCCGCGCTCCGTGCTGCGTCTGGTCGGCATCCCGGTGCTCGGCCTGGCGATGCTGGCGCCCCTCGCCGTGGTGCAGATCACGCGCGGCACACCGTTCGGGATCTTCGCCGATCCGGGGGTGCCGACGGCGTTCGACGAGCCGAGCGGCTGGGAGCTGCTCCTGGGGCGCCCCGCCGCGGGTCTCGACGCCTGGGGCGAGGTGCTCGGTCTCCTCGGCGCGGACGGCTCGCTCGCCGCCGTCGCGAGCCTCGCGCTGCCGGCGCTGCTGCTGGTGCCACTCGGACTGCTCGCCCTTCTCGCGGTCGTCCTGCCGGGCGCGCGCCGCGCGATTCCCGCGCTCGTGATCGCCGTCATCGGGCTGGCGACCGCCGTCGCCGCGGCCCACGTGACCGTCGCGACGGCCGGCGCCGAGACGATCACGCCCTGGCCCGGCTCGGGACTCAGCCTGTACTGGTTCGGCATCGTCGCCGCGGCGGTGCTGGCGATCGACGCGCTCCGACCGATCTCGATCGTGGCAACCAGCGTGCTGATCGTCCTCGCGGTCGTCGGGGTCGCGCCCGCCGTGGTCGCCGTGGCCCTCGACGACTCCCCGGTGGTGACGGCGGGGGAGCGCACCCTGCCTGCGCTCGTCGCCGCGGAGGCGGCGGGAGATCCCAGCCTCGGCACACTGGTGATCGAGGCCCAGGCGGACGGCTCGATCGCCGTCCGCATCGAACGCGGCGCCGGCACGACGCTGGATGTCATCTCGACGCTCGACGCCACCGACCTGGTGAGCGACACGGCGGCGCGCACCGCGGAGGAGCTCCTGGTGGCGGAGCTGGCCGGCAACCTGGCCTCGTTCGGAGGCTTCGACCCCACCGCCGCGCTTGAGGAGTTCGGCATCGGGTACGTGCTGCTGCCGACCGTCGACGCGGACGCAACCGCGACGGCGCAGCGCGTCACGGAGGCCCTCGACGCGAACTCACGGCTCGTGGCGATCGGCGAGACGACGTCGGGTGCGCTGTGGCGCACCGAAGTTCCGCGAACCACGACGTCGGAGTCGGAGGGCCTCGGCGTGATCGCGCGGGGCACGCTGGCGCTGCAGGCGGGCATCCTCCTGGTCACGGTGCTGCTGGCCCTCCCGACGGGTCCGCGCCGCCGCGTGGTGAGCCCCGCCGCGCTCCCCGGGGAGGATCCCGCCGACACGTTCGCGGAGGACGACAATGCCTGAGCCGACGCAGTCCGACACGTCGCAGCCGGAGCCGACGCCGGGTTCCGACACGCGGCATGCGCCCGGAGCCGTCGGCCGCGCTGTCCGCGTCGGCGGGCGCGTCGCCGCGGGGACCGTCGCGCTCGCCGTTGCGGCGGCGACGGTCGCGGCCGTCGGGCTCGTCTCGGTGCCGGACATCGGTGCGACCTCCGCCGGAGTCGTGGTGACCCCGGAACCGGCCGATCAGCTGCGTGTGTGCTCGGGCGGGCTCGTGCGCTTCGGCGATGAGACCGGCGGCAACGCCGAGACGGCGGTCGCGGTGTCAAGCGCGGAGCTGGTCGCGGCGGCGAGCGGCGCGTCGGTGAGTGAGACCGTGCTCGCGGATCCGGGGGTCGAGCTCACCGGTCTGGACGCGGCGCCGATCGTCCTCTCGGCGCCCGCAGGCGACGGCGTGCTGCTCGCCGGCGCCACCGCACAGACGTCCGCCGCCCCCGGATTCTCCGGGCTCGCGGCCTCGCCGTGCGTCGAGCCGAGCGGCTCGACCTGGCTGGTCGGCGGTTCCCTGAGCCTGGGGCGCAGCACCGCCCTCGTGCTGAGCAATCCGAGCGACGTGGACGCCGAGGTGACGCTCCGGCTCTGGGGCGAGACCGGTGCGCTCACCGCGCCCGGACTCAGCGGGATCTCCGTTCCGGCAGGGGCGCAGCGCGTCGTCTCGCTCGCCGGATTCGCGCCTGGCGTCGCCTCGCCCGTGGTCGAGGTCGAGGCGCGAGGCGGGCGGATCACGGCAGCCCTCCAGCAGTCGATCGTGCGCGGTCTGGACGACGGCGGCGTCGAGATCATCGGCTCGACGGACGAGCCGGGCACCTCGCTCGTGATCCCCGGTGTGCGCATCGAGGACTCGCTGGGCGTCAGCCGGGCCAGCGCGCGCGAGGACTGGGGCGATGCGAGTGCGGCGATCCGGCTCCTGATCCCGGGCGACGAGGAGGGCTCGGTCACCGTGCGGGTCGTGGCGGAGCCGATCGACGGCGCCGCCGCCGAGGTGGTGTCGACCTTCGCGCTCGAACTCGAGCCGCAGCGCGTCGCCGAGGTCGATCTCGGCGCCGGGATCGATGCCGAAGCGCTGTCGGCCCTGCCGGACGGCATCTACACCGTCTACGTCGACGCGGAGGTCCCCGTGGTGGCCGCGGCGCGGGCGACGACGGCCGTCGACACGGGTTCGGATGATGACGCGGCGCTCGATCCCTTCGTGGCGGCGCCCGCGAGCGATTTCGCCTGGTTCGCTGCGGCGCCCGCGCTGCCCACCGACCTCCTCGTCGCGGTCGCGAACGCGCCGCAGCCGATGATCACGCTCGTGAATCCGACGGACGCCGCGGTGAGCGTTGCGGTCGCGACGGTCGGGGGCGAGACCGCCGACTACGTCGTGCCGGCGGGGTCGGCGATCTCGTCGGCCGTGACCGCCGGCGCCACCCTCCGGGTGAGCGGCGCCACCGGGCTGCGCGCCTCGCTCAGTTACGCCGAGGCGGGCGAGCTCGCCTCCGGGGTGCTCGTCGGATCGCGTCCGCTCGCCGACCCGATCACCGTCTACCCGTAGCGCGGCGCGGGCGGGGCGGACGTCTCCACGCGGCTCAGAAGTGCCGGTAGCGCTCCGGCGCGATGTCCCAGGGGTCCTTGCCGAGCAGTTCGGCGACAGCCCGGAACACGCAGCTCTCGATGAGTGAGCGCCGGTGCCAGTCGTCGTCGCGGTGCAGCCGCGTCAGGCGCTCGATGGGGATGCGGTAGAGCACGATGGCGCGCGCCCGCCGATCGACGTGCCAGCGATCCACACCGGACGCGGCGAGCGGTCCGGTCGGCGCGTTGGCGATGTGCACCGTCACGTTCGCGAGCTCGTTCGGCCACAGGTCGCGCACGTATTCCAGCGACGATGAGACGCAGTTATCGAAGAACCCGACCCGCGACCGGAGCAGCGGAAGGTGGGGACCGGTCACCGCGGAGCGCAGCCCGCGCCCGTGCCGATCGCGGCCTCGACCGCGGGCGACCGAGTCGAGGGAGCGGGAGACCGGGCGGGGCATGTCGCCAGTGTACGACGCGCATCGAGGGGTAGCCTGGCACTCGTGACGAGTCGGCCGTGCAGCAAGGTCGCCTGCGGCGAGGACGCCGTGGCGACGCTCACCTATGACTACGCGGACGCGATGGCGGTGCTCGGTCCTCTCGTCGGTCGGCACGAGCCGCACAGCTACGACCTGTGCGCGCGCCACGCGGAGCGGCTCTCGGCCCCGCAGGGCTGGCAGGTCGTGCGGCACCCGACCTCGCGCAACACGGTCGCCTGAGGCGGTGTCGGAGCCGCGCAGGTAACACGGCGCAGAACCTTGCGAGAATAGGACCATGACAACGCCCGCTGCCTCCACCCGTTCGCCGTACAAGGTCGCCGATCTCGGCCTTGCTGAGGCAGGACGTCACCAGCTCCGTCTCGCCGAGAACGAGATGCCCGGCCTCATGGCCCTGCGCGAGGAGTTCGCCGCGAGCGCGCCGCTCGCCGGGGCGCGCATCGCCGGCTCGCTGCACATGACCGTGCAGACCGCCGTGCTGATCGAGACGCTCGTGGCCCTTGGCGCGCAGGTGCGCTGGGCGAGCTGCAACATCTTCTCCACGCAGGACGAGGCCGCCGCCGCGGTCGCGGTCGGCCCGGCGGGCACCGCCGAGGCGCCCGCGGGCATCCCGGTATTCGCCTGGAAGGGCGAGAGCCTGGAGGAGTACTGGTGGGCGACCACGCAGATCTTCGACTGGAGCGCCGAGGCCGCCGCCGCGGGCGAGGACTTCGTCGGCCCGAACATGATCCTCGACGACGGCGGCGACGCGACGATGCTCGTGCTCAAGGGGCGCGAGTTCGAGCTCGCCGGCTCGGTGCCGCAGCCGGAGGCCGACGCGAGCGCCGAGTGGCGCGTGTTCCTCGAGACCGTGCGCCAGACGATCGAGGCCGAGCCGGGTCGGTGGACGCGCGTCGCGAACGAGATCCAGGGTGTGACCGAGGAGACCACCACCGGCGTGCACCGCCTCTACGAGCTGCACCGCGAGGGCGGGCTTCTCTTCCCCGCGATCAACGTCAACGACTCGGTCACCAAGTCGAAGTTCGACAACAAGTACGGGATCCGGCACTCGCTGCCCGACGGCCTCAACCGCGCCACCGATGTGCTGATGGGCGGCAAGGTCGCCTTCGTCGCCGGCTACGGCGACGTCGGCAAGGGCAGTGCCGAGGCGCTCCGCGGCCAGGGCGCGCGCGTCATCGTCAGCGAGATCGACCCGATCAATGCCCTGCAGGCTGCGATGGACGGCTTCCAGGTGGCGCGCCTGGAGAGCGTGATCGATCAGATCGACATCCTGGTCACCGCGACCGGCAACAAGGACGTCGTGACTCTCGATCACCTCCTGGGGCTCAAGCACCAGGCGATCGTCGCGAACGTCGGTCACTTCGACAACGAGATCGACATGGCCGGCCTGGAGTCGCTGCCGGGTGCCGAGCGCATCCAGATCAAGCCGCAGGTCGACGAGTGGCGGCTGCCGCACGGTCGCAGCATCCTCGTGCTGAGCGAGGGTCGACTCATGAACCTCGGCAACGCCACCGGCCACCCGTCGTTCGTGATGTCGAACTCGTTCACCAACCAGGTGCTGGCGCAGATCGAGCTCTACACGCGCGGCGAGGAGTACCCGGTGGGCGTGTACGTGCTGCCGAAGCACCTCGACGAGAAGGTGGCCCGACTTCACCTGGATGCCCTGGGCGTCGAGCTGACCCGCCTCACCCCCTCGCAGGCCGCCTACATCGGCGTCGAGGTCGAGGGACCGTACAAGGTCGACCACTACCGCTACTAGGCGGCGCGGCGGCGCGGCTCAGCCGCGCTCTGGGAAGCCGTGCGGGCGATCCCGCAGTGCGGCGTCGAGGCGGTGCAGACGCTCGGCCTCGAGCGCGAGCGCCGCGCTCTCGCGCTCCCTCCGCACGACGGTGATTCCGGCGAGCAGCAGCTCCGGGTCGACGCTCGGAATCGGCGAGACGAACACGGCAGCCTCGGTGGCGAGGCCCTGAGCGACGGCGGACCGCCGTTCCGGCGTGAACTTGCCCGCGTGCGCGAGGAACTGCGCGATGCGCCGCGAGAGGGCGTCCGGCAGTCGCGCGACGTCGGCCGTGCTTGCCCACGAGGCGAGCTCTGCCGGCACGCCGAACACCGGAGCCTCGGCACGGTCGACGCGCTCGTACTGGGCGTAGGTGCCGGCGAGCAGATCGCCGAGGCGCTTGCTGCGCTCGCTCATGAGTCCGACGATGGCCGCGAGCCCGCCGAAGGTCATGTAGATCTCGAGCACGCCGACGAGCGCGCGGATGGCGGCGTGGCGGAACCCGATCGCGCCGCCGTCGTCGCGCACGATGCGGGCTCCGACGGCGAGCTTGCCGAGTGACTTGCCTCGGCTGAGCGTCTCGACGAGCACCGGGATGATGACGATGCAGAGCACGAGCGAGGCGATCGCGATGATCGTGAAGACAGCCTCCTCGGCTCCGGATTCCGTGGCGAGGAAGGCCAGGCCGAGCCACAGCGCCACATAGAGCAGCACGAGCGCGACGAAGTCGATGATGGCGCCCGCCGCCCGCAGGGCGAAGCCGGCCGGTCGCAGGTCGAGGCCCACCGCCTCGCCGGTCAGCAGCTCGCGGCGGTCGAGCTCGTCGACGGACTCGTCGGAACCAAGGTGAGTCGGTGTCACCGCGCGTTCCATGTGGTTATCCTGACAGCAGATGGACCTCGACGCCTACTCTGCCGCCCACCGTGCGGACTGGGACCGGCTTGCCCAGGTGGCCAAGCAGCGGCACCTCGACGGAGCCGAGGCGGATGAGCTGATCGAGCTCTACCAGTCCGGGGCGACGCAGCTGTCGGCGATGAAGACGACGGTGGGCGAGTCCGTCCCGGCGACGCGGCTGTCGCTGGCGCTGTCCCGCGCGCGGCTGCGGTTCACCGGGGCGCCGAGCAACCCGCTGGAGCAGGTGACCCGCTTCTTCGCGCTGCAGCTGCCCGCGGCGCTCTACCGGATCCGCTGGGCGACCCTCGCGGTCGCGTTCGCGACCGTCGCGATCGCCGCGGCCTTCGCGGTCTGGGTGGCGAATGATCCCGCCGTGTTCGCCTCGCTCGGCCCCGAGGCCACGCTGCGGCGCTACGCCGAGCAGGAGTTCGTCGCCTACTACTCGAACAACTCCGAGGCGGCCTTCGCCGGGCAGGTCTGGACGAACAACGCGTGGATCGCGGCCCAGTGCATCATGTTCGGGATCGTCGGCGTCTGGGTGCCCTACGTGATCTTCAGCAACGCGCAGGGCCTCGGCATCACCGCCGCGATCATGGACCACTACGACCGACTGGACCACTTCTTCCTCTACATCGCCCCGCACGGCCAGCTCGAGCTGTACGCGATCTTCCTCGCGGCTGCCGCGGGGCTGCTGATCTTCTGGTCGTGGGTCGCCCCCGGCGGTCGCACCCGCGCGCAGGCGCTCGCCGAGGACGGCCGCGCGTTCTTCACGATCGTCGTGGGGACCGCGCTGGCGCTGCTCATCTCGGGCGTCATCGAGGGCTACGTCACGCGGCAGGACTGGCCCTGGGCGATCAAGATCGGCATCGGCACGGTCGCCCTGCTCGCCGTCGTCGGCTACCAGTGGGGCGTCGGTCGTCGTGCCGTGCGCGCCGGGGAGACGGGCGATCTCACCGAGTTCGAGTCCGGATCCCGCGAGATCGTCAGCGCCTGAGCCGCGCTGCGACCACGAAGGGCCCGACGCCTGCGCGCCGGGCCCTTCGATCGTCAGCCGGTACTACTTGCGGCCGAACACGGCCTTGAAGCTCACGCCGGCCACCAGACCGCCGAGCACCGGAACCAGCAGGAAAACCCACAGCTGCGCCAGGGCGTCGGGGCCGCCGAAGGCGGCGGTCGCGAGCGAGCGCGCGGGGTTCAGCGAGGCGTTCGAGACCGGGATCAGCACCAGGTGGAACATGGTGAGCGCGAGGCCGATCGCGAGCGGCGCGAAGCCGGCGGTCGTGGAGCCGGGCGCCGTCACTCCGAGGATGACCCAGACGAACAGCAGGGTCGCCACGAACTCGGCGACGACGACGGCGACGACGTCGAATCCGCCAGGCGAGAGCGCGCCGAAGCCGTTCGAGACCGCGCCGAAGTCCGGCGATGTGCCGGTGCCCGAGCCGATCACGAACAGCACGGCGGCGGCGAGGAGACCGCCGACGAACTGCGCGCCGAGGTAGGGGGCGACATCCTTCCAGGGCATCCGCCCCGCGGCCGCGGCACCGAACGACACGGCCGGGTTGAAGTGCCCGCCGGAGATGTGGCCGACCGCGTAGGCCGAGACCATGACGGCCAGACCGACGCCGAGGGCGACGGCGAGCGGGCCGGTCGCGCTCGAGATGAACAGCGCGGCGCCGATGACGCCGAAGACGAGCATGAAGGTTCCGAAGGTCTCAGCGATCAGTCGCGAGAGCATCGAGGGGGAGGAGGCGTCAGCCATGTGCGGTTCCGTTTCTAGGTGCGAGTTGAGCGCGCCCAGGCTACCGCCCGAGCGGTCCTTTCCCGCGGAATCAGAGCCGTCCGGCGGCCTTCAGCTCCAGGTAGCGGTCGGCAACGGCCGGCGGCAGCTCGGCAGGCGTCGAGGTGACGACCTCGGCGCCCGATTGGCGGATGGCGGCGGCTACCCGGGCGGCGTCGAGCAGCGCGCGCTCGGCGGCGGCGGCGCGATACACCTCGCTCCGGTTTCCGCGCTGCGTCGTCGCCGCCTGGATCTCCGGGTCGGTGACCGAAGCCACCAGCACGGTGTGGTGGCGGGTGAGCTGCGGGAGCGCCGACAGCAGGGCGCGCGAGGAGCCCGGCGTGTCGATCGAGGTGAGCAGCACGACCAGGGCGCGATGCGGGGTGATGTGCCGCACCAGGCCCGGCACGGCGCTCCAGTCGGTCTCGATCAGGTCGGGCTCGATCGGCGCCATCGCGTCGACCATGCGCGACAGCAGCTCCGGTCCCGTCGCCCCCTGAACCCGCCCGCGCACGCGGCGGTCGAACACGACCAGGTCGACGTGATCGCCCGCTCGGCTGGCCAGCGCGGCGAGCAGGAGGCTCGACTCGAACGCCGTGTCCAGGCGCGGCTCGCGGTCGATGCGGGCCGCCGAGGTGCGACCGGAGTCGACCACGATCACGACCCGGCGGTCCCGTTCGGGTCGCCAGGTGCGCACCACCAGCTGAAGCTCGCCGCCGGCGGGGTCGCGTCGCCGGGCCGTCGCGCGCCAGTCGATCGAGCGCACGTCGTCCCCCCGCACGTACTCGCGCAGCGAGTCGAACTCGGTGCCCTGGCCACGCAGCATGACGCTCGTGCGGCCGTCCAGTTCGCGCAGCCGGGCGAGTCGCGAGGGGAGGTGACGACGCGAGTGGAACGGCGGCAGGACGCGGATCGCGCCGGGAGCCGCCAGCGTGGCCTGGCGCGCAGCGAGTCGCAACGGCCCGAACGCGCGCACGGTGACGTGCGCGGCGCGGCGCTCCCCGCGGCGGATCGGTGTCAGCGTCGTCGTCAGCGCGCGGCGCTCGCCCGCGGGGAGCACGATCCGCTGGCGGGCGGGGGAGGCCCCCGCGGAGGGCTGCCAGGCAACGCGCACGACGCCGTGGACGGCGCGTCGGCCCTCGTTGGCGATCAGCAGGCGCGAGGGGGCCGACTCGCCCAGTCGAACCCGGGCGGGAGTCTCGCGCGAGATCCGCAGCTTTCGCGGCGACCCTGCTGCGAGCAGATCCACGGCGATGAGCGCGCCGCAGAGCGCGAGCCAGCCGAGCAGACCCCAGGGACCCCCGACCGCGATCGTGGGAACCGCTCCCAGCGCGAGGAGCGCGACGAACCATCCGGAGAGTGCCATGAGTGCCTAGATCGGAACCTGGACCTGCTGGAGGATCGAGCGCAGCACGGAGTCGGCCGCGACGCCCTCCAGCTCGGCCTCGGGTCGCAGCTGGATGCGGTGACGCAGCACCGGGATCGCCATCGCCTGGATGTGATCCGGCGTCACGCCGCTGGAGCCGGTGAGCCACGCCCAGGCGCGGGCGGCGGAGAGCAGCGCCGTGGTGCCCCGCGGGCTGACCCCCAGCCGCACCGAGGGGCTCTGACGCGTCGCGCGCGCCAGGTCGACGGCGTAGCCGAGCACTTCGGGCGCGACCGTGACGGTGCGCACATCGGCCTGGGCGGCGGCGAGCCCGGCGGCGTCCAGCACCGGCCGAACGCCCGCGGCGTCGAGGTCGCGCGGGTTGAACCCGGCGGCGTGGCGCGCGAGCATCTCCGTCTCGTGGTCGCGCTCGGGAAGCTCGAGCACGAGCTTCACCAGGAACCGGTCGAGCTGCGCCTCGGGCAGCGTGTAGGTGCCCTCGTACTCGATCGGGTTCTGGGTGGCGGCCACCAGGAACGGCTCGGGCAGGGCACGCGTCACGCCGTCGGCCGAGACCTGGCGCTCCTCCATCGCCTCGAGCAGCGCCGACTGCGTCTTCGGCGGGGTGCGGTTGATCTCGTCGGCGAGCAGGATGTTGGTGAACACCGGCCCCTCGCGGAACTCGAACTCGCCCGACTTCGGGTCGAACACGACCGAGCCGGTGATGTCTCCCGGCATCAGGTCCGGGGTGAACTGCACGCGTCGGGTCTGCAGGTTGAGGGTCTGGCTGAGCGTGCGCACGAGCAGGGTCTTGGCGACGCCCGGCACCCCCTCCAGGAGCACGTGGCCCCCTGCCAGAAGTGCGATCAGGATGCCGGTGACGGCGCCGTCCTGACCGACGACGGCCTTGCCGACCTCGGTTCGGACCTGCGCGAAGGCCTCACGGAGCGGAGCGGAATCGGTCATGGTCCTCATTCTCTCGGGGTCGGGGTCGGGGTCGTGGGCGGTGGTGGGGCCGGTGTCAGCGCGTCGGCGGGGCGCCGGTGACCCGGGCGACGTCGTGCTCGAGGCGACTGAGCTCGTCGGAGAGCCGAAGCAGCTCGGCATCGGAGTTCGGGAGCGCGCCGACGAGCAGGTCGCCGAGCTCGGAGCGGCTGCGGCCGGTCAGGGCGGCAACGGCTGCGACGATCTCATCGACGCTCGCGGTGCGCGACAGCCCGACACGCGCAGCGAGGCGCCCGAGGGCCGCCATCCGCAGCGCATCCAGAGCGTGCAGGCGGGCGTTGGCGCGCTCGTACAGCCGGGCGCGCCCCTCCATCGTCTCGCTCGAGCGCACGATCACCGGCAGTCGCTCGCGCACGAGCGGGCCGAACCGGCGGCCGCGCCAGACGCCCGCGGCGATCGTGACGAGCAGTGCCAGAATCGCCAGCGGGGTGACCCAGGTCGCCGTGAGATCGAGGATCGAGGGCAGCTCCTCGCCCGCCCGCAGATCGTCCACCCCCGGCACGTACCAGACGAGCGTGGCGTCCTCGCCGAGCAGGTTGAGCGCGAGGGCCGCGTTGCCCGCGAGCGCGATCTCGTCGTTCGTGAGCAGCGAGGTCGCCCCCAGCAGAACGAGCCCGCGGTCGTCGTGGGGAACCTCGACCAGGGCGACGATGTCGTCGTCATTCGCGAAGCATCCGACGGCACCGGTCGACGCGTCGAGGATGCGGTAGCCGAAGCCGCTGCCGCGGATCTCGTCCGCGCGCTGAGCCGCCGGCAGGGCGCAGCCGGCCGCCAGTCGCTCCTCGGAGTCGAGCGCATTGCCGGCCAGCCCGACCGCGGGGGCGAGATCGGCGGTGGCGGCGAGCCCGGGTTCGAGCACGACGAGCCGGGCGGTGGTGCGCAGAAAGCGCGCGCGCTGATCCTCGTCGAGCACGGCATCGCGATCGTGCAGCACCACCGTGGCGCTGTCGGCCGCGTCGACGAGGCTCCGCATCTGGTTCAAGCTCGTCGCGAGGTGCACCTCCACGCCCTGCTCGCGCAGCACCTCCACCAGTGCCCGGGTTCCGTCCGGGGCGGCGCTGTCCGGATCGAGCCAGCTCGCCGCGGTGCTGGCGCCGCGTTCGGTGGCGAGCGCCACGACGCCGACCAGCACGATCAGGGCGATGCCGATGATCCAGAATCTGGCGCGCGCGCCCGTGGCGCGAAGCGTGGGGGTGAGCACCTCCGGTGCTGCGGTGACGCTCACGTGCTCGACCCCGCCGTCTCGGGTGCGGCGACACGGGTGGCGCGCAGCTCGCCCTCGAGCGCGCGCAGCGCCTCCCACTGCTCGCGTGTGCCCGACTCGTCGAGGTAGCGCACCGCGTCGAAGTCGCTGGCGCTCGACTCGAGGAGGTCTCGCGCGGCGGGGAACGCCTTCCCGGCCTCGCGGGCGAAGCCGTGCGCCGTGGTGCCGGGGAACAGCGACACCAAGGTGCGCTCGCTCAGGCCGCGCGCGAGCGCCCGGTACAGCTCGGTGACGGCGAGGGTGAAGTCGCCCCGCGCGGCGGCCTGCTCGGCGGCGCGGCGGAGGGCGGCGGAGTCTCGCGTGTCATCGTCGCCGAACAGCGACTCCGCGGCGGCGCTGCGCCGGTTCCGTCGAGGCGCGCCATAGATCCAGAACGCCACCAGCACCACGAGCACGACGATGCTGAGCAGGATCACCAGCCACCACGGGAAGCCGCCCTCACCGGGCGTGAAGCGGAGTGACTCGAACCACTCGACCACGCGCTGGGCGAGCAGGTCGAACCAGGTCGGGCGCGCCGCCTCGTACTCGGGGTTCGCGAGCTCGCGCACCAGCCAGTCGCGCGCTTCCGGCGCGTCCGGATCGACGGGGACCTCCCTCGGCCACGCGCCCCGCAGTCGGTGCATGCCTCAGCTCGCGGCCGGGGAGCCGGGCGACGACGAACCCGCAGCGGGCGCGGCGTACGGGTCCGCGACGCTCTCGCCCCGCTGGCGGGCCTCGACGGTCCGCGCCAGCTCGAGGTCGAGTCCTTCCGTGCGGAAGCGCAGATCGAGGTAGAGCAGCGACGAGGTCGCGGTCTGCACGACGAGTGTGATGGCGCCGACGACCGCCGAGACCAGGAACAGCACGAGGTAGCTGATGATGGTCATCGCGATGAAGCCCGACTCGTCCATGCCGGACGGGGTGAGGAACGCCGTGCCCAGTCCGAACAGCAGGCTCACCGGCGTCGTGACGACCTGAGCGGCGATCGAGAGCATGACGGCGACCAGCAGCACGATGCCGAACACGCGCCAGAACGAACCCCGGATCAGCGTCCACGACCGGCCGACCGCGGCGCCGAGGGTGCGCCGCTCCAGCACGAGGGCAGCCGGGACGAACAGCAGCTTCGTCGACAGCCACGCGACGAGAACGGCTCCGCCGAGCATCGCGAAGAGGGCGACCAGCACGCTCAGGATGACGCCCGCCTCGCCGAGCAGGCTCAGGCCCGCGATGAGGAGGATCACGATCAGCATCGCGACGGCGAGCGCCGCCGCCAGCACGAACGCCCAGCCGATGAGCGCGCCGAGTCGACCCCGCAGGTGCGTCCACAGGGCGCGGAAGCCGAGCTTCTCGCCGAGCGTGGCGCGGGCGACCTCCGCGACGATGATGCCCTGCAGCACGGCCGTCCCGACGATCGAGAGCAGCGCCGCGAGCAGCACGCCGACCGCGCCGAGCGCGAAGCCGCCCGCCAGCAGCGCGTCCTGGTCGGCCGCGGACTGCGCCGACTCGATGCGGCCGATCGACCACGCGGTCACCGCCCCGGTCACCAGCAGGGTGAGCAGCACGGTCGCCAGCGAGATCAGCAGCGCCGGTCCGAGGGTCGGCTTCGGGTTGCGGCGCAGCACCTGGAACGAGGCGCCCAGGATCGTGCCGAGGGTCATCGGGCGCAGCGGCACGAGCCCCGGCTTCGGCGGCGGAGCCCAGCCGTTCGCGCTTGCGGGAGTGCTCGCCGGCGTCGCACCGTGCGCGGCGCTCGGCCCGGAGGCCGCGTGATACGGCGACGCCGCGGGCTCCCGCGGCGCGTCCGGGGCATGCCACTGCTGGTCGTCGGTCACGGCGGTCCCTCCCGTGGGCAGAATCCCGGCTGATGCGGGCAACACTCACGTTCATGTTCTCACGCTCGACTACGCTGGAGCGAAAGTTCAACGCGATCCGAGATCCCGGGTCGCCTTGGGAATCGGCGAGGTTCATGAGCGCGCGCATCCTGGTGGTCGACGACGACCCGGCGATTGCCGAGATGATCGGCATCGTGCTGCGGGGCGAGGGCTTCGAGCCGTCGTTCGCGGCTGACGGCACCTCGGCGCTGAGCCGCTTCCAGGAGCTGCGCCCCGACCTCGTCCTGCTCGACCTGATGCTGCCGGGCATCGACGGCATCGAGGTGTGCTCGCGCATCCGCGCCGAGAGCGGCGTGCCGATCATCATGCTCACGGCGAAGGGCGAGCCGACGGATGTCGTGGTCGGACTCGAGAGCGGCGCCGACGACTACGTCGTGAAGCCCTTCAACCCGAAAGAGCTCGTCGCGCGAATTCGCACCCGGCTGCGCCCGACACTGCCGACGACGAGCGAGACGGTGGAGATCGGCGACCTCACGATCGACGTCGCCGCGCACGAGGTGCGCCGCGGCGACGAGAAGCTGTCGCTGACCCCGCTCGAGTTCCAGCTGTTGCTGGCGCTCGCCGCGAAGCCCCAGCAGGTGTTCACGCGCGAGATGCTGCTCGAGCAGGTCTGGGGCTACCACTACAAGGCGGACACCCGTCTCGTGAACGTGCACGTGCAGCGTCTGCGCGCCAAGGTCGAACACGATCCCGACAACCCCCGCATCGTCACCACCGTTCGCGGCGTCGGCTACCGCGCGGGCGCCGTGAGCTAGGCAGACCCCCGTGCGGTTCGACGGGCGTGAATGGCTCGAGCGACTGGGGCGGCGCTGGCGCGGCTCCCTGCAGCTGCGCACGATCTTCCTGACGGTGGCCCTGTCCACCTTGGCGGTCACCATCATCGGACTCTTCGTCACGGCGAGCGTCCGCTCGAACCTGTTCGAGTCGCGGCGCGATCTGCTCCTCGACGAGGCGGGGCGCGCGACGCTGCTGGCGCAGCAGGAGTTCACGCAGGCGGGGGAGTCGACGAGCGACGGCGACCTGGTCGGCGCGCAGGAGTCCGCGATCCTGGCCGTGCGCAACACCGTCTCGACCGACCCGCTGATCGCCTTCCTCCGGGTGCCCGACCAGGAGGGTCCCGTCCTGCTGGAGGGGGCGCAGAGCCCGAACTTCAGCGAGACTCTGGTGTCGACCGAGCTGGCCGAGAGCACGACCGCCTCGGCGGGCACCGAGCTCGCCTGGCAGTCGATCGTGATCCCCGATGGGGTCGGAGACGAGACCACCCCCGGCATCATCGTCGGCAGTCTGCTGACAGTGCCGCAGGCCGGGCTGTACCAGCTCTACATCGTGTACGACCTCGCCGACGTGCAGAGCACGCTCGACTTCGTGCAGCTCACCCTCGTCGTCGGCGGCGTCGCCCTCGTGGTGCTGATCGGGCTCGTGAGCTACCTCGTCGTGCGGCTGGTCGTGGGGCCGGTGCGCGTCGCCGCCGCCACCAGCGAGAAGCTCGCCGACGGTCAGCTCGAGGAGCGGCTGCCGGAGCGGGGCCAGGACGAGCTCGCAACGCTGGCGCGCTCGTTCAACCGCATGGCCGACAGCCTCCAGCGTCAGATCCGCCAGCTGGCGGAGCTCTCGCGACTTCAGCAGCGCTTCGTGAGCGACGTCTCGCACGAGCTGCGCACCCCGCTGACGACGATTCGGCTGGCGGGAGACGTGCTGTACGACAAGCGCGCCGCGTTCGAGCCGGCGACCGCCCGCACCGCTGAGCTGCTGCACGCGCAGACGGAGCGGTTCGAGGTGCTGCTGGCGGATCTCCTCGAGATGAGCCGCTACGACGCGGGTGCGGTCACGCTGGAGACCGAGCCGACGAACCTGGTGCGCCTCGTCGAGGACGCGATCGAGGCGATGGCACCGCTCGCCGCGGAGCACGGCAGCGATATCCGCCTGGTCGCCCCCGGCGGCTACTTCGAGGCCGAAGTGGATGCGCGGCGCATCCGCCGCATCCTGCAGAATCTGCTCGGCAACGCGATCGATCACGGCGAGGGGCGGCCGATCGTCGCCTACGTCGACAGCGACGCGACCGCGATCGCCATCGCGGTGCGCGATTACGGGGTCGGCATGGAGGGGGAACAGCTCGACCGCGTCTTCGATCGCTTCTGGCGCGCCGATCCTTCGCGTCAGCGACGCACCGGCGGAACCGGCCTCGGTCTCGCGATCTCGCTCGAGGACGCGGTGCTGCACGACGGCGTCCTGGAGGTGTGGAGCGAACCGGGGCAGGGCACCTGCTTCCGCCTGACGCTGCCGCGCACCCCCGGCGACCGCATGCTCGGCTCGCCGCTGGATCTTCCGCCGGACGACTCGGTCGAGCTGCGACCGACCGATGGACTGGAGGCGCCGACGTGAGCCGGACCCGTTCCCGCTGGTGGTGGCGCGCGCTCGCGGCGCTCGCCGTTGTCGGCGTGCTCACCGGATGCGTGCGCATCCCCGATTCGGGCGGCGTCAGCACGGTCGCGATTCCCGATGAGGGGGACACCGAGGCCCTGCTCCCGGTGCCGGAAGGGCCGACGGTCGGCGCGACCCCGCGTGAGATCCTCATCGGCTTCCTGCGCGCCGGGCGCGGCCCGCAGAACAGCTACGCCGTCGCGACCGAGTACCTGACCGACGCGTTCGCGGCCGAGTGGCGGCCGAACGCCGGCGTGCTCGTCAGCACCTCGGCGGTCGTCCCGACCGAGACCGAGACCGGGCTCCAGGTGAGCCTCGAGGTGACCGCGGAGGTCGACTCCTCGGGGCACTACGACCTCGCCGGAGCGGGGTCGAGTCGCCAGCTGAGCTTCGAGTTCACGCAGGAGGACGGCGAGTGGCGGATCTCGGCGGCCCCCGACGGGACGGTGCTGTCGCCGACGTTCTTCGAGCTGCTGTTCGAACCGGTGGAGCTGTACTACTTCTCGCCCGACTTCGAGTTCCTGGTTCCCGAGCTCCGCTGGTTCCTGGTGTCGCGAACGATCTCGAACCGCATCGTCGATGAGCTCATCGCCGGGCAGTCGCCGCTGCTCGAATCCGGCGTGCTGATCACGGCCGTCCCGAACGGGCTGGAGCGACTCGAGAGCGTCGACATCGAGTCGGGCACCGCGACGGTGACGCTCAGCTCCGACATCCTGGCGGTCTCCAGCGCGACTCAGTGGCGCATCCTGCAGCAGCTCACGGCGAGCCTCGGCTCGCTGAGCGATGTGCACAGCGCCGCCGTCATCTCCGGGGGCTTCCCCGCCGACATCTCCGAGGTCGGCGGCACCGCCGACCGCTTCCTGCAGGTGGACCCCATTCCGGTGGGGATGCTCGCGGGCGAGTTCGGGTCGATCGGCGAGTCGGAGGTGCGGCCGCTGGACGAGATCGGCACCGCGATCGACGCGCTCGGCGCGACCGCCGCCAGCGTGAGCCGCGACCGGTCGACGGTCGCCGTGCTCACCGCGGAGGGGGTCAGCCGCGTGACGGCCGACGGGGTCGAGCTCGCCGCCGCGGGGACGGACCTCATCGCGCCCACGATCGACCCGTGGGGCTACATCTGGACGGGGCCCGAAGACCAGCTGGAGCAGCTGTTCGCGGTCTCGCCGGACGGCACCCCGCTGTCGATCGGCATCGGGATCGAGGGCCGAGTGATCGACGTCTCGGTGTCGCGTGACGGCACCCGAGTGGTCTTCGCAGTCGCGACGGACGACGGATCGCGACTGGTCGTGGCCGGCATCGTCCGGGATGCCAGCGGCGCCCCGATCGCCATCGTCGAGTCGACGCTGGTCTCGATCGGAGCGGGCGAGCTGCTCGACGTGAGCTGGGTCGACGGCACGACGATCGCGCTGCTGCTGCGCTCGGGACAGTCCACGACAGTCTCCACGGCGACTCTCGGCGGCCGCCTGGAGAGCCTGGGCGCGCTCGAGAACGGCGAGCAGATCGTCGGCGGCAACGGGGTGGAGGGCATCCGCGTGCTCGACTCCGATGGCGTCGTGCATCGACCGAGCGGCGATTCGAGCTGGCTCGACACGGGGCTGCGCGCCTCCTTCCTCGCGACGCAGCAGTAGCGCTCTCCCCACTCGGCCCGCTCGTCATCGCCGACAATGGTGCGCGCGGCGACACTGGCGGCATGAGGGCAGGGCAGCACGCGGCGTGGCTCCGTGAGGTGGTGCTCGACGCGGTCGCGCTCATCCTGCCCGTGGAGTGCGCCGGCTGCGGCCTGCCCGATCGCGACCTGTGCTCCGACTGCCGCGACGCGCTGCGCTCGCAGAGCCTGGTGCTGCCCGGCGGGTTCCCGATCGTGGCCGGGGCGCGCTACGAGCGGGAGCTGCGCGCCGTGATCCTCGCGTTCAAGGACGGCGACCGACCTGGGCTGGCGCGCGCTCTCGCCCCGCTGTTCGCCGCGGCGCTGGAGGGCGCGCTGCGGCTGGCGCGCGTGAACGGGGGAGGCGACGACACGCTCGTGCTGTGCCCGATTCCGTCCCGCGCGCGGGCCGTGCGTCGGCGGGGGTTCCGCCCTGTGGAGCGTCTCGCCGCGGCTGCCGGGGTGCGCGGGGAGCGCCTGCTCGTGCCGGCGCCGCACGCCCGAGGCGGCAGTCAGAAGTCGTTCGGCGCGAGCGAGCGGGCCGAGAACACCCGCGGTGCCTTCCGCGTGACCGGGCGGGCGCGAGGGCGCCACGTCGTGCTCCTCGATGACGTCGTGACCACCGGCGCGACGCTGCGCGAGGCCGCGCGCGAGCTCGAGCGCGCGGGCGCGATCGTGGCCGCGGCGGCCGTGCTGGCGGCCACGCCGCGGCGCATTCCGAATCCAAAGGAGACGCCCACGGAACTCCCACCGAGTCCCTCGTGACAACCCGCGCGCGCGGGACTACGGTGGGGCCAAAGGCGCTCAAACGCCTGACGGGAGAAGCGCCAAGCAAGACACGGGGCTCCCCCTGGTGCCCCGGTCTGAACGGGTTGCACGAGTCCGTGCGACCCGAGTGACAACTGACTGGAGGGTCCCATGGACATCACGATCACCGGCCGCGGAGTCGACGTTCCCGATCGATTCGAGGACTATGCGACGGAGAAGTCCGAGAAGATCGAGAAGCTCGCCGAGCGGGCCCTCGCCCTCGAGATCAAGCTGGTCCGCCACCACGAGTCGCGGGGCCAGTCGGGCGATGATCGTGTGGAGCTCACCCTGATCGGCCCGGGTCCGCTGGTGCGGGCTGAGGCCGCGGCCGCCGACAAGTACGCGGCCTTCGACCTCGCGTTCGACAAGCTCGTCGAGCGCATCCGCCAGGCCAAGGACCGCAAGAAGGTCCACCGCGGCCAGCACCGCCCGCCGTCGTTCCAGGAGGCGATGAGCGCCGGGCGGGTCGGCGACGTGGTGCCCGCCAGCGTGGCGACGCTCGAGCGAGTGGCGACCGGCGCCATCCCGACGGTCGAGAGCGAGGAGACCGAGGACTGGAGCCCGGTGGTCATCCGCCGCAAGGTCTTCCCCGCCGAGCGGATGACGTCCGCCGACGCGCTGGACCGCATGGAGCTGGTCGGACACGACTTCTTCCTCTTCATCGACGCCGAGACCGACCGTGCGAGCGTCGTCTACCGGCGCACCGGCTGGGACTATGGCGTGATCGCTCTCGACGAGGAGTCCGACAGCACCGATGAACTGGCGAAGGCGCGGGCGCGACGGCGGTAGTTTTCCGCCGCTCCGCACACAGCCGAGCCTCAGGCGCCCGCCGCACTACCATTGCTAGAGTTACGCGCTGGTAACGGCGGGCGCCGTCGTGCCCCGCACGAGGAGTGGAGTCATCCGTGGCAAATGTGCTGGAGAGAGTTCTCCGCGTCGGTGAGGGGCGCACGCTGCGTCGCCTCAAGAACTACGCCGAGGCGGTCAACCACCTCGAGGAGGCGTTCGCCGAGTTGACGGACGACGAGCTCCGCAACGAGACGGCGGAGCTGCGCGAGCGCTACTCCGACGGCGAGTCGCTCGACGATCTGCTCCCGGAGGCGTTCGCCGCCGTCCGTGAGGCGGCGAAGCGCACGCTGGGCTTCCGCCCCTTCGACGTGCAGGTGCAGGGTGGTGCGGCGCTCCACCTCGGCAACATCGCCGAGATGAAGACCGGTGAGGGCAAGACGCTCACCGCGGTGCTGCCCGCCTACCTCAACGCGATCACCTCGCGCGGCGTGCACATCATCACGGTCAACGACTACCTGGCCAGCTACCAGTCCGAGATCATGGGGCGCATCTTCCGCGCCCTCGGCATGACGACCGGCTGCATCCTGAGCGGTCAGACGCCGGAGCAGCGCCGCGAGCAGTACGCGGCCGACGTCACGTACGGCACCAACAACGAGTTCGGCTTCGACTACCTGCGCGACAACATGGCCTGGCAGGCCAGCGACATGGTCCAGCGCGGCCACCACTTCGCGATCGTCGACGAGGTCGACTCGATCCTCATCGACGAGGCGCGCACGCCGCTCATCATCTCGGGTCAGGCCTCGGGCGAGGCCAACCGCTGGTTCGGCGAGTTCGCGAACATCGCCAAGCGGCTGGTCGAGGGGGAGGACTACGAGGTCGACGAGAAGAAGCGCACCGTCGGCGTGCTCGAGTCGGGCATCGAGAAGGTCGAGGACTACCTCGGCATCGACAACCTGTACGAGTCGGCCAACACCCCCCTCATCTCGTTCCTCAACAACTCGATCAAGGCCCGCGCCCTGTTCAAGCGCGACAAGGACTACGTCGTGATGAACGGCGAGGTGCTCATCGTCGACGAGCACACCGGCCGCATCCTGGTCGGGCGTCGCTACAACGAGGGCATCCACCAGGCGATCGAGGCGAAGGAGGGCGTGCAGGTCAAGGCCGAGAACCAGACCCTCGCGACCGTCACGCTGCAGAACTACTTCCGGCTCTACTCGAAGCTCTCCGGCATGACCGGTACGGCCGAGACCGAGGCCGCTGAGTTCATGGCGACCTACAAGCTCGGCGTCGTCGCGATCGAGACCAACCGTCCGATGATCCGCAAGGACCAGGCTGACCTGGTCTACGCGAGCGAGACCGACAAGTTCGACCAGGTCGTGGAGGATATCGTCGAGCGCCACCGCGCGGGCCAGCCGGTGCTGGTCGGAACGACGAGCGTCGAGAAGAGCGAGTACCTCTCGCGCCTGCTCGCCAAGCGCGGCGTCAAGCACGAGGTGCTCAACGCGAAGAACCACGCGCGTGAGGCCTCGATCATCGCGCAGGCCGGGCGGCTCGGCGCAGTCACCGTCGCCACCAACATGGCCGGTCGTGGTACCGACATCATGCTCGGCGGCAACGCGGAGCACATCGCCGTTGCGCGGATGCACGACAAGGGCCTGAGTCCGATCGACACCCCCGACGAGTACGAGGCCGAGTGGGATGCCGTCTTCGAGACGGTCCGCGACGAGGTCGAGTCCGAGGCTGAGAAGGTGCGCGAGGCGGGCGGGCTGTACGTGCTCGGCACC
Organism: Microbacteriaceae bacterium UBA1487; assembly: GCA_002325245.1. Taxonomy (GTDB): domain Bacteria; phylum Actinomycetota; class Actinomycetes; order Actinomycetales; family Microbacteriaceae; genus DCRR01. The sequence goes on along the minus strand of DCRR01000024.1, from coordinate 43,096 downwards.
GAGCGCCACGAATCGCGCCGCATCGACAACCAGCTGCGTGGCCGTTCCGGTCGCCAGGGAGACCCCGGCGAGAGCCGCTTCTACCTGTCGCTGCAGGACGACCTGATGCGTCTGTTCAACGCGGGCGCCGCCGAGGCGCTCATGGCGCGCGCGCCCAAGGGCACCGCCATCGAGTCGAAGACCGTGTCGCGCGCGATCCGCTCCGCGCAGTCGCAGGTCGAGAGCCGCAACGCCGAGATCCGCAAGAACGTCCTCAAGTACGACGACGTCCTGAACCGGCAGCGCGAGGCGATCTACGCCGACCGCCGGCACATCCTCGAGGGCGACGACCTGCACGAGCGCGTGCAGAGCTTCCTCAGCACGGTGCTCGACGAGGTCATCGACGAGTACACGATCGAGGGCACGAGCGACGACTGGGACCTCGAGGCGCTGTGGACGGAGCTCAAGACGCTCTACCCGGTCTCGATCACGATCGACGAGGTTCTGAGCGAGGCCGGCAGCAAGGGCCGACTGAGCGTCAAGGACCTCCGCGCCGAGATCATGTCGGATGCCACCCTCGCCTACCAGCGTCGCGAAGAGCAGCTCGGGTCACCCGCGATGCGCGAGCTGGAGCGCCGCGTGGTGCTGAGCGTCATCGATCGCCGCTGGCGCGACCACCTCTACGAGATGGACTACCTGAAGGACGGAATCGGCCTGCGGGCGATGGCCCAGCGCGATCCTCTCGTCGAGTACCAGCGCGAAGGCTTCTCGCTGTACCAGAACATGATGGGCCAGATCCGTGAGGAGACGGTCGGATTCCTGTTCAACCTCGAAGTCGAGGTGACCTCTGCCGACGGAACGGCGCGCGTCGCCGCGAAGGGGCTGGGCGGTCAGGCGGCTCCGGCGCAGGGGCTTCAGTACTCCGCGCCGACCGCCGATGGCGAGGTCGAGGTGCGCAACCAGCGCGGACAGCTGCAGCAGGCGGCCACGGCGCGCGCGCAGCAGCAGCAGGCGGCCTCCGCGCAGCCGGCGCGTCCGCCGCAGGCGCCGCAGCAGGCGGCTCCCGCGACCCCCGCCGCGCGCGGGGCGTTCGGGCAGCGCACCGACGGCGGAAAGGGCGCCGAGGCGCCCCTCAACCGCGCCCAGCGACGAGCACAGGACAAGCGCCGCTAGAGCACGTGGATGGCGCTCGCGCGCCAGCGGTGGTCCAGGCCTTCGAGTCGGATCGCCACGGCGCGCGTGCGCGCCCGCCCCCGCACGATCACGGTGGCCTCGATGACGCCGTCGCGCGGCTCGCAGATGCGGGTGGTGCCGATGGCGAAGGTGGGCCGCACCACGGTCTCGCCGCGGGCCTGTCGCGCGCGGGTGGAGAGCACGACGCGCTTCAGCAGGTGACGGTAGACGTCGTCGGTGACCCAGCGGGCGATCTGCTCGAGCTCGCGGGCGCCCGCGATGATCTCGACGACGCAGCGCGTCAGGTTCTCCAGCAGCGGGGCGGGGTCCGGAAGCGACGTGGTCGGCGTGGGCTGCCGGCCGAAGAAGTCCTCGGGGTCGAATCGCAAGCGCGCGGCGCGGGCGGCAGCGCTGGCGGGCAGGTGATCGGTCGCGACTTCGCTCATCGTCGGTGACTCCCCGGGGGATCGGAGCAGGAGTTGACCCCCATCCGGGGGTAGGCACACTCAATCACGCACCTGTCGCCGTGTCTAGAGTTTTTGTCGATTGTGGATAACCGGCGTCGTCTCGCGGGTGCGCGGTTAGCGTCTCGCCATGCGCTGGGACCGGCTCTTCGACGACCTCGAGTCTCAGCTGGAGCACGAGCTCGACGCCGAGGAGACCGACCTGGTGGCGGAGGAGGAGCGGCTCCGCCTCGCGCGGCTGACCCTGCGGGAGCGACTGCTCGCCATGGCGGCACCCGAGCAGGCCGACCGCGAGCCGATCGTTCTCGAGCTGACGACCGGCGCCGTCTGCGTGCTGCGCGCGAGCGCACTGGGGCGGGACTGGATCGCCGGCGAGCTCGTCGCCGACGCCGGGCCGCGGGCATCTGCGGTGATGCCCTTGGCGTCGATCGCCGCCGTGCGGCCGAGCTCCGCGCAGCTCGTGCGCGGTCTGGAGGCCGAGGCAGTCTCGGCCCCCGCGGCATCGCTCTCGGCCCGGCTCGGGCTCGCCTTCGTGGCCCGCGACCTCTGCCGTCGGCGTGTCCCCGTGGAGCTCGTCACGGCGCACGGGGCGTACTTCGGCACCCTCGATCGCGTCGCGCGCGATCATCTCGACCTCGCCGAGCACGAGCCGGGTGAGCCGCGTCGGGCGTCCGCGGTGCGCGGGGTGCGCCTCGTGCCGTTCGGCCGGCTCGTCGTGATCCGCTACTGAGCGCGCTCCGGGGCGAACAGCTCGGCGACGTCGGCGAAGCTCGCCTGGCGCCAGCGCGCGAGGTGTCGTGACTCCTCGTACTTGGCCGCGATGTAGCTGTCGAGCATGGCGCGTTCCACTCGCCAGGCTCCGCGTGCGCCGATCTGGATCGCCGGCAGCTCGCCCGAGCGCACGAGCGAGTAGGCCTGGCGGGGCGAGATGTTGAGGATCTCGGCGGTGTCCGCGAGGGTCAGAAAACGACCCACGTCAGGGGTGTCGGACGTCGTCATGCCTCGATTATCCAGCGCGGCCCAGGGCCCGGACGGTGATGTGGATAAGTCGCGGCGGGCGCCGGGACGAGCGGTCAGCATGGCACCGTCCGATCCGCCTCGATTCACAGGAGAGGAGTCGCGATGCCGAGCCAGCCGCGACGCCGTGCCGCCGACCCGCGGCTGTTCATCGGCCTCGCCCTCGTGACGGTGTCCGTGCTCGGCGTGGTCGGGATCGTGTCCGCGTTCGACCAGCGATCGACCGTCTACGTGGCGAGCGGGGCGCTGCAGCCAGGCGACCGGATTCTCGCGGCCGACCTGGTGGAGCGTCGCGTCGACCTTGACGGCGGTGAGGGGCTCTACCTCGCCGTCGGCCAGCTTCCCGAGCAGGGACTCGTGGCGACGGAATCCATCCGCGCGGGCGAGCTGGTGAGCCTCTCGGCTCTCGGCGACGCGAGCGCGATCGAGTCGACGGCGCTGGTGCTGGCGCTGGCCGCGCCCGTGAGCCGCTCTCTGGAGCCGGGGAGCCGGGTCGACGTGTGGATGGCCGCGGCCGTGACCGACGGTGCGGCGGTTCCGCCCGCCGTGCTGGTGGCTGATGCGGTGCTCGTCGAAGTGCGCGAGAGCGACGGGTTCGTCGCCTCGGAGCAGGGGGCGACGGTGGAGGTTCTCGTGCCGCGGGCGCGCGTCGCGCGCATCCTGCAGGCGATCGCCGACGAGGTGGATCTGGCGCTGGTGCCCGCTGGCCTGGCCTGGACCGCACCGTGAGCGAGCCGGTCGACCCGGCCCCCCGCGGCGGCGGGGTGGCGCTCTGTCTTCCTCTCGATGACGAGCAGCGACTCGATGCGAGCGCGCGCCGGCACGGCGTGCGCGTGGTCGCGCGCTGCTCGGGCGCGAGCGAGCTGGCCGCGCGGATCCCGGCGCTCCGCCCGGACGCGGTGGTGGCGGCGGCGCAGCCGCAGTACCTCGACGCGGCGCTCGTCGCCGCGTGCGACGAGCACGGGGCGAAGCTGGTCGTGGTGGCGATCACCCGAGACGAGCAGCGGCTGGCGGCCGAGCTCGGCGTCATCGACACGCTCGCGGAGCCGTTCGAATGGGATGCGCAGGTCGAGCCGGCGCCTGACGGGCCCGCGCCCGCGGCGGCCGCCGACGAACCGGTGGCGGCGACTCCGGCGCGCGGTGAGGTGATCGCGGTGTGGGGTCCGGCGGGGGCACCGGGTCGCACCAGCATCGCGGTGGCGCTCGCAGCGGAGCTCGCCGGCCGCGGGGGAGTCGTTGGGCTCGCCGACGCCGACACGCACGCCGCGGCGATCGCGCCGTCGCTCGGGCTCCTCGACGAGGCGCCGGGGTTCGCGGCCGCGTGTCGGCTCGCCGGTCACGATGCCCTCACCCGCGACGAGTTCGAGCGGGTCGCCGAGTGGGTTCCGCTGTCGCGCGGGGGCATGTCGGTGCTCACCGGGATCGGCAGCGCGAGCCGCTGGCCCGAGCTCACCGCCGAGAGGGTGACGGCGACGATCACGGCCGCGCGCGCCTGGGTGTCGACCCTCGTGCTCGACACCGCCGCGAGCCTCGAGCACGACGAGGAGATCTCCAGCGACCTGCATGCCCCGCGCCGCAACGCCGCGGCGCTCGCGGCGGTGCGCGCCGCGGACCGGGTGATCCTCGTCGGAGCGGCCGACGCGATCGGACTCACGCGGCTGGTGCGCGCCCGCCTGGAACTGCTCGAGCACGTGCCGCCGGAGCGAGTCATCGTTGTCGTCAACAAGGTGCGCGCGAGCGCGATCGGCGTCAACCCGGAGGCTCAGGTGCGCCAGTCGCTCGCCCGCTTCGCCGGTATCGACGATCCGGTGCTGATCCCGTGGGATCCGCGCGGCTTCGATGCGGCCCTGCTCGCCGGCCGACCGCTCGGCGAGGCGGTCCCGCGCTCCGCGGCGCGCGCCGCCCTCGGGGCGCTGGTCGATGAGCGCATCCTCGAATCCGCGGCGACGCGTCCCGGTCGGCGCGGATTTTTCACCCGGGAGAGGCGACTAGCCTGAGAGCATGTCGACGCTCACCGACCTCGTTCAGGCCCAGGGACGATCGTCCGAGGCGGATGCTGAGTGGCTGCAGCTTCTCGTCGGTGATGGTCAGCTGATCGCCGACCTGGCCTTCGCCGACGTCGTCGTGTGGGTGCCCACCGAGGACGACGGCTTCCTCGCTGTCGCCCACTCGCGTCCCAGCTCCGCGGCCACGATCTTCTATCGCGACATCGTCGGGCAGCAGATCAAGCCCGAGTGGCGGGCCCAGGTGACCGAGGCCTTCACAACCGGCAAGATCGTCGACACCGCGAATCCCGACTGGTACGAGGAGACGCCGACGCGCGTGCGCGCGGTGCCCGTGCTGCGGCGGCTGTCGCCGTCGGGCGCCCAGACGACCGAGCATCCGATCGCGGTGCTCACCCGGCACAGCAACCTCAGCGAGGCCCGCACGCCGGGCCGACAGGAGCTCACCTTCAACCAGTGCGCGAACGACCTGTTCGGCATGATCGCCTCCGGCGATTTCCCCGACCTGGCCGCCCCGTCCGGCCCGCGTCGCGGCGCCCCGCGCGCCGCCGACGGCCTGATCCGCCTCGACCCGGGCGGCATCGTCACCTTCGCCAGCCCCAACGCGCTCTCGGCGTTCAACCGGGCCGGGTTCTCGGGCGAGCTCGAGGGCGAGTCGCTCGCCGACGTCACGACGCAGATCCTCGCCGGCCGACTCGAGGTGGATGAGTCCCTCCCGCTCGTGGTGACCGGCCGTGCTCCGTGGCGGGCCGACATCGAGGCGCACGGCGTGACCGTCACCCTGCGCACCATCCCGATCCGCGACCGCGGCACCCGCACCGGCGCGATCGTGCTCGTGCGCGATGTGACCGAGGTGCGGCACCAGGAGCAGGAGCTGATCACCAAGGACGCGACGATTCGCGAGATCCACCACCGCGTGAAGAACAACCTGCAGACCGTCGCGAGTCTGCTGCGCATCCAGGCGCGGCGCGCGCACAGCGACGCCTCGCGGGAGGCGCTCACCCAGGCGATGCGGCGCGTCGCGGCGATCGCGGTGGTGCACGACACGCTCTCCGGCGGACTGGACCAGAACGTCGACTTCGACGATGTGTTCGATCGGGTGCTGCAGCTCGTCGCCGAGGTCGCCTCGACCCACAACACGACGGTGCGGCCGAAGAAGACCGGCTCCTTCGGCATCCTGCCGAGCGAGTACGCGACGCCGCTGTCGCTCGCGCTCACCGAACTGGTGACGAACGCGGTCGAGCACGGTCTGGCCGGGCGCGACGGCGAGGTCGAGATCTCGGCTCGCCGCCAGGACGGCGAGCTCAGCGTTCGCGTGCGGGACGACGGCGTCGGCCTGGCCGAGGGCAAGGTCGGCGCGGGGCTCGGCACGCAGATCGTGCGCACGCTGATTCAGGGGGAGTTGGGCGGCACCATCGACTGGCACACGCTGGAGGGGGAGGGGACAGAGGTGACGATCAAGGTCCCCCTGCAGTGGCTGCGCGCGGAGCGCTAGCCGGTGCGGCGGGGGAGCACGTCAGGAGGCGCGGCGGGCGCGTGCGGCGCGGCGCTTCAGGGCACGGCGCTCATCCTCGCTGAGGCCGCCCCAGACGCCCGAGTCCTGGTTGGTCTCGAGGGCGTACTGCAGGCACATCTCGGTCACCGTGCATCGACCGCAGACCGCCTTCGCCTTGTCGATCTGGTCGACGGCGGGTCCGGTGTTGCCGACCGGGAAGAACAATTCCGGGTCAACGGTCAGACAGGCGGCTTTGTCACGCCAATCCATAGTGGTGCTCCTTCGAGATGGTGCTGGACGCGGTCGCACCGCGGATCTCCGAGGAGAACCGCGCGCGCGCGGTCGAGAGTGACCGAAAAGGCAATGGGGTGTGGGATTTCGGGACTCGCCAACCTCGATGTCGGCGTCACATCAACCGTGGACAAGGTTTACACAGATGTAACGTGGAATCAATAGTTTTGAATGGGATGACCCTGTGAGTTCTCGACCCCGTCCGGCCGCCGTCTGGACCCTTCTGTCTATCCTGCTCGCGGAGTTCGCGCTCGTCGCGGGCTACACCGTGTTCCTGGTCTTCGAGCTGCTCGTGGATCGGCCGGATTCCTTGTCGTCCGCGATCGCCCTCACGGTCGTGGTGGCGATCGCCGCGATCTGGGTCGGCGCGATCGTCGTCGGCATGTGGCGCGGCGCCGGCTGGAGTCGATCGGCGGCTCTGGTCTGGCAGGTGCTCCAGTTCGCGGTCGGGGTCGGCGCCCTGCAGGGCGCCTTCGCCCAGCCGGCCTGGGGCTGGCCCCTCGTGATCGCCTCCGTGCTCGGGTTCCTGCTGCTGATGTCGCCCGTGACGGGACGCTGGCTCGCGCCTCGGGGCTGAGCGTCGCGCTACGCGGCCAGGCCGAGCTTCTTGCGGAGCATGTTCACGTGCCCCGTGGCCTTGACGTTGTAGAGCGCCAGCTCGATGACACCGGCCTCGCTGAGCACGAAGGTCGAGCGGATCGCCCCGGTCACCGTCTTGCCGTAGAGCTGCTTCTCGCCGAAGGTGCCGTACAGGTCGTGCACGGCGCGGTCGGGGTCGCTCAGCAGCGGGAAGGTCAGATGCTCCTCACGGGCGAAGCGCTCCAGCTTGGCGACCGCATCCCGGGAGATCCCGATCACCCGGTAGCCGGCGCCGGCGAGGTCGCCGAGGCTGTCGCGGAAGTCGCAGGCCTGCGTGGTGCAGCCCGGGGTCATCGCCTCGCCGTAGAAGTACAGGATCGTCTTCTGCCCGCGCAGCTCGCTCAGGGTGACGCTCGCGCCCTCGTGATCGGTCAGCGTGAAGTCGGGGGCGAGGGTGCCGGGTTCGAGGCGGAGCGGAGCGGTCACGGGGGCCTTTCGGTGCGGGGAGACGGCGCGTTCGCGAGGCCGTCCTGGAGGTGCTATCGTAGTCCCTCGGTCCGGTCTTTCCGGATCGCGCACCTCTAGCTCAATTGGCAGAGCAACTGACTCTTAATCAGTGGGTTCCGGGTTCAAGTCCCGGGGGGTGTACGGAAAACCCCGGCTATCTCTCGCCAGATGCCGGGGTTTTTTGCTGTCCGGGCGCGGTTCGGTCCGGCGCGGTCAGCGGGCGCTGGGCAGGAAGGCAGCGATTGATGCGGCGATCGCCGCGCGCACCTCCGCATCCGTCGTGGTCGCCTCGCCGTCGCCCGGCTGTGTGCCGTAGTCGCCGAACTGGGCGTGCGTCGCCCCGGGGATCTCGACGAACTCGGTGTCGGCCGGCAGCAGGTCCGCTGCGTCGGCGATCTTCTCGGCGGTGCTCAGCCCGTCGTTCTCGCCGGCCAGGCTCAGCACGTCGAGGCCGGAGTCCGAGAGGTCGCTCGCGCAGTACGACCCGAACAGGACGAGCCCGGCCACCCGGTCGAGGCTGTCGGCCGCGTACTGGCAGGCGCGCACGCCGCCGAGCGAATGCCCGCCGAGGTACCAGGTATCGACCGCCGGGGCGCTCGCAGTGAGGGTATCGAGGTCGCGCGTCTCGAGGATCGCGAAGTTCAGTGGCACCTCGGCGATGACCACGGTGATGCCGTCGTCGGCGAGGGCGGAGAGCTTGGACTCGTACGCGGCCGGCGCCACGCGCGCACCGGGCAGGAAGACGAGGCCGACGCCCGACGGCTCGGCGGGGTCGAGCACGATGACGCCGTCGCCGTCGATCACGGTGAGCGACGGATCCGCCGCGACCGCGGCGAGCGGCTCGGGCTCGGCGGGCATCGGATTGGCGGCCCAGGTCACCGCTCCGCCGAGGGCGGCGACGCCGAGTGCGAGGGCGATCAGGCCGGTGCGACGCACGATGCGACGGAGGCGCGGCGCGCGAGAGTCAGAAGTCACGCACGCACTCTACGGGGCGAGCGCGGCGCGGCGCGCTGTCAGGGGCGGGCTCGATGAGACGAGTGAGGCCGCCGAGCTCCGATCAGCCCCACGCGCTCGCCGGCGCGGTCACGACCGGCACCTCGACGTAGCTCCAATGCGCGCCGTCGTTGTAGTGCCCGGTCGCCCAGGGGCCGAACCAGATCTCGTTCTCGATCTCGGCGGCGGAGGCGCCCCGCTCGAAGGCGGCGCGCATCCCCGCGTAGCCGGCGTAGGTGGTCAGCGCGTTGGCGACATCCTGCGCGGCGTCCACCAGATCGGGGTTGCCGCCGAGGAAGGTTCCGCCCTCCGCGCCCCAGCCGTTGTTGAGGGGGTTGTTGCGCAGCCACCAGTTGTCGACGTAGTTCTCCTGGCGCATCCAGCGCGTGATGACGGTGACGCTGTCCTCGGTGACCGGGAAGTCGGCGAACAGCAGCACCATCGTTGCCCAGTCGTAGTTGGTGCCGCTCGCCTTCAGAGTCTCGATGCCCGGGGTCGCGTCATAGCTGTCGCGCACGATCTCGGGCGTCTCGACGGTCGACGGCACGGTGAGCGACTGCCCCCAGCGGTCGTTGTAGGCGGCGATCAGCTGCGCATCGGTGGCGGGCGCGGGCGGCGCGTTCACGATGATCATCGCCAGGCCGAGGGCGGCGGCGACGGGCGCCAGCAGCAGGGGCAGGCGGAAGCGCGTGCGCGGTGTGTGCCGCTGCACGCGCGCGACGTAGTGGGGGCGGAAGAAGGTGGCCATAGGCGAAGGGCGTTCGCGCTCACGGTGAGTGCGAACTGGGCGACGCTAGCAACCGCCGCTGGGATGTTTCTGGGGCTTGGCTGTGCCTTCGTCGCCCTGGGGGAGCGGGCGTTGGTCTAGTACTCGTCGAGCTCGTGCTCGCGGCTGGACTCGACGACCGTGCCGACAGCGATCGCGACCGAGATGGCCCAGCTGATCCACATCAGGATCAGCCGCCAGTCGCGCGGGCCCTCCTTGGTCTGCTTCGCGATGCCGACGGCACCGAAGACCGAGCTCAACACGCTGGTGTTGAAGAGGAACTTGCGCATCGACGCCTCCTGACTGTTGCTCCACGCTATCGCGCATCGCCGGTGGACCGGGCCTCGACGTCGAACTCGTCGCGTCGGCGCCTCCCGAAGCGCGGGGCGGCGCCGGTCAGCAGGGGCTCGCGCGTGGCGTGCTTCTGGCCGAGGTGGTGCTTCGCGAACGCGACCGTCTCGATCAGCTGGGCGAGGCGCTTGGCGTCGCTCGTCGACGTCGCGGGCTTCACCTCGGCGACCACCGATCCCGACCAGTCGGTGCTCGCGAGCCAGTCCAGGGTCTCGGCGACGGGCTGGGTGCCGCGTCCGGGCAGCAGGTGCTCGTCGAAGACCGTGCCGTCCTCGACTGAGCCGCGCCCGTCGCAGAGGTGGAGGTGGCGCAGGCGATCGCCCATCGCCATCGCGATCTCGAGCGAGTCGCGCCCGGCGAGGGAGGCGTGCGAGAAGTCGAGCGTCATCGCGTCGACGTCGAGGTCGAGCGGGTCGGGGCTCGGCGCGTAGGCGGTGAGCTGTCGGCCCGCGACCTTCCACGGGAACATGTTCTCGACCGCGATCTCGACCCCCGCATCGGCGGCAGTGCGGCGGACGATCCGCTCGAAGTCGGTCGCGTAGCCGGACTGCCAGCGGAACGGCGGATGCACCACGACGCTCGGCGCGCCGAGCGTGGCCGCGAGCTCCGCCGAGCGCTGCAGCTTCACCGCGGGGTCCCGGCCCCAGACGAACGGGGTCAGCAGCAGCACCGGGGCATGGATGGCGAGGATCGGAAGCTCGTACCGCTCGCTGAGCGCGCGCAGGGCGGCGGCATCCCGGGTGACGGCATCGCTCGTGACCATGACCTCGATGCCGTCGAAGCCCGCGAGCCGGGCCAGGCGGAAAGCCTGCTCGACGCCGAGGGGGAAGACGCACGAGGTGCTCATTCCGATGGCGATCATGGCGGCACGCTACTCAGCGAAGATGTCGCGCGTGTGTCGCCCGTGCAAAGGTTTCCGACCGCGGCGCCGTCGCCGGACCCGGGGACTTCTCGGGTTCGGGGCGAGGGCCGGCTGATACCGTATCGGCATGGACGATGAACTGTATTCCTTTGTTGTCGTCTCGAATCGTCTCCCCGTCGACCGCGTCGTCGACGAGTCCGGTGCGACGACCTGGAGGCAGTCTCCCGGCGGTCTGGTGACGGCCCTCGAGCCCGTGATGCGCGCCGCCGACGGCGCCTGGGTCGGCTGGGCCGGTCAGCCCGATCTGGAGCTGGCGCCCTTCGACAACGACGGAATCCGCATCGTGCCGGTTCCCCTGTCGGTGACGGATATCGAGCTCTACTACGAGGGCTTCAGCAACGACACCATCTGGCCGCTGTACCACGACGTCATCGCCCAGCCGAGCTACCACCGCGAGTGGTGGGACCGCTACGTGCACGTCAACCGCCGCTTCGCCGAGGCGACCGCCGCGGTGTCGGCGGAGGGGGCGACGGTCTGGGTGCAGGACTACCAGCTGCAGCTCGTTCCGCGCATGCTGCGTGAGCTGCGACCCGACCTGACGATCGGCTTCTTCAACCACATTCCGTTCCCCGCATACGGCATCTACTCGCAGCTGCCCTGGCGCCGGCAGATCATCGAGGGCCTTCTCGGCGCCGATGTGATCGGATTCCAGCGCGTCGCCGATGCGGGCAACTTCACCCGGGCGGTGCGTCGGCTCTTCGCCTACAAGACGAGCTCGACCTCGATCGAGGTGCCGAAGATCGACGACGGCGAGAAGCGCCAGGTGATCGCCAAGGCGTTCCCGATCTCGATCGACGCCACCGCGTTCGAGGAGCTCGCCCAGCGCCCCGAGGTGCAGGAGCGCGCGGCGCAGATCCGCCGCGACCTCGGCAACCCGACCACGATCATGCTCGGAGTCGACCGGCTCGACTACACCAAGGGAATCCGGCACCGCATGAAGGCCTTCGGCGAGCTGCTCAGCGAGCAGCGGATGTCGGTGGAGGAGGTCGCCCTGGTGCAGGTGGCGAGCCCCAGCCGCGAGCGGGTCGAGGCCTACATGCAGCTGCGCGACGAGATCGAGCTGATGGTCGGGCGCATCAACGGCGACTTCGGCACCATCAGCCACCAGCCGATTCACTACCTCTACCACGGCTACCCCCGCGAGGAGATGGCCGCGCTCTACCTCGCCGCCGACATCATGCTCGTCACCGCCCTGCGCGACGGCATGAACCTGGTGGCCAAGGAGTACGTCGCCGCACGCAAGGACGAGGACGGCGTGCTCGTGCTGAGCGAGTTCGCCGGCGCCGCCGACGAGCTGAAGAGCGCGCTGCTGGTCAACCCGCACGACATCGAGGGGCTGAAGGACACGATCATGCGCGCCGCCGCGATGCCGCGGGCGGACCGCCGCAAGCGGATGCGCGCCATGCGGCGCCGCGTCAACGAGAACGACGTCGCCAACTGGTCGGCCAAGTTCCTGCGCGTGCTGGAGGCGACGAAGGGCCGCGACGCCGCCGACGCAGCCCCGGCCCAGGTCGTGGCACCGTGAGCACCGACGTGACCCCCGCACTGCGCGACGCGCTGCGCGCGATCGCCGGGGTGCCCCGCCTGCTGATGGCGCTCGACTTCGATGGCACGCTCGCACCCGAGGTCGATTCGCCCGAGGACGCCCGCGCGATTCCGGCCGCCCAGGCCGCCGTCGAGCGGCTGCTGGCGCTGCCCGAGACACGGCTCGCGTTCATCTCCGGGCGCGCGCTCGGAAGCCTGCAGCACGTGACCGGTGCCACTCCCGAGACGCTTCTGGTGGGCTCGCATGGAGTTGAGTACCGTCTCGACGCCGACGGGGACGGCGACCCGCTGGAGCCGCACGAGCTGGAGCGCGTCCAGGTGCTGCACGACGTGCTCGAGGCCGCCGTCGCCGACATCGATCAGGTCTGGCTGGAGCACAAGCCCGCCGGCTTCGCGGTGCACAGCCGACTCGCGACGCCCGATGACGCCCAGCGCGCCCAGCGCGAGACGCGCGCGCGGGCCGAGGAGCGCCTCGACGGGCTCACCGTGCGCGGCGGCAAGAACGTGCTCGAGTTCTCGGTGCGCTCGGCGAACAAGGGCGAAGCGGTCGAGCACCTTCGCCGCTACACGCACGCCGACGCCGTGTTCTTCGCCGGCGACGATGTGACCGACGAGGATGCGTTCCGTGTGCTCGGCGACGCGGACCTCGGCCTCAAGAGCGGGCCGGGCGACACCGCCGCGAGCTTCCGCGTCGGGGGTCCGGACGAGGTCGCCCACGTGCTCGATGAGCTGGCGACTCTGCGCGAGGCCGCTCGCGCCTGAGCGCGGCTTCTTCACAGTTTCCTCACAGTAATCTGGAATCCGGCGGCGCGGAAGGGACGGGATGCTCTCCATCTTTCTCGCGTTCATCGGCGCCGCAGTCGTGCTGCCCGCTCTTGCGCGTTGGGTCGGCCGGGGGGTGTTCCCGCTCGCGGCGCTCGTCGCCGCCGCCGGATTCGTCCAGGCGCTCGTGCACGCCCCCGAGGTCGCCGCGGGCGGGGTGCTCGTCGAGTCGATGGTCTGGATCGACCAGCTCGACCTGAGCGTCTCCTTCGTCATGGATCCCCTGGGTCTGCTGCTCGCGCTCGTCGTGACCGGCGTCGGCGCGGTCGTGCTGCTCTACTGCGCGCGATACTTCCGCGGAGACGACGCCCGCATCGGGGTGTTCGCGGGAACCTTCATGGCCTTCGCCGGCGCCATGTACGGCCTCGTCCTGGCCGACGATGTCTACCTTCTCTTCATCTTCTGGGAGGCGACCAGCGTCTTCTCCTACCTGCTCATCGGCCACTCGCATCAGAAGCGCGCGAGCCGAAGCGGCGCGCTGCAGGCACTGCTGGTGACCACGCTCGGCGGGCTCGTCATGCTGGTCGGCTTCGTTCTGCTGGTCGCCGAGGGCGGCACGACCTCGCTGCGCGAGCTGATCGCCGAGCCCCCGAGCGGTCCCGTCGTGACCGTCGCGATCATGCTGGTGCTGGTCGGCGCGCTCTCGAAGTCGGCGATCTTCCCGTTCCACTTCTGGCTGCCCGGCGCGATGGCCGCCCCGACGCCGGTCAGCGCCTACTTGCACGCCGCGGCGATGGTGAAGGCGGGCGTGTACCTGGTGCTGCGCCTGGGCCCGGGCTTCGCCGCGACGCCGGGGTGGAGCGAAGTGCTCGTCACGCTGGGACTCGTCACCCTGCTGCTCGGCGGCATTCAGGCCCTGCGGCAGACCGATCTCAAGCAGGTGCTCGCCCACGGCACGGTCAGCCAGTTGGGCATGCTCGTCGCGATCGCCGGCTTCGGCACAGCCGAGGCGGCGCTCGCCGGCATCGTGCTGCTGCTCGCGCACGCGCTGTTCAAGTCGGCGCTGTTTCTCATCGTCGGCATCGTCGACCAGCGGATGGGAACGCGCGACCTGCGTGAGATCACCGGACTCGGGCGGCGCGCGCCGGTCCTCGCCGCGGCTGCGATCATCGCGGTCTCCTCGATGGCCGGGCTCCCGCCGCTGTTCGGCTTCGTGGCGAAGGAGGCCGTGTTCGCCGCGGTTCTCGAGGTCGCCGAAGCCGGTGACGCGGTGGCGTGGCTCGTGCTGGCCGCGCTCGTCGCCGGGGCGGTGCTGACGCTTGCCTACGGCATCCGCTTCGTCTGGGGAGCGTTCGGCGACAAACGGCCCGAGCGGGTGGTCCCGCGCGACACCGGCGGCATCCGCACGATGCGCGTGCCGAGCGGCACCGAGCGCGGCTTCATGGTCGGGCCCGCCGTCGTGCTCGTCGTGCTCACCCTCGCGCTCGGCCCGTTCGCCGCGATCATCGACCCGCTCGCGACGGCGAGCATCGCCGGATACGCGGATGCCGCCGAGGCGCCGCACGTAGAGTTCTGGCACGGCGTCGGGCTCGCGCTCGCGGCCTCCGGCGTCAGCATCGCGCTCGGCCTCGGCCTCGCCGCCGTGCTGCGGCGGCGCGAGGAGCGCGACCCGCGCGCTCCATTCGCCGAGCGCGTGTACCGCGCCGTCGTCGGCGCGACCGACCGAGTCGCGGCGTGGCTGACCGCGCAGCTGCAGCGCGGATCGCTGCCGTTCTATCTCGGCGTCATCTACCTGGTCGTGGCGCTCGCGCTCGTCGGCGCGCTGCTGAACGTCGAATCCTGGTCGCAGAACTGGGAGCTCGCGCAGGGTCCGGTCCAGTTCGCCGCGGGCCTGGTCATGGTCGTCGGCGCGCTCGCGGCGGCACGAGCCCAGAAGCGCTTCGCGGGGGCGATCCTCGTCGGGGTCACCGGCACCGGCATGGCGGCGATCTTCGCCACGCAGGGCGCACCGGACCTGGCGCTCACCCAGCTTCTCGTCGAGGTGGTCACGCTCGTCGCCTTCGTGCTCGTGCTGCGTCGACTGCCGGCGCGGCTCGGCGAGCACAACGGCAGCACGAATCGGATCCCGCGCGCGCTGCTCGGCGTCACCGTGGGGCTCGCGATGGCCGCCGTCGCGATCGTGGCAACCGGGGTGCGCGTCGACGAGCCCATCTCGCTCGCCTGGCCCGAGCTCGCCTACGAGCAGGGCCACGGGCGCAACGTCGTCAACGTGGCGCTCGTCGACATCCGCGCCTGGGACACGCTCGGCGAGCTGTCGGTCGTGATCGCCGCCGCGACCGGTGTCGCCAGCCTCATCTTCGTGAGCTCGCGCCGCGACGACCTGCCGCGCGTCGGGCGGCGGGCCGCGCGCGCCTCGTTCCGCAAGCGCCGTTTGCAGCAGGAGGAGCCGCTGCACGTGCCGGTCGCCCGCGGATCGTGGCTGCTGGCCGGCCGCACGCTGTCGCCGGAGAACCGCTCGATCCTGCTCGAAGTGGTCGTCCGGCTGATCTTCCACGCGCTCATCGTCGTCTCGGTGTACCTGCTGCTGGTGGGGCACAACGCCCCCGGCGGCGGTTTCGCGGGCGGACTCGTCGTCGGCCTCGCGCTCACCGCGCGCTACCTCGCCGGCGGCCGCCGCGAACTGGGGGCCGCCGCGCCGTTCGATGCGGGCGTCATCCTCGGGGTCGGGCTGCTCACCGCAGCCTCCACCGCGGTCATCCCGCTGTTCTTCGGCGTCGACGCGCTCACCTCCACCTGGTTCACCCTGTCGCTCGGAATCTTCGGCGAGATCGACCTGGTCACCTCGATGTTCTTCGACATCGGCGTGTACCTCGTGGTCGTCGGGCTCGCCCTCGACGTGCTGCGCAGCCTCGGCGCCGAGGTCGACCGCCAGAGCGAGGACGCCGAGGCCGGGACGGCGAGCCGACGCGCATCCGGGGAGGTTTCGGTATGAGCGTCTCACTCGTGCTGCTCGTGGTGATGGCCGTGCTCTACGCCTGCGGGGTGTACCTGCTGCTGGAGCGGAGCATGACGCGCGTGCTGTTCGGCTTCCTGCTGGTCGGCAACGCCACCAACCTGCTCATCCTGATCGTCGCGGGACGCCCGGGCGCCGCCCCGATCTACGACGAGGAGAGCACCGAGGCGATCAGCGACCCGCTTCCGCAGGCTCTCATCCTCACCGCGATCGTGATCACCTTCGCCGTCTCGGCGTTCCTGCTGGCGCTCATCTACCGGTCGTGGCTGCTCTCCCGCGCCGACACGCTCTCCGACGACGCCGACGACCTGGCGATGCGCGCCGGAACCGCCTCGACGGCGGGAGAGCACACCGAGTACAGCGACGACGTCGCGAGCGAGTCGAGCGAGTTCGGCGACGGCGAGCCCGAGACCCCGCCGAGCACCGAGGCGGAGGTGGCGCGATGAACGCCCCCGTGGCGCTGGTGCCCCTCGTGGTGCTGCTCCCGCTGATCGGCGCCGGAGCCGCGCTCGCCCTCGGTCGGCGCGCCCGGGCGCAGCGCGTGCTCGCCGTGGCCGCACTGGTCGGGATGCTCGCCGTGAGCATCGTCATGCTCGTCGCGGCCGACACCGGCGGACCGCTCGTGATGGAGGTCGGGGGCTGGGCGGCGCCGTACGGCATCGTCCTCATCGTCGACCGGCTCGCGGCGCTGCTGCTCGCGATCTCGGCCATCGTGCTGCTCGCGGTTCTGCTGTTCTCCGTCGGACAGGGTCTCGCCGACGGCGACGCCGAGACTCCCGTCACGATCTACTACCCGACCTATCTGATCCTGGCCGCGGGAGTCGCGATCGCGTTCATCGCCGGCGACCTGTTCAACCTCTACGTCGGCTTCGAGGTGCTGCTGGTCTCCAGCTACGTGCTCATCACGATCGGCGGAACGACCGAGCGCATCCGCGCCGGCACCACCTACATCGTCGTCAGCCTGGTGTCGTCGGCGCTGTTCCTCGGCTCGATCGCGATGATCTACGGGGCCACCGGCACCGTGAACATGGCGCAGATCGCCGACCGGCTCGAATCCATCCCCACCGACGTGCAGATCCTGCTGCACGTGATGCTGCTGCTCGGCTTCGGCATCAAGGCCGCCGTGTTCCCGCTGTCGTTCTGGCTGCCCGACTCCTACCCCACGGCGCCGGCGCCAGTCACCGCGGTGTTCGCCGGATTGCTGACCAAGGTCGGCGTCTACGCCATCATCCGCACTGAGACGCTGCTGTTCCCGGGGCCCGAGCTGAACCCGCTGCTCCTGACGGTCGCGACGATCACCATGGTGGTCGGCGTGCTCGGCGCCGTCGCGCAGAGCGACATCAAGCGGCTGCTGAGCTTCACGCTCGTCAGCCACATCGGCTACATGATCCTCGGCATCGGACTCGGAACGGTCGCCGGAACGACCGCGACGATCTACTACGTCGTGCACCACATCGTCGTGCAGACCACGCTGTTCCTCGCGGCGGGACTCATCGAACGCCGCGCCGGAAGCACCTCGCTGCCGAAGCTCGGCGGATTGCTCGCGATCTCGCCGCTGGTCGCCGGGAT
>DCRR01000024.1:21013-25510 GCA_002325245.1 Microbacteriaceae bacterium UBA1487 | reverse complement strand
GAGCTCCTCGACGCCCCGGTCGACGAGGAGGCGGCTCCGACCGGCGCGGTCATCACGGCGCCGGTCGCCACCACGACCCCGCGCATCATGACCGGCGTCACCATCGCGATGGTCGGAGTGGGGCTCGCGCTCACCGTCTTCGCCGGACCGCTCTACGACCTGAGCGAGCGGGCCGGACAGAACCTCGAAGGCGACTTCTATCAGGACGCCGTCTTCCCGGAGGGTCTCGATGAGTGAGCCCGAGGAGATGATCCCGCACACCGTGACCCGCAAGGCGGTGCGGTTCCGGCTGCTGCAGCAGCTTCCGCTGCTCGTCACGCTCGTGGTGCTGTGGATGCTGCTGTGGGGCACCGTGTCGTGGCTCAGCCTGGTCAGCGGCGTTCTCGTTGCGGTCGCCGCGACCCAGTTCTTCTACCTGCCGCCGGTTGAGCTCTCGGGGCGGTTCAACCCGTTCTGGCTGCTCGTGTTCCTCGGCCATTTCGGCGCCGAGCTGTTCGTGGCCTCATTCGCCGTCGCCGCGCGGGCCTTCGGACCGCCGATCCGCAGCAACGCGATCATCGAGGTGGATCTGCGATCGCACTCCGACTTCCTCGTCACCCTGACCGCCACCGCGATCTCGCTCGTGCCCGGCTCGCTCGTGATCGAGATCGACCGCGACCGCGCGGCGCTGTTCGTGCATGTGCTCGGCGCGCGCACGGAACGCGATCTCGACCGGGCGCGCCGAACGGTGCTCGACACGGAGGCGCGTCTCGTGCGCGCCGTCGGATCGCGCGAAGACCTGGAGAGGTGCCGAGCCTCATGACCGTGCTGATCGCCATCTCGGGCGTGATCTTCGCCCTCTCGGCCACCCTCGCCGTCATCCGGGTCGTGCTCGGCCCGACGGTGCTCGACCGCATGATCGCGGCGGACGTGCTGCTCACGATCGTGCTGCTCGTCGTCGGCGCCGAGATGGTCGTCTCCGGCCACACCCGCAACCTTGTCGTCATGCTCGTCATCGCGGTGTCGGCGAGCATCGCCACGATCGCCGTCTCGCGCTTCGTCTCGCAGCGCCCCGTCGAATCGCAGCCCGCCGAGCAGCAGGAGGCCGACCGATGATCGATCTCGACCTCATCCTCGACCTGGCAGCGGGCGTCTGCCTCGTGCTCGCCTCGCTGCTGTCGCTCGGCGCCGCCGTCGGTCTGCTGCGCTTCCCCGACTCGCTCAGCCGGCTGCACGCCGGAACCAAGCCGCAGATCCTCGGCCTCATCCTCGTGATCATCGCCATCGCGCTCGCCACCCGCACCTGGGCGACGCTGCTGGCTCTCGTGCCGATTGCGATCTTCCAGCTCTTCACCGCACCGGTCGCCGCGCACATGATCGGTCGCGCCGGCTACCGCACCAAGAACGTGCGCCGCGACCTGCTGATGCGCGACGAGCTCGTCGACGATGTCTCGCGGGCCGAGGAGCGGGAGTCGCGCGAAGACTCCTGAGCCCGCGCGACATGCGAACCGCGCCAACGCGATACCCTCGACACATGCCGGAAACATCTGCCGATTCGGGTGCGCCCGCAATCGATCACAAGCCCCGTTCACGCACCGTCACCGATGGCATCGAGGCCACGACGAGTCGCGGCATGCTGCGCGCCGTCGGCATGGGCGACGCCGACTGGGACAAGTCGCAGATCGGCATCGCCAGCTCGTGGAACGAGATCACCCCCTGCAACCTGAGCCTCGCGCGTCTCGCGCAGGCGGCGAAGGAGGGCGTGCACTCCGGCGGGGGCTACCCGCTGCAGTTCGGCACTGTCTCCGTCTCCGACGGCATCTCGATGGGCCACGAGGGAATGCACTTCTCGCTCGTCTCGCGTGAGGTCATCGCCGACAGCGTCGAGACCGTCATGCAGGCCGAGCGCCTCGACGGCTCGGTGCTGCTCGCCGGCTGCGACAAGTCGATCCCCGGCATGCTGATGGCCGCGGCGCGACTCGACCTCGCCTCCGTCTTCCTCTACGCCGGATCGATCGCCCCCGGCTGGGTGAAGCTCTCGGACGGCACCGAGAAGGACATCACGATCATCGACTCCTTCGAGGCGGTCGGCGCGGTCAAGGCCGGCAAGATGAGTGAGGCCGACGCCAAGCGCATCGAGTGCGCCTTCGCGCCCGGCGAGGGTGCCTGCGGCGGCATGTACACCGCCAACACGATGGCCTCCGTCGCCGAAGCGCTCGGCCTCTCGCTGCCCGGCAGCGCGAGCCCGGCCGCCGCCGACGCGCGTCGGGACTACTTCGCCCACCGCTCCGGTGAGGCCGTCACCAACCTGCTGCGCCTCGGCATCACCGCGCGCGACATCCTCACCAAGCAGGCGTTCGAGAACGCGATCGCGGTCGGCATGGCGCTCGGCGGCTCGACCAACATCGTGCTGCACCTGCTCGCGATCGCGCACGAGGCCGAGGTCGACCTGACTCTCGACGACTTCAACCGCATCGGCTCGAAGGTGCCGCACATCGGCGACCTGAAGCCCTTCGGCCAGTACGTCATGAACGACGTCGACCGCCACGGCGGCCTGCCGACGCTGATGAAGGCGCTCATGGATGCCGGACTCATGCACGGCGACGCCCTCACCGTCACCGGCAAGACCCTCGCCGAGAACCTCGCGGAGATGGACATCGAGCCGCTCGACGGCAAAGTGCTGCGCGCACTCGACAACCCGATCCACGCCACCGGCGGCCTGACGATCCTCAACGGCTCGCTCGCCCCCGAAGGCGCGGTCGTGAAGACCGCCGGCTTCGACGCCGAGACCTTCGAGGGCCCCGCGCGCGTGTTCGAGCGCGAGCGCGCCGCGATGGATGCGCTCACCAACGGCGAGATCACTGCCGGCGATGTCGTCGTCATCCGCTTCGAAGGCCCCAAGGGCGGTCCCGGCATGCGCGAGATGCTCGCGATCACAGCGGCCATCAAGGGGGCAGGCCTCGGAAAAGATGTACTACTCTTGACCGACGGCAGATTCTCAGGCGGCACAACCGGCCTGTGCATCGGCCACGTCGCTCCCGAAGCGGTGGACGCAGGTCCGATCGCATTCGTCCGCGACGGTGATCTGATACGGGTCGATATCGCAGCCCGGTCCATTGACCTACTGGTCGACGAGGCCGAGCTGGCAGCCCGCCGAGACGGCTGGGCTCCACTTCCTCCGCGCTATACCCGTGGCGTTCTCGCGAAGTACTCGAAGCTCGTGCATTCCGCTGCGGAAGGCGCGGTCACCGGGTAGCTTGCGCTCCCGATCTGCCGGCCGGCGGATCGATCAGACACTTTTCGAAGGACCTCATCCATGACTGCGGACTCCGCACCGGCCCCGGCAGCGCCGGGCAAGGCCGGCCCGCCCGAGCTCACCGGCTCGGGGCAGATCCTCGCCTCGCTCGAAAAGCTCGGCATCACCGACGTCTTCGGTCTTCCCGGCGGCGCCATCATGCCGTTCTACGACGAGCTGATGGCCTCCACCGCGATCCGGCACATCCTGGTGCGCCACGAGCAGGGCGCCGGCCACGCGGCGGAGGGCTACGCCTCCGCCTCGGGCAAGCTCGGCGTCTGCATCGCCACCTCCGGCCCGGGCGCCACCAACCTGGTCACGGCGATCGCCGACGCCTACATGGACTCGGTGCCGCTGCTGGCGATCACCGGTCAGGTGTTCTCGACCTCGATGGGAACGGATGCGTTCCAGGAGGTGGACATCGTCGGCATCACGATGCCGATCACCAAGCACTCATTCCTGGTGACCAAGCCCGAAGACGTGCCCGGCGTGCTCGCCGCCGCCGTCGAGATCGCCACCACCGGCCGTCCCGGCCCGGTGCTCGTCGACATCACCAAGGACGCGCAGCAGAAGACGGCCCCGTTCATCTGGCCGCCCAAGGTCGAGCTGCTCGGCTACCGCCCGGTGACGAAGGCGCACGGCAAGCAGATCGTCGCCGCCGGTGAGATGCTCGCCGCCGCGAAGAAGCCGATCCTGTACGTCGGCGGCGGAGTGATCCGCGGCGCTGCCGAGAAGGAGCTGCTGAAGCTCGCCGAGAAGACCGGTGCGCCCGTCGTGACCACTCTGATGGCGCGCGGCGCGTTTCCCGACTCGCACCCGCAGCACCTCGGCATGCCCGGCATGCACGGCACCGTGCCCGCGGTGCTCGGTCTGCAGGAGAGCGACCTCATCATCGCGCTCGGCGCGCGGTTCGACGACCGCGTCACCGGCAAGGTGGCCGACTTCGCCCCCGAGGCGAAGGTCGTGCACGTCGACATCGACCCGGCCGAGATCGGCAAGATCCGCACCGCCGATGTGCCGATCGTCGGCGACGTGAAGGAGGTGCTGCCCGAGCTGCTGGCGGCCTTCACCACCGCGTCGAAGAACGTCACCCCCGACTACTCGGAGTGGTGGACGCGTCTCAACCAGCTGAAGGCGAACTTCCCGCTCGGCTTCGTCGACGACCCCGACGACGGGCTGCTCGCGCCGCAGGCGATCATCCAGCGCATCGGCGAGCTCTCCGG
>DCRR01000024.1:14052-20961 GCA_002325245.1 Microbacteriaceae bacterium UBA1487 | reverse complement strand
CAGTTCATCAAGTACGAGCGGCCCATGTCGTGGCTGAACTCCGGCGGCGCCGGAACGATGGGCTACTCGGTGCCCGCCGCGATGGGCGCCAAGGTGGCCCAGCCCGACCGCCTGGTGTGGGCGATCGACGGCGACGGGTGCTTCCAGATGACCAATCAGGAGCTCGCCACCTGCACGATCAACGACATCCCGATCAAGGTCGCGATCATCAACAACTCGAGCCTCGGCATGGTGCGCCAGTGGCAGACGCTGTTCTACGACGGCCGCCACTCGTTCACCGACCTCAACACCGGCTCGACCTCGGCCACCGAGCAGACCCGCATGGTGCCCGATTTCGTGAAGCTCGCCGAGGCGTACGGTGCCCTGGGCATCCGCGTCACGAAGCCTGAAGAGGTCGACGCAGCGATCAAGCTCGCGATCGAGACCAACGACCGCCCCGTCGTCATCGACTTCGTGGTCAGCCGCGACGCGATGGTGTGGCCGATGGTCCCGCAGGGCGTCGGCAACTCGCAAGTGCAGTACGCCCGAGATCACGCTCCCGAGTGGGAGGAGGAGTAAGCCATGTCGCGTCACGTTCTCTCCCTGCTCGTCGAAGACAAGCCCGGTCTGCTGACCCGCGTCGCCGGCCTGTTCGCCCGCCGCGGCTTCAACATCGAGTCGCTCGCGGTCGGCCACTCCGAGCTGGAGGGCCTCAGCCGCATCACCGTCGTGGTGGATGTGGACGCCCTTCCGCTGGAGCAGGTCACCAAGCAGCTGAACAAGCTGATCAACGTGGTCAAGATCGTCGAGCTCGACCCGACGCAGGCGGTCGAGCGCGAGCACCTGCTGATCAAGGTGCGCGTCGACAACACGACCCGCTCGCAGATCCTCGAGGCGGTGAACCTGTTCCGCGCGCGCGTCGTCGACGTGGCACCGGATGCGCTCGTGATCGAGGTCACGGGCGACTCGGGCAAGGTGCAGGCCTTCCTGCGCGTGCTCGAGCCCTACGGGATCAAGGAGCTCGCGCAGTCGGGCCTCCTCGCAATCGGTCGCGGTGCGAAGAGCATCAGCGAGCGAGTCCTCAAGAACTGAACAAACCCGCTGGTTGAGTAGCGGCCGAAGGCCGCATATCGAAACCAGCACCCCGTACGACGGGTTCCGATACGCCCGCTCGCGGGCTGCTCGACCCACACAAGAAGAAAGAGAAACCCCCTCATGGCAGAGCTCTACTACGACAAGGACGCCGACCTCTCCCTCATCCAGGGCAAGAAGGTCGCGATCGTCGGCTACGGATCGCAGGGCCACGCCCACGCGATGAACCTCCGCGATTCGGGTGTCGAGGTCAAGATCGGTCTGAAGGACGGCTCGAAGTCGACCGCGAAGGCCACCGAAGAGGGCTTCGAGGTGCTCAGCGTCGCCGACGCCGCCGAGTGGGCCGACGTCATCATGATCCTCGCGCCGGACCAGCACCAGCGCGCGATCTACAACGAGAGCATCAAGGACAAGCTGACCGCGGGCAAGACTCTCGCCTTCGCGCACGGCTTCAACATCCGCTTCGGCTACATCGAGGCGCCGGCCGACGTCGACGTCATCCTTATCGCCCCGAAGGCCCCGGGCCACACGGTGCGTCGCGAGTACGTCGCCGGCCGTGGCATCCCGGACATCATCGCGGTCGAGAATGACGCCTCGGGCTCGGCCTGGGACCTCGCGAAGTCGTACGCGAAGGCGATCGGCGGCACCCGCGCCGGCGTCATCAAGACGACCTTCACCGAGGAGACCGAGTCGGACCTGTTCGGCGAGCAGGCCGTGCTCTGCGGCGGCACCTCGCAGCTCGTGCAGTACGGCTTCGAGACCCTCGTCGAGGCGGGCTACCAGCCCGAGATCGCCTACTTCGAGGTGCTTCACGAGCTGAAGCTCATCGTCGACCTGATGTGGGAGGGCGGCATCGCCAAGCAGCGCTGGTCGGTCTCCGACACGGCTGAGTACGGCGACTACGTCTCCGGCCCGCGCGTCATCGACCCGAGCGTCAAGGAGAACATGCAGGCCGTTCTCGCCGACATCCAGTCCGGTGCGTTCGCAAAGCGCTTCATCGACGACCAGGACGCCGGCGCGCCCGAGTTCATGGCGCTGCGCGAGAAGGGTGCCCAGCACTCGATCGAGAAGACCGGCAAGGACCTCCGCGCCCTCTTCGCGTGGAAGCAGCAGGACGCCGACTACACCGACGGCTCCGCCGCCCGCTAGTTCTTCGGCGGCAGGGATGCATCCCTGACGCAAGGGAGTGCCGCGCGCGGCACTCCCTTGCGTCATTTCGGCGTCCGTTGGGCGTTGCGCGTGAGCGCGTGCGGTTGCCGCGTGCGTTCGAGGGCTGTGGTCTGGGACGCATCCCTGACGCAACCGAGTGACGCGCGCGGCACGCGGCGGCGCCCGGGATGCATCCCGCGCGCCCAGGAGGGGGTTAGGCGCCGCCGAAGCGCTCGGCGCGGATCTGGGCGGGGTCGTGTCCGGCCTCCACGAGCCACATGGAGACCATCTCGACGAACGGAGTGGGCCCGCAGAGGTAGATGCGCGGCATCTCCGACGGCGGGATGCTGTGCGAGGCGAGGACATCGCGGGTGACGCGGCCGGGGGCCGTCGGCCAGCCGTCGGGCGCCTCGCGCGTGTAGATGAAGTCGATCTCAAGCGGACCGGGGCAGCGTTTCGCCGCCTCGGCCAGCTCCTTGCGGAAGAACACATGCTCCGGGTCGCGCACCGAATACAGCAGGCGGAACCGTGTCATATCGCCCGACGCGGCGTGCGCGGCGGCCATCGCGAACAGCGGCACGATGCCGGAGCCCGCACCGATCAGCTGCACCGGCGGAAGCTGCGCGCCGTCGCCCTCGGTCGGCGGATGCCAGAGGAAGAACCGCCCCAGCGGCCCATGCACCTCGAGCTGGTCGCCGACGCGCAGCTCGTCGACCAAGAACGGCGAGACCTCGCCGTATTCGAGCCGGTCGACGACGAGAGTGAGCCGTGTCGCCTCAACCGCCGACGCGATCGAGTACGCGCGGGACGCCTGATACCCGTCGGGCGCCGTCAGCCGGATGTCGAGGTGGGCGCCGGCATCGTTGCCCGGCCAGGTGGGCACGTCGAGCACCAGCCGACGAGAACCGGGTGTCTCGGGCACCGTCTCCACCACGGTCGCCGTGTGCCACGCGGCCCGGTGCACCGCGATCCGGTCGGTGACCTTCATCGACGGATCACCAGTACCGCTCCTCCTGCCACGGGTCGCCGTGCAGGTGGTACCCGTTCTGCTCCCAGAAGCCGGGGGCGTCGCGCGGCATCATGACGAGCCCCCGAATCCACTTGGCGCTCTTCCAGAAGTACAAGGCGGGCGCCAGGAGGCGCGCGGGCCCGCCGTGCTCGGCGCTCAGCGGTTCGCCTTCGGCTTCGGTGGCGATCCAGGCCTGACCGTCGAGCAGCTCATCGAGCGGGATGTTGGTGGTGTAGCCGCCGTAGCTGTGCGCCATGACGTAGTCGTAGCTCGACTCGACGTTCTCGAAGAACTTGTCGAGACTCACACCGCGCCAGGCCATGTCGAGTTTCGTCCAGTGGGTCACGCAGTGGATGTCGGTTCGGATGTCGTCGACGCCGAGCTCGAGCATGTCGTCCCAGGACCAGACGTGCTTGGTGCCGGTCTCGGCCACGATCGTGAAGGACCACTCCTCGGTCGTGATCTGCGGTGTCGCCCCTGCGGAGAGCACCGGCCAGTCCTCGACGAGAGTCTGCCCGGGTGGGAGTCGGGGGTCGCGGTCGCCGCCGCGGCCCGTGAAGCCTCGCGTGATGAACGACATGCGCGCCTCCCTCGAAGGTGAGTGAACCTGCGTTCAGAGTAGACGGCGTTGCGAGCATTGTCAGGAGGGGCGACCGTAGGCTGGTGGCATGACTTCTCTGGGGCTCGGAATGCCGGCCGTGCGGCGCGACCCGAGTGCTGCGCCTTCGACGGCGGGCCGCCCCGACACGGATGCGCTGATCGACCGCTTCGGACGCGTCGCGCACGACCTCCGCGTCTCGATCACCTCGGCGTGCTCGCTGCGCTGCACCTACTGCATGCCCGCCGAGGGCCTCCCGGTGATTCCGAAGAACGAGCTGCTGAGCGCCCCCGAGATCGCCCGACTGGTCGGCATCGCGGCGCGCGACCTGGGGGTGCATGACGTGCGCTTCACGGGCGGCGAGCCCCTGACCCGCGCCGACCTCGTCGAGATCATCGCACTGTCGCGCGAGGCCGCGCCGGAAGCGTCGCTCGCGATGACGACGAACGCGATCGGCCTCGACAAGCGCGCCGCGGCGCTGCGCGACGCCGGCCTCGACCGCATCAACGTCTCCCTCGACACGATCGACCGCGCGCACTTCGAGCGCCTCACCCGGCGTGACCGGCTTCCCGCGGTGCTGCGTGGCATCGCGGCGGCGCACGCGGCGGGCCTCGGCCCGCTGAAGGTGAACGCGGTGCTGATGCGCGAGACGCTCGGCGACGCCCCCGCGCTGCTCGACTGGGCGATCGAGCACGGCGCCCGCCTGCGATTCATCGAGCAGATGCCGCTCGACGCCGACGAGGCCTGGCAGCGCGCCAACATGGTGCCCGCCGCCGAGCTGCTCGAGGTGCTCGGCACCCGCTTCCGGCTCACCGAGGTGGGGCGCGAGGATCCGTCCGCACCCGCCGAGGAATGGCAGGTGGATGACGGCCCGGCTACCGTCGGCATCATCGCCTCGGTCACGCGCTCCTTCTGCGCCGCCTGCGACCGCACCCGGCTGACCGCGGAGGGCACCGTCCGCTCCTGCCTGTTCGGCGACGACGAGACCGACCTGCGCGGGCTGCTGCGCGGCGGCGCGAGCGACGCCGAGATCGCCGACCGCTGGCGCGCGGCGATGTGGGGCAAGCAGGCTGGGCACGGCATCGACGCGGCGGACTTCGCGCGTCCGGTGCGATCCATGGGGGCGATCGGCGGATGACTGCCGTGCGCTCGATTGCCGTTCGCTATTTCGCCGCGGCTGCTGACGTCGCCGGTCGCGAGGACGAGGCGCTGGTGCTGCCGGTCGCGGCCACCGTCGGGCACCTGCGTGCCGCGCTGCGCGAGCGCTACGGCGCCGAGATGGACCGGGTGATGGCGTCCGGGTCGTTCCTCGTCGACGGGGTCGTCTCGCGTGATGATGCCCGCGCGCTGGGTGACGCCGTGGACGTGCTGCCGCCGTTCGCCGGCGGCTGAGCCGGTCTAGCTCTCGACGCCGAGCAGTTTGTGCCCGGTCGCGATCTCCTCTCCGGAGACACCGCCCGCCGCCACCGAGGTGAGAAACACGATCAGCGACGCGACCTCGGCGTAGCTCGACTCGCCGGGTCGCCCCCGCTCGGGCGCCGGGTGCTGCGTCTCGTCGAGCACCGGGCCAGGATTGACGACGTTGATCGTCACGCCGGTGCCGGCGGCGGAATCCGCGAGCGTCTTGGCGATCGTGTTGAGGGTGCCGTTGCGCACCGAACCGGCGAGGGTCGTCGTCATTCGCGCGATCTGGCCGCTGACACCGACGATGCGGCCGAAGCCCGCGCTCGTCATGTGCGGCAGGAGGGCCGTGGCGACGCGGAGGAACCCGAGCGACTTGCCGTCGATGGCCTCGAGCAGGTGCGCCGCCTCGAGATCGCGCGCCGGGTCGAGCGTCGACACTGGCGGCGCCGCGGTCAGCACGGCGACGTCGATGCGCCCGTGCCGGGCGAGCACCTCGTCGACCGCGGACGTGACCGAGGCGTCATCACCGGCGTCGAGCACGACCGAGTCGACGCCGAGCTCGGTCGCGAGCGCGGCGAGCTTCTCGGTGTTGCGCGCCGCGATCACGACGGTTGCCCCTTCG
The DNA here is from genome assembly GCA_002325245.1 of Microbacteriaceae bacterium UBA1487. Taxonomy (GTDB): domain Bacteria; phylum Actinomycetota; class Actinomycetes; order Actinomycetales; family Microbacteriaceae; genus DCRR01. The sequence goes on along the minus strand of DCRR01000024.1, from coordinate 15,108 downwards.
GCGACGAGCTGGCGCGCGGTGGCGGCGCCGATGCGGCCGGTCCCGCCGACGACGAGGGCGACACGATTCTGCAGTCCGAGATCCATGCGCCCATTCTGCCGTGCGCGTGCCCGCGATGGTGGGTGCCGCCTAGAGCCCGACCCACTCCGAGACGCCGTCGGTGAGGTGCTGGCGCTTCCAGATCGGCACCCGCTCCTTGATCAGGTCGACGAGGCGCGAGCAGGCGGCGAAGGCCTCGGCGCGGTGCGGTGCGGCGACCGCGGCGATGAGAGCGGAATCCCCGATCTCCAGGCGGCCGACGCGGTGCACGGCCGCCAGCTGCAGGCCCGTCTCGGCCGCGATCTCGGCGCAGGTCTCGCGCAGAAAGCGCTCCGCCTCCGGGTGCGCACGGTAGTCGAGGGCGAGCACGCCGTCGCCGTGATCGTGATCGCGGATCACTCCGGCGAAGCAGACCACGGCACCGTCGGCGGCGGTCACCACCGAGTCCTCGATTCGGGCGCGGTCGAGCACATCCTCGGTGACCTGCGCGAGCGCGACGAGTCCGGGTGCGCCGTCAGCCATGGTCACCGCCGGTGAGCTGATCGAGCAGGTGCGGCAGCAGCGGTTCGAGCACGGCGAGGCCGTCGCGCACCCCGCCGGCGGAGCCGGGCAGGTTCACGATGAGGGTGGAGCCCGCGACCCCGGCGAGGGCGCGGCTGAGCGAGGCGGTCGGGGTGGCGGCGCGGCCGGCGGCGCGGAGGGCCTCGGCGACGCCGGGGAGTTCGCGGTCGAGCACTGCGGCGGTCGCCTCGGGGGTGCGGTCGGTGGGCGAGATGCCGGTGCCGCCGGTGGTGAGGATGACGGCCGGCTTCTCGGCCGCCGCCTCGGCGAGCACGGCGGCGAGGTCGGCGTCGGCGACGACGCGCGGGGGAGCGGCGGTGAAGCCGTGGGTGTCGAGCCAGGCGGCGATCACCGGCCCGGTGGTGTCGTCGCGGGTGCCGGCCGCGGCGCGGGTGGAGGAGACGAGGGTGAGGGCTGCCGGTCGAGCAGCCGATGCAGTCGGCGTATCGAGGCCCG
>DCRR01000024.1:9244-14002 GCA_002325245.1 Microbacteriaceae bacterium UBA1487 | reverse complement strand
CTCAACCCGCTCGACTCGCGGGTCCAGTGGCCGTGCTTGCCGCCGGTCTTCTCCAGCAGCCGGATCTCGCCGAGTTCAGCGAGCGGGTCGACGGCCTTGATCATGTCGTGCAGGGTGAGGCCCGCGACGGCCACCGCCGTGAGCGCCTCCATCTCGACGCCGGTGCGTCCGGTGACGGCGGCGGTGGCGCGGATCTGGATCTCGCGCTCGCCGAGCTCGAAGTCCACGTCGACCGAGTCGAGCCCGAGCGAGTGCGCGAGCGGAATCAGCTCGTCGACGCGCTTGGCGCCCTGGATGCCCGCCAGGCGCGCGGTCGCCAGCACGTCGCCCTTCGGCATCCCCTCGCCGCGGATCAGGCCGATCACCTGGGGACTGGTCAGCAGCCGCCCGCCCGCGAGCGCGACGCGACGGGTGATCGGCTTGGCGCCGACGTCGACCATGTGCGCCTGACCGGCGGCGTCGAGGTGGGTGAGCTTCGGCTTGGTCATAGTTCGACAGTCTCCACGATGTCGCCGGGTTCCAGATGTGTGACGTGCTCGGGCACGACGATCAGCAGCTCGGCCGCGGCCAGCGCCGCCACCAGGTGCGAACCGGGCCCTGAGACGGTGGCGACCCCGCCGTCGCCCCGCGCCCCGCGCAGGTACTGGCGCTTGCCGGCGATCGAGTCGAGCGCGTGCGCGAGCGGCTCGCGGCCGTGCACCGCCTCCGGCAGCGCGGCGATCTCGCGCAGCACGGGCGCGGCGAACAGCTCGAACGACAGCTGCGAGCTGACCGGGTTCCCGGGGAAGCACAGCACCGGGATGCCCTCCCACTCCGCGGTGCCCTGCGGGCCGCCCGGCTGCATGGCGACACTTCCGACGAGGGCGCCGCGCGGTTCGAGCACTTCGCGCACCACCTCGTGCTCGCCCATGGAGACGCCTCCGCTCGTGACGATCAGCTCGGCGCCGGCCTCGCGGGCGACGTCGAGCAGCGCGGCGAACTCTTCGGCCTCGTCGCGCACCCGACCGCTCAGCACCACCTCGGCGCCGACGCTGCGCGCGGCCGAGGCGAGGGCGGGTCCGTTCGCGTCGAACAGCTCACCGGGCCCGGCCTCGGCTCCCGGGGCGACCAGTTCGCTGCCGGTTGAGATGATCGCGACGCGCACCGAGGTCTGCACATCGACGTGGGTGAGTCCGGCGGCGGCGAGCGCAGCGAGATGGCGGGAGCGCAGGCGGCACCCGGCGGGCACAAGCTCGGCACCTGCCGCCAGGTCGGAGCCCGCCTGGCGCACGTACAGGCCGGGGGTCGGGGCGACGAGGATGGCGACCTCGGTGCCGCGATCCTCGGTGTCTTCGACGCGCGCCACCGCATCCGCTCCTGCTGGCACGGGAGCGCCGGTCATGATGCGCACCGCCGTGCCGGGGACCAGCGGCGCGGGCTCGCCGGGGGCGGCGGCGACCTCGCCGACGAGCGGCAGCAGCACCGGGGCCTCGGCCGTCGCGGCGGCTGCCTCGGCAGCCCGGACGGCGATGCCGTCCATCTGCGAGTTGCGGAACAGCGGCAGCGCGACCGGCGAGGTCACCGCGTGGCTCGTCACCCGATTCAGCGCATCCTCGAGCGGGACGCTCTCATGGGTGCGCTCGTGCAACGGGGCGAGCAGGGCACGGACGGCGTCGCGGTGCGCCTCGACGGTGCGCCGGAAGGAGGCGGAGCCGGGCATCGTCAGTACCTCGGCATCGCGGGGTCCACGGCGCGGGCGTACGCGTCGATGCCGCCGGTGAGGTGGCGCACGCGCGTGAAGCCGAGCGTCTGCATCGAGGCGAGCGCCTGCCCGGAGCGCACGCCGTGGTGGCAGTAGAGCACGATGTCGGCGTCGCGATCGAGCGGGTCGACCCCCGCGAGGACGTCGCGCAGCGGAATCAGCGTCGAGCCCGGCAGCGCGACGAAGGAGTGCTCGTGCGGCTCGCGCACGTCGATCAGCATCGGGGGCTGATCTCCGGCGAGCTCCGCAGCGAGTGCGGGGGAGTCGATCGAGGTCGAGCCGTCGAGCTCGCGCTCGGCGGTGCGCTCCTCGATCGAGCCGGGACGCGCGACGCCCGGCTCGCGCTCGTAGCGCACCTCGCGCATGCCGCCGCTGCGCGCGTCGAAGATCGCGACGCGGCCGAGCAGCGGCTCGCCGATGCCGGTCAGCAGCTTGATCGCCTCCGCCGCCATCACGCCGCCGATGACCGTGCAGACCGGGGGGAGCACGCCGACCAGTTCGCAGGAGAGACTCTCGGCATCCGGCGCTTCGGGAAAGAGGTCGCGGTAGTCGACGCCGCGCTCGTCCCAGGCGACCCCCGCCTGGCCGGTGTAGCGGACCGCCGAGCCCCACACCAGCGGGATGCCGCGCACCGCCGCGATGTCGTTGCACAGGTAGCGGGTGGGCGCGTTGTCGCTGCCGTCGATCAGCAGGTCGGCGTCGAGCAGCAGGTCGAGCGCGTTGCGCCCGGTGAAGCGCTCCGCGACCGGGTGGATGACCGTGTCGGGCGACATCGCCCGCAGTGCCTCGGCCGCTGATTCGACCTTCAAACGCCCGACGTCCTCGGCGCGGTGCAGGGTCTGGCGGTGCAGGTTGCTCGCGTCGACGGTGTCATCGTCGACGATCGTGATCGTGCCGACCCCGGCGCCGACGATCGCGGGCAGCACGGCCGAGCCGAGCCCACCCGCGCCGACGACGACGACGTGCGCGGCGGCGAGCCGTTGCTGCGCGCTCGCGCCGAATCCGTCGAGGACGCGCTGGCGCGCGAAGCGGGGCGCGGCGGGGTCGAGAGGCATGCCCTGATTCTTCCAGGTCGCGGATGCCGGCACCGGGTTGCCGTCACGGGGTCCGTGCGGCGCGAGCGGGCTGCGTGGCGTGCGAGCACGGCAACGGATTCCCGCCGACCAGCAGATGCGGGTAAATTGAGCGAATCAGAACGCAAGTGCGGGTAAATGCGAGAGGTGTGACGCGATGAGCGAGTTCCGGGTGAGCGAGGCCGCGGCCCTGCTCGGGGTCAGTGACGACACCGTGCGCCGCTGGGGCGAGAGCGGACGTCTGCCGATCCGACGGGGCGAGAACGGCCGTCAGGTGATCGACGGCGCTGAGCTTGCGCCGCTCATGTCCGTGCTCGCCGCCGAGTCGCCGCTCGCCGATGCCTTTCCCGCCGCTCGAGTCTCCGCCCGCAACCGCTTCACCGGCATCGTCACCGCGGTGACGCGCGACGGGGTGATGGCGCAGGTCGACATCCAGGCGGGGCCGTTCCGGGTGGTGTCGCTGATGAGCCGCGAGGCCGCTGACGAGCTCGGGCTCGAGGTGGGTGTGCTCGCGGTCGCGAGCGCGAAGGCCACCGTGGTGACGGTCGAGCGCCCCGAGGAACGCGCGTGACCGGCGCGACCAGCGTCGCCCGCGCGCGCAAGGCTGCCCGGGCCCGCCTCACCCCCGCCCTCGGGCTGGGAGCAGTCGGCGCTCTGCTCCTTGCCGGATGCGCCGCGCCCGCCGAGGCCGACGCCGACGAGGGCGCGCTGGGCGGCACTCTGACCGTCCTCGCCGCCGCCTCGCTCACCGAGGTCTTCGACGCGGCGGCGGTCGCGTTCGAGGCTGAGCATCCCGGCGTCGACGTGATCGTGAGCGTCGGGGGCAGCGGAGCGCTCGCCGAGCAGATCCTCGCCGGAGCGCCTGCCGACGTGTTCGCGGCCGCGAACGAGTCCGCGATGGCGCGAGTCGTCGAGGCAGGCCTCGCGGACGAGACGCCGGTCTTCGCGACGAACACCCTCGAACTCGTCGTGCCGGTCGGCAATCCCGCCGACGTTCATGACCTGTCCGATCTGGGTCGCTCCGAGCTCGCGATCGCCCTGTGCGACGAGACGGTGCCGTGCGGCGCCGCGACCGTCGAACTTCTCTCCCTCGCCAACGTCACGGCGACACCCGACACCCTCGAATCCGACGTCAAGGCGGTGCTCACCAAGGTGCTGCTCGGCGAGGCGGATGCCGGACTCGTCTACCGCACCGACGTGCAGGCGGCGGGCTCCGCAGCCGAGGGTATCGAAGTGCCGGAGGCGGCCGCGGTGGTCAATCGATATCCGATCGCCGCGCTCGCCGAGGCGCCGAACTCGGAGGCCGCCGCCGCGTTCGTCGCCTTCGTGCTGTCGGAGGCGGGGCAGGCGCTCCTGGAGGAGGCAGGTTTCGGTGCGTCCTGAGCAGCCGCGTTTGATCGCCCGCCCGCCCGCCCGTCGGGGGCTCCCGCTCCTCGTCATCGTCGGCGCGGGGCTCGCGCTCGCCCTGCTCGTGCTGCCGCTCGTGGCGCTCGTGCTGCGCGCGCCGTGGGACCGCGTGGCGGAGATCGTGACGGGCGAGGTCGTCGGTCCCGCCCTGGCGCTGTCGCTCGGCACCGCCGCGCTCTCGACCTTGATCTCGCTGCTGCTCGGGGTCCCGCTCGCGGTCGTGCTGGCGCGCTCGCACGGCTGGCCGGTCGTGCCGCGGCGCCTTCTGCGTGCGGCGATCACGATCCCGCTCGTGCTCCCGCCCGTGGTCGGCGGCATCGCTCTGCTGCTGCTGCTCGGGCGCAGCGGCGTGCTCGGCGGGGTGCTCGGTGAGCTGGGCATCGGCATCCCGTACACGACGGGCGCGGTCGTCATCGCGCAGGTCTTCGTCGCGATGCCCTTCCTCGTGTTCGCCGTGGAGGGCGCACTGCTCTCGGCCGACCGGCGCACGGAGCTCGCGGCGGCGACGCTCGGCGCGAGCCGGGCGCAGGTGTTCCG
>DCRR01000024.1:0-9172 GCA_002325245.1 Microbacteriaceae bacterium UBA1487 | reverse complement strand
TGCTTCGCTCGAGCGCTCGGCGAGTTTGGGGCGACGATCACCTTCGCCGGCAGCCTGCCCGGCGTCACCCGCACGCTGCCGATCGCGAGCTACCTGGCGCTGCAGTCCGACCCGGATGCGGCGATCGTGCTGGCGCTGGTGCTGCTCGCCGTGGCGCTCGCGGTCATTCTGGCACTGCGCGACCGGTGGATGCCGGGGGTGCGCGCGTGAGCCCGGCGACATCAGGCGGCGGGCTCCTCGCGCACCTCGAGGCGCACCGCGGCGACGTCGACCTGCGCCTCGATCTCACGGCGACGCCGGGCCGTCCGGTCGCCCTGGTCGGGCCGAACGGAGCGGGCAAGTCGACGACGCTCGCCGTGCTGGCGGGCACGCATCCGCTGGCGGATGGACGCATCGAGCTCGCCGGGCACGTGCTGGCGGGCGACGGCGTCGACCTGCCGCCGGAGCGCCGCGGCATCGGCCTGGTGTTCCAGGACTACGTGCTGTTTCCGCATCTGAGCGTGCGCGACAACATCGGCTTCGCGGTGCGGGTGCGCAGCGGGCGCGCCGCCGGTCGTGCGGCGGCGGAGCCGTGGCTGGAGCGCTTCGGACTCACGCCGCTCGCCGAGCGGTTGCCGGCCGAGCTCTCGGGCGGTCAAGCGCAGCGGGTGGCCCTCGCGCGCGCGCTCGCCGGCGAGCCGGCTCTGCTGCTGCTCGACGAGCCGATGGCGGCGCTTGACGTGGAGGTGCGCGCGGAGGTGCGCGCCGAGCTCGGCGAGCTGCTGCGCGGCCTGCCGATCCCCACGGTGGTCGTCACGCACTCGCGCGCTGATGTCGAGGCGCTCGGCGACGAGGTGCTCGTGCTCGAGGCTGGCACGGTCACGCAGCACGGCGCGGCGGCCGAGCTGCGCGCGCATCCGGCGACTCCGTATGTCGCCCGGCTGTTCGCGTCCACTCCGGAGTAGGCGTGAGCCCGCCAGTGCGCCGTTTCTCCGGAGATTCCGCGCTGTCGGCAGGAACGCATCTCGGAGACACGGATGCGGTCGTGGAGAACTCCGGAGAAGCGACGCACCGCGCGTCGTAGTCTGGTCTGATGCTTGAGATTCTGCAGCCGGGGGTCGGCCCGCACGGGGATGGGCCGTATCTGCCGGCCGACCCGCGCCACGTGTTCTGGGGCGTGCTGCCGTGCGAGGCCGATCGGCCGGTGCTGTCGATCGACTCGGGCGACGAGGTCACCATCGACACCCTCAGCCACGAGGGACTGCTCGACGACCAGGGCTCCGATCCTGCGGCCTTCTTCGCCAGCCACGGGGTTCCGCGCGAGCAGGTGCTCGACGACGCCGTCGCGCTTGTCGCGACCCGCCAGCGCGGTGCCGATGATGGCCCGCACGTGGTCACCGGCCCGATCGAAGTGCGCGGTGCCGAGCCCGGCGAGCTGCTCGCGATCGACGTGCTCGAGACGATCCCGCGCGTGCCCTACGGCGTGATCTCGAACCGGCACGGGCGCGGCGCCCTGCCGGGTGAGTTCCCGCGCGGCGAGACGAACGTCAGCGTGTTCGCCGCCGCCCGCGACGGCCAGGGCTGGGTTCCGCGGGTCGCCGGTGGCGACGCGGACGTGCACTTCCCGCTCGACCCGTTCCTCGGCATCATGGGCGTCGCCGTTGCCGGCGACACCCGCCCGCACTCGGTGCCGCCCGGCCGCCACGGCGGCAACATCGACGTCAAGCTGCTCACCGTCGGCAGCACGCTCTACCTGCCGGTGCAGGTGGCGGGCGCGCTCGCCTTCGTCGGCGATCCGCACTTCGCGCAGGGCGACGGGGAGGTCGCGCTCACCGCGATGGAGGCCTCGCTGCGCGTTCGCCTGCGGTTCCGGCGGGTGCATTCCGACCATCCGCTCGCCCGCGTCGCACGCCGGCACGGCCCGATCATCGAGACCCCTGAGTTCCTGGTGCCGACGGGCATGGATGCCGACCTCGGCGAGGCGAACCGCTCGGCCGTGCGCGCGGCGATCGACCTGCTCAGCGAGGTGCACGGCATGGACCCGGAGCACGCCTTCGCCTACCTCAGCGCGGCGACCGACTTCAACATCTCGCAGGTGGTGGACCGGGTGACCGGCGTGCACGCGCGCATTCGAAAGGCGGACTTCCAATGACGGTGTCGGTGAGCCTCCCGCAGGGGGTCGAGGAGCCGGAAGGGCTCGTGGATGCGGTGCTCGCCTACGAGACCGCCCTCATGTCGGACGACGTGGCGGCCCTCGACGCCGCCTTCGCTCCCGGCGCGAGCACCCTGCGCGGCGACGCCACGGGGCTGCTGGTCGGACACGACGCGATCGCCGCGTTCCGGCGCGGTCGCGGGGGAGCGCCGCAGCGTCAGCTGCTCGCACTGCACGTGCGCCCGGTCGACGCCGACAACGCGCTCGTCGTGGCGGAGGTGGCGGCGCGCCGCGGTGGACGCGGGCTGCAGACGCAGCTCTGGCGGCGAGACGCCGAACTCGGCTGGGTGGTGTCGGCGGCGCACGTGAGCGCGCCCGCCCCCGCGGTCGACGCGCGCATCTGGCGCACGGTCGGCACCCCGCTGGTGGCACCGCACGGCGACGGGGTGCTGGACGGGGTCGGCATCGCAGTGAAGGACCTGTTCGAGCTGAAGGGCTTCGCGCTCGGAGTCGGGAATCCGACGTTCCTCGCGACGTCGAAGCCGGCGAAGCGCACCGCCCCGGCGCTGGAGGCGCTGCTGAAGGCGGGCGCCCACGTGACGGGCATCGCCCAGACCGACGAGTTCGCGTACTCGATCGCGGGCGCCAACGCGCACTACGGCACCCCGCCGAACGCCGCCGTGCCGGGTGCCCTTCCGGGCGGCTCCTCGAGCGGCCCTGCCTCGGCGGTCGCGAACGGGCAGGCGGATCTGGGGCTCGGCACCGACACGGCCGGCTCGATCCGCGTTCCCGCCTCGTACCAGGGGCTGTGGGGGCTGCGGCCCACCCACGACGCGGTCTCGCTCGACGGCGTCTGGCCGCTCGCGCCCACCTTCGACACGGTCGGCTGGCTGACCCGCGACCCGGCGACCCTGCACAACGCGGTCGAGGCGACGCTCGGCGCGACCGAGCAGCGGCTCGCCCCCGAGTTCGTCGTGGCCCCGTCGCTGCGCCGCGACCTCGACGCCGAGGTGCTGGAGGCCTTCGACGCGAGCGTGGCGCGGTTCTCGCCGGCCGAGGTCGACATCCCCGAGCCCGATGAGCTGCTGACGATCTTCCGCACCATCCAGCCGGCCGAAGCCTGGAAGAGCGACGGCGAGTGGGTGGCCGCGAACCCCGGCACGCTCGGGCCGGGCGTGCGCGAGCGCTTCGAGATCGCGCAAGGCATGAGCTCCACCAGCGAGGCGGCCGCCCGCGAGGCGATGGCGGTGGCGCGCGAGCGCCTCGACTCGATCCTCGGCGATCGCATCCTGCTGCTGCCCTCGGCGTCGTCCGCCGCTCCGAGCGCGCTGGCCTCCGCCGAGGAGCTGGAGGCGGTGCGCGGCGCGACGCTGCGGCTGTGCAGCGTGGCCGGTGTCGCGGGCCGTCCTGCGCTGAGCGTGCCCGTGCTGAGCGCGACCGGCCCGGCCGGCCGCCCGGCGCCGCTGGGCCTCTGCCTGGTGGGCCCGCGGGGCAGCGATCTCGCGCTCGTGGAGCTGGCGGCGGACCTGTTCAGTTGATTCGAATGTTGCTCTGATCAACATCCCCGAAACAATCCTTTTCTAAGATGGGGCAGTGACCACTGCCTTGCCGATCAACCCGCCCGCCCGCCTGCTGATGGGTCCAGGCCCGATCACGGCCGACCCGCGCGTGCTGCGCGCCATGAGCGCTCAGCTGGTGGGGCAGTACGATCCGGCGATGACGGCCTACATGGCCGAGACGCAAGAGCTCTACCGCGGCGTGTTCGCGACCCGCAACGACGCCACTCTGCTCGTCGACGGCACCAGCCGCGCCGGCATCGAGGCGGCGATGGTGTCGCTGCTGGAGCCGGGCGACAAGGTGCTCGTGCCGATCTTCGGGCGCTTCGGCCACCTGCTGCGCGAGATCGCCGAACGCTGCGGTGCCGAGGTGCATGTGATCGAGCGGGAGTGGGGCACCATCTTCACCACCGCCGAGATCCAGAAGGCGCTCATCGAGGTCAAGCCGAAGCTGCTCGCCGTCGTGCACGGCGACACCTCCACGACGGTCGCGCAGCCCTTCGACGAGCTCGGCGCGCTCGCCCACAAGCACGGCGCGCTGCTCTACAGCGACACCACCGCAAGCCTCGGCGGCAACACCTTCCTCACCGACGAGTGGGAGGTGGACGTCGTGAGCGCGGGCCTGCAGAAGTGCCTCGCCGGCCCCTCGGGCTCGGCCCCCATCACGATCTCGGATGCGGCGCGCGCCGTCATCGAGGCCCGCAAGTCGATCGAGGCGGGCATCCGCAGCGAGGGCGACCCGGTGCTGGCGAACCCGATTCGCTCCAACTACCTCGACCTGGCGCAGATCCTCGACTACTGGGGCCCGAAGCGCCTCAACCACCACACCGAGGCCACGACGATGCTGTACGGGGCACGCGAGTGCGCCCGCATCATCCTCGAGGAGGGGCTGGAGAGCACCGTCGAGCGGCACCGCCTGCACGGCGGCGCGATGGCGGCGGGCCTGGCCGGGCTCGGCTTCGAGATCTTCGGCGACCAAAGCGTGCGCATGAACAACGTGATCGGCGTGCACATCCCCGAGGGGATCGACGGCGACGCGGCGCGCGCGGCGATGCTCACCGACTACGGCATCGAGATCGGCACGAGCTTCGGCCCGCTGCACGGCAAGGTGTGGCGGATCGGCGTGATGGGCTACAACGCCCGCCGCGACACGGTGCTGACCACCCTCGCGGCGCTCGAGCAGCTGCTGCGCCGCGGCGGCGTGACCGTTCCGGTCGGCGGCGGCGTGGATGCGGCGCTCGACGCGTACGGGAGTGCGGCGTGACCCTCGGACTCGACGGAACTCCCGCGATCGACTCGCTGCCTGCCGCGGAGCGCGTGCTGGCGCGCGCCGACGAGCTGGCGCGCCACTCCTCGATGGAGGACGGCATCGAGCGCGTCTACCTCAGCCCCGAGCACGCCCGCGTGAACGCGATCGCCGCCTCGTGGATGCGCGAGGCCGGCATGCACTCCTGGCAGGACGCCGCCGGCAACCAGTGCGGTCGCCGCTCCGACGACCCGGAGGGCATGCCCGCGCTGGTGCTCGGCTCGCACCTGGACACGGTGCCCGGCGCGGGGCGCTACGACGGGATCCTCGGGGTGCTGGTGGCGATCGAGGTCGCCGAGCGGCTGGAGCACGTTGACCTGCCGTTCGCCCTCGAGGTCGTCGCCTTCGCCGATGAGGAGGGCACGCGCTTCGGCGCGACCCTGCTCGGCTCGCGCGCCTTCTCCGGCGGCTGGAAGTCGGAGTGGAACGAGCTGCAGGATGCGGAGGGCACGACGCTGCACGACGCGGCGCTCGCCTTCGGGCTCGACCCGGAGCGCATCCCGCTCGCCGCACGCAAGCCGGAGGACGTGGTCGCCTATCTGGAGGCGCACATCGAGCAGGGCCCGAGCCTGGAGCGGCTCGACCGGGCGCTCGGCGTCGTCACGTCGATCGCCGCGGCCGAGCGTCGGCTGATCCGTGTGGTGGGGGAGTCCCGGCACTGCGCGACGCCGTGGGAGATCCGCCGCGACGCGCTGCAGGGTGCCAGCGAGATGATCCTCGCGATCGACCAGATCGCCCGCGACCACAACAGCCCGGCGACGATCGGCCACATCTCGGTCGAACCGGATGCGGTGAACGTCATCCCCGGTCTCGCCGAGTTCAGCCTCGACCTGCGCGACGCCACCGCGGAGGGGCGCGACATGACGTGGGAGGCGATCCGCCGCCGCATCCGCGAGATCGCGCTCGATCGCAGTCTTTCGGTCGAGATCGAGTCGACGCACGCCGCACCCGAGATGGTGTGCGCGCCGCACCTGCGCGAGTCGATCGCGGTGGGCATCCGCTCGACCGGCGACGAGACGCCGCTGGACCTGTTCAGCGTCGCCGGCCACGACGCGATGGCGGTCGGCGAGCTCACCGATGTCGCGATGCTGTTCGTGCGCTGCGCCGGGGGCATCAGCCACCACAAGGACGAGTCGGTGCGGCTCGACGACGTGGCGGCCTCGATCGACGCGATGCACGCGGCGGTGCTCGACGTCGCGCTGCGCTACTCGGCGGGCGACGCGGACGCGCCGGGGCTGGTGCCGTAGGGCTCATTTCACCGGTCGCCCCTGACCGCACCAATCGCCCGGTGTATCGTCACCGTGTTACATTTCATTGTATCTGGTGGGTGACACATTTCTGGAGGCGTCGTGATGCTGGTATTTCTCCTGCTGGTGTTCGGGCAGTCGCTGCTGGGTCTCGTCGCGGCCCTGGTCTGGTGGGCGGCGTACGGTCGACGCCGTGGCGGCCTGCGAGGGACCGCCGCCGTCAGCGCTGTGATCGCCGCCATGGTCGTTCTGCTGGCAGACGGGATCGGTCGCATCGTGGCGACGGGGCTGTCGTGGTTCATCCCCGTCGACCTGCCGGCGTCGTTCTGGGGCCTCTACGGGGACTTCCGGTTCCTTGTTCCGCCGATTGCGGGCCTGGTCGCCATGGCCGTGCTCGCCTTCCCGATCATCGGCCGAAGAACGTCCACCACGGCCGTCCTGGCGCCGCGGGGCCCGTTGAGCTTCATCCGCCCTCGCTGGCTGATCGCTCCCGGCGTCGTCCTGGCGCTTCTCGTGATTCTCACGATCTGGTGCGGGGCGGTCTCGCAGCCCGAAGAGGGCACCGGCAAGTACACGATGTGGCTGATCGAGATCGGTGACGGGAATGCCATCGGCACCAGCATCTACGGCTGGTTCTACTCGCTCCCTGTCCTCGCCGTCCTGGGTGTGATGCTGAGCGTCGCCGGGGTCAACCTCGCGCTGATCGCGAGACCCGCGTTCGCAGACGACGAGGAAGCCGATCGGCGAAGCCGAGAGTTGCGCTCCCGCAACGTGATCGCAGCGATCACCGCGACGCTGCTCCTCAGCCTGTCCCAGGCACTGGCGCTCGTCGGGGGCGCGGCGAGTCTGCGCGGGAGCTTCGGGGCTTTCAACTCCTGGACTCCCATCGCCGCGTTCGAACCCGTTCTGGGCGCCGCGTCGTTCGCCGCCGCCGCGTTCGGCGTCGCCTTCTGGGTGAGCATCGCGTTGACGGCCGTGCCGACCCGCGCACGAACCCTGGCCCGGGCCGCGGCATGAACATCACGCTGGCCGGCGCCGCGCCGCCGACCGAACAGATCCGAGACCAGCTCCGCGGCCTCATCGCCTCGGGGCAGCTTGCCGCGGACCAGCGCCTCCCCTCGGTTCGCCAACTCGCCGCCGACCTCGGCGTCGCACCCGGAACCGTCGCCAAGGCGTACCGTGCCCTCGAAGCCGACGGCCTGCTGGACACACGCATCGGCGCGGGCACGCGCGTGGCGACCACCGCCACCACGATCTCTCGCGCCGTCCTCGACGCGGCGCACCGCCTCAACTCGGCGAGCACGGAAGCCGACCTCGACCTCGACGAGGCCATCCGAGTGCTGCGCGCCATCTGGCGCGATTAGGGCGTCGCTCGCGCACGCGGACTGCACCGCTCGGTCTAGTTCTGTTGCGCGGGCGGACCCCGACCTAGACTCCGCCCATGACGCAGGATCCCGTGGTCACGAACCCGGATCACTACCGGGTGATCTTCGAGAACGACGCGGTGCGCGTCCTGTCCTATTCGGACATGCCGGGCGACAAGACCACCCCGCACGAGCACCCCAACAGCGTGATGTACACGCTGGGTCCGTTCCGCCGCCGACTGATCTCGGGCGACATCCTGCGCGAGGTGGAACTGCCGGGCGGTGTCGCCCTGTGGCTCGACGCGCAGGAGCACCGAGGCGAGAACATCGGCGACACCCCGACGAACGTGGTGGTCGTGGAGCTGAAGGACGGGTCGGTTCGTGGCAGCGTTGAGAGGGCGCTGGGACCGATAGCTGCATAGGTGCTCCCGCGGATACCGTCCTCCCAGGATTTCGCTCCGCTGGAAGTAGGAAGGCTCCCGAGCTCGCTCCATTTCAAGTTCGACCGACCTCGTCTCGGCATATCGCGTGCGCTGGCTGTCCAGGTCGTTGTCATTTGCGAGCACCGGTGCTGCGGCTTGGTGAACTAGCGTGCCTAGCCTCGCCTTTCCGCGCTAGGCGGCATCACTGATGATCCGTCGTTGTTGGGCGAGGAGGCGGCGCAGATCTGCGATTGCGTCTCTTGCGCTTCCTGGTGGCAGGGCTTCAAGTCCCTGCAGATCGAATGAGTTCGCTTCCGCGAGTCGTTGCGTATAGTCGGAGACCAAGCCCAGCAGCACCTGTGATTGATCACTGGAACGGTCGATGGCGATTCCTCCGTCCGCGGCGCTTGCTTCGAGCGCGTCCAAGGCCATGATGAGGTCGTCGATGTGCGAAGTCTTGAGCTCGCCGTGCTGGATCGCGTGCAAGTACGCACCGAGTGAGGAATGGTAGTTCGTCACCAGGTCCGCAACTTCGGGCGTTAGTTGTCGCTTCTTCTTGTCGGCGAGCCAAAGCGCCAAACCGCCGACCGCAACAATTCCGATTCCTACAACGAGAAGTGTCTTGTTCTCACTCAAGCCATCCGCGAGGCGTCTAGCGATGCCTTGATCTGACTTTTGCGGCGTGATCGTTTCTTTGAGGTGGCCGACGATCTGCGTACCGTTCCGGACCACGGTGCCGAATCTAGTCAGCTCTCCGTTTTCGAGTCCGTTGAGAATATCTGGCGGAATGTCGATTGAAATCTGTGTGGCGACCATCGGTGTCCTCCTGCGCGGAGAACGGGCGCTCCGGGTGTAATCGAGCATAGCGAGAGGCTCGAACTGGGCCTTGAAACCGCGACTACACTCCGACTGCGGCTGGACGCTCCGGCACCTAAGGCCTCGCCAGGCCTGCGCCTCACTCGTGCCAAGAGCCGCTACTCGACGCCTGCACTGGGCCTTCTCAGGCCGCGGAGTTCCAGTCGCAAAGCGTTGCACGTCCCGATTCCGATCGAGAGTTGGTTTGGACAGGCCCGCACTAGTCCAGATGAGTACTCTTCGAGTATGCCTTCAGCGGTCCCAGCACGAACCCGTCGGGTCTTTATGGTC
>DCRR01000020.1:87031-119532 GCA_002325245.1 Microbacteriaceae bacterium UBA1487 | reverse complement strand
CACGCTATGGGACTCACCCCGCGAGCCGCTTCCAGATCCGCTGCGCCTCCGCGCTCATCCCGGTCGGCATCACCACGCGGCGCTCGTCCGGCACCGGCTCCGACGACCGCACCGCGCGACCGCCCTCGAGCACCCGCAACTGAGTCGGCTTCTTCGGCCGACCCTGCCCCGGAGCGTTTCTCCGCGGCGTCTTTCGCTCGCCCATGACCTCTGCCTCTCCCCCGGCTCCCGGGTGACCAAAACCGCTAATTTCCGATCCACACGAGCAATGCCACCGGCGCGCGGCTTCGTGGACCGGGTGCCAGCGATTTCACCGCCCTACCTCTCCGTGAGGTGTCGCGCCAGGTCTCGCGACCCGTCGTCTTCGCCGGTCGGCGCTACGCGTCGCGCGCGGCCGTGGACCACTCGTCGTGTTGTGCTGCCGTTGAATGTGCCGCCCGGCCCCGACGCCAGAGAGGGACAGAGAACGTCGGGGACGGGACGGCGTGCGAGCGTTGCCCTACTCGCGCCCGTGCGCTCAGCTCGCGGGCCGCTTTACTCCTCCGGCTCTTCCACGTCCACGACGACGAACGCGCCGGGACGGAGGACGGCGAAACCGACCCGCGTCTCCGCACGGAACCGTACGAGGTTGTAGTTGAACAGCGAGTCGTCGCCCTCGTTGCGGGCGATCGTCGTCTCCTCACGGACCACGAGGAGCGTCTGACGCCAGTCGCCCAGGAGCGCCGTGCCGGCCGGGATGACGGGGGTCGTGATGACCGGCACCTCACCCAGGATCTGCTCGATGCTCGAGCGGCCCGACTTGAACATGAGCGGCCCGGTCGTGCCGGACTCGCGCATGGACTTCAGGCGCCGATAGTCGGACGTGTTCATGATCCACGCGTTCGGCTGCTCGTTGACGACCTCGAGCGCGTCCCACGCCGCGGCGAGCGTCGCCAGGAGGTCCGTGTCCCACGCCTGGGTGCGGACGCCGGAGGTGCCGAGCACACCGGGGAGCTGCTCCTCCGCGACGGTCGGCGTGCCGTCCGCGGCGGCGGCGATCGTGCCGGTGCCGTTCACGATCTGGTCCTCGATCGCGTCGAGGATTCCGGTGGCGAGATCCTGCTGGAGGACGCGGATGAGCGCCTGGTGGTCGTCCAGGATGCGCTTCGGGAACGCCTCCGAGAGGTGCGCGATCACGCGGGCGCGGTCCACGACATCCGTCCACTCGTAGACGCTCGTGGGCTTCAGCGCGGAGTCGGGCACGGCGTCGGCGTTGTTCGTGCGGGTCGTCTGCCGCACGTAGCCGAAGACGTTCCCCGCGGCGCTGCCGTCCTCGAGGTTGCGGCCGGACATCGCCCGGGTCGGCACGAGAGGCAGCAGCGAGTTCCGCTCCGCGGCGAGCGGCACCGGGCCGGCCACAGGGTCTGGGACCGCGACGGGCGCGATGAGCGCCTTCGTCCCCGCCACGTCGAGGGACTCCCGGATCCGGGTCGCAGCGCCGAGCGCCCACGATGCGGCGGCACGCGTCTTGTAGTTCGCGCCTTCGGCCCGCTCCACGATCGCGGACTTCTCCGCCGGGTCCGTGCCGTCCGGAATCCGCAGGCCGATCGCGGCGAGGTTCGCCTTGATCTCGTCGGACGCCTTCGACGCCTCGAAGAGTCGCTTCGCGTCGTCGTACTCGCGCTGGTGGCGATCGACCGCCTCGACCTGCTCGGCGGTGAGGTCAGCGCCGGCCGGCACGCTCGCGGCGAGCGCCTTCATCTGGTCTAGCGCACGCGACATCCGGTCGCGCAGCTCGAGAGTGGTGGTGGGCATGGTCACATCTCCATTCCGCGAAAGTCGAAGTGCCGACCTTCGTCACTTGGGGGGCCGGGGATGGAGGCCAGGTGCGCGTCGATCGTCGCGGTGTGGTGGCGAATGAGCCGCTCGAGGCGCTTGTCCTCGCGCGAGTCGCCCGCGCCCATCCGCTCGTGCAGCTTCGTCCGCGCCTCGAGGGCGTTCTCGAAGTCCTTCAACGTCGTCATGACTCCATCTCCCGGATTCGGGGGGGATGCGGCGATGGGCTCGTGCGGAGGTTCTCGACGCACGTTCGCCGCGGGATGCTCCCCCGGAGGTACTCGACGGGAGAGCGGATTCTGAGGTGGTCCGTCCGGAGGTACTCGACGGCCGGACCTGTTCGGTTGTGACTCTGATTCTACCTCGACCCCCCGACGATCCGAGATGACACCCCGTCCCGCCGGATGCTCGAGCGCCTCCCGCGCGGCGCCGTCGTCCCCGAGTTCCACGACCGCCGCCTCGAACTCCGCAACCGACCAGCGCACGTGCGGATGCGCCTCCAGCCACGCCGCGACCGCCTCGAGGCGAGCACGACGCACCTCGTCCACGAACGTCCCCTCGCGCTCGAGCACCGTCACCGCGAACGGCGAGCGCCGGCCCCTCATGACCCAGCTCGGCGCGCTCATGATCCCGCCTCCGACTCCGCCACCCAGTGCGCGATCGCCGGGAGGAGGCGCGCCTCCGCCTGGTCGCCGTGCACGTGCCGGAACACGCCCGCGAGATCCTCCGTGAGCGCCCGGAGGACGTTCACCACGCCGCCCAGCTCGATCGCGCCCATCACGTGCTCATCCGCGAACGCCTCGTTCACGGCGCTCGCGAACATCTCCTCGTCGCCTGCGAGCTGCGCCTGCACCATCTGCCCCGCGCGCGCACGATCGACCGCGCGGATGCCATAGTCCTCAGCCATCTCAGGACACCTCCTTGAGCCATGCGCCGCCCGCGTCTCGGCCGGCGTGAAGTCGCGCGTCGATGAACGCGAGCGCGCGGGGTGAGAGATCCGCCGCGAACTGTTCGCGCGCGTCCTCGAGCATCGAGTCCGGGAGTCCTTCGACCTGCGACCAAAGCCCGCGAATCTCCGCGGCGGCTTCATCGCTCGTCAGCCTTGCGAGGTCGGACACCGCGACGGCGCTCCCGAGCAGGAGACGGCAGTCCCGGAGGAACGTCCTTTGCTTCGAACTAGCGAAGGGTGCGACGCTCGTCGCGCTTTCCTGGTCTTCTCCTGGACTGGTCTTCTTGATCTTGTTCTTCTTCGGGGGCGAGGAGCCGTCCTGCGGGCCATCCGCACGACGGCTTTCCCGGAGGGCGGTCGGGTCCGTCAGCACGTAGTCCTGGCCATCGAGCCGCCCACCGGCCGCCTGCCTCACCATGAGCGTGAGGTATCCGCACTCGCGCAACTCAGCGAGCGCGGAACGAATAGCGTCCCGGCCCTCCGGCCCGTTCTCGACCAGGCTCGCGACCGTGATCCGCCATCCCGGCGCGTGGCTCATCAGCTCCGCGAGCAGACCACGAGCGCGCCGGCTGAGCCGCCTGTCGCGGACCCACTCGTTCGGGATGCGCGTGAAGTCGCGCTCGAACGCGAACGCCGACCTTCGAATGCTCACGTCTCCCCCTCCGCCGCTTCACGGGCAGCGTCATCGCACCCCGAGCACCGCGGCGGGAACGTCTCCCCCACGTGCTCCTCACAGCGCGCCTCGATCGCGCTCACGACGCGACCACTTCCTGCCGAGACGCGAGCCAATCCTCGAGCGCCGCCTCGTTGACGAGGTACTTCCGCGGACTCACCTTGATCCGCGGCGGCGCCTCGCGGCGATACACGAGCTGATTCCAGTGATTCCGGGAGATGTGTAGTCGCTCGCACACCTCATCGATGGTGAGATCCCGTGAACGGCCCATCGCTAGACTCCTTCGGTCGATTCAGCATGAAATCGCCTGTTGCGATGTCATTTCGACACAGTGAATCACATCTCAGCCGTTTTGACGACGATTCATGCTGTAGCGTGTCGATATGGCAGAGATCGATACGCGCTCAATCGGGATCCGCATCGCGCACTATCGCCGGATGAACGGCGTGAGCACCGACGACCTGGCAGACGCGACGAGCGGCGCCGTCTCGCGGGCCGTGATCGCCAATATCGAGTCGGGGCGCAAGGCGGACGTGAGCGTGGTCCAACTCCTCGCCCTGGCCGCGGCTCTCGGAGTCCCACCGGTAGCGCTTCTCCTGCCCCTCGAGGAGCCGGAGGCGCTGGTCACCGTCCGCCCGAACGACGACCGGCGCGCAATCGACACCCTGGACTGGATCAGCGGCACGTCGAGCGAGGGGCACCAGACACCGGCCGGGAAGAACGCCCGCGCGATCTTGATGGGCGTCAGGGGTTACTACCGGTCGCTCCAGCAGCTCCGAAAGGCTCAATCCCGGAGTCGCGCTTGGGACGACGAGTCGGCCGCGCATTCGGACGCCGAGTGGAACGCGCTCGCACGTGACGTCATGAGTTGGAGCGAGGATCTCGAGGGCAAGCGTGAGTTCCTCGAGACGCTCGGCGTCGGACCGCTCGAGGCGGAGTAGTGGGATCCGTCGAGTCCTACGCGACCTCCGGCGGGCGCCGGTACCGAGTGCGCTACCGCGACCCCGACCGCCGCTCCCGTGAGAAGGGCGGCTTCACCACGAAGCGCGACGCGGAGGAGTATCTCGCCGGTGTGACCGTCGCGAGCGCCCGGGGTGACTACGTAGACCCCCGCGACTCGAAGGCGCTCGTAGCCGACCTCGGCGCCTCCTGGCTCGCCGCACAGCAGCACCTCAAGCCGTCCACCATGCGCGCGCAGGAGACGGCCTGGCGCGTCCACGTCGCGCCCGTGTGGGGGCATCGCCGGGTAGGCGAGATCCGACACAGCGAGGTCGCCGCCTGGGTCGCATCGTTCTCGACCGGCGAGCGTCCGAAGTCCGCGACCGTCACGATCCGCGCCTTCGGCGTGCTCGCCGCGATCCTTGACGCCGCGGTGAAGGACCGCCGCATCACGACGAACCCCGCTCGCGGCGTCAAGCTGCCTCGGAAGACGCCGAAGCGCCGTGCGTACCTCACCGCCGCCCAGGTGGAGCTGCTCGCGGGCCACAGCGGCGACCGCGCGACCCTCGTCCTCGCGCTCGCGTACACCGGCCTCCGATGGGGCGAAGCAATCGCGCTCCGCGTCTCGTCCTTCGACGCGCTACGGCGCCGGCTTCTCATCGAGGAGAACGCCGTCACGGTCGGCAGCGTGTTCCACGTCGGCACCCCGAAGACGCACGAGCGCCGCTCCGTGCCGTTCCCCAAGTTCCTCGCGGAGCCGCTCTCGGAGGCGTGCCAGGGGAAGTCCCGGGAGCAGCTCCTCTTCGGAGACGGCATCGCCTACCTCCCGAAGCCGAACACGAATCACGGCTGGTTCCGCCGCGCGATCGAAGGCGCTCGCGCCGTGGACCGCGACTTCCCCGACATCACGCCGCACGATCTCCGGCACACGGCCGCGAGCCTCGCGATCTCGGCCGGGGCGACTCCGAAGGCCGTCCAGAGGATGCTCGGCCATGCCTCGGCGGCGATGACCCTCGACGTGTACGCCGACCTCTTCGAGGACGATCTCGACGCCGTTTCGGAGCGGCTCGATGAGGCACGATCTCGCACGATTGTGGGGGATCTGTGGGGGAAGCGGGCCTGAGAGACGCCGAAACCCCCGAAGATCATTGAGATTCCGGGGGTTTCCGTGGTGGCGAGTGAGGGATTCGAACCCCCGAATGCAGAGCAGTCTGATTTACAGTCAGATCCCTTTGGCCGCTTGGGTAACTCGCCGGGCTGCGCCCTTCCGATGTATTCACCGACCGAACGCGCCTGTCAAGGATACAAGGTCCGGGAGCCTTCTTCGACCGCGCCGCGTTCAGTCCTCGCCGGAGGCCGCGGCGGCGTAGCTGGCGGCGATCCGCGCGACGGCGTCAATGTAGCTCGGGGCCGAGTTGTAGGCGGTGATCGCGGCCCGCCAACCGGCCTCGGTGTCCTGCGGGGCGCTCGCCCGGCAGAGGTAGTTCACCGCCGCCATCGCCGCGTCGTCGATGTTCTGCGGATCCTCCACGCCGTCGCCGTTGGCATCCACATGCCAGTTGCGCCAGGTCTGCGGAATCAGCTGGAACGGCCCGACGGCGCGATCGAACTCGGCATCGCCGTCAAGCTCTCCGCCGTCGCTGTCGGAGATGAGGTCGGTGTCGCCGCCCTCGAGGGCGATCCCGATGATCGGCGGAGTCACCTGCCCCTCGGCGTCGACGCTCGAGCCCGCGTGCCGGCCGTGGTCGCTCTCCACCGCCGCGATCGCCGCGATCGTCGTCCACGAGAAGACGCACTCGGGCATCGTCGAGTTCTTCCAGAGCGTCACCCCGGCGTAGGCGGCGAGCGGCCGCTCGGGGATGCCGGTCGCCTCGCTCACCTCGGCGAGCCAGTCGGCGTCCACGCGGCCCGCGATGCCGGGCCCTCGTTCGCTCGCTGCCCGCGGCGCCTCCACCGGCGGAACCCAGCTCGGTGCGGGCTCGGCCGTCGCCTCCTCGAGTGCGCTCTCGACGCTCGTGCAGCCACTGAGGAGCACCGCCCCGATCAGCCCGACGACCAGCAGCCTCCCCGATTCACGCATCCGCTCGTTCTAGCATGGGGACATGGCAGATTCCTCATTCGACATCGTCAGCAAGGTCGACACGATGGAGACGCAGAACGCCCTCAGTCAGGCGCAGAAGGAGATCGCGCAGCGCTACGACTTCAAGAATGTCGGCGCCTCGCTCGAGTTCAGCGGCGAGAAGATCCTGATGAAGGCGAACTCCGAGGAGCGCGTCAAGGCCGTGCTCGACGTCTTCGAGCAGAAGCTCATCAAGCGCGGCATCTCGCTGCGCGCCCTCGACGCGGGCGAGCCGTTCGCCAGCGGCAAGGAATACCGCATCGAGGCGAAGATGAAGGAGGGGATCTCAAGCGAGGACGCGAAGAAGATCTCCAAGATCATCCGCGACGAGGGCCCCAAGTCGGTGAAGAGCCAGATCCAGGGCGACGAGCTGCGGGTGCAGTCCAAGAGCCGCGACGACCTGCAGGCGGTCATCGCCCTGCTCAAGGGCAAAGATCTCGACGTCGCCCTGCAGTTCGTCAACATGCGCTGAGGGCGACTCAACCTGACAGGATGTGAGCGTGGACAGCGCGGATGACTCGGCAGGCATCGCAACTCTGACGCTCGTGATCGTCGTCGCGCTCGTGACGATCGATGTCGCGGTCCGTGTCCTCGCGATCATCTTCGTGCCGCGCGACCGGCGGCCGCAGACCGCAGCCGCGTGGCTCCTGGCGATCTTCTTCATCCCGTACCTCGGAATCCTGCTGTTCCTGATGCTCGGGTCGGCGAAGCTGCCGAAGGATCGGCGCCGCAAGCAGCAGGAGATCAACGACTACCTCCTCGCCACGACCGAGGGAATCGAGCGGGCGGCGCTCGACCGCCCGCTGCCCGAGTGGCTGCGCCCGATCGTCGAGCTGAATCGGAAGCTCGGCGCCATGCCCCTCGTCGGCGGCAACAGCGCCCAGCTGTACTCCCGCAACGAGGACGCCTACGCCTCCATGACGGCCGCCGTCAACGCAGCGAAGAAGACCGTGCACGTCGAGTTCTACATCCTCTCTCTCGATACGACGACGGCACCGTTCTTCGATGCTCTCGAGCGAGCGATCGCGCGCGGCGTGACCGTCCGTGTGCTACTCGACCATCTCGGCAACCGCCAGTACCCCGGCTATCGACGCACCAAGTCCCGGCTGACAGAGATGGGTGCCGACTGGCACCTCATGCTTCCGTTCCAGCCGCTGCGCGGCCGCATCCAGCGACCAGACCTGCGCAACCACCGAAAGCTCGTGGTGATCGACGGCGAGACCGCCTTCACCGGCAGCGCCAACTTCATCGACCCGAGCTATCAGCGCCGCAGCAACGTCAAGCGCGGTCTCGTGTGGAAGGACTTCATGGCGCGCTTCGAAGGACCGGTCGTCGCGGGAATCGACGCGATCTTCGTCACGGACTGGTACTCGGAGACAGACGAGCTGCTGACGCGCGAAGCGGCGGAGGTGCGCGGGGCGCACGCAGGCGTCCTCGACTGCCAGGTGGTGCCGAGCGGCCCCGGCTTCGAAGGCGAGAACAACCTGCGCCTGTTCAACTCGCTCGTCTATGCCGCCACGGACAAGATCATCCTCACCAGTCCGTACTTCGTCCCCGACGACTCGATGCTCTACGCCATCACGACGGCGGCGCAGAGCGGAATCCATGTCGAGCTCTTCGTCTCCGAGATCGGCGACCAGTTCCTCGTCTACCACGCACAGCGGAGCTACTACGAGGCGCTTCTGCGCGCGGGCGTCCGCATCTTCCTCTACCGTGCGCCGACGATCCTGCACGCGAAGCACATGACCATCGATGACGAGATCTCGATCATCGGCTCGAGCAACATGGACATGCGCTCGTTCACCCTCGATCTGGAGCTGTCGATCATGGTGCGCGGCGGAGACTTCCTGCCGCAGCTGCGGGAGATCGAGGACGAGTACCGAGCGAACAGCCGAGAGCTCACGCTCGACGAATGGCTGAGTCGACCGTTCCTGAAGCAGGCGTTCGACAACGTCGCGCGGCTGACCTCCGCGCTGCAGTGACCGGAGCGGCCGCCGTCAGCTCTCGGCGCGCGACACGCGCACCATCTCGTCGCGCGGCACGACCTTGATGCGGGCGCGACCCTCCGGCTCGCCGAGCGCGATCTCGTGCTCGTCGAGGCGGTGCCAGCCCTCCAGGTCGGTGAACTTCACACCACGGGACTCGAGAAGGTCCAGAGCTGCCTGCTCGCCGGGCTCGGCGGGCGACCACCAGTTCGACTGGTCCTTGACGAGGTGCGAGATGGTCTCCATCGCATCCGACTTGGTGTGCCCGATCAGGCCGACCGGGCCGCGCTTGATCCAGCCGGTGGCGTAGACGCCGGGCATGACCTCGTTGGCCTGGTCGGGACTCGAGTCGTCGGTGCGCAGCACGCGGCCCTCGTGGTTCGGGATGACGCCGCGCTGAGCATCGAACGGAATGCCGGGAAGCGGCGAGCCGAAATAGCCGATCGCGCGGTAGGCGGCCTGCACCGGCACCTCGCGGATCTCACCCGTGCCGCGCACGCCGCCGTGGCCGTCCGGCTCGGTGCGCTCGTAGCGGAACGCGCCCACACAGCCGCCCTCGCCGGCGACGACCTCCAACGGCTTGGCGTAGAAGTGGAAGTGCAGGCGACGGCTCGCCTGGCCCACCTCGCGCGCCCGCCACTGCGTGAAGACGCGGTCGATGACGAGCACCTGCTTGTTGCTCTCGATCGCCGCCTTCGAGGCCTCGTCGTAGTCGAAGTCCTCCTCGTGCACGATCATGTCGACGTCGCGCAGCTCGCCGAGCTCGCGCAGCTCGAGCGGGGTGAACTTCACCTGCATCGGGCCGCGACGACCGAACACGTGTACGTCGGTGACGGGACTCGTCTGCAGGCCTTCGTAGACGTTCGTCGGAATCTCGGTCGGCAGCAGATCCTCGGGGTGCTTCACGAGCATGCGCGCGACGTCGAGTGCGACGTTGCCGTTGCCGACGACCGCGATCGACTCGGCCTCGAGCGGCCACTCGCGCGGGTAGTCGGGGTGGCCGTCGTACCAGCTCACGAAGTCGGCGGCGCCATAGCTGCCGGGCAGCTCGATTCCGGGAATGCGCAGCTCCGCATCCCGCACCGCCCCGGTCGAGAAGATCACCGCGTGGTAGTGGTTCTGCAGGTCGTCGAGGGTGAGATCCTCGCCGAAGCGCACGTTGCCGAAGATGCGAATGTCACCGCGGTCGAGCACGTCACGCAGCGCGTTGATGATGCCCTTGATGCGCGGGTGGTCGGGAGCGACGCCGTAGCGCACCAGCCCGTAGGGGGCGGGCAGCTGGTCGAACAGGTCGATCGAGACGTCGAAGCTGCGCTCGTGCTTGAGCAGAATGTCGGCGGCGTAGATTCCGGCCGGTCCGGCACCGACGATGGCGAGGCGAAGCTTCACGGGTGTTCCTTTCGGGGCGCTCGCGAGAGCAGGTCCTAGTGCGAGCGCTCGACGATGGCCTCGGCGAAGCGCGTGAGCGCCTTCTTCACCGGGCCGTCGGGCAGCGGGGCCAGCGCGTCGACCGCGATGGCGGCCCAACGGTGGGCCTCCGTGAGCGTATCGCGAGTCACCTGGTGCTCGCGCAGCTCGGGAATCGCCGCGTCGACATCCTGTTCGATGCGCGCCAGCAGCGCGGCCGCATCCGGCTCGGATGCGGCCCGCTCGCGCAGGTAGAGCAACGGCAGCGTCGGCACGCCGGCGCGCAGGTCGGTGCCCGCCGTCTTGCCGGTCTCGGCGGTGGACGCCGAGAGGTCGATGACATCGTCGATCAGCTGGAAGGCCACGCCGATGCTCTCGCCGAAGCGCTGCACCGGCTCGCGGTACTCGCTCGCGGCGTTCGAGAAGACCACCCCGACGTAGGCGGCGAGCGCGATGAGCGATCCGGTCTTGTCCGAGAGCACCTGCAGGTAGTGCTCGATCGGGTCGTCTTCCGGCTTCGGGCCGATCGTCTCGTGCAGCTGGCCGAGGCACAGCCGCTCGAAAGTCTCGGCCTGCAGCTCGAGGGCGCGTTCGCCCAGACCCGCGAAGATCCGGCTGGCGCGCGCGAACAGCAGATCGCCGGTGAGGATCGCGACCGAGTTGCCCCACACGTTCTGCGCGGTGGGGACCCCGCGCCGCAGTTCCGCATCATCCATCACGTCGTCGTGGTAGAGCGAGGCGAGGTGCGTGATCTCGACCGCCTCGGCGGCCGCGATCACCTCGTCGTTGACCCCGTCGCCGAGCTGCGCGGTCAGCAGGGCGAGCGTGGGACGGATGCGCTTGCCGCCGGCCTCCAAGAGGTAGCGACCCGCCGCGTCGGCGATGTCGTCGGCAAAGGCCGTGTCGGTGACGAGTCCCGCCTCGACGCGGTCGAGCCCCGCCTCGATGGCCGCCGCGAAGCGCCGCTCCTCACTGGAGGCGAACAGCTTCTCACCCAGCCCCAAAGAGGAGCTCAGGGTATTGCTCCGCCGGGCCAGCGGGGGGTTCGGAGTCACGTCGGCACCGCTCGTCTCGTGCGGGCTCACGCCGCGGGCTCAGTCGTCGAGCGCCGCTGGCGCGTGGCACGGCGCTTCGCCGTCGTCGCCCGGATGGCCGCGTCTTCCGGCTTCCGCCCGCGGTGCAGCGCCACGACGCCGCTGGTCAGATTGCGGTGCGCCACCCGCGTGAATCCGACGCCGCGGATCCACTGGCTCAGCGTTCCCTGGTCCGGCCAGGCCTCGATCGACTCGGCGAGGTAGTCGTAGGCCTCCGGGTTCGAGCTCGAGGCTCGAGCCACCAGCGGCATCACGTGCTTGAGGTAGGCGTGGTAGCCGGCGCGCACGAGCACCTGCGGCGGCCGCGAGAACTCGCAGATCACGAGACGACCGCCGGGCTTCAGCACCCGATACATCTCGGCGAGCGCCACCTTCGGGTGCTCGACGTTGCGCAGGCCGAAGCTGATCGTGACCGCGTCGAACTCGTTGTCGCCGAACGGCAGGCGCTCGGCGTTCGCCTCGACGAACTCGATCTTGGGGTGCTTCGTGCGGCCCACCTCGACCATGCCCGGCGAGAAGTCGACGGCGACGACCGTGGCACCGCGCCGAGCGAGCGCGGCCGACGACGTGCCGGTCCCGGCAGCCACATCGAGGATGCGCTCCCGCGGCTGCGGCGAGACCGCGCGAACGGTCGCCATCCGCCAGAGGGCCGCATTACCCGCCGAGAGCACCGTGTTGGTGACGTCGTAGCGGGCTGCGACCTCGGTGAACATCCCGGCGACGTCGTCCGGGGCCTTGTCCATGTCGGCTCTGTTCACGGGAACCCATCCTAGTAAGGCCGCCCGCATGGTTGCCGTGCGCGATCTAGGCTAGGGAGGTGACGGAACTTCGGTCGCAGATCCCTGCGTTGACAGTCGAGACCCGCGCGGTCGAACCCTTCGGTTCACTGCTGCCCCTCCTCGATGCCCAGCACCCTCTGCTGTTCGTGCGTCGCGGCGAGGGCGTCGCCGGTCTGGGCGAGGCGCTGCGCCTCGAGTTCCGCGGGCCCGACCGGGTGCGTGAGGCCGCCGAGACCTGGCGCCGCATCGTCGCCGCCGCCACGATCGACGACCCGGTGCAGCGCTCCGGCAGCGGCCTGATCGCCTTCGGCGCATTCGGCTTCGCCGACGACTCGGAGCGCGCGAGCGTGCTGATCGTGCCCCGCGTGATCCTCGGCCGTCGCGGCGGCGTGAGCTGGGTGACCCGCATCGACGGGGCCGGCGATGCGGTCACGGCCGAGCCGCTCGGGCCCGAATACCGGCTGCGTCTGCATCCGGGCCGACTCGACGGCGACGCCTACGCGGCCGCCGTCCGCCAGGCGGTCGCCCGGATCGACGAGGGCAGCCTGCACAAGGTCGTCCTGGCGCGCGACATGGTCGGGCACCTCCCGCAGACTGCCGACCTCCGCCGGGTGCTGATGCATCTTGCGCTGAGCTACCCCGACACCTGGACGTTCGCGGTCGACCGGTTCCTCGGCTCCAGCCCCGAGACGCTCGTGCGGGTCAAGCGCGGCACGGTCAGTGCGCGCGTGCTGGCTGGCAGCATCGGTCGCGGGGCGGACGCCGACGCCGACCACGCGGCCGCCGTGCGGCTGGCGACCTCGACGAAGGATCTCGACGAGCACGGCTATGCGGTGCGCAGCGTCGTCCAGGCGCTCGCGCCGCATGCCCCGCACATCGCGGCGAGCGAGATGCCGTACGCGCTGAAGCTGCCGAACCTCTGGCACCTGGCCAGCGACGTCGAGGGCACCCTGAGCGACGGGTCCACAAGCCTCGACCTCGTGGCCGAGCTGCACCCGACGGCCGCCGTCGCGGGGACCCCGCGCAGCGCCGCGCTCGAGCTCATCCACGAGCTGGAGCCGTCCGACCGCGGCCTCTACGGCGGGCCGGTCGGCTGGGTCGACGCGGCCGGCGACGGCAAGTGGGCGGTCGCGCTGCGTTCCGCGGAGGTCAGCGAGGAGGGCGACATCCGCGCCTTCGCGGGCGCCGGGATCGTCGCCGGCTCCGACCCGGAGCATGAGCTGGCCGAGACGCGGCTCAAGTTCCGACCCGTGGTCGAGGCGTTCGGCTAGGTCGACCATGTCGGACAAGGTCGATCTGAAGAAGAGCCTGGACTGCTTCCGGGCCCCGATCGGCGAGTTCCGCCTGCTCGAGGTGCCCGATCTGAGCTACCTGATGGTCGACGGGCACGGAGCCCCGGGCGTCTCAGCGCAGTACACCGGCGCCCTCGAGGCCCTCTATCCGGTGGCCTACAAGCTCAAGTTCGCGAGCAAGCTCGACCTCGGGCGCGACTACGTCGTGCCGCCGCTGGAAGGCCTGTGGTGGGCCGAGGACATGAGCGTGTTCACCAGCTCGCGCGACAAGACCTAGTGGGACTGGACCCTGATGATCATGGTGCCGGACTGGATCGATGTCGCCCTGGTCGAGACGGCGATCGAGCGCGCGGGAGCGAAGACCCCGCCCGCGCGATTGGGCGATGTGCGGTTCGAGACGCTGTCGGAGGGACGCTGCGTGCAGACCCTGCACCTCGGATCCTTCGACGACGAGGGCCCGGTTCTGCAGCGGATGCACGAGGAGTTCATCCCCGCCGAGGGGCTGCGGATGACCGGCCGCCACCACGAGATCTACCTCAGCGACGTCCGGAAGTCCGCTCCCGAGAAGCTGCGCACCATCCTGCGCCAGCCGGTCGAGTCCGCGGGCGGCTAGCTTCCGGCGAGGCGCTTCTTCTCGGCCTCGACATCGAAGTCGGCGAGCGGCCAGCGCTGGTCGAGGCCGCGCAGCGCGTCCAGCAGCAGACTCTGCACCGCCAGCCGGGCGTACCACTTGCGATCGGCGGGCACCACGAACCAGGGCGCCTCCGGCGTCGAGGTGCGCGTGAGCGCGAGCTGGTAGGCCTCCATGTAGGCGGGCCAGAGCTGCCGCTCGTCGACATCACCCGGCGAGTACTTCCAGTGCTTGTCGGCGCGGTCGAGGCGCTCAGCGAGCCGCTCGCGCTGCTCGCTGTTCGAGATGTGCAGCATCACCTTGACGACGCGCGTGCCGCCCGCGACCAGGTCGCGCTCGAAGTCGTTGATGAGGCCGTAGCGCTCCTCGACGACCTCCGGGCTCGAGAGGCCGCGCACCCGGTGGATCAGCACATCCTCGTAGTGCGAGCGGTCGAAGACCCCCAGCTCTCCCGGCTGCGGCAGCCGTTTGCGGATGCGCCACAGGAAGTCGTGGGCCTTCTCCTCCTCGGTCGGCGCCTTGAACGCCGCGATGCGCACCCCGAGAGGATCGACAGCGCCGACCACGTGCCGCACGATGCCGCCCTTGCCCGCGGTGTCCATCGCCTGCAGCACCAGCAGCACCCGCTGCTCGTCGCCGTGTCGCGAGTTGGCCCACATCAGCTCCTGCAGCGTCGCGAGCTCGGCTGCCCCCTCGGCCAGCGCCTCCCGCCCCTCCGACTTGTCGAGGTCGACCCCCGGGGTCGATGACGGGTCCACAGCCCCGAGGTCGAATCCGTCGCCGACGCGAAGCAGTTCTCTCATGCGGCGACCCTAACGGGCGAGCGCGACCTCGACCAGGGTGCGACCCGGGGCAGGCGTGAGCGCGCCGTCGAGGTCGGCGCGGGTGTCGACGCGGCGGTACTCCCAGCCGGCGGCGGTCGCGAGCGCCTCGATGTCCATCGTGTGCGGGGTGTACAGCACGCGATCGATCAGCTCGGGCTCGGCCTGGGCTGCGACCTCGAGCAGATCGAAGATCGAGCCCCCTCCGTCGTTGCCGACGATGACCTGCAGGCGCGGCTCGGCCTCCCCCGCGGCGGCCAGCAGCGAGCCGAGATCGTGCTGCAGCGCCAGATCGCCGAGCAGCAGCCGGGTGATGCCCTCGGCTCCCTCCGCCTCGGCCGCCAGCGCGATGCCGGTGGCCGTCGCGATCGTGCCGTCGATGCCGGCGAGCCCACGGTTGGCGTGCACGCGGAGCTTCTTGCCCGGCGCGACCCGGTCGAGTTCGCGGATCAGGCGCGACGCTGCGAGAACGAGGCGATCGTGCGGCCAGCTCGCGTTCCAGACCGCGTCGACGAGCATCCGCCGGGTCACCGGGGCGCGCAGGTGGGCGAGCTGATCGCGGGCGAACTGGGCGCGCTCGGCGAGATCCTCGGTCAGCACGGCGCCGCGCTGCTCGGGAACGGCCACGAGCTGCCGGGAGGCGTGCACCCAGCGCCCCACCCAGGACCGCGCCGACTCCACCGCCGCGGGATCGTCGACCACGCGGACCGTGTCGAGGTGGCGGGCGACCGCGCGGCCCGGGTTGTAGTCCTCGACCCCGGGGCTTCGCACGACGATCGTCTCGACCCCGGGGCGCTCGATGAGCGCGGGGATCTCGCGGCTGAGCGTCGGGTGCCCGAACACGATCACGCGCTCGATGCGGTCGCCGAAGTTCGCCGTGTCGAGCAGCTCGCGATACGCCGCGACGAGGTTCGGGCCGAAGCGGGCGCCGCTGGTCACCTCGGCCAGCAGCGGGGCGCCGAGCGCCCGCGCCGCCTCTTCGGCCTGCTCGCCCGCGCCCGTGCCCGCCACCACGACGGTGCCGGGGGCCGCGCGCAGCACGACCGGATCAGCCGACGCCGGCGCGGGAGCCCAGCTGCCCGGGTCGATGTCCGGCAGCGGCGCGGCGCCCGAGAGCGGCTCGCGGAACGCCAGGTTCAGGTGCACCGGCCCGGCGATGTCGCGCAGCGCCTCCGCGACGAGCTCCGCCGCGCCGGTCTCGACAGGATCGCCGGCGCTCGGTGCCGGCACATCCCAGCCGCGCGAAGTGGCGACGTCGAACATTCCCGGCTGACGGGTGGTCTGATTGGCGCCGACGCCGCGCAGCTCGTCGGGGCGATCGGCGGTCAGCAGCACGAGCGGAATCCCGGAGTGCGCCGCCTCGAGCGCCGCTGGCAGCAGATTCGCGACCGCCGTTCCCGAGGTCGTCACCACGGCGACGGGCCGCTCGCTCTCGCGCGCCAGGCCGAGGGCGAGGAAGCCGGCGGCGCGCTCGTCGATGCGCACGTGCAGGCGCAGGAGCCCGGCCCGCTCGAACCGGGCGGCGGCGAGGGCGAGCGCCTGCGAGCGCGAGCCCGGGCACACCACGATGTCGGTCACCCCGGCGCGCGCGAACTCCCCCAGCAGGGCCGTCGCGAATGCGCTCGCGGGCGAGACCGGGTCAGTCCTTGGGGTTGTCATCGTCGAGCTCGGCGAGCTTCTCCTCGAGCTTGCGAATGCGCTCTTCGCGTTCCTGGTCGTGGGCGATGCGGCGCAGGAACTCGGGGTCGTCGTCGGGGCCGAGCGCCGGACCCGCCGTGCTCGACGGGCCTCGCCCCCCGTTCAGACGCTCACGCCCGAGCGTGAACCACAGGGCCGAGCCGATGGCCGACAGGAAGATGACGAGCACAACCCACACGACCTTGGGCAGGTGACGCACACGGGACCGGTCGATCGCCAGGATGTCGACGATGGAGAAGACCATGACCGCGAACAGGGCCAGGCCACCGATCAGGACGTAACGCATGCCCCGATTCTAGGCGGCTCGCCCGCGTAGACTCGGAGAATGCATCCCTGGGTGATCTACAGCCTCGCGCGCGTGGGAATCTTCCTGGCGCTCCTGGTGGTTCTGCTCGTGCTCGGCATCGAGTGGTGGATCGCCGCCATCGCGGCCACGCTCATGGCGCTCGCGATCTCGTATCTCGCGCTCGGACGCCTGCGCAACCGAGTCGCGGAAGACCTGTTCGCGGCGCGCAAGCGGCGCGAAGCGGGCATCGTCACCCGCGGCGAGGACGAAGCCGCCGAGGACGGCGACTAGAAGCCGATCGCGGCGGCGAGCCCGATCCCGAAGGTCAGTGACGTCACGAGCACGAGCTGCAGCACGATCACGAGCTCACGCGCGGTCTTGGCCGTCCACACGATCAGCAGCGCCGGGACGGCGGCGAGCAGCGAGAAGTACACGTACGGGGCGAACTCGTAGAAGAGCACGAAGAAGGCCAGGATGCCGTAGGGCACCAGGATCAGCACGGTGAACAGCGCCTTCGACGCGGTGGCCCCGATGATCACCGAGAGCGTGCGCTTGGAGTGCAGCGCGTCGCGCTCCCGATCGCGCAGGTTGTTCACCAGCAGCACGGCGGCCGCGAAGCAGCCGAGCGCCGAACCGCCGAGCCAGGCCTCGATGTTGACTGTTCCGGCCTGCACGAGCATCGTGCCGGCGACCGGGACGAAGCCGAAGAAGATTAGCACCGCGAGCTCGCCGAGGGGCAGATACCCGTACGGCCACTTGCCGCCGGTGTAGAACCAGGCGGCGAGCAGGCTCACCGCGCCGACGGCGAGAAGCCACCACTGCTCGCTGCGCCACACCAGAACGAGGCCGGCGAGCGCCGAGAGGGCGAAGAACACGAGCGCGACGGTGAGCACCTGGCGGGGCTTCGCCCGGCCGGATCCGACGAGACGCGCGGGCCCGACCCGATCGCGGTCGGTGCCGCGAACGCCGTCGGAGTAGTCGTTGGCGTAGTTCACGCCGATCTGCAGGCCCACTGCCACGGCGAGGGCGAGCAGCGCCCGCACCCAGTGCTCGGTCCACGACTCCATGAGCAGCGCGGCGGCTCCGGTGCCGAGGGCGACCGGAGCGATCGCCAGCGCGAGGGTCTGCGGGCGCGAGGCGGCGATCCAGGTTCCGAGAGTTGCCGGGCGCACCGGGCCGCGCGCGCGAGCGGCGGCCTGGGCGCTCTGGGCGCGCTTGGCCGGGTTGCCGCTGCGGGCGGCGCTCTGCTTGGCGCGGGTGCGCTCGATGTTGCGGGGGTCGATGCGTTGCTGCTTGGCCACGACGTCAGCCTAGGCGCTGTCGGCGACCACGAGGGCCCGCAGCGCGAGGCGATCCGGCTTGCCGCCGGGCAGCAGCGGCAGCTCGGCGAGCCGCAGCACCCGGGCCGGTCTCGCCGCGGGGCCCAGCACCGACTCGACCGCGGCGCGCACCGCCGCGAGGTCGGCATCGTGCACGGAGACGAGCACCGGCACCTCGCCCCAGCGGGAGTCCGGCGCGCCGACGATGACAGCATCCGACAGGCCGGGCAGCTCGCGCACCGCCTGCTCGATCGCGCCGAGCGCCACCTTCACGCCGCCGGAGATGATCACGTCGTCGCGGCGCCCCGTCACCACGAGCCGAGGCTCCGGTTCCTCGGTCAGGTAACCGGCGTCGGCGGTTCGAAACCAGCGCAGGCCCTCATCGTGGATGAAGCGCTCCTCGGTCAGCGCCGGGTCGCCCAGGTAGCCCTCGGCGAGCGTCGGCCCGGCGAGCTGCACCTCGCCGTCGCGGATGCGCACCTCGGTCGTGCCGTTGGGGCGGCCGTCGTAGACGCATCCTCCGCTCGTCTCGCTGGAGCCGTAGCTTCGGACGACGCGGATGCCGTGGTCGGCAGCCTCGGCCAGCAGGGTGGCCGGGGTCGCCTGCCCGCCGACGAGAACCGCGGCGAAGCGGGCGAGCGCGACCCGCGCCGACGGATCGGCGACCAGCGTCGCGAGCTGGCTCGGCACCAGCGAGACGAAACGGTCAGGGGCGTCGAGCCGCTCCGCCGCCGCCAGGAACGCCGCCGCCGTGAACGGCCCCTCGGCGACCGCGACCGGGATGGTGCCCGCCGCGATCGACCGGGCGAGCACGTTGAGGCCCGCGACGTAGTGGGTCGGCAGCGCGAGCACCCACTGGCCCGGCCCGCCGAGTGCCGACTCGCTCGCCGCCGCATTCGCCAGCACGGCGTCCGCACCGAGCGCGATGCGCTTGGGGCGCCCCGTCGACCCGCTGCTCTCAACCACGAGTGCGGTCCGGAGCGACACGGTGCCCGGCACATCCTCGGGGCGCGCGCCATCGGACGTGACCAGGATCGCCGGCCCGCCCGAAAGAGCGGTGCGCAGCGCGTCGAGCACGCCGGGGCCCGCCCGAACGATCCGCAGGGCGCGCGTCATCGCAAGCCGCCGCCGCTCAGTAGTGCCACGGGTAGGGCGACCAGTCGGGGGCGCGCTTCTCCAGGAACGCGTCCCGACCCTCGACCGCCTCGTCGGTGCCGTAGGCGAGCCTCGTCGCCTCGCCGGCGAACAGCTGCTGGCCGACGAGCCCGTCGTCGGTGAGGTTCATCG
This sequence comes from Microbacteriaceae bacterium UBA1487, assembly GCA_002325245.1. GTDB lineage: Bacteria > Actinomycetota > Actinomycetes > Actinomycetales > Microbacteriaceae > DCRR01. The sequence continues at coordinate 100,438 of DCRR01000020.1, read as the reverse complement.
CGTACTTGAGCATGCGGATCGCGGTCGGGCTCTTGCCGAGGATCTCCTCCGCCCACTCCAGGGCCGTCGCCTCCAGCTCGGCGTGCGGCACGACCGCGTTGACGGTGCCCATCTCGTAGGCGCGCTGCGCGTCGTACTCCCGCGCCAGGAAGAACACCTCGCGCGCCACCTTCTGCCCCACCTGCTTGGCGAAGTAGGCGCTGCCGTACCCGGCGTCGAAGCTGCCGACATCCGCGTCGGTCTGTTTGAAGCGGGCGTGCTCGGCGCTCGCGATCGTGAGATCGCAGACGACGTGCAGCGAGTGGCCGCCGCCGGCCGCCCAGCCGGGCACGACCGCGATGACGACCTTCGGCATGAAGCGGATCAAGCGCTGAACCTCGAGGATGTGCAGGCGCCCCGCGGGCATGGCGCCCGCGGGTTGAGTAGCCTGCGCAGCAGGCGTAGCGAATCCCGGTCTCGATACACCGCCTTCGGCGGCACTCGACCCGCCTTCGGCACTCGACCCGCGTTCCTCGTACTGGTAGCCGTGGCGGCCGCGGATGCGCTGATCGCCGCCCGAGCTGAACGCCCAGCCGCCGTCCTTCGGGCTCGGCCCGTTGCCGGTGAGCAGCACGACGCCGACGCGCGCGTTCTGCCGGGCGTCGTCGAGCGCGGCCGCGAGCTCGTCGACGGTGCGCGGCCGGAACGCGTTGCGCACCTCGGGCCGGTTGAACGCGACCCGCGCGATGCGCCCGGTCACGTCGTGGTGGTAGGTGATGTCCGTCAGCTCCGTGAAGCCGGGAACCTCGACCCACCGGCTCGCATCGAACAGTTCGGAGACGACGGGATTCACGGGTTCAGCCTACTGAGCCACGCGTTTCAGGGGCAGGATGGGGGAATGGATGCGACGGTGCCGAGCCTGGATGCGCTGCTCTCCGACGCGGCGGTCGTGTCGCTGCCGCTGCGAACCCGCTTCCGCGGCCTCGACCGGCGCGAGCTGATGCTGCTGCGCGGTCCCCGCGGCTGGGCCGAGTTCTCGCCGTTCGTCGAGTACGACGACCGGGAGGCGGCCGCCTGGCTGCAGGCCACCTGCGACGAGGGCTGGGGGCCGGAGGTCCCGCACTATCGCGACAGCATCCCGGTCAATGCGACGCTGCCGGCCGTCGCCGCCGCGCAGGTGCCGGCCGTGCTCGAGCGCTTCGGCGCCGTGCGCACCGTCAAGGTGAAGGTCGCCGAGCGCGGCCAGACCCTCGACGACGACGTCGCGCGTGTTCGCGCCGCACGCGAGCACCTGGGTCCGGCCGGGCGCATCCGCGTCGATGCGAACGGGGCGTGGAACGTGGACGAGGCGGAGCACGCGGCCCACCTGCTGGCGCCCTTCGACCTCGAGTACCTGGAGCAGCCCTGCGCGAGCGTCGACGAGCTCGCCGAGCTGCGCGAACGGCTGCGCGACTGGCAGCTGCCGATCGCCGCCGATGAGAGCGTGCGGAAGGCCGAGGACCCGCTCGCCGTCGCCAGTGCCGGCGCGGCAGATCTTCTGGTGATCAAGGCGGCCCCGCTCGGCGGGGTGCGCGCCGCCCTGGCGATCGCCGCCGATGCGGGGCTTCCCGTGGTGATCTCGAGCGCTCTCGAGTCGAGCGTCGGCCTCTCGATGGGCGCACGACTCGCTGCCGCAGTGCCGGAGCTGCTGTTCGACTGCGGCCTCGGCACGGCCGCGCTGCTCGCCGCCGACGTGACCCGAGAGCCGCTGGTGCCGGTGAACGGCGAGGTGCCGGTGCGCCGCATCGACGTCGACGGCGACCTCGTGCGGGAGCATGCGGCCGCGCCCGACCGGGTCGCGTGGTGGCGGGATCGGCTGGAACGGTGCCACCGGCTGCTGACCGAAGGTGAGTAGTTTCTGCCCCTATCTGGCGCCCCCGGACCCCGGTTAGGGTCGAGGCACCGCACCGAGGAGGCCTCATGATCACCCTTCCGCGTTCCACGCCTGCCCTGTTCATCGCCGGCACCGCCGTCGCCCTCGCCCTGACCGGGTGCACCGGCGGCGCGACGACCGCCGACCCGGATGCCTCACCCAGCGGCGAGGCGACCGGCGGCAGCGACGGTTCGGGCGGCGACACGGAGATCGATCAGTCGACCTGCCTGATCGGCGACTGGCGCATCACGCAGGACCAGATGCAGGTCTTCTACGACGCCGTCGGCGCAGAATCTGGCGGCGGTCTCACCATGACCATCGACGGCGACACCGGGCTGAGCTTCACCGAGACGAGCTACACCTACACGCCCGACTTCACGCTGACGCTGACCTTCGATGCGGGGATCGACGGCACCGGGACGATCACGGGCAGCATCCGTGGCGACTACGAGGTCGCCGGCGGCGTGATCGCCACCTCGCACAACGAGAGCGACGTCTCGATGACGGTCGACGTCGGCGGGGTCGAGATGGACGGCAGCGATCTGTTCGGCGACATCCTCGCCTCGCACCCGTTCAACGAGGCGCCCTACGAGTGCACCGCCGACGAGGTCGTCATCCAGTTCTCGACCGGCGACGGTCGGGTTCCGGTCGCGCTGACGCCCGCGTCGTGAGGCCGTCGCCTACAGTCCGCTGTAGGCGTGCAGGCCCTTGAACAGCAGGTTGACCGCCGTGAAGTTGAAGAGCACGGCTGCGAAGCCGACGATCGCCAGCCATGCGCTGCGCGAGCCGCGCCAGCCCTTCGTCGCGCGCGCGTGGATGTAGCCCGCGAACACGACCCAGACGATGAAGGTCCACACCTCTTTGGTGTCCCACCCCCAGTAGCGACCCCAGGCGCGCTCGGCCCAGATCGCCCCGGCCATCAGGGTGAAGGTCCACAGTGCGAAGCCCACGACGATGACGCGGGAGGCGAGGCGGTCGAGCGTGTCCGAGGTGGGGAAGGTCTGCAGGAATCGCAGTCCCGCCGCCCGGCCCGACTCGCGACGCGCCTGCAGCAGCTGCGCGATCGAGAGGCCGCCGCCGATCGCGAAGAAGCCGGTCGCGAGCGTCGCGACGAAGACGTGGATGACAAGCCAGATCGACTGCAGCGGCGGCGGCAGCGGTGACACGGCGACGTAGAAGTTCACGGTCGCCAGCGCGAGCAGGATCGACGCGATGCCGGTCACGTAGGCGCCGAGGAACCGGACATCGCGCCACAGCTGCACGCCGAGGAAGACGGCGACGGCGAGCGCGGTGCCGGTGAGGGCGAACTCGTACATGTTGGCCCACGGCACGCGCTCGGCGGCGACGCCGCGCATCACGAGGGCGGCGAGGTGGAGCAGCCAGCCGAGCACCGTCAGCGCGAAGCCGAGGCGCTGCCACCCGGAACCGCGGTCGGAGGCGGGGCGCGCAAGCCGCTCCAGCAGGGCCGTCCGGGCGCCCACGTCGCGCTCGGCAGGCTGCTCGCGGGCGAGCGCCCGGGCCTCCTCGGCCCCGGCGGTCACGGCGGCCGAGCGGGCGCTGAGGTCGCCGACGAAGGCGAGGAATGCGAGCACGTAGAGCGCGATCGCGGAGTAGTTCGCGATCAGCGAGTACGCGGCGAGGGTGTCCATCACGCGTCCATCCTAGGTTCGGTGTGGCGCTCCGGGGCGGGCACCCCGAGCGCGGTCGTGTGCCGGATCGCCAGGTCGGCGACGGCGTCGGCCAGTCGGGCGTCTTCGCCGCGGGCGAGGCCGGCGTATTCCAGCACGGTTCCCTCCGCGGAGTCGCGCACCTTGATCCAGACCCGGCGACGCGGCACGAACAGGCTCACCAGCAGCCCGCCGAGCAGCGTGATCGAGAACAGCAGCACCCAGACCTGCGAGGGGTCGTGGTGGATTTCGATGCTGACGAAGCGGCGCAGTTCGGTGAACTCGACGGTGCCGAGGCCGTTCGGCAGCTCCACCTCGTCGCCGAGCGCGAGCTCGAGCGCGGGCTCGTCAGCGGTGCGTCCGGCCAGCGGGGTCAGGTCGTCGGTGTCGAGCGCGTAGGCGTTGACCGAGACGCCGTCGTCGAGCCCGAGGTCGCCCGAGTAGACCTCCAGCTGCAGCAGCGGGTCCGCGGGCTCGGGAGAGAACGAGGCGAGCACGCCGGCGACCTCGATCGCGTCGGGGGCGAAGATCCCGACCATCCCGAGCTGCTCGTCGAGCCCGTCGGGGACCTTGATCACCCCGAGGCTGAACAGGTTGTTGTCCTGGGGGCGGAAGGCGACCGGCCCGCTCGAGACGATCGTTCCCGCAGGGTCGCGCACGGTCACGATCGGCGCGTAGCCGTTGCCGAGCAGATACACCTGGGTTCCCGCGATGTCGAGCGGCGCGTTGATGCGAAGGCTCTGAGCCTCCCACTCGCCGCCCTGCTCGCGCACGCTGAGCTGGGCGTCGAAGTCGAGCGGCTGCCAGCTGATGGTGTCCAGGTCGAACTCGTACTCGGCGACGAAGTCGTCGAGCCGGATCGCGTACGCGTCGAGCTGATCGTCGGTGAAGAACCGACCGGGATTGAACGAGTCGTAGCTGCCGAGGCTGTTGGTGAACGCGGTGTCCTGCACGAGGATCCGCTGGCCGCTGTAGCCGAAGCCGCCGCCGATGCCGACTGCGATCAGCACGCCGACGAGCGAGATGTGGAAGATCAGGTTGCCGGTCTCGCGGAGGTACCCGCGCTCGGCCGAGATCGAGCGGACGCCGCTTCCGTCGTAGCGCTCGACGCGGTAGCCCTGCCCGCGCAGCACCGAGCGCGCCGACTCCACCGCGCTCTCCGGGTCGACCTGCACCGCCACGCGACGGAACCCGACGAGGCGCTCCAGGCGCGCGGGGGTGCGCGGCGGGCGGGCCCGCAGCGCGTCGAAATGGTGCTTGGTGCGCGGCAGGATGCAGCCGACGAGCGAGACGAACAGCAGCAGGTAGATCGCCGAGAACCACGGCGAGCTGAAGGTGTCGAACAGACTCAGCGAATCGAGCACCGGAAAGAGCTCCGGGTACTGCTGCTTGTACTGGATGACGCCGTTCGGGTCGGAGGAGCGCTGCGGGACGAGCGAGCCGGGCACGGCCGCGACGGCCAGCAGAAGCAGGAGCACGATTGCGGTGCGCATGCTCGTGAGCTGGCGCCAGAAGAAGCGGGCGTAGCCGCGGGCGTCGAGGCGCGGCTGCGCCGGAGGGCCGGATGCCGGAGCGGCGTCGACATGGTCGTCAGGCCGCATCGGGTCGACGCCGCGGTCAGATCGGGAGGAGGACACCCGCCAGCACCCCCCCGAAGGCCGTCATGACGGCGCCCCATGCCCCGGTCACCATGAGCACGCCGAGCACGATGAGCAGCACGCCGCCGGTGATGTTGATCACGCGCAGGTGGCGCTTGACCCACGCGATCGAGGTGCCGACCCAGCCGAAGCCGAGCGCGACCAACAGGAACGGGATCCCGAGGCCCAGGCAGTAGGCGATGCCGAGCGCGAGCGCCCGCGGCACATCGCCGGTGAGCGCGAGCGTGGACATCGCCGCGAGCGTCGGCCCGATGCACGGCGTCCAGCCGACCGCGAAGACGACGCCGAGCAGCGGGGCGCCGAGCAGTCCGGTGCGCGGCTGCCAGGACAGCTTCACCTGGCGCTGGAGCATCGTGACCTGCCCGATGAACACGAGCCCCATCAGCATCACGATCACGCCGCCGATCGAGAGCAGCAGTTGCTGGTAGCGCAGGAAGAACGAGCTCACGCTGCCGATCAGCACGAAGACCGCCAGGAAGATCACCGAGAACCCGGCGATGAACAGGGCGGCGCCCGCGACCAGCCGGCCGCGGGAGTGCTCTGCGCCGTTCGCGACCCCGCTCACGTAGCCGAGGTAGCCGGGCACGAGCGGCAGCACGCACGGGGAGACGAACGAGAGCAGCCCCGCGGCGAGCGCGAGCGGCAGCGCGAGCCAAAGGTCGCCGGCGAAGGCGAGGTCGCCCGGGTTCACAGTTCCTCGGCGAGCGCGTCGTCGATGAACTGAGCGAGCAGGCCGGGGTCGGAGACGAGGCCGGAGATGCGCGCCGCGACACGGCCCTCGCGGTCGAGGACGAGCGTGGTCGGCACCGCGTTCGGCGCGATCTTGCCGGCGAAGGCGAGCTGAACGTCGTTGGTCGCCGCGTCGACGATCGACGGGTAGGTGATTCCGAACTCGGCGGCGAAGGTTCGCGTAGTGGCGGCGTCGTCTCGCACGTTGACGCCGAGGAAGGTCACCTCGTCATCCAGGTAGTCGAGGTGGAGCCGCTCGAGGTCGGGGGCCTCGATCCGGCACGGCGGGCAGGTCGAGTACCAAAAGTTGACGACGACGACCCGGCCGAGCAGCTCCTCGCTCGAGACGGCGTCGCCCAGCTCGGTCTCGCCCGCGAACTCGATCGGCTCACCGCGGTTCTCGGCGACGATCGCGGTGGTCGTGCCGTCGCCGGAGACGTAGTTGCCGCCGTCGTCGCCCGCGTTGTAGTCGTCGAGCAGACCGCCCGAGGCGGTCGAACAGCCCGCGAGGGCACCGGCGAGAAGCAGCGCGATGGCCGCGGTGGGGGCGCGCATCAGACGGCTCCGAGGTCGATCGACTGGGCGAGGAGGTGACCGGCCGGCTCCTGATAGTCGACCTCGACGAAGCGCTCGCCCTCCTTGGCGAGCGTCGTGATGCTCGACAGGGTGCACCGGCGGGCGCGCGGGTCGTGGGCGAGCCGGCGTCCGGCGACGCTGCGTGCGACCATCCAGATCGGCAGTTGGTGGCTGACCAGCACGATCTCTCCCCCGCTGGCCACGTCGTGCGCCTCGGCGATGACGGACATCATGCGGGCGCGGATCGAGGCGAACGACTCCCCCCAGGAGGGACGCAGCGGGTTGACGGCGTACGGCCACAGCCCCGGCCGACGACGCAGGTCGCGCCGGACATTGATGCCCTGAAAGCGGTTGCGCGGTTCGATGAGTCGCTCGTCGAGCACCACGCCGCGACCGAAGCGCGCGGCCCACGGCGCGGCGCTCTCCTGCGCGCGTTGCAGCGGGCTCGAGAGGATGCCGGTGATGCTGCGGCCGTCGAGCGACGCGGCGGCCGCCTCCGCCATCCGGTGGCCCAGCTCGCTGAGCCCGAAGCCCTCCAGCTGACCGTAGAGAATACGGGTCGGGTTCTCGACCTCTCCGTGACGGACGAGATGAACGAGGTCAGCAGGCACGGTTCGATTGTACGCGGGCTTGCCGAGTGCGGCCGGACGGGGTCAGTGACCGCCGCCCACGCCCCCGCTGAGCCGACCGTGGAAATCGGTGGTCGCCTGATTCATTCCGACCAGCACGACGCGCTTGTCGTGCTGCTCGTACTTGGTGACGATCGCGTCGAGCGCCGCCACGGTGGAGGCATCCCAGATGTGCGAGTTCGACATGTCGATCACGACCCGCTCCGGGTCGTCGGCGTACTCGAACTGGGTGGTCAGGTCGTTGCTCGAGGCGAAGAACAGCTCGCCGTCGACGGTGTAGTACGCGGTGGGGACCTGCTCGTCTTCCGGAAGCACGCGCGTCACGGTGACGAAGTGCGCGACCCGCCGTGCGAACAGCACCATCGCCACCAGCACGCCGGCGACGACGCCGATCGCGAGGTTGTGGGTCAGCACGACGATCACGACGGTGGCGACCATGACCGCCGTCTCGCTCTTCGGCATGCGCTTGAGCGTGGAGGGCCGGATGCTGTGCCAGTCGAAGGTCGCGACCGAGACCATCACCATGACGGCGACGAGCGCGGCCATCGGGATGATCGCGACCAGGTCGCCGAGCCCGACCACGAGGATCAGCAGGAACACGCCGGCGAGGAAGGTCGAGATGCGCGTGCGCGCCCCGGAGGCCTTGACGTTGATCATCGTCTGGCCGATCATCGCGCAGCCGCCCATGCCGCCGAAGAAGCCGGAGAGGAGGTTGGCGACGCCCTGCGCCCACGCCTCACGGGTCTTGCGCGAGTGGGTGTCGGTGACCTCGTCGACGAGCTTCGCGGTCATGAGCGACTCGAGCAGACCGACGACGGCCATGGCCAGCGCGTAGGGCGCGATGATCGTGAACGTCTCCCAGGTGAGCGGCACACTCGGGATGAACAGCTCGGGCAGGCTGTTCGGCAGCTCGCCCTCATCGCCGACCGTCGGAACGTTGAGCGCCATCACGACGACCACGGCGGTGGTGAGCGCGATCGCGACCAGCGGCGCCGGGACCACCTTGGTGAGCTTCGGCATCAGCACCATGATGAGGATGCCGCCGGCCACCAGCGGATACACGAGCCACGGAACGCCGATCAGGTGTGGCAGCTGCGAGGTGAAGATCAGGATCGCGAGCGCATTGACGAATCCGATCATGACGCTGCGCGGAATGAAGCGCATTAGCTTGGCGACGCCGAGCACGCCCATGATCACCTGGAACGCTCCGCCCAGGATGACGGTCGCGATGAAGTAGTCGAAACCGTAGTCGCGCATGACGGGCGCGATGACGACGGCGACGGCCGCGGTGGCGGCGGTGATCATCGCGGGGCGTCCGCCGAGGAAGGCGATCGAGACGGCCATCACGAACGAGGAGAACAGGCCCACCCGCGGGTCGACGCCCGCGATGATCGAGAACGAGATGGCCTCGGGGATGAGCGCGAGCGCGACGACGACACCGGCGAGCACCTCGCGGGTCAGGATGCGCGGCGTGCGGAGCGCGGTCAGCACGCTCGGCTCGGCCTTGTAGCGGTTCGGCCGGATGGGCGCGGGGGCAGGCGTGGTCATGGGACTCCTGAGGGACGGGCCCCGAGAGCGCTCGGCACGAGACACTGGGGCGGAGATACCGCGCCGCGTCGCACGATACGAGAGAGTGGACCGCCGTGGCGGCGGAGAGCACGGCGAGCCGCGCCCCCAGGAACACTACCGTAACGTGAGGGTTGGGAGGGATCTCGTGAGCACAGCACCGGGCAGCGTCATGCACATTGGCGAGCTCGCCGAGCGCTCCGGGCTGTCGCTGCGCACGCTGCGCCACTACGACGAGATCGGCCTGCTGACGCCGAGCGGGCGCACGACCGCCGGGTACCGCGAGTACACCGAATCCGATCTCGAGCGTCTGCTCGTCATCCGCCGCATGAAGCCGCTCGGCTACTCGCTCGAGCAGATGGCGACGGTGCTCGCGGCCATCAACGACGCCACCCAGCAGCACGACATGGCCGAGCTCGACCGCTTCATCGCGGATGCGGAGGATCGCCGCACCACGCTGCTGGGGCAGGTGGCGATGGCCGACGAGTTCCTCACGCGCCTCCGCTCGCTGCGCGGCGCCGAGGGCTAGGTTCTGAGGTCATGGCGACCGGCGGCTCTCGACGCGTGCGGGCGGCCCGGCGTCGCCGGCGGCGCGTCGCCCTCGCCGACAACGACCTGACGCCGCCCGAGTGGGAGGCGATCGTTGCGGCCTGGGGCGGCTGCGCCTACTGCGGCAGCCTCTCCCCCGCGCTGCAGAAGGACTGCGTGCTGCCGATCTCGCGCGGCGGGCGGTACACGATCGACAACGTGGTGCCGGCCTGCGCCTCGTGCAACGCGAGCAAGAGCAACGACGAGGTCACCTCGTGGATGCGGCGCAAGCGCTTGGACGAGCCGCGCTTCCTGGTGCGCTTCGCCGAGGTTCTCGCCGAGCTCCGCCCGCGCTCGCCCGAGGCCTGAGCGCCGCCGACTCCGGGCCGCGCACCGTGCGGTCGGCGCCGTCGAAGTAGACTCGACCCCCGTGACCGACCGCACTCTGATCAAGAACCTCGCCGCGCTTGCCGACGGCCCCGTCTCCGTCTCCGGATGGGTGGAAACGGTGCGAGATCAAAAGAAGGTGCAGTTCGTCATCCTGCGCGACGAATCGGGAGCGGTTCAGCTCGTCAACCCGGCGACACGCGAGGCCGAGAGCCCCGAGCAGCAGCCCGCGCTCGAGCTCACCGAGTCGATCTCGGCGCTCTCGAGCGGCACCTTCCTCACGGTGACCGGCGAGCTCAAGCACGACGAGCGCGTCAAGCTCGGCGGCCTGGAGATCAAGATCTCCGGACTCGACGTGGCGGCATCCGCCCTCGATTCGCCGATCGCCGACGACTCGTCGATCGACAAGCGCCTCGACTGGCGCTTCCTCGACCTGCGCCGCCCGGAGCAGAACCTGATCTTCCGCGTGCAGACCACGTTCCTGCACGCGCTGCGCACCTGGTGGGTCCAGAACGACTTCATCGAGATCCACACCCCGAAGCTCATGGCCAGCGCCTCCGAATCGCGCGCCGAGCTGTTCGAGGTCGAGTACTTCGAGACCACCGCCTACCTCGCGCAGAGCCCGCAGTTCTTCAAGCAGATGGCGCAGCCGGCCGGCTTCGGCAAGGTGTTCGAGGTGGCGCCCGCGTTCCGCGCGGACCCGAGCTTCACGAGCCGCCACGCGACCGAGTTCATCTCGGTCGACGCCGAGATGAGCTGGGTCGAGAGCCACGAGGACGTCATGCGGATGCACGAGCAGCTGCTCGTGGCCGGCCTGACCGCGGTCGCCGAGAAGCACGGCGCCGAGATCGAGGCCGCGTTCGGCGTCACCGTCACGGTTCCGAGCCTGCCGTTCCCGCGCATCCCGCTCGCCGAGGTGCACCAGATCCTCGAGAAGCGCGGCTACACGGTGCCGCGTGCCGACGGCGACCTCGACCCCGAGGGCGAGCGCCGCCTGAGCGAGTACGTGCGCGAGGAGCTCGGCCACGAGTTCGTCTTCGTGACCGACTACGCGACCGGAATCCGGCCGTTCTACCACATGCGCCACGAGGGCGACGCGAGCCTCACGAACAGCTACGACCTCGTCTTCAACGGAGTCGAGATCTCGACCGGCGCCCAGCGCGAGCACCGGGTCGACGTGCTGATCGAGCAGGCCAAGGAGAAGGGCCTCGAGCCCGAGGAGCTCGACTTCTACCTCGACTTCTTCCGCTACGGCGTGCCGCCGCACGGCGGGTTCGGCATGGGGCTCAGCCGCGTGATCATGCTGCTGCTGCACCAGTCGTCGATCCGCGAGGTCACGTACCTGTTCCGCGGACCGAACCGCCTCACTCCGTAGCGCGCTAGGCGAGGTCCTCGATCGTCGCGCCGGCCGCGTTGCTGATGACCGACTCGACGGCCTTCTTCGCGGACGCCTTCTGCACGTAGTTCTCGCTCACCGCGAGCGTCTGCCCGTTGGAGGCGACGATGCGCCAGAAGTACGGCTGCTTCTCGCTCTTGCCCTTGACGATCTGGAACTTCATAGTGCGAACTCCTTCATTCGAGTGACAGGACCTCCACCTAAGCATGGAGCCGCCGCGCTGACCAGAGCGACGCGGGCGACCTAGAGATCGAGGTCGACGCAGACCCGGTCGGCGGTCAGCTCGCGCGGCAGCGCCGCGAAGGCCACATGCGCGGGGTGCGACTGGTACGTGTCGAGGTCGGCGAGCGAGGCGAAGTCGACCCAGAACGCGACGTCCCAGTTGCCGTCGACGACACCGAGGTCGGCGCCGACGGTCAGGTGCTGGATCTCCGGGATGATCGGGACGAGCTCCTGCAGCCCGACCGCGAGACGCCGGGCGGCCTCCTCCTTCTCGGCCGGCTCGGTGGCCTTGAGCTTCCAGGCGACGATGTGACGGATCATGCGGTGACCTCCTCGAGTCGACGACGCAACCGCTCCGGGTCGACGCGCCAGATGGTGTGGACCCGGTCGTCGATCAGCAGGACCGGGATTTCTTCGACGTACGCGTCGAAGAGCTCCGCATCGTCGAGAATCGATCGCTCATCGAAACTGACGCCCGGGAACTCGTCGAGCACCTGCAGCACCATGGCCCGTGCGTCGTCGCACAGATGGCAGCCGGGCTTTCCGACCAGGGTCAGGCGTGGTGCACTCACGTCGCCACCCTACCGGCGGCTAGAGTTGCGCCGATGTCCGCCTCCGACCTCAGCCCGAGCAATCGCCCGATCATCGCGTTCTTCGATGTCGACAACACGCTCATGCGCGGCACGAGCATCTTCCAGGTCGGCCGCGAAGCCGTGGCAAGCGGACTCGTGCGCTGGCGCGACATCTGGCGCTTCGTCTGGCATCAAGCCCGATTCATCGCGGTCGGCGAGAACGACCTGCACCTCGTCTCGGCCCGTGAGCGCGCCCTCGGGCTCGCCGCCGGCCACACTCGCGAGCAGATCATCGGACTCGGCGAGCGCATCTGGGAGCGTCGGATCCAGCCGCGGCTCTACCCCGAGTCGGTCGAGCTCGCCCGCGACCACCTGCGCAAAGGCCACGAGGTCTGGCTCGTCTCGGCGACACCCTGGGAGGTCGGCGACCTGATCGCCCGCAAGCTGGGACTCACCGGCGCGCTCGGCACCCAGGTGAAGACCGTCGACGGCGTCTACACCGGGGAACTGGTCGGTCACGTGCTCCACGCCGAGCGCAAGGCCGCGGCGGCGCGCGCGCTCGCAGCGAAGGCGGGAGCGGATGTCGCCGACTGCTGGGCGTACTCCGACAGCCGCAACGACATCCCCCTGCTGGAGCTGGTCGGCAACCGGATCGCCGTGAACCCGGACGCGATCCTCACCCACCACGCGCACAAGCACGGCTGGCCGATCCTGCGACTGACAGCCAAGAGCATCCGGGCGGCGCGGAAGCGCGTGGCGCGCGAGGCGCGACGCGTGAAGCGCTCGGCACAGCAGAAACGCCCGGCCTAGACGGCTCGGGCGTTCCTGGTGCGCGCTGCTGGGATTTCGATACGCGCTTCGCGCTACTCAATCCGCAGAGCGACTTACTTCTTGTTGCGACGCTGGTGGCGCGTCTTGCGCAGCAGCTTGCGGTGCTTCTTCTTCGCCATGCGCTTGCGGCGCTTCTTGATGACGGAACCCATGTTCACCTCGCTTGTTCGGAGTCGGGACCACCGGGTCCTAGGCCGAACCGCGGAAATCTAACCTCCAGAGTCTACCCGGAGACCCTGGATCGAGCGAAACGAGCGCTCAGCCGACGTTCGACTCGGGCAGCTCGATCGCGTGCGAGACCGCCGACTCGGGGATGCGGTAGCTGCGGCCGAAGCGCACCGCGGGGAGCTCCCCCGCGTGGACCATCCGGTAGACGGTCATGTTCGAGACGCGCATCATCTCGGCGACTTCGGCGACGGTGAGGAAGCGCACGTCGGACAGGTCCTGAGCCATGCCGCCTCCGTTCCGACTCGCTGTCGTGTCTCGTGTGATCTGTGTGACTCCTGTGACAGGAGTGCATCGCGAGACTAGCGGTGCCGGACGGCCCTGTCTAGGCCTCGATCAGTCCTTCGAGCCGCGGAACGGCAGGATCTCCGTCACCTTGTGCTGAACCCGCTCGAGTCGCGCCTGCGCCCCGTGCAGCCGGTCCTGCGCAGCATCGAGGGCTGCGCGCGCGGAGTGCGCAGTGTCGGCGGCCGCACGACCGACGCGACCAGCGACGCCGGTTCCCGCCCAGGCGGCGAACACCGTCGACT
>DCRR01000020.1:74105-86953 GCA_002325245.1 Microbacteriaceae bacterium UBA1487 | reverse complement strand
TCGAGCTCCTCCAGCGGCGCGGGGTCGATCCGGTAGTAGCGATGCTGCCCCTCTTCGCGCACCGCGACCAGCCCGTGATCGCGCAGCACCTTGAGATGCTTCGACACGGTGGGCTGACTCAGCCCGAGCGCCTCGACGAGTTCCCCCACGGATACCTCGCCCACGAATTCGTCCGCCTGGGCGCGCGCAAGCAGCAGTTCGAGCAGGTGGCGGCGCGTCCCGTCCGCGAGACACGTGAAGATGTCAGCCATGACCCAAGACTAGATCGGTCGCGGCGCGAGTACCATGGCCCCCTGTGCGCGCGAATCCTGCGAAAAGGCGGCGGGGAGCCGGTCGGTTCCCTGACACGCGGTCGCGCCCGGCGCGAATCCGGGACGCCTTCGACGACTTCGCCCGGCGCTCGCCCTCGCGATTCGCGATCCTCATCTTCACCGGACTGATCCTCGCGCTGACGGCGATTCTCGCAACGCCGTGGGCTGCTCGCGACGGGCAGGCGACGCCGATCGTCGATGCTCTGTTCACCGCCGTCTCCGCGATCTGCGTCACCGGACTCGTGGTCGTCGACATGGCGACTCACTGGTCCACCTTCGGCAACGTCGCCATTCTGATCGGCCTGCAGGTCGGCGGCATCGGCGTGCTGACGCTCGCGAGCATCCTCGGCCTGGTCGTCTCACGGCGTCTCGGGCTGCGCGCTCGGCTCATCGCGGCAAGCGACACCAACGCCTCACGCCTGCACGCCGGCCCGGTCGCCGAATCCCAAGCGGTGCGGCTGGGCGAGATCGGCGGGCTGCTGGCGACCGTGGCGCTGTCCACGCTGATCATCGAGCTGATCCTGATGCTCTCGCTCGTGCCGCGCCTGCTCGCGCACGGCCTCGACCCCTGGTCGGCGACGTGGAAGGGCTTCTACTTCGCGGCCTCCGCCTTCACCAACACCGGCTTCGTGCCGACCGTCGACGGCGTCGAGCCGTTCGCGACCGACCCCTGGTTCCTCACCACGATCGCCTTCGGCGTCTTCCTCGGCAGCCTCGGATTCCCGGTCATCTTCGCCGTGCTGCGCACCGTGCGCTTTCGGGTCCGCCTGCCGATCCACGCCAAGCTCACCCTCGTCACCACCATCGCGCTCGTCATCCTCGGCTCCGTCGCGATCCTCGTCCTCGAGTGGTCGAACCCGGCCACCCTGGGCGGCCAAGACGCGGCGGCCCGGCCCATGACGGCGACCTTCCTCTCCTTCATGACCCGCTCGGGCGGCTTCGCCAACGTCGACGTCGGCGCCATGGACGGCGCCTCGTACCTCGTCATGGACATGCTGATGTTCGTCGGCGGCGGCTCCGCCTCCACCGCGGGCGGGATCAAGGTCACCACGCTCGCCGTCCTCTTCCTCGCGGCCTACGCCGAGGCCAAGGGCGACACCGATATGCAGGTCTTCGACCGCCGCATCCCGAACGACGTGCTGCGCCTGTCGGTCAGCGTCGTGCTCTGGGGAGCGACGATCGTCGCCGCTGCCTCGATCGTCATCCTGCGGATCACCGATGAGCCGCTCGACCGCGTGCTGTTCGACGTGATCTCCGCCTTCGCCACCTGCGGGCTGAGCACCGGGCTGACCGAGACCCTGCCGGATGCGGGCAAGTACGTCCTCGCGGCCACCATGTGGGCGGGCCGAGTTGGTACCGTGACACTGGCCGCCGCACTCGCGGCGAGCCAACGCCGTCAGCTGTTCACGCGCGCCGAAGAGAGGCCCATCGTTGGTTGAGCGAATCCCGCACGACGCCCCGGTTCTGGTGCTCGGCCTCGGCCGATTCGGCGCCGCGACCGCCGGGCAGCTTCAGCGACTCGACCGTGAGGTGCTCGCGGTCGATGAAGATCCGAACCTCGTGCAGAAGTGGGCAGACCGTGTCACGCACGCCGTGCAGGCGGATGCGCGCTCGATCGACGCGCTCCGGCAGATCGGCGCCGCCGACTTCAAGGTCGCGGTCGTCGCGGTCGGCTCCTACGTCGAGGCGAGCGTGCTCATCACCGCGAACCTGGTCGACCTCGGCATCCCGCAGATCTGGGCGAAGGCCGTCAGCCAGTCGCACGGCAAGATCCTCTCGCGCATCGGCGCCAACCACGTGATCTACCCGGAGGCGGAGGCCGGCGTGCGCGTCGCCCACCTCGTGTCGGGCCGCATGATCGACTTCATCGAGTTCGACGACGACTTCGCGATCGTCAAGATGTACCCGCCGAAGCCGATCCGCGGACTCAGTCTCACCGACTCGCACGTGCGCACCAAGTACGGCATCACCGTCGTCGGCGTGAAGAGCCCCGGCAAGGAGTTCACCTACGCGACAGCGGACACGGTGGTCTCGAACCACGACCTCATCATCGCCAGCGGAAAGGTCGCCGACCTCGACCGCTTCGCGACCCTCGGCTGAGTCGCCGAACGCCCGCTCAGGTCAGGACCCTGCGGCGATCTCCTTCGCCCGCGCGACGGCAGCGTCGGCGGCACGCGTGAACAGGTCGCGAAGTTCGGCCTCCTCGAGCACGGCGACCGCGCGCTCGGTCGTGCCCTTCGGGCTGGTCACGCGGCGACGCAGCTCGGTGGCATCGACGTCGGCCCCCGCCAGCAGCTCGCTCGCGCCGCGCACCGTCTGCTCGACCATCAGCCGCGCCTGCTCGGGAGCGAAGCCGAGATCGATCGCGGCCTGCGTCCAGCGCTCGATCAGCAGGAACACGTAGGCGGGGCCGGAGCCGGACACCGCGGAGAGCGCGTCCAACTGCGCCTCCGGCACGACGATGACCTCTCCGACCGTCGCGAAGAGCGCCGCCACGAGCGACACCTGGGCGTCGTCCACGCGGGAGCCCGCCGAGAGCCCGGTCACCCCGAGGCCCACCAGCGACGGAGTGTTCGGCATGGAGCGAACCACCGGGTTGGCGACCAGTGCCTCCATTGACGCCGTCGTCACGCCCGCGGCCACGCTCACCACGATCGCGTCGGGTTCGAGCGCGTCGGCGATCTCACGCAGCAGGTCGGCGATCATCGCCGGCTTGACGGCGAGGAGAACGAGCCCCGCGCCCGCCACGGCGCGACGATTCGCGTCGGGCGCCGTCTCGAGAGAGAGGACCTCGATGCCGTCTGCGGACATGCGCGCGGCGCTCTCGGCGCTGCGCGTCGTGACGACCACGCCATCGTCGGCCGCCGCGGAGCGGCGCAGCCCCGCGAGGATCGCCCCTCCCATCGACCCTGCGCCGAGGATCGCGATACGGGGCAGACGAGTCGTTTCGGAGGAGGAAGCGGTCACTCGCAGAGTGTAACTTGGGACCGCGCGCCCAGTTTCGAGCGCAGAGGGGACCTGATCGATGAGCACCTCGGGCGGAACAAAGGCCGTTGTCGCGGCCCTGCTGGCGAACTCCGGCATCGCGATCACCAAGTTCGTCGCGTTCGCATTCTCCGGTTCGAGCGCGATGCTCGCCGAAGGCGTGCACTCGGTCGCCGACGCGGCGAACCAGGGCCTGCTGCTGTTCGGCGGCCGGCAGGCCAAACGCAAGGCTGACGCCGAGCACCCCTTCGGCTACGGGCGCGAGCGCTACGTGTACGCCTTCGTCGTCGCCATCGTGCTGTTCTCCGTCGGTGGCGTCTTCTCGCTCTATGAGGGCATCGAGAAGCTGCAGAACCCGCACCCGCTCGAGGTGCCGTGGCTCCCGATCGTCGTGCTCGTCATCGCGATCGTGCTCGAGTCGTTCTCGCTGCGCACGGCGGTCATCGAGTCGAACCTCGCCCGCGGCGACCAGGGCTGGGTCGCGTTCGTGCGCCACGCCAAGCAGCCGGAGCTGCCCGTCGTACTGCTGGAGGACATCGCCGCACTGCTCGGCCTGACCTTCGCGCTCGTCGGCGTCGGCCTCACCATCGTGACCGGCGACCCCGTCTGGGATGCGATCGGCACCATCGCGATCGGCGTCCTGCTGGTGCTCGTCGCCCTCGTCCTCGGCATCGAGACGAAGAGCCTGCTTGTCGGCGAAGGCGCGAATCAGGCGAACGTCGCGAAGATCCGCGAAGCGCTCGTCTCGCACCCGCAGGTCGAGACGATCATCCACATGAAGACCCTGTACGTGGGCCCGGACGAGCTGATGGTCGGCGCGAAGCTCGCCTTCCCCAAGGGCACCTCGATGTCGAACGTCGCCAGCGCGATCAACTCGGTCGAGAAGAGCGTGCGCGCCGCGGTGCCGCACGCTCGCATCATCTACATTGAGCCCGATGTGTTCCACTCGCCGCACGACTACAACCCGCCGACCGACGCCATCGTCATCAAGAGCGCCGACTAGCGCCCCCGAAGGAGCACCATGGAAATCGTCCTCAATCTTGTTCTCGTTCTGCACTTCCTCGGACTTGCCGCGATCATCGGGGTGTTCCTCGTGCAGATGCGCGCGAAGTCCGGCTTCCGCACCGACATCCTGCTGACCGGCGCGATCACCCAGGTCGTGACCGGTCTCGCGCTGGTCGGGATCCGGCAGATGGGCGACCTGGGGGTCGACAACGCGAAGATCGCGGTCAAGCTCATCATCGCCCTGGTCATCCTCGCAGCGGCGATCCTCGCGAGCGTCAACAAGCGCAAGGGCGGCAAGGTCAAGCCGGCCTTCCACGCCGCGGGCGGGCTCGCCATCGTCAACGTGATCATCGCGGTGCTCTGGGACTAGTCCCGCGCGGCCTCAGCGCCGCTGCTCGAAGAACTCGCGGAGCAGCTCCGCCGCCTCGACGCCTCTCACACCCGTGGTCACCTCGACCCGGTGCGGGAGGCGTCGATCGCGTACCAGGTCGTGCTGGCTCCCCACCGCCCCCGCTTTCTCGTCCCAGGCGCCGAAGATGAGGCGCGGGATGCGCGCCGCCAGGATCGCGCCCGCGCAGAGCACGCACGGCTCGAGCGTGACGACGAGCGTCGTGTCGTCCAGGTGCCAGTCGCCGATCGCCTCCGCCGCGCGACGGATTGCGACGACCTCCGCGTGCGCGGTCGGATCCTGGTAAAGTTCGCGCTCGTTGCGCCCGGTCGCCAGCACGCGACCCTGCCCATCGAGCATGACGGCGCCGACCGGAACATCGCCGGTCGCGAGCGCGGCCCGTGCCTCGGCCAGGGCGAGCTCCATGACCTCGTCGTCGGTCATCCACCCTCCCGTTTCGGTGCTGCCAGTTCAGCATGGCGCCAAGCTGAATTGGCACCATTCGAAACGGTGGGCCGCCGGCGCGGGGTGCGCGTTCCGATAGATTGAGCCTATGCGCCTCCACGTCGCGGACCACCCGCTCATCACCCACAAGCTCACGGTGCTTCGCGACGAGCGCACCCCGAGCCCGACCTTCCGCAATCTGGCTCGCGAGCTGGTCACGCTGCTGGCCTACGAGGCGACCCGCGATGTGCGCGTGACGCCGGTCAGCGTGACGACGCCGGTGACCGAGACGGTGGGGGTCGAGATCGCCGAGCCTCGCCCGCTCGTCGTGCCGATCCTGCGTGCCGGGCTCGGCATGCTCGACGGCATGACCGCGCTCGTGCCGACGGTCGAGGTGGGCTTCCTGGGCATGGTGCGCGACGAGGAGACCCTCCAGCCGACCACCTACGCGACGCGCCTTCCGGATGACCTCGCGGGCCGTCAGTGCTTCCTGCTCGACCCGATGCTCGCGACCGGCGGCTCGCTGATCGCCGCGATCGAGTTCCTGTTCGAGCGCGGCGCCGAGGACGTGACCGCGATCTGCCTGCTGGGCGCCCCCGAAGGCGTCGAGGCGGTGCGCGCGGCGACCGAGGGACGCAACGTCACCGTGGTGCTGGGGGCGCTCGACGAGAAGCTCAACGAGGTCGGCTACATCGTGCCGGGACTCGGCGACGCCGGCGATCGGCTGTACGGAACCGTCTGAACCGGGTTGCGTTTTGCGCGCCGGTGCAAGAAACTGGCAGGCATGACCGACCGCACGCACACCCTGACCTCCTTCGAGGCTTGTGGGGCCGCTGACATGATGTCGGCGCGCGCGGTCACCTGTTGTCGAATGTGTGCGTAGAGACTTCTCTCTCGCCGAGTCCCGAATGCGCTCCGATGTTTGAGCATCACGGACTCCCGGAATCCGCCCCCTCGGGGGATCGATCCCGCCACCCTGCACACACTTCCCACTCTCGCGAGGCGAACCACCGTGGATGAGCACAGCCCCACGTCGCCCGCCAATGAAGGATTCGACGACATGTCTCTCGCCACCCTCGACGCACTCCGCAAGCCGCCCGCCCCCGCACCCGTGCGACCCCGCCCGGTCGCGGATCTCGCCCCGCCGCTCGCGCGCGACGAGCAGCCGGCCACACCGCCCTCCCGCATCCGCGCCGTCCCCGACGGGACTGAGGCGCGCGGCTTCGCCCTTTACGTCGGCATCGACGAGGCCAAAGCGGCGGAGGCCGGCACCGACCTGCCCACGATCGTCACCCAGCTGAAGGCCCTGGTCGCCCAGCTCGCCCCCGGCGCCGAGAGCTACGCCGCGGTCGCACTGGCTCCCGAGGGCGCCGGCGGACGCGACGTCGATGTCGTGCGACTCGCCCTGCAGGACCCGGCCGCGCTCGCGCGTCAGCGCCAGGCCGCCGCCGCGGTGACCCCGCCGCCGGAGCCGAAGGCGGGCGTCGTGATCGACATCTCGCGCCGCCGAGTGCTGCTCGACGGCGAGGTCGCGCCGCTCACCTACAAGGAGTTCGAGCTCCTGCAGTTCCTCGTGCTGCGCGAGGGCCGCACGATCGACCGCGCCGAGATCATCTCCTCACTGTGGGGCGACACCGACGACGAGGAGACCCCCAACGAGCGCACGATCGACGTGCACGTGCGTCGGCTGCGCTCGAAGCTCGGCGCCTTCGAGGACGTCATCCGCACGGTGCGCGGGGCGGGCTACCGCTTCGACCGCCACGCCGACGTCGCCATCCGCTGGGCCTCGACGCCCTCGCCCGACGTGTTCTAGCCTGTCGACATGGGCGCGAACTCCACGAACTGGGCGTCAGAGCCGGAGCACCCGGACCACGCGGTCCGCGAGCGCACCGGCCACGGCTGGGACGAGTGGGTCGAGCTCATCGACGCCGGTCCGGGCCGCAATGCCGGACATCCGGCCATCGCCCGCTGGGTTCACGAGCAGGGCGTGGATGCCTGGTGGGCCCAGGCGGTCACGGTCGGCTTCGAGCGCATCACGGGACTGCGCCTCCCGGGGCAGATGGCCGACGGAACCTTCTCGGTGAGCCGCTCGCGCACCCTCCGCTGGGCCGTGGAGAGCCTGCGCGCCGCGATCGAGGATGATGCGCGCCGCGTCGAGCTGATCCCCGAGCTCACGCTGACGCCGCGCTCGCGCCCGGGCGTCAAGTCGCCCCGGTTCGATGCGACCCGCGGCGCGGAGCCGGTCGGCGTCGTGCAGCTCGCGATCGATCCGCTCGCCGGGGGCCGCACCCGCCTGACCGTCACGCACGAGCGCCTCGCGACGGCCGACGACGCGGACCGCTGGAAGGCGTGGTGGGGCGACTGGCTCGCCGCGCTGCCGGAGGACGAGAGCGCTCGATAGTTCGCGCCACCTCGTCTAGAGTTTCGGTATGCCGAAACTCTGGACTCAGGTGCGACGCCGTACGAACTTCGTCGCCGCGACCGGGCTCGCCTTCGCGCTCGGCCTGAGCGGCTGCACCGCCGACAGCTCGACGCCTGACCCCGCGGACGACCGCCCGGTCGTGCTCACCACCTTCACCGTGCTCGCCGATCTGGCGCAGAACGTCGCGGGCGAGCATCTCCGCGTCGAGTCGATCACCAAGGTCGGCTCCGAGATCCACGGCTACGAGCCGACGCCCGGTGACCTGCGCACCGCCGCAAGCGCCGACCTCATCCTCGACAACGGGCTGGGACTCGAGGCCTGGTTCGCCCAGTTCATCGACCAGCTCGAGGTGCCGCACGTCGTTCTCGGCGACACCGTCACGCCCATCCCGATCGGCGGCACCGGCGCCCCCAATCCGCACGCCTGGATGTCGACCACCGAGGCGGAGAGCTACATCGCGACGATCGCGACCGCGTTCGCCGAGCTCGACCCGAGCCACGCCGACGACTTCACGCGCAACGCCGAGAACTACGCTGCCGAGCTGCGCGCCCTCCACGACGAGCTGCTCACGGCGCTGGACGGGCTGCCCGAGAACCACCGCGCGCTCGTGACGTGCGAGGGCGCGTTCAGCTACCTGGCTCGGGATGCCGGACTCACCGAGCAGTATCTGTGGCCGGTCAACGCCGAGCAGGAGGCGACGCCGCAGCAGATCGCCGCCGTCATCGACTTCGTCACCGAGAACGACGTGCCCGCGGTGTTCTGCGAGTCGACCGTCTCGGACCGCGCCATGCAGCAGGTGGTCGAGGCAACCGGCGCGACCTTCGGCGGCACGCTCTACGTCGACTCGCTCTCCGAGGCGGACGGCCCGGTGCCCACCTACCTGGAGCTGCTGCGCCACGACGTCGACCTCATCATCGCCGGACTGAGCGGAACGGAGGCATGAGCCAGACCGCCCTCGCCTCGGCGCTCGAGCTGCGCGATGTCGCCGTGCACTACGGCGACCTGCTCGCGCTCGACGTCACCGAGCTGCGCGTCGAGCCGGGACGCGTGTGCGGGCTGATCGGCATGAACGGCGCCGGCAAGTCGACGCTGTTCAAGGTGGCACTCGGAGCGGTGCGCGCCGACCGCGGCACGGTCCGGCTGGGCGGGCTGCCGCCCGAGCAGGCACGCCGACGCGGACTGGTCGCCTCGGTGCCGCAGTCCGACGACATCGATCCCCGCTTCCCGGTCACCGTCGGCGACGTCGTGATGATGGGCCGCTACGGCCGCCTCGGCCTCACCCGCCGCCCCCGCCCGACCGACCGGGACGCCGTCGCGAGCGCTCTGGCCCGCGTCGAGCTCGGCGGCCTCGCCGACCGCCCGATCGGCACCCTCTCCGGCGGGCAGCGCAAGCGCACCTTCGTCGCGCGGGCGCTCGCGCAGGACGCCCGGATCCTGCTTCTCGACGAGCCCTTCGCCGGCGTCGACCGCCGCAGCGAGCGCCTCATCGTGCGGCTGCTGCGCGAACTGGCCGAGGACGGCCGCTCGGTCATCGTCGCGACGCACGACCTGCACGCGCTTCCCACCCTCGCCGACGAGGCGATCCTGCTGCTCGGCCGAGTGCTGTTGCACGCACCGACCGCCGAGGTGCTGAAGCCCGAGAACCTGGCACGCGCCTTCGGGCTCGGCACCGAGCGCGAAGGAGACCTCGCGTGAGCCCCCTCGACTTCATCCTCGAGCCGCTCGGCTACGAGTTCATGGTGCGGGCGCTCGTCACCACCTCGATCGCCGCACTCGTCTGCGCGCTGCTGAGCTGCTGGCTCGTGCTGATCGGCTGGTCGCTCATGGGCGACGCCGTCTCGCACGCCGTGCTCCCGGGCGTCGTGCTCGCCTACATCGTGAGCGCGCCGTTCGCGCTCGGCGCGGTCGTGTTCGGCGTCCTCGCGGTGGGGCTCATCGGCATCGTGCGCGACCGCAGCCGCATCAAGGAGGACGCCGCGATCGGCATCGTCTTCACCACCCTGTTCGCGCTCGGCCTCGCCCTCATCTCGGTCACGCCGAGCCAGACCGATCTGGCGGAGATCGTGTTCGGCAACGTGCTCGGGGTGAGTCAGACCGAGCTCGCCCAGATCGCGGTGCTCGCCGCGATCGTGCTGATCGTCGTGCTGCTCAAGCGTCGCGACCTCACTCTGTTCGCCTTCGACCCCACCCACGCCTTCTCGATCGGGCTCTCGCCGCGCCTGCTCGGGGCGCTGCTGCTCGGCATGCTCGCGCTCACCGCCGTCGTCGCGCTGCAGGTCGTCGGCGTCGTGCTGGTGGTGGCCCTGCTGATCATCCCGGGGGCGACCGCGTCGCTGCTGACCGACCGCTTCGGGCGAATGCTGCTCATCGCCCCCGCGCTCGCGGTCACCGCGAGCGTCGTCGGCATCTACCTGAGCTACTGGTGGGACGCCTCCCCCGGCGCGCTCGTCGTGCTGACGCAGGGGACGCTGTTCACCATCGTGTTCCTGGCCAGCCCGC
Organism: Microbacteriaceae bacterium UBA1487; assembly: GCA_002325245.1. Lineage (GTDB taxonomy): Bacteria > Actinomycetota > Actinomycetes > Actinomycetales > Microbacteriaceae > DCRR01. The sequence continues at coordinate 76,899 of DCRR01000020.1, read as the reverse complement.
GATACGGGGTCTTCGCGGCCCGCCTCGCCGCGGCCCGGCGTGCGCGACTCGCCCCGCCCCGCACCACCGACGCCTCGGAGGGACGATGACGGAGAACTCGACCCAGACCGAGAACTACCTCAAGGCGATCTGGAACGCCGCCGAGTGGAGCACCCAGCCGGTCACGGTGAGCGTGCTCGCGGCGCGGCTCGGTCTCGCCGCCTCCTCGGTCTCGGAGGCGGTCCGCAAGCTCACCGCCCGAGGCCTGGTGACGCACGCCCCCTACAGCGCGATCGCGCTGAGCGCCGAGGGCGAGCGGATCGCCGTGGCCATGGTGCGCAAACATCGCGTGATCGAGACCTTCCTGGTGGAAGAGCTCGGCTACGCCTGGGACGAGGTGCACGACGAGGCCGAGGTGCTCGAGCACGCCGTCTCGGATCGCTTCGTCGACGCCGTGGCGGCGCAGCTCGGCAACCCGGAGCGCGACCCGCACGGCGACCCGATTCCGCGTCGCGACGGCACCCTGCCGGACTTCGCGGGCATCCCTCTGCTCGCCGCCGAGGAGGGCGCCGCGGTGCGCATCGCCCGGGTCTCGGATGCTGACCCGGAGCTGCTGCGCTACCTCGAGACGGCCGGCATCGTCCTGGATGCGCACCTGCGCGTCGCGCGTCGCGAACCCGTCGCGGGCACGATCACGGTGCACCTGGGCGAGCTCGAGCTGTCCCTCGGCGAGCGTGCGGCCGCGGCGATCCTCGTGATCGCCGCCTAGTCGCCCGACGTGCGCCGTCGCAGCGCGAGCTCCCGCAGCCCGAGGTAGAGCGGGAAGGCGAAGGCGATCGCGATCGCGAAGCTCAGCACCACGAGCACCCAGATCCAGCGCGCCCAGCCGAGTCGGATTCCGTCGACGACCATGAAGATGCCGGCCGCCGAGGCCACCACGATCAGGTCGACGGCGGCCGAGGCACTGGCGTCGTTGGCGAACCAGGCGCCGAGGTAGTCGGCACTCTCCCCGGCAGCGAAGAAGCTGAGATTGAAGTACCAGGTTCCGACGAGGCCGAGGGAGGCGAGCGCGAACCAGACGAGCGCGAGTCCGAGTCGGGTGCGAGAGCTGCGAGTCATCTCGCCACTCTAAGGGTTGATAGCCGTGCTGTCGATAGTTATGCTATCGACATGCGGATCTCCGAACTCAGCCAGCGCAGCGGCGTCTCCATGGCGTCGATCAAGTACTACACGCGCGAGGGGCTGCTGCCCGCGGGCGAGCGCACCGGCTACAACCAGACCGACTACAGCGAACAGCACCTCGCGCGCCTGCGTCTGCTGCGCGCCCTGATCGAGGCCGGCGGTCTCACGATCGCCCACGCCCGCACCGTGCTCACGGCTATCGACGACGACAGCCTGCCGGTCTACGACACTCTCGGCATCGCCCAGGGCGCCATCGCCGGGGCCGACAGCCCCGCCTCCCCCGAATCCCGCGCCCGGCTGCTCGAGCTCGCGGCCGCGCGCGGCTGGCGCGTTCACCCGAACAACCCCGGAGTCGACCTCGCCGCCGGCATCCTCGACCGCTATTCCGAACTGGGCCGCGACGATCTCGCGGATGCACTGCCGGGCTACCTCGACGCGGCGGAGGCCATCGCCGCGGCCGACCTCGGCGTGACGCCCCTGGCGGGCGACCGCGCCACGGCAGCCGAGACGGCGGTCGTCGGCACCGTGCTCGGCGACACCCTCGTGGCGGGACTGCGCCGCATGGCCCAGCAGCACCTCGCCTCCACCGCACTCGACCCGAACGGAGACGCCTGCCCATGAATGCCGACCCCGCACCGCAGCACACCCGACTCCGCCTGCCGCGCCCCGTGCGCTGGCATCGCCCCCTGCTCGCCCTCACCGCGCTGATGGCGGCGCTCGCGGTCGCATCCGGAGTGCTGGCGATCGTCGACCCCCGGGAGATCCTCGGGCAGAACGCCTGGTTCAAGCCGCTCAAGTTCACGATCTCGATCGCGATCTTCTCGCTCACGCTCGCCTGGCTCATCGGCCTCGTGCAGCGTCGGCGCCGACTGGCCGAAACGGCGGGCACAATCGCCGTCGTCGGCCTCCTCGCCGAGATCGTCATCATCGTGGGCGCCGCGGCGGTCGGCTCGACGAGCCACTTCAATGTGACGACCCCGCTCACCACGACCCTGTGGTCGATCATGGCCGCCTCGATCGTCGTGGTCTGGATCATGACCCTGCTGGTCGGGATCGGCCTCGTCGCGAGCCCCGGACCGGACCGCGCGCGCAACCTCGCCGTGCGCGCGGGCGTCGCCCTGGGCATCGTGGGGATGGGCCTCGCCTTCTTCATGACCGGCCCGAATGCCGAGCAGCTGAACGACTTCCAGGGGATCGCCGGAGCACACGCGGTCGGCGTCGCCGACGGCGGTCCGGGGCTGCCCTTCCTCGGCTGGAGCACCGAGGCCGGCGACCTGCGCGTGCCGCACTTCATCGGCATGCACGCAATGCAGGCGATCCCGCTCGTCCTGCTCGGGATCGAACTTCTCTCCGCCCGGATCACGGCGCTGCGCGACGGGAGCACGCGGTTCGGGCTGGTCGCCGTGGCAACCGCGAGCTACGCGGGCGCCATCGCGCTGCTCACCTGGCAGGCGCTCGCTGGGCAGTCGATCATCGCACCGTCCGGGCCGATCCTCGTCGCCGCCATCGTGCTCGCGGTCGGCGCCGTTCTGGCGGCCGCCGCCGTGCTCGTCGGGGGCTGGCGGGATGCACGACGCGGGGCCGACGTGCGTCCGAACGCGCTCACAGAAAACCCGAAGCAAAAATAACGAAC
>DCRR01000020.1:26484-74080 GCA_002325245.1 Microbacteriaceae bacterium UBA1487 | reverse complement strand
AACAGGTAACTAGACAGCGTTATCTTTCCGTTATATCTTTCAAGAGCGTTAGTTGTTTGCTGTGGCAGCTACCGCGGAATGTGATTGCAGGACACTCTTGGTGCAAGGGAGAGGGTCGGTCGCGTGCCTCTGCGACCGACCCTCAATCTGTTAACGCGGCACCCGGCATCGACGGTCTCACCGGATGCCTAGAGTAGGTCCATGACCGACCGCACACGGGCCGTGGATGCCTGGGAGTCGCTCTACCGCGCGCAGGTCTCCATCCTGCGCCGGCTGCTCTCGGTCTTCCCCGACGATCTGTCGTTCAACGAGTACGACGTGCTCTTCAACCTCTACCGGCAGTCCGATCACGCCGCCCGCATCCGCGATCTGACCAAGCACCTGCTGCTCACCCAGCCGAGCGTGAGTCGCCTGATCGACCGGATCGAGGCGCGGGGGCTCGTCACCCGCTCGCGCGATCCGCACGACGCCCGCGGCACCGTGATCACGCTGAGCGAGCACGGTCTCGAGCTGTTCCGGCGCGTGGGGGCGCTGCACTCCACCGCGATCGCCCGCGAGATGTCGGTGCTCACGGCGGCGGAGGTCGAGGAGCTGCTGCGACTGACGCGCAAGCTGCGCGGGGCCGACCCGACGGCGCGCGTCGAATGACGCCCCCCGTTCTCGTCTGGCTGCGCGACGACCTGCGCGTGGCCGACAACCCCGCCCTGACCGCGGCGGTCGACCGCGGCGGCCCCGTTGTCGTCGTCGTGGTCCACGACGAGCTCAGCCCCGAGCTCCGGCCGCTCGGCGGTGCCGCGCGCTGGTGGTGGCACGGCAGCCTGACCGCGCTCGACGAACGGCTCGGCGAACTCGGCGCGACGCTCGTCCTGCGGCGCGGCGCCGCCGAGACCGTGATCCCCGAGCTCGTCGCCGAGATCGGCGCCAGCGCGGTGGTGTGGAACCGCCGCTACACGCCCGCACGCGCGATCGACGCCCGACTGCGCGCCCGGCTCGCCGCCGACGGCATCGAGGTGCACAGCTTCGCCGCCGCCCTCCTGGCCGAGCCCGGCCGCGTGCTCACCGGGGCCGGCCAGCCGTATCGTGTCTTCACCCCGTTCTGGCGCGCCGCCAGCGCCCTCGACTTCCGCATGCCGGTGCCCGCACCCGAGCGCATCCCTGGACTCGCCGTCGACGGGGACTCCCTGGCGGACTGGGATCTGCTGCCCACCCGCCCCGACTGGGCTGCGGGGCTCCGCGCCACCTGGACGCCCGGCGAGGCCGCCGCGCTCGACCGGCTCGACGAGTTCGCCACCGGCGCCCTCGCCGACTACCACCGGCGCGACGAGCCCGCCGTCGACGCCACCTCGAGGCTGAGCCCCCGCCTCCGCTTCGGCGAGCTCAGCCCCGCCCAGGTCTGGACGCGCATCCATGCCGCCGACCTGCCGCCCGCCGCGCGCCGCAACGTCGCGAAGTTCGGCAGCGAGCTCGGCTGGCGCGATTTCAACGCGCAGCTGCTCTTCCACCACCCCGAACTCGCCACCGAGAACTACCGGGGCGAGTTCGACGCCTTCCCATGGAGCGTCGCCGACCCGACCGAGCTCGCCGCCTGGCAGCAGGGCCGCACCGGCATCCCGATCGTCGACGCGGGGATGCGGGAGCTCTGGCGCACCGGCGTCATGCACAACCGCGTCCGCATGATCGTCGCAAGCTTTCTCATCAAGAACCTGCTCATCGACTGGCGCATCGGCGAGGCGTGGTTCTGGGACACGCTCGTCGATGCCGACGAGGCAAGCAACCCCGGCAACTGGCAGTGGGTGGCCGGCAGCGGGTCGGATGCGGCGCCGTACTTCCGCGTCTTCAATCCCGTCACCCAGGCGACGCGCTTCGACCCCGACGAGCGCTACCTGCGGCGCTGGGTGCCCGAGCTCGGCACCCCCGACTATCCGGAGCCGATCGTCGACCTGGCGGAGTCGCGAGCGCGCGCGCTCGACGCGTATCAGCACATGCGCGCCACAACGGGGCGCGGCGCCACCGCCTAGATCGCGGGGCGCCCGCCGACGATCATGATCACGCGCGCGGCGGCCTGCGCGCCCGCCTGCCCCGCGAGGTCGAGCGATCCCGTCGCGACCCAGGTCTCCAGGAAGCCCGCAGCATAGGCATCCCCCGCTCCGGTCGGATCGACCAGCCGGACGGCCGGCGCCGGGACGAGGATCGGCTTCTCGCCGCGCGTGGCGATGAGCGCGCCGTCCGCGCCGAGCGTCACGACGACGAGGGGGAAGTGCGTCAGCAGCTTCTTCGCGATGCCTTCGGGGTCGTCGCGGCCGGTGAGCAGCTTCCCCTCGGCGAGGTTCGGAAAGAACACGGTCGCGCCGGCGATCGCGGCAAGGAAGCGCTCGACGCCGAATTCGAGGATGTAGCCGACCGCACCCGGGTTGACGGACACGGGCACCCCGAGCGCGGTGGCCCGGTCGATCAGGTCGCGCGCGCCCGCGTCGCCGTAGCCGTCGACGATGCTGTAGCCGCTGATGTGCAGCATGGCCGCGCCGTCGAGGATCTCGTCGGTCACCAGGCTGGAGCTGATCGCTGAGTTCGCGCCGCGCTCGGTGAGCATCGTGCGATGCTCGCCCTCGACGACGATCACGATCGTGCCGGTGGAGAATCCGGGCTCCACGTTGAGGTGCGGCGTCACGCCCTGGTCCCGAAGCGCGTTCCGGTGCCACTCGAGGGACTCGCTGCCGACGCAGCCGACGAAGTCGACCTCGGCGCCGAGCGCGCCGAGCCAGGCCGCCGTGTTGGCGGCTGAGCCGCCGGGCCGAGTCCGCACCGAGGCGGTGGTGTCGGCGTCGACCTGAATGGTCCCCCGCGGAACCACGACGATGTCGTTGATGACATCGCCGATGACGACGAAGCGCGGGCCGCTCACGCGGAGCCGCCGAGCGCGCTCCACGCGCGTGCGATGTCGGCGGCGACGCGCACGTTGTTGCGCGCCAGGTCGAGGTTGACCTCGAGGCTGCGTCCCTCGGAGGCGTCGACGATGAACCCGAGCAGGAACGGCGTGACGGCCTTGCCGCGCACCCCCGCCAGCTCGGCCGCGGCGAACGCCTCCGCGAGCACCCGGTCGTGCTCCGCCGGATCCCACTGCTGCTCGGCGGGGATGGGGTTCGCCACGACGATGCCCTGGCGCTGTCCGAGCTCGTCGCGAGCGCGCATCACGCGCGCGACCTCGTCGGCGCTGTCGACGCTCCAGTCCAGGTCGATGCCCGACTCGCGCAACCAGAATGCCGGGAACGCGCGCGTGCCGAAGCCGACCACCGGAACGCTCAGCGTCTCGAGCCGCTCCAGCGTGGCGGCGATGTCGAGCACGCTCTTCACCCCCGCGCTGACCACCGAGATCGGCACCTCGGCGAGCGTGGCGAGATCGGCCGACTCGTCGAAGGTCTCGGCCGCGCCGCGGTGCACGCCGCCGAGCCCGCCGGTCGCGAACACCCGGATGCCCGCCTGCGAGGCAAGCCACGCGGTCGCCGCGACCGTGGTCGCGCCCGACGCTCCGCGCGCCGCCAGGATCGGCAGGTCGCGCACGCTCGCCTTCGCGAGGTCGTCCTCAGCGATCCGGCGGACGCCGTCGGCGTCGAGCCCCACGCGCGGAACGCCGTCGATCACCGCAATCGTGGCCGGGGTCACCCCGCGGTCGCGGAGCATCTCCTCGAACTCGACGGCAGCCGCGTGGTTGCGGGGACGCGGCAGACCGTGCGAGATGATCGTCGACTCGAGCGCGACGACGGGCTGACCATCGGCGAGCGCGCTCGCGACTTCAGGGGAGAGTTCGTAGGAAGCCATTCGTTCTAGCGTATCCCGGGCTCTCAGGGCACCCGTCGAGCAAAGATCAGCTGCTGGTGATGACCGTGCGCGGGTTGAAGTTCGATCCCGGATCGTTGGCGGCGAACAGTCCGCTCATCACCTTGACACCCTCCGCCGAGATGTCCTGCTCCAGCCACGGGGCATGCTCGACGCCGACGCCGTGGTGATGCGAGATCGTCGCCCCGTGGTCGACGAAGGACTGCTGGATCGCGTTCTTGACGACGTTGTACTCGGCGATCGGGTCGTCCTGGAAGACGAAGGCGAACGTGAAGTAGAGGCAGGCCCCCGAATGGTACGAGTGCGAGAGGTGCGACATGATCCAGCCCTTGACGCCGATCTCGGCGTAGGCGGCGTTGGCGGCGGCGTACGCGGCATCGTGCACCTCGTTGAGCCGCGACCACGGCGCGGCCGTCTCGGAGACGTCGCCCGCGGCGCCCCGGTCCAGCAGGAAGTCGCGCAGGTACGGGGTGTCGAACTTCTTCTGGTCGTACAGCACGCCCGGCCCCGAGCCGACGCCCATGCCGCCATGCTTCTTGACGATCGCGTCGACGAGCTTCTTCTGGCGCTTGGCGTGCGCGGTGCCGCCCTCGTAGCCGATGAAGCTCAGGCAGATGTCGTCGAGATTCCATCCCTTGCTCTTCATGAGCGTCGGCAGCACCGTGCCGGAGAGGAACTTGCTGACGCCGGTGCTCTCCTTGCTGGTCGCGAGCGAGAAGCCGGTCTCGTTGGAGTCGGAGACGCGCGTGATCGACGGCCTCGCATCCGATTCGCTGATCTCCTGCATCGCGGCGATGCCGGCGTTCCAGTTCGGGAAGAAGTAGGCGAAGACGTCGCGCTTCTCGGGGATGCGGTGCACCTGCACGGTCACCTCGGTGATGACGCCGAGGCGGCCCTCGGAGCCGAGGATCATCTCGCGCACGCTCGGGCCGCTCGAGGTCGACGGCAGCGGGCGCAGCACGAGCACGCCGCCCGGCCGCACGACGCGCATGCCGCGCGCGATGTCGGCGATGTCGCCGTACTTGTCGGACTGCATGCCGCTCGAGCGCGTGGCCACCCAGCCGCCGAGAGTGGAGTGGGTGAACGAGTCGGGGAAGTGCCCGATCGTCCAGCCGCGCTCCGCGAGCTGGGCCTCCAGATCCGGGCCCTGCGCCCCCGCCTGGATTCGGGCCAGCCCCGAGTCGGCGTCCACGTCGAGCACCTGGTTCAGTCGCCCGAGGTCGAGCGAGATGATGACGCGCTTCTCCTTCGGGTACGGCTCCAGGCTGCCGGCGATGTTGCTGCCGCCGCCGAACGGGATGATGACGGCGTCGGCCGCCACCGCCGCATCCACGATGCGCTGCACCTCGGCCTCGTCGGCCGGGTAGACCACGACGTCGGGGGCGCGCAGGATCATGTTGCCGCGGATGCGCACCAGGTCGCGCAGGCTCTTGCCGTAGGTGTGCACGACGCGCATCATGTCGTCCTTCGTGACGTGCTCGGCGCCGACGATCGCGGCCAGCTCCTTCACGAACGCCGCGGTGGCCTTCGAGCGCGGCACCTTCAGCTCGTCGAAGTTCGGCTCGACGGCGGGGGTGGCGGTGTGCAGGTCGAGGCCGACCGCGTTCAGCACGAAGGGAGCGAACTTGGGCTTGTCCTCGTGGTGGAATCCGACGCCCTCGCGCCCCCAGCCCCACCACTTCATGTGCTTGACGACGTCGGTCACTCGATTTCTCCTTCAGGGCGGGATGGGGCGGGGAGGATGCGGGGGGCGTGCTCATCGTGCAGGCGGACGATCTCGTCGCGCACCCGTGTCATGAACGCGGCGGGGGTCTCGTCGTCGCCGACCGTCATCGGCGAACCGAAGGCGACGACGACGGGCAGGCGACCGGGCTTGGGCCAGCTGGACCCGCGCGGATGCGCGACGCTCGCGCCGACGAGCGCCACGGGCACGCACGGCGAGCCCGTGGCGGAGGCGAGCGAGGCGGCCCCGGGCTTGAAGCTGCCGATGCGGCCGTCGCGCGAACGGGTGCCCTCGGGGAAGACGAGCAGCGGCACCCCGCGCTCCAACAGGGTTCGTGCGCTCACCGTTCGCGAGTTCGCGCCGGTGCGGTCAACCGGGAAGGCGTTGAAGAACAGCGCGGTGAGCCCGCGCCGCCACCAGACGTCGAAGAAGTAGTCGGCCGCCGCGCCTGCGGCGAGGTAGCGCGCGAGCTTCCGCGGGAGGGCGCCCATGATGAGCGGCGCATCCAGATGGCTGGAATGGTTCGCGACGACGACGAATGACTTCCCGAGCCCCTTCAGCTTCTCGGTTCCGACGACCGTCACCGAGACCACCGACCAGGCGACGGGCTTCAGGATTCCGCGCTGGGCGACGAAGCGAGCAGCGGCCTGGAAGCGCGAGGTGAAACGGTCGCGCGTGGCGATCATCGTCGAACCTCCCTCACGAGCGGACATCTCGCTCGGAATCACACGCTCACAGTATCGCGACGGCTGGACGAGATTCGGCGCGAAATCGCGCGAACGGCCGACTTGGGAAGGTGCCGGGCGACCCAGATGAGGGCCTTGTACCGAACGCTCGGGATGGAGATCACGCGCCCCCGCGCCACGTCACGCAGCGCCGACCGCACCAGGGGCGTGACATCGAGCCAGAGCGCATCCGGGATGCTGCTCTTGTTGATGCCTCCGCGGTCATGGAACTCGGTGTGCACCCAGCCCGGGCAGAGCGCGGTGACCGAGACACCGCTGCCGTGAAGCTCGTTGGCCAGACCCTCGGTGAAGCTCGTCACCCACGCCTTGATCGCCGAGTAGCTGCCCATCGTGACGAAGCCGGCGGTGCTCGACACGTTGACGATCGCCCCGCGTCCGCGCGCGCGCATGCCGCGAGCGGCCGCCGCCGACAGCACGAGCACGGCGCGTCCCATCACCTCGAAGGCGAGGTCGTGCCGGTCCAGGTCGCCGTCGACCAGGCTCGCGTGCACGCTGAAGCCGGCGTTGTTGACCAGTGTGGCGATCGGCCGCGAGGCGTCCTCGAGACGGGCAACCACCTTGGCAAGGTCCGCGCGATCTCCGAGGTCGGCGGGCAGCACCTCGACCTCGCGACCCAGCTCACGCAGCTCGGCCGCCATCTCCTCGAGACGCTCGACGTCGCGCGCGACGAGCACGAGATCGTCGCCCCGCTGGGCGAGCTGGCGCGCGAACTCCGCCCCGATGCCCGAGGTTCCGCCGGTGACCAACGCAATCGTCATGCCCCTTACGATACGGTGCTAGTGAGCGCCGTACCCTGCACGGGCAGCTCCGCCCCCGCCAGGAAGGGTTCCTCACGATGACTCCGCCTCCCGCCCGGCCCGAGGGCTCCGCGCTCTCGTCCGACATCGACGGAACGGGGTCGTTCGACGTCCGCGAGTTCGCGCGCACCGCCCGCGGAAGCCACCGCGGGGATCCCGCGCTGAGCGCACTGGACGGCGCCACGCTCCCGCCCGAGGCCGTCCGCCTGATGCGCGTGCTCCGCGACCTGGAGCGCACGACCCTGGACCGGATGCGGAACCTCCTCGTCACGGCGACGCACAAGGACGCCCGGGTCACCGCGTTCCTCACCACCTGGGCGTTCGAGAAGTTCTGGATCGCGGACGCGCTCGACGCGGCCCTCGACGCCGCGGGCGCCGAGCCGACCGCCGAGACTGTCGCGCGCCCCCGTCGCCGCTTCGCGGAGCGGGCCGAGCGCCGCGGCCCCGTCGTGCGCGCCATCGTCGCCAACTTCCACGGCCCGCAGATCGTCGCCGCCCACGTCACGACCGGGCTCGTCGACGAGTGGATCGCGCAAACCGCGTACCGTCGCCTCGCCTCGCTCGCCGACGCTCTGGGGCCGTTCTCCCGCCTCATCCTCGAGATCAAGGACCGTCACATCCGCTTCCTTGCCGAAGAGGCCCACCGTCGCCTCGCCGCCACCGACCGTGCCCGCCGCCTGACCCAGAAGGTCATTCGCCAATCGGCCTGGCCGATCGGCTCGGTCTCACGACCGGCGAGCGATCGCACCTTCTTCGAGCGCACCGTGTTCGGCGATGACCTCGGCCGCCGCGAGGCCGCCGCCATCTCGGCCGCACTCGGCGACCTGCCGGGGCTGGCCGCCGTCGCCCCGACCGTCACCGCAAGGCTCGCCGCGTGAGCCCCGCGCGCGCCAAGACCGATCTCGGCTCGGCCCACGTCTTCGTCACCGGGGCGACCGGCTTCGTCGGCCAGGCGGTCGTCGAGCGGCTGCTCTCCAGCCACCCCGAGACGACGATCTCGATCCTCGTGCGCACCAAGGGCTCGGCCACCGGAGCCGACCGGCTGCGGACCCTCATGCGGAAGCCCGTGTTCGCCGCCTGGCGCAAGAAGGTCGGCGCCGAGGAGGCCGACCGGATCGTCGCCGAGCGCGTGCGCGTCATCGAGGGCGGGCTCGGCTCGGTGCCGGAGCTGCCCGCGGACCTGGATGTCGTCATCCACTCGGCCTCGACGGTCAGCTTCGACCCGCCGATCGATCAGGCCTTCGCGACCAACGTCGGCGGTGCCATCAACCTGTACCAGGCGCTGCTCGACAGCGGCTCGAACCCGCACGTGGTGCACGTCTCCACCTGCTACGTGGGCGGGATCCGCAAGGGCATCGTGCCGGAGGCGCGCCTCGAGCACGAGGTCGACTGGCGTGCCGAGTTCGAAGCCGCCCGCAGTGCTCGTGAGCGCGTCGAACTGCTCTCGCGCCAGCCCGAGGCCCTGCGCGGGTTCATGGCGACTGCGCGCGCCGAGCACGGCAAGGAGGGGCCGCAGGCCGTCGCCGCGGCGAGCGAGGAGGCCCGCATCGCCTGGGTCACCGAGCAGCTCGTCGACGCGGGCCGCACCCGCGCCGAGAGCCTCGGCTGGACGGACGTCTACACCTTCACGAAGGCCTTCGCCGAACGCGCCGCCGAGGAGATGTGGGCCACCGCCGGCCACCGCCTCTCGGTGGTGCGCCCCGCGATCATCGAGAGCGCCACGCAGCACCCGTTCCCCGGCTGGATCGACGGATTCAAGGTGGCCGACCCGCTCATCATGGCCTACGGCCGCGGCATGCTGCCCGAGTTCCCGGGCCTGCCCGACACCGTGCTCGACCTGATCCCGGTCGACCACGTCGTCAACGCGATCCTCGCCGTCGCCGCCAATCCGCCGAAGGCCGAGCCCGAGTACTACCAGGTGGCCTCCGGCAACAGCAATCCGCTGCCCTTCCACCGCATGTTCGAGAACGTGCGCGAGTACTTCACCGCCAACCCGATGCCGGCTCCCGGCGGCGGCAGGATCGAGGTGCCCAACTGGGGCTTCCCCGGCAGCCGTGCCGTCGAGCGCGCCCTGCACGCGAAGGAGCGCCAGGCGGCGCGCGCCGAGCGCTGGCTGAAGCGCCGTCGGCCGAGCCCGCGCACCCGCGAGCAGTTCGCCGAGCTTCAGTCGCGCAAGAGCGAGCTGGAGACCCTGCGCTACTTCTCGCAGCTCTACCGCGCCTACGTGCAGTCGGAGATCATCTTCGATGACGCCAACACGCGCGCGCTGCACGCGGCGCTGCCGGCGAAGGCGAAGAAGAGCGCCGGCTTCGACATCACGGCGATCAACTGGGAGGACTACCTCCAAACGGTCCACATCCCCGCCATCACGACCCTGACCCGCGCGTTCGCCTCGCGGCCGGAGGGCCGCGCGCCGTCGACCAAGAAGAAGGTGCTGCCCGAGCGCAGCGACGTGGTGGCCGTGTTCGACCTCGAGGGCACCATCGTCGACAGCAACATCGTGCAGCAGTACCTGTGGGTGCGCAGCGCCGGAATGCGCAAGGCCGCCTGGCCGGGTGAGGTCGCCAACATCCTGGCGAACCTGCCACGCTACCTGCGCGCCGAGCGCCGCGACCGCGGCGAGTTCATTCGCACCTTCCTGCGCCGCTACGAGGGGATGCCCGCCGCACGCCTGGAGAGGGTCGTCGCGGGCGGCTACACCGACACCCTGCTGCGCCACACCAGCCCGGCCGCGATCGAGCGCATCAAGGAGCACCGCGAGGCGGGTCACCGCACGGTGCTCGTCACCGGGTCGATCGGCACCCTGGTCGCCCCACTCGCGGGCCTGTTCGACGAGGTCGTCGCGGGCACGATGCACGAGCGCGACGGCGTGCTCACCGGCTACCTGGCGGCCCCGCCGCTCGTCGACGAGGCGCGTGCGGCGTGGCTCAAGCAGTACGCCAAGCAGCACGGTCTCGACCTGACCGCCTCCTACGGCTACGGCGACAGCCACGCCGACCTGGTCTGGCTCGACCTGCTCGGGCACTCGGTCGCCGTCAACCCCGACACCCCCCTCGCGCGCGAGGCGCAGCGTCGCCGATGGGGCATCGAGCACTGGAAGCGCAGCGCGCGTTCACCCAAGCGTGCTGTGCTGGACTACCGACCCCGCGAGGAGAGCTGACATGGCCTTCGACATCGACCGCTACACCGCCAACTCGAAGCCGGTCGCCTGGGGCGACCTCGATCTGGACTCCTTCCACGACAACCCGCTGCCGCCGGAGAGCCTGCGCACGCTGCGCTACATGTGCGACGTGGAATATCACACGGTCTGCTATCTGCGCGATCTGCTCACCACGCCCTCGCACAACGAGCCCGAGGTGGGCGCGTTCATGACGATGTGGAACCGCGAGGAGTTCTGGCACGGCGAGGCTCTCGCCGCGGTGCTCGCCAAGCACGGCATCGTGGTCGACTTCGACGAGCTGGCCGCGACTCGCATCAAGCTGGGCTGGAAGGACCGCCTCGACCCGATCAAGCAGTCGCTGCTCGGGGGCCTCGTCGGCAACGACTTCGTCGCCGTGCACATGTCGTGGGGTGCCGCGAACGAGTGGAGCGCCAACTCGGCCTACCTGCGGATGGCGAAGCTGGAGAAGCATCCGGTGCTCGCGGAGCTGCTCAAGCGGATCGCCGCGCAGGAGACCAAGCACGTCGCCTTCTACGCCTCGCAGGCCCGCGACCGCCTGGCGAAGAGCAAGAAGGCGCAGGTCATCACGCGCTTCGCGCTCAGCCGGTTCTGGGCCCCGGTCGGCTCGGGCATCTCGACCGACGAGGAGGTCACCCATGTGATGGGGCACCTCTTCCGCGGCACCGAAGGACGCAAGCTGGTGCGTGACGTCGACTCGCACATCGCCAAGCTCCCCGGCATGGAGGGGCTGACGATCGTCGAGACGGCACTGGATGCGCGCGGCATCGCGGCCGACGGACCGTCGACACCGGTCGCCGTCGCCGCGTAGACCTCGCGCTCGCGTCCCGCCGAACGATCGCTACGGCAGGATGACGATCTTGCCGTCGGCGTGGCGGGTCGCGCTCAGCTCAAGAGCCTCGCGCCCCCGGGCGAGCGGGAACGTCGCCCCCACGACCACCTCGAGCTTTCCCGCACCCGCCAGCTCGACGAGCGGCAGGCGGGCCTCGTTGCGGATCTGGGTTCCCGGGTCGGCGCCCGGTCCGCCGCCCAGCATCAGGATGCCGGCCTCGGTGCCCTTCACCCAGCCGGCGATCGTCGCGATGCGCTGCCGGTCGGCGACGAGCTGCACGGAGACGTCGATCGCCTCGTCGGTGCCCACGGTGTCGAGTGCGACGGTGGGGCCCTCCGGCCAGATCGCGCGCACCCGGTCGGCCAGTCCCTCGCCGTAGGCGACCGGCTTCGCGCCGAAGCGCTCGAGCAGCGCGTGATTGCGCGGGCTCGCCGTGCCGACGACCTCGGCCCCCCGCTCCCGGGCCAGCTGCATGACGGCGACGCCGACGGCACCCGAGGCGCCGTGCACGAGCACGCGGTCCCCCGCGGCAACGCTGGTGGACTCAAGCAGATGCCACGCGGTGGTTCCCGTCAGCAGCAGTCCGGCCGCCTGATGCCAGTCGAGCGAGGCGGGCTTGGGCACCAGTTTTGAGGCGGGCACGACGATGTCGCTCGCAAAGGCCCCATTGACGCCGGTGGCGAGCACCTCATCCCCGACCTGGATCGGTCCGGCCGGGCCGGTCGCGCCGGGGGTAGCGGCGGTGACCACGCCGGCCATCTCCATGCCGAGCGGGATCGGCCGCGTCTCGCTGCGCCCGAACTGGCCCGCGAGCTTCTTCAGGTCGGCGGGGTTGACGCCCGCGGCTCGCACCGAGACGAGCACCTCGCCCGGACCGGGACCCGCGAGGTCGGCATCGATGACGTCAAGTTGGTCGAGGTCGCCGTAGCCGCGACCGATCAGCATCTGGGGCATGCCCCATTCTCTCGCGTTCCGGCGGCCCGCGCTGGACAGACCTGTCTGCCCGGTTTGAGCGTTCGGTCTCAGCGCCCGGTCTTCTCGGCCAGCCAGGGCAGCGGATTGATCGCGACCCCGTCGACGCGGATCTCCAGGTGCAAGTGCGGTGCGGTGACGGCTCCCGTCGCACCGACCAGACCGATGAAGTCGCCGACGGCGACCGTGTCACCGGGCGAGAGCGGGGAGGATCCGGTCTGCATGTGCGCGTACAGGCTCGTCACCGACTGGCCGTCGATCGTGTGATCGATGAACACGTGGGTGCCGTAGCCCCAGCCCTCCTGATAGCCCGAGACGACGCCGTCGGCGATCGCGTAGATCGGCGTGCCGGCCCCCGGCAGCAGATCGATGCCGCGGTGCATCGTCGAGCAGCCGCTGCACGGCGCCGCCCGCGGGCCGAATCCGTCGGTCATCCGCACCGCGTAGGGGAAGGGCCAGCGGACCGCTCCGCTGCCGGTGCCGCCGACCGAGCCGCCGTAGGCGTTGCCGTAGCGCGCCTGCAGAAGCTCCGCGTAGGTGGTCACGTCGTAGTCGCTGCGCTCGATCTCCGCGACCTCGGCCGCCTCCGAGACCTCGAGCTGCTGCACCTCGGCGGCGTCCGCCACGGGGATCGCCTCGAAGGACTGCGTCGCCGAGACCGGGGCGATTCCGGGAAGGGCGAACGTCAGGGTGAAGAGCCCGAGCACACCCAGGATTCCGGTCGACGACAGCACCCGGCGGACGCGGGCGCGATGAGTCGGAGCGGAACGGTTCGTCATAATGAGGAGCGGACCTCGCCACGAGTGAGGTCCGCGGATGATTATCCACCCCGAACCTGCGAATCCTGGGTATTCGCCTGGATGGCGACGCGCGGCCGCGCCCCGCGCCTCGGCGCGTCAGGAGTGCAGCAGGCTAGCAGCCGCCCTCGCACGTGATCCCCATCGACACCTGCGTCTGGGAGTCATCCACCCCGGGCGACACGATGACGATCACGACGCGACCGTCGGCGCCGTAGACGGTCAGTTCGCCGCCCTCGGCCGCCAGACGATCGGCCGCGTCTCCCAGATCGCCCGCGAGAGCCCCACCCACGGCACCGCCGAGAGTTCCCTCCATCTGCGTGGCGAGAAGTCCTGTCATCAGGGTCGCGAGGCTGCTCAACTCGCCGCCGTCCGCGATTTCCTCCATGTTCTGCCGCGGGACGTCGTCCGGCGTACCCGCCACCATCCAGCCGGTGACGCAGACCTCGCCCTCGCCGCTCACCAGCCGTTGCGCGAAGATGACATCGCCCTGCGGCACCGCCACCCAGCCGGGCGCGCAGCTGTCTCCACCCGCGCCGAGGTCGATCGCGAACTCCTCGCCGTTCTCACTGCCCTCGATGGAGATGCCGCCGTCGTTGAACTCGATGTCGATGTCCCCGCCTTCCGAGTTGACGGCGTCTTCGATCGCGCTCTCGAGCAGGCCGCCGATGTCGGGGGCGCACCCGGTGAGGGCTCCGACTCCCAGGACCGCAGCGGCTGCGGCCGCCCAGACGCGCCGTGTGCGGCGCTTCAACCCGTGTGTTGTCATCATCGGCACTCCACCTCGAATTCGACCTCGACCTCGCTCGAGCCGCCTGCCGTCGTCGACACCATCAGCTGAGTGCCGCGAACCGTCGCCCCCTCGGCGACCAGCGTGATCTCGGGCGTCTCACGGTCGAGAACGTTCGCGACGGTGTCCCCGGCGATCGATCCGCCTCCCGCGATGAGGTGAATACCGCCGGGATCATCTGTCGCGGTGATCGGCAGCTCCAGGAACAGCTCCGGGTTCGCACCGTCCCCCGAGAACGGCTTCCCGTCGATCTCGACGAGGTGCAGTTCGACATCGAGCATGCCGTTAGTTCGCTGCACGCACCATCCGCCATCGGCCGTGCCGTCGCCGGCGAATCGCATCGGCACCGCGTCGAACACCACGTGGGCCTCGCTCGCGCCCGTGTACTCGATCCGCTCGCCGGGCTGCGCATCCGTGCCCGACGTGTCCTCGGTCGAGTCAGCGCTCTCCGACACCGGGGATGCGTCGTCGGTGCTGGACGCCGGTGCACATGCTGCGAGAACCGCCACCACGCTGAGCACGGCGAGCGCTCCTCCGAATCGGCGAGCGGGGGTGTGAATGATCATGCGTGTGCGCTCCGTGGTCGAGGTCATCGCCGTCCATCGAAGTCAAGGTCGCGTCGAGCGGCCATCAGCAATTGCCTTAGTCGCCGCCGGGGCAGCTAAGTGAATTCTCTATGGCACGACGTGCTCGGCCTTGCTTGGCTCGACAGTGCACCGCCAGCCGGACGTGTTCGCCGCTCGGCCTCTCCACTCCCCACGTCAGGAGCCCGCATGCACCGCACGACGACCGCCCCGAGAGCGCGCGCAGCCCGACTGCTCCGATGGACGGGCGGCGCGATGCTCGTGACCGGGCTGCTGGCCGGGTGCTCTGCGCCCGATGCCGAGCTCGGCCCGAGCGCCGAGGATGAGGTCGCGTCGACCGACGCGAACGGCGGTGAGGCGAGCACCGCCGGCAACGGCTCGGAGGGCGTCGCCACGCTGCTGCTCGAAGGCACGACCCATCAGTTCGTGGACGTCGCCGACGACGGCTTCGGCAGCCTCTGCCGCGTCCTCGGCGCCTCACTGCAGGCGGGATTGATTCCCCTCGACGACTCCGGCGAGCCCGCGTCCGACTCCGGCGCGATCCTCACCCTCAACCTGCTGGACGTCGATCGGATGGATGACCCGGCGCTGTACGACGACCCCGCGGTCCGCTTCACCACCGTCGACGGCGAGGTCTGGGTCGCGGGCGGCGAAGCCGAGTTCGAAGGGGTCGATCCCAGCACCCTCCCGGTTGACATTGCGGCGGACACCGAGACCCGAACGGCGACCGGCACGGTCACACTCGGCCTCGTCGACCCGTCGACGTTCGGGGCGATCCAGCGCTCGGCCGATGCCGAGCTCTCGATCGAGTGCTTCGCCTCCTGACCTGCCCCCTCCCCGCAGCGCGCCGGCTTCAGTAGGGTCGGACGCAACGGACCTTGCGTGCGATCGGCGCGCCCCTGCACCGCGGAATCCCCAAGGTCGCACCCGAGGGGACCGAGACCATGCTCAAACGGAGGACCTCCTTCGTCGGCCGTGAGCCTGAGACGGCCCTCCTCGGTGAGGTGCTCGATGCTGCGGAGTCGGGTGACGGCGCTCTCGTGATCATCACCGGCGAGGCGGGTATCGGAAAGTCGGCCCTGGCCGACGAGTTCGCGCGCCAGGCCGCGCGGCGCGGGCATCGCGCCCTCCGGGGGAACTGCCTGCCGATCGACGGCGTCGCCCTCGACGGCCTGGCGCACGCCTTCGACCGATTGACGGATGCCGATCTCACCCGGATCGACGCGAGCGTGCTCGAGCAGCTCGGACCGCTTCGCCCGGGACGGCTCAGCTCGGCGACCGCCGGCGCAGGGCGGCCACCCGGGGCGAATCGCGTTGCCATGATCCGCGCCGCAGAGGAGGTCCTCCGGCACTTCGCGACCGACTCTCCGGTCGCCGTGATCCTCGAGGACATGCACTGGGCCGACACGTCGACGATCGAGGTGCTGGATGCCCTGGCGCGCCGGCTTCGAGACTGCGCCGTCACCTTCGTGGCGACGGTTCGCGTTCCCAGCCTCCGCGGGAACGACGACAACTCGCGACTGCGCGAGCTCGCTCGGATTCCCGGTGCCCACGTGCTCGAGCTGACGGGGCTCTCGGCGCAGCACCTCGCCGAGGTCATGCGCGAACTTCTGCATCGCGCGCCACCGCGCGCTGTCGTCGACGACGTCAGTGAGCGCTCTCTCGGCAATCCGCTGTATGCGCGTGAGCTCGCGAAGTCGATCGCGCGCGGTGACGGCGGCACCTCCCGGCAGCTGCGAGAGCTGTTCGAAAGCACCCTCGACGCGCTGCCCGAGAAAACCCGAACCCTCGTGCGGCTGTGCGCGTTCGTCGGATCGCCCGCGACGCCGCAGCTTCTCGCGCGCGTCGCCGACGTGCCCGTCGAGGTCGTGATCGAGCGGCTCGAGCCCGCGCGCGCCCTCGACGTGGTCGTGTGGGACCCTGCTGCCAACACGTTCGACGTGCGCCACCCGCTGCTGAGCGACGCGATCATCGAAACGGCGCCGGCAGCGCACGCCCACCGGGCGCACTCCTCGATCGCACGCGCGCTGGAGCAGGACCCCTCGCTCGCCGGCCGGTCTCCGGCTGCCACGATCGCGCATCACTGGGCGCGCTCAGGCGATCTCGACAACGCGCTGCGCGCGTCGCTCGACGCGGCGGCAGAAGCTTCCGCCGCCGAGTCTCATTCTGCGACGCTGGAGCATCTGGAGCGGGCGATCGAGCTGTGGCCTCGCGCTGCCGATCCGGAGGGACGTCTCGGGGTGAGCCTGGGCACTGTGCTGTGCCGAGCGGCCCTTCCCTCGGAACTGATCGGGCAGAATCGGCACGCCGTCGATCTGGTGCGTCGCGCCGTCAGCCTGAACCCAGCGCCGACCTCGGAACTGGGCGACCAGTACCTGCTGCTGGCCGAACTGCTGCGTCGGGGGTACCACTCGGCCTTCGACGCCGACCACGCGCTCAACCGCGCTCGTGCCCTGCTCACCGACGCCCCGCCGCAGTTGGAAGCGCGGATTCTGATCGCCCGCAGCTGGCACTGGGACACCGACCCCGCGGCAGCGGTCGTTCACGGTCAACGGGCGATCGCGATCGCGGAGGAAGAGCGCCTAGCTCCGCTGCTGAGCCAGGCGCTCGTGCAGACCGGATGCGCACGGGCGATGCTCGGCGAGGTCGACGCGGGCATCGAGCTCGCCCTGCGCGGACGCTCGGTCGCCGATGAGGCCGGGTTCCGCATCGGATCGCTCACGTCGCACCTGCCGATCTCCGCAATGCTCACCCATGTCGGCCGCCCTCGCGATGCTGTCCACGAGGCGCTCGCGGGCTTGGCCCGCACGCAGGACACAGGTGACGAGGTGGTGTTCCGAGACGCCCTCCCCGGATTCGCCGTCTCAGCGCTGCTCGCCGCCGGCCGGTGGGATGACGCGCGCGACGTGGCCGTCGAGTCGAGCGGTGATGGCCGCTACTCCGCGGTCCTTCCACTCAGCCACGCCAAGCTGAGCGCGCTGTCCGGGCGCTGGGCGGATGCCGAGGCCGCACTCGCGTCAGCCTCCGAGCTGGGAGCCGGACACGATCCGGCTCACGCGATCGCGGCATCGTGGCTCGCGTTGCTGCGTGGGGCTCCGGCTGTCGCGGAGCGTCGTGCGACCCATGCGCTCGAGCGACGCGAGCAGCGCACGGCCGCGGCAACCAACGAGCTGGTGTTCCTTGCCATCGCCGGCCGTTCCGCCGCGAGAGCCCCGCTCTCGCCCGAGCGCGCATCAGCGCTGCTCGAGAACCTGCGCACTGACCACCCGGGTGTCGCAGTGCTGACACCGTGGTCGCTGAGTGCACGCGCGGAGGCGGCCGCGGGCGATTCCATCGCCCTGTGGCGCCAGGCGCACGACGCATGGCAGAACGTCGACGGCGGACACCACATGCGGATCATCGCCGCCTGCCGCCTCGCCGACGCGCTCGGCGCGAGCAGCGAGGCCCACGCCCTGCTCGATGCCGCTCTCGCCCAGTCGCAGGCGCTCGACTCGCCACCGCTGGAGCAGCTGACCCGCGCGACCGCGCTGCGCACGTCGGCACCGCTCGCCGCCACGGGCGCCGCGACGGGCGCGCGTCTCACTCCGCGCGAGCGCGAAGTCCTCGCACTGCTCGCAACGGGCCGAAGCAACCGACTGATCGGTCAGCGGCTGGGGATGAGCGAGAAGACGGCCTCGGTGCACGTCTCGAACCTGCTTCGCAAACTCGGCGTGACGTCTCGCACCGAAGCTGCGGTGATCGCCGCCCGCGGAATCTGAGCCGCTGGCGCCGGAGCGCCGCGCGAGCCTAGCTCTCGGCGAGCGCCTGTCGACGCAGCAGCTCGTCCGGGCGGGTGTCGATGCGCGCGACCTCGACGGGGTCCATGTAGGTGGGGCCGGATGCGGGCAGCGAGCCCAGGATCACCTTCGCGACCTTGACCGCCATCTGCGTGATCTGCACCACCTCGGCCGCGGAGGATCCGAGGGCGAACATGCCGTGGTTCTGCAGGTAGATCGCACGCGGCACGGAGCGCTCGGCCAGCAGCTGCCGGGCGACCTGCGCGAGCTTGAGGCCCGGATCGACGTACGGGATCAGCAGCGGCGCGGTGCCCAGCACGACGATCTGGTCGGGGAACAGCGAGCCGTCGACCAGGCTCGCGGCGTGCGGCGAGCACAGCAGCGAGTTGACCGCCGTCGGGTGCGTGTGGCCGACCGCGGTCACGCCGGGCAGGTCCAGGCACACCGCGTGCAGGAGCGACTCGACGGAGGGCCGACGGCCGCCCGGGGCCGTCTCGGCGACCGAGGAGAAGTACGAGCTGACCTCGGCGTCGCCCGCCGTCGGAGAGTCGATCAGCTCGAGCATCGTCGGCAGCGAGACCTCGACGAAGTCGTCGGCGACCGCGCGGCTCATCCAGGCGCCGCTCGCCTTCACGAGGAAGCTGTCGGGGCCGCTGCGCAGCGAGGAGTTGCCCTCGGCCAGGATCGTCCAGTCGCGATCCGGACGACCGAGCTCGTGAGAGAGGTCGACGAGCTCAGCGCGAAGGGCATCGGGCGTGGCGGGTGCGGTCACGACAGGGGTCTCCTTGGTTCGGTCAGGCGGGAAGCCGGGTGGGGGCGTAGCGCTGCACCTCGGCGAGCGAGCGCTCCGACGCCGCATAGGCGGCGGCGATGTCAGCCACGGCGCCGTCGGCGACCAGCTGCACGGCGAGGTTTCCGAGCGCCGAGGCCTCTGCCGGTCCGGCCGTCACGGGCAGCCCGGCGAGCTCCGCGGTACGACGGCACAGCGCCGCGTTGCGCGACCCGCCCCCGACGATCCGGATCGAGGTGATCGGGCCTCCGCTGAGCGCGGCGCACGCCGCCACCGAGTCGGCGTAGGCGGCGGCGAGACTCTCGATGATCGAGGCGACGACCTCGAGGCGGGTCGCGGGCTCCGGCGAGCCGGCCTCGCGGCAGAGCTCGGTGATGACGCCAACGGGGTCATCGGTCGACAGCAGTCGCGGGTCGGCGACGTCGAAGCGCGAGGCGGGAGCCTGTTCGGCCGCGGCCCGCGTCACGAGGTCGATGACATCGAGCGGGGCGCCGTCGTGCTCCGACCAGACCCGCACGCACCCGGTGAGGATGAGCATCCCCGGCAGGTTGCGCACCAGCAGGGTCGAGCCGCCGACGCCGAGCTCGTTCGTGAACCCGGCCTCGCGGGCTTCGGCGGAGCGCAGCGGCGTCTCGAGCGTGACGCCGACGAGCGACCAGCTTCCGCTGGAGACGAGCAGCTCACCGGAGCCGGGGACGGCGAAGGCGAGGGCCGACGCCGTGTCGTGCTGCGCGACGTGGAACACCGGAACGGGCTCGGCCGCGCCGATCCTCTCGGTGATCTCGGCCGTGGTCGCTCCGGCACACGATCCCGTGGCGGCGAGCTTCGGGAAGCGGAACCCCTCGAGTCCCCAGGCGCGGCGCAGCTCCTCCGACCAGGTGCGCGACTCAGGATCGAGCAGCTGCGTCGTCGACGCGATCGTGTACTCCGCCTCCTGCACACCGGTCAGCAGAAACACCCACAGATCGGAGGTGAGCAGCACCGTCGATCCGTCCGGAGCCGCCGCGTTCCGGGCATCCGTGCGCAGCTGGTAGGCGGTGTTGATGTGCTGGGTGAGCACGCCGGTGATCTCGTAGGCGCGCGACGGGGAGACGTGCTCCGCCGCCCGCTCCGGCTCGGCCGGATCCGCGCCCAGGTAGTTCTTCACCCGGCCGGTGAACCCGCGCTCCGGATCGATGAGGCCGTAGTCGACGCCCCAGCTGTCGATGCCGATGCCGTGCAGGCGCTCACCGCGCTCGGCCAGCAGTGCGACCGCGCGCCGCAGGCCGGCGATCGTCTCGTCGAACAGGGTCGCGACGTCCCACTCGAGACCGCCGTCGCCCTCGACCGGTCCGTTGCGGAACCGGTGCACCTCGGTCATGTCGAGCGCGCCGTCGCGATAGGTGCCCAGCACCACGCGACCGCTGCTGGCGCCGAGGTCGACCGCGGCGAACGCGCGCGGCCCCTCGGAGGCAGGCAGGGAGGAACTCGTCATGATCGGTTGTGGCTTTCGCTCGGTGCGCCGGATGTCCGCGTCAGCCGACGCGACTCAGTAGGCGAGCCCGCGCGGCTCCGGCCCGAGTGGCGCCGTCGACGGGTCATCGACCTGGAAGCCGTTGGCCTTGTAGCGCTCGTAGTCGAAGCTCTCGCACTCCTCATAGCCGACGCGGTGGTAGGTGTCGAAGTCGTCCCAGTTCTCGTAGCCCTCCCCGAAGGCGTGCTCGAGGAACGCATCCGCCATCGCCATGCCGAGACGCGGTGCCGTGTAGAACGCCCCCATCGCCAGCACGTTGCAGTTGTTGGCGGTGCTCGCGCGCTCCGCCGCCTGCACGCTCTCGGCGACCGCGGCGTGCACGTGCGGCACCTTGCTGGCGGCGACGTGGATGCCCATGCCGCTTCCGCAGAAGGCGAGCGCCTTCTCGAAGTTGCCTTCGGCGATCTCGGCTCCGATGCGGAACCCGACCCGGTGGTACATCGGCACGTCATCGATCGACGGGGTGAGGTCGGTGACGGTCCAGCCGCGCTCTTCCAGGTGAGTCTTGACGGCTTCCTTCAGCGGGAAGCCGGCGAAGTCGGCGCCGACGACGACCTGCTTGTCCTGAACGGTCTTCATGACCCCTATGCCTTTCTCGTGAAGAACCGGGCGATATTGCCGGGCTTGTACCACTGGTTCATGGCGATCACCAGCAGCAGCACACCGCCGTAGATCAGCGGACGGTAGAAGTTGCTGATGTCGGGGAAGGTGTTGAGCAGCGACGACAGCACCTGGAGCACGACCACGGCGAGCACCGTTCCGGCCAGACGCCCGGATCCGCCGTTCGGGTTCACCCCGCCGAGCACGACGATGAGCACTGCGAGCAGCGTGTAGGTCGAGCCGTAATCGGCCTTGGCCGAGTTGTAGTTCGCGAGCATCACGAGACCGGCCACGGCCGAGAAGATGCCCGAGAGCATGTAGGTGCGCACCGTCAGGCTGACCGTGTTGAGCCCGCTGAACTCGGCGGCGGTCGGGTTGGTACCGAGCATGTAGAGCTTGGTGCCGAGCGCCGTGCGGCTCATCAGGAACCAGATCACGACCACGACGAGGGCGAAGATCAGCAGCTGCATCGGCACGACGCCGCCGACCTTGGCCGCGAACACCTCGCTGTACTGCGACGGCAGGCCGCTGATGGGCTTGCCCTGCGTGATGATGACGGCGATGCCGGTGAACAGCTCGAACGTTCCCAGGGTGACGAGGATCGCCGGGATCTTGATCTTGGCGACCAGGAACCCGTTGAACATGCCGGCCAAGGCTCCCGCGACGAGCGAGAACGCCACCGCCGCGAGGATCGCCGGAAGGGCCAGGCTCGGGTCGGATCCGGGAGGGGCGATCGACAGCATGATCACCGCGGCGCCGATTCCCGTCATGTTGGCGATCGCGACGACCGAGAGGTCGATGCCGCCGATGATCATGGTGAGCATGACGCCGAGCGCCATCAGCCCGAACTCGGGGAACTGGACCGCCATCGACTGCCACGTGGAGAGGCGGACGAAGCTGGGCGTGCGCACGGCGGCGAAGAAGATGAGCAGCAGGGCGAGGATCACCGCGAGGCGCGTGACCTGCGGATCCTTGGCGAGCGCGCGCATCCGGACCGATGCGGTACTGAATACGGACATGTCGTTATTCCTTAGACCGTGACGATCGAACGCTTGCGCGAACGGCTGAGTTGGATGGCCGAGATTCCCGTGCCGACGATGATGAGAACGCCGAGCGAGAAGCGCTGCCAGAAGGTGGGGATGCCGACCAGGATCATGCTGTTCTGCACGATCACGATCAGGAGCGTGCCGAGCACGACACCGGTCAGGGTTCCGGTTCCCCCGGTGATGGCGGTGCCTCCGAGGACGACAGCAGCGATCACCAGGAGCTCGATCCCGAGCAGGTTCGTCGGGTGCATCTGGCCCATCATGCTGGTGCGGACCAGGCCGGCGAGGGCCGCGATCACGCCCACCAGGACGTAGAGCCAGAACTTGACGCGCTTGACCTTGAAGCCGGCGCGCTCGGCGGCGCTCTCGTCGCCTCCGATCGCGTAGATCGCGCGGCCGAAGGTCGTGAACTTCATGAGGAAGAACACCACCGCGAGCACGCCGACCAGCAGCAGGAACGAGACCGGCATCGTCGAGGTGAGTCCCGACTCCGGGTTGGTCGCGATGAACAGCGCCCCGGTGCCGAACTCCTTCATCGCGGTCGGGATGTTCGGGATCTGCACCGAGTTGAGCGCGCCCTGCATGATGCCGGAGAACACGCTTGCCGTTCCCAAGGTGATGATGAGCGCCGGAATCGCGATCCGCGAGGTCAGCAGCCCGTTGAAGGCTCCGAGGATTCCGCCGAGCAGAATCGCGAGCAGGAAGGGCAGCCACAGCGCGCCCTCATAGCCGGCATCCACGAGAACCCGGGTCGTCGCGTACACCGCGAGCGAGGCGAGGGCGGGGAACGAGACGTCGATTCCGCCGGACACCAGCACCATGAAGGCGCCGATTCCGAACAGCCCCGGCACGACCATCGCGTTGGCGATGTCGACGAGGTTGTTGGCGGTGAAGAACTGGCCGCTTCGAGCCTGAATCACCACGCTCAACGCCACGATCACGAGAAAGACGTAGAACTCGTTCGATCTCGTCAGCTTGTGGACGATCGCTTTCATCGCTGTACTCCTGCTTCTTCGGACTCGTCGTGAGCCATCAGCGCTGCCAATTCGGATTCGGACGTCGATTCCGGATCGAGGTCTGCCACGATGCGCCCGTCATTCATGACGAGCACTCGGCTGCAGTTCTCGATGACCTCGGACAGGTCGTCCGAGATGACGATCACGGCCATGCCCTTGCGGGCCAGGTCCTGCAGAATCGCGTGGATGTCGCTCTTGGATCCGATGTCGACACCGACGGTCGGGCCGTTCAGGATCAGCACCTCGGGCTGCGTGGCGAGCCACTTCGCCAGCACGACGCGCTGCTGGTTGCCACCGGAGAGGGTGTTGACCGCGTTCTCGGGGTCGGGGGTGGCGATCTTCAGCTCGTCGACCCAGCGCTGAGCCTCGGTGCGGGTCTTCTTGCGGTCGAGCAGACCGAGCGGGGTCACCATGTTGTCGATCTCGGAGATGATCGCGTTGGCCCCGATCGACCGCTCGAGGAAGAGACCTTCGGTGAGCCGGTCCTCCGGCACGTAGCCGATGCCGTGCGAGATCGCGGAGCGGATCCCCTTCAGCACGACGGGCTTCTCCTTGAGCAGGATCTGGCCGTGGTCGGCCTTCAGCGCGCCGAACAGCGACAGGGCGAGCTCGGTGCGGCCGGAACCCAGTCGACCGGTGATGCCGAGGATCTCACCGCGGTGCAGCGAGAAGTTCACGTCGGCGAAGGCGCCGTCGGCGCCCAGGTCGCGCGCTTCGAGAATCGCGGGACCAGGGTCCGCGGGAGCGGTGAAGTGGGCGGGCTCGAACTCGCGGCCGGTCATGAAGAAGGAGAAGGAGGCGCGATCCAGTTCGTCGGGCCGCTTCGTGGCGACGCTGCGCCCGTTGCGGATGATCGTGAACTTCTCGCTGATCTCGAAGACCTCTTCGAGCTTGTGGCTCACGAACAGGGTCGAGATTCCGCGTTCCTTCAGGTCGAGGATGATGCGGAACAGCGCGTCGACCTCGCGCGTGGTGAGCGCCGTCGTCGGCTCATCCATGATGATGAGCTTTGCGTCGCTCATGAGCGCGCGGGAGATCGCGACGAGCTGCTTCTCGGCGATGGAGAGGCGACCGACCTTCTCGTCGAGATCGATCTCGAAGTTGATCTTGGCGACGGCCTCTTCGGCGATGCGACGCATCCGGCGCCAGTTGATGAGCTTGCGGTGGGCCGCGAGTTCGCTCGTGAGGGCGAGGTTCTCGAGGACCGAAAGATTGGGGAAGACCGAGAAGTCCTGGTAGATGACCTGCACGCCCGCATTGATGGCGGCCATCGGCGTGAGGCGCTTGTGCGACGTTCCGTCGATCTCGATGGTTCCGCCGTCGGGGGCGTGAACACCGGAGATCACCTTGATGAGGGTCGACTTGCCGCTGCCGTTCTCACCGGCGAGGCAGTGGATCTCTCCACGACCGATGGTGAGGCTGACGTCGTCGAGGGCGTGAACGCCGGCGAACGACTTGCTCACATTGCGTACCGCGAGGAGCTCAGTCATCAACGGAACCTTTCTGAGGGGTGAATACATGGTTCGACCGGGGTGGGGCGGCAGGTTCGACACCCCACCCCGGTCGTCACATCAGGAACGGATGATCAGAAGCCGAAGCTGTCGACGTTGTCCTTGTTGATGACAACCCAGCCGGCGCCCTCGAGCACCTTGGGGTTGACCGAGGAGAACTGCATCGACTCGTAGCCGACGACACCGAGGTCGATTCCGTCGACGATCTCTTCACCGTCGAGGATCTTCGCGGCGAGCGAGGCCAGCGCGTAGCCCGCGTCGGCCGGGTCCCACAGCGTGAGCGACTGAACGAGGCCCTTCTCGAGGATCTCCTTGTTGGCGGCCGGGAGGCCGGTTCCGCTGACGAAGACCTTGCCGGTCAGGCCGAGCTCCTCGATCGCACGCGCGACACCGGGGGCGTCGAACGACGAGGTCCCGACGATGCCCTTGAGGTCCGGGTACTTCTTGAACAGCTCCTTGGCGGTCTGGTACGCGACCTCGCCGTCGTCCTGCGACTCGACGCGGGGCTCGGCCTCCAGGAGGGTCATGTTCGGGTACTCGGCGAGCTGCTGCGCCACGGCGCCGTCAGCCCACTCGTTGTGCGATGCGTTGGTCACGTGACCGACCATCGTCGTGTACAGGCCCTCTTCGCCCATGGCCTCGGCGAGGTTGTCCATGATGAAGCCGCCGTACTGGGTGTTGTTGAACGCCTCGATGTCGTACATCGTGTTCTCCTGCGTCGCACCCTCGTGCGTCACAACCACGATGCCGGCGTCGAGCGCCTCCTTGAGCACGGGCTCCAGGGCACCCGGGTCGACCGGGATGACGCCGATGGCGTCGACGCCCTGCGCGATCAGGTCACGGATGACCTGCGCCTGCATGGTCGCGTCGGTCTCCGACGGGCCCTTCTGGTAGACGTTGAGACCCGAGTCAGCGGCGAAGCTCTTGACTCCCTCCTCCATGCGGACGAACCAGGGGTTCGTGGAGTCCTTGGGCACGATCACGATCGTGTGGTCGCCCTCGGCGGACGTGCTGTCATCCGTCACGCAAGCCGACAGGCTGAGACCAACCGCGAGGCTGAGCCCGACCGCAATGGCCTTAAAGCGTCGTTGCTTCATTCGTTTCTCCTTGTTTATTGGGGATGTGACAGTTCGGCGCGGTCACCACACGTTCGACTTGGTGCAGCGTCGAACGTCGACCACCCGCCGCGCGGCATGACCGGAAGCGCGCGTGAAGCGCCGCGCCCTCGGCAATCCGATCGGCGGTTCCTCGCCACGAGACACGCAAGGTGGGAGTCTCGCAACGGACGACCAGTCGTCACGTTCGCGTGACGAGGCGAGCAGCTGTGCTCGATCATCCCGGCCCCCTGACGTCGTTGGCGTGTCCGTTTTGTGGTTCATAATTGAACCGGTCCAAAAGTTAGCACCCGTCCAGGCGAAACACAACACGACTCCTCCGTCGGTTGCTGAGCGGACCTCTATGATGTTCCCGACAACGAGGTGATGGGCATTGGGTCGCAACAAGATCGACGCCGCCGACGTCGTGCCGCGCCCTTCGCGCGAGGCTTCGACGGCGGGACCGCCGTCACGCCCGGAACTGCCGCCCGTGGCCTCCTCCTCCGTCGCATCAGCGGTTATCGCCGCCGAAGACGCCCGCCGTGCGCGGGCGACTCCCCAGATCCGCGACGTCGCCGCACTCGCGGGCGTGTCCGTCGGCACCGTCTCGAACGTCATCAACCACCCCGAGCGCGTGACCGCGCGCACCAGGACCCTCGTCGAGGACGCGATCGCCGAGCTGCAGTTCATTCCGAATCAGCAGGCGCGCGTCATCGCCGGCCTCTCGAGCGATGTCATCGGGCTGGTCGTGCTCGACACCGCGAGCCCGTTCTACATGGGAGCCTCGCGCGCAGTCGAGCATGCCGTGCGACAGGCGGGCCACGTGGTGATGCTCTGCAACTCGGAGAGCGACGTGGAGCGCGAGCGGGAGCTGCTCACCATGCTCGCGGCGCAGCGCGTGCGCGGCGTGCTCCTGACGCCGGCCGATCAGGCTGACGATGAGGGCGTCATCAACATCGAGATCCCCAACGGCCTCCCCGTCGTCTTCCTCGACTACGAGGGCGGCCCCGACGAGTGCTCGATCTCGGTCGACAACGTCCTCGGCGCCCGCCTCGCCGTCGAGCACCTGCTCCGGCAGGGGCACGAGCGCGTCGCCTTCATCGGGGGCCCGCCCGGACTTCGGCAGTTCACCCAGCGCTCCAAGGGCGTGATCGACGCGATCGTCGGAGCCGGGCTCGACCCCGACACCGCGCTCGTCGAAGTCAGCGCCTCCGGCCTGGGCGTCCCTGAGGGGGAACGTGCCGTCGAGCTCCTCCTCGCGGGCGACCTGCCGAGTGCGATCTTCTGCGGAAACGACATGCTCGCCTTCGGCGCCTACCGCGGGCTGTCGCGCTCCGGCATCCGCGTTCCCGAAGACGTCGTCCTGATCGGCTACGACGACATCGACTTCGCACAGGATTGGGTGGTGCCGATCAGCACCGTCCGCCAGCCGATCGGCGAGCTCGGCTCCCTCGCGGCCCAGCTGCTGCTCGAGCATGCGGTCGGCGGCGAGGCGCACGTGCATCGGCAGATCGTGCTCACGCCGGAGCTCGTGCTGCGCGCGTCCAGCGACCAGCGCGTGCGCGGGGCGACCGTCTGAGCCGCCCGCCCCGGGACAGAAAGAACCCCGGTCTCCGCGAGGGCGACCGGGGTTTCACTGTCTCAACCAGTGTGCGCCCGGAGGGATTCGAACCCCCAACCTTCTGATCCGTAGTCAGATGCTCTATCCGTTGAGCTACGGGCGCATGTCGACGCGATGGTCAACCGGACGATCATAACAGCGCATTCGGCGGCCGAGAAATCGAGCCCGATCCGACCGCCGCCCGTAGGCTCGAGGGGTGGCCGGCATCCGTGATCTGAATGAGCTTCTGCGGAGCATGTCGCCGGTGCAGCGGCCGGGCGAGTTCGTCTTCGTCGCCTGGAACGCCGACCTCGGCCTCGAGCACATCGAGGCGCTCATCCGCGAACCGGAGGGGCTGTGCGCCGTCGTCGCGCGCGACGTCGCCGAGGCTGCTGGCCTCGATTACGACTTCGTCGGGGCGTGGATCACGCTCGAGGTGAACTCCGCGCTCGACGCCGTCGGTCTCACCGCGGCATTCGCCACCGCCCTTGCGGACGCGGGACTCAGCTGCAACGTGATCGCCGGGCTGCACCACGACCACGTGCTCGTCGATGTCGACGACGCAGGGGCGGCGCTGCGCGTGTTGCAGCGGCTGAGCGGAATCGACTCCTGACACAACGAAGCGCGGCAGCCGGGGAGTTGCCGCGCTTCGTCGAGTCGGGGTGTGAGGTGCGTCGCCGCGATGCGGGTTAGGGCCGGAAGGCCCGGTCACTGCGACGTGGGATGGCGCGCGGAGTCACCGCGCCTGACGATTCAGGGTGGTCAGGCGCGGCGGGTACCGGGGCCGGGACGGACAGCAGCAGTGATGAAGCACGCGGCGGCGAGCAACGCGGTGACAGCGAGTGCGGCGGCGGGAGCGAGTTCAAGCATGATGTGTCCTAGTCGGTTCGTGGTGTTGGTCCGAGGTTTGGGGGACGTGGTTTGTCCCCCGCACATAGACTAGGCAGTCGTCCTCCAGAATGCCGACACCCGTTCGGGGGTCATTCTCTCCCCACTCCGGGGGGCAAATGTGCCCCGAAAGGCCTCCGGGGGGCATTCTTCGGCGCAGATCTGCCCATTTTGTACCCCGATTTGTCCGCAGCTTGCCGGTTTTCGGCACCGAAATGGCGCCCGGCTCGGCCCGCACGCAACCCGGAAATTTGTACCCCGATCCGGATTGAGGTCCATTCGGGGTACACCGACGCGGCTATCGGACGCGGCTCGCGAGTGCTTCGGCTCCTTCGCGCGCGTGGCGCTAGAGTCGGGCCTCGTGCGCGTCATTGTTGCCCCCGACTCTCTCAAGGGAACCGTCTCGGCACGTGATGCCGCCCGTGCGATCGCGGCGGGCTGGCGGGAGCTGCGAACGCAGGACACCGTGACGCTGAAGCCGATGGCTGATGGCGGCGAGGGCACCCTCGACGCGGTGGAGACCTCGCATCCCGGAGCCGTCCGACACGCGGCCGTCGTGCGCGGCCCGCAGATGCGCGAGGTGCACGCCGAGTGGCTCATGCTCGACGACGGCACCGCGGTCGTCGAGATGGCGCAAAGCAGCGGACTGCCCCTGGTCGACGAACTCGACCCGATGGGCTCGCACACATTCGGGGTCGGCGAGCTGATCGCCGCGGCACTCGACGCCGGTGCTGATCGCCTCATCGTCGGCCTGGGCGGCTCGGCGAGCACCGACGGCGGCGCGGGCGCACTGGCCGCGCTCGGCGCCCGGTTCCTGGACTCCGCCGGCCGACCGGTCCCCCTCGGAGGCGGCGGGCTCGCCGAACTCGACCGAATCGTGCTCGATGACCTGCGCCCGGCTCCGCCGCGCGGCGTCGTCTGCCTGAGCGACGTCACTGCCCCCCTGCGCGGCGCGCACGGCGCGGCAGCCGTCTTCGGACCGCAGAAGGGCGCCACCGCGGTGCAGGTGCGGGAACTGGACCGCAGCCTGGCACGACTCGCGGCGCTGCTCGGCGACAGCGGCAACGAGGCGGGCGATGGCGCCGCCGGAGGCACGAGCTTCGGACTCCGCGCCGCCTGGGGAGCGCAGCTCCGGCCCGGCGCTGACCAGCTCGCAGCTCTGACCGGGCTGACAGATGAACTGTCGGAGGGCGACGTGCTGATCACCGGAGAAGGACGATTCGATCGCACCTCTCTTCAGGGCAAGGTCGTCGGGCACCTGCTTGAGCTGGCTCAGTCCTACGGCGCCACCGTGTGCATCGTCGCCGGGCAGGCGGAGGACCCGCGGTCGAACCCCGACTCGCGAGGCCTGGTGACGCTCACCGAGCTCGCGGGCGGGAGCGCGAACGCGATCGCCGAGCCGGAGCGCTGGCTGCGCGCCGCCGGGGCGGAGCTCGCCGCACGCGAACCGTGGGAGCCGCGCCGCACCGAGTGGCTCTAGCGACCGAAGAGGCGAGCGAAGAAGCCGCTCGACGTCTCGTTCTGGTGGCCCTCGCACCGCTGCGACTTCGGCACGCGGCGCATGACCTGGTCGACATGCTGGCCGCAGCCCGACCAGGTGGTCTTCCCGCACTTACGACAGGTGACGGCGTGGCACATCGGCGTTCTCCTTCTCTTCCGGACAGCATGCCGGGGATTCGTGGATGCGCAGCGGCGGTGTCGCCGAGGCAGCGAAGTGCTCACACTATACCCCCTGGGGTATAGTTGAACCTCCACGTCCGCCGCCCGCTGACCACCTTGGCGCCGCGCCGGCTGTTCGTAGAATGAGACTGATGAGTTCGCGTCCCGCCTCGGCCGCGCGAGGCCGCAGCTCCGCCTCGGCGCGGATCGGCGCTGCGCCCGTCTCGCGTCGGGCCCGCACGGCGAAGGCGCTTCTCGTCGCCGTCTCGTCGACGCTCGTCGCCCTCATCTCGCACGTGCTCGCCGGCGGATCCATCCCCGGCCTGGTCGGCATCCTCGTTCCCGTCACGCTGTCGGTGCTGGTCTGCCTGCCCCTCTCAGGCCGCGCGCTGTCACTGCCGCGTCTCGCCCTCTCCGTGCTGGCCAGCCAGTTCCTGTTCCACTGGCTGTTCGTGCTCGGAGCCGCCGGGTCCACGGCGGTCGTCACCGCCGACCGCGGTGGCGTCCACGCGGGCCACGACACCTCGACGATCGCGGCGCTCGCCAGCACCAGCGCGCACGCCGACCACACCGACGGCTGGATGTGGCTCGGGCACGGGGTCGCCGCGGTCGCCACGATCGCACTGATCCGGCGCAGCGAGACCGCCCTCGCCGGATTGCGACGCCTCGCCCTGCTGCTGGCCGCGCTGCTCGCGCGCGCGGTTGCCCCCCGTCTCGCGCACGCCGCCGCCATCCCGGCCCGCGCCGCGCGACTCGTCGCCGCGGCCGGCGGCGCGGGCGGGCTCGCCCGCGCCGCCCTGACGGCATCGGTCTCGCGTCGAGGCCCCCCGCGTCCGGTCGCGTTCGCACTCTCCTAACGCCCCGAGGAGCACTTGCGTGCCCTCGGGACCGTGCCGCCTATTCGGCGGCCCCGACGTTGCACTCGTCTCGGCAGGGCTGGGCCCTGCCGCGCTCCCGCATTGGATGCACCATGTCAGCACCCGCCCTCGGGCGACTCCGCATCGCACTGGCCGCACTCGCCGTCGCCGCGGTGTCGTGGAGCCTGCTCGGCGTCACCGACGCCGCGCAGGCGCACGAACAGCTCCTCGAATCGACCCCCGCCAAGGGCGAAGCCCTCGACGCTCCACCCGACGAGGTCTCGCTGCGCTTCGCGAACGATCTCCTCGCCGTCGGCGGGGCCATCCTCGTCCTCGACGAGTCGGAGCAGCCCTGGACGCAGGGCGACCTCGTCTACGACGGCACCACGGTGAGCATCGCACTGGCGAGCGGCATGCCCGACGGCCGGTACGAGATTCGCTGGCAGGTGGTGTCCCAGGACGGGCACCCGATCAGCGGGATCGTGCCGTTCACGGTGGGCGAGGTCGCGGCCGAGCCGACTCCGGCGGAGTCCGGGACCGCGGCGGTCGAGGCCGCCGCGGGGCGGGACGACGGCGACGCCTCCCCGACCGCAGGCGTCGATGCCCCGCGACTGATCCTCGTCGGCCTCGTCGGCGCCGCCATCGCTCTCGTGGGATTCGCTCTCGCGCTGAGCTCGCGGCGACGAGGCGACGCCTCACCCGGCACGACTGAGCGCGGCTCGGCGTGACCACGCACCTCTTCTCAACGAAAGCAAGGAACAACACCATGAACACGACACCCACCCGACGCCCGGCGGCCCTGCTCGCCCTTGCCGCGGCAGCCGCACTCGTCCTCGCCGGATGCGCCCCCACCGCCGACGCAGAGCCCGCCGCGGTCGCACCGACGACCGCCGCCGAGAACGTGACCATCGCGGACGCCTGGGTCAAGGCCGCCGACGAGGGCATGACGGCGGCCTTCGGCGAGCTGACCAACACCGGCGACACCGAGGTGTCCGTCCTCGCGTCGACGAGCGCGGCCGCGACGATGACGGAGCTGCACGAGACCGTCGACGACGGCAGCGGCTCGATGTCGATGCAGGAGAAGGAGGGCGGCTTCGTCGTGCCCGCCGGCGGCACACTCGTGCTGGAGCCGGGCGGCAACCACCTGATGCTGATGGGACTGACCGCACCGCTCGTCGCGGGCGACGAGATCGAGATCACGCTCAGCTTCTCGGACGGCTCCGAGTTCACGTTCGCCGCTCCCGCGAAGGACTTCTCCGGCGCGAACGAGACCTACGTGGGCGAGGAGGACTAGTGCCCTCCGCCCGGAGTGCCGAGTCCGGGCGCGGAGTGAACCGGCGGCAGCTCCTCCTCGGAGGGGCTGCCGCCGGGCTCGGCGCCACGGCCGCGATCGGCGCCGACCTCGCCCTGTCGTCTGCGAGCGCGACCTCGTCCCCGGCGACGGGGGGCACCGAGACGACCGGTTCGGAGACGATCGCCTTCTACGGACCGCATCAGGCGGGTGTCGCGATCGTCCCGCAGTCGCACAGCGCGTTCCTCGGTCTCGACCTCGAGCCCGATGTCGACCGCGACGGCCTGCGGCGCCTGATGCGCATCCTGACCGACGACGCGGCGCGCCTGACGCAGGGCGAATCCGCTCTCGCCGACTCGGAGCCCGAACTGGCCCTCGCCCCGGCGCGCCTCACCGTCACGTTCGGCTTCGGCCCGGGCTTCGTCGCGCGCACGGGTGCGGCCACTCCCGACTGGCTTGCCCCGCTTCCCGCGTTCTCGGTCGACCAGCTCGACGCGGCGTGGAGCGACGGCGACCTTCTGCTGGAGGTCGCCGCCGACGACCCGATCACCGTCGCGCACGCGGTCCGCATGCTGCTCAAGGATGCGCGGCGCTTCGCCTCGGTGCGCTGGCGCCAGGACGGCTTCCGGCGCGCCCGCGGCACCGAGAAGGCGGGCACCACGATGCGCAACCTGTTCGGCCAGGTCGACGGAACCGTCAACCCGGTACCGGGAACGAGCGACTTCGACTCGGTGGTCTGGTCGACCGGCGGGTGGATCGAGGGCGGCACCAGCCTCGTCGTGCGCCGCATTCGGATGACGCTGGACACCTGGGACGAGCTGGACCGCTCCGGCCGCGAGCAGTCTGTCGGCCGCACGCTGTCGAACGGGGCCCCGCTCACCGGGGTCAACGAGACTGATGAGCCCGACTTCGAGGCGACCGGAGCCACGGGTTTCCCGATCATCCCGTCGTTCGCTCACATTCGTCGAGCGCGTGGCGATGGCAGCGAGCGGATCTTCCGTCGCGGCTACAACTACGATCTGCCTCCCGACGGCGACGGCGGAGTGTCGGATTCGGGACTCATCTTCGCCTCGTACCAGGCCGACCCCACGACCCAGTTCGTTCCGATCCAGCGTCGACTCGACGAGCTCGACCTGCTCAACCAGTGGACCATTCCGATCGGATCTGCCGTCTTCGCGATCCCGCCCGGCTGCGAGAGCGGGGGGTTCATCGGAGAGCGGATTCTCTCCTGAGGCGGCGTCCGACCGCTCCGTCCGCCGTGCGCACAGTAGCCTCCTGCGCACCGGGGATTTCTTCGCCGCCCAGCCGCCGTTTCTGATTGACAGGCCCCCGGATCCTGGATAGATTTCGAGATAGTAAAGTTTCCTAACTTGTCTGGAGCGCGGCGTTGACCTCATCCCATACCCGCGATGCCTCGCCTCGCCGCGGGCAGTCGACCGCCGCGCCGACGCCGGCGACACCGGGCCTCCTGCGGTCGCTCAACAACCGCGTCGTGCTGGACCTCTTCATCCAGCACACCACGCTCAGCCGCGGCGACGTGGGTCGGCTGACGGGGCTCTCGAAGCCGACCGCCTCCCAGCTCCTCGTCCGACTCGAAGAGAGCGGACTGGTCGTGGATGCCGGTGTCGGCACCCCCGGCCCCGGCGGACGCGCCCCGCAGCTGTACCGACTCAATCCGCGCGCCGGCTACGCGGCCGCGCTCAACGTGACGCCCGCCGAGATCCACGTGCGCATCGTGGACATCGTCGGCGCCCCCGTCGCCGACCTGCACCTCGCGGATGACGTCGACACCGGGGAGGTCGGATTCCGGCGGGCCGTCGCAGCTATTCGCTCCGCCGCCGAGTCGGCGGGAATCGCGCCGGACGAGCTTTCGGCCGTCGTCGTCGGCGCCCCCGGCTCCTACGACCCCGACCAGCTCCGCTACTCCGACCATCTGCACGACTGGCAGGAACCCGGCCTCGTCGCCGGTTTCGAGTCGCTGCTGGCCTGCCCGGTTCGGATCGAGAACGACGTGAACCTCGTCGCCGTGGCCGAGCATCGCGCCGCCAGCGACGACGCCGACAACTTCTTCCTGCTCTGGCTCGACGAGCGCATCGGCGGCGCGATGGTCATCGACGGCCGGGTCTACCGCGGCAGTCACGGCGCAGCCGGCGAAGCCGCGTTCATCCAGCCCTCCGGGGTTCCGGTCGTGCGCAACCCCGCCCGGGTGAACCGCGGAGGCTTCGAAGATCTGGTGGGCGAGGAGGCGATCGTGCGCCTGGCCGCCGACCACGGGATCTCCGCGGCGAGCGCCTCCGAGGCCATGGCGGCCGCGGTCGCCACGAACGGCGCCGAGGCCACCGCCCTGCTCACGGCGATCGCCGAACGATACGCGGTCGGGCTGGCGTCGATCCATGCTCTCCTCGATCCGCGGAAGATCGTCGTCGCGGGGAGCCTCGCGACGCTCGGCGGGCCGGCCCTGCGCTCCGCGATCACCGCGGAGCTCTCGACCGTCGCACTGGCGACGCCTCCTGTCCTGGGGGCCACGGTCACCGACGATCCCGTGATGTCCGGCGCTCTGATGTCGAGCCTCGAGCTCGCCCGCGATCGCGTCTTCTCGACCTGAGCCGATCTCTTTCCCGGCCACCTCGACGCACTGAAAGGGACGCGTGAACGAGATGCTCCCCGCAGCCGCCGCGACACCGCGCACGCTGCTCGCCCTGGACGGCGGAAACAGCAAGACCGATATCGCCGTCGTGCTCGAGAATGGTGAGGTCATCGCGCGCCAGCGCTCGGGGCCCTTCATCCCGCATCTGATCGGCGCGGCGGCCGCGGTCGAGCTGCTCGCCGACGATGTCGCCACCGCCCTCGCCTCCGCCCCCGACGGCATCGTCGACCTTGCCGTGGGCTACCTCGCCAACGCGGACCTCCCCATCGAGGAGGAGCGCATCAACGAGGCGATCGTGGCGCACGGCTGGGCGCGCGAGGTGGTCGTCGAGAACGACACCTTGGCCATGCTGCGCACCGGCACGAGCGCCGGATTCGGTGTCGCCGTCGTGTGCGGCGCGGGCATCAACAGCGTCGGCGTCGGACCGGACGGCTCACGCGTGCGCTTCCCCGCACTGGGACGGATCTCCGGCGACTGGGGCGGGGGGCTCGGCATCTCCAAGGAGGTGCTCTGGTACTGCTCGCGGGCGGAGAGCGGGCGCGGGCCGGCGACCAGCCTGACCGACGCCGTCGCCGCGCACTTCGGACTCCCGAACGCGGTCGCCGTCACCGAGGCGATGCACCTGCGCACGATCGACTTCGACCGGATGCACGAGATCGTCCCCGTGCTGTTCGCGGAAGCGCGCGCCGGCGATCCCATCGCGCGCGCCATCGTGGCGCGCCAGGCCGAGGAGATCGCACTGCTGGTCAGCACCTCGCTGCGACGGCTGGGCCTGACCGACGGCCAGCCCGAAGTGGTGCTCGGCGGCGGCATGCTCACCTCGGGCGAATCGCTGCTGGTCGACCCGGTGATCGACGCGATCCTGGCCGTCGCGCCCGGCGCGCAGATCACCATCGTGTCCGACGCCCCGATCTACGGATCCGCCCTTCTGGGCCTCGAGGCCCTCTGGGCGTCGGACCTGAGCCTCACCGACGAGGAGCGCGACTCGCGCCGCACCCGGCTGCGGGAGTCCCTGCGAACGAGCGAACGGAAGCTGACATGACGACGACGCGACGAATGGGCCTCGCCGGCACCGGATACTGGGCGCGCGTGACGCATGCCCCCGCCGTGGTCGCCTCGCAGGGCTGGGAACTGACGAGCGTGTGGGGGCGCAGCCTCGACGGTGCCAGCGCGGTGGCGGCCGAGCACGCCGGGGTCACCGCGACCGACGACTTCGATGCCTTTCTCGAGCAGGTGGACGGCGTCACCTTCGCCCTCCCGCCGCACGTGCAGGCGCCTCTGGCCCTCCGCGCGATCAAGGCCGGCAAGCACGTCCTCCTCGAGAAGCCGATCAGCCTGGACGTCGCCGAGGCCGACGCGCTCGTCGCCGCCGCCCGCGATCAGGGCGTGGCGACGGTCGTGCTGTTCACCATGCTGTTCGACCCGCGGGTGCGAGCCATCGTCGCGCGGTGCGAGCAGGCGGAGCCGCTGCGCGGCGGCGGCGGCCTGTGGCTCGGCTCGGCGCTGAACGACGACAACCCGTTCAACACCCCGTGGCGCCACGACAAGGGCGGCCTGTGGGATCTCGGTCCGCACGCGCTCTCCATCCTGTGGAAGACGGTCGGACCGATTCGCGAGGTGCGGGCCCACGCCGGCGACCTCGACCTGCGCCACCTCGTCGCGACCCACACCTCCGGCGCGACCAGCACCGTGAGCCTGACCCTGCGCGCACCCGACCCGGCCGATGGCTTCTCGACGACGGTGTGGGGCGAACTCGGCCGGATCGAGGTCCCCGTCGACGATGTGGACGCTCTCGCCGCTCTCACCCTCGCGCTCGACGAGCTCGGGGCGAACGCCCGCAGCGGCGAGCTCGCGCACCCCTGCGACGTCGCCTTCGGTCGCGACATCGTTCGCCTCCTCGCGGATGCCGAGGAGCAGTTGACCTCCGCGGGGGTCAGCCCGTGACGCGCGAGTCGCTCGACGTCGTCTTCCCCGCGCCGGGAGACGTCGAGCTGGTTCGGCACGCTGTTCCCGAGCCGGGGCCGACCGAGATCACCTGCCGCGCGCTCGCGTCGCTCGTGAGCACCGGAACCGAGACGTTCTGCCTGGCGGGCGACTTCGAGCCGGGCACCTTCTGGCAGGAGTGGGTGCGATTCCCGTTCGCCCCCGGCTACTCGCTCACCGCCGAGGTCGTCGCCGTCGGCCGCGACATCGGCGACGTGCGCGTCGGAGACCGCGTTGCGCTTCCCGCGCCGCACGCCCAGTACGTCACCGTGCCCCGCGACGAGGCGATCGTCGTGCCCGACGGCGTCCGCTCCGAGGACGCCTGCTGGGCCTCGCTCGCCGTCACGACGCAGTGGGCCGTGCGCCGCGCGGGCCTCGACCTGGGCGAGTCCGTCGGCGTCATCGGCCTGGGACTGCTCGGTCAGCTGATCGTCCGCTACCTGCGGCTGAGCGGTGCGCGCCACATCGTGGCGATCGACCCCGATCCCGCGCGACGCGAGGCCGCGCTGCGCGGCGGCGCGACGGTCGCGGTCGCCGAGCACGCGGGCGCGGCGCACGACGCTGTGCGCGCGGAGACCGGGGGCGAGCTTCTGGACGTCGCCTTCGACGTCACCGGGCATCCCGTCGCGTTCGCCGACACCTCGACGCTGCTGCGCCCGCACGGTCGACTCGTGCTGGTGGGCGACAGCCCGCACCCCAGCCAGCAGCATCTCGGTCCGCGCATCGTCGCCGACGGGATCACGATCATCGGCGTGCACGCGTCGACGGCTCCGGAGCGATCCAGCATTCACCAGCGCTGGACGCCCGCCGAGATGACGGCGCTGTTCTTCGACTACCTCCGCGATGGCCGACTCGAGGTGGAGTCCCTGATCACGCATCGCGCGAGCCCGCTCGACGCGCCTGAGCTGTATGCGGCTCTGCGCGAGGACCGGTCGCGCTATCTGGGCGTGCTGTTCGACTGGTCGGCGGTGCCGGCATGAGCGCGACCGTGCGCTGGGGCGTGCTCGGCGTCGCCGGCATCACCGAGGCGATGGTCCCCGCTCTGCTCGCCGCCGAGGGCGCCGAACTGATCGGGATCGCGAGCCGGCGGCCCGCCAAGGCCGAGGCCGCCGCCGAGCGCTACGGAGTGGAGGCGTTCGGCGACTACGACGCGCTTCTCGCCGACCCGCGCATCGACGCGGTGTACCTGCCCGTCCCCAACGCGCAGCACGCGCACTGGGCGGAGCGCGTGATCCGCGCCGGCAAGCACCTGCTCTGCGAGAAGCCGTTCACCGTGACCGAGGCGGAGGCGCGCCACCTCGCCGCGCTTGCCGACGAGCACCGAGTGCTCGTCGCCGAGGCGTTCATGTACGCGCACCACCCGCGCATCGCGGCGGTGCGCGACCTCATCTCCTCCGGGCGGATCGGCACGGTGCGCGCGCTCCACACCGTCTTCACCTTCGACGCCTCCGACGAGCTCGACCACTCGGGCTTCCAGGGCGCCCCCGGCAGCGGTGCCGTCTACGACGTCGGCTGCTACGCGATCCATGCCTCGCGCTACCTGCTCGGCGCAGAGCCGACCGCCGTGACGGCGCACGCCGCCGCCTCCGCCGTGCACGGCGACATCGACATGAGCACCGCCCTCCTGCTGGAGTTCCCGGACGGCGTCGGGGCGACCGCGCAGGTGAGCATGTGGAGCGCCGACGACGACCGGATCGAGATCACCGGCTCCCGCGGGCGCCTCACGATTCCGCATCCGTTCCTCTGCCCGAGCGGCGAGGTCGACATCGTGCTCACGATCGACGAGCAGGCGGAGCGGATCGTCGTGCCCGGCGCCGATTCGTACGTCGCGCAGGTCGAGCGCTTCGACGCCGCGGTCCGCGGCGAGGCCGAACTGCTCCACCCCCTCGCG
The DNA here is from genome assembly GCA_002325245.1 of Microbacteriaceae bacterium UBA1487. Taxonomy (GTDB): domain Bacteria; phylum Actinomycetota; class Actinomycetes; order Actinomycetales; family Microbacteriaceae; genus DCRR01. Next base: position 35,665 of record DCRR01000020.1, on the reverse strand, counting down.
GATGCGATCCAGGGGGCACGGGTGCTGGAAGCCGCCACCGCGTCGTGGCGTCAGGGCGAGCGCGTCGCCCTCGCTCCCGTCAGCGCGGAGTGAACTCGCCCGACAGATCCGAGAGGAACATGTCGAGCACGTCGCCGAAGACGCGAAGCCGGTGCGAGCGGAACTCCTCCAACAGGGCGGCCACCACGTCGCGGTCAGAGCCCTCGAGGCTCGCCGGCACGCCCCTCCCCGTCGTCGGAATCAGGTCGATCGCGGTCAGCAGCGACTGAAGCCCGCGCCGATACTGCGCCAGCCAGGGTGCGATCTCTGCACCGAGGCGGGCGTTCTCCGGAGCATCCAGCGGCGCGGTGACCTCGAGCATCGCGGCGACGCGCGAACGGAGCTCCGCGACCGCCGTGACCTGGTCTTCGAACTGGTACTGGAAGGCGAAGCGCTCAAGATGGGCCGCCAGCCGCGGGGCGTCATCGGTGCACAGCGCCGAGCCTCGGCAGGCGTCCGCGAACTCGCGCAGCGCCGCCGCATCGCGCGGACCCGCGATGCGCGCGATCGCCGCCTCCCAGCTGGCCTCGGCGTCGAAGCCCTCGGGGTCGGACATGAAGTCGGCCAAGGAGCAGAAGGCGATCTTCGAGGCCTCCGCGAGCGGCATCGCGTTCGCGATCACCCCGTGGGCCAGTGCCGGGATCTCCGCCTCGCGACCCAGGTACGGCCCGATGTGCAGCTCGCCGGTCATCGCCACGTCGTTGACGGGGAAGTTGTCCCAGTACAGCGGCGGGTGGCCCGTGTGCTCGGCGAAGACGCGCGCATCGGCGGCCTGCAGCTCGGGTGCGCAGATCGCGCGCCCTGTCCAGTACAGCCCGACATCCGCGGGGAGGCTCTGCCCCAGCGCGCTGATGTACTCCTCATCGCCGTGGCCCCAGTACTGCGTCGGGCAGACCGCGAAGCGCGCGTCCGGATGCGAGGCGCGCAGCCGCGTCCACACCTCCCCGACCACCGCGATCTGCGCCTCGACGAGCGACCCGAAGGCGCTGCGGTCGGGGCCGTGCTGAAGCACCTCGGGGATGTCGTCGAGGAACAGCTCGAAGCCGTCGATCCCGACGTCGGCGACCTGGGCGAACTTCGCGAGAATCGCATCCGTGTCGGCGGGATCCGAGTAGCGCATCGACAGTCCCGGCGACAGGGCGAAGTGCACATCGACCCCGACAGCGTGGGCGCGCGTCACCAGTTCGGCGAGCTCAGCGGCCTCGCGCTCCGGGTACGGGTCGCGCCAGCGCTGCCGCGTGAAGAGGTCGTTCTTCGGCGAGTAGATGAAGGTGTTGAGTCCGACCTCGGCGAGGAAGTCGATCATCTCGAGCCGCTCGTCGTGACTCCAGGGTCGTCCGTAGAACCCCTCGATCACGCCCGCGAGGGGCGTCCGCGCCGTCACAGTGCCACCACCCGGGACTGGTACCGGGCGATCAGCTCGCGGTTGCGCTCGTCGCCTCCGGCGACGTTGCTGGAGGAGAACACACCGGCGCGCACGCCCGCGCGGGCGGCGAGCGACACGGCGGTCATCGCGATGGAGTTGGCGATCGTCACGCCGACCACGGAGGAGGTGGGGCCCATGACCGCGCCGGCCTCGGCAAGCTCGATCGCGGCGTCGCCCGCGACTCCGAGGTTGTCGATCGTGATCGTGGCGAGCTGGTCGAGGGTCGTCACGCCGTCGCGGAGAGCGACGCCGGAGCGCACGTGCTGCAGGCTGACGATCGCGATCACCGCCATCCCGTTCGCTCGGGCGCGCTCGGCGAGTTCGAGCGCGATCTGGTTTCCACCGGAGTTCGAGATCACGATCAGGGTGTCGATCGGATTCGGATTCAGTCGATCGAACACCTGGTGCCCTCGGCCGGGCTGGCGCTCCTTCTGAGTCGAACCGGTCGCCGACTCGTGGAGCATGAGATCTCCTTCGAGAATCGGGTTGATCGCCCCGAGGCCGCCCGCGCGATAGAAGAGCTCCTCCGCGACCATGTGCGAGTGACCCGATCCGAAGACGTGCACGAGGCCGTCCTTCACAAGGGTCTCGGCCACAGCGTCCGCGGCGCGCTCGAGGGCGGCGCGCTGCGTGGTCTCGAGCTGCGTCAGCTTCTCGCGCAGCAGCGCGAGGTAGGACCCCAGGGGGTCGGTGTTCTCGGTCATTCCGGTCGCCTCCACCGTGTGATCGCGTCGCCGTACGGGTGCACCTCGCCGTCGATGGCGAGCCGCAGCGCGCCGTCCAACGGCGTTCCCGCACTGTCCAGCAGCTCGATTGCCGCGTCCGCCTCGATGCGCGCCACGAGCGCGTCGTGAAGCGCCGAGCCCGCCGCGACCGCACGCCCCGACATCGCCACGGGGATCGCGCCCTCGCCGATGACCCGTGCCGCGGCTCGAATGGTGAGCATGAGCTCGTCGGCAGCCTGCGCGATGATCGCGACGGCGACCGGATCTCCGGTGAGCGCCGTGGCCTGCACCTCGGCGGCGAAGTGGGCGATGTCGTTGACCGCGCGCGCCCGGGAGTGCACGTGCGCGGCGAGATCCTCCTGCTCGCCGAAGCGGCCGACGGCGGCGGCGGTCAGCGCCGTCGCCTCCCCGCGGCCGTCGGAGGCGCGGATCACCGCCGCCAGACCGTGGCGCCCGATCCAGAACGCGCCACCGGCGTCACCGAGGAGGAATCCGTCCCCGTTGACCTTGCTGCGCGCGCCCGTGACCCGGCTGACGCCGATGCACGCGACGCCCGTGCCCACGGTGAGCGACACCCCGTGCCGCTCGGCCAGCGCGCCGGCGTGCCCTGTCACCGCGTCCCCGGCCACCCAGATCTCGGCTGCCGGCAGAGCCTCGCCGAGCGCCTCGAGCAGGTCGAGCCGAGCCTCGTGATGCTCCGGCAGCGTGCTCAGCCCGAGCGCCACGCGCTCCAGCGGCCCGGTGCCGACCGCCAGCCGCGCGGTGGCCTCGGCCACGCGCGCCACCAGGGCCGCCGTCAGGTCACCCTCGAGTCGGCTGAGTCCGGGAACGGTGGCGACGTCGGGCGACTGCGATGAGCGCGCCCGGATCTGCGACTGCCCGCCATCGACCGCGAGGTGCATCACACGATCCTTGCAGACCGACCCGCGCCGCCGATCATTGGATGGATCCCTCGGTCACACCGGAGATCACCTGACGGTGGAAGATCACGTAGATCGCGATCATCGGAATCGTGATGATCGACAGCGCCGCGAACAGCGAGGGATAGTCGGTGCTGTATCGACCGGTGAAGGCGAGCAGACCGGCGGGGATGGTGCGCAGGTCATCGTCGATGACGTAGAGCAGGGCCAGCAGGAACTCGTTCCAGGTCGAGAGGATCGAGAACACCGCCACCGTGGCCAGGCCCGGCGTCATGAGCGGCAGCACGATCTGGAACAGCATCCGCAGGTCGCCCGCGCCGTCCATGCGCGCCGCCTCGAACAGCTCCTTCGGCATCGAATCAAGGTAGGCCTTCAGCAGGAAGACCGCCAGGGCCAGCCCGAGTCCGATGTAGGGCACGATGAGCGCCCACCGCGTGTTCAGCAGGTAGAAGGCATCGAAGATGCGGGACTGCGCGGTGAGGTAGGACTGCACCGGCAGCAGCAGCCCGAGCACGAAGGGTGCCAGCAGGACAACGCTGAACCGGAACCGGAACCGGCTGAACGCGTAGGCGGCTGCAAGCCCGAACAGCAGAATCGCCGACACCGAGGCCGTGGTGGTGATGAGGCTGTTGACCACGTACTGGCCGAGGTTCCCGCGATCCCAGGCCTCCACCCAGACCCCGAGGTCGATGTTCGTCGGCAGCGCGAACGGCGAGTCGAAGATCTCGCGTTTCGTCTTGAACGACGACAGCACCATCCACACCAGCGGAACGACGTAGATGAGCGAGATCAGCACCATGACGGTGTGGAAGAGCGTGCGGTTGCCCAGGGCGCGCGCGGCGTACCAGCCGCGACGAGTGGGCGTCGACTCAGTACTCAACGCCGGTACCTCCATCCTTGCTGCGCAGCTTGACGAGGACGAGGCCGACGACCACCACGACAACGGTCATGATCGTGGCCAGCGCCGCGCCGTAGCCGAGGTCGTGGTAGCGGAAGACGACCTCGACGAGGTAGGTCGTGATGATCTCGGTCGCATGGTCGGGGCCGCCGTTCGTCATGACATAGAAGAGGTCGAAGCTCTGGAAGGCGCCGGTGACGCAGAGAAGCACCGCCACCTCGATCATCGGCCGGATCATCGGCACCTTGACGCTGAAGAAGACGCGCGCCTGACTGGCGCCGTCGAGGATGGCCGCCTCGACGATGTGCTTGGGGATGCGCTGGAGCGCCGCGTAGAAGATCGCCATGTAGAAGCCGGCGTAGATCCAGCCGGAGACGACGCTGATCGCGAGCAGCGCGGTGGAGGGGTCGCCGAGCCAGACCCGGGTGAGCTCATCGAGTCCGCCCGCCCGCAGTCCGCCGTTGATCAGGCCGATGTCATCGCTGTAGACGAAGCCCCAGAGCACGGCGATGACGAGCATCGGGAGCGTCACCGGCACGAAGAAGGCGACGCGGTAGAACGCGGTGCTGCGTCCCTCCATCGTCACCAGACCGGCGAGCAGCAGTCCCACGGCCACCTCGAGGATGAGGGTCAAGCCGATGTAGGCGAAGGTGTTGCCGTAGGAGATGAGGTAGATCTCGTCGCGGAATGCTCGGGCGAAGTTGTCGAACCCGACGAAGGTCAGGGTGTCGCTGCCGCTCCAGTCCGCGAAGCTCAGGACCGTGTTCGCGGCGGCGGGGATGAGCACCACGAAGGCGAATACCAGCACGGCGGGGGCGATCAGCAGGTAGGGAGTCCAGGCGCGTGTTGGCTTCACGGTGCGTTCTCGTTACGTCTTTCGCAGGTGGGGGGGTGGTGCGGGACCCGGCCGAGACCGGATCCCGCACCCGTAGGGGTGTGAATCAGCCGGCGGAGTCGATGCGGCTCTGCGCCGTGTCGAGCGCCTCCTGCGGCGTCGCGGTGCCGCCGATGATCGAGGCTGCGGCGTCGTAGAACGCAGCCGCGATCTCGATGTCGTGACCGCTGTCGGCGGGAGCGACGACGACCGGGGCGTTGCTCAGGAGCTCCGCGAGCGACACGGTCCGCGCGTCGGCCTCGACACCCGCGAACGCGTCGAGGGTCATCGGCGCGAGTCCGACCTCGGCCCAGAGCTGCGTGCCCTCCGGCTCGATCATGAGGGCGAGGAACTCGAGCGTCTCCTCCTGGTAGTCCGAGTTGGCGTTCACCATGAAGCCGGTCGAGATGCCGAGCACGCTTGCCTGGTCGCCGGCGCCGCCGTCGATCGCGGGCAGGTTGAAGTAGTCGAAGTCCAGGCCTTCAGCGTCGGTCGCGGCATCCGCCATCAGCCAGCTGCCGATCTGGATCGTCGAAGCCTTCTCGAGGAAGAACTGCGTCGTCGCCTCGTCGTCGGCGAGCGCGTTGATGCTCGGGTTGACGTAAGGAGCGAGGTCGGCCAGGTAGCCCATGGCCTCGACCATCTCGGCGGAGTTCATCGGCGCGAGCCCGTCCATGACGTCGGAGTAGACGTCTTCACCGACGACGCGCGAGGCGATGTGGGAGGCGATGCTTCCCACCGGCCACTGGTCCTTGTTGCCCTCGACGAGCGGGGTCTTGCCCGCGTCGAGCAGCGCCTGGTTGACGTCGAGGTACTCGTCCCAGGTGGTCGGGACCGAGAGGCCGAGCGCGTCGAACTCCGCCGCGTTGTACCAGACGACGTTGGTCACGTCACCGGTCCACGGCACCATGTAGATCCCGGAGCCGTCGACGTCCATGTTGTTGAACGCGCTCTCGTCGAAGCGCTCCGAGAACGGCGCCTCGGCCATGGCCGCCTCGATGTCCGCGCCGTCGCCGTCGGCGACGTGCTGAGCCATCCGGGGCCCGGACCACTCGAAGTAGGCGTCCGGCGCCTCGCGGCTCGAGAGGAGGGTGGCGAGGCCCGTGGTCTGGTAGATGTCGTCCTCCTGGACGACGATCTCGACCGTGCGTCCCGGGTACATCTCCTCGTACTGCGCCTTCAAGACGTCGAACTGGCTGTCGACAGCGTCGCCCGAGCTGCCCATGGCGATGCGGATCGTGACATCGCCTCCGTCATCTGCGGTCGCGGTGCACGCCGCGAGCGCGAGTGTCGCCACCGCGGCGATTCCGGCGGCCGCCATGATGCGGCCAGTATTCGTCTTGCTTCGCATGTCTCCACCTTCTCAAGTCACGTCCACGCATCCCACGGATGAGCCGCGTCGATTCGAGAACCGAGGACCCGATCCACGCGGGCGGGATCGAAGATAGTAAACTTTACTATCTTGCTGGAAAGTGAACCGCATCTGAATATCGCTGTCAATGGCGAAGCCGGAATGAGGCGCTCTTGTAACACGATCGACCCATTCGGGCGGCGACCGATCGGCGGTTCGCGAGAACCGCTCGAGTTCAGGAGGCGGCGGGCAGCCGGAGGCCCATGCGAAGAGAGTCGGGCTCCTCGGCCTCCAGCCGAGTGAAGCCGAGCTTCTCGTAGAAGCGGAGCGCGCCCGTGTTGGCGGGATCCATCTCCAAGTGCACACCCGGGATGCCTCGCCGGGTGAGCGCCTCGAGCAGCGTCGTCATGAGCGCTCGCCCGAGGCCGTGGCCCTGCGCCGAGGGCAGCAGATCGATGTGCAGGTGCGCCGGGTACTCTTCCAGGTCGCGGGTGAGCATCCGCTCGGGGCGGTACCCGAGGTCGAGCATCTCGCGCTCATCGGCGCTCGCGTCGTCGCGGAGCGGGTGGCGCCGCTCGAAGCCCGGCAGCCACTGCGCACGATAGCGCGCCACGAAGTCCGCCGTGTCGTGCGCGCCGAGCACGTATCCGACCGCGCGCTCACCGTCGTCGATGACGAATGCCAGATCCGGCTCGAGCTCGAGGTACGGCCCGCAGAAGATGTCCGGGGTCAGCGAGTCGTCCGAGTAGGCGCCGGTGGCGTCCCCGCCGGCGAGCCCCGTTCGCACGCAGACGTCGTAGCAGGCATCGCGGTCGGTCGGTCGGAAAGGTCGGATCTGCATGCCGCCCATTCTGCACGGCCGGAGGGAGCCGAGCGCGCGCTAGGCCGTCGTCGCGTCCCGCCCCGCGCGCTCGACGCCGTCGAGCATGAACCCGAGGCCGACTTCGAAGGAGTCGCCGAAGCTGTAGCCCGGCTGCATCACATGCTCCGCGGTGAACCGCGTCAGCGCGGGGTACTGCTCGGGCGAGAGCGGCGCGATGATCTGCTCGCTCGCCTCCGTCAGATCACCGTCGTTCTCCCCGAACGGCAGCGCCGCCTCCTGCAGCGCGAAGCCGTAGACGAACGCATCCACGACCGCGAGCCCGTGCGCGACGATCTGCAGCGGGAAGCCGGTTCGCAGCCACGTCGCCAGCATCGCCTCGTGATGCTCGAGGATGTCGAGACCCGGGGTGCGGCGCGACTCCATGATCGGAATCGCCCAGGGATGCCGGCGCAGCGCCGCCCGCAGTGAACGAGCACGGCTCGCGACGGCCTCCTTCCACGGGGCTTCCGGATCAGGCCGTTCGACCTCGTCGAAGACGCGACCGACCATGCCGTCGACGATGTCGTCCTTGTTCGAGACGTAGTGGTAGAGGCTCATCGGACGGGCCCCCAGGTGCTCGGCGAGCCGCCGGATCGTCAGCGGATCCAGCCCGATCTCGTCGGCGAGCTCGACCGCTCCGTCGATGATCCGGTCGCGGTCGAGCGACGCGCGCGACCGGCTCTCCGTCTGTTTCATCGCGATCTCCTTCAGATTCGGGCTTGACTCATCGTACTAAGTATCGCTACCGTTCTGCATGTTGCCGTACTAAGTACGAAGACGCGCCGATCCACCCGCCCCCTCCACGATCCGAAGGAGACCACCCCATGTCCGCACTCACCGACACCACCCGGCGCACCGCGGCGCGCGTCGCCGCCGCCGGCTACGTCGCCCTCTTCGTCCTGGCGATCTTCGCCAACTTCGTCGTCAAGCAGGGGATGATCGACCCCGCCGACGCCGACGCGACCGTGACCGCGATCCGCGAGCAGGAGGGCCTGTTCCGGCTCGGCCTCGCCGCGTTCGCCGTCGTGTTCCTGCTCGACATCCCGGTCGCGTGGGGTCTCTACGTGCTCTTCGCCCCCGGCGGTCGGGCGCGGTCGCTGCTCGTCGCGTGGTTCCGCCTGGCCTACACGGTCTTCCTCGGCGTCGCCGCCGTGTTCATGTTCCTCGGCCTCGAGATCGCCATCGGCGCGACCAGCCTCGGCGCGGACGTCGCGCTGCTCATGTTCGCCGCGTTCGACTTCGCGTGGTTCATCGGCCTGCTCGCCTTCGGCGTGCACCTGATGACGCTCGGCGCCCTCATCGTGCGCTCGCGCATCGCGCCCCGCCCCATCGGCGTCATCCTCGCGGTCGCCGGAGCGACCTACGCGATCGACACCCTCGCGCACATCCTGTTGACCGACTACGCCGCGGTCGCCGATCTGATGCTCGCGGTCGTCGCGACCGCGTCGATCGTCGCCGAACTGACATTCACGGTGTGGCTGCTGCGTGCCAGCCGCCGCTCGAGCACCGTCACCCGCGACGAGAGCCCGGTGCTGACCGCCGCCTAGCCGGCGACCGGGGCGGTGGCCTCGCATCCCACGATGCGGGCCACCGCCCCTCCCCACGTTCCATCCCGTGCCGCTACGGTCGAATGAAGCTCGATTTCGGCGCCCATCCTCAAGGAGAAGCACGATGATCCGCCCCCTGCTGACCACGCTCGTGCTCGGACTCAGCGCGGCACTGCCCGCGAGCGCTCTGGACGATGCCATCAATGAGGTCATCGACCGTGAACTGGCGGCCTCGGGCGTGCCCGGGGTCTCCTACGCGGTCGTCGTCGATGGCGAGCTCGGCGCCTCCGGCGCCCGCGGCGTCGCCCGCCTCGGCGAGAACGCCCCGGTGACCGCGGATACCCCGTTCCTGACCGGCTCGATCTCGAAGAGCTTCACGGCGCTGGCGGTGATGCAGTTCGTCGAAGCCGGCGGCGTCGAGCTCGACGTCGAGATCTCGACATACCTCGACGACTTCTCCGGGCAGCGGGCCGGAGCGATCACCATCCGACAGCTGCTCAGCCACACGAGCGGCTTCTCCACCCTGCAGGGCAACGCCG
>DCRR01000020.1:0-26425 GCA_002325245.1 Microbacteriaceae bacterium UBA1487 | reverse complement strand
CCGCGGCGACGCCGACGAACTCGAACGTCTCGTGGACGAGCTCGCCGACGAGACCCCGGCCTATGAACCGGGGACGCGCTGGGAGTACTCGAACACCAACTACCAGATCCTCGGTCGCCTGGTCGAGGTGATCAGCGGCCGCGAGTTCCAGGCCTACGTGACGGAGCACATCCTCGAGCCGATCGGCATGAGCAGCAGCTTCGTGGCCGACGGCGACGTCCATGACGGCATGGCGACCGGCCACCGGTCATGGTTCGCCACCAAGCTGCCCCTGCCCGAGACGGCGACCGACCGGGCGACGGCACCGCAGGGCGGGATCGTCGCCAGCGCGAACGACCTGGCGCGCTACCTGCAGGTCATGATGAACGGACAGGATGACGTGCTGAGCGCCGAGGGGAAGGCGCAGATGATGCAGCCGGCGAGCGCCGCCTCCCCGTTCTACGGCTTCGGCTGGTTCCTCGACTCCTCCGATGGCACCGTCTCGCACTCCGGGGCGAGCCCCGGCTTCGAGACGCTCGCGACGATGATCCCCGGCGAGAACCGCGCGGTCGTCGTGCTGACCAACGGCGGCAGCGGCCTCGGTTTCGGCGACACCCTCCCGCTGCGCAGCGGGATCACCGCGGCGGCGCTCGGCCTCGAGGACGCGAGCGCCGGCCCCGACTGGGGTGCGCGGGCGCTCTTCATCGGGATGACCCTGCTGCCGATCTTCTACCTCGCGAGCATCGGCTGGGCGTGGCGGCACCGGGCCGCGATCCGCGCCAAGCGCGCCGCCGGATTCGCGGGCCTCTTCAGCCTGTGGTTCCCGCTGCTCACCACCGCCGTCGCAGCCTGGGTGATCCTCGGCCTCATTCCGAGCCTCATCGGATCGCCGTTCTCCACGATCAACCACTTCCAGCCCGACGTCGGCCTCGTGTTCATCGCCGCCGCGGCGACCGGGGTGCTCTGGGCGGTGCTCCGACTCGGGATCGCGTACGCGCGCCGACCGACGCGCGCCTGATTGAGCGCGCGGTAGGGGCGCGGTCCCGTCAGCGAGACCGCGCCCGATAGCCGTCAGTCGGTGGCCATCCACGGGCCGTGCTGCACGCCGGGAGCCTGGTTGCGGGTCCACCACTGCGCCTCGTACGCCGCCCCCTCGAACACCACTTGGTCGCCCTCCTCGAAGATCCGAGAAGCGGTCCAGACGGTTGCGCCGTGCGCGTCGATCCGGACCTCCTGCCATGGCCCGTGCGGGTCGCCGGGCGTCTGCCCCCGTGTCCACCACGACGCGAGCCACACCGATCCGTCGAATCCGACGACGTTGCCCTCGGTGTACACCCGCGTCCCATCCCACTCTGGGGCAGGCGCAACGGTGTACAGCCGGGTGGCGGACGCGGAGTTGCCGGCGAGATCGCTGACCACGGCTTCGAGCGTATGCACGCCCACCTGGGTGCTGTAGCCGGTCACGGTGCACTCGCCCGAGATTCCGCTCCCCGAATCCGCGGCGCTGCAAGTCGGCGCGACGGGGACGAACCCCTCGCTCACCTCGCCCGTCGGACCATCGACCAATTCGATCGTGGGGGCGATCGTGTCGACGCGGATGTCCCGGCGAACCGGCTCGGACTCGTTGCCCGACTCGTCGCGCGCGCGCGCCTCGAAGGCGACGACGCCGTCTCCCAGCACCACCGGGGCGACGTACTGCTGCCAGCTGCCGCCGTCCGTTCGGTACTCGACAGCGTCGAGCGCGGACTCGTCGGTCGCGCTGACCGAGATCGCCGGTGCACTTCGATGCCATCCCGACGCGTCCGGGTCAGGGAGCGCAACCGTCACCACCGGCGGGTCCACATCAATCGTCGCCCTCTCCGCCAGCGCGTACGTGCTATCGGAGCCAGCGGTCACGAGGAAGGAGACGACCCCCTGCTGATCGGCGACGACCTCGTGCTCGCTGACTCCCCCGTTGGCGTCGACGACGCGCACCGCGTGCGGCGAGGCAGGCTCGAGGTTGCGCCATCGCAGCTCGACGGGGAGAGCGCCGTCGGACGCAACGCGCCGCGTCACGGCATCCACGATCTCGATCGCGAACTCATGACCCTGGGTGGTGTAGTCGAGCTGCACCCCGTTGAGGCGGGGGTCCGCAGCCGGCGAGAGGACGAGCCGGTCGGCGCGCGGCGTGATCCCGAGCAGCTGCGTGTAGAACCCGGCGGCGGGGCGAGCGTTGGCCGCGAACCATGGCTCACGTCGCCGGTCGGGCGACAGATCCCAGTTGTACGTGTTGTAGACCAGCTCGTCCTCTTCGTAGAGCGCCGCCAGCGCCGCAAGAAGGTCCAGCGCGCGGGCGTCCTCCCCGACCGTCACGTAGGCGCTCATCATCTCCAACGTCATCTGAGGGAAGATGTTGCCGTTCAGGTAGGAGGGGAAGGGGTTGTTGTTCTCGCCTCCGGTGAAGTTCAGTCGTTGCGCCGGGAAGAGCGACAGCCCATTCGCCTCCTGGAACGCCGTGTACTCGGCCATGATTGCGACGGCGCGATCATGATCCGCCACGCCGAACGTGACTGCCGTGGCGTTGTCGTGGACGTGGGCGACGTCGCCGAGCACGTTGCCGGCGAGGTCGCGGGTGTGCACGAACGAGTTGGTGGCCGATGACCAGAACCCGCCGCTGGCGACGTCGGCGTTGAGTGTGGCGCGGATCAGCGCAGCACGGTCGCGCAGAGTCGCCGCGCGGCCCGCGTCATCGAAGACGGTCTCCTCGAGCTCCGCCCAGTCGAGCAGCGCCTTGTACATGAGGATGTTCGCGTAGGCGCTTTCCTGACCGTGCTGCGTCTGGTCATCCCACTGCGAGATGCCGACATCGAAGGACTCGATGAGCCCGTTGCCGTTGCTGTCACGCGCCAGCGACCAATCGAGCGAATCGCGAACTCGGGGCGCCACCTCCCGCAGCCACTCCTCGTCTCCCGAGGTGTGGTAGATCGCCGCGACGCCCGCGACATACTGCCCGTAGGTGTCGAAGAAGTCGTCCTTGTACCACTTCGTCTGCCGGGCGCTCACCGCCCACAGCTGACCGGTGCCGTGAATCGGGTAGTTCTCGTTGACGACGAACCGCACGAAGTTCTTCAAGGTGTCGAGGTAGCCCGCGTCGCCAGCGGCCTGCAGCGCCACCGCGTTCTGCGAGTACCACCACGTCTCATACGGCCCCATCCCGCTGACATCGGTGTCACCCATCCCGACGTGGCTGTCGATCACGGAAGAGCGGAGAACGTCGTTGAGCATGGCCGACAACGTGTCCGCCTGGATGCCGGTCTGCGCCGGAATCTGGGCGACACCGTAGTAGTGGCTGTACGGCGTGCTCCCCGAGAAGGTGTACTCCGCGCGGTCGCGGTGACCCGCGGCGACGCTGATCGGACTGAATCGCTCCGTCTGGAACACCGCCAGCGGCAGGTACTTCCCGCTCGGGTGCGTGAGTTCGTCCGCAACGGCGAAGTCAAGTCGCAGCGCCCGCGTGCTCTGCGGGTCGGGGTCGCGCGAGAAGATCACGCCCTTGTCGGAGTCGGTGTCGACCGTAATGCTCAGCACCGATTCGTTGGCCTTGTCGATGAGGTCCACATCCGTGCTGTAGATCGCGTACTGCGTGTTGCCGAACCAGCTCCCGGTGGGGTGCTCCGGCAGCGGCTCAGCCGACAGGAACCGATTCGTCTCGCGGTCTTGATCGAGGAGCACCAGGCTGCCGCCGTCCTCTCGACGCTGCACGACGTCGAAGGCATCCTCACGCAACGCAAGCCCGAGAAAGCGCTGGTCGGTGAACGATGTCGCGGCCGTGAAGGTGCGGTCGATGGCGAGTGTGATGGAGTCCCCCACAACCTCGAAGGTCCACGTCTCCTCGACGCTGTCGCCGTAGGCGATGCCGGTGATCACGGCACTGTCCGTCGCCACCTGGACGATGGGCGATGCGGCGAGTTCACCCGTGCCGACCACGACCGCCTGGGCGACGTTGAACTTGGAGAACGGGGTGATCTCCGTCACTCCGGTGCGGTACGAGCCAGCGTGATCGAAGTGAACTCGGAACTTCGAGGCCGAGACCTCATCGAAGCTCACGTAGTTCGTGGCGTTCCCGGCCGGCACCGCAGGACTGAACTGCGCGCCAGAAACCGCGCTCCACGCCGCACCGTCCCACGCTTCGACCCGATAGCCCGTCGGCGGCTTGATCGCCCCCGCATCGGCGAAGAAGTCAATGGCGAGACCATCAAGCTCCCTCACCGCCGTCAGATCGATCTCGATCCAATCGGACGCATTCGGCGAGCGGTACGCCGTCCACCGATTCCGAGGATCCTCGGTGTACGACACAACCCCGTCAACCACCTGCACCACGGCGTCGCTCGCGTAGGTGTACGACGCGTTGGCGATCGCCCCGATCACGAGCTCGGAAACCGCAGGGTGGGCGCTGTCGAGTGTCTCCACCCCGCCGAGCTCAAGCGAGCCAATCCGAACCCCGTGGTCGTAGTCGATGTCGACCGCCACGTCCCCGGCAGTGATCTCGATGATCTTGGCCTGCGCGTCGTGCGTAATCGCCGACGGCGACTCCGCTGCGGCGCTGGGCACCGCGACCAGTGGTGCGAGTGAGACTGACACGACCCCGGCCAGCAGCACAGTCAGCGAACGTCGAAAAGACACCGTGATCTCCTTTGATGTGGTGTGAATACTGCGGATTACCTCAGACAGCCGTGGCGCCGCCGCTCACAGCGCGGGCGATGCCACGCCGCTCGGCGCGGGTCGACTCCCCCGCGACGACGGGCGCTTGCGAGCCGACCGCGCAGTAATAGTGCTCAAGCCGCCCGTCCCAGTGGACAACCGCCGGTTTGTGCGCGTGCACGTCGTCGAGCGATCCCGCGGCGCCCACGTCGAGCAGCAGGTCGGACGACTTGCACCAGGACCGAAGGTCGGGCGACGTCGCGTAGCCCTCGCGAGCATGCCCATCGGCGGCGAGACCGAAATAGAACATGACCCACTGCTCGCCGTCCCGCAGCACGCAGGGGTCGGAGGCGAAGCGCTCATCCATGTCGCCGGGGCCTCCCACCCGCAGGACCGGGTTCGCGGAGTCTCGGGTCCAGCTGACCAGATCCGCCGACGTGGCAAGTCCGGTCTGCTCGATCCACACCGGCGGAACCTGAGTCGAGCCGAACTCGTCGCGGTCTTTCGCGTTGTAGAAGAGGTGGAAGATCCCATCCACGACCATCAACCAGGACTTGTAGAGGCCGCCCTGCTCCCACTCGGCACCGTCGCCCGCCTGCAGCACTGAGCCGGTGTCCTCCCACGTCACCAGGTCGCGGCTGCGGAGGAAGCCGATGACCCCCGGCCCTGCCTCATACCCAGCCCCCGGATACGCGTGGTAGGTGGCGTAGTACCAGCCGTCGATGGCCACCAGCTCGCCGTCGGACCACAGGTCGTTGTCACGGACGATCGACGTCAGGGCGGCGTTGTAGCGGCGATGAGGATGCTGCGGGTCGCGCGCGAGGATGATCCGATCGTGCTGCCAGGATCCGTCTGCCTGCTGCCACGCGAGCGCAGTCTGGTAGCCGACCCCGTCCCACCCGACGTACGTCATCCCGCGTCGTCCGTCGACGGTGAACACGAACGGGCAATCCACGGCGCGGCTGTCGAATCGACCCTCCACGAACGACGGGGACACGAGCAGCTCGCCGTCGCGCTCGGGGGTCGCGATCCGATGAGTCGGATAGGCCGACGTCGTAGCAGGATTGGACATTTCTACTTTCCCGAGCCGGCGATCAGGCCCGACACGTAGTACTTCTGGAGTGCCACGAACAGCACGATCGCGGGCACCATCGTCACGGTGATTCCCGCCTGGAGCGCGCCCCAGTCGATGGTGTTGAGGGGGCCGTTCTGCGCATTGACGAGCGCGATGGGCAAGGTGAAGAGGTCGTTGTCGTTGAGCAGAACCAGCGCCGCGATGAACTCGTTCCACCCGGCAAGAAAGGCGAACAAGGCGACGGTGACCATTCCCGGTGCCACCAGGGGCAGCAGCAGCCGCGGCAGCGCCGTGATTTTGGTGCACCCGTCGAGCTCACCCGCCTCGACGATCTCGTCGGGGACGCTCTCGAACGAGTTCTTCATCATGAAGATGGCGAACGGCATCTGGAATGTCGAGTAGATCAGCGCCAACCCGAGCAGGGAGTTCGTGAGGCCGAACCAGATCATCACCGTGAACAACGACACCAGCAAGGCAGGATAGGGCACCAGAAGCATGCCGATCGTGAGCCCGAACAGGGTCTTCTTGCCCGGGAATCGGAATCGCGCGAACGCGTATCCGCCCAGCGTGGCGACGACGGTGGTGATGACGACGGTCATCAACGTGACCACTAGCGAGTTGGTGATGTAAAGGCCCAGCGACGACCCCGACCCGCCGAGCTTGGCGTAGTTCTCCAGACTGAAGAAACTCGGCCACCACACGGGCGGAGAAGCGTTCGCCTCGGTGACGGGCTTGAAGCTGCCGATGATCGTCCATGCGACCGGGAATGCGAACAGCGCGGCGAGCACGAGCGCGGTCACGGGCCGCGCGACCCCGCGACGGCTCCGTCGGGGGGCTCGTGCGGTGTCAGAGGATTTGGCGCTCACGTCAGGACCGGCCTTTCCCACGTTGAAGTCGGACTTGGATCACCGAGAAGGCAGCAAGCGCGACCACGATCACCACGGCGATCGCCGCGGCGTACCCTCGGTCGAAACTGACGAAAGCCGCGTTGTAGAGGTAGTACACGACGGTCACGGTCGAGCCATCCGGCCCGCCCTTGGTCATCGTGTAGAACTGGTCGAACGCGAGGAACGTCGATGTCGCGGTGATCAGAATCACCAACGAGAGCGGCTTCACGATCAACGGAAGCGTGACGCGCGTGAGGGTCTGCCACGCATTGGCTCCGTCGAGGCGTGCGGCCTCGTAGACCTCACCAGGGATCGAATCCATTCCGATCAGAAGCACCAGCATCGCGAGTCCTGCCGTCTTCCAGACAGTCATCGTGACAACGATTGCGAGCGTCGACGACGGCTCAGCGAACCAGTCCCCCCCTGGCTGCATGAGCCCGAAGAATTGAGCGATCTGCGGAAGGACACCGGTGCGCGAGTTGCCGATCGACAGCCAGAGGAGCCCGGCGGGAACGAATCCGATCGTCACGGGGGCGAAGAGGGCCGCCCGACTCACCGTGCGCCCGTGAAAGCGCGGTCGCACGAGCAGCGCCAGCCCGAGCGACACGGCGATGCCCGCGATCGACGCGACCAGGGTGTAGGTGACCGTGAACACGACAGCCTTGGCGAACTTGGGTTGCTGCAAAAGGTCGGTGTAGTTCTCGACGCCGATCGGCTCCGGCGTGCCGAAGGTGGGCCAGTCGAAGAACGACATGACAATCGTCAGCCCGAGCGGCACCAGGAAGAACAGAGCCACCAGCAGTGCACTCGGGGCCGCCAGCGCCCAGCCCATGAGCGCTTCGCGTCTCGCGGCGCTGAGGTGCCGTCGGGGCTGATCGCGCGACGGCGCGGGCGCCGTCGCGACCGGTCGCTGCATGGTTTCCGTCATGGTCTTCTCCTGAGTGGTGTCGGCTGACGCAACGCGCCAGCCGACACCGGGGCGGGAACTACTCGGTGATTGCGTCAGCGGCGTCCTGCGCGATGCGCGTGGCCTCCGCCGGGTCGACACCGTTGAACATCACGGACTGCACCATCTCGAGCCACGGGCCCTGCGCGGAGGCGACCACGTCGTTGTACCAGAGCGAAACGTAGGTCTGACCGTCCTTGACGAGTTCGGCCGGCACGGTGAACTGCTCACCCAACGACGACGGCGCGACCGTGTCAACCCGCGGCGGGATCGCCGGGAGGCTGAAGTACACGTCCTCGGACGTCTCGACCGACGTCAGCCATTCGATGAAGTGCCAGGCCTCGTTCGCGTTGTCCGAAGACGCCGCGACCGACAGGGCGTCTCCACCGGAGAAGGTGGCGAACTGCCCCTCGACCGGACCGGGGATGGGCGCAAGGCCGAAGTCGAACGCCGGGTCGGTGCCGATCGTCGACGTGTTGACGCCGTTGCCGCCGGCGAAGTTGATCCCGACCTTGCCGGACGCGAACACAGCGAAGAAGCCTTCACCGGTGTCGGTCTTCGCCGACGCCGGGATGTCGCCCGCCTCGGAAAGTTCTTGCAGGAACGTCAACGCTGCCTGAACTTCGGGGGTGTCGTACTCGAACTTGCCCTCACGGTCGACGATGTCGACACCCTGCGCCCAGACGAGCGGACTCAGCGTGTAAGACATGCAACCCGTGCAGCCTGCGCTGACGTAGAGCCCGGAGATGTCGTCACCCAGCGCGGACACCGCGGCGGCCGCTTCCTGGATGCCGTCCCACGTGGTGGGCGGCGTCTCGGGGTCGAGGCCGGCCTCGCGGAACAGGTCCTTGTTGTAGAGGTAGAGCGAGGTATCCGCGACGTACGGGACACCGTAGACGCGGTCATCGTGCGTCGAGGCCTGGATGTGCGCCGGCGCGAGGTTGCCGGCGGCGCCGCTCTCCGCGAGCAGATCCGTCAGATCCAGCAGCTCGCCGGTCATCGCCAGCTGAGGCATCAGGACGAGGTCGGTGCCGAGCAGGTCGGGGAGCGAGTTCGTCTGGGCCGCCTGCGCGAACTTCGTCATGTACTGATCGGCGGGGACGTGCGTGATGCTGACGGTGTTGTCGTGCGCCTGGTTGTAGGCCTCGACGACGGCATCGGTGACGGCTTCGTTTCCGGGGCGAACCCACAGTTCGAGGGTGGCACCACTGTCTTCTGCCGAGATGTCCGTCGCGACGACAGGCTCGGCCGCGCCGCCCGCGCACCCGGACAGCGCCAGCGAGAGGACGCCGACGGCGGCGACCCCCGTGACGGCTCGAAATTGCTGTGCACTCATTGTGATAACTCCTTTGTTATGAGCTGATCTTTCGACCCAGGACGTGCGAGCAACGACTCGTTCACCTGAAGGAAACAGTTTCTATGTTTCTCACACCGTTTCTCCGTTGCACACTATACCCACCCGGATCTGCGCACCGTCAAGGCTGGAACAGAGAAATTATTGCCGAAATACGAGGAAACAGTTTCCTTTCGTTGGTATAGTCACGCTATGGCCAAGCCGGAGGATGGAATGCCGGGCGCACGACGCGCAACGGCGCGCGACGTGGCGGCTCGCGCACGCGTCTCCGTGGGCACCGTCTCGAAGGCGTTCTCCGGCCGGGGGGCCGTGAGCGACGCGACGCGACGGCGCATCATGGACGTTGCGGCCGAGCTCGGCTACGACGGCGGCGCTCGACTCGGCGGCAGCGACGAGCCGAGAGCACGCACGGTCGGCCTGATCACGAGCGACCGCTTCGGCCGTCTCACCGTGCCCGTATTGCTCGGCGCCATCGAGACGCTCGCCGAGCAGGAGATCGCCCTCATCGTGTGCGATGGTCGCGGCGACCCGATCCGGGAACAGCACTTCATCGAGACGCTGCTGCGTCGCCATGTGGACGGGATCCTCGTCACGGGCACCGGCATCTCGTCCCGCAACTCGATCGGGCGCGATCTGAGTGTCCCCGTCGTCTACGCCCTGTCGTGGTCGCGCGATCCAAGCGACTTTTCCGTGATTCCGGATGATGCGGCCGGGGCCGCGGCCGTCGCTCAACACCTGATCGATACGGGCCGGCGCAAGATCGCCTTCGCGTCGGGCCCGAGCGCGATCCAAGACAGCGCCCCGGCGAGACTCGCGGCGATCACTCGGGTGCTCGAAGCCAACAGCCTGGCCCTGGCGCACGAGCCGTTGTACGGGGAGTGGACGGAGAGCTGGGGTCGACAGGCAGCGGCCCAGATCCTTGCCTCCGGTCGAGAGGTCGACGCGATCATCTGCGGCAACGATCAGCTTGCACGCGGGTGCGTCGAGACCCTCCGCGATAAGGGCGTTCAGGTTCCACGCGACGTCGCGGTGGTCGGCTTCGACAACTGGGACGTCATGGTCGAAGCAACCCGTCCGCAGCTGTCGACGGTCGAACTGAACCTCGGTGCCGTCGGGCACGTCGCCGCCCGCGAACTCCTGAACGCGATCGGCGGGCGGCCTCCGTCTCCGGGAATCGAGCGTCTCCCGACCCGGGTCGTCCCGAGAGGTTCGAGCGCGGTCATGTGAGCGCGCACCGCAACCATCCGCGGCCAACGAGACGCGGCCCGCACAACGCCCTCGACTAGACGTTGAACTGCGGACCAAGTCAACTTGCGGAGACGGCGGGATTTGAACCCGCGGACCCCCAGAGGGGTCTCCACCTTAGCAGGGTGGTGCACTCGACCGGACTATGCGACGTCTCCCGGTATTGCCTTCGCAATCATAGCCGCCGACGGCGGGGATGACGAACGCGCGATCAGTTGGCGACGGCGCAGGTGTACTGGTCGGCACTCTGGCCCTTGACGCCCGACACCGTGACGGGTTCAGTCGTCGGCGTCGCGGTGGCCGATTCCGTCGGCTCGGCCGTCGCGGTGGGCGCGTTCGGGTCGAGCGTGGAACCGCTGTGGTTGCTGTCGAGCGAGTCGCCGTCGAGAGCGATCGGGGTATCCGCCTGAAGCGCCGCGAACAGCGCGTCGGCTTGGGCCTGCAGCGGCGCGACCTTGCCCGCGTAGTACGACGGCGTCGTGACCCCGGTCGTGCTCGGGTACTGCACGAGAACGATGTTCTCGAGCGGGATGTCCTTCAGCACGAGGGCGATCGACACCAGGATGTCCACGCGCCCGAAGTTCTGCGACAGCGTCATGTTCTGCGTCGCGGCCTTCGCCAGGCTGTACACCGTGGCGGCATCGCTCAGCGTCTCATCGCTCTTGAGCGTGCGCACCAGCGACGACAGGTACACCTGCTGCGAGCTGATGCGGCCGAGATCGCTGCCATCGCCGACGCCGTGGCGAGAGCGCAGGAACTGCAGCGCCGTGGCGCCTTCAAGCGTGTTCGTTCCCGCTTTCAGGTTGAGCCCGACATACGAGTCAGTGAGGTCTCCGTCGATGCAGACATCGACACCGCCGACGGCGTTCGACATCTCGATGACACCGACGAAGGTGATGAGCCCGGCGAACTGGATCTCGAGACCGGTCAGGTTCTCGACCGTGTCGACCGTGCAGCTGAGTCCCCCGTAGAACAGCGTCGTGTTCATGGAGGTGGCGGTGGCCGGCCCGCCGTTCTCGCACGCGGGCAGCGGCACCATGAGGTCGCGCGGGATGCTCACGAGAGTTGCGCTCTGGTGGTCCTCCGCGACGTGCAGAAGCATCGTGACATCGTTCAGCGTCGAGCTCTCGTAGCCGCCGACGGCGGCGTTGTCGCCCTCGCGGGTGTCGCTGCCGACGATCAGGATGTTGAAGCCGCCCTCGTAGGGACCGACGCTCGGCGGGAGCGCCACGGCGTCGAAGCCGATGGCCTCGGTCTCGATGTCACCGGCCGTCTGCCAGACAGCGATGCCGGCGACCGCGGAACCCGAGACGAGGAGGACGGCGAGGCCGCCGCCGATCAGGCCGAGCACGGCCTTCCAGGCCCGGGCGCGCTTCTGGCGTCCGTGGCGCGCCACGGTCGGACGCACGCGGGCGGATGCGTTCACGCGTTCCAGCTTCTTGTCGCTCACGGGACCTCACTTGACGTCGGACAGAGTTCACAGGGGCGCCTCAGCATCCCCAGCGGCGGAGGGCGTGGGATTCGAACCCACGAGACATTTCTGCCCACCAGTTTTCAAGACTGGCTCCATCGGCCGCTCGGACAGCCCTCCCGTAAATCGATCGTGAGTCTAACCGACCGCAGCCAGGTCAATCCTGGAAGTGGAGTGCGAGCGCGGCGGCCGCGCCGTCGTCGAGATCCGTGCTGGTGGTGTCGTTGGCAACAGCGAGCACCTCCGGCGGGGCCTGGCCCATGGCGATGCCGAGACCCTCCGCGCTCGCCCAGGCGAGCATGTCGATGTCGTTGCGCCCGTCGCCGATCGCCGCCACCCGGCTGCGCGGCACCCCGAGCAGCTGGCGCACGCGCTCCAGGGCTGTCGACTTGTTGACGCCGTCGGGGGCGATGTCGAGCCACGAGGTCCAGCCGACGTTGTAGCTGACCTTGTGCAGGCCCATGCGGTCGACGATCTCGAGGAAGTCCTCGGTCGCGTGATCGGGGGCGAGCACGACGACTCGCGTCGCCGGAGCGCCGAGCAGGTCGTCGAACTCGACCTGCCGGCTCGTCGTGGCGAGCGCCCCCTCGGGGAACGTGCCGGTGTAGCGGAAGACGCCGTCGGCGTCCTCGACGGCGAAGCTCGCATCCGAGAGGTGCCCGCGGATCGTGGTGAGCACGTCGGTCGGGTCGAAGGTCTCGGTGAGGAAGCGCGCGTAGGAATCCGGCTCGCTCTCATCGCGCTCGAGCACGATCGCGCCGTTGGCGCACACGACATACCGCGGGGTCAGCCCCAGTCGCTCGAGCACGGGCAGCGTCATCGAGACGGAGCGGCCGGTCGCGAGCGTGACCTCGTGCCCCAGATCGCGCACGCGCGTGACCTCCTCGATCACGCTGCGACCCATGGCGCCGTCCTCGCGGAGGACGGTGCCATCGATGTCGAGTGCCACCAGCCAGGCCGAGGTCACGCGAGCGGCTCCAGCACGGTCAGTCCGCCGAGGAAGGGACGCAGCGGTTCGGGCACCGTGACCGAGCCGTCGGCGCGCTGGTGCGTCTCGAGCAGCGCCACGATCCACCGCGTCGTCGCCAGGGTGCCGTTGAGGGTGGCCACGGGCGCGGTCTTGCCGCTCTCGGTGCGGTAGCGGGTGTCGAGCCGGCGCGCCTGGAAGGTGGTGCAGTTCGAGGTGCTCGTCAGCTCGCGGTACGCGTCCTGCGTCGGCACCCAGGCCTCGACATCGAACTTGCGCGCGGCGCTCGAGCCGAGGTCGCCGGCGGCGGTGTCGATGACCCGGTAGCTGAGCCCGAGGCTCTGCAGCATGCCCTCCTGCAGGGCGAGCAGCCGCTCATGCTCGGCCTCCGCCTCGGCAGGATCGATGTAGCTGAACATCTCGAGCTTCTGGAACTGGTGCACGCGGATGATGCCGCGGGTGTCCTTGCCGCCCGACCCCGCCTCACGGCGGTAGCAGGTCGACCATCCGGCGTAGCGGAGCGGTCCGCCCGAGATGTCGAGGATCTCGTCCTTGTGGTACCCGGCGAGCGCCACCTCGCTGGTGCCGGTCAGGTACAGCTCGTCGCGCTCCAGGTAGTAGATCTCGTCCGAGTGCGCGCCCAGGAACCCGGTGCCCGCCATGATGTCGGGGCGCACCAGGGTCGGTGTGATGAGGGGGGTGAAGCCCGCCTCGAGCGCACGGTCGAGCGCGAGGTTCATGAGCGCCAGCTCGAGCCGCGCGCCGACGCCCTTCAGGAAGTAGAAGCGCGAACCGCTGACCTTGGCGCCGCGCTCCATGTCGATCGCGCCGAGCATCTCGCCGAGAGCGAGGTGGTCGCGCGGCTCGAAGTCGAAGCTCGGCTTCTCGCCGACCTCGCGCAGGGTGATGAAGTCGTCCTCGCCGCCCGCCGGCACGCCCTCGATCACGATGTTCGGGATGCTTCCCGCGATGCGCGCGAAAGCCTCCTCCGCCTCGCTCGCCGTCTGCTGCAGCGCCTTCACCCGCGCCGCGAGCTCCTGCGCCTGCGCGACCAGGGCGGCCTTCTCGGCCTTGGGTGCCGCGGCGACCGTCTTGCCGAATGCGTTCTGCTCGGCCCGCGCCGACTCGAACTCGGTGATGGCAGTGCGACGCGCGAGATCGGCCGCGATCGCCTCGTCGACGAGAGCGACCGACTCACCTCGCGCTTCCTGCGAGGTGCGGACGGTCTCCGGGTTTTCACGCAGCAGCAGAGGGTCGATCACTCCACCATCCTATTCAGCGCTTTGGAAGCGAGGATGGCTAGGGTGTCGCCATGACGACACCGCCCTCGGGCACTCCCCCGCGAGCCGCCATCATCGTCAACCCCGCCAAGGCGAACGTGTCGAAGCTGCGCAGCGCGATCGCACGCGCCGAGGCCGCCGGCGGGTGGGCCGAGAGCCTGTGGCTGGAGACCACGACGGAGGACATCGGCCACGCGCAGGCGCGCGAGGCGCTCGACGCCGGCGCCGATCTCGTCGTCGCCGCGGGTGGCGATGGCACCGTGCGGGCGGTCGCGGAGACGCTCAGCGGATCGGCGGCGTCGTTCGCGATCATCCCCTCGGGCACCGGCAACCTGTTCGCTCGCAACGTCGACCTCAACTCGCTCAGCGTCGAGGAGGCCGTGCGGGTCGCCTTCGCGGGCGTCGACCGCCCCATCGATCTGGGCATGATCGAGTTCGAGCGTCCCGACGGCGAGCGCCGCAAGCACGGCTTCCTGGTCATGGCAGGTCTCGGCATCGACGCGCAGATGGTGGCCAACACGAACCCCGAGCTGAAGAAGCGGGTGGGCTGGCTGGCGTACGTCGACGCGATCGCGCGTTCGCTGCGCGACCCGCGCCGCATCCGGCTGCGCGCCCAGCTGGACGACCGTCCTCCGCGGGCGACCATGGTGCACAGCCTGCTGATCGGCAACTGCGGCATGCTGCCCGGCCACATCACCCTGCTGCCGGACGCGAAGCTCGACGACGGACGCTTCGACATCGTCACGCTGCGTCCTCACGGCTTCTTCGGCTGGGTGCGAGTCTGGGTGGCGCTCGTGTGGGAGAACGGCGTGCTGCGGCGCAGCACGGTCGGACGCAAGATGATGAGCAGCGGCCGACGGGTGCGCGTGCTGCGCTATCTCCAGGGCGAGCGGCTGACGGTGAGGCTCGAGCGCCCCGACCAGATGGAGGTCGACGGCGACTCGATCGGCGACGTGATCGCCTTCCGCGCCTGGGTGGAACCGGGAGCGCTGACGCTGCGCCTCGCCGCCGACTAGCCGGCGTCCGGCGTCACGGCGGGCGCCGAGAGCGGCTGCTCGGGCTCGCCCGAGAGGATTCCGCGCAGCCAGTCGCGAGCCTCGATGAAGATCTCGTCGCCGTAGCGGCCGTCGACCGTCACGCGCTGCTGGTCGGCGCGCGGGTACGAGCCGAGGAAGATCACGTTGGGGCTGAAGCGCTTGAGGCCGAGCAGCGCGTCGGCGACGCGCTCGTCGTGCACGTGCCCGTCGAGGTCGACGACGAAGCGGTATCGCCCCATGCTGTCGCCGATCGGGCGCGACTCGAGCAGGCTCAGGTTGACCCCCCGCGTCGCGAACTGCTCGAGCATCTCGACGAGGCCGCCCGGCTGGTCGGTGGGGAGTTCGACGATGACGCTGGTCTTGTCGGCCCCGGTGCGCTCCGGGATGGCGCGGCTCGCGCTCACCAGCACGAAGCGGGTGACGGCGTTCGGGTTGTCGCCGATCTTCTCGGCGAGCACGTCGACGGGGTACTCGCGGTCGATTCCGGGCGGGGCGATCGCCGCATCCGCAAGACCCGGATCGCCGAGCCCCGCTGCCGCCGCCACGTTCGAGCTCGCCGGGAAGTGCTCGTGCTCGGGCAGCTCGCGATCCAGCCACAGGTGGCACTGCGCGTAGGCCACCGGATGCGCGGCGACGATCTTGACGTCGGCGAGCGCCGTGCCGGGCCGGGCGACGAGCACGAAGTCGACCGGCACGAGGTACTCGCCGACGATGCGAAGCCCCGGCACGTTGGCGAGCGCGTCCTGGGTGGCGCTGACACCGCCCTCCACGCTGTTCTCGATCGCGATCATCGCGGCGACGCTGCGGCCCGAGGTGACATCCTCGAGCGCCTCGCCGACGTTGTTGACGCTGCGCCAGACGTGGCCCCGGGCGGCGTCGACCTGGTTGAGCGCGGCCCACGTGAAGGTGCCCGCCGGGCCGAGATAGCTGTAGGTGTCCGGCATGCTGTGAGCCTAGCGGCCACCCGCTCGGGCAGGATGGAGGCATGAGCAAGCTGCCCGCCCCCGTGCAACGCCTGATCGACGCGACGAACGCCGGAGACTCGGCGGCCTTCGCGGCCGCTTTCGCCCCCGAAGCCGTGCTGATCGACTGGGGCAAGGAGTTCGCAGGCGCCGAGGCCATCGCGGAGTGGAACGAGTCCGACAACATCGGTCGCGACTCCCGCTTCCGCGTCGTCGGGGTCGAGCGCGACGGCGAGGCTCACCTGGTGCGGATCGCCGTCAGCGGCAAGGGCTTCAACGGCGAGAGCTTCTTCCGCTTCACCGTCGCCGATGAGCTGATCAGTCGACTCGAGATCGCCCCGTAGGCCTGCCCGCGGCCTCCCACGCCCACGCCGGGTTGCCGGTGGCTTCGGCCGTGACGCTCCAGAGCCGCTCGCGCTGGGCCGCGTCGCGGGCCGAGCGCGGCAGGGCGACCACCCGGCGTTTCTCGTCGACGTAGACGTCGCTCCCGCGCGGATGACGCGGCGCGCCAGCGCCGAGGTCGACGTACACGTCCGCCAGCGCCTCGGCCGGCATCGCGAGCCGGTTCTTGGGCGCGTACAGCGCTCGAAGGATCGGCGGCTGCTCGGCGAGCCGGTCGGCATCGAGGCGGACCGCGGGGACGCGCAGGCAGGAGACGTCGACGAGATCGCCGACTCGCTCGGCAAGGGTGACCGCCGTCATCACCTGGGCGAGCTTGGAGTGGTAGTAGGCCTTCGTCGGGGTGAACCAGCTGCCGTCGGTGAGCGCATCGAAGCGAATCGCCAGGCCCGGCATCGTGACCAGTCCCTTGCTGGCGACGAAGACCACGCGGGGACTCGGCGCGGCGGCGAGCGCGCCGCTCACCCGCGCCGTGAACTCGGTCGGACCGAGGTGGTTGGTCGCCCAGAACAGCTCCTGACCCGTCTCCGTGAATCGCGCCTCTCGGGCCGACAGGTCGAACACCGCGGCGTTGTTGATGAGCACATCGAGCGGTCCGTCGGCGACGACCGTCTCGGCCGCGCCGGCGATGCTGACCGGGGATGCGAGGTCGAGCTCGACCAGGCGCACCCGCGCTCGCGCCTCGGGCTGCAGCGTGGCGATGGCCAGCTCACCGCGTTCTCGAGAGCGGCTCAGCGCGATGACGTCGGCTCCGGACTCGGCGAACCTCCGGACGGCGCGCAGGCCGATTCCTGAGTTGGCGCCCGTGATTGCGACCCGCATGTCGATCCTTTCGTTCGGCTTGTTCCGAACTTTCCGAACGAAGCCTACACTGGACGAGTGAGCCCACAGGAAGAGCTGGCCGAGGACTTCGCGCAGCACTACGTGCGCCTCGGGATGACGACCACCGCCGCGCGCGTGCTGGGGCATCTGCTCGTCGAGCCGAGCGGACGCGCCGACGCGCCGAGTCTCGCCGCGGCGCTCGGCGTCGCCAAGAGCTCGATGAGCGTCGCCCTCGCGACCCTGGAGACTCTCGGCCTCGTCGTCCGCTCGCGCCCGCCGCGCGAGCGTCGCGACAGCTACGCGCTGGGAGACGACGCGTTCGAGAAGGCCTTCGCCAGCAAGCTGCCCGCGCTCAGCTCGTTCGCCGCGCTGGCCGACCGCGGGCTCGAGCTGGCCGAGCCCGACTCCTCGTCGGCACAGCGCCTCGAGCGGATGCGCGCGTTCTACGCGTTCATGCTGCGCGAGTTCCCGAAGCTCCTCGACCAGTGGCAGCGCGAGAGCGTCGGCGGGCAGACCTAGCCGCCTCGTCACCGCGTCACCCAAGTGGGAGACTGGAGGCATGTCCTCCCGCGCCGGCACCCCCGCCCAGCCGTCCGACCTGATCGACGTTCGCGAACTGGTTGACGCGTACTTCCACCGCGTCCCCGATCTCTCGGACCCGGCGCAGCGCGTCGTGTTCGGCACGAGCGGCCATCGCGGCTCCAGCCTCGACGGCGCGTTCACCGAGACGCACATCGCCGCGACCACGCAGGCGATCGTCGAGTACCGCGCCGCCCACGGCATCACCGGCCCGGTCTTCGTCGGCCGCGACACCCACGGGCTGTCCCGCCCCGCGGAGACCACCGCGCTGGAGGTGCTGGAGGCGAACGGCGTGACGGCGCTCGTCGACGAGTTTGACGACTTCGTGCCGACGCCGGCGCTCAGCCGCGCGATCATCGCGTACAACAGGGCGCACGCGGGTGGTCCGCAGGCCGACGGCATCGTCATCACGCCCTCGCACAATCCGCCGCGCGATGGCGGCTTCAAGTACAACCCGCCGCACGGCGGCCCCGCCGACTCGGATGCGACCGGCTGGATCGCGGCCCGCGCCAATGAGCTGATCGAGGGCGGCATGCGCGAGGTCAGGCGCTCCGAGCCGAGCGCGGTCGAGACCTACGACTACCGCGGCGAGTACGTCGCCGATCTTGCCAACGCGATCGATGTCGACGCGATCCGGGGCGCCGGCCTGCACCTCGGCGCCGATCCGCTGGGCGGCGCGAGCGTGCACTACTGGCAGCTGATCGCCGAGAAGTTCGGGCTCGACCTGACGGTCGTGAACCCGGCAGTGGACCCGACCTGGTCGTTCATGACGCTCGACTGGGACGAGAAGATACGCATGGATCCCTCGTCAGCTTCGGCGATGGCGAGCGTCGTCGCGAAGCGCAGCGAGTTCGACCTGCTCACCGGCAACGATGCGGACGCCGACCGGCACGGCATCGTCACGCCCGACGGCGGACTGATGAACCCGAACCACTTCCTGGCGGTGG
This sequence comes from Microbacteriaceae bacterium UBA1487, assembly GCA_002325245.1. Lineage (GTDB taxonomy): Bacteria > Actinomycetota > Actinomycetes > Actinomycetales > Microbacteriaceae > DCRR01. The sequence goes on along the minus strand of DCRR01000020.1, from coordinate 7,795 downwards.
CGATCCAGTACCTGTTCACCCACCGCGACGGGTGGAGCCCGGATGCGGCGATCGGCAAGACGCTCGTCTCGAGCTCGATGATCGACCGCGTCGCGGCCTCCCTGGGGCGGCGCCTGTGGGAGGTTCCGGTCGGGTTCAAGTGGTTCGTGCCCGGTCTCATCGACGGCTCGGTCGGCTTCGGCGGCGAGGAGAGCGCGGGCGCGAGCTTCCTCGCGCTCGACGGCTCGGCGTGGACGACCGACAAGGACGGCATCCTGCTGGCCCTCGCGGCGGCCGAGATCCGCGCGGTCACCGGAAAGAGTCCCAGCACGCTCTATGCCGAGCTGACCGCTGAGTTCGGCGACCCCGCCTACGCGCGTGTGGATGCCGCCGCGAGCAAGGAGCAGAAGGCGCGGCTCGGCAAGCTCTCGGGCGCCGACATCACCGCCGACACCCTCGCGGGCGATCCGATCACGGCGCGCCTGTCGGAGGCGCCCGGCAACGGCGCCGCGATCGGCGGCGTCAAGGTCGAGACGGAGCACGCCTGGTTCGCCGCGCGACCCTCGGGCACGGAGGACGTCTACAAGATCTACGCCGAGTCGTTCCGCGGGCCCGAGCACCTCGCCGAGGTGCAGGCTGCGGCGAAGGACATCGTCGACACCGCCCTGGGGGGTTAGTCCTCTCAGTTGTAGGCAGGAGCGGCTGGCAGGCCGAAGAACTCCTCGAGTGTCTGGATCCCGGTCTCGTGCATCTCGGTCGAGAGCTCGATGCCCACGTAGCGGTAGTGCCACGGCTCGAACTGGTACCCGGTGATGTCGGTGAGCCCGTCCGGGTAGCGCAGGATGAAGCCGTACTCCCACGCGTTCTCTGCCAGCCAGGACCCCTGCGGAGTATCGGCGAAGCAGGCCTGCAGCGAGCAGGTCCGCGGGATCGCGTCGATGTCGATGACGAGTCCGGTCTGGTGCTCGCTGTAGCCGGGGCGCGCGGTCAGCAGGTCGTTGCCGCCGTATACCTGCTGCTGCGCGGCGTAGCTGCGGTAGGTGCTGAGCGCCTGCATCTGGTGCCCGGTCTCCGATTCGAAGTCGGCGAACATCCGGACGACGGCATCGGAGGCGACCTCCTGGAGCTGCGCGTAATTGACGTAGGGAACGGGAACGGGCACCAGACCTGAGGGCTCGAAGCTCGGCGGGTCGAAGGGGCGCAGCTTGTTGACGACGACCCACAGGCTGTTCGGATCGTCGATCGAGTAGAGCGACATGTTGAAGCGCGCGCGCGGCTCGAAGGAGTCGTTGGTCGCCGGCTGCTCAATGGCTCCGGACACGATCATCTCCTGCTCCGGCGCGGCGCCGCGATTCGGGATGCCGACCACGGCGACCGTGACCCCGATCGCCGCCACGGCGAGCACCGCGACACCGCCGATCACGAGCGCGATGCGTCGTCGCGCGCGACGTCCGCGACCTCGCTCGGCGGAGCGGATCTCGGCACGTCGGGTCGGCAGCTCGCTCACCGGCTCAGCATACGAGGTTGCCGCCGAGGCGGCGCCAGCATCGCGCTGATCAGGGATTTCGATCGGCGATGCGAACGCATGTTGACAGCGCGGTCGACGCGGGCTAGCTTGGGCCTCGGCTTCATGGGAGCGCTCCCACGACCACCACGCTTGTCGCGTGGGAGCGCTCTCATAGGCCGCACCTATTCCACGCACACAAAGGAGTGACCGTGAGTTTCTCACGACGCAAAGTTGCTGCCGCCGTCGCCGGCGCCGCCACATTCGCCCTCGTAGTTTCCGGATGCGCTGCAAGCGGAGGAGAGTCGACCGACGACGTCACGCTGACTCTCGCGACGTTCAACGACTTCGGCTACACGGACGAGCTTCTCGCCCAGTTCACCGAAGAGACCGGCATCGCCGTCGTCCACAACAAGGCGGCGACGTCGAACGACGCACGCGCCAACTACTTCCAGAAGCTCGGCAAGACCGGCCTCGCGGACGTTGAGGCCGTCGAGATCGACTGGTTCACCGAGGCGATGCAGTACGCCGACCTCCTCGCGCCGGTTCCGACCGAGCTCGAGGGTCGCTGGCTCGACTGGAAGGAAGCCTCGGCGACCGACTCGGAGGGCAACCTCATCGCCTACGGCACCGACATCGGCCCGCAGGGCATCTGCTACCGCGCCGACCTGTTCGAGGCAGCCGGCCTGCCGACCGACCGCACCGAGGTCGCCGCGCTGTTCGACGGCGACTGGGACAACTTCTTCTCGATCGGCGCGGACTACACCGCGGCGACCGGCAAGCCGTTCATCGACTCGGCGAACTCGGTGCTCCAGGGCATGGTGAACCAGCTCGACATCGCGTACGAGGAGACCGACGGCACGATCGTCGCCACCGAGAACGCCGACATCGCCGCCGCGTACGACGCGGTCGTCGAGAAGGCCGTGCCGATCTCGGCCTACGCCGGTCAGTGGAGCGAGGACTGGTTCGCGTCGCTGTCCAGCGGCGAGTTCGCGACCATGCTCTGCCCGGGCTGGATGCTCGGCGTCATCTCGGGCAACGCGCCTGACGTGGCTGGCTGGGACATCGCCGACGCCTTCCCCGGCGGCGGCGGCAACTGGGGCGGCTCGTACCTGACCGTTCCCGCCAACGGTGCCAACGTCGAGGCTGCTCAGCAGCTCGCCGCATGGCTCACCTCGCCCGAGGTGCAGATGCAGGCCTTCGCCAACGCGGGAACCTTCCCGAGCCAGGTCGAGGCGCTCGCGAGCGATGAGCTCGCCGCGGCGACGAACGAGTACTTCAACGACGCCCCCACCGGTGAGATCCTCACCTCGCGCGCCGAGGCCATCACGGTCGCGACGTTCAAGGGCCCGCAGTACTTCCAGTTCCACGACGCTCTGCAGAACGCCGTGACCCGCGTCTTCGATGGCCTCGAGGACAAGGACACCAGCTGGAACACCTGGGTGACTGAGGTCTCGGCCTTCTAGGCCGCATCCTCTCGGTGCGGGCCGCGTGCCCTGCGGCCCGCACCGATTCCCTCCCCTGACCAAGACGCAACCGGAAAGTCGCACCATGAGCGCCGCGCCCACGAAGAACCCCCCGGGAGTTCGAGTCCTCTCGTTCTCGAACAAGCTGAGCCGCTGGGATCTGAAGATCTCGCCGTACCTCTACATCTCGCCGTTCTTCATCATGTTCGCGATCGTCGGGCTCTTCCCGATCGCCTACACCGCCGTCATCTCGTTCATGGACTGGGACCTCGTCCGCAACAGCGGCGAGTTCATCGGCTTCGACCAGTACATCTGGATCCTGCAGCAGCCGCACTTCTGGACGGCGCTGCGCAACACCTTCAGCATCTTCCTGCTCTCGACCGTGCCGCAGCTGATCCTCGCGATCTTCATCGCCGCGATGCTCGACCGCAACATCCGCGCCAAGACCTTCTGGCGCATGGGAGTTCTGCTCCCCTTCGTCGTCGCCCCCGTCGCCGTCGGCCTCATCTTCAACGTCGTGTTCGCCGACAACTTCGGCCTCGTCAACGGCATGCTCGCCGACCTCGGCATCGACGGAATCCCGTGGCACAAGGATCCGTTCTGGAGCCACATCGCCATCGCGACGATGGTCAACTACCGCTGGACCGGCTACAACACGCTGATCCTGCTGGCCGCCATGCAGGCCGTGAACCGAGAGTACTACGAGGCGGCCACGGTCGACGGCGCCGGCAAGTTCCGCCAGTTCACCAGCATCACCCTGCCCTCGCTCAAGCCGACCCTGATCTTCGTGATCATCACCTCCACCATCGGCGGACTGCAGATCTTCGACGAGCCGCGCGTCTTCGACCAGTTCGGCCGCGGCGGCGCCGGCCAGCAATGGCTGACCATCACGCTCTACCTCTACGACATCGGGTGGGGACAGTGGAACTTCGGCCGCGCGGCAGCGCTGGCCTGGATCCTGTTCATCATCATCCTGCTGATCGGACTCATCAACCTGCTGATCACACGCACGCTCGTCCGCGACGAGGGCACCCGCAGCGTCGAAAAGCCGCGTCGGTCTCTGAAGAAGAAGAAGGAGGTCACGCGATGACCACCACCACGACTCCCGCCGCGGCGACACCGGTCGCGAGCCCGTCGTCCTCGGCCCGGCCTCCGCGCCAGCGGACCCGGCACATCCGCGGCAACCGCCCCGGCTTCTGGACATACGCGACACTCGCGGTCGTCTTCATCAGCGCTGCGTTCCCCCTCTACTGGTCGTTCGTGATCGGATCCGGCGACGCCTCCTCGCTGCGCGAGCGCCCCTGGTGGCCGGGTGGCAACTTCGTCGACAACGCGCTCGCCGTCATGACGAACGAGGCCGTGAACTTCTGGCCCGCGCTCTGGAACTCGATCTACTCCTCGTTCCTGATCGCGATGGCGGTCGTGACCACCTCGACCCTCGCCGGCTGGGCCTTCGCCAAGCTGAAGTTCCACGGCGGTCCGGCGCTGCTCGCCTTTGTCGTCGCGACGATGGCGGTGCCGCAGCAGCTCGGCGTCGTGCCGCTCTACATCCTCTTCTCGGAGCTCGGCTGGACCGGCCAGATCGGCGCGATCATCGTGCCCGCACTGACGAGCGCCTTCGGAGTGTTCTGGATGACGCAGTACCTGCGCCAGTCGGTGCCGGACGAGCTCATCGAGGCGGCGCGCGTCGATGGCGCGTCGATGATCCGCACCTTCTGGACGGTGGGCGTCGTCGCCGCCCGCCCTGCCGCGGCGATGCTGTTCCTCTTCACCTTCGTCGGGGCATGGAACAACTTCTTCTGGCCGTTCATCGTGTTGGATCGCCAGAACCCGACTCTTCCGGTGGCGCTCTCGCTCCTGCAGTCGAATTACTTCGTCGACTACTCGATCGTGCTCGCCGGCGTCGTGCTCGCGACCATTCCGCTGCTGCTGCTGTTCATCTTCGCCGGAAAGCAGCTGGTCAGCGGCATCATGGCCGGCGCCGTCAAGGGCTAGCAGCCCCCCAGCAAACGTCCATTCAACGAGAGAACTCTGTCTACATGTCCTCCTCCACCACCCCTCGCGCGTTCCCGAAGGACTTCCTGTTCGGTGCCGCCACGGCCGCCTACCAGATCGAGGGCGCCGCCCACGAGGACGGCCGCACCGACTCGATCTGGGATGCCTTCGCCCGCGTGCCGGGTGCCGTCGTCGGGATGGACAACGGCGACGTCGCGTGCGACCACTACCACCGCTACCGCGACGATGTCGCCCTCATGAACGAGCTCGGCCTGCAGACCTACCGGTTCTCGACCTCGTGGTCGCGGGTCTGCCCGGACGGCGGTGCCGTCAACCCGGCGGGCATCGACTTCTACTCGCGCCTCGTCGACGAGCTGCTCGACACGGGCATCCACCCGTGGCTGACCCTCTACCACTGGGACATGCCGCAGGCGCTGGAGGAGCTGGGCGGCTGGCCCGCCCGCGACACCGCATCCCGCTTCCTCGACTATGCGATGGCCGTGCACGACGCCCTCGGCGACCGCGTGACGTCGTGGACGACCCTCAACGAGCCGTGGTGCTCCTCGTTCCTCAGCTACATCGGCGGGGAGCACGCCCCGGGCCGGCAGGACCCGGCGGCGGGTCTCGCGGCGGGTCACCACCTGCTGCTCGGCCACGGCATGGTCGTGAAGGAGCTGCGCGCCCGCGACCCGAAGCTGAGTCTCGGGATCACCCTCAACCTGACCGTCGCCGATGCCGCCGACCCGAACGACGCCGGAGACCGGGACGCGGCCCGACGCATCGACGGACAGTTCAACCGCTTCTTCCTCGACCCGATCTTCCGCGGCGAGTACCCCGCCGACGTGCTCGACGACGTCGCGGGCCTCGGCTTCGAGAACGTGGTGCAGCCCGGTGACCTCGACGTGATCTCGAGCCCGATCGACATGCTCGGCGTGAACTATTACCACGGCGAGCTCGTCGGCGTCCGGCCCGCCAACGGCGACACGAAGCCGGCGGCGGCCCCCTCCGAGCGACCCAAGCGCTCCCCGTTCCCCGCGGCCGAGGGCGTCCACTGGCACAAGCGCGACCTGCCGACCACGGCGATGGGCTGGGAGGTCCAGCCGGAGGGCCTCACGAGACTGCTCACCCGCATCCACGAGGAGTACGCCGCTCCGGCGGGCGTCGCTCTTGCGGTGACCGAGAACGGCGCCGCGTACGACGACGAGGTGACCGCCGATGGCGAGGTGCACGACGCCGATCGCGTCGCCTTCCTGGAGGCGCACCTCTCGGCCGTGCTCGACGCGATCGAGGGTGGCGTGCCCGTGCACGGCTACTTCTACTGGTCGCTCATGGACAACTACGAGTGGGCCTGGGGCTACGACAAGCGCTTCGGCATTGTGCGCGTCGACTACGACACGCTCGAGCGCACCCCGAAGGACAGCGCTCGTCGGTACCAGAGCATCATCGCCGCCCGCGCCTTGTGAATGCCGAGTCATTAGACTCTCGCCCATGACGCGCGACACCGTGGCCCCGCGGGTCGCACCGACCCTCGAAGCGGTCGCTGCGGCGGCGGGCGTCTCGCGCTCGACGGTGTCGCGCGTGGTGAACGGCTCGAGTCAGGTGAGCCCCGAGGTGCTCGCCGCCGTCACCCAGGCGATCGAACGCCTGAACTACGTACCCAATCGGGCCGCTCGGTCGCTCGCGAATCGGCAGACCTTGGCGATCGCGCTCGTCGTTCCCGAAGACACCCAGCGCTTCTTCGGCGACCCGTTCTTCTCCGAGGTGATGCTCGGCATCACGGGCGTGCTCGAGGACAGCGACTACGTGCTCAACCTGCAGCTCGCGAAGCCTTCCGCCCCATCCGAGAAGGCGAAGCGCTATCTGCTCGGCAACAACGTCGACGGGGCGATCGTGGTCTCGCACCACTCGGGCGACGAGTTCTTCACGACGCTGGACGCGACAATCCCGGTGGTCTTCGGCGGGCGCCCCTTCCAGCCCGCGCAGCACCCGAGCAGCTACGTCGACGTCGACAACGCGGCCGGGGCCGCCCAGGCGACCCAGCACCTGATCGGGCTCGGCCGGCGCAAGATCGCCTCGATCTCGGGCCCGGCCGACATGCAGGCCGCCCTCGACCGCCAGCAGGGCTGGCGCGACGCGCTCACCGCCGCGGGGCTCGATGCCTCGCTCTCCGCCTCGGGCGACTTCACCATGGCCGGCGGCGCGCTGGCGATGCGCGACCTGCTGGAGCGCGACCCGGCCATCGACGCCGTCTTCGCCGCGAGCGACCTGATGGCCAGCGGCGCGATCTCGGTGCTGCGACGCGCGGGCAAACGGATCCCCGAAGATGTCGCCGTTGTCGGCTTCGACGACAGCCCGGCGGCGCTGACGGGCGAGATCGCTCTGACCACGGTCCATCAGCCGTCGCGGCTGATGGGTGCCGAGATGGCCCGCATGCTTCTCGCGCGGCTGCGCGGCGAGCGCCTCGAGCGCTCCCGCGTCATGCCGACTCATCTGGTGATCCGCGACAGCGCCTAGCCGATCGACGCGCGCCAGCGCGCTGGCGCCGCGTTTGCCAGAATCTGCGGATGAGCGATCTCGTCCGACACGACACCGACCGCAACCGCTACGTGCTGATGCGCGGCGACCGTGAGATCGGGAAGAGCCTCTACGAACTCGACGGGGGGATCATTCGATTCACCCACACGGTGACCGATGCCGACCTCGAGGAGCGCGGCCTCGGCTCACGCCTCGTGCGCGAGGCCCTGGACGACGTTCGCGCGACCAGTTCCGCGCGCATCGTCGCCGAGTGCCCCTTCGTCGCGCGCTTCATCGCCAAGCACCCGGAGTACCAGGATCTGACGACGCGCTAGCT
>DCRR01000005.1:111044-150194 GCA_002325245.1 Microbacteriaceae bacterium UBA1487 | reverse complement strand
TCTAGCCGCCGAACGGCACGCTGCCGCGACCGGCTGCCACGATGCGCTCGTACACCTCGAGTGGGGTTGTGTTCTCGGCGAGCCGATTCGGCTTGCCCTCGCCGTGGTAGTCGCTCGACCCGGTCGTGAACAGCTCGTAGCGCTCGGCGAGCTCGCGCAGCCGCTGCTTGCCGTCGTCGGTGTTCTCACGGTGCTCGATCTCGAGCCCGGCGAGACCGGCGTCGACGAGCTCGGCGAGCGCCCGCTCCGGCAGCACCCCGTCGCGCCCGCGCGTGGCCGGATGCGCGAGCACCGGAACACCGCCCGCGGCCCGGATCAGTCGCACGCCCTCCAGCGGCGTCGGCGCGTAGTGCGGTTCGCTGTAGCCCGAGCGCGGGTGCAGGATGCCGCCGAACGCCTCGGTGCGGTCGACGACGTGACCGCGCGCGACGAGCGCGTCGGCGATGTGCGGGCGTCCGATCGTCGCGCCGGCGGCGGAGTGCTCGAGCACGTCGTCCCAGGACAGGTCGTAGTCACGGGCGATGCGCTCCACGATGCGCTCGGCGCGCGTCACGCGATCATTGCGGATGCGCGTCGTCTCGCGCAGCAGCGCGGCGTCCTCCGGATCGACCAGATAGGCGAGCACGTGCACGGAGCGCCACTCCTGGCGGGTGGAGAACTCCATGCCGGGCAGCACGGTGAGCGAGCTCCCGACGACGGCGCGCCGCGCCTCGTCCCACCCCGCCGTGGAGTCGTGGTCGGTCAGCGCCACGATGTCGAGGCCGGCGGCGATCGCCGCTTCCACCAGCTCGGCGGGCGACTCGGTGCCGTCCGACACGCGGGAATGCGCATGCAGATCGATCGGCCCGGACATCCTCACATCGTAGGCTTGCCGGGCCATGATTCGCCGCGCTCTCGCCACCCTCCTCGCCGTGGCTCTCGCCGTCTTCCTGCTGATCGGCAGCTGGCCGCAGCTCTTCGGCGTGCATCGCACGCTGATCTTCGCCGAGCTGACGGCGATGCGCGGACTCATGGTCGCCGTTGCGCTGGTCGCGATCCTCTTCCTCATCGTGGTCGCGCTGCTCTCGCAAGCGCTGCGCCGGGTGAGCGCCCTGCTCGCCCTCATGCTGTTCGGGGTCGTCGCGCTCAACATGGCGGTGCTGTCGACGCGGGGCTTCGGTGATCCGTCGTTCCAGGAGAAGGCGCCCGCCGATCTGACCGTGTTCACCTGGAACACCCTCGGAGATGCGCCCGGCGCGAGCGTGATCGCCGACTTCGCGCTCGAGCACGACGTCGACATCCTCACGCTGCCGGAGACCAGCCGGGAGGCCGCCGACGAGATCGCCGCGCTGATGGGCCAGGCCGGCGTGCCGATGCAGGTCATCGTGGTCGCCCTCGACGAGCTGAAGTCGCGCTCGACCGCCCTTCTGGTCAGCGAGACGCTCGGCGCCTATCGGATCGACGAGAGCGCGGGGAGCACCCCGTATCTGCCGAGCGTGACCGCGGTGCCGGTCGATGGCAGCGGGCCGACGATCATCGCCGCGCATCCGGTCGCCCCGATTCCCGGCTACATCGAGGACTGGGAGCCGGGCCTCGAATGGCTCGCCGAGTCATGCCGCGGAGAGAATGTCATCCTCGCCGGCGACCTCAACTCGACCCTCGACCACTATCAGGGGCTCGCCGACGACGGCGCCGCTCTCGGCGCCTGCTTCGACGGTGCGAAGGAGACCGGCAACGCCGGGCTCGGCACCTGGCCCTCGCAACTGCCCGAGCTGCTCGGCGCCCCCATCGACCACGTGATGGCGACCGCCGAATGGGAGTTCGTCGGGTTCCGCGTCGTCGGCGCACTCGACGGGCTCGGCAGCGACCACCGCGCCGTACTCGCGCAGCTTCGTCCGGTCGGCTGAGCCGAAACCGCCGCCCGGTGCGAGAATGGGCGCATGAGCAAGTCGAGCACCGAGAGCGCACCCAAGACCGCGAACCGGTCCACCACGCCCGGGTCGGAGAGATTCCAGGAGTACATCTCCGGCAGCTGGGCGGAGCGCCCGGCGCAGCAGGTCGCCCCGCGTGAGTCGGCCCCGTTCGCAGCCGCCCGCCGTGCCCGCATCTCGGCGCAGTTCCCCGGGCAGCGGCTCATCGTTCCCGCGGGTCCGGCGCGCGTCCGCTCGAACGACACCGACTACCCCTACCGCGCCCACACCGCGTTCTCGCACCTGACCGGGTGGGGCAGCGACGCTGTGCCCGACAGCGTGCTCGTGCTCGAGCCGACTGACGACGGACACGACGCGGTGCTGTACTTCCGCCCCACCGCGGGCCGCGAGTCCTCCGAATTCTACGCGAACGCCACGATCGGCGAGTTCTGGACCGGACCGCGCCCCTCGCTCGATGACGTGGCCGCCGACTTGGGGCTCGCCACTCGCGCCCTGGACGACTTCCCGGCGGTGCTGGAGACCGGAGACGCCTCGACCCTGATCGTGCGCGACGCCGATGACGCCCTCACCGACCAGCTCGACGGACGCCGTCTGCTGGCCGCCTCCACCGACCTGCTCGAGGTCGAGACCGACCCCGACACCGAGTTCGCCCGCGCCCTCAGCGAGCTGCGTCTGGTGAAGGACGCCTGGGAGATCCGTCAGCTGCGCGACGCCGTCAGCGCGACGAAGCTCGGCTTCGACGACGTCATCGCCGATCTGCCGCAGGTGATCGCCCATCGCCGCGGCGAGCGCCTTGTCGAGGGCACCTTCAACCGCCGGGCGCGCGCCGAAGGCAACACGGTCGGCTACGACACGATCGCCGCGAGCGGACCGCACGCCTGCATCCTGCACTGGACTCGCAACGACGGCGCCGTCGCCGCGGGCGACCTGATCCTGATCGACGCGGGCATCGAGCTCGACTCGCTCTACACCGCCGACATCACACGCACCCTTCCGGTGAGCGGAACCTTCACGGCGGTGCAGCGTCAGGTCTACGAGGCGGTGCTCGAGGCGGCCGATGCGGCGTTCGCGGTCGTGCGGCCGGGCATCCGCTTCCGTGAGGTGCACGCCGCGGCGATGCAGGTCATCGCCCGCAAGACGGCCGAGTGGGGCTTCCTCCCGGTCAGCGCCGAGGAGTCACTGGAGCCGGACGCGCAGTTCCACCGCCGCTACATGGTGCACGGCACCTCGCACCACCTGGGCCTCGACGTGCACGACTGCGCCCAGGCGCGCCGCGAGCTCTACCTGGATGGCGTTCTGGAGCCGGGCATGGTGTTCACGATCGAGCCGGGTCTGTACTTCCAGCCGGACGACCTGACGGTGCCGGAGGAGTTCCGCGGCATCGGCGTGCGCATCGAGGACGACGTGCTGGTGACCGAGTCGGGCTGCGAGAGCCTGTCGGCGGGCATCCCGCGCACGGTCGCCGAGGTGGAGGCGTGGCTCGCCGGCCGGTGACCCGCACTCCGCCGCTCGCGGCGGTGCTCGCCGTGCAGACGGTGCTGCGCGACGCGGGGCTCGAGCCGGTCGTCGGCGGCTCGGCGCTGCTCGCCTCGCTGAGCGCCGACCTCGACGAGGTGCACGACTGGGACGTCCTGGTCGATGCCGACCCTGACACGGTCGCGCGGAGCCTCGCGGCGCTCGGGCGACCGGTTCGACGAGCACCGGAGCCCGCCCCGGAGCCGTACGCCTCGGATGCGCTGTTCGTCGTCGACGCGGGCGATCACGAGATCGATGTCATCGTGCGGTTCCGCATCCGCATCCGCACCGGCACCGGAGTGCTCGAGGTGCCGGCCCGACCGGGCGGCACCTGGCGCGGACTCACGATGGCGCGCCCGGAGGACTGGGCGCGAGCGTACCGGGCGATGGGACGCGAACGCTCCGCCGCGCTGCTCGAGTCGGCGGCGTCCGACGCCGCGACGAAGGGCTAGTCCTCGATCGGCCGGGCGAGCACGTCGCGCGCCTTGAGGATGAGCGTCGGGTCGACGATCACGTCGTAGCTCTCGGCGAGCACCTGCGAGGTCGACTGGAAGTCGCGACTGCGGCGCGACACCGCGTAGCCGGCCAGTCGGAAGAACATGCCGAACGCGGCACCGATCAGCACCGCCGCGGCGAACAGCCCCCAGTTGATGGTCGGCTGGACGAACGTGAACAGCAGCCCGAGGAACAGGCCGAACCAGGCGCCGCTCAGCGCGCCCTCGAGGGCCGCGCGGTTCCAGGAGAGCTTGCGGGTGACCCGCTCGACCGTCTTGAGGTCGTTGCCGACGATGGCGAGCTTCGCCACGGGGAAGTCCGCCTTGGCGAGGTGGTCCACGGTGCGCTGCGCCTCCGCGTAGGTGGCGTAGCTGCCCACGACCTCCCCGTGCGGCACGGAGACGTCGACGGTGCGACGACGGAACGGTCCGGTGTTGGTCACGACGGAATTCTCCCATACGGCGAGTAGGGTTTGACCGTGAGCGCCACGAGAGTCTTCGTCGCCCGATTGGCCGGGTGCTCCGTTTTCGACCCCGCGGGCGACCGCGTCGGCAAGGTCCGCGATGTCATCGTCGTATACCGGAAGTCGGATGCGCCGTCCGTCGTCGGCCTGCTCGTCGAGATCCCCGGCAAGCGCCGCGTGTTCCTCTCGATCGGCCGCGTCACCAGCATCGGCTCCGGCCAGATCATCACGACCGGCCTCATCAACCTGCGCCGCTTCGAGCAGCGCGGCGGCGAGGTGCGCGTGATCGCCGAACTGCTCGGCCGCCGCATGATGTTCCGCGACGGCTCCGGCGAGGCGACCATCGAAGACGTCGCGATCGAGGAGAGCGCCCCGGCGGAGTGGTCGGTCGGCGATCTGTTCCTGCGCCGCCCCGCGACGACCCCGTTCGGCAAGGGCGCCACGGTGTTCGCGACCTGGGATCAGGTGCGCGAGAAGAACGCCCCCGGCGAGTCGCAGTCCGCCGAGCAGCTGATCGCCACCTACTCCGACCTCCGCCCCGCGGACCTCGCCAACACGCTGCTCGACCTGCCGGAGGAGCGCCGGCTGGAGGTCGCCGAGGAACTGCCCGATGAGCGTCTCGCCGACGCCCTCGAGGAGATGCCCGAGCAGGAGCAGGTCGAGCTGATCAGCCAGCTCGACGACGAGCGCGCGGCCGAGGTGCTCGACCAGATGGAGCCCGACGACGCGGCCGACCTGATCGCCCAGCTCTCCGCCGAGAAGGGCGAGGCGCTGCTGCAGCTGATGCAGCCCGAGGAGGCGGAGGACGTCCGCTTCCTGCTCTCCTACGACCCGGAGACCGCGGGCGGCCTGATGACGACCGAGCCGATCATCGTCTCGGCCGATGCGACCGTCGCCGAGGGTCTCGCCCTGATCCGCCGCCACGAGCTCGCGCCCGCGCTCGGTGCCGCGATCTGCGTGACGCTGCCGCCGTACGAGCCGCCCACCGGTCGCTTCCTCGGCATGGTGCACTTCCAGCGGATGCTGCGCTACCCGCCGCACGAGCGCCTCGGCACGATCCTCGACCAGGGCCTCGAGCCCGTCACACCGGAGACGAGCGCAGCCGAGGTCTCGCGCCGTCTCGCGAGCTACGACCTGGTCTCGCTCCCGGTGGTCGACGACAAGCACCGACTCGTCGGGGTGGTGACCATTGACGACGTCCTCGACTACCTGCTGCCCGACGACTGGCGAAGTTCGGACGACGACCGCCCGCCGGTGACCGACTCCACCACCCCCACCGCCACGATCGCGACTCGAGCAAGGAGGACGCCGTATGGCTCGCGCTGACCGCCGCGATGGCGTCCGACTCGACGCCCCCAAGGGCCTGCGCACCCCGTTCGTGCCGCGCTGGCAGGGACGCGACCGCTTCGGCCGCTTCACCGAGGCGATCGCCCGCGGCATGGGAACGCCCTGGTTCCTGTTCGCGCTGTCGATCTTCGTGGCGGCGTGGATGTCGTACAACTCGATCGCCGAGGCGAACGACTGGTGGCGCTTCGACTCGCAGGCGCTCGGCTTCACCGTCCTGACGCTGATCCTCTCTTTGCAGGCCTCGTATGCCGCGCCGCTCATCCTGCTGGCGCAGAACCGCCAGGATGACCGCGACCGCGTGCAGATCGAACAGGACCGCCAGCGCGCCGAGCGCAACCTCGCCGACACCGAGTACCTGGCCCGCGAGGTCGTGGCGCTGCGGCTGGCGATCAAGGACATGGCGACGAAGGACTTCATCCGCGCCGAGCTGCGCTCGCTGCTGGAGGAGCTCGACGCCGACCGTGAGGGGCCGCGTGAGCGCTGAGCTCGCCGACGCGGTTCGGCGCGCGCTCGCGCGGGTGCAGGACCCGGAGATCCGTCGGCCGATCACTGAACTCGACATGGTGCGCGAGGTGCGCGTCGAGGGCGCGGTCGCGCACGTCGAGGTGCGGCTGACGATCGTCGGATGCCCCGCCGCCGACACGATCGAGCGCGACGTGCGCGCGGCCGTGCTCGCCGTCGAGGGCGTGGAGTCGATCGAGCTCGAGCTCGGTGTGATGACGCCCGCCGAGCGCGAGGCGCTCACGACGCGGCTCCGCGGCTCGCGGGCGATGCCGTTCGGCCCCGATTCGCTCACCCGCATCCTCGCCGTCTCGAGCGGCAAGGGCGGCGTCGGCAAGTCGACGCTCACCGCCAACCTCGCCGTCGCGCTCGCGGCGCGCGGGCTGCGGGTCGGGCTGGTCGATGCCGATGTGTTCGGCTTCTCGATCCCGGGCATCCTCGGCATCGCGGGCGCGAAGCCGACCCAGGTGGGCGACATGATCCTGCCGCCGGTCGCGCACGGGGTGAAGGTGATCTCGATCGGCATGTTCGTCGAGCCGTCGACCGCCGTGTCGTGGCGCGGGCCTCTGCTGCACCGCACGATCCAGCAGTTCCTCACCGATGTGTACTTCGGCGACCTGGATGTGCTCGTGCTCGATCTGCCGCCCGGCACGGGCGACGTCGCGATCTCGCTCGGGCAGCTGCTGCCGCACGCCGAGGTGCTCGTGGTGACGACGCCGCAGCCCGCCGCGGCGGAGGTCGCCGAGCGCAGCGGACTGGTGGCCCGGCAGACCGGGCAGACGGTCATCGGCGTGGTCGAGAACATGGCCGGGCTCGCGCAGCCGGACGGCACCGTGCTCGAGGTGTTCGGCAGCGGCGGCGGCGCGGAACTCGCGAGCCGTCTCGACGTTCCGGTGCTGGCGAGCATCCCGCTCAGCGTGGAGCTTCGTCGCGACGGCGACACGGGCGAGCCGGCGGTGCTCGCGCATCCGGAGGACCCGGCAGCCCGGGCGATCTCGGCGCTGGCGGAGCAGCTGGCCCGACGCGGACGCGGACTCGCGGGCCGCAAGCTTCCCGTCAGCTCGCGCTAGCGGCGACTCCGACAGCCCTGCGACGACCGCGCGGCGCGCTCAGGCGCGTCGCGTGGGCTGGTGACGGTAGCCGTCCCGAGCGGTGGTGGTGAGCGTGGCGGCGATCGCGGCGACAGCGAGCGCGGCGACGAAGATCAGGAAGGTCATGGCTCTATTCGAGCGCTGATCTTCATGAAGCACAATCGAATCTTTCTTTACTGATCATTTAGCATCGCTACATGGACATCCATCGTCTCGAGGTCCTTCGCGAGCTCGCCGAGCGCGGCACCGTCACCGCCGTCGCCCAGGCGCTCGCCCTCACCCCCTCGGCCGTCTCGCAGCAGCTCAAGATCCTCGAGCGCGAGGCGGGACTGCCCCTCACCGAGCGCTCCGGGCGCGGCCTCGCCCTCACCCCGGCGGGACGCGTGCTCGCCGAACGCGCGATCGACGTCGCCGTCGCCCTCCAGCGCGTCGAATCCAGCTGGGCGGAGTACCGCGACTCGCCGCGCGGCGAGGTCTCCATCTCGACCTTCCCGACCGGCGGAATGATGCTGCTGCCCGGACTCCTCACTCGCCTCGCCGACACCCCCGGACTGCGGCTCGTCGTCACCGACCAGGACCCGAACCAGCCCGACTTCGCCGCGCTGACCGCGAGCTACGACGTCGTGCTCGCCGACTCGGGCGGTGTCACGGCGAGCTGGCGCGAACGCCAATTGGAGACGGTCGAGCTGATGCGGGAGCCGCTCGATGTCGCGCTGCCGGAGGCGCATCCGCTCGCCGCACGCGCCTCCCTCTCCCCCGACGACGTCATCAGCGAGCCGTGGATCGGGGTGCCCGTCGACTTCCCCTTCGATCGCATCCTGACCAGCCTCGAATCGCTCACCGGCCACCCCGCCGACGTCGTGCAGCGCATCGGCGACAACGGGATCGTCGAAGAGCTCGTCGCCGCCGGCCACGGGCTCGCCATCCTGCCGCGCTACACGACCCGCGACCACGGCAACGGGCTCGTCACCAGGCCGCTGCGGGGGATGCGCTCCGAGCGCGTCATCTGGGCGCTCATGCGGCCCGATACCGCCGTGCGCCCCTCGGTGCGGCTCGTCGTGGACGCCCTGCGCGCGGAGGCCGCCGCCTTCGTCGCCGCCCGCTCCTAGCGCGTCGCTTCTCCGGAGCATGTGGCCCGGTGCGGGCGCGGCGAGCTAGCGGGGCTCGACGAGGCGCGCGAGCAGCTCGACGAGCAGGCGCTCCGCGAGCGGCGCCGGGAGCGCCTCGATCGCCGCGATGAGCGGAGCGAACTCGTCGGGCAGCGCGCCGGAGCCGCCGATGCCGAAGCCGCCGAGCAGCGCCGCCGCCGTCTCCGAGTCGGGCAGCCCCTGAAGCGGCGGCAGCGCGCCGAGCAGCGCGCTGATGTCCGGTCGGGGCGTGCCGCGCACGGCATCCGCGGCGCGCACCAGCGCCGGCTGCAGTTCGTCGAGCACCGAGGCCGTGACCGGCGTCACCGTGAGGTGCGTGGTGTGCGGCAGGTGCGATCCGTCGGCCTGGACGAGGCCCGGCTGAGTCTGCAGGATCCAGCCCTCCCCCTTGGCGGCGTCGGCCCAGACGTGCGGGTCGACCCGGCGCTCGGCGGGCACGGCGTCGTCGCTCGCCACCGAGAACAGCGGTCCGGTCGGCTCGCCGACCACCCGCAGCCCCTCGATGCCGTCGATCGTCTCGAGCAGCGCGAGCGTCGCCTCGCGCGTCTGCGCGGCGAGCTCGGCGAAGCCCTCGCGCCCGAGCGCGTGCACGATCGCCCAGGCGGCCGCGAGCGGCCCGCCCGACTTCGACCCGAGCAGGGTCGAGTTCACGACCGGATACCCGGGCCATCGCGCCGTGGCGAAGTACTGCAGGCGCTGGCGGTCGCGTCCGCGCTGCAACAGCACCGAGGCGCCCTTGGGTGCGTAGCCGTACTTGTGCAGGTCGGCGCTGATGCTCGTGACGCCCGGCACCCGGAAGTCCCAGTCGGGCAGGTCCGGCCAGAACGGCAGCGCCAGGCCGCCGATGCAGGCATCGACATGCACCGGGATGCCCTGCGTCTCAGCCGCAGCCGCCACCTCGACAACGGGGTCGAGCCCCGCGTGCGGGTAGGAGGGCGCCGAGACGACGACGAGCGCGACATCGTCGCCGAGGCGCGCGATCAGCTCCGCCGCCTGGACGACGCCGCTCGGCAGGACGGGCGCGAGATCCAGCTCGAGACCGAAGTAGTGCGCCGCCTTCTGGAAGGCCGCGTGCACGGTCACCGGGGCCACCAGGCGCGGCCGCGCCGTGCCGGGTTCGGCGCCGTGCGCCGCGAGCCAGGCGTCCCGAGCCGTCTTGACGGCCAGCAGGCAGCTCTCGGTGCCGCCGCTCGTCACCGTGCCGACCACGTCATCGTCGCCGTTCAGCAGCTCGCGGGTGAACCCGATGAGCTCGCGCTCGAGCACCGCGACCGAGCCGAAGGTCGTCGGATCGAGGCCGTTGACGGGCTGCATCATCCGCACCGCCTCAGCGGCGAGCGCGTCGAGTTCGGCGACGCCCGGATCGTAGACATAGCTCAGCACGTGGCCGCCGTGGGTGGGCGCGTCGGCATCGCGCAGCGCACCCAGGCGCGCCAGGATCGTCTCGCTCGATTCGGCGAAGCGCATCAGCTCATCCCCTCACTCGCCGGGGGCGCCCCCGGCACGACGGGAGCCACCGCCGCCTCATCGATGTCGACCTTGCGCAGCGGGTACCGCCGCAGCGTGATCAGGCTCACCAGGATGAGCAGCGCAGGAACCGCGCTGAAGCTCACGACGATGCCGAGCACCGCCGAGGCGGACTGCTCCACGTCGACGGCAGCGGTCGACTCCAGGTAGCCGGTGACCGTCAGGATGATCGCCAGCACGGTCGTGCCGAGCGCCATGCCGGTGGTCTCGCCGGCCGTCCAGACGCCGCTGAACGTGCCGGCCCGGCCCGGGCCGTGGCGGCGCGCGTCGACGGCGATGACGTCGGGAAGCATGGCGAGCGGCAGCGACTGCATGCCCGCGTAGGCGGCACCCGCAAGCGCGACCGGTCCGTAGACCCAGGAGCCGGGGAACCACGCCAGCGCCACCATCGCGAGCGCGGCGATGCCGTACATCGTCGAGGCGACGGCGAAGGCGCGCTCCTTGCCGATGCGGTTCGCGACCGTGCCCCAGATGGGTGCGAAGACGAGGGCCGGCGCGATCAGCGCGAGGAAGATGAAGGTCACCGCGTCCTCGTCGTGCAGCACGTAGCGTGCGACGTACTGGGCGCCGGCGAGCATGATCCCGGTGGCCAGGGCCTGGAGCACGAAGGTGATCAACAGGGCGCGGAACGGCTGGCTGGTGCGCAGCGTCCGCACGCCGCGACGGTAGTGCTCACCGAGGGTCTCGCGCGGGGCGGCGAGGCCGCTCACCGGCTCCGACACCGGAGGGCGCGGGGCTCCGCCGACGCGCGCCGCCTTCTCCACGGTCGAGGTGACCAGGAAGGATCCGCCGAGCACGAGTCCGGCGACGACCGCCATGATCAGGTACCCGAGGTGCGAGTCATCGCCGCCGAGCGAGCGCAGTGCCGGTCCCCCGGCCCCGAACAGCAGGATCGCGAAGGTGAGCACGACCACGCGCGCCGAGAGCAGCCGGGTCCGCGCGTTGTAGTCGGAGACGAGTTCGGCGGGAAGCGCGATGTACGGCACCTGGAACAGGCTGAACGCCGTCGCGGCCAGCAGGAAGGCCAGGAACACCCAGATCGCCGAAGCCCACGCGGGCAGCCCCGCCGGCACGGCGAAGGTCAGCACGAAGAAGATCGGAAGGAACACCGCGCCGATCACCATGAACCGACGGCGGTAGCCGGTGGCCGCGATCTGCCGGTCGCTGCGGGCGCCGATGATCGGATCGATCATGACGTCCCAGACCTTCGCCAGCGTGACCAGGACTCCCGCGAGCAGCGCCGTCACCCCGAGCGTGTCCGTCAGGTAGTAGACGAGAACGAGCCCGGGAAGTGTGCCGAATCCGCCGGTCCCGACCGAACCGAGCGCATAGCGAGCGACAATGCCTGCCCGCAGCCCTTCGGTGCGCCGACCCCCGGTGCGCAAAGAGGAATCCATGAAACGATGCTACCCATCGTCGGCGTCCGTCGGGTCACCGCGTCGTAGACTGCGCGCATGTCCGGAATCACCGCCGATCGGTCACGCGGCACCGCGCGCAGCGCCTCCAATGTCCTTGCCGCCGAGACCATCGATGAACTCGTCTCGGGACTCGTGCCGGCTTCCGGCGGCCGCGTCGAGATCCTCGCCCCGTTCACGGGCGAGACGCTGCACCTTCTGCCGCACAACACGGCGGCGGAGGTGGAGCGCGCCGCGGCCACCGCGCGCAGCGCGCAGCGCGCGTGGGCCCGCACGAGCCCCGCCCACCGGCGCCGGGTGCTGCTGCGCGCTCACGACCTGCTGCTCGCGCGGCGCGAGCTCGTGCTCGATGCGATCCAGCTCGAGACCGGCAAGTCGCGCTCGCAGGCCTTCGAGGAGCTGTTCAACGCCGCAGCCGCCACGCGGTACGCCGCGATCGCCGCCCCGCGCGTGCTGGCCAGCCGCCGCCGCCGGGCGGGCATCCCGCTGGTCATGCAGACGCGCGTCAGCCACCGCCCCAAGGGGCTGGTCGGCGTCGTGACCCCATGGAACTACCCGCCCAGCCTCACCGCGATGGACATCGCCCCGGCGCTCGCCGCCGGCAACGCCGTGCTGCAGAAAGCGGATGACCAGGGCGCCTTGAGCATTCTCGCCACCCGCGGCGCCTTCATCGACGCGGGGCTCCCCGCCGAGCTCTGGGCGGTCGTCACGGGCCCCGGCCCCGAGGTCGGCTCGGCGCTCGTCGCTGCCTCCGACGTCGTCGCGTTCACCGGCTCCACGGCGACCGGCATCACGGTCGCCACGCAGGCCGCCGCCACGCTCACCCCCGTCTCGCTCGAACTCGGCGGCAAGAATCCGGTGATCGTGCTCGACGACGTCGACGTGGAGCGCGTTGCCGTCTCGGTCGCACATGCCTGCTTCGCCGCGGCGGGGCAGCTGTGCGTCTCGGCGGAGCGCGTTCTGGTGCACCGCGGGATCGCCGACCGCTTCATTCCCGCGCTCGCCGAGGCGGTCGCGAGCGTTCGACTCGGCTCCGCATTCGATTACTCGGTCGACGTCGGCTCGCTCACCTCGGCCGCGCAGCTCGAGCGGGTGCGCGCCCACGTCGACGATGCCGTCGCCCGCGGCGCCGCGGTGCTGGCGGGTGGCCGCCCCCGCCCCGACCTCGGGCCGTACTTCTACGAGCCGACGCTGCTGACCGGCGTCACCGACCAGATGGCGTGTGCGCGCGACGAGACCTTCGGACCGGTCGCCAGCATCGTCATCGTCGACGACGACGACGCCGCCATCGCGACCGCCAACGACACCCGCTTCGGCCTGAACGCCTCCGTGTTCTCCGGCTCCGTCCGGCGCGCGCGGCGCCTCGCCGAGCGGCTGCAGGCGGGAACGATCAACATCAACGAGGGCTATCGCGCGACCTTCTCGGCGGTCGCCGCACCGTCCGGCGGTGTCAAGCTCTCGGGGCTGGGGCGTCGCAACGGACCGGACGGGATCCTGCGCTACACCGACACAGTGCAGATCGCGCGTGCCACCGGGATCATCCGGCTGCCGCGCACCGGCGCCGAGCACGCCCGACTCGCGGGCGTGATGCTGCTCGGGCTGCGGGCGCTGCGCACCATCCGACGCGGCTGAGCCGCGGGGCGCGTCGCCTCAGGTCGCCTCGGAGTCGAACGGTGCGGGCTTGCCGTTGCCGAGCTTGCGCTGACGCTGCTCGTAGGCCGACTCGCGGCTGCCGCGGCGGCGCGGAGCCGCCGCCATCGTCGCCGTCACCGGCTTGACCGGTGCCGGATCGTCGAGCAGCGCGTCGCGGATGATGCGGCGCGGGTCGTACTGCCGCGGATCGAGCTTGGTCCAGTCGACCTCGTCGAACTCGGGCCCCATCTCCTCGCGCATCCGATCCTTCGCCCCATTGGCGAGGTCGCGCAGCGAGCGCACCAGCCGGGCCAGCTGGGCCGCATAGCCGGGAAGCCGATCCGGCCCGATGACGAAGACCGCGATCACCAGAATGATCAGCAGCTTGTCAAATGTCAGCCCGAACGACATGCGCTCATCCTATGCGGCCCTCGGTCGATAGGGTGGGGCCGAAGGAGTCACGTGAACCACGAATTGAGCTGGAAGTTCGCGGAGGAGTTCGTTCCCGAACCCCCCGCGATGACCCTCGCACGCCAGCACTCGCACGAGCTCGGAATCGACGCGGTCAGCCCCGGCGTCGCCGCCCAGCTGCGCGTGCTCGCCGCCGCGAGCGGGGCTCGCACCATCCTCGAGATCGGAACCGGAGCGGGCGTATCGGGGCTCGCGCTGCTCGACGGCGCCCCCGCGGCAACCCTCACCACGATCGATGTGGAGCCCGACCACCAGCAGAGCGCCCGCGCCAGCCTGCTGAGCGCCGGCATCCCCGCCAACCAGCTCCGACTGATCGCCGGCCGCGCGCTCGATGTCCTCCCGCGGATGAACGACGGCGCCTACGACCTCGTTCTCGTCGACGCGGACACCACCTCGTTGCTGGCGTACGTCGAGCACGCGCTGCGCATCGCGCGCGCCGGCGGACTCGTGCTCGTGCCGCACGCGCTGTGGCGCGGCAAGGTCGCCGATCCCGTGCAGCGCGACGAGACCGTCGCCGAGTTCCGGGCGCTCCTGGGCGCCATTGGGGAGAGCGAGACGCACACGGTCGCGCTCTCCACCTCCGGCGATGGGCTTCTTCAGCTGGTTACCCGCGCGGGCTGAACCGCGCCTCGAGTCGGCGGCGTCTAGGCCTCGCCGACGGCTCCGACCAGAGCATCGCGCAGCTCCTTGGCCTCATCGTCGTTGACTGAGACGACGAGTCGCCCGCCACCCTCGAGCGGAACGCGCACAATGATGAGGCGTCCCTCCTTCACAGCCTCCATCGGGCCGTCACCGGTCCTCGGCTTCATGGCTGCCATGAGTAGTCCCCTTTCGATGGCGTTCTCCCATTATCTCGTATTCGAGGGACGCACGGTTAACACGGCGCCTACGGCGGTGTCCAATCCGCCCCGTCGACCCACCAGCCGATGTAGGTCCAGCCCACCTGCAGCGCGATGAAGACGAGCGCGAGCAGGATGCGGTAGACCCGCGAGCGCGGCAGCGCGAGCGCGCCGAGCCCCGGCGCCAGCGGCATCAGCAGACGGAACACGCTCGACTGAGGGAAGAACACCGCCAGCAGGTAGGCGACATAGCTCACCAGCCAGAGCCGCAGGTCCACCCCCAGCCGACGCGCGGCGGGCGTCAGCAGGAGGATCGCGAACGCGGCAATCAGCAGCAGCAGCAGGATCGCGCCGAGCCAGCCGGCGGCGCTGCCCGGGACGCCGTTCCAGCGCAGCCACCAGTCGGCCGCCTGGAACCAGGGCTGGAACGGGACGAGGTGATCGCGGCCGACGTAGACGACGCGCCACGCCAGCTCGGTATCGAGGTACGCGGACGGCGAGCCGGTCACCAGCGCGGCGATCCCCAGCCAGGCGAAGCCGAACACGGCGCTCGCCAGCCCCGCGACGACCAGGCGGACGCGCTCCCGCATCGGGAACGGGTCCCGCGCCCGGGTCACGAAGCGGTGGATCGCATGCAGCCCCAGCAGCATCGCGAACGCCAGCGCCCCCGGCCGGGTGAGCGCGAGCGTCGCGATCACCGGGATCGTGAGCAGGTAGCGGCGCTCCAGCAGCAGCAGGAGCGCCGCGAACAGCAGGAACAGCTGCATCGACTCGGCGTAGGCCACCTGCAGAATCGGGCTGAGCGGCGCCACGCAGAACAGCACCGTCGCGAACAGCGCGCTCTCCGGGATCACCCGGTGCATCAGCCGGTTGAAGACGAGCGCCGCGCCCGCCGCGAAGGCGACCGACACCGCGACGGCGAGCAGCTCGAACGGCAGCCCGGTCAGCAGCATCAGCAGCCGGATCACGCCCGGGTAGGCGGGCAGGAACGCCCAGGCGTTCTCCCCCACGAAACCGGCGGCATCCAGCGGAAGCTCCGTCGGGTAGCCGACCACGGCGATGATGTAGTACCAGTGGCCGTCCCAGATCTTGGCGAAGCTCAGGTAGTCGGGGGAGGCAGCCGTCCACGGATTCGCGGGCTGCAGCGCCGCGAACACCAGCAGGATCGTGGTCGTCACCACGCGGGACGCGGCGAAGATCGCCAGCACCTGGGCCCACCAGGGCAGACGCGCGATCCGCGTCGGCAGGCTCAGTCGCGCGCCGTCAGCCATGCCCGCAGTCCGCGCTCGCAGCGCTCGATCTGCTCCACCGGAACCCGCTCATCATCGGCGTGCGCGAGGCTCGGGTCGCCGGGGCCGTAGTTCACCGCGGGGATGCCGAGCGCCGAGAAGCGGGCCACATCCGTCCAGCCGTACTTGGGGCGCGCCTCGCCGCCCACCGCCGTGAGGAAGCCCTGCGCGAGCGGGGCGTCGAGACCGGGACGCGCCCCCTCGGCCAGATCCGCCACGGTCACCTCGAAGCCGTCGAACAGCGCGCGCACGCGCTCAACCGCCTCCGCGCCGCTGCGACTCGGCGCGAAGCGGTAGTTGACGTGCACGGTGCACTCGTCGGGGATCACATTGCCCGCCACCCCGCCGGCGATCTTCACCGCGTTCATGCCCTCGCGGTAGTCGAGGCCGTCGACGGTGACCGTCTCGGGCTCGAAGGCGGCGAGCCGGGTGAGGATCGGGGCGGCCGCGTGAATCGCGTTCTCGCCCATCCAGGCTCGGGCCGAGTGGGCGCGGCGGCCGCGGGTGGTGACGTCGACGCGGAGGGTGCCGTTGCATCCGCCCTCCACCTCGCCGTTGGAGGGCTCGCCGAGAATCGCGAAGTCGGCCGCCAGCAGCTCCGGGCGCGTGCGGGCGAGACGAGCGAGGCCGTTCAGCTCCGCCTCGACCTCCTCGTGGTCGTACCAGACCCAGGTCACGTCGACGCTGGGGTCGGTGAGCTCGGCGGCGAGGACGAGCGCGATCGCGCATCCGCCCTTCATGTCGACGGTGCCGCGACCCCACAGGATGCCGTCCTCGTCGAGCCTGCTCGGCAGGTTGTCGTTGACCGGCACCGTGTCGATGTGGCCGGCGATCACGGCCCGCTGCGTGCGACCGGCGTTCGTGCGGGCGACGATCGCATCGCCGTCGCGGATCACCTCGAGGTGGGGCAGCGCCCGCAGCGCCGACTCGATCGCATCGGCGATCGCGGTCTCGTTGCCCGACACCGACTCCAGGTCGACGAGGGCTCGGGTGACGGCGACGCTGCCGGCCGCAAGGTCGAGGGCGGGGGCGTCAGTCACCGCACCAGCCTACCGAGCCGCGCCCGATACCCTGGAGGCATGAGCACAGCATGGGGTCACGGACTCGCCACCATCACCGCCGACGGGACGATTCTGGACACCTGGTACGCCGCGCCGCACCTCGGCGCCGCACCGGCCGGGCTCGATCCGTACATCGCGCCGACCGAGTTCGAGGACTGGATCGGCGAGGACGCGCGTCGCGGCGTGCGCCTCGACTACGTCGCCACCACGATCGACCTCGACGAGGCCCCCGCCTCGACGCCGGATGCCTACCTGCGCCTGCACCTGCTCTCGCACCTGCTGGTGACGCCGAACTCACTGAACCTGGACGGGATCTTCGGACACCTCCCCATCGTCGCCTGGACGACCGCCGGCCCGATGCTGCCGAGCGAGTACGCGCGACGGCGCCCGCTGCTGCAGCGCGCGGGCATCTCGCTGCACGGCATCGACAAGTTCCCGCGCCTGGTCGACTACGTCGTCCCGGATCGCGTGCGCATCGCGGATGCCTCCCGCGTCCGCCTCGGAGCGCACCTTGCGCCCGGCACGACCGTCATGCACGAGGGCTTCGTGAACTTCAACGCGGGCACGCTCGGCTCCTCGATGGTCGAGGGTCGCATCTCGCAGGGTGTCGTCGTCGGCGACGGCTCCGACATCGGCGGCGGCGCCTCGATCATGGGCACCCTCTCGGGCGGCGGCACGCAGCGGGTCGCGATCGGCGAGCGCGCGCTGCTCGGCGCGAACTCCGGCATCGGCATCTCGATCGGCGACGACTCCGTCGTCGAGGCGGGGCTGTACGTCACGGCAGGCACGAAGGTCACCGTGCTCGTCGCGGGCGAGGAGCCCCGCGTGGCCAAGGCCGTCGAGCTCTCCGGTCAGCCCGGGCTGCTGTTCCGCCGCAACTCGGTCACCGGCGCGGTCGAGGTGCTCCCCCGCACCGGCTTCGGCGTCACCCTCAACGAGCAGCTGCACGCCTAGCCCGCGGGCGCCCCCTCACCCGCCTGCCCACCCCGGCACCCGCGCGCGCCGCGTCGCGCGCCGGCCAGCCGCGCTTGCGCGCGCCCGCGTCGCACGCCCCGGCACCCCGGCACCCCGCTCGGCATTGACGAAATGCAGGAAATTCTTCGGGGACGTGCGGTGTCTTCGGGCGAAAGACATCGCCGGCCGACGTCTTCTCCTGCATTTCGTCGCACGGCCGGCGGTGGGCTGCTCCTCCGCAGGCCGGCCTGCACCACGCAGTTCACGGATTCCTCCCCAGCATCTCGGGAGGCGTGTGCTGGCGCGACCCTGGCGGCATGGACCTCGTGCGCGAAGTCGCCATGCGCGGCGGACTCGCCGCCACGCACGAACTCCTTCGCGCCGGAGCCACGGCACATTCGCTGCGTGCGGCAGTCGAAGCCGGGCTGCTGATCCGCGTCCGGCAGGGGTGGTACGCGCTCCCGAGCACGCCACCGGCGCTGCAATCGGCCGTGCGAGTCGGTGGGCGCGCGACATGCGTCACCGCGGCGCGCGACCTCGGACTCTGGGTGGTCGACACCCCCGCGGTGCACGTCCGCATCCTCGCGCACGACGCGCGCTTGCGTGAACCGGGCAACGCGCGCCAGCGGCTCCCACCCGGTGACCCGAGCGTCTGCGGGCATTGGGGCGAGCGCGGCAGCGGCACCCGATTTCGCCTCAACGCACCCGACGCACTCTCTGACATGATCCGCTGCCAGCACCCCGAGCGCACCGTCGCCGCGGCCGAGAGCGCGCTCCGCGTCGGACTCCTCACGAAGCGCGAGTGGGAGCGTCTCGTCGCGTGCGCACCGCAGCGGCTGCGGTGGCTGCTCGACGACGCCGACCCGCGCACGGAGTCGATCATCGAGTCCATCACGCGGTTTCGACTTCGACGGCTCGGATACGACCCGCAGCCGCAGGTCGAGATCCCCGGCGTCGGCCGGGTGGACCTCGTGATCGGGCGCGTCGTGATCGAGCTCGACGGCTGGGAGCACCATCAGAGCCGCGATGCCTT
This sequence comes from Microbacteriaceae bacterium UBA1487, assembly GCA_002325245.1. Classification (GTDB taxonomy): domain Bacteria; phylum Actinomycetota; class Actinomycetes; order Actinomycetales; family Microbacteriaceae; genus DCRR01. The sequence continues at coordinate 131,503 of DCRR01000005.1, read as the reverse complement.
CGAGAACGATCGACGACGGGATGCGCTGCTCGCCGCGCTCGGATACCGCGTCCTGCGCTTCAGCTACCGCGCAGTCATGCGCAACTGGGCCGTAGTTTGCGACGCGATCGCGGCCGCCGTGGCTGCCGCGAACTGACAGGTCTCGGTCGGCTGGCTCCGCACCCGCGAACGACTATCTCGCGAGGCCGCCACGCGTGGGCTCACGTCCCGCCGCGGCTGCACAGTCGCGCTGCTGTGCCGCCGCGGAGCGGCGCTGCCGCCGCCGTGTTTCCGTGTTGCAGCGCCGCCGATGCCGCGCTGCCATCACGAAATGCAGGAGAATTTTCGCCGCAGCGGCGGGTTCACGGGGAGCCGCATCCGCCTGACCGCAGTTTCTCCTGCATTTCGTCGATGCAGTGGGATGGCGGGAGGCCGAGCGCCGAACCAGAGGCCGGGGCGCTCGCAACCGGGGGCCGGCGGCCGGGGCGGCCGCGACTGGGGCCAGAAGCCGGGGCGGTCGCGAGGGGGCTAGCGGCCGTTCGGCCAGGGGCGGGCCGGCGGGCCCACGTACAGCTGCTGCGGGCGGCCGATCTTGGTCGCCGGGTCGTTGTTCGCCTCGCGCCAGTGGGCGATCCAGCCGGGGAGGCGGCCGATCGCGAACAGCACCGTGAACATCCGCGTCGGGAAGCCCATCGCCTTGTAGATCACGCCGGTGTAGAAGTCGACGTTGGGGTAGAGGCGGCGCTCCTGGAAGTACGAGTCCTCGAGGGCGATCTGCTCGAGCTCCTTGGCGATGTCGAGAAGCGGGTCCTTGACGCCCAGGTCGGCGAGCACGGCATCCGCGCTCTCCTTGACAAGCTTCGCGCGCGGGTCGTAGTTCTTGTAGACGCGGTGCCCGAAGCCCATCAGGCGGACGCCGTCCTCCTTGTTCTTGACCCGCTCGACAAAGCGGCGCGCGCCGTCGCCGGAGTCGCGGATCTGCGCGAGCATCGTCAGCACGGCCTCGTTCGCGCCGCCGTGCAGCGGCCCGTAGAGGGCATTGATGCCCGCGGACACCGAGGCGAAGATGTTGGCCTCCGTCGAGCCGACCAGTCGCACGGTCGAGGTGGAGGCGTTCTGCTCGTGGTCCTCGTGCAGGATCAGCAGGCGGTCGAGCGCCTTCGAGAGCACCGGGTTGATCTCGTACGACTCGGCGAGGTTGCCGAAATTCAGCTTGAGGAAGTTGTCGACGAAGCTCAGCGAGTTGTCGGGGTAGAGGAACGCCTGCCCGAGGCTCTTCTTGTGCGCGTAGGCCGCGATCACCGGCAGCTTCGCCAGAAGGCGGACGATGTTGAGCTCGACCATCTCGGGGTCGTGCGGGTCGAGCGAGTCCTCATAGTAGGTCGAGAGCGCCGACACCGCGGACGAGAGCACCGACATCGGATGCGCGGTGTGCGGCAGAGCCGAGAAGAACCGCTTGAGGTCTTCGTGCAGCAGCGTGTGGCGACGGATCCGCTCGGTGAAGCTGTCGAGCTCGACGGCCGTCGGAAGCTCGCCGTAGATGAGCAGCCAGGCCACCTCGAGGAAGGTCGAGTTCGCCGCGAGGTCTTCGATCGCGTAGCCGCGGTAGCGCAGGATGCCTTCGTCACCGTCGATGTAGGTGATCGAGCTCTTCGTCGAGGCGGTGTTGACGAAGCCCTGGTCGAGCGAGGTCAGGCCGGTCTGCTTCGTGAAGCTGGACCAGTCGACCGCGTCACGTCCGTCCACGGCGCGCAGCACGGGAAGTTCGGCGTTGATGTCACCAAACGTGAGCGAGATCTTGTCGGGGCCCCTAGTGACGTCATTCACCCTTACAGCCTAGGGGGTTCCGGCGACAGCTCGCCGCTCGCCAGAAGCGAGCCCCCAGTGTTGGAGGGACCCTCCAACACAATGCGGGGATTCACTTGGCGAGTCCCGCCAAACGCGCGACCGCCGCATCGATCCGCTCGTCGGTGGCGGTGAGAGAGATTCGGACGAACTCGTCGCCGGCGCTGCCGTAGAAGTCACCGGGGGTGACGAGGATGCCGAGCTCGGCGAGCGCGTCGACGCTCGCTCGACCGTGCTCGCCGCGCGTCGCCCAGAGGTAGAGCCCCGCGTCGCTCCGGTCGATGCGGAACCCGGCCGCCTCGAGCGCCGGCAGCAACCGGGCGCGGCGCGCGCGGTACCGCTCGCGCTGCTCGCCGACGTGCGCCTCGTCTCCGAGCGCGGCGGCCATCGCCGCCTGCACCGGCGCCGGCGGGATGAGTCCGGCGTGCTTGCGCGCCTCGAGGAGCTCGCCGACCAGGTCGCTGCAGCCGGCGACGAACGCGGCGCGGTACCCGGCCAGGTTGGACTGCTTGCTGAGCGAGTAGACGGAGAGCGTGAGGCGGCGTGAGTCGCCGATCACGCGGCGGTCGAGGATGCACGGCGTCGGCTCGTCGCCCGCCCAGTTGAGCTCGGCGTAGCACTCGTCGTTGGCGATCACGGCACCGAGCTCGCGGGCGCGCTCGACCGCGCGACGCAGGTAGTCGATTCCGTCGATGTGCCCGTCCGGGTTGCCGGGGCTGTTCAGCCACACCAGGCGCGTCTCGGCGGGCCAGTTCTCGGGGTCGTCGCTCGGAAGCGGCGTCGCCCCGGCGATGAGCGCCCCCACGGCGTAGGTCGGGTACGCGATTGTCGGGTGCACGACGACGTCGCCCTCGCCGAGACCGAGCAGGGTGGGAAGCAGGGCGACGATCTCTTTCGAGCCGATCGTCGGCATGACGTTGGCGACCTCGACGTCGACGCCGCGGCGGCGCGCGTACCAGTCGACGATCGCCTCGCGCAGCGCCGGGGTGCCCGCCGTCTGCGGGTAGGCGTGCGCATCGGTGGCGTCGCGCAGCGCGTCGCGGATCACCTCGGGCGTGGCGTCGACGGGTGACCCGACCGACAGATCAACGATGCCGTCGGGACGCGCGCGCGCCCGCTCGGCGGCCGGCGCGAGGGAGTTCCACGGGAAGTCGGGAAGCGACAGCGCCATGGGCGCTCAGTGGGCCTGCGGCGGCAGCGCCGACACGACCGGGTGGTCTCCGGCGATCACGCCGACCTTGGCGGCACCGCCGGGCGAGCCGACCTCCTGGAAGAACTCGACGTTGGCGGTGTAGTAGTCCGACCATTTCTCGGGCAGGTCGTCCTCGTAGTAGATCGCCTCAACGGGGCAGACCGGCTCACAGGCGCCGCAGTCGACGCACTCGTCCGGGTGGATGTAGAGCATCCGGTCGCCCTCGTAGATGCAGTCGACGGGGCACTCGTCGATGCACGCACGGTCTTTGACATCGACACACGGGAGGGCAATCACGTAGGTCACCCGACCATTCTAGGGTCGCGGCGCCGCACCTTCTGCCGCGTGCACGATGCGGCGCGGCCGGGGCTTCGGCCAGGCGATGACGATGGCCGACATGAGCGCGGGCGCGAGCGCCCAGCCGTAGCCGAGTGCGTCGTCGACGATCAGCACGGAGCCGCCCGCCCCCGGCAGCGCCAGGAGCGCGGTGGCGAGAACGACCCCGAGGGCCGCGGCTGCGGAGTGAAGCCGACCGCCCATCGCGAGCCGGAAGCCCGCGATCAGGGCGAGCACGATGGCGAATGCGAGCACGAGGCCCCACGGAGCGGAGAGCCGATGGGTGAAGGTCAGAACAGCGCCGACGACGAAGCCGATCGCTCCGGCGAAGGCGACACCGAGCACATCGAGCACGACCGCCACCAGGTGAAGCGCGCGCTGCTGCGGCTGCACTGCGCTCACTCGACGGCTCCGCGAGTCACGGTGTAGTTGGCGATGAATCCGTCGGATTCGGTGTCTTCGGCGATGACGACGAGCACGTTGAGGTCGCCCTTCTGGTACAGGAGCGTTCCGGCGTCGCCCGCGATCTGGGGCGCGCCGCTGGAGGTGAAGCCGGCCCCTTCCAGGTCGGCGGCGACCTGGTCGAGCGCGTTGCTGCCGACCCTGATGGTCACGTTCCAGATCTTCTCGGTGTCGCTGCCGAAGCCGGTGCCGAAGATCACCTCACCGTCGACGAGCGGCACGTCGCTCGGGAAGTCATCGGGAACGCTGCCGCCGGGGAGCTCGACGTCTCCCCCGGTGACGCCTTCGATGACGCCTTCGACCGGGTTCGGGATGAGTCCGCATCCGGACAGCAGCATCGGCGTCGAGGTGACGAGGGCCGCGGCCACGAGAAGCGTGAGGGTGCGCGAGGAACGATGAATCGACATGGGGGTCTCACTCTCTCGGATTCCGCTTTCAGTGTACGACTGAAGCGAATGGGGCGACCGAGCAGTCCGCGCCCCGCGAGTCCGCCGCTACTGCTTCTTGGAGCGCGACAGGTTGCGCGCGCGCTGCGTGGCGTCGAGCTCGACCTTGCGGATGCGAACCACCTCGGGGGTGACCTCGACGCACTCGTCCTCACGGGCGAACTCGAGGCACTCCTCCAGCGTCAGCTTGCGCGAGGGGGTGAGCTTCTCGAAGGAGTCCGAGGTCGACGAACGCATGTTCGTGAGCTGCTTCTCCTTCGTGATGTTGACGTCCATGTCGTCGGCGCGCGAGTTCTCGCCGACGACCATGCCCTCGTAGACCTCCTGCGTCGGCTCGACGAAGAAGCTCATGCGCTCCTGCAGGGCGATCATCGCGAACGGCGTGGCGACACCCGAGCGGTCCGCCACGATCGAGCCGTTGGTGCGGGTGTTGATCTGTCCGGCCCACGGCTCGTAGCCGTGCGAGATCGCGTTGGCGATGCCGGTGCCGCGCGTGATGGTGAGGAACTCGGTGCGGAAGCCGATGAGCCCGCGCGAGGGGACGATGAACTCCATGCGGACCCATCCGGTGCCGTGGTTCGACATCGACTCCATGCGGCCCTTGCGCGCCGCGAGCAGCTGGGTGATCGCGCCGAGGTGCTCCTCGGGGGTGTCGATCGTGAGGTGTTCGAAGGGCTCGTGCTTCTTGCCGTCGATGTCGCGCGTGACGACCTGGGGCTTGCCGACGGTGAGCTCGAAGCCTTCGCGGCGCATGTTCTCGACGAGAATGGCGAGCGCGAGCTCGCCGCGTCCCTGCACCTCCCAGGCATCCGGCTTGCCGATGTCGAGCACGCGGATCGAGACGTTTCCGATCAGCTCGCGGTCGAGGCGGTCCTTGACCATGCGCGCCGTGAGCTTGTGACCCTTGACCTTGCCGACGAACGGCGAGGTGTTGGTGCCGATCGTCATCGAGATGGCGGGGTCGTCGACGGTGATCGCCGGGAGCGGGCGGATGTCGTCGGGGTCGGCGATCGTCTCGCCGATCGTGATGTCCTCGATTCCGGCCACGGCGACGATGTCGCCCGCGTGGGCCTCCTCCGCCGGGTAGCGGTCGAGCGCGCGGGTCTTCAGCAGCTCGGTGATGCGCACGTTCTGGTGGCTGCCGTCGTGCTTGACCCAGGCGACCGTCTGGCCCTTCTTGAGCGTGCCGTTGAAGACGCGCAGCAGGGCGATGCGGCCGAGGAACGGGCTCGCGTCGAGGTTGGTGACGTGCGCCTGCAGCGGGTGCTCGTCGTCGTACTCGGGCGCCGGCACGTGCTCGAGGATCGCCTCGAACAGCGGCTCGAGGTCGTCGTTGTCCGGCAGGGTGCCGTTCTCGGGCTTGTTGTGACTGGCGGCGCCGGCACGGCCGGAGGCATAGACCACGGGGACCTCGAGGATCGCGTCGAGGTCGAGGTCGGGCACCTCGTCGGCCAGGTCGCTCGCGAGGCCGAGGAGCAGGTCGTGGCTCTCTTCGACGACCTCGTCGATGCGCGCGTCGGGACGGTCGGTCTTGTTGACCGCCAGGATGACGGGGAGCTTGGCGGCGAGCGCCTTGCGCAGCACGAAGCGGGTCTGCGGCAGCGGGCCCTCGGAGGCGTCCACCAGCAGGACGACGCCGTCGACCATGCTGAGGCCGCGCTCGACCTCACCGCCGAAGTCGGCGTGGCCGGGGGTGTCGATCACGTTGATCGTGATCGGGCCGTCGGTCGCGAACTTGCCGTCGTAGCTGACGGCGGTGTTCTTGGCGAGGATCGTGATGCCCTTTTCGCGCTCGAGGTCATTCGAGTCCATGGCGCGGTCTTCGAGATGCTCGTGCGCGCTGAACGAGTTGGTCTGACGCAGCATGGCGTCGACGAGAGTCGTCTTGCCGTGGTCGACGTGGGCGACGATCGCCACGTTGCGCAGATCGGAGCGGCGAACGGTAGCCATGGAAATACCTCAAAAAAGAATGTGGGGATGCGGCGCAGAAAGTGGCCAGCGTCCAGTTTAGGGGGCTGGACGCCACTCCCACGCGTTCCCGGCAATACCACGGGTGAACGGCGAGGGCGAAACCGACTCGATGGTGTCGCGAACGAGCGTCGCGGTCGGGTAGCTGAAGAGCGGCACACCGTAGGCGTCCGACCAGAGTTCGGCGTCGAGATCGGCGAGGGCGGCCGCGCGCTCCTCCGGCGTCAGCGGGGTGGCGAGGAGGTCGATCAGGCGGTCCGCCTCGTCGTTCGCGTAACGGTTCAGGTTGGCGATCGCGGAGTCGCTGCGGAACACCGCACCGAGCGCATCGGCGCCGAGCACCTGCGGGTCCCAGGCGAACAGCGCCGCGTCGTAGGCGCCGGCGACGCCGAGCGCGCTCTGCCAGTCGGCGCGCGAGCAGTCGCTCACCCGGAAGCCGGCGTCGGCAGCGCTCTCGGCGATCAGGGAGAAGGCGAGCTCGCGCCGCGGGTCGTCCGCGTCGAAGAGGATGCACACGCGCGGATCCGAGTTCCCGGCTTCGGCGAGCAGTCGTTCCGCTTCGGCCAGGTCGGGTTCGGCGAACCGGGCGGAGCCGTTGCCGGCCGCGACCGCCGCGTAGTCGGGCGAGGTCTCCCCCAGCACGAACGACTCCAGCGGAACGGCGTGCGGCGCGAACTCCCCCAGCAGTTCGGAGACGAGCGCCGTGCGCGGGACGGTCAGCAGGAAGGCCTCGCGCACGAGCGGGTCGTCGAAGACTCCGCTGCGGGCGTCGTCGAACTGCAGATCGAGGTGCTCGATGCGGGTCTCGACGCCGTACTCGAGCCGCACGCCGTCAAGCCCGGTGAGCGCGTCGCCGGTGGTGTCGCCGAGCCGCGCCGTCACGACGTCGAGCTCCCCCGACCGGAGCAGGTCGATCGCTTCGGCCGGATCGGCCACCACGCGCAGCCGGACCGTCTCGAAGGCCGGGCGTCGGTCGCCGTCGTACTCGGGATTCGGGCGCAGCACGATGTCATCCCCGGCGAGCTCGTCGACCACATAGGGCCCGTTGGCGACCCGCAGCAGCGGCTCCGGGAGGATACCGTCGTCGACGTCGAACGCGTGATTCCACGCCTCGGCGAGGGCGGCAAGGGCGACGCGGTCGCGCGTCAGGATCGCGTCGGACACCGCCGCCTTCGCCTCCGCGGCGGGTGCCTCGGGCTCGAGGTCGAGCGCGAACCGCGCGAGCGCGTGCGCGGCCACCCCCGGCGCGAGCACCGTCTGCCAGTCGGGCAGGTACCGATCGAAGTGCACGAAGATCACCCGCTCGCCCCCGAGCTGAGGGGTCTGCGTGGCGAAGGCGATTCCGCCGCTCGCCGTGCCGTCGAACGCGACGCCCGGGTCCGGTTCATCGGCGCCCTCCGCCCCGGCGCCCGGGTCGCTGAGCGCACCCGAGGTGGCGGCCCAGGTCAGCAGCAGGTCGACCGCATCCGCCGCGACCCCGTCCGACCACCGTGCACCGGGCGCGATCGTGTACTGCACCGTGAGTGGATCGAGGGCGAAGATCTCGGCGGTGCCGAACGACTCGTCGAGCACGAGCTCGCCGCTGGCGTCGCGAAAGCCGAACCCGGTTCCGGTGAGCTCGGCGACCTCGGCAGCCGTGCTCGAGGTGCGGCCGGCCTGGCTCGCCGGGTTGAGCGAGGTGAGCGGTGCCGTGACCGCGATGCGCACCTCGCTTCCGGCGACGAGCCGCGAGGAGGTGCACGCCGAGAGCGTCAGCACCACGGCGAGACCCGTCGCCGCGGCAATCCACCGTTGGATCGTCACCGGCGTTCGCCTACTCCGACGTCACGGCGCGGCCACGATCGCCGTGTAGTCGAGGACCGCGCCCCACTCGTGCTCGACCCCGGTGACGCCGGGAGCGTAGCCGCTGCGGATGGTCGGCGACCAGATCGGGATGATCGGAACGGTCTCCCACAGCTCCCCCAGCGCTGCCACCGCGAAGACAGTGGCCCGGTCGTCGTCGCTCGCGGTCGCCGCCTGCTCGATCCGCTGCCGGATGCTCGCCGTCGTCAACGAGCTCGGCAGCACCGTCGACAGCGCTGCCCCGAGGGAGCCCGTGTCGACCGCGGCGGTGCGCAGCGTGAACGCGGTGAGCGGCTCGTCGGGATCCCCGAGCGCCGCCGCGAGCTCCTCCGCGCTCCCGAAGGCGACGACCTGAACGTCGAGGTTCAGCACGGCGTCGAACCGCTCCCCGATCTCAGTCGCGAGGCGAACCTCCGGGGTTCCCGCCACGACCGCGATCGTCAGCGCCCCCTCCCAGTCCGAGTAGTCGTTGGCCTGGCGCCAGAGCGAGCGGGCGAGCTCGTCGTTGGCGCGGTCTGTCCAGGCGTCCTCATTGCCGCTCACTCCGAAGCTGACCGGGAGGAAGCCGAGGGCGGGCGCGGCGGCACCATTGGTCAGGTCGCGCACCAGGATCGCGCGGTCGACCGTGTGAGAGAGGGCCGCACGCCGCAGGATCCCCTCCTCTCCGGCAAGGTTGCCGACCGACCGCGGCGGCACCAGCGACACGAGCGTCGGGAGGGCCGCCTCGCTGACCCGGCCGTGCAGCAGGGCTGCGAGCGACCCGTCGGTGCGGTCGGGGAGCTCGTCGACGACGTCGATCTCGCCGGCGAGCAGCTCCGCGAACGCGATCGTGGACGTGCGATAGAAGCGGAACGAGACGCCGGAGTTCTGGATGGTGCGGGTGCCGCTGTAGTTCGGATTCGGGATCAGGTCGAGGCGGTCCCCGGGCACCCAGGAGTCCGCATCGGCGAGCATGTACGGCCCCGCCCCCGCCGGCGCCTCATCGAAGGCAGCGGGGTCCTCGAACGCGGTGGCCGGGAGCGGCAGGAACAGCGGCTGCGCGAGTCGTCGGGCGAAGCTGGCATCCGGCTCCTCGAGGGTGACGGCGAACGTCGACTCGTCCACGATCTCGAGCGCCCCCGACTCGACCAGATCGAACTGGGGGTCCTCGACGTCGTCCGCCTCGTCCGAATCGATGCTGCTGACGAAGTCGGCGACGCCCGCGAAGTCGGCGAACCCGGTCGGATCCGTGAGTGCATCACCGAAGCGCGCCCGCTCGCGCCACGCCTCCACGAAGGCGGTGGAGTCGAGCGGCTCGCCGTTGCTGAACCGGGCTTCGGGGTCGAGCGTCACCACGAAGCGCGTGTTGTCGGCGCTCTCGATCGACTCGGCGAGTTCGAGAATGGGCGCGCCGGTGGGCTCCAGCCGCACCAGCCCGGAGGCGATGGCGGGCAGGATCCGCTGCACCGCCGGATCGCTCGCATGCTCGGGGGTGATCGGCGACCCCGGCTCGGTGACCGCGATCGAGACCACGTGCTCGGGATCGGCGCCGACGGACGAGCTGACAGGACCGCACCCGACGGTCGCCGCGAGCACGGCGCACGCCGTCGCGATCGTGGCCGCCGCCCTCACCCGTGCTCGCATCCTGCTCAGCATAGCCAGGCGAGGTGAGAGGAGGTCAGCCCTGAAGACGCTGCTCGCGTCGCTCGCGCTGGGCCTCCGGGTCCGGCAGCGGCACCGCCGAGATGAGGCGCTGCGTGTACGGATCCTTCGGGCTGCGGAGCACCTCGGAGCTCGTCCCCACCTCGACGATGCGCCCGCGGTGCATGACCGCGATCCGATCGGCGAGCAGGTCGACGACGCCGAGGTCGTGGCTGATGAACAGGGTCGCGAACTGCTGCTCTCGCTGGATCTCCTGCAGCAGCTCGAGCACGCGCGCCTGCACCGAGACGTCGAGCGCGCTGGTCGGCTCGTCGGCGACGAGGACGCGCGGCTTCAGCGCGAGCGCGCGGGCGATGCCGACGCGCTGACGCTGACCGCCGGAGAGCTCATGCGGGAAGCGGTTGCGGTAATTCCGTGGCAGGTGCACGAGCTCCAGCAGGTCCTCGACGCGCTTGTCGACGACCTTCTGGTCCTTCTCGCCGGCCAGCACGAGCGGCTCGCCGATCGACTGGCCGATCGGCCAGCGCGGGTTGAGCGACGATCCCGGATCCTGGAACACGATGCCGAGACTGCGGCGCACCTCGCGCAGGTCGTTCCGCGAGATGCCGACCATGTTGCGGCCGTCGACCGACAGCTCACCCGAGTGCGAGGGCACAAGGCCCACGACGGCGCGGCCGATCGTGGTCTTGCCCGATCCGGATTCGCCGACCAGGGCGAGAACCTCACCCGGGTAGATGTCGAGCGTGGCTCCTTCGACGGCACGGAACGCGGGCACGCGGCCGCGCTTCGGGTACTCGATCACGAGGTCGCGCATCGACAGCACCGGCTTCACGGCGGCGTCGCGCTGCGCGACGCTGACGGCGGGCCCCTCGGCGGCGAGCTTGGGAACCGCGGCGAGCAGCTCCTGCGTGTACGCCACCTTCGGCTCGCGGAACACCTGCATCGCGGTGCCGGACTCGACGACCTCGCCGTCCTTCATCACGATCATCTTGTCGGCGAGGTCGGCGACGACACCCATGTCGTGGGTGATCAGGATGATCGCCGAGTTGAGGCGCGTGTGCAGGTTGCGCAGCAGGTCGAGGATCTCGGCCTGCACGGTCACGTCGAGGGCCGTGGTCGGCTCGTCGGCGATGAGCAGCAGCGGGTCGCACGAGATCGACTGCGCGATCATCGCCCGCTGGCGCTGGCCGCCGGAGAGCTGGTGCGGGTAGGAGTCGAACGCCTTCTGCGGGTCCGGAAGCTCCACCATCTCCAGCAGCTCCAGCGCACGCTCGCGCGCCTGCGCCTTCGACAGATTGGTGTGCACCTGCAGCGCCTCGATGATCTGGAACCCGATCGTGTAGACGGGGTTCAGAGCCGTCATCGGCTCCTGGAAGATCACCGCGATGCGGTTGCCGCGCACCTTGCGCAGGGTCTGCAGGTCGGCACCGATGAGCTCCTGCCCGGCGAGCTTGGCACTGCCGAGCGCGCGCCCGTTGTCGGGCAGCAGGCCGAGGATCGCCATCGAGCTGGTGCTCTTGCCCGAGCCGGACTCGCCCACGATGGCGAGCACCTCTCCGGGGCTCAGCGAATAGTCCATGTCGCGCGCGGCGGACACCCACTCGCCGTCGACCCAGAAGTCGACGCCGAGTCCGGAGACCTCGAGGATGGGGGCGGCCGGATCGGTCGCTGTCGTGCTCACAGTCGTGCTCGGCTCTCTGTGCTGGTGCGAGATGGAATCATGGGGTTGTGTCGACTCACGTCATCGCCCCGGTGTGGGGCAAAGTCCTGACCGTGGTCATCGCGGCACTGGCCGCGCTGTCCCTGGTCAGCATCGCGCTCGGACCGGAGCCCGTCGACGCGGCGCAGCTGGCGCCGATGCTGGGCCTCATCGCGCTGGCGACGTGGGCGATCTACTGGCGCCCCCTGGTGCGCATCGACGACAGCGGCGTCACGGTGCGCAACGTGCTGCGCACCTTCACCGTGCCGTGGAGCGCGATCAGCCAGGTCGAGACGCGCTTCGCGTTCACGCTCGTGGCCGACGGCGTTCGCATCGTGGCCTGGGCGGCGCCCGCTCCGGGCCGACTCGCCGCGATGCGCGTGGGGCGCGAGGACCTGCGTCATCTGCCCGAGGGAACGCACGTGGATGGCATGGCGCGCCCCGGCGACAGCGCCGGCAGCGACTCGGGAGCCGCCGCCTACCTGGTTCGCACGGAACTGGCGCGCCGCGCCGAGCTCGGCCTGCCCGCGGAGGGCGCGCGCGTCGAGCGCCGCTGGCACCTGGGCACGATCGCGGCGTTCGCGGCCCTCGGCGCCGCGGCGTTCGTCGCGACGACGTTCGCGTAGCGCGGTCACGAGTCGTCCCGCGGCGGGTTCCGCCGGTCGCGTTCCTCAGCCTCCGAGCGCAGCTCCTCGCCGGACTCGCCGAGGCCGGCCCCAGCGGCCGTGCCGCCGCCGACGGCGGCCGTGCGGACGGCGGTCGACGAGGCGAGCGCCCGCGCCTTGCGGGTGAGGGCGCGCTTCTGGCGGGGGTCGAACGCGTCGCGCAGACCATCGCCGATGAAGTTGATCGTGAGCGCGATCGCCACGATGATCAGGCCCGGCCACCAGAACAGCCAGGGACGCGTCTTGAACGCCTCCTGGTACTCGGTGATGATCTGGCCGAGCGAGACGTCGGGCGACTTGATGCCGAAACCGAGGTAGCTCAGCGAGGTCTCGAGCAGGATCGCCGCGCTCATCAGCAGCGTCGTGTTGACGATGATGACGCCGACCGCGTTCGGGAGGATGTGGCGGAAGATGATCCGTGCATCCGAGGCGCCGGCGACCCGCGCCGCATCCACGAACTCGCGCTCGCGCAGCGAGAGGAACTCGGCGCGCACCAGACGCGCCAGACCCGGCCAGGCGATCAGGCCGAGCAGGATCGCCAGCAGGATCGCGTTGCCGCCGATCGTGCGACCGAGCACGGCGCCGAGCACCAGCAGCGGGATGATGATGATGACGTCGGTGAATCGCATCAGGAGCTGGTCGGCCCAGCGGCGGAAGTAGCCCGAGATCGCCCCGACGAGGATGCCGATGATCGTCGAGAGCAGACCCACGATGACGGTGACCGTCAGCGACTGCTGGGTGCCGCGCATCACGCGGGCGAAGACGTCCTTGCCGAGAGTGTCCTGGCCGAACGGGTGCTCGCCGATCGAGAACGGGAAGAGCGTGAGCGTCGGGCTGCCGCCGTTGACGATCGGGTAGTTGGTGTACCAGTCGGCCCACCACCAGCCGGCGATGCGCAATCCGTCCACGACCTGGCGGCCGGTGTCGGGGTCGACGATGAGTCGACCCGAGCCGCCCACGACGGTGCCGACCGAGCTGAAGGCGAAGAGCGTGATGAAGATCAGCACGCCGAGCGAGATCACGGCGCCGCGGTGGTGCAGGAAGCGGCGGCGGACGATCGTTCCCTGGCTGAGCCCCGCGGTCTCGCGCTGCTCGATCGTCATCTCGTTGGCGGCGGCGTCCGCGCTGGGTTGGGTGTTCGTCATGATCAGCTCACTCGAATCCGGGGGTCAAGGGCCGAGTACACGAGGTCGGCGAGGATGTTCGCGACCACCACCAGGATTCCGGTGATCAGGAAGAAGCCCATCACCAGGTTCACATCCGTGTGCGTCAGTCCGTTGATGAAGAGGGTTCCCATCGCCTGCCAGCCGAAGATGCGCTCGGTGATGACGGCGCCGCCGATGAGCGCGCCGAAGTCGAGAACGACGATCGTGGTGATCGGGATGAGCGCGTTGCGGAAGGCGTGGCGCAGCACGACGACGCGCTCGCTGAGGCCCTTGGCCCGCGCGGTGCGCACGTAGTCCTGGTTCATCACCTCGAGCAGGCTCGCCCGCGCGTAGCGCGTGTAGCCCGCGAACGAGATCAGGGTGAGCGCGAGCGTCGGCAGGATCAGGTGCGCGATGAGGTCGAGCGCGTCGATCCAGATGTCGCCGCTCAGGTTCGGCGTCGTGGCCCCGATGGTGGGGATGATGCCGTAGGAGAGCGGGATCTTGTTGCTGTACTCGTCGAAGACCAGCAGGATGCGGTCGAGGATGAGCACGAGTCCGACCACGCCACCGGTGATGCCGGCCCAGCGTGCCAGCGTCGCGCGGTTCTCGCCACCGAAGACCAGGCCGAAGGCGATGCCGATGGCGATGCTCGCCAGCAGCGTCAGCGGGATGATCCAGACGACCTCGCGCATGCTGAAGAACAGGAACTGCAGCGGGTACCAGAGGGCGATCAGAACGGCCACGGTGCCGAAGACGGCGATCAGGTACGGGCGCTGACGCAGCCCGCCCGCGGCGAGCAGCACGATCGCGGCCGTGCCCACTCCGAGGATGACGAGTCCGCTGATGCCGATCGACGGCTGCGAGAACCACCCGGTCGCCAGCAGGATGCCGAGGATGCCGCCCGAGACGAGCCCTGCCACGGCGAACGTCGTGGCGCGACGTCGCGCCGGGCCGCCGATGACGGCCTGCCAGATGAGCCCTCCGAGTGCGCCGAAGGCGATCACGCCGAGGATGGGGACCGCGGGGTCGGCCATGAACTGGTTGACCCGGATCGCGCCCCACTCCTTGAGCAGCACCGCGACCCAGAAGACAGGAAGCGAGTAGAGCACGAAGGTGATGAAGGTGATCGTGTAGTCGAAGCCGCTGTACTGACGCAGCGCCGAGACCATGCCGACGGCGATGCCGAGGATGATCGCGATGAACGTCGCCGCGGTCACGAGCGACAGCGTCGCAGGAACGGCCGCCGCGAGAGCCGCGGTGACCTCCTGGTTGGTCACGTAGGACTGCCCGAGGTCGCATTGACCGATGAAGCAGCCGCCGACCCCGGCCAGCCAGCTGAAGTAGCGCAGCGGCACCGGCGTCTCAAGATTCAGTTCGCGAATGCGCTCGGCGATGAGCTCTTCGCGGTTGGGGTCGCGCGAGCCGATGAGATCGGCGAGCGGGTTGCCCGAATAGGCCGTCAGCAGGTAGACGACGAAGGAGGCGGCGAGAAGGACGAGGAACGTCGCGAGCGTGCGCCGGAGCACGAAGGTCAGCATTCGCGGACCACGATCTGGGGAGTCATATCTTCTGGTTCTTTGTGTCAAGGTCCGGTCGTGTCGCGCACGAGACGACCGGAGTGCCGGACGTGTGCGCGCGTCGGGGCTGACGCCTCAACGCGCGCACACGGATTCGGTCAACACCGGGGGGAAGGCGGCGCGGCCGCCTTCCCCCCGGCGAGGGATGATCCCTACGCGTCGGCCGGAGCCCACTCCCAGAAGTTCCAGAAGTAGTCCGGGCTCAGCGGGTTGCCCTTGACACCGGTGACGGTGTCACTCGAGACCCAGAGACCCGGGAACTGGTAGAGCGTGGCGCCGTAGGCGTCGCCCCACAGCTCCTGCTCGATCTGCAGCTGCAGGTCGGCCTGAGTGTCGGGGTCCGAGGTGACCTCGAGCGTCGCGAGAAGCTCGTCCACCGTCGGGTTGCAGTAGCCGTTGTAGTTGCCGGCCTTGTTGAGCGGCTCGTCGTAGCACGCGAAGATCTGGTCGGAACCAGAGATCGCGAGGCTCGTCGAGGCCCAGGCGAAGACGACCACGTCGTGCGGGTTCACGGGGAACGCCTCGGGGTCGGTGAACGCCCAGTCGGGCTCGCTCGTGTCGATCACGTTGAAGCCGGCGAGGGCCGCGGAGGCCTGCGCGAGCTCGAACTCCTGGCCACGACGGACGTTGCCCTCGGGGTACCAGAAGTTGACGTCGATCGGCGTGTCGACACCGGCCTGCTCGAGGAGAGCCTTGGCCGCGTCGATGTCGGTCGTCGCGTAGAAGTCCGAGCCGTTCTCGGCGACGATTCCGTCGTACGAGGGGGCACCGGGGATGACGAGCTGCGAGTCGCGAACCGACGCGTCAGGGTTGAGCGGCGAGATGATCTTCTCGACGATCTCCTCACGCGGGAGGGTCAGCAGGAACGCCTGGCGCACCAGCTTCGCGGTCTCCTCGTCGCCACCGTAGGTCGCCGGGTCGAACGGACCGCCGTTGTTGAAGGTCAGGTCGATGTGCTCGTACGCGGCCTGGACGCCGGACTCGACGTTGACGCCCGCGAGACCCTGAGCAAGCTCGAGGATGTCGGCGGTCGGCTGGCCGGTCCAGATCTGGATGTCGCCGTTCTCGAGGGCCTGCAGCGCCGCGGTCGAGTCACTGATCGTGCGGATCGTGATGGTCTCGTAGTGCGGCGACGGGCCCCAGCTGAACTCGGGGTTCGCGGTCAGCGTGATGAACTCGTTCTCGGCGATGTCGGAAACGATGTACGGGCCGCTCGAGAGGTAGAGCAGCTCGTTGTCGGGCATCGTGGTGTAGCCGTAGCCGTTGTTCCAGACCTCGACGACGGGGGCGAGCCACTCGGTGTCGCCCTCCTGGATCGCCGTGATGAGGTCGGCCTTCGCCGCGTCCTCTTCACCGGCCGGGTACTCGTCCGGGTAGGCCAGCATCACGGTGCCGTGCGCCGAGACGCCCATGCCGAAGGCGAGCTCCCAGTCGACGTACGCGTCGTCGTAGACGAGCGTCATCTTGTGGTCGTCAACCTCGGGCGTCGCCGTCACGAGCGAGAGGCCCGCGGTGGAGGCGGGAGCGAAGTCGGTCACGTTGCCCGAGAGCGCCGCCCACTGCAGCAGCATGTCGGCCTCGTCGACGTCGGTGCCGTCGGACCACTTCACGTTGCTGTTGATCGTGTACTCGACGGTCAGCGGGTCATCGCTGATCTTCTCGAAGGAGCCGAAGTCGGTGTTGCGGATGAGCTCCGGCGTCGCGTCGTAGTAGGCGAAGTCCGAGCTGGTCATGTACCGGACGTTGCCGTTCGCGGTGTTGTTGCCCGCGGAGCTGTCGTCGTTGTAGTTGAAGAAGTTGTCGTTGTACGCGACGGTGATCGAGGTGCCCTCGATGACCTCCGACGTGTACGGGTTGGTGCAGCCGCTCAGCACGAGCGCACCCGCCGCAACGACAGCGCCAATGGCGGCTGTCTTCCGAATATTCATGCATATCCTCCTGGCAATGTGACGGCGTGACGCAGGAGGATCCCCCGCGCCGCGCCCAGATAACTACAGACCCTATGGACGCGGGGTGAGCCGCGCAAAATCTTTGGGAGGAATCGTTACATAGCGGAAACGGAAACGATGAATATTTGCGTTCGATGCAGAAATCCGCACAGAACTCCAGCCACGTGCACGATTGTTGTCTGCTACCCGGGAGGAGGCCCAGAAATCCTCGTCGAAGCCGCTTAGCATGGGGTCAATGAACACGCGCCCGCTGTCGACATCCGCGCACTCCGACCTGCTCATCTTCGACGGCGATTGTGCCTTCTGCACAACGTGGGTCGACCGGCTGCGCGACGCGCTGCCCGCATTCCCTGAGGCTCAGCCGTCCCAGTGGACCGATCTGTCTGCCTACGCGCTCAGTGACGACGATGTCGCGCGGTACGCCTGGTACGTGACGCCCCGTCGCCAGTACGCCGGACACCTCGCGCTGTCGGCTCTGCTGCGCCGCCAGCCGCGATTCGGTCTGCGGTTCCTCGGCTGGCTGATCGCCACGCCGCCGTGGTCGTGGCTCGCCGCCGGCGGATACAGCCTGGTCGCCCGCTTCCGCCACCGCCTCCCCGGCGGCACCCCCGCCTGCGCGATGCCGCGTGACTGAGTCGGCCATCCGCGGGCTCGAGGTCCGCGCACCCGGCCGCGCGCGGATCCGCTGGGAGATCGCGATCGTGCTCGGCCTCTCGCTCGGCCAGTCGGCCGTCTACTCGATCGTCGCGATTCTCAACCGACTCACCCTCGAGGTGCCGCTCGCCGAGCAGACGGCGACCCTCAACCCCTCGCGCAGCAGCCGTGAGATCTTCGACCTGATCTACCAGCTGCTGTCGATCGGCTTCGCCCTCGTGCCCGTCGTGCTCGTCGGATTCCTGCTGTGGAGCTCGCAGCGACCCCACCTCGGACGGCTCGGGATCGACGGGACACGACCGGCTCTTGATGTGCTGTGGGGCGCCGCCCTCGCGCTCGGCATCGGGATTCCCGGCATCGGCGTGTACCTCGCCGGGCGCGCGCTCGGTCTCAGCGTCGCGGTCGACCCGAGCGGCCTCAACGCCTACTGGTGGACGATCCCCGTGCTGCTGCTGTCGGCCCTGCGCGCCGCACTGCAGGAGGAGGTCATCGTGCTCGGCTACCTCTTCGCCCGGCTCGGCGACCTGGCCTGGCGACGCTGGACGATCATCATCAGCGCCGCGGTCCTGCGCGGCAGCTACCACCTCTACCAGGGCGTCGGAGCCTTCTTCGGCAATGTGGCGATGGGCATCCTGTTCGGCTGGATCTACTCGCGCACCCGCCGCGTCGTGCCGTTCATCGTCGCGCACCTGCTGCTCGACGCCGCGATCTTCGTCGGGTACCCCTGGGCGGCCGCGGCGTTCCCCGAGCTCTTCGGCCTGCCCGGCTGAGCCGAGCCCCGGCCCGCCCGGCTAGGCGAACGCCTCCACCGGCGGACACGCGCACACCAGATTGCGGTCGCCGTAGGCCTGGTCGATCCGCCGCACCGGCGGCCAGTACTTGCGGTGCACGAGCTCGGGCACCGGGTACACCGCCTGCTCGCGGCTGTACGGCCGCTCCCACTCCCCCGCGATCACCGCGTGGGCGGTGTGCGGTGCGCGCACCAGCGGGTTGTCGTCGCGCGGCCAGTCCCCGGCCGCAACGGCATCCGCCTCCGCCTTGATCTGGATCATCGCGTCGACGAAGCGGTCCAGCTCGGCGAGATCCTCGCTCTCCGTCGGCTCGACCATGAGCGTGCCGGCCACGGGGAACGACATCGTCGGCGCGTGGAAGCCGTAGTCGATCAGGCGCTTGGCCACGTCGTCCACCGTCACGCCGGTCGCCTCGCGCAGCGGCCGCAGATCGAGGATGCACTCGTGCGCCACCAGGCCGTGCTCGCCCGCATAGAGCACCGGGAAGTGCTCGCGCAGGCGCGCCGCGACGTAATTGGCGGCGAGCACCGCGGCGCCGGTGGCCCGCTGGAGGCCGTCGGCGCCCATCATGCGCACGTACGCCCACGAGATCGGCAGGATGCTCGGGCTTCCGTAGGGCGCCGCGCTCACGATGTTCGCGTGCTCGGGCAGGGCAGCGCCGTTGCGCCCGGCGACCACATCCCGCTGCTGCATCGGATGCGACGGCAGGAACTCGGCCAGGTGCGCCTTCGCCGCCACCGGCCCCACCCCCGGGCCGCCGCCGCCGTGAGGGATGCAGAAGGTCTTGTGCAGGTTGAGGTGGCTCACGTCGCCGCCGAGGTCGCCGAAGCGCGCATAGCCGAGCAGCGCGTTGAGGTTGGCGCCGTCGATGTAGACCTGACCGCCTGCCGCGTGCACGGCGGCGGTGATCTCGCGGATGTCGTGCTCGTAGACGCCATGCGTCGACGGGTAGGTGATCATCAGCGCCGCCAGGTCGTTCGCGTGCTCGGTCACCTTGGCGCGCAGGTCGTCGAGGTCGACGTTGCCGAGCGCGTCGCAGGCGACCACGACGACGCGCATGCCGGCGAGCACGGCGCTCGCCGCGTTCGTGCCGTGCGCGCTTGACGGGATCAGGCACACGGTGCGCTGCGCCTCGCCGCGCGAGCGGTGATAGCCGCGGATCGCCAGCAGCCCGGCGAGTTCGCCCTGCGAGCCGGCGTTCGGCTGCAGCGAAACCGCGTCGTAGCCGGTCACCTCGGCCAGCCAGTCCTGCAGCTGCTCGATCAGCTCCAGGTAGCCGAGCACATCGGACTCGGGCGCGAAGGGGTGCAGCCCGGCGAACTCGGGCCAGGTGACCGCCGCCATCTCGGTCGCCGCGTTGAGTTTCATCGTGCACGAGCCGAGCGGGATCATGCCGCGGTCGAGCGCGTAGTCCTTGTCGGCCAGGTACTTGAGGTAGCGCATCATGCCCGTCTCCGAGCGGTGCGTGTGGAAGACCGGATGCGTCAGGTACTCCGACTGCCGGTGCAGCTCCGGCTGGATGCTGCGGTGCACCGGCTTGACGCCGACCGCCGGGGCGGCGTCGCCGAAGACGGCGGCGAGCACCGCATGCAGGTCGTCGCTCGTCGTCGTCTCGTCACAGGTGACGTGCACGGTGTCGTCGTCGACCTGCCCGAGCAGCACGTCGCGCTCGGCGGCGGCCGCGACCACCTCGGCGGCGCGACCGGGCACGCGCACACGCACGGTGTCGAAGAAGGAGTCGTGCACCAGCTCGGCGCCGCCCGCGAGCAGCGCGTCGGCGAGCAGGTTCGCCTGCCGGTTCGTCTCGTGGGCGATCCGCTTGAGCCCGCCGGGGCCGTGGTAGACGGCGTACATCGAGGCCATCACCGCCAGCAGCACCTGGGCGGTGCAGATGTTGGAGGTCGCCTTCTCGCGGCGGATGTGCTGCTCGCGCGTCTGCAGCGACAGGCGGTAGGCGGGATACCCGGCCGCGTCCTGCGAGACGCCGACGAGGCGGCCCGGAAGCTGGCGCTCGAGGCCCGCGCGCACGGCCATGAAGCCAGCGTGCGGTCCGCCGAAGCCCATCGGCACGCCGAAGCGCTGGCTGGAGCCGACCGCGACATCGGCGCCGAACTCGCCGGGGGCGGTCACGAGGGTGAGGGCGAGCAGGTCGGTCGCGGCGACCACGAGAGCGCCGCGGTCGTGGGCGGCGGCGGCGACCTCGGTCGGATCCCAGAGCAGGCCCGAGGCGCCGGGGTGCTGCACGAAGACGCCGAAGCAGTCGGG
>DCRR01000005.1:90152-110955 GCA_002325245.1 Microbacteriaceae bacterium UBA1487 | reverse complement strand
AGGTCGAGGGTGACGAGCTCGATGCCGACGGCCTCGGCGCGGTGCGCCAGCAGGGCGCGCGTCTGCGGCAGCGCATCCGCGTCGACCACGAAGACGTTCGAGCTGGAGCCGGAGGCGCGGCGCGCGAGCAGCATGCCCTCGACGACCGCCGTCGCCTCGTCGAGCATCGACGCGTTCGCCGTGGCGAGACCGGTGAGGTCGGCGACCATCGTCTGGAAGTTGATGAGCGCCTCGAGGCGTCCCTGGGAGATCTCCGGCTGATACGGCGTGTACGCGGTGTACCAGCTCGGGTTCTCGAGCACGTTGCGCTGGATCACCGCGGGCGTGATCGTGTCGACGTAGCCGAGCCCGAGCATCGAGCGCCGCACCCGGTTGCGGCCGGCCAGCACCCGCAGCTCGGCGAGCGCCTCGCGCTCGGTCGCGGCGGCCGGCAGGGAGCTCGCGCGCACGTCGCCCGAGCCCGGACCGTGCTCCGCCACCCGGATGGCGGAGGGCACCGCCGCATCCATGAGCGCATCGACCGAGTCGAAGCCGACCGACTCGAGCATGGCCTTCTGGGCGGCCGAATCGGTGCCGATGTGGCGATCGGCGAAGAGCTCCCGCATGGTGTCCTATTCGTTCGTGAGGGCGGCGTACTCGTCCGCGCTCAGCAGGGTCGGGAGCGTCGTGAAGCGCACCTTGATCAGCCACGCGCCGAGCGCATCGGCGTTGACGAGCGAGGGGTCGTCGACGACGGCCTGGTTCGACTCGACGACCTCGCCGTCGACCGGGGCGAACAGCTCCCCCACCGACTTGGTCGACTCGATCTCGCCGACGACGGCGCCCGCCGCGACACTCGCGCCGGCCGCGGGCAGGTCCACGTAGACGACGTCGCCGAGCTTGTCGGCGGCATAGGGCGTGATGCCCACGGTCGCGACGTCTCCGTCGACCGAGACCCATTCGTGCTCGGCGGTGTACTGCAGTTCGCTCATGATCGTGACTCTCTCCGGTAGAAGGGCAGGGCGACGACGGTCGCGGGAATGCGACTGCCGCGGACATCGAGCTCGAGTTCGGTGCCGACCGCCGAGACAGCGGGGTCGACGAAGGCCATCGCGATCGGGTGGCCGAGCGTCGGCGACAGCGCCCCGCTCGTCACCTCGCCGACCGGCGCCCCACCGTCCAGCACGGCGTAGCCCGCGCGCGCGGCGCGCTTGCCCTCGGCGGTGAGGCCCACGAGGACGCGAGCTCCCTCGGGCGCACCGGCCTCGAGCGCGGCGCGGCCGACGAAGTCGACAGTCTTGGTCTTCGGCACGCCGACGCGCGCCAGGCCCGCCTGCGCGGGCCGGACCTCGATGCCGAGCTCGTGGCCATAGAGCGGCATGCCCGCCTCGAGCCGCAGCGTGTCGCGCGCGGCGAGACCGCACGGCACGAGGCCGTGCTCGGCGCCGGCCGCGCTCAGCGCATCCCAGAGCGTCGCGGCCCGGGCCGCCTCGACGTACAGCTCGAAGCCGTCCTCACCGGTGTAGCCGGTGCGGGCCACCAGCAGCGCGGAGCCGTGGAACGACATGCCCATGCAGGCGTAGTAGGGCAGCTCGTCGAGGGTGTGGCCCATCGCCCACTCGTCGCGGTGCTCAAGACCTGCGGTCGCCTCGAGGATGGCGCGCGAGCTCGGGCCCTGCACGGCGATCAGGGCGAGCGCCTCGGTGAGGTCGGTCACGACCGCCTCGAAGCCCTGGATGCGCTCGGCGAGCGCCGCCGCCACAACGTCGTGGTTGCCCGCGTTCGCGACCACGAGGTACTCGCCGGGGGCGTTCTGGTAGACGATCAGGTCGTCGAGAATCCCGCCGTCCTCGGCGAGCACCATCGTGTATTTCGCGCGCGAGAGCGGGATCGCGCTGGCGTCCACGCACAGCGCCGCATCGAGGAACGCGGCCGCCTGCGGTCCTGCGACCATGAACTCGGCCATGTGCGAGATGTCGAAGATGCCCGCGGCACTGCGCACCGCGTGGTGCTCGGCCAGGTCGGACGTGTAGCGCACGGGCATCTGCCAGCCGGCGAAGTCGGTGAAGCTGGCGCCGAGAGCGCGATGCGTCGCATCGAGGGGCGAGAGTCGATCGGTCACGGAGTTCTCCTGAGCACGGCGGGCTGCGGGTGGAACTCCCCCTCTGTACCGGTGCCTGAGAGTTTCACGACGCCCGGCGAGGGGCGGCGCTTTCACCGTGGGCGGACCCCTGCGCTCAGGGCCTCTTTCCAGAGCGGCCTGTCGATGCGGTACTCGTACCTGAGAGATTGGCGGGGAGGCTTGCTCCTTCGGTGCTTCCGTGGGGAAGCTCTCCCGCATCGCGTGCGGCCCGATCTTCGATTGTGGGCTCAGCCTAGCAAGGTCGCTCGCTGATCCGGGTCGACGTCGCCTAGTAGCCCATCATCGAGATCGGGATGAGCGCGAGCGGCACGAGCATCATCATGAAGCTGAACGCGAGCGTCACGAAGATCGCCAGCAGATACGCGGCGCTGAGCGCGTAGCCGACCACGAGGCCCGCGATCGCCATCTCGCGGCCTTGCTGCCCGGTCGTCTTCAATTCGCGCAGCGCGAGGTGACCGAAGATGACGCCGACGATCGGGATCACGAACGACGTGGCAAGCGCCACGATCGCGAACACGTTGTAGGTGGGCAGCGCGGACGGCGCCGGCGCGCTCGCCGCGACCGGTTCGACCGGTGCCACGACCTGCGAGACCTCGGCCGCGCTCGCGTCGGCAGCGGGCACCCCGGCCTCGGCGAAGCTCAGACCGCGCGCCTGCAGTGCATCCTCGAGGATCGCCACCGTGCCGGGCGCGATCCCGCGCACCTCCGCAACCTCGTCGCGGGTCCTTGCGGCGAGGAGCTCCAGGCTCGTGAGCCCCTCGGCCTCGAGAGCGCGTCGTGCGGGCGCGGACAGCGGGAGGTCTTCGAAATCGGTCATGTCACCATCCTGTCACCGCAAACTGAAGGTGGGGTCAGTTCAGCTCGCGAGCCGCCAGGAAGCGCGGTGCCCTCCCCCTAGGCGAGCTCGACACGCTTCACGGGAGCCAGCATCCGGTACCACTTCTCGTGGATGCCCGGATCGATGTGCCGCTGCCAGGAGGTGACACGCAGACTCACCTCAAGTCGGTCCTCGCGGGCGGGAAGCGCGAACCGATAGCGACGCTCGCCCTTCCGGCAGTCCCCCACATGGCGCCCGTTGACGAACACCCCGAAGCCGAGCGGGGGCGACGCGTTCCAGTCCGGCTCGTCCAACTCGATCTCGAGCCAGCGCACGTCGCCGGCGACGTCGTCGAACACCAGGCGCGCGTCGGGCGCATGCGCCCAGCGTCGAGTGTCGCCCGGGTAGAGATAGTGCCAGCCGTTGGCCAGCTTCCCCCCGCCTGCGGGGAGCGGCGCTCCCCCCTCGGTCGTCACCGCCGACTCCGGGGCGGCCATCCCACCCGTGAGTCGGATGAGGAGCCGTTCCAGGGACGGACGCATCGTCAGCGCCATCCACAGTGCGTACAGCCGAGGGAATCGGAGCCGCGCCGGTTCCACGTAGCGTCGCGGGATCCGTTCCCCGATCCGCGGCGCGAACCGCACCGCGTTGGGGAACGGGCGCGTGGCTGCCGCGGGCCGCAGTGCGTCCGCGAAGGCGTCGATCCTCTCGTCCCGGTCGTCGCCGAGGATGTCACGGATCCGCTCGACCGCGACCGCGACATCGCGCACCGCGCGCGCGTCGATCGCAAGCCGCGCGGCCGCATCGGTGTCGGCTCGGCGGATCAGAGCCGTGAGGTCGAAGAGCCCCGAGAGCGGCCCGTCGGGCTGGAGCTCGAAGTGCACCGCGACGCACACCAGCATCATCTCGGTCGAGAGCCGGCGAATCGGGCCGACCTCACTCGAGTCGGGCTTCGAATGTCGCTCGATGAGCGCCCGGCTCTCGCCCACCGAGAGGTGCTCCAGCAGCCGCCAGTGGAGATCGAGGTCGACACCGCCCGACAAGAAGTTCCAGGAACCACGCTGCGGAACGATGCGCGAGGCGAACTCGTGACGTGTCGCCCCCGTCATCGCGGCGAACTCATTCGAGCGCAGGAACTCCTCCACCTCGAAGGTGTGCGACTCGTCGACGTAGAAATCGAAGTCCGCGAGCGGGCGCATTCCGCGGGAGTACTGGTCGTGCGTCATCCCGAAGCTCTTGAGGGGCGTGAGCTCCCAGCGCGAGGTGAGCTCCATGAGCATCGGCCGCGCGGCGATCAGCTTGCGGTTGTTGGCGAGGAAGTTGTGGCGGGCGATTCCGGCCAGGTACGGGTCTGAGAGTCCTGCCGTCTGAAGATTGCGATGGATGTAGCCGCCGGCCCAGACCAGGAGTCCCGATGCATCCTCGATTCGGGTCTTGGCCCACCACTCCTGCCACGCTGCGACCGCGACCTCCGGCGAAGCGAGGGCCGCTCGGGCTACGAGGAAGTCCGATTCATCCACCGCCGCACCACCTCCAGATAGTCATCGCGACCGGTTCCGATCTGCCCGGCCGTCGTGCTCTTCAGATGAACGCGCCGCTCCAAGGCGAGCGCCTCGATCGCGGCGCTCTGCTCCCCGGAGCTGCGAAACCTGTTGAACCATTCGACGAACTCACCGGCGTGCAGCTGCTCGTCGAATGCGCCCGTCTTCTGCCACGCGGAACGTGCGACCACGATTCCTCCCGCGACACGCGCAGGCTGCGCAGCGGTGCTGCGCGCCAGTCGGCGCGCGGACTCCTCATCGGAGTGGAACTCGATCATGGTGCCGTAGGCGAGAGCGGCACCGCCCTCGACGCAGGCATCGATCAGCGCCCGCCGCGAGCCCCGACCCCACCGATCATCGGCATCGAGGAAGGTGATCCACGGCGCAGACCCGGCTGCCGCGCCGAGATTGCGCGCACCCCCCGCCGTGAGCGGTGTCTCCGAGCGGATGAGCGACACCGTGAGGTCACCGAGATCCACATCGGGAAGCGCGATCGGCTGCCGGCTGCCGGCGTCGACCACGACGACCGAGCCGAACTCGACCTCACGCTGAACGGCAACGGATTCCAACGCGTCTCCGAGGTAGTCGTCGACGTCTCGAACGGGAATCACGACGTCAATGCGTGGATTCATTTCTGCGCTTTCCTGTTCGCTGCGTGCTGACGCACCAAGTCGAGAAGTTCGCGGCTGCCGGATCGGTCGTTCGACAGGTTCTCACCGTGGATCCTCCGTCTCATCACGACGCGGTCGAGATGGCGGAAAGGGACCCCCAAACGACGGGCGCGCGCAAACCAATCTGAGTCATCGCCGCCCGCGCGGAAGCGCTCTTCCAGCGGCCCCACGTGTTCGAAGCAGCCGCGCCGAACGACCAGGGTGCTCGGCAGGAACCCCTTCTGCGGGGTCTGCAGCCATTCGGGAAGACACCAAGCAGGACGAACTGCCCCCGGGTCCAGCACCATCTGCTGCTGGCCGACGACATAGCCGAGGTCGGGTTCCTGCTCCAGAGCCTCCAGTTGGGCTGCGAGCTTGTCAGGGAGCCACTCATCGTCGTGATCCAGGAACGCGACCAGTGCCGCGTCACCGTGCCGAACTGCACGATTGCGTGCTGCGGCGACACCCAGGTTGGTCTCCTGCGCGAGCACTGTCAGGCGCGGATCGGCGCTGGCGAGCCGCTCCAGGACGTCGCGGGACTCATCGCTCGAGCCGTCATCGACGCAGATGATCTGCCGGACGACGTCGACGGTCTGAGCTTGAACGCTGGCGACGGCGTGCTCGACGAAGCGCGCGCCATTGAAAACGGGAATGATGACGTCAACGTCCACGGAGGGCGTCCTCTCTCTCCGGTGCGAGCAGGGCATCGACCTCGTCAGCCAGCGCCTCGAGCGGTCGCCGGCCGCCCAGATAGACGGGCGCCGCCGCGAGCACCTGTCCGGTGCGCTTGAGCACCTGCTCTTCGTGCAGCGGATACTGGGCGACCGTGTTCGGCGCCATCAGGAAGAAGGCGCGTGCGGTCGAGAGCCGCGCGAACGGGCCCTCGGCACCCTCCGCGAGAACCAGCGTGGCGGCATGCTCCGTCGTCTCGCGGGCGAAGCGCGCTCCGGCGAACTCGGCGGTGAAGTAGATGTCCTTCTTCGCCTCGTCATCCCAGACGGGCCGTGGCCAGTCAGGGGAGATCGGCACCGCCGGATCGCGCCGGATCTTGAAAGTCGGGTAGGTCGGATGGAGTCGCGAATCTCGCCCGCGGAGTTCCACCTCGACGACGTTGTCTCCCAGGTAGTCGAACCCGGCGGAGAGGCAGACCCGGGCAAGAGTGCTCTTCCCCGCATTCCCGGCTCCGGCGACCAGAAGACCTCGCCCTTCCCGCGCGACGCCGCCCGCGTGGATCACGACGTTGCCGTCGAGAACCGAGAGCCAGTGCAGCAGCGGGCGGCAGAACTCGGCCCGTTCTCGCGGCGGCACGACGGCGTCGGGAAGATAGAGCGCGACCCGCGTGACCGTGTCCAGAGCGAGGAGGCGGCGGGCAGACGGTTCCCAGATGATGCGCCACGAGGTGGCGACGGAATCCACCAGGGCGCCGTACGGCGCGAGCGGGATTCCGGTCGGGAACTCCAGCCCGGCAGTCTCGTCGGCGTGCACGAGGTACACGCTCGGCGCCCGGTCCTCAGGCTCCGCCGGGACGAGTGCACCGTGCGGAACGAGGTGAGCGTCTTCCGGGCGTGTGCACACCCGGAGCGTCCGCGCGCCGAAGCGGAAGTGCGCCGACTCGAATTCCTTGTCGACGATGACGCGATCGCGGATCCGCGCCAAACCGTCGATCAGCCCGCCGAGCGGGTCACCCATTGCTTGCGTGGGGCCAGCCGCGTTGGGGGTCGACTTCGTGAATCGGGTCCAGGCCGAGAATATCCTCGAGATCGCTGAACTGCTCGAGGGTGAACCCGTTGTAGGTCCAGGCGGGCAAGGCGCCCGCCGCGGGGTCAGCATCGGTCGCCTCACGCAGCAGCGCGTTCTCGCGCAGCTCCGTCACGATGCGCTCGATCTCGGCCGAAAGCGCCTCCGAGTTCTCGGCGCTGGCGACGAGCGCCTGCGGGCTCACCGCGGCGGCGAACTGCTCCCACAGCTGGGTGCTCGCCGTGTCGAGGCGGTAGTAGCGCCCCGTCGACAGGTCGATGAGAACGGCCTCACCCCCCTGCACGTCATAGATCACGGACGGAGCGTTGACGATGAGCGGGCGGTCGGCGTTCACAGGAATCGAGCCTAGCCAACCCACCGGAGCGCGCGAGCCAGGTCGTCGCGCTGTCGCTGCGCCGAGAAGCTGCGATTGATGAAGTCGGCCGCGGCCCGCGATCGCTCGCGCCAGCTGGCGTCGTCGTCCTCAAGCAGGGTCGCGATCCACTCGTCGGCGCTCTCTGCGCGCACCACACCGGGAACGACACCGGTCTCGGTCACCCCTTCAACCGCGAACGAGGTCCCCACGACGGGAAGGCCCTGCGCAAGGTAGTGCAGCGTCTTTCGCTTCATTCCGGCGCCGAACCGCAACGGGGCAGCCCCCCATCGAGCAGCCCGCATGGCGTCATCGACGTCGGCGTCCGAGAGCGAACCGAGGAAGCGAACCCCGGGGATCTCCTCGAACTCGTCACGCGCGGCGCCCCAGTCGCCGATCACCCAGAACTCCGCGTCTGGCCGGGCTCGGCGGATCGCGGGCCAGACCTGCTGGCAGAACCAGCGGACGCCGTCGTAGTTCGGCGCGTGCCGATGTCCGCCGACGAACACCACCCGGAAGTCGTCCGGGCGCTCTGCCCGCGGCACCGCCGGCGGCATGGCGAAGTAGTTGATCTGCTCGAATCGTCCCGCGGGGAAGTCCTGCCGCGCGCGTGCGACCTCGTCGTGCGTCGGCAGCAGCGTCACGGTCGCGGTGCTGAAACAGCGCGCCTCCACGAAGCGCAGAACCCGGGCGGCCTGCGCGGCCTCCCCGCCCATGACCTCGGCCTGAAGCCCGACGCGAACGTAGTGAAGGTCGTGGGCGAGGTAGAGCAACGGTCGATCGAGCGGCGCCAACAGCGGCTGCAGGCGTGCGAAGAGCCCGGGTCGGGAGACGAAGATCATCGTCGGATCGAACGCTGCGACGCGTTCCGCGAGGCCCTGCGCCGCCTCGGCGAAGAAGGCGACCTCGTGTCCGAGCGCGCGCAGTCTCTCGATCAGGTCGGCGACGGCGCGCGAGCCCGCATCGCCTTCCGGCGTGAGGTCGTCGGCTTCGCAGACGGCGATCTTCACGGCGCGACGAGAACCCGGCAGAGCCTCGGCGCTCGAGTCGCCGCTTGCCTCCACCGGACTTTCCGCCGTGCCGCCCAGGTTTCCGCTATTCGCTGTTCGCGGCCACGCGCCGCACTCGCTGGCGGTGGTTGCGCACGTTGTCGCCCTGCACCGACTTCCGCGTGGTGCCCCGCACCTCGTCCACCTTGGTATCGCTCCCGGTCACGGGCTGCGAGGTGACCGCGGTCTCCTTCTCGTACTGGTGTGACTTGTCGGTGTTGCGGTAGTAGCGATACAGCGCCGCGTACAGCGCTGCGGCCGACACCGGACCCGCGGCGAGCAGCCAGCCCGCGCCGCCCTCCGAGGACTCGGTCGCCTGCCGAAGCTGGGGCACGGTGGTCACGAGCCCCGCCGCCAGGTCGATCGCACCAAGCATCGTCTCCATCATGAGCTCACCACCAGGAATGCGATCGCCAGGGACTCGACGAAGGTACCCGCGGTGAGCGCCGCGAGAAGGAGCCGGCCGTGCGAGACCGGCACGCTGCCCATCGTCTCGCCGGTGCGGCCGTTGACGGCGATGTAGTGCACCATGCTCTTGCCTCTCTCGACGTGATGGAAGGAGTACAGCCAGACGGGCAGATACATCGACACCCATTTGGTGCCGTGCACGTCGATCCGCTCCCGCTCCCAGCGGACGCCTCGGTCGTAGGTGGCCACCGAGCCCGAGACCTCGGAGCGCCCGATCGAGAGCAGCTGGTTCTCGAGCGCGGGCTGGAGGTGCTCCACGTCCTGGTCGCGCTTCTCCGAGGTGATCCCGTTGAGGTAGCTCGCGTTCCACCGCACCGCGTTCTTGGTGTCGAACGGCAGGATCGTGTTGATGACGTTGTTGGTGTTCTGCTTCGTGTCGATGTTGGCACGCTCGCCCGACGACTCCAGGGTGAGGTCATCCACCGTGAAGTCGACGCGGCGCTCCACCTGGTAGATGTCGGCGTCGTAATACGTCGTCTGCTTGTCTCCCGAGCCCCGCGTGTACTGCCGGGTCTTGATCTCGCCCACGCCCCACACCTCGGCGCTCACGTTGCCGTCGACCACCATGTAGGGCATGTACACGGGAACGACGTTCTCGGGTGTGAACTCGCTCTTGAAACGCGCGTGCGCGAACATCCGCCGCTTCTTCGCGAAGGCGCTGATCCGTGCGACCGCATCCTCGTGCGACACGCTGAACGGCAGCACCGCGTCGGGCACCGCCCCGTTCGGGATCTGCTCGTTGATGGACAGCACATGCCGGCACCAGTGACAGCGCGAGGTCAGCTGCTCACTCGTGTTGACGACGACCTCGGCCCCGCAGCCCGCGCACTTCAGGGTGACGACGGCGCTGACCGAGCTGTCGATGTCTGCCGCCCCGGACCCGACGATCGTGCCGCGCAGGGTGGTGAGATCCTCGTCGCCCGTCGCCTCCTCGAGCAGGCTCTCGGCCCACTCGTGCCGGCAGAACAGGCAGACCAGCTTCCCTGCCGACGGACGCAGCTGGATGTCGGTGGCCCCGCACCGCGGGCACCGGTTGACGCCGTCGGCCAGGTCGGAGTTCTGAGTGCTGAACTCCTCTGGCTCCTCGGGATGCTGCGAATCCGGCAGCTCGGCTGGCAGTGAACTCGACATCTCGACTACCCCGCGCGCCTACAGGCCGAGCGCCTTGGCCTTCGCGGCGTCGTAATCCTCCTGCGTGATCAGCCCCGCGTCGAGCATCTCCTTGAACTTCGCGAGCTGGGCCATCGGGTCGTTCGCTGCCGGAGCAGCAGGGGCCGCCGCGGGAGCAGCAGGGGTGCTCTGGGCACCCACGCCGGGAACGGGCTGCTGGAGACCGCCGAGGCCGGTGGCCCCGGCTGCCATTCCCATGCCGAAGATGCCGCCGGCACCGCCCGTCTCGCCCGCCGACTCGAACCCGGCCGCGACCGAAGCCTGCAGGTTCGAGTTGCCGCGAGCGCCCGAGAGCGCGTCAGCACGCTGCACGTTGCGCAGCAGCTCGCGCGTGTTCTCGTCGTACTCGATCGCGATGATCGCCGTCGAGGCGATCTCAAGACCTCGCGCCGAGGACCACTGGTAGTTCTGCTCAACGGCAGCCGACAGGCTGTGGGCGAATCCGATCGAGTCCTGCTGGATCTTGGTGATGCGGTTGCCCTTGGACGGGTCGTTCGTGTACATCGAGAAGGCGGGCGCGAGCGACCCGACGACCTCGTTGAACAGCTGCGAGGCTGCATCGTTCTCGATGTCGGTGAAGTCGAAGACCTGACCGGGCTCGAGGTACTTGGCGGGAACGAACGACTTCACGAAGAGGATCGGGTCGACGATCTTCATCGTGTAGGTGCCGCGCGTGATCGCGCCGACCTGGGCGTTCATGTATGCGTCGTCCCAGTAGATCTCAGACTGCGTGCCGAAGCGGTTGTTCGGGAGCTCCTTGAGCGCGACGAAGTAGGCGCGCTGCTGCGATCCGGGCTGCCCGCCGAACTTGAACCGCTCCCACGACGTCGTGATCAGGGGGCTGACGATTCCGTTGCCCGCGAAGATCGACTGGGAGTCCTGCGCTTCGCTGCTCCACTCGTATGCACCGGCTTCAGCCGCAAAACCGGTGATGGCGCCGTCCTGCATCAGGAGAAGTCCGTAGCCCTCGGGAACGAGGATCTTGCTGCCGTTCGAGATGATGCTGTCGGAGCCCTTGGTGTTCGATCCGCGACCAGCATTCTGACCCTGCGGGACTGCCGCGACGAGTGCGGCGGTCGGCGCGAGGCCGGTCGGAACCGTGTAGAAGTCCTTCCACTGATCCGCGAACGTTCCGCCGAGTGCGCCGACAGCTGCCTGAATGAGTCCCACTGATTGCTCCTGTTCTGAGAGGTGTCTGCGTCTGAAATCGGGTCGCCATACGGGAGGGCGCACTGCCGCTCAACCGTGGAGAAGATCCATCGTTCGACCTCACTCCTGAAGCAACGCGCACGCACAAGTACTTTTCAGAGCGCACCCAGCCTAGTTGAGTGCCACTCGGCCATGGCAAGTCCGGTCGCCTGCCACACCGACGACCCAGCCGAGACCAGATCAATCAACCCGGTAGCATCGGCGACGTGTGTGGCGGCGCCGTTGGATCAGCAGGCGAGGCAAAAGCGATCTTCGCCCCGTCGCTGGAACGGCTCGCCCCGGCTGACCCGTCGGACTACGCCGAGTTGTCGTCCGCGCGAGACGAATGGGCAAAGATCTTCGCCGAGAGCTTCGACCACTTCGACGCCTTCTTCGCGCTGATTGTCGCCGCGGGCGAAGCGATCATCGACGAACAACCGCAACCCGATGTTCCAGTTTTGTTCACTCGAGCAGCCGCGGTCACCTTCCTCGCCGCCGCCTCGGATTCGAGCTACCTGAGCGCACGCGGCTCGATCCCCGCCATCGGCGTTCGGCTGGCCGACCACAACGAGATGATCTTGGCGCTGGTTCGCCGAATGACCGCCGCCGCGAAACGAAGGCCCGACTTCGCGGCTCCTGCTGATGCGTTGATCTCCCTGTACTTCCATCATTCAGACCACGACAGCGGTCTTCGCGCTGGCGTGGTGCGAGTCATTCCCGACACGCTCAGGGCCTTCCCCGAGCACCGGTTCGCGTTTGCTCTGTTCCTTCTCGCGCACAGCAGTAGTGGGGCAACAGAGCTCAGCCGACTCCTGACATTTCGCATCGTGGAGCGCGGAGAGATCGACCACCCGGACTGTCACGAGGTGGCAACCGCGACGATGGGCCTCGCCAGCAGACCGGGCAGCAGACTGTACGACTCGGGCGCGAGCATCATGGGACCCGTCGCCGGCGCTGTGCGAGATCGACGGCCCGAGGCGCTCGACCGGTTTGTCGAGACGTTCGTGCTTTCTCCCCTCGACTGCAGTCGCCGGGATCGCGACGCCGAGCTCGCCCGCATCGACGCCGAGCTGGCCCGCCTCAGCGCTCGACTCGAGAGCTTCGGAAGGCGTCTCGGATCACCGACGCCCGTCACCGCGCAGGACACACCGCTGGTGCTCGACATTTCTCAGGGCCAAGAAGAACGAGAGCGCATCCTCGCCGACTTCGACGAGGTCGTCGCCGCACGCTGGGACATGGCAGTTCGTCAACTGGCCGCGCAGCCCGCCCGGCGCGCCACCCTGGAGGCGATCCGTGCCGGATTGGCGCCGCTGTCGAGCCGGGAGCTGGATCGGCTGCTCGCGGACGCGGCGAACGTGCCTGACCGCGCCGACGACGTCGGCTGACGCACGCGGCCGCGGGTGATCCGTTAGCGGCCACTCGCGCACCAGCATGACGCGGCTGGCTCAGGGCAGCGCCAACGCGACGAGCGCTCCACCGACCACATCGGCCACGACGTCGAGCTCGCCGCCAGCCGCCTCGCGAACCGCTTCGCCGAGGTCAGGTGTCTCGCGGTTGACCGCAGCGCGTGCGCCGCTCTCGAGCACGCTGCGGTGGAACTCGGCGACATGTCCGCCCGGGAGGACGTCGTCCCTTTCAACGGGGTGGTGCAGCCAGGCCACTGAACGACGTCGGCGCTACTCTCGGCCATCCTCGAGCGGGATGAGCATCGTGCGGAACGGACCCGCGGCGGCCTGAATCTCCCAGATCCGCAACGCCACGTCGTCGATGCCGTTGGGCAGCTGCAGCTTCGGAATGCCTCCGGGGATGACCAGCTGACGGACCCGGATGTTCTCACCTTCGAGCGCCTCGAAGAGCATCTCGCCGTAGGCGCTCTCGGCGGGGAAAGCGACAGAGGTGCCGGCGAATCCGGCGCGCGCCTTCACCGAGGTGCCGCCGTTGATCAGGATGATGCTGCCGCCGCCCGCCTCGCGCATCGCCGGGAGCACGGCACGCACCGCGTGGATGAGCCCGAGCGCGGAGAACTGCAGCGCCTCCCGCGCCAGCTCCGGGGTCAAGTCGAGAACCGGCTTCAGGTAGTCCCGCGACGGAAGGGGGCTGTACTGCAGCGTCGAGATCGGGCCGAGCTCGTCGGCGGCACGCGCGAGTGCCGATTCGAGCGTCGCGGGCTCCCGCACATCGGCGGCGTAGCCGCGGGCCGTCACGCCTTCCGCTTCGAGCTCCACGGCCAGTGCGTCGAGCTTCGCCTGATTGCGCGCGATCAACGCGACGGCGAAGCCTTCCCGTCCGAACTTGCGAGCGACCGCAGCTCCGAGTCCGGGTCCGGCTCCGATGATGGCGATGACGGGCATGCAAGTTCCTTCGGTTGAGGTCGACAGCGGATGGGGTCGCTCGCGAGCGCCCAGCACTATCGTCGCATCGACGGGCGGGGCGCTCGTCGCCGAGGCTGCACTTCACCTGGTCGACGTCGGCGTGGACGATCCCCTCAACGGCACGGCAGTGGCGTCAGCTCGTCAGACGAGCACCTTCTTGACGACGCTCGACTTGAGCTGCATCTGACCGAAGCCAGGGACCTTCGCGTCGATGTCGTGGTCGCCGACGCCGTCGGAGATCAAGCGGATGCCGCGGACCTTCGTGCCGACCTTCACCACTCCGCCGCCCGCACCCTTGACCTTGAGGTCCTTGATGATCGTGACGATGTCGCCGTCGTCGAGGACGTTGCCGACGGCATCCGTGATCGCCGGAGCCTCGGCCGGGTCGTCGTCATCGCCCGACTCGGCTCCGAGCATCCACTCGTGAGCGCACATCGGGCAGACCAGCAGCGACCCCGACTCGTACGTGTA
This sequence comes from Microbacteriaceae bacterium UBA1487, assembly GCA_002325245.1. Taxonomy (GTDB): domain Bacteria; phylum Actinomycetota; class Actinomycetes; order Actinomycetales; family Microbacteriaceae; genus DCRR01. Next base: position 96,997 of record DCRR01000005.1, on the reverse strand, counting down.
GCTCTCGGCACACGCCGGACAGGCCGGCAGGGCCTCAGACATTGAAGCGGAACTCGACCACGTCGCCGTCCTGCATGACGTAGTCCTTGCCCTCGATGCGGGCCTTGCCCTTGGCGCGAGCCTCGGCGATCGACCCGGTCGCGACCAGATCGTCGAAGGAGACGATCTCAGCCTTGATGAAGCCCTTCTCGAAGTCGGTGTGGATGACGCCCGCGGCCTGCGGCGCCTTCCAGCCCTTGCCGATGGTCCAGGCGCGCGCCTCCTTCGGGCCCGCCGTGAGGTAGGTCTGCAGACCCAGCGTGTCGAAGCCGATGCGCGCCAGCTGGTCGAGACCCGACTCCGCCTGCCCGGTCGAGGCGAGCAGCTCGGCCGCATCCTCCGGGTCGAGGTCGATCAGCTCGGACTCGATCTTGGCGTCGAGGAACACCGCCTGCGCGGGCGCGACGACCGCGGCGAGCTCCGCCTTCTTGGCGTCGTCGGTCAGCACGGCCTCGTCCACGTTGAAAACGTAGATGATCGGCTTGGCCGTCATCAGGCCGAGCTCCTTGATCAGGTCGAGATCCACGCCGGTGGCCCGCGACAGCGGCGTGCCCGCGTCGAGGGACTTCTGGGCGGCGAGCGCCGCCTCCAGCACCGCCGGGTCGGCCTTCTTGCCCTTGACCTCCTTCTCGAGACGCGCGATCGCCTTCTCGAGAGTCTGCAGGTCGGCGAGCGCGAGCTCGGTGGTGATCACCTCGAGGTCGGAGGCCGGGTCGACGCGTCCGGCGACGTGCACCACGTCGTCGTCCGCGAATCCGCGCACCACCTGCGCGATCGCGTCGGCCTCGCGGATGTTGGCCAGGAACTGGTTGCCGAGCCCCTCCCCCTCGCTGGCGCCCTTCACAATTCCGGCGATGTCGACGAACGACACCGCGGCCGGCAGGATGCGCTCGCTGCCGAAGATCTCGGCGAGCTTCGCGAGCCGCGGGTCGGGCAGGTTCACCACGCCGACGTTCGGCTCGATCGTGGCGAACGGGTAGTTCGCCGCGAGCACGGAGTTCTTGGTGAGCGCGTTGAAGAGCGTTGACTTGCCGACGTTGGGCAGTCCGACGATGCCGATAGTGAGAGCCACGAGGGTCGAGCCTACCGGCGGGCGGAGCTAACGCAGACTCGCGCGGCGACGCGAGGCCAGGAAAGTGGCACCGAGCAACACGCTGGCCACGGCGAACGCTGCCAGTGCTGCCGCCGAGCCATCAAGCCCGGTCTCGGCCAGCTCCGGGGCGGCGGGCTCGATCGCGGCCGGGGCGTCGACGAACGAGGCGACGAAGAACGACTCCGTGTACACGAAATCACTCGCGCCGGTCCTGACGTTGCCCGAGAACTCCGCCGCGGTGGCGAAGTCGCCGAGGTCGACGCTCCACAGCTGCGCCGCATACTCGTCGAGGTAGTCCTCGTCGTTGTTGAACCACGCGACGCCATTCGAATCGATCGTGAACCCGTAGACGCCATCGATCGAGATACCGCTGGGCTGACCCAGGGGCGACACCGCGCCATCGCTGACGTCGATCTCGTAGAAGTAGCCGTCCTCGTCGGCCGCGTAGAACTTGCTGTCGGCGGGGTTGTACGCGAAACCGTACGGGTCACTGCCGAAGCCGACGTCGGCGTTGATGAGCGTGAGCTCGGCCGTCGCGAGATCGAGCGAGAACAGCGCGTACCCGTCATAGTCGACGGCGTACGCGGAGCCGTCGGCACCGATCGCGATCGCCGCGATGTAGTCGTTGACGACACCCGCGTCGGTGAATTCGCCGATGACGGTCGCCACGCCGCTCGCACGATCGATCGTCGCCAGCATCGGGTACTCGTCATCCTCGGACCAGTACACGAAGTAGGCCGTTTCCGTCACCGGATTCCACGCCGCCCCCGCTGCGCAGTTCGAGTCGGAGGTCGCATTGCCGCCGCCAGCGCCGGAACCGCGCTTCACGGCGCTCGCATCGGTCGTGTCCACGATGAGCAGCTGATTGTTCGTCGTGGGCACCGTCGCATCGGTGTAGTACGGGCACGCGATCGCGTAGAGCGCATCACCACTCGGCAGGGCGGGCGGCGCGGCCTGCGCAGGCGCCGCCACCGCGATCGTGAGAACTGCGGTTCCCGCGGCGACCGCCACGGCTCGGGGAATCCAGCTCATGATCGAAAGCAGTCCGCTCGTCGTGGGGAAGAATCCTCACAGCGTATACCCCGCTGTCCACCCGCTCGACACCGCGACGGCGAGGCGGCCCTCAATCCAACGTCACACCGCGGTCGTACGCGAGGTCGAGCAGGTCGAGCGCCACGAAGGCCGCGATGCGCTCGTCGCGCCCGACGTGATAGTCCGGGCCCTGACGCCGTGCCGCGACGTCGTCGGCGAGCCGCGATGTCAGCGACGACGCCAGCTCCGACCACGCGGCGTCCCGCGCCTCCTCGACGATCCGCTCCAGGAACTCGCGATCGACCGCATCCGCTTCGAGCGCCGCCGCGAGTCCGGCGAGCACCGGGCCGCGCCGGATGGCGTGCTGTCCCGCGCGTTCGTACTCGGCCGCCGCGCGTTGCTGCTGCGCGAGCTGCTCGAGGGTCTCGCGCGTGAACGCCCGCAGCAGCACCGGGTCGAAGTCCCGCCGCTCCCCCGCCGCCAGGACGATGATCCGGTTCTTCACGGCCATCCGCACGGCCGCGTGCGCGACCATCCGCGCCTCGTCCACGAGGGTCGCCAGCGGCGGGCGCGGCGAAGGCGCGGGAGCCCGGTAGCGCCCGATGATCCTGCGCGGCGCGCGCTTGCGGAAGAAGGCCATCGGGTCCATTGTCGCCTCTTCTCGGCGCGCACACCCGTCGAAGTCGGAAGTGCGTGACAGAGTCGGGACGTGCCGCTGGACTTCACCGCAATCGACTTCGAGACCGCCAACGGGTCACGTGCCAGCGCGTGCTCCGTCGGCCTCGTCAAGGTGCGTGACGGTCGCGTCGTGGACAAGACCGGCTGGCTGATCCGGCCGCCCGCGGGCCACGACGAGTTCGCACCGTGGAACATCACGATCCACGGCATCACCGCCGACATGGTCGCGGAAGCCGCTGGCTGGGCCGATCAGCTGGATGACCTGCTCGCCTTCACCGACGGCGACGACCTGGTCGCCCACAACGCGGGGTTCGACGTCGGCGTGATCCGCGGCGGGTGCGAGGCGACCGGGCTGGCTCTGCCCGAACTGCGCTACCTGTGCAGCCTCCAAGTCGCGCGGCGCACGTACCACCTCGATTCGTACCGTCTGCCGAGCGTCGCCCTCGCGGCGGGCTTCGAGGACTTCTCCCACCACGAGGCGCTTGCCGACGCCGAGGCGTGCGCGGCGATCATGATCCACGCGGCCGCGCGACACGGTGCCGCCAGCCTCGATCAGCTCGCCGAGCTCTCGGGCGCGCGCCTCGGCGTGATGGCTCNNGGCCGCCGTCGACGACGGGCATGCTCAGCCGGGCGGATCCAGCAGCAGGGCGACTCGCTCCTCGAGGTAGGGCGCCAGCGGTGTCGGCGTCGCGCCCGCCGCCCACACCACGCCGACCCCGCCCGGGGTCGCGGCGAGCGGAGCGTCGAGAGCGTCCGCCGTCGGATCGAGCGGGCGCGCATCGACGATGACCGTCTGGCCCGGAGCGATCCCCGCGCGGGCGGCGAGACGCCGGAGCTCGTTCCGCTGGAGCGCCAGACTCGATCGGAAGTTCGGATGCGTCGGCGGGGTCACCACCAGCACCTGGCCGGTGGCGAACAGCGCGCCCGTCTCATCGAGGCAGAGGGCACCAAGCCGCCAGACGACACCGCGCGGAACCATCCGCCACGAGCCGCGCCGAAGCCCCCGCCCAGGTGCGAGGTCGACGCGCAGCTCGGTTCTCGCGTTCGCGGCCGCGAGTCGCGCGACCGCGGCCCGCACCGCATCCACGTCAGTTCTGCGGGAAGCCCAGGTTGATGCCGCCGTGGCTCGGGTCGAGCCAGCGGCTGGTGATCGCCTTCTGCCGGGTGAAGAAGTGGATCGCATCCGGCCCGTACGCCTTGGTGTCGCCGAACAGCGAGTCCTTCCAGCCGCCGAACGAGAAGTAGCCCACTGGCACCGGAATCGGCACGTTGATGCCGACCATGCCGACCGTCACCTCGCGCTGGAAGCGGCGCGCCGCGCCGCCGTCGTTGGTGAAGATCGCCGTGCCGTTGCCGTAGCGGCTGGCGTTGATGAGCGCGAGACCCTCCTCATAGGAGTCGACGCGCACCACGCTGAGCACCGGGCCGAAGATCTCGTCGGTGTAGACCTTCGAGCTCGTGGGCACCTTGTCGACCAGGGTCGGGCCGAGCCAGAAGCCGTCCGCCTCGCCGTCGACCTCCACGCCGCGCCCGTCGACCACGATCTCGGCGCCATCGGCCGCTGCCACATCGAGGTAGCCGGCGACCTTGTCGCGGTGCTCCCTTGTGATGAGCGGCCCCATGTCGCAGCCGCGCGTGCCGTCGCCGACCTTCAGGGTCGACATGCGCTCGGTGACCTTCGCGATCAGGTCGTCGGCGACCGGCTCCACCGCGACGACGACCGAGATCGCCATGCAGCGCTCGCCCGCCGAGCCGAAGCCCGCGTTGACCGCCGAGTCGGCGACCAGGTCGAGGTCGGCGTCGGGCAGCACCAGCATGTGGTTCTTCGCGCCGCCGAGCGCTTGGACGCGCTTGCCGTTGGCCGAGGCCGTCTCGTAGATGTACTTCGCGATCGGGGTGGAGCCGACGAAGCTGATCGCCGCGATGTCGGGGTGAGTGAGGAGGGCATCCACGCTCTCCTTGTCGCCGTGCATGACGTTGAAGACGCCGTCCGGGAGGCCCGCCTCCTTCATCGCCTCGGCCATCCAGATCGCCGCGGACGGGTCCTTCTCGCTCGGCTTCAGCACGACCGTGTTGCCGAGCGCGATCGCGATCGGGAAGAACCACATCGGCACCATCGCCGGGAAGTTGAACGGGCTGATGATGCCGACCACGCCGACCGGCTCGTGCACCGAGTACACGTCGACCCCGGTCGAGACGTTCTGGCTGAACTCGCCCTTCGCCAGGTGCGGGATGCCGCAGGCGAACTCGATGACCTCAAGACCGCGCGCGATCTCTCCGAGCGCGTCGGAGGTGACCTTGCCGTGCTCGCTCGTCAGGATCGCCGCGAGGTCGCCCTTGCGCGCGTTGACGATCTCGCGAAAGGCGAAGAGCACCTGCTGGCGCTTCGCCCAGCTCGCTTCGGCCCACGCGGGGAGGGCCGCCTTGGCGGCCTGGACGGCGACGTCGACGTCGCGCGTGGAGGCGAGACGAACGTCCTTCTGGACGACGCCGCGCGCCGGGTTGTAGACGGGGGCGGTGCGCGTGGATTCTCCGGTGAATGCGGCGCCTGCGACCCAGTGATCGAGGATGTTCGTGGTCATGACGTGAGCCTACGCCCGGAACATTTCCCGAACATTTATCTCTCAGGTTTCGTCCGAACTCGCGGCGGTCGCGGGCCTGCGACGGCGGGTGTCGGCACCGGGTGCGACCATGGGCGCATGGATCCGATCATCGCCCTGCTTGTCGGCCTGCTGCTCGGTGTCGCGGTCGGCGTGCTCATCGGGGTGCTCATCGGCCGCGCCCGGGCCACCGCGGCGCGCGAGGCGCGCGGGGTCGTGGAGGCGCGGCACCAGGCCGCGCTCGCCGAGCTGCGCACGCAGGAGGCCTCACTTCGCGCCGAGCTCAGCTCCGAGCTGGCGCGCGTGCAGGCGACCGCGGCGGGGCTGCGCGAGCAGGTCGCCGCGCAGCAGGATCAGTACCGCGAGTTCGTCACCCGCACCGAGATCGAGCGTCGCGAGCGCGAGGAGCACGCGAAGGCGGAGAGCAAGGTGCTGCAGGCGCTCACCCCGGTGCAGGAGACGCTGCGCACGATGCAGGCCAAGGTGACAGAGCTCGAGACGCAGCGCTCGCAGCAGCACGGCGAGCTGAGCCAGCAGCTGAAGACCGCGGCCGAGTCGGAGGAGCGGCTGCGCGCCACCGCCGAGCAGCTGGCGAGCGCCCTGCGCAACAACGCCACCCGCGGGGTCTGGGGCGAGACGCAGCTGCGCACGCTGGTCGAATCCGCCGGGCTGCTGAACCGCGTCGACTTCACGACCCAGGCGAGCATCACCTCGGAGTCGGGGGCCCGCCGACCCGACATGGTGCTGAACCTGCCGGGCGGCAAATCGATCGCCGTCGACTCGAAGGTGCCCTACAACGCGTACATCGAGTCGGCCGCGATCCCCGCCACCGGCGGCCCCGAGCAGGAGGCGCGGCGCCGCGACCTGCTCGCCCAGCACGCCATACAGGTTAAGAGCCACGTCGACGCCCTCTCGGCCAAGACCTACTGGTCGGGGCTGGAGTCGAGCCCCGAGTTCACGATCGCCTTCATCCCCAACGAGTCGCTGCTTTCGACCGCGCTCGATGCCGACCCGACCCTGCTCGAGTACGCCTTCGGCAAGCGGATCGCCCTGGCAAGCCCGGTCAGCTTCTGGGCGGTGCTCAAAACGGTCGCGTTCACGTGGCAGCAGGACGTGCTGACCGAGGACGCCAAGCGTCTGTTCGACCTGAGCCGCGAGCTGTACGGTCGGCTGGCGACCCTCGCCGAGCACGCCGAGAAGCTGCGCCGCTCGATCGACTCGACGGTCACCAGCTACAACAACTTCGCGTCCTCGCTCGAGTCACGGGTGCTCGTGACAGCACGCAAGCTCGACGCGCTCGACGAGTCGAAGGTGCTCGGCGAGCCGACGCTCGTCGAAGACCGGCCGAAGCAGCTCAGCGCGGTCGAACTGGTCGACGAACTGCTCGACCGCGACGACGATGC
>DCRR01000005.1:75708-90116 GCA_002325245.1 Microbacteriaceae bacterium UBA1487 | reverse complement strand
CCGAGCGCGACGACGACTGAGGCTCAGTCCTCGTCGAGCCACTTCTCGACCAGGTGGTCGGCGGTGATGCGGCGGATCGTGCCGGAGCGGGCGCGCAGCACGATCGACTCGGTGCGGATGATCGGACCCTTGCGACGGACCCCGGCGACCAGGTTGCCGTCAGTGACACCGGTCGCGACGAAGAAGGTGTTGTCGCCCTTGACGAGTTCGTCGGCCTCGTAGACGTAGTCGAACTTGAGCCCCGCGTCGATGCCGCGCTGCTTCTCGTCGTCGTCCAGCGGCGCCATGCGCGTCTGGATCAGTCCGCCGAGGGCCTTGATCGCGCACGCCGTCGCGACTCCTTCCGGGCTGCCGCCGGTGCCGATGCAGAGGTCGAGGCGTCCGTCGTAACTGGCCGCGTCGATGCCGCCGGCGACGTCGCCGTCGAGCAGCAGTCGCGTGCCCGCGCCCGCGGCTCGGATCTCGGCGATCAGCCCCTCGTGGCGCGGACGGTCGAGCACGCCGACCTGAATCTCGGCGACGCTCTTGCCCTTGGCCTTGGCGATCGCCCGCACGTTCTCGGCCACCGACTGCCGGATGTCAACGACGCCGATCGCCTCGGGTCCGCCCACGATCTTGTCCATGTAGAACACGCTCGAGGCGTCGAGCATCGAGCCGCGATCGGCCGCGGCGATCATCGAGATGGCGTTGCGTCGACCAGAGGCGGTGAGCGAGGTGCCGTCGATCGGGTCCACCGCGATATCGCAGGCGGGGCCGCGCCCGTTGCCGACGACCTCGCCGTTGAACAGCATCGGCGCCTTGTCCTTCTCACCCTCGCCGATGACGACGGTGCCGGCGAAGTTGACGGTGCCGAGGAACTTGCGCATCGCATCCACCGCTGCGCCGTCGGCACCCAGCTTGTCGCCGTGGCCGATGAAGGGGGTCGCGCGAATCGCGGCGGCTTCGGTCGCGCGCACCAGCTCCATTGCGAGGTTGCGGTCGGGGTGGAGGAAGAGTGTTCCGGTTTCGGTGGTCACCATGGGGCATCCGTTTTCGTCGTCGTGAAAGGGCAGGATGCGCGATGGTGGCGAACGCGCTCACCCAGCCTATCGGGCCGCGGGAAGACAGGCACGGCGGGGCGCGTCAGTGGTGGCCGACGCGCCCCGCAGCGGAGGCGGCGCGGATCAGAGCCCCGCGGCGCTCACCACTCCCCAGATCGCACTCACGAGCAGGAAGCCCGCGACACCGAGGATGGTCGTCAGAACGGTCCAGGTGCGCAGACCGTCGGCGACGCTCAGCCCGAGGTAGCGCGTGACCACCCAGAAGCCGGAGTCGTTGACGTGCGAGAGTCCGAGCGCACCGAACGCAATCGCCATGGCGATGAGCGCGACCTGCACGACCGAGAAGTCTCCGTCGGCCACCGTGGCGGCGAGCAGGCCGCCGGTCGTGAGGATGGCGACCGTCGCCGAGCCTTGCGACGCGCGCAGCACGAGCGCGATCAGGAAGCCGAGCACGAGGATCGGCAGTCCGGTCGAGGCCATCGTGTCGGCAAGCGCCTTGCCGACGCCGCTCTCGGTGAGGATCCGCGCGAACGCTCCGCCCGCGCCGGTGACCAGGATGACGATCGCGGCCGGCGGCAGCGCCGCCTCCATGACCTGTCCGGTGTGCGCCAGCGACCAACCGCGGCGCACCGTCAGAAGGAAGAACGCGAGCACGAGCGCGACGAGCAGCGCGAACACGGGCGAACCGACGAAGGCGAAGAACGGACGCATCGCGTCGTCGCCCGGAAGCACGGTCGTCGCGACGGTGCCGAGCATGATGAGCGCAAGCGGCACCAGAATGAGCGTGAGGATGGTGCCCGCGGTCGGCGGCGCCTCGGTCTTGGTGAGCGTGCCGGCACGGCCGGAGCCGGAGCCACCAGTCGGCTCCGTGGCGTCGGTGCCGAAGGCATCGAATTGCGCGGCCGTTGCCGGAAGCATCGTGAACTCACGACGGTTCAGCAGCTTCGCGACGTAGTGGGCGAGCACGCCGAGCGGAATCGCGACCGCGAGGCCGATGATGGTGACCCAGCCGAGGTCGGCGCCGAGCAGCGCGGCGCCGCCGACGATGCCCGGGTGCGGCGGGACGGCCACGTGCACGGCGAGCATGATGCCGGCGACGGGGAGCCCGAACTTGACGGGGTTGACCCCGGCCGCCTTGCAGAAGCCGTAGATGATCGGCACCAGGATGATGAAGCCGACGTCGAAGAAGACCGGAATCGCCAGCACGAGCGCGGCTGCGGTCAGCGCCGCCGAGACGCGCTTCGGTCCGAGCAGCGTGGTGAAGCGGCCTGCGAGGCTGGACGCGCCGCCGGAGACCTCGATCAGGCGCCCCAGCATGGCGCCGAGCGCCACCAGGATCGCAACCGTTCCGAGCGTGCCGCCCATGCCGGCGACGATCGCCTGGATGATGCCGAGCCGCTCGGGGGTGTCCTCCGTGGCCGCGACGGTCGTGAGCGGAATGCCCGCGGCGAGTCCGACGAGCAGGCTCACGAGCAGCAGCGCCACGAAGGCCTGCACCTTGAACTTGATGATCAGCACGAGGAGCAGGGCGATGCCTGCCGCCGCGATGCCGAGAAGGACAGGGGTTTCCATGCGGGGTGTCTCCTTTGACTTTCGATTGATGAAGGGTAGTTCTGTCGAATCAGTTGGTGGACGGCGCGATCACGGTGATCACGGCCGAGTCGTCGAGCGCCGCGGAACCCTGTGCGGCGCCGAGCAGGTAGAGCTGCTCCGCCGCCGACGCCACCGGCGTCGGAAGGCCCGCGGTGCGGGCGGCAGTGGTGACGATGCCCATGTCCTTGACGAAGATGTCGAGGCGGCTGAGCACTTCGGCTCCGCGGTCGCGGTAGGCCTCGAGCATGCGCGGCCCGCGGTTGGCGAGCATGAACGAGCCGGCGGCGCCGGCCGCGAGCGTCTCGAGAGTCTTCTCGGTGTCGAGTCCGAGCCGGTCAGCGAGCGCGAGCGCCTCCGCCGCGGCGGCGATGTGGACGCCGCAGAGCAGCTGGTTGACGGTCTTGAAGGCCTGGCCGTCGCCCGGCTTGTCGCCGATGATCGTCAGGGTGGAGGCGAGGAGCTCGAGCACCGGCATCGCCCGCTCCCGCGCGCTCGGCTCGGCGCCGACGACGATGAGCAGATCGCCCTGGCCCGCGCGAGCCGGTCCCCCGGACAGCGGTGCGTCGACGAGCTGGATTCCGAGGTCGGCGAGGCGGGCGGCGACGTCGATGACGTCATCGATCCCGACCGTGCTCGTCATGATCACGACAGCACCGGTGGTCAGCGACGAGGCGATCCCGGCCGCGCCGAAGAGCACCTCCCGCAGCTGCTCGCCGTTGCGGACCGCCAGCAGCACGGCATCCGCCCCGACCACGGCGCTCGCGGCGCTGGTGTGCGGCGTGATGCCGGCGGCTTCGGCAAGCTCGAGTCGAGCGGGGGCGATGTCGAAGCCGTTGACGTTGAGCTGGCTGGCCAGGCGCGTCGCCATGGGCAGTCCCATGGCGCCGAGTCCGAGCGCGGCGACGGTGTAGGGGGTCGACGTTGACATGGTTTCTCTTCTCGTGAGGTTCAGACCGCGACGGGCACGGAGGTGTGGGAGAGGATGCGGACGACGTCGGCGAGCGACTCGTCGTCGCCGACATTGCCGGCGAACACGATGTACGGAATGCCCTTCGCGGGGCCGTCGACCGGCTCCCACAGCGACACGAGCCCGGGAAGCATGGGGCCGCGCACGATCGCGTGGCGAATGCTCAGGCCGTGAGCCGCGACGTCGCTCGAGGTGATGCCGCCCTTCGCGATCACGAAGCGCGGCGGGCGCGCCGCGAGCACGCGCTGCACCAGATCGACGACGGCCGCCGAGACGCGGCGTGAGATCTCGAGGCTCTCGTCCGCGCTGTCGCTGCGCCGCAGCAGGCGGCTGGTGTGGACGACCACGTCGCCCTCACCGAGGCTTGCGACGATGTCGGCGACGAGACCCGCGAGGTGGCCCTCGGCGGCCTTCTCGTCGAGAACGCGCTCGACGTCGATCTCGGCGATGCGCGCCAGTGGCTGACGAGCGGTGAGCCGGTCGAGCTGACGGGTCGTGAGGCCCACGTGCGAGCCCACGACGATGAGGCCCCCGACGGCGGCCGAGCCGGCGTCGCCGTAGACATCGGCCGCGGTCAGCGGCGCGTGCGGCGCCTGGCCGACACGGGCCCGCACGAACGGCGGGCCGACCCGGTAGAGCAGGTTCTTGCCGGCGGCCTCGGCGGCGGCGAGACCGAGTGCGAGGGCGCGCAGGTCGTTCTCCGTGACGATGTCGACCACGACAGGCGCCGAGTCGCGGAGCCCGGCCAGCACCTCGGCGATGCCCTCGGCTCCGCCGCGCACGATGTCGAGGGTGAGAGCGGTGACGCCGTCGGCCTTCCAGCGACCGGCCGACTTCTCTTCGACGTAGGCGCGCAGGTCCGAGTGCGTGAAGCCGAAGGTGGCGTCTCGCGCGAACTCGGTCTCGGCGACCGGGGTGAGGCCGTCGGCGGTGCGCATGTAGTGGACGGAGTCGATGGTGATCCGGCCCGCATCCGGGAACGCCGGCACGATGATGACGGCGTCGACGGCGCGACCGGTGACGTCGAAGGAGGTGGCCGCAAGGACATCCGTCTCGAGCGGGTAGTGCCCGCGCAGCGTCGAGTCGCTGCGGCTCGCGAACGAGACCGTCACACCGCTGCGCTCGGCGGCGGCCAGCGCATTGACGACGATCTGCTGGTTGCGCTCGGCCGCGGTGTCTTCGGCGAGGCTGCGCGTGTTGGTGAGCACGTAGACGGCGGGGGCATTCTGGCCGAAGGCCCAGGCGAAGTCGTCGGGCTCCCAGGATGTGAGCACCGGCAGGTCGGCGACCGACTGCGTGCCAGTGGGGTCGTCATCGAGGACGACGAGCACGGATGCGTCAGCGACTGCCTGATCGGCGACCCGTTGCGGATCGATCTCCGTCTCGCGGGGATACCCGGCGAGGAGGTCGTGCTCGGTGACCATCACATACTCCCTTGTAGTCTGATGTCAGACATCTTACATTCGGGGTCCGCGAAGTCAAGCCCGGCGCCGAAGCACCGGATCGAGACGGCCCGAGTCCGCCGGCGGGGAGCCCTAGGAGTTCGCGAGCACGTAGTGCCGCAGATCGTCCGAGGTCTGCGTCATGTGCGCATCCATCGCGATGCGCGCCCGCTCCGGATCTCCCGAGGCCACGGCCTCGAGCACGGCGGCGTGCTGGGCGATCGCGTTGGCCTGGATCTGGGGAACGGCCGAGGTCTGCTCGCGCTTCTCCCGCATCACGCGCGCCAGCGGATCGAAGATGACCCCGACGAACACGTTGCCGGTCGCGCGGAAGATGACGTCATGGAAGGCGATGTCGGCCGCGACGAACGCCTCGAGGTCGCTTCCCTCGTGCGCCTGGCGCATCTCGGAGAGGTGCCGTTCAAGCGCGGCCACGTCCGCCTCCGTGCGACGCGTCGCCGCCAAGGCGGCAGATCCGGTCTCGATCATGCGGCGCACCTCGACCAGCTGCAGCGAGGTCTCGCCCTTGTCGGCGCCGTGCGATGCCATCCGCAGCACCGGCGCGACGTCGGTCCACTGCGAGACCGGCGTCACATAGGTCCCGCGCCCGGGGACGACCCGCACGACGTTCTGCGCCTGGAGAGTCTTGAGCGCCTCGCGCACGGTCATCCGGCTGACGTCGTAGGTGTCGCACAGCACCGCCTCCGTCGGCAGCGCATCGTCCACGGCGAGCTCGCCGCTGACGATCTGGTCCAGCAGCGCATCAGCGACCACGCTCACCAGAGATTTCCGTGCCACTGCCTGCCACCTCCCGCCCGCCGGTCGAATCGCGCCCAGTGTATCTGCGGCATCCTCACACCGGTTCGCGCGCGCCGAGTCGCGATCAATACACTCGGGTTGCGCCGGGGCCGCGCCCGGATCGACTCACGAGAGGAGCACCGATGCTCAAAGGAATCGACCCGCTGCTGGACGGGGAGCTGCTGCGCACCCTGGATCAGATGGGGCACGGCGACCAGCTCGTGGTCGTCGACTCGAACTACCCGGCGGCGGCGACCGGGCGTCCGGTGCACCGGCTCGGCAAGGTCGGGGTCGATGAGGCGATCGCCACGATTCTTCAGGTATTCCCGCTAGACACGTTCCTGACGCACCCGCTGGAGCGCATGGAGGTCGACGGGAACCCCGCCACCACCACGCCGGCGCACGACGCCGCGCTCGCCGCGGCTCGCTCCTCGCACCCGAACGAGCTCGAGTGGGGTGTGATCCCGCGCCTCGACTTCTACCGGCGCGCCGGCGACGCCTACGCCGTCGTGCACACCCTCGACCCGCGGCCGTGGGGCTGCATGATCCTGCACAAGGGCGTGATCGTCGGCGACTGAGTCGTCGCGCAGCACCAGCCGGGCGGATCGGGGCGCAGGTTCGCGCGCCCCCAGCCACGGTCAATAGACTCGGAACGAGCCGGAACCCACCTACGCCGGCCTCGCACGAGGAGAATCCACCATGCCCGTCGCAACGCCGGAACAGTACGCCGAGATGCTCGACACCGCCAAGGCGAAGGGCTTCGCCTTCCCCGCGATCAACGTGTCGTCGTCCTCGACCATCAACTCCGTCCTCCAGGGACTCACCGAAGCCGGATCCGACGGCATCATCCAGGTCACGACCGGTGGCGCCGACTACTTCGCCGGCCAGAGCGTGAAGGCCCGCGCCTCCGGCGCACTCGCGTTCGCCGCCTTCGCGACCGAGGTCGCCAAGAACTACCCCATCACGGTCGCCCTGCACACCGACCACTGCCCGAAGGACGCGCTCGGCGGATTCGTCGAGCCGCTCATCGCGGCCTCCGAGGAGCAGGTGAAGGCGGGCGGCAACCCGATCTTCCAGAGCCACATGTGGGATGGATCCGCGGTGCCGCTCGACGAGAACCTCAAGATCGCGCAGGACCTCCTTCCGCGCATGAAGGCCATCAACTCGATCCTCGAGGTCGAGATCGGCGTCGTCGGCGGCGAAGAGGACGGCGTGCAGCACGAGGGCAGCAACGAGGCCCTTTACACGACCCTCGGCGACGTGACCGCTGCGGTCGAGGCGCTCGGCCTCGGCGAGCAGGGCCGCTACATCGCCGCCCTCACCTTCGGCAACGTGCACGGCGTCTACAAGCCGGGCGGCGTGAAGCTGCGCCCCGAGCTGCTCGGCGAGATCCAGGCCGGCATCGCCGCCAAGTACGGCACCGGCCCGAAGCCGCTCGACCTGGTCTTCCACGGCGGCTCCGGCTCGACGGACGCCGAGATCGCCGAGGCGGTCGCCAACGGCGTCATCAAGATGAACATCGACACCGACACGCAGTACGCGTTCACGCGCTCGATCGCCGACACGATGTTCAAGAACTACGACGGCGTGCTCAAGGTCGATGGCGAGGTCGGCAACAAGAAGGTCTACGACCCGCGCGCCTGGGGCAAGCTCGCCGAGTCGGCGATGGCCGCGCGCGTCGTCGAGGCCACCCGCCAGCTCGGCTCGGTCGGCAACGCGATCTCGCGCTAGACCTCAGCACGAGCAGCACAACGGGCGGCCTTCGGGCCGCCCGTTGTCGTTAAGCCCCGGAGGTCGCGAGCAGTGGGGCCAGGCCCGGATCGATCAGCATGATCGCCGTCATCGCGACGACGACGGCCAGGATGGCGACGACACCCGCGACGAGCGGAACCCAGAAGGCTCGGCGGCGGGCGCGCAGCCGGGTGACCGAGACGCCGAGCGCGACGAGGAACAGCACGATCCACACGCCGAGCAGAATCCGCCCGCCGATCAGGGTCGGCTCGCCGAGCTGGACGTCGCTCAGGTCGACGCCGAGGTCGGCGGGCATCGCCGCGAACGACTGCGCGAGCTCGCGGTCCAGATTCCAGAACGCGGGAATCGACGTGATCACGTTCCACAGCCCGACCATCAGCAGGGCGATCGTCACGGGCGGATCCCAGCGCAGCGGCGGACGCGCGGGCCGCTCATCGCTCGGCCAGCTGCTCGAGCGCTCGGTCGGCGAGGGAGACGGGACGGGCGGTGGTGCGGGCTCGCTCCCGGGCACCGGGCGTCCGGTGATCCGCGCCACCTCCTCCGGCGTCGCGTACTCGCCGTACTGCGGGGCGGGCCGCGACGCGGGCGGGGTCTCGGAGTTGTCGCTCATCAGGCGGTGCGCGCGCGACCGCCGAGGCCCCGCGCGTCCTTCTCGCCGCTCGGCGCGGTGCGCAGCTCCTTCGGAAGCGAGAACATGAGGTCCTCCTCGGCGGTGCGCACCTCCTCGACCGTGTCGAAGCCAGCCGCGGCAAGGTCTTCGAGCACCTCGGCCACAAGCACCTCGGGCACGCTGGCTCCGCTCGAGACCCCGACCGAGGCGACGCCCTCGAACCACTCCGGGCGCATCTCGTCGGCGTAGTCGATGCGGTAGGCGGCCTTGGCCCCGTGCTCGAGCGCGACCTCGACGAGTCGCACCGAGTTGGAGCTGTTGGCGCTGCCGACGACGATCACGAGGTCTGCGCCGGGCGCGACCTTCTTGATCGCGACCTGGCGGTTCTGCGTGGCGTAGCAGATGTCGTCGCTCGGCGGATCCTGCAGGTTCGGGAAGCGCACGCGGAGGCGGCGCACCGTCTCCATGGTCTCGTCGACGCTCAGCGTGGTCTGCGAGATCCACACCAGGTTGTCGGGGTCATCCACCTGGATGGTGTCCGCGTCCTCGGGGGTTCCGACCAGGATCGTGCGCTCGGGGGCGTGCCCCATGGTGCCCTCGACCTCTTCGTGACCGGCGTGGCCGATCAGCAGGATCTGCTTGTTCTGGCCTGCGAAGCGAGTCGCCTCGCGGTGCACCTTCGTCACCAGCGGGCAGGTGGCGTCGATCGCCTGCAGCTCGCGATCGGCGGCCGCCTGGACGACCATCGGGGAGACGCCGTGGGCGCTGAAGACGAGATGCGAGCCGGGCGGCACCTCGTCGACCTCGTCGACGAAGATCGCGCCGCGCTGCTCGAGCTCGCTCACGACGTGCACGTTGTGCACGATCTGCTTGCGCACGTAGACGGGAGCGCCGTAGTGGTCCAGGGCCTTCTCGACGGCGATCACGGCACGGTCGACCCCGGCGCAGTAGCCACGGGGAGCCGCGAGCAGAACGCGCTTGGTGCCCTCGACGCTCAGGTTGGGCAGCGGTTCGCGGCGAACGCGTTCGCGGGGAGGCTCGAGAGTGACGCCGAGCGCGCCGTTCGTGATGGAGGACACGCCCCGATTCTACGGGGGCGAGTTCCCCCGCGCCTGGGGAGACCCCGGTCACAGTCCGCCGCGAGCGGTACCCTGACGGCGATGACCGATCCCACCGCCCCCGCCACCGCCGAAGCGCCTTGGCCCGTCGCGCGACTCTCGCACGAGCTCAAGGGCTACATCGACCGTCTCGGCACGGTGTGGGTCGAGGGCGAGATCACGCAGTGGGGCGTCTCCGGCGGCAACGTCTACGGCAAGCTCAAAGACCTCGGCATGGATGCCACGGTCAGCTTCACCGTGTGGTCGTCGACGCGCGCCAAGCTCACCTCCGACTTCGCCCAGGGCGACCGCGTCATCGCGCTCGTCAAGCCCAACTTCTGGGTCAAGGGCGGCACCTTGACCATGCAGGTCTACGAGCTGCGCCACGTCGGACTCGGCGACCTGCTGGAGCGGCTCGAGAAGCTGCGCCGGAAGCTCGCCGATGAAGGTCTGTTCGCCGCGGACCGCAAGGTGCGCCTGCCGTTCCTGCCGCAGTGCATCGGCCTGGTCACCGGGAAGGACTCCGACGCTGAGAAGGACGTGCTGCGGAACGCCCAGCTGCGCTGGCCGGAGGTGCGCTTCCGGGTCGTGCACGCGGCGGTGCAGGGCGATCGGGCCGCAGGCGAGGTGTCGGCCGCGATCCGCACACTGGATGCGGATGCCGAAGTCGACGTCATCATCGTCGCCCGCGGCGGCGGCGACTTCCAGAACCTGCTGGTGTTCAGCGATGAGCAGCTGGTGCGCACCGCTGCCGCGTGCGTGACGCCGCTCGTGAGCGCGATCGGCCACGAGGCCGACCGACCGCTGCTCGACGAGGTCGCCGACCTGCGCGCCTCGACGCCGACCGATGCCGCGAAGCGGGTCGTGCCGGATGTCGCCGAGGAGCTGGCGCGCGTGCAGCAGGCGCGCGCACGCATCGCGATGCGGGTGACCGGACTGATCACGCACGAGATCGACCGCATCGGCCAGCTGCGCTCGCGGCCGGTGCTCGCCGACCCGCGCACCCTCGTCGACTCGCGCGCCGAGGAGCTGACGCGCTGGGTCGCGCGCGGGGCGGAGCTGATGGACTACCGGATCGAGCGAGCCCAGCTGCGCACCGCCGAGCTGGTCGGGCAGCTGCGCGCCCTGTCGCCGAAGCGCACGCTCGAGCGCGGCTACGCCATCGCGCAGCGCGCGGATGGCGCGATCCTGCGCGCCGCCGACCAGGCCGCGCCCGGAGACCACCTCGTGCTGACCCTCGCCGACGGACGCGTCTCCACCACCGTTGACGAGGCGGCGAACGAGGGCGCCTCCCGCGATTAGAGTGGGAGTCGTGGCCGACACTTCTCCCCCGGACGTCGCCGCGCTGAGCTACGAGCAGGCGCGCGACGAACTTGTCCGTGTCGTGACCGAGTTGGAGCAGGGCTCCGCGACCCTCGAAGAGTCGCTCGCCCTGTGGGAACGCGGCGAAGCGCTCGCGCGCCGCTGCGAGGAGTGGCTGCTCGGCGCGAAGGCACGGCTCGACCAGGCCCGTGCCGCGGCCGAGGACGCCACCTCGTGAGCAAGTACCCCACGCACGACGAGCAGGGCCGGCCGATCGTCGCCGAGCTCGGTCGCGCCGAGACCCCCGAGGAGACGGCGGCACGCAAGGCCGCCGCCACGGCGCGGCACCGCGGCAACCGCTCGGTGTTCAGCCTGATCTTCGCGCTCCTGGCCTCTTTCGGCATCGTCGCCTTCCTCGTGCTCGTCGTCGTTCGTCCCGACGCGGGGCCGACGCAGCAGCCTGTCGACTATCTCGCCGCCGCCGACGACGCCCAGCCCGCGGTCGATGAGCCGCTGATCGCCCCGGTCGTTCCCGCCGAGTGGTACTCCAACCGCGCCCGACTCGCGACCGACACCGCCGACGATGTGGTCCGCTGGGAGATCGGCTTCGTGACCGCCGAGACCCAGTACCTCGCGATCACGCAGGGCATCGCCGCGAACCCGTCCTGGGTCGCCGAGCAGGTCGTGGATGCCGCGGCGGGCCCCACCGTTCGCCTCGGCGGGCTCGACTGGATCAGTTACGACCGGCGCGACGTCGACGACCCGGGCAACGTGGAGTTCGCGCTCGTGACCGAGATCGACGGCTCGACCGTGGTGATCAGCGGCACCGCCGACGACACCGAATTCGCAATCCTGGCGGAAGCCATCGGCAAGGAGGTTCTCCCGTGACGATCGAACGACGCACCCCGGCCCAGGTCTGGCGCGAGATGGCGCGCGGCAACGAGCGCTTCGTCGCCGGCACGCCGCTGCACCCGCGTCAGGACGCCGAGCACCGCCACGAGCTCGCGGGCGGTCAGGCGCCGAACGCCGCGCTCTTCGGCTGCAGCGACTCGCGTCTCGCCGCCGAGATCATCTTCGACAAGGGCCTCGGCGACCTGTTCGTCGTGCGCAACGCGGGTCAGGTGGTCTCCGCCTCGGCGATCGCCTCGCTCGAGTACGCCGTCGCCGTGCTGGGCGTCTCGCTCATCGTCGTGCTCGCGCACGACGCGTGCGGCGCCGTGCAGGCGGCGATCGACCTCGACAACCCCGAGACGGGCCCGATCCCGCCGCACATCGCCGGCCACATCGCGCCGATCCGCCGCGCCGTGCGCGCCATCGAATCTCGCGACGCCGAGCAGGTCGGGCGCGAGCACCTCAACAACACGGTGGCTGGCCTCGTCGCCGACTCCGAACTCATCTCCGACGCCATCGCCGCGGGTACGCTGGCCGTGGTCGGAGCGAACTACCGACTCGATGAGGGCCGCGTCGACGCGGCCTTCGTCGTGGGGTCGATCGACCCCGCCTAGACGCCACCGCAGACCGAATCCGCGAGCCTGAAAGGCAGCACACCGCCGTGACCAACGAAGAGTTCCGCATCGAGCACGACACGATGGGCGAGGTGCGCGTTCCGGCCTCCGCGCTGTACCGCGCGCAGACTCAGCGCGCCGTCGAGAACTTCCCGATCTCCGGATCCGGCCTCGAGCCCGCGCAGATCGTGGCGCTCGCCCGCATCAAGCGCGCCGCCGCGATCGTCAACCACGAGCTCGGCAATCTCGATGAGGGCATCTCGGGCGCGATCGTCGCGGCCGCGGACGAGATCATCGCGGGGCAGCACCACGAGCACTTCCCGGTCGACACCTACCAGACCGGCTCGGGCACCAGTTCGAACATGAACATGAACGAGGTGCTCGCCACGCTCGCGACCGCCAAGCTCGGCTCGCCGGTGCACCCGAACGACCACGTCAACATGTCGCAGTCCTCCAACGACGTGTTCCCCACCTCGGTGCACCTCGCCGTCACGGGCGCGCTGCTCGGCGAGCTGATCCCCGCGCTCGAGCACCTCGCGGTCTCGCTGGAGGCGAAGGCGGAGCTGTGGAAGACGGCGGTGAAGCCCGGCCGTACCCACCTGATGGATGCCACCCCGGTCACGCTCGGCCAGGAGTTCGGCGGCTACGCCCGCCAGATCCGCCTCGGCATCGAGCGCGTGCAGTCGGCGCTGCCGCGCGTTGCGGAGGTTCCCCTCGGCGGCACCGCGACGGGCACCGGCATCAACTCCCCCGCGGGCTTCTCGCAGAAGGTCATCGCCGAGCTCGCCAGCTCCAGCCAGCTCCCGATCACCGAAGCCCTCGACCACTTCGAGGCCCAGGGTGCGCGCGACGGCCTTGTCGAGGCCTCCGGCGCGCTGCGTGTCATCGCGGTCAGCCTCACCAAGATCTGCAACGACCTGCGCTGGATGGGCTCGGGCCCCAACACCGGCCTCGGCGAGCTGGCGATCCCCGACCTGCAGCCCGGCTCGTCGATCATGCCCGGCAAGGTCAACCCGGTCATCCCCGAAGCGGTGCTCATGGTCGCGGCGCGCGTCATCGGCAACGACGCGACGATCGCCTGGGCGGGCGCCTCCGGCAGCTTCGAGCTCAACGTCGCCATTCCCGTCATGGGCACGGCGCTGCTCGAGTCGAACCGCCTGCTCGCCAATTCGATGCGCGCACTCGCCGACAAGACGATCGACGGGCTCGAGGCGAACCTCGACCGCGCGGCCGCCCTCGCCGGCATGTCGCCGTCGATCGTGACGCCGCTCAACAAGTTCATCGGCTACGAGAACGCGGCCAAGATCGCCAAGCACGCGGTCAAGCAGGGCATCACGGTGCGCGAGGCGACGCTCGACCTCGGCTTCGTCGAGCGCGGCGAGCTCACCCTCGAGCAGCTCGACGCGGCGCTCGACGTGCTGAGCATGACCCACCCCGGGTAGTCACACCCGCCTGCCCTTCGGCCTCATGTCGTCAACGCGGCGTTCGCTCCCGCCTGTCGCGGTGCCGTCGGGGCTGCCAGAAGCATGGCGCCCATGCCGACCAGAACGCCCAGAAGCATCAACAGCCTCCCCGCGACCCCGGCATCGCCGCCGTCGGTGACGAAGGTGTCGGCGATGCCCATTCCCATGCCGAATCCGGCGACCCACACCGAGAACGACGTCACCGAGATCGTGACCAGCGCCAGCAGCACGAGGCGACGCCTCGAGCGCCCGCGCCGCAGCGCGGGTGCGGGCACGACCGCGAACGCCACCACGGCGAGCGCCGCGAGGACGGCCGACGCGCCCCACGCGATGAGAATCACGGGGCTCGGGGTCTCGTTCGCCGCGGCGAGCCCGGCGTAGATCTCGTCGAGCGTCAGACCCGGCAGTTTGGCGAGCGGGTTCCACACCAGCACATGCAGCACCCCCACGGCGACGATCAGCGCAACCGCGAGGACGGTTCCCGCTCCCACCCCCCACCGCGCCACCGCGGTGACCTCGGTGCCCCTCGCCGGCACCAGCGCGAACACGAGAATGAGGGTCCCGACGAGAAGGATCGGAAACCCGAGCACCAGCAGGGCAAAGGCGGCGAACGCCGCAAGCCCCACCCCGACGGCCACCACCATGGCCACCGCCGCCACGGCGAACGCGAGCATCGGGGGAAGCGGGAGCGCTGTCGCCGCAGCCACCATGAGGGTCAGCAGACCGACGGCGACCAGAGTGGCGACGGCAGCCGTCGCAAGCACGACGACGGGCGAGGTGTCGCCACGAGTGTCGAAGGCACCGGCGACGAACAGTCCGAGCGCGGGAATCGTCCCCAG
>DCRR01000005.1:58033-75685 GCA_002325245.1 Microbacteriaceae bacterium UBA1487 | reverse complement strand
GCGCACGCCGCGCCGCGAGCGCGGGCCGCGTCATTCCGCTCACGGCGGGGTCGCTGCGTGACAGGGTGAGGGCGAACGCCGCGGCACCCCACGCCACGTCGCTGCGCGCGATTCCCGCTTCGCTCGCGCCATCGAGATCGGCGAGCCACTCCTCGCGGTGCCGTTCACGGATCGCTGCGGGCAGCGTGGCGGCGACGCCCCGCACGAGGCGCTCGGCGGCACTCATGCGAGCGCTCCACGAGCGCTCGGTCCCGTCGCGCGACGCCGGTGTGACGCTACGGCGCTCTGCGCGGCCGCGGCGCCGTCCGCCGTGAAGGAGTACAGGCGTCGTCGCGGGCCCGATCGTTCCGTCTCAGCCTCCCATTCCGACGCCACCCAGCCCAGTCGCTCCAGGCGTTCCAGAATCGGATAGACCGTGCCGGCCGGCCGGCCACTCTCGGCGACGACCCTGAGGCCCCAGGTCGCGGTCGACTCCGCCAGAAGCACCGAAAGAACATCAATGGTGGCGGTCGTGACTCTGCTGAGCGGCTCCATCCCGCAAGTCTATCTATATAGACTTAGGGGCAATCTTGGACGGTAGATCTGAAAGACGGCTTCATGTTGCCGCGGGAGGGCGCGCGGGCGATTACCGTTAGCGCGTGAGGACTCTCAGTTACAACCTCGAGAAGCACAAGGCGAGCGGCGAGCTCGTCGAGCTTGCCGAGAAGCTGGATCTTGACTTCCTGTGCCTGCAGGAGGCCGACACCCTCGCGCTGCCCGACGAGCTGGGACCGATGCATCTCGCCGAGGCGACCCAGCGCAATCGGCTCGGCCTGGCCATCTACCACCGCAAGGATCGGTTCGAGGCGCAGGCCTCGCAGGCCTTCGCCCTGAAGAAGTCGCTGCACGACCGGGTCGCCCGCCCGGCCGCGGAACGGCTGCTCGCCAGCCGCATGCTCGACACCGAATCCGGCCGGGAGTTCATCGTCGCGTCGTTCCACGCCGCCCCGCTCACGGCACTCAACTCGCTGCGGCGCGCGCAGATCGCCGCGGCGCACGCGCAGATCGAAGAGCTCGGTCCGGAGCTGCCGCACCTCATGGTGGGCGACTACAACTACCCGATCTTCAAGAACTCCCTGAGCAACCGCATCGCCAAGTCCGGCTACGACCTGTCGCTGAGCGATTCACTCACCTACACCCGCTACAAGTTCTTCCGCGGGCACTTCGACTTCGCCACCTCGGCGCGGCTCTCGATCGACAGCGTCACGACCCTTCCGCAGGGCGCCTCTGACCACATGGCGATCCTGGTGACGTCGAAGCTGCCCGAGAGCGACGAGCAGCACGTCATCCGGGCGGCCCGGCCGCAGCCTCGGGGCCGAGCGAACGGCTGGTTCCGCTCGGCCCGCTGAGGTCGAGAGCCGCTCAGGCGACCTGGTTGCCCTCCAGCAGCTCGGTCACCAGAGCCGCGATCGCGCTGCGCTCGCTGCGGGTGAGCGTGATGTGCGCGAACAGCGGGTGCCCCTTGAGCGTCTCGATCACGCTCGCGACACCGTCGTGGCGCCCCACCCGCAGGTTGTCGCGCTGGGCGACATCGTGGGTGAGCACGACCCGCGAGTTCTGGCCGATCCGGCTGAGCACCGTGAGCAGCACGTTCCGCTCCAGCGACTGCGCCTCGTCGACGATCACGAAGGCGTCGTGCAGCGACCGGCCGCGGATGTGGGTGAGCGGCAGAACCTCCAGGATGCCGCGCTCCACGACCTCCTCGAGCACGTTGTCCGAGACCAGGGCGCCGAGCGTGTCGAACACCGCCTGGCCCCACGGGTTCATCTTCTCGTCCTTGTCGCCCGGGAGGTATCCCAGCTCCTGGCCGCCGACCGCGTAGAGCGGGCGGAACACCATGATCTTGCGGTGCTGCTGCTTCTCGAGCACCGCCTCGAGGCCCGCGCACAGGGCGAGCGCGCTCTTGCCGGTGCCCGCGCTGCCGCCGAGCGAGATGATGCCAACCTCCGGGTCGAGCAGCAGATCGATCGCCAGGCGCTGCTCGGCGCTGCGGCCGTGCAGGCCGAACACGTCCTGGTCGCCGCGGACGACCTTCAGCTCGCGCTCACCCGTCACCCGGCCGAGCGCCGAGCCGCGCTCCGAGGTGATGACGAGGTTGGTGTTGATGGGCATGTCGGCGACGAGCTTGGTGGTGAGCGTGTCGGCGTCGTACAGGTCGGCCATCTGCTCGCCCGAGACGGCGATCTCGGCCATGCCCGTCCAGCCGGAGTCGACGGCGAGCTCGGCGCGGTACTCCTCGGCCGCGAGGCCGATGGAGGACGCCTTGACGCGCAGCGGCAGGTCCTTGGAGACGACCACCACATGCAGCCCCTCGGCCGCCAGGTTCGAGGCCACCGCCAGGATGCGGGAGTCGTTGTCGTTCAGCTGCAGCCCGGAGGGCAGCACCGACATGTTGGAGTGGTTGAGCTCGACGCGCACCGAGCCGCCGGCGTCGCCCACCGCGATCGGGAAGTCGAGGCGCTCATGCTCGACGCGCAGTTCGTCCAGCAGCCGCAGGGCCTGCCGCGCGAAGTAGCCGATCTCCGGATCGTGGCGTTTCGCCTCGAGTTCGGTGACGACGACCACCGGCAAGACGACGGCGTGCTCCGCAAAGCGGTAGATCGCCTTCGGGTCGCTGAGCAGGACGGAGGTGTCGAGCACGTACGTGCGCTCCCCCTGCTTCTGCGACGTTGCGGTGAGCTGCTGGTGCTGGGGGTTGTCGAGCGCTGGCACATCCACTCCATCCCCAAGCGCCCGGGGGCACCTGGATCCTGTGAGCGAAACGGCCACAAACCTCGCGGAACGAACTTATAGGTGGCCGTTCCGATCAGACGCCGTGTCTGATGCTCTGACGCTATGCCCGTTCGTGAGACGGCCGTGTTTCGACACGCGCGAGGAGTGTTACGAACGGGTGAACGCTCCCCCGAGGGTCGACGCGTGAGCGGCCAGCTCAGCCCGGAGTCGCAGTCGAGAACGACAGGAACGCCGAGCGGAGCATCGCGAGCGTCTCGTCGTTCGTCGTCGCGTGAGCGCTCAGCCGCACCCGACCGCCGCCGACCGCCGCGCTGACACCGTGATTGTGCAGCGCCGCCGCCAGCACCGTGAGGTGCTCGGGCTCGGGCTCCACCACGACGATCCCCGCGCGCTCGTGCTCGGCGCGCGGCGACACCACCGGCACGGCGAACTCGTCGGCGAGGTCGATCAGGCGCGATACCTTCTCGTCGACCTTCGCTCCGATCGCGGCGACGCCGACCCGATCGATCTCCTCCAGTGCCGCCGACAGGCGGGCCTGGGCGAGCGGGTCCGGGTCGCTCAGCCCGAACGCGCGCGCACCGCGCACCGGCGCCGGCACCTCGTTCGGCTCCTCCTGGGTGTTGCCGTTCGGGACGTATCCCGTCCAGACCGGGGTCAGCTGGTCCAGGGCGCGTTCGCTGAGCACCATGAAGCCGGTGCCCCAGCCCGCCCGAACCCAGGTGCGCCCGCTGCCGACCACGACATCGGCCAGCTCGTACGGCGCGTCCACGACGCCGAAGCCCTGCATCACGTCCACGATCAGCAGTCGGTCGCCGATCACCTGACGGATGCCCTCCAGGTCGACGAGGTAGCCGGTGCGGAAGTCGACCAGGCTCAGCGCGACCGCGGTGATCGAGTCGTCGAGCTGCTCGCGCAGGTTTCCCGGGGTGATGCGGCCGTGATCCGTCTCGATCCAGCGCGGGGTGAGCACCCCCAGCGCATCCGCGGCGCGCTGGGCGGCGAAGGTCAGGCCCGGGTAGTCCGCAGGCGACAGCGCCACGCCGCCGGTGACGCCGAACATCGCGTGCATGAGGCCTTGGCTCGTGTTGGGCTGATCCGAGATCTGATCCGCCGGAACACCGACGAGCGCGGAGACGGCATCGCGCATCCGCACGTCGAGCGCGCGCAGCGCCTCGAAAGCGCCGAAGCGGGCGTGCGAGAGCAGCCCGAGGTGCGCGGCGAGCTCGTCCTGCACCGCGGTGCCGATCGGACCGAGGTTCGCGAAGTCGAGGTAGCCGGGCTCGGTGTCAAAGCGTGCGACGTAGTCGTCGATGTTCATGGGGCCTCCTCGGGGAACCCTCCATCATTGCCCAAAACGCCGCTCACGGGTGGCGAAGTTGCGAAGAGCGCGCAGGAAGTCGACCTCGCGCATGTCCGGCCCCAGTGCCTCGACGAAGTAGAACTCGCTGTGCGCGCTCTGCCAGAGCAGGAAGTCGGAGAGCCGCTGCTCGCCCGAGGTCCGGATGATGAGGTCGGGATCGGGCTGACCCTGCGTGTACAGATGGTCGCCGATCAGCTCCGGCGTGAGCAGCTCGGCGAGGTCGTCGATGCTGCCGCCGTTCTTGCCGTGGGCGCGCACGATGCTGCGCATCGCATCCGCGATCTCGCGTCGGCCGCCGTAGCCGACCGCGAGGTTCACGTGGAGCCCGCCGTTGCCCGCCGTGCGGTCCTCCGCGGCGCGCAGCGTCGCGACGAGCGGCTCGGGCAGACCCTCGCTCGTGCCGACGTGCTGGATGCGCCAGTCGGCGGCGCGCGAGAGATCGTTGGCGAGATCGCCGATGATCTCGAAGAGCTGATGCAGCTCGTCATCGGGGCGGCCCGACAGGTTGTCGGTGGACAGCAGATAGATCGTCACCACGCGAATGCCCGCGTCGTCGCACCAGCTGAGGAACTCGCGCATCTTCTCGGCGCCCGCGCGGTGTCCGTGCGCGGCCGTCTCGAGCGCCCGCTCACGCGCCCAGCGACGGTTCCCGTCGACGATCATGCCGACGTGGTGCGGCGGGGCGGCGCCTTCGAGCTGGCGACGCAGTCGCCGCATGTACAGGCCGTAGAGGAACCCCCGGCCGGTCTTGCTCTGCCGCACAGTCACGACACCACGTTAGTCCGCTCGGGGCGGCCCGGCATCCAGCTTCGAGTTCACGTGAGGTTCTAGGATCGCGGCATGAGCCGCGCACCCCGCACCCCGAAACTCCCCGAGAGCGCGCTCTCGGCCGCGACGAAGCCGCTCGGCGACGGCACCGACCTGCCGAACATCCCGCTGCTCGACGACGCCACCGACCTGCACCAGTCGGAGGCGAAGCCCACCTGGCGAGGCTGGATCCACGCGGGCACATTCCCCCTCGCGATCGCGGCCGGCATCGTGCTCATCGTGCTCGCCGACGGCGCGGCGGCCAAGTGGAGCTCCGCCGTGTTCATGGCGAGCTCGCTGCTGCTGTTCGGCATCTCGGCGGTCTACCACCGGTTCAACTGGAGCCCCCACGTCAAGGCCGTCTTCCGGCGGCTCGACCACTCCAACATCTTCCTGCTCATCGCGGGCACGTACACCCCGCTGGCCATCAACGCGCTGCCCTACCCGAAGAGCGTCATCCTGCTCGCGATCATCTGGACCGGCGCGCTGCTCGGGATCGCCTTCCGCATCTTCTGGCTGAAGGCGCCGCGCATCCTCTACGTCGCGCTGTACATTGCGCTCGGCTGGGCCGCGATGCTCTACATCGTCGACCTCGTCAACGCCAACGTCGCCATGATGGTGCTCGTCGTCGTCGGCGGAGTGTCCTACACCGTCGGCGCCGTGTTCTACGCGCTCAAGCGCCCCAACCCGGTGCCGGGCGTCTTCGGCTTCCACGAGATCTTCCACTCGTGCACGGTGATCGCGTTCCTGTGCCACTGGACCGCGATCCTCCTCATTGTGCTGAATCCGGTGACGAGCTAGCCTCCGCCGCGGCTTCCGCCTCGAGCCGCTCGCGGATCTCGGTGCGATAGCGCAGGCGCCGCATCCGCCGCACCATGTCCAGCACCAGCAGAACGACCGCGATGATGAAGAGGAAGGTCACGACGAAGCCGATGACGCCGGGGGTGACGGCATTCTCGTCCACCTCGAAGCGGAGAGCGGGAACGCCCGTCACCGCGGAAAAAGTCCAGAACACGTCGTGCCTTCCCGAAACCGAATAGCCTGAGACCAGCTTATGACGACCGACCTGGATGCCCGATACGGCCGAACCCCCGCGCGCGCCCGCCAGCACCGCCTGATCGCGATCGCGGCCGGGATCGGCACCGCCGTGGTCGTGGGCGCGTGGGTGGTCTGGGCCGGGCTGTTCTCACCGGAGGCGACGCTCGAAACCCGCGACGTCGGCTACGACCTGGTCAGCGATGACGAGGTCGTGCTGCGCTTCGAGGTCTCCGTCACCCCCGGCGCCAGCGTGCGCTGCGCACTCGAGGTGCAGAATGAGCAGCACGCCATCGTCGGCTGGAAGGTCGTCGACCTGCCCGGCTCGGACACCTACACGCGGGTGTTCGAAGAGCGGATCATCACCTCGGAGCCCGCGGTCGTCGGCTTGATCTCCGAGTGCCGCCTGACCTAGTCTGAATCAACTCTCGCGCAGTATTCGGACCGGCCTCTGGCCGGTCTCGTTTGTTGAGGGAGCGTCTTCGTCCATTCGCGCACAGGAGAACCCGCATGAGCGACACCGCAGCAACCACGTGGCTGACGCAGGAGTCATTCGATCGACTCTCCGCCGAGCTGGAGCACCTCAGCGGCCCGGCCCGGGTCGAGATCGCCAAGAAGATCGAGGCGGCGCGCGAAGAGGGCGACCTCAAGGAGAACGGCGGCTATCACGCCGCCAAGGACGAGCAGGGCAAGATCGAGGCCCGCATCCGCCAGCTCACGCTGCTGCTGCGCACCGCGACGGTCGGCGAGCCGCCGGAGTCGACGGGCGTCGTCGAGACCGGCACCGTCGTCACGGCGAAGATCTTCGGCGAGGAGTCGAAGTTCCTGCTCGGCAACCGCGAGATCGCCGCCGATCAGGAGGACCTCGAGGTCTACCCGTCGTCGAGCCCGCTCGGCGCGGCCATCATGGGGCTGAAGGTCGGCGAGTCGACCACCTATACGGCCCCGAACGGCAAGCAGATCAGCGTCGAGGTCGTCGCGGTCGAGACCTACCGCGGCTGAAGATCCCTCGCGGTCGCGAGGAAGTGGATCTGCGGAAGCTGGTTAGTCGGCGCTACGCGTCGATGCGCGGCTCGTAGCCAGCGGCGCGCAGGTGATCGAGCACCAGTTCGGCGTGCTCGGCACCCCGCGTCTCCATGTGGATCTCGATCTCGACCTCGCTGATCTGCAGCCCGTAGCCGTGCCGCGTGTGCAGCACCTCGACGACGTTCGCGTTCGCGTCGGCGATGATCTCGGCGATGCGGGCCAGCTGTCCGGGGCGATCCGGCAACGGGATGTTGACCTTCAGGTAGCGCGCGGAGGCAGCGAGACCCCGGCTGATGACGCGTTCCATGACCATCGGGTCGATGTTCGCCCCGCTCAGCACGATCACGGTCGGACCCTCGACCTGGATCTTGCCGGAGAGCACCGCGGCGACGCCGACCGCGCCCGCGGGCTCGACGACCAGCTTCGCCCGCTCGAGCAGCATGACGAGCGCCTTCGCGGTCTCGTCGTCCTCGACCGTCACGACGCCGTCGACGGCGCGGCGGATGATCTCGAAGTTCAGCGCGCCGGGCCGCGCGACGGCGATCCCGTCGGCGATCGTCGGCGCGGTCGCCACGGTGACGATCTCGCCCGCCGCCAGCGACACCGGATACGGGGCCGCGTTGCTCGCCTGCACCCCCACGACCCGGACCTGGCGCCCGATGCTCGGGGCGAGCTGAGCGAAGGCGGAGGCGATCCCGGAGGCGAGTCCGCCGCCGCCGATCGGCACGATAACGTTGGCGACATCGGGCAGCTGATCCAGGATCTCGAGGGCGATCGTGCCCTGACCGGCGACCACATCCGGGTGGTCGAAGGGCGGGATCAGCACGGCGCCCGTGCGCTCGGCGAACTCGGCCGCCGCGTGCAGCGTCTCGTCGACGACGTGACCGTGCAGGACGACGTCGGCACCGTAGCCGCGAGTCGCCTGCAGCTTCGGCAGGGCGACGCCGATCGGCATGAAGATCGTGGCCTTGATGCCCAGCTCGCGCGCGGCCAGGGCGACGCCCTGCGCGTGGTTGCCGGCCGACGCCGCCACGACTCCGCGGGCGCGCTCGTCCTCGCTGAGTCGCGCGAGCCGGTTGTAGGCTCCTCGAATCTTGTAGGAGCCGGTCTTCTGCAGGCTCTCCGCCTTGAACCAGGTGGGGCTGCCGAGCAGTCCCGACAGGTAGCTCGAGTGCTCGAGCGGGGTGACGCTCACCACATCGGCGACGCGCTCCCGCGCCGCGCGGAAGTCATGAAGTGTCGGTCCCGGCATCGGCGGGATCGTCAGGTCGGGGGCGATCTGGTCGGTCATGAATGGGACTCCGTCGTCGGGCTCGGCGTCGCGTCCGCCGTCTTGGTGCGTCGCGTGCGGGCCGGCGTCGCGGAAGGCGGAAACAGGTCGCTCGCGCTGGGGTTCGGGTTCGTGCGCCACTCGCCACGGGCCAGGTAGCCGATCATGACGTTGGCCACCGCGACCACCGGCACCGCGAACAGCGCGCCCGCGATGCCCGCGATGAAGCCTCCGGTCGACACCGCGAGCACCACCGGCAACGGATGCACCTTCACCGCGGTGCCGATCAGGAACGGCTGCAGCACGTTGCCTTCAAGCTGCTGCACGCCGATCACGATGCCGAGCATGATGACGGCCGGGATCGGACCCAGGTAGATGAGCGCGATGAACACGGCGAGGGCGCCCGAGAGCACCGCTCCGACGATCGGGATGAACGAGCCGAGGAACACCGCGATGGCGATCGGGATGACGAGCGGGAAGCCGCCGAGGAACAGCCCGAGAATCCAGGCGCCGAGGCCGATGCCGATGGCGTCGATCGCGGCGACCAGGATCTGCACCTTGACGAAGGAGGTGAGCGTGATCCAGCCTGCCCCGCCCGCGCCGAAGACGGCGACGCGCGCCGGCCGCGGGAACAGTCGCACGATCCAGTCCCAGATCGCGCGACCGTCGATGAGGATGAAGAGCGTCGCGAACAGCGCGATGAGCGCGCCGGCGAGGATCTCGCCGAGGTCGCCGCCGAGACCCAGCGCGACGCTGACGATGGTGCCGATGTCGTCCTGGATCGTGGCGATCGCATCGTCGACGAAGCCGGTGATGTCCTCCTCCGACAGGCCGAGCGGCAGCTCGACCAGGAACTGCTCGAACTCGATGAACTTCGCGATCGTCTGCTCCTGCAGCGAGGGGAAGCCCGCCCGGACCTGCCAGACCACGATCGTGATCAGCCCCGCCACGACGGCGATGATCCCGACCTCGTTGACCGCCACCGCGAGCCACTTCGGCCAGCCGTGCCTCTGCAGGAAGTTCGAGAACGGCACCAGGAGCGCCGCCAGTAGCAGCGCGACCATGAGCGGGATGACGATCAGCCGGAGCTGGATGACGAGGAAGATGACGAGGGCGGCGACGGCCGCCACGACGAGGATGCGCCACGACCAGGCGGCCGCAGTGCGCATGCCGGGGCTCACCGCCTCGGCTCCGCTTCGTGGGGTGACCGCGCGCTCCGGGCTGTTCGACGCTTTCGTGGGCACCGGCCCAGTCTAGGACGCGCGCTCCGCGGGGGACGCGTCGGCGCCGCGGACGCGACTCGCGCTCACAGGCCCGCCCCGGAACGAGACGCGCACCGTCTCGCCGGGTTCGCGGCGATCCGAGACCTCATGCTGGACGGTGAGGACGAGTCCGTCCTCCAAGCGCACCGATGTTCGGCGCACCGAGCCCAGAAAGCTCGACGTGACGACGGTCGCGGCGATCCCCTCGGAACCGAAGAGCACGTCCTCGGGCCGTACGAGCGCGAGCACGAGCCCGTCCGACTGCGCGGCACCCAGCATGTCGAATTCGGTCCCGTAGGCCCGGATCACCCCGTCGGTGAGCTCCCCAGGGATCCGATTGCTCAGGCCGACGAAGTCGGCGACGAACGCCGACTGCGGGCGCGCGTAGAGCTCCTCCGGCGTCCCGATCTGCTCGATGCGCCCCTGGCTCATCACCGCGACGCGATCGGCGACGGCGAGCGCCTCCTCCTGGTCGTGCGTCACGAACAGAGTGGTGATGCCGAGCTCGGTCTGGATGCGTCGAATCTGATCGCGCAGGCTCACGCGCACCTTGGCGTCGAGCGCCGACAGCGGCTCATCGAGCAGCAGCACGCGAGGTCGGGTGACGAGAGCGCGGGCGAGCGCCACCCGCTGCTGCTGGCCGCCCGAGAGCTCGTGCGCATAGCGGTGCTCCCGTCCCACCAGCCCCACGAGCGCGAGCGATTCCATGGCGCGCTCGTGGCGCTCTCCCCGGGCGACCTTGCGCATCCGGAGTCCGTACTCGACATTCTGAAGCGCCGTCATGTGCGGGAACAACGAGTACGCCTGGAACACCATTCCCATGTCACGTCGGTTCGTCGGCTCGGCCTGGATATCCTCGCCGTCGACCAGGATTCGCCCCGCGGTGACGGCCTCAAGACCCGCGAGTGCACGAAGCGCAGTCGTCTTCCCACAGCCCGACGGCCCGAGAAGCGCCACGAATTCGCCAGGCTTCATCGCGAGCGAGAAGTGATCGAGCGCCCGAGTGCCGCCGTAGTCCTTGACCACGTCGACGAGCTCGACCGTGGTCGGCTCGGCGCGGAAGGCCGGCGCGACCGCCGGGGTGGACATGCTGTCGGTATTGACGGCGGTCATGATGATCTCCGGATCTGTCGCGCTGTGACGCGACCGAGAGTGAACAGCAGGACGAATCCGAACGCGAGCGCCAGCAGCGCGAAGATCACCGCGGTGAACGGATCCGCCTTCGAGACGAGAAGCAGCGCGGTCTGCAGGTTGGGGCGGTTCAGGAGCGACGCGATGGTGAATTCGCCCAGGACGACGGCGATCGTGATGAACGCGGCGGCGAGCAGACCTCGGCGCAGGTTCGGAAGCACCACCGTCCACATCGTCGAGAGCCAACTCGCGCCGAGCGAGCGAGCCGCCTCGGTGAGAGTCACCAGGTCGATCGCGACGAGGTTCGATTGGATGGCCCGATACGCGAAGGGCAGGACGATGATCCCGTAGGCGAACGCGAGCGACCAGACTCCGCTTCCGAACATCCGTGCCATCACCGAGAACACCGGTGCCAGTCCGACGACGATGACGATTGCGGGGATCGTGAGCGGGATGAGGCAGACGAACTCGAGCACCCGCCGAAGCCGGGGGAACCGCAGCTGCACGAGCACCATCGTCGGCACGAGCACGACGAACGAAATGAGCACCGTCAGGGCTGCCAGCAGCAACGAGTTGCCCACGCCCGTCCAGAGCGGACGGCTGTAGCTTGCGTCCAGTCCACCCGAGAAGACCTTCACCCAGTGGTCGAAGTTGTAGCCCCCCTCGAGCCCGCCGCGCAGCGTGAACTCGATCATGCCGAGAATCGGCAGGGAGAAGACGGCTCCGATGACGCTCAGCAGCACGATCTGCGTCGCGCGCGAGGCCCTGATCGTGACCCCGCCGACCCGGGCGCTCATCGCTGCCATCTCGTGGCGCGGCGCTCCAGCAGCGCGTAGAGCGACATCACCACCACCATCACGATGACCATTCCCAGAGCGAGCGAGCCGGCGAGGTTCGCTCGTCCGAGCACAGTCTCGCTCGTGAGCGCCGCTCGGATCTGCAGCGGCACGATCTGCGATCCCTGGCTGATCAGCGCCGCGGCCGTCGCATAAGACGAGAAGGCGTTCGCAAACAGCAGCAGGAGCGAGCCGATGAAGGAGGGCGCCAGCACGGGGAATCCAATCCGCATCCAGTAGTCGGCCCGGGTGCCGCCGAGCGTGGCGTTCGCTTCGGTCCACTGCGGGCGCAGGGCTTCGAGCGCGGGCAGGAAGACGATGATCATCAGGGGGACTTGGAAGTAGATGTAGGGCAAGATCAGGCCCGGCGTCTCGTAGAGCCAGACGCCGTCGGCGTAGATGTCGATGTCGAACTGCTCGCGCAGCGTCACCGTCAAGAGGCTCGAAGCGCCCATCGTCGCAATGAAAGCGAAGGCGAGCATGATGCCGCCGAACTGGGCGAGGACGCTGCTCGCCGAGTCGACCATGGTCCGCAGCAGACCGGTCGGGTTGGCGCCGATCAGCGCGTAGGAGGTGACGGCCCCGAGCACCGCGCCGATCACGGCGGTGAGACCAGATACCCAGATGGTGTTGCCGAAGACCTGCAGGATCACCGGGTCGAGAAGCGCTTCGACGTTCGACAGCGTCGGCTGGCCATCCGCATCGAAGAATCCGGTGCCGAGCGCAATCGCCGTCGGCAGCAGGAGAAACAGAAGAATGTACGCCGAGAAGGGGAGCAGCCCGAGGACCGCTCCCCTCCCCTGACGAGTCCTACTGGACAGCGGCGGCCCAGTTCTCGCCGAGCAGCGTGCCCGCAGCCTCGCTCTGGGCGGCGGTCGGAACGACCGTCGTCTCCGGCGTCGCGGGAAGCGCGTTCCACAGCGCCTCGTCGATCGTGCCCGCGGCGGCCATCGCGTCGGCGCGCACCGGGCGCGCTCCGCCCTTCAGCCACATGTTCTGCGCCTCGTCGCTGTACAGGAACTCCTGCCACAGGCGCGCGGCGGCCGGATTCGGCGCGTCGATGTTGATCGCCTGGTTGTAGTACCCGGCGTAGCCCGTCCCGGGCAGAACGACGATCTCCCAGTTGCGCTGACCCTCGAGCGAGTTCTTCGCGCTCAGCTGCAGGTAGTCCCAGTCGAAGGTGACCGCAACCTCGCCGGAGGCGATGGCCGGGGTCGTCACGTCGATCTTCAGGAAGTTGCCGGCGGCGTTCAGCTCCGAGAAGAAGTCGATGCCCGTCTGGAAGTCATCCAGCGCGCCGCCGTTCTGCACGGTCGCAAGTCCGACGGCTGCGAAAGCCGCGCCAGCCTGCGTCGGGTCGCCGTTGATCGCGACCTTGCCACGATACTCATCGCCGAGCAGGTCCTGCAGCGACGTCGGCGCCGCCACCGCATCGGGGTCGTAGCCGAGAGCCATGTACCCGCCGTAGTCGCCCACCCAGAGCCCGTTGGCCTCCTTGAGCGCGTCCGGGATGTCGTCCCAGGTCTGCACCTTGTACGGCGCGAACTGGTCGGTGTTCGCGAGCGTCACCGCGAGCCCCATGTCGAAGACGTCGGGAGCCGTGTCCTGACCCGCAAGATCCTTCGCAGCCTTGATCTCGTCGGCGCTCGATGCGTCCGGCGAGGCCTCGTTGATGGTGATCTCGGGGTACTTGGCAGCGAAGGCGTCCAGGATCTCGCCATAGTTCGCCCAGTCACGCGGAAGCGCGATGACGTTCAGCTGGCCTTCGGCGATCGCGGCCGCCTCGAGGTCGGCGAATGTGCCGAAGTCGGCAACGCTCGTCGCGGTCGCGGCGACATCGTCGCCTGCCTCCGCGGTGCCGGAACAACCGGCGAGACCGAGCGAAAGCGCCGCGACGGCACCGACACCGATCAGAGTGTGCTTGCGAAACACGTTTCCTCCGTAATCGTGACGCCGAGCGCCCGACCGAACGGCAGGCAGCTGTCCTCGGCGACGATCGAACGTTAGAAGCCGCCGCCAACCAGCAGAAGTGGAACAGGTGAACG
This sequence comes from Microbacteriaceae bacterium UBA1487, assembly GCA_002325245.1. Classification (GTDB taxonomy): domain Bacteria; phylum Actinomycetota; class Actinomycetes; order Actinomycetales; family Microbacteriaceae; genus DCRR01. The sequence continues at coordinate 62,141 of DCRR01000005.1, read as the reverse complement.
CGGGGTGGCGGCTCGGTGTCCGCCCCGCTCACTAGGGTCGAGGTGTGCAGGATTCGCTCTCGCTCGCATCCGCGCGGCGCATCGCCTTGGCCGCGCAGGGCTTTGGCGTCCCGAGGCCCGCGACGGTCGGCACGCGCCAGCTGAACCTGCTGCTGGACCGCCTCGGCATCCTGCAGATCGACTCCGTCAACGTGCTCGAACGCAGCCACTACCTGCCCGTCTTCGCTCGGCTCGGCGGCTACGACAAGGAGCTGCTCGATCGGCTGACCCTGCGGCCGAAGGCGCGGTACCTCGAGTACTGGGCGCACGTGGCGACGTTCGTGCCGCGCGCCGACTGGCCGCTGTGGCGCTGGCGGATGGACGAGTGGCGCGCCCGGGCCGCCCGCAATCCCGACGGCTGGGCGAGCACCCACGGCGACATGCTCGCATGGGTGCGGGCCGAGCTCGCCGCGAACGGCCCGATGGCCGCGAGCGAGATGGAGCATGACGCGAACGTGCGCCGGGGTCCGTGGTGGGGCTGGAGCGACGTCAAGGAGGCGCTCGAGCACCTGTTCCTCGTCGGGGACGCCGCCACCGCCGGCCGCCGCGGCTTCGAACGCGTCTACGCACTGCCCGAGCAAATTCTGCCGACCGAGCTGCTCGACCAGGAGGTGTCGCGCGAGGACGCGCAGCGCGAGCTCGTCGCGCGCGCCGCTCGCGCCCACGGCATCGGCACCGTCAAGGACATCGGCGACTACTACCGGCTCTCCGTCGCCGACACGACACGGGCGCTGCACGGGCTGGAAGACGCGGGCGTCGTGCGTCAGGTCTCGGTCGAGGGCTGGGCGCGGCCGGCGTTCCTGCACACGGAGGCGCGCATCCCGCGTCGCATCGAGGCGACGGCGCTGCTCTCCCCCTTCGATCCCGTCGTCTGGGAGCGCGATCGAGCGCTGCGGCTGTTCGACTTCCACTACCGCATCGAGATCTACACGCCGGCGTCGAAGCGCGTGTACGGGTACTACACGCTGCCGGTGCTGGTCGACGACCGCCTCGTCGGCCGCATCGATCTGAAGAACGACCGGCAGGCGCGCGTGCTGCGCGTGCAGTCGGCCTGGCGGGAGCCGCACTCGCCCGCCGGCATCGAGCAGCGGATCGCCACCGAGCTGCGGGCGATGGCTGCCTGGCAGGGACTCGAGTCGATCACCGTGGCCGACCGCGGCGACCTCGCCCGCGATCTGGCTGGGGCGCTGGGGCTTGGCATGGCCTCACCCGAGTAGCGCCGAGGCTCGGCTAGAACTTCGTCGCGTTGTTGCGCAGGCGCGCAACCCGGTCCGGGATGGGCGGGTGGGTGGCGAACATCTTGGCGAAGAAGCCGGGCTTGTTGGGGTCGCTGATCCACAGGTGCGACATGCTCGTGTTGGTCTTCTGGACCGGGCGGCCGTACTCCTGCAGCTTGAGCAGGGCGCTCGCGAGCGCCTCCGGGTGGCGGGTGGTGAGCGCGCCCGTCGCATCCGCCAGGTACTCGCGCTGGCGCGAGACCGCCGCCTGCACGGCGGCCGCGACCAGCGGGGCGAGGATCGCCGCCGCAAGACCGACGACGATCAGGATGATGCCGCCGCCGTTGTTGTTGTTCCGGCCGCGGCCGCCGAAGAAGACCATGCGCAGCAGGATGTCGGCGATCAGACCGATGGCGATGACGAGTCCGAAGACGATCAGCGAGACGCGGATGTCGTAGTTCTTGACGTGCCCCATCTCGTGCGCCATGACGCCCTCGAGCTCCGAGTCGGTCATGATGTCGAGCAGCCCCGTCGTCGCGGCGACGACCGCGTGCTCCGGGTCGCGGCCGGTGGCGAAGGCGTTCGGCGCCGGGTCGTTGATGATGTACACCTTCGGCATTGGCATGCCCTCGGTGATGGCGAGGTTCTCGACGATCCGGTACAGCCGCGGGTTGTCGCGCTTCTCGATCTGCTGGGCGCCCGCCATCGCGAGCGTCTCCCGCGTCGCCATGTAGTACTGGAAGATCGCGTAGACGATCGCGATCGACACCGCGATGATCGCGATCGACCAGTTCTCTGTCATCCAGGCCGCGATCGTCGCGAGCGCTCCGATGATCAGGATGAACATCAGGATGATGAAAACGGTGTTGCGCTTGTTCCGCGCAATCGCGCTATACACGCGTCACTCCTGAACTACTCAGCTGCACGAACGGAATCAGAACTGGACGCGCGGCGGCTCGGCGATCGCAGACGGCTCGTCGACCTCGAAGAAGTCGCGCTCGGTGAAGCCGAGCCCCCGCACGAACAGCGTGTTGGGGAAGATCTTGATCTTGGTGTTGAGCTCGCGCACACCGCCGTTGTAGAAGCGGCGCGAGGCCTGAATCTTGTCCTCGGTGTCGACGAGCTCGCCCTGGAGCTGCAGGAAGTTCTGGTTGGCCTGAAGCTGCGGGTAGGCCTCCGCCACCGCGAACAGGCTCTTCAGCGCCGACTGGAAGTGGTTCTCCGCGACGCCCGCCTCGGCCGGCGTGGAGGCGTTGACGGTCTCCGACCGCGCCTTCGTCACGTTCTCGAAGACCTGCTTCTCGTGCGCGGCGTAGCCCTTGACGGCCTCGATGAGGTTCGGGATGAGGTCGGCGCGGCGCTTGAGCTGCACCGTGATGTCGCTCCACGCCTCGTCGACGCGCACGTTGAGACGCACGAGGCCGTTGTAGGTCGACCACAGGTAGATGCCCACGATGACCGCGAGCAGGACGATGACACCAACCACGAGGAGAAGTTCCATGGCTCAAATATAGGGGGCGATACTTGCGGTTTCCTATGGACGACCGCGCCCGCGAACCGTGCTCCCGCTGGGACTCGAACCCAGACTCGGCCGATTTTAAGTCGGCTGCCTCTGCCGATTGGGCTACGGGAGCGCTCCGCTCACGTTACCGCTCCCTCTCGCGCGCCCGGCCCAGCCTCCCCGCCCTCGCCTCCGCCTCTGCCTCCCTCCGCCCCGGTGCCGCCCTCCTGCCTCCCCCTGCCTCGCCTCTCGGTGACGAAATGCAGGAAGAACGGGGATGACTGCCCGGCGTTCCGGGGCAGGGATGCGCATCCGCGCCCGGATCTCCTGCATTTCGTCAATGGCGGGCGGGCGGCGCGGGCGGAGCGGGCGGGCGGAGCGGGCGGGCGAGGAGCGGATCGGGCGGGCGTGAGACGGACGATGCCCCGCCCGGAGACGGGGCGGGGCATCGTGGGGCCGGGCGCGGAGCGCTGGCCGGTGAGGTCGTCGACTACGCCTTGGGGCGCGAGGCGAAGGTCTCGAAGGCTTCGCGCGGCGTCTCGCGCGCAGGGATGCCGACGAGGTCGCGACGGAACAGGAAGTTGATGATCCAGTTGCCGAAGACGCGGGCCTTGCGCTCCCACATCGGCATCGCGAAGCCGTGGTAGCCGCGGTGCATCAGCCAGGCGAAGAAGCCCTTGAACGCGAGGCCGCCCTTCTGGAACACGCCGATGTAGAGGCCGAGACCGGCGACCGCACCGAGGTTCTTGTGGAAGTACTCGCGCGGGTTCTCGCCGCGGATGTCGGCCACGAGGTTCTTCGCGAGCAGCTTGGCCTGGCGCACCGCGTGCTGCGCGTTGGGCACGCACGAGCCGTCGGGCAGCGGGCTGCCGCCGGAGATGTCCGGCACGGCGGCCGCGTCGCCGCAGCCCCAGGCGTCGGCGACGATCTCGCCCTCGGCGTCCACGACGCGGAGGTCGGCCTTGACGGTCACGCGACCGCGCGGCTCGAGCGGCAGGTCCGTGCCGCGCAGCATCGGGCTGGCCATGACGCCGGCGGTCCAGACGATGAGGTCGGACTCGAAGGTCTCGCCCGTGGAGAGCTCGATCTTGCCGTCGACGGCGCTCGCGAGCTGCGTGTCGAGGTGGATCTCGGCGTCGCGCTGCGCGAGGTTCTTGATGACCCACTGGCTGGTCTTGAGCGAGACCTCGGGCATGATGCGGCCCATCGCCTCGATGAGGTGGAACTGCACGTCGTCGGTGCTCAGCTGCGGGTACTGGCCGATCAGCGCGCTCGCGAAGCTGCGCAGCTCGCCGAAGACCTCGATGCCGGCGAAGCCGCCGCCGACCACCACGAAGGTGAGCAGTCGGTC
>DCRR01000005.1:52292-57915 GCA_002325245.1 Microbacteriaceae bacterium UBA1487 | reverse complement strand
CCCGGAATCGGGAAGGTGCGCGAGACGGCGCCCGCGGTCACGACGAGCGTGTCGTAGCTCTCGGTCCACGGCTCGCCGACCTCGGGCGTGATCGTGGCGGTCTTGGCGGCGTGGTCGATGCCGGTGACCTTGGCGGTGATGATCCGCGTCTTCTTCAGGTGACGGCGGTGACCGACGATCGCGTGCCGCGGCTCGATCGACCCGGCCGCGACCTCGGGGAGGAACGGCTGGTAGGTCATGTAGGGAAGCGGGTCAACCATCGTGACCTCGGCCTCGCCGCGGGCGAGGTACTTCTCGAGCTTCTTCGCGGTGTACAGGCCGGCGTAGCCGCCACCGACGATGAGAATCTTGCGCACTGGGGGGTCTCCTTGTTGGAAAAGTCGGTCCCAATCTAGTCGCTTGCGCGGGCCCGTCTGAAATGCAGGGCCAGCCCCCACGTGAACCCGACCGCGATGTAGGCGAGGATGCCGGTCGCCAGCCACGGCAGAGCCGCCAGTTGCCACCACGCGGGTGAGAGCACGACGGGAACGGCCTCGTCGACGACGGGCTCGGCGGGCGGGGAGGCGGCGCGGTCGCCGGGGAACACGCTCGCCGTCGCGACGTGGCGATGCAGCCCGATCCACTCGCGGAGGTCGCCGAGCGGATTCGCGTCCACCGCGGCGACGTCGGCGCTGACCGCGGCGGAGGCGTCCACGATCCCATAGCCGTAGCTCACGTCGGGCCCCTCGGGGCCATCGTCCCGCGCGGTGGCGAGCACCCGCTGGATCACGTTCGCGGCGTCGAGGTCGGGATGCGCCGCCCGCACGAGCGCGACGATTCCGGCGACGATCGGAGTCGCGCCGCTGGTGCCCTGCCACGACACGTAACCGCCCGAGGGGGTGACCCCGACGAGCGATTCGCTCGGCGCCGCGACGCCGATCGTGATGCCCTGGGAGCTGGCGTCGATGCTCGCCACGCCCGCCCGCGTGACGCCGGCGACGGTGAGCACGCCGGGGATGGTGGCGGGCGCACCGACCCGCTCGGTGCCGCTCCCGCGGTTTCCGGCGGCCACGACAATGACCACATCGTGGTCGGCGGCGTAGAGGAACGCGTCATCCCACGAGGTGGGCCAGTCGAGGGTGTTGCGCGTGAGCGACATGTTGATGACCGTCGCGCCGTTGTCGACCGCCCAGACGACGGCCTCGGCGATCTGGTCGTCGGAGTCGCTGCCGAACGAGATCGAGATGGCGAGCAGGTCGGCCTCCGGCGCCGCCCCGATCACCCCGCTCGCTGCGCCCGTTCCGCGTCCGGCGGCGAGCGAGGCGACAAGGGTGCCGTGCTCGGAGCTCTCGCCGAGCGGGGTGCGGCCGTCGCTCGATCCGGAGCCCGAGAAGTCGGCACCGCCGGTCACGGCCGCGTCGAGCTCGGCGACGCCGCTGGCGACGCCGGTGTCGATGATCGCGATCGTCTGCCCGGCGCCGCGGGTCGTCTGCCACGCGGTGCGGATGCCGAGGTCGTCGAGCCAGTACTGCGCGTCGCGCACTCCGTCGGCGGCGGCTCCCGCTGTCTGCGGGGCGGAGACCTCGGCCAGTGCCGCGGGGGCCGCGCTCGGCGCGAGCGCGAGGATGAGCCCCGCGAGCCCGACCGCGGCGCGGCGCATGGTCCTAGGCAGCCGCGAGAGCGCGACCCGGCTCGTCGCATTCGCAGCGCTCGGGGCTCCATGTCGCACGCGCGAGGGCCCGGTCTCCGATCGGGTTGACGCCGGGGCCCGCCGCGAGGGAGTGCCCGGCGAGGGCGTGCAGGCACTTCACCCGGGTGGGCATTCCGCCGGCCGAGAACCCGGCGACCTCGTCGACGACGAGGATGCTCTCCCGGTCTGCCAGGTAGGACTCGTGCGCGGCGGTGTAGGCGGCGGCGAGGTCGGCATCCGCCTCGAGCTCGGCCGAGAGCTCTGCCATGACCCCGGTCGCCTCCAGCGTCGAGATCGCGGCGGTCGCCGCGGGATGCGTCAGGTAGTAGAGCGTCGGGAACGGCGTCCCGTCGTCGAGGCGCGGTTGGGTGGCGACCACGGTGGGGTTGCCGCAGACGCAGCGCGCCGCGATCCCGATGACCCCGCGCGCGGGTCGCCCGAGCTGCGCGGTCACCGTGTCGACCTCGGCCGGGGTGGGGGCTTCGAATGGCGGACGGGTCATCCGTCGCTCCTCAATCGGGGACTGTCGAGCTGCCCCGACTCATCCAATTCGTTCGGCGAGAGCTCGGTGAGCCCCGCCTCGTACACCGAGTCGAGCAGCGATCGCAGCCAGTCGACCCGGGTCGTCAGGATCTGGTCGCTGATCGGCAGGTCGTCGCTGGGCTCGAGGAGCCCGTCATCGCCGACGACGAGGTAGCTGCGGTCGCCCGGGAACACGTAGTACAGCCGGTCGCGCGCCTGCGCCTCGATGTACGCCGGGTCGTCCCAGCGCGCGATCTCGGCTTCCAGCTCGTCGACGTCGGCCTGCGCCTCGCGCACCGCCTCCTCGAGCCGGGCGATCTCCTGGCGCTGCTCGACGAAGTTCTTCAGGCTCGGCGCCAGCACGACGAGGGCGCCGACGACGAGCGACAGCACCCCGAGGGCGAAACCCGAGGGGCGGAACTCACGCAGCCACGCGGTCGAGCGCGACTCCTCGGGCAGCGCAACGGGAATGCGCCGGCCCCGAGGAGCACGCGTCGACCTGGTCATGACTCCAGGGTAGGCGGGCTACGCCTGGGCGCGTGGGAAGGCGCCGCGTCCGGCGAAGGTGGCGGCCTCGCCGAGCTCCTCCTCGATGCGCAGCAGCTGGTTGTACTTCGCGACGCGGTCGGAGCGGGCCGGGGCGCCGGTCTTGATCTGGCCGGCGTCGGTCGCCACCGCGAGGTCGGCGATCGTGGTGTCCTCGGTCTCGCCCGAGCGGTGCGAGATGATCGCGGTGAAGCCGGCGCGCTGCGCCATGGTGACCGCATCCAGCGTCTCGGTCAGGGTGCCGATCTGGTTCACCTTCACGAGGATCGAGTTGGCGGCCTTCTTCGAGATGCCGTCGGCGAGGCGCGTCGGGTTGGTCACGAACAGGTCGTCGCCGACGATCTGCACCTTGTCACCGAGCTCGGCGGTGAAGTCGACGTAGCCCTGCCAGTCGTCCTCGGCGAGCGGGTCCTCGATGGTGATGAGCGGGTAGTTCGCGACCAGGTCGGCGAAGTACGCGGTCATCTCGGCGGCGCTGCGCGCAGTGCCCTCGAAGTGGTAGGCGCCGTCGTGGAAGAACTCGGTCGAGGCGACGTCGAGGCCGACGGCGATGTCCTTGCCGGGGGTGAAGCCGGCCTTCTCGATGGCCTCCATGAGGAAGTCGAGCGCGGCGCGGTTGCTGGCGAGCTCGGGGGCGAAGCCGCCCTCGTCGCCGAGGCCGGTCGCGAGGCCCTTGGCCTTCAGCAGGCCCTTGAGGCCGTGGTAGGTCTCGACGCCCCAGCGCAACGACTCGGAGAAGGTCTCGGCGCCGAGCGGCACGAGGAAGAACTCCTGGATGTCGACGTTGGTGTCGGCGTGCGAGCCGCCGTTGATGACGTTGAGCAGCGGCACCGGCAGGGTGTGGGCGTTCGGTCCGCCGAGGTAGCGGAACAGCGGCAGGTCGGACGAGTCGGCGGCGGCCTTGGCGACGGCGAGCGAGACGCCGAGGATGGCGTTGGCGCCGAGCTTCGACTTGTTGTCGGTGCCGTCGGCGGCGATCAGCTCCGCGTCGACCAGGCGCTGGTCGGCGGCGTCGAATCCTTCGATGGCCGGGCCGAGCACGTCGAGCACGGCGTCGACGGCCTTCTGCACGCCCTTGCCGAGGTAGCGGTCCTTGTCGCCGTCGCGCAGCTCGTAGGCCTCGAACGCGCCGGTGGAGGCGCCGGAGGGGACGGCGGCACGCGAGACAGTGCCGTCTTCGAGAAGAACCTCGACCTCGACGGTCGGGTTGCCTCGGGAGTCGAGAATTTCGCGGGCGCCGACGGCCTCGATTGCAGACACGGGGATCTCCTTGCGTGGTGGATGGGGGTGCCAGCGATTCCGGGGGCTGGCCCGACTGGAATCCTAGCCGCCTCGCCGGAACGCCGGGTCAGGGAAGGGCGCGCTGGAACCGGGTGAGCAGCTCCGAAAGCCGCTTCATGTCGTCGACCTCCCAGTCGTCGAGCAGGTTCGCGTAGTTGCGGCGCACGTCGGCGCGGATCCGATCGAACTGCTGCACGGCCGCCTCCGTCGCCACGAGCAATGTGGCGCGCCCGTCTTCGGGGTCGGGGGTCTGGTCGAGCAGACCCGCCTCGCGCAACTGGCTGACGCTGCGGCTGACGAAGGCCTTGTCGAGGTCGAAGGCCGCGACCAGGTCACCCGCGCGCACCGGGCCCTGGTGTCGCACGTAGCGCAGCAGGCTGAAGGCCATGAGGGAGAGCGGGGGGTCGAAGCTCCGGGCGAGTTCGCGATTCCACCCCTTCACGGTGCGGTACAGGTCGGAGAGGGCGCCCTCGATCTCGCTCCGGGCGCGCTCGCGTTCGGTCTCGCCGACTTCCCCGTTGGTCATGGCCTCCATTGTGCCGTCGCCCCTGGTCAGTCCCGTGCCGCGTCGCGGTCGTCGTCCTGCGGACCGCGCTCGGCGTCGTCGAGCACCGGCGCGCCGCCGCCGACATCGGTCGCCACCTCGATGAGGAGCTCGGCGGGGGTGTCGGCGAGGATCTCGTCCCGAGTCGCGGCCTCGAGGGGCGAGTCCTTCTCGGCGCGCTGCTGGATGCCGTTCTTCGTGCCGAGCGCGATATTGGGAAGCAGCGCGACGAGCACGATCGTGAGCACACCGAGCGGCACCGCGATGAGGAAGATCTCGCCGATCGCGAGCCCGTACGCCTGCTCGATGACGAGGCGCACCGGCTCGGGCAGCGTCGTCAGGTCGGGAATCGATCCGGAGCCGACCGCGGAGGCGTCGTCGGCCGAGATGCCGAGGGCGACGAGCCCCGACTCGACCTCGGTGCGCACACGGGCGGCGAGCGCCGCGCCGAGCGCGGCCACGCCGGCGGCGCCGCCGAGGGTGCGGAAGAACGCGACGCCCGCGCTCGCGGCGCCGATCTCGCTCACGTCGACCGTGTTCTGCACCACGAGGACGAGGTTCTGCATGAGCATGCCGACGCCGAGCCCGAGCACCGCCATGTAGAGGAACATCAGCCCGAAGGGGGTGTCGTAGCGCAGCGTCGACATAAGGGCGAGCCCGACGGTGAGCAGCGTCGCCCCGGTCACCATCCAGCGCTTCCAGGCGCCGGTGCGGCTGATGACGGCGCCCGCCACGGTGGAGGCGACGAGCATGCCGGCGACCTGCGGCAGCGTGAAGATGCCCGACTCGGTCGGCGTCATGCCGCGCGAGAGCTGCAGGTACTGGCTGAGGAACACGGAGGTGCCGAACATGCCGACGCCGACCGCAAGGCTCGCCATCGTGGTGAGCGTGAAGGTGCGGTTCTGGAACAGCGAGAGCGGGATGATCGGCTCCTCGACCTTGAGCTCGATGAGGATCGCGAGCCCGAGCAGCGCGATCGCGCCGCCGAGCATCAGCCAGGAGGTCAGCGAGTTCCACTCGAACTGGCTGCCGCCGAGCGTCACCCAGATCAGCAGCAGCGA
>DCRR01000005.1:51465-52196 GCA_002325245.1 Microbacteriaceae bacterium UBA1487 | reverse complement strand
ACGGCGACGTAGAAGTTCCAGCGCCAGCCGATGGTGTCGGTGATGACGCCGCCGAGCAGCGGGCCGCCGGCGATGCCGAGCGCCATGATGCCGCCGAGGATGCCCATGTAGCGTCCCCGCTCGCGGGGGCTGACGATGTCGGAGAAGATCACCTGGACCAGGGCCATCAGGCCGCCGGCGCCGATGCCCTGCACGGCGCGGAAGGCGATCAGTGTTCCCGGGTCCTGCGCGAAGCCGGAGGCCACCGAGGCCACCACGAAGATGGCGAGCGCCAGCTGCACGAGCAGCTTCCGGTCGAGCATGTCGGCGAGCTTGCCCCAGATCGGCGTGCTCACGGTGGTGGCGAGCAGGGTCGCGGTGATGATCCAGGTGAAGGTCGCCTGGTCGCCGCCGAGCTCGGTGACGATGACCGGCAGCGAGGTGGACACGACCGTGGTGGAGAGGATCGCGACCAGCATGCCGGCGAGAAGCCCCGAGATGGCCTCGAGGACCTCACGACGTGACATGGCGGCGGGGGCGCTTTCGCGCGGGGATGAACTCACAGAAACTCCTGGCATTGGTTGACAACGGTCAACCATACGCCGGAGTTGACAACGGTCAACCATACGCCGGAGTTGACAAAAGTCAACTATCCCAGCGGGCGCAGTTCCAGCTCCTCCGGCGTGGTCGTCGCCGAGACGAACGCGAAGTGCGTGAAGCCGTCGGCGGCCAGCGCGTCGAGCAGCACCTTC
>DCRR01000005.1:44667-51440 GCA_002325245.1 Microbacteriaceae bacterium UBA1487 | reverse complement strand
CGCTCGAAGCCGAGCGAGAAGCCGGTCGCCGGAACATCGCTGCCAAGGAACCGGCCGATCATCCCGTCGTAGCGACCGCCGCCGCCGAGCGAGTAGCCGACGCTCGGGTGCGCCAGCTCGAAGATCGGGCCCGTGTAGTAGCCCATGCCGCGCACCAGGAACGGATCGAATTCGAGCGCGGATGCCTCCCCGCGCGCCGCCGTCACCGCCTCCCCCAGCTCCGCCAGCTGCGCGATCACGGCGTCGTCGGCGCCCTGCGGCAGCGCGCCGCGAATCGCCTCGGCGCCGAACTCCGCCTCGGTCGCCCGCGGGCGGCGCAGGAACACCTCGAACGCGTCGACCGCGTGGCCGGCGACCTCGCGCCCGCGCAGCTCGGCGATCACGCCCTCGGGCCCCAGCTTGTCGAGCTTGTCGATCGTGATCAGCACCGACTCGTGGGTGGCCTCGGGGAATCCGAACCCGGCGAGCATGCCGATCAGCAGCCGCCGGTCGTTGACGCGGATCGTGCCGCCCTGAAGCCCCAGCGCATCCAGGGTGTCGAGGGTCGCCAGCAGCAGCTCCGCCTCGGCACGGATCGTCGGCTCGCCGATGATGTCGATGTCGCACTGCACGAACTGCCGGTAACGGCCCTTCTGCGGACGCTCCGCGCGCCAGACCGGGGCGATCTGGATCGAGCGGAAGACGCTCGGCAGCTCGGCACGGTGGGAGGCGTAGAAGCGCGCGAGCGGAACCGTGAGATCGAAGCGCAGGCCGAGGTCGACGAGGTCGAGCGTCGACTCGGCGACGTGGAGCTCCTCGACCGTGAGGCCGCGCTTGAGCACCCCGAAGGCGAGCTTCTCGTTGTCTCCGCCGAGCCCGGCGTTCAGGCGCGAGCTGTCTTCGACGACCGGAGTCTCGATCTCATCGAAGCCGTGGTGCCGATAGCGCTCACGGATGACGGCGAGCACGCGTTCGCGCTGCGCCTTGTCGGCGGGAAGGAAGTCCCGCATGCCGCGGGGAGGATTGACGGAGCTTGCCACCCGGTCATTCTTCCAGGTCGGGCGAGGTCGACCCGTCTTCGCCCGGGTGAGCCCACCAGGACGGCGTGAGGACGACGAGGAATTCGGCGAACGCGACGGCGTTGCGCGGCGCCGGCTCGTGCAGCCACGCGGCGATCGCGCCGACGAACCCGTCGGCGATGTACCGACGCACGGCTGCCCTCGCCATGGCAGGCGAGACGCCCGCGGGCGGCTCCGGGACACGCACACTGGACTGCTCGATGAGGATCCGGGCCGACTCGGCGAAGTGAGCGCCGAGAAACGAATGCAGGGTCGCGCCCGCGTCGGTGTCGAGGCGCGCGTAGATCCCCGCGTGGCGCTCCACGTGCTCGAGCACCCCGATCGTCACGCTTCGCAGCGCCGATTCCGTCTCCTCGCGCGGAAGGTCGACGAGGTAGCGGTCGCGCAGCGCGTCGAGCTCGCGAGCGAGCGTCGACTTCACGAGGTCGAGCGGCGAGCTCGCGTGCTGGCCGTTGCAGTGCTCGTCAACGCGCAACCTGCCGCGAGTGAAGACTCCGGGCCGGGGATCCCCGGCCCGATCACCTGGCTGCCCCAACCGGCGCACCGCATCGGACAAAACGTCGAGCGACCAATCGCACGCTCCTCCCTCAACGGGTAGCGTCTTCGCCATGCCGATTGAAGCGCCAGAGTGCCCGTGCGCCGACGCCCACCGCAGGCTGATGGACTTCCACGAGGACATCCACCGCGCTATCGAGAACTACTTTGATCCCAACGAGTTTCGGCGCTGGCTCAACTCCGCCATTCAGAATTCGCGCGGTGTCACCTTCTTGCTCCAGAAGCGCAAAGAGCAGTGGTCAGATTTCGATCAGTGGTACGGCGCCTGGCGGACGATGGCAAGCCGGAACAAGGTGCTCACATGGGGAGTGAGCTCTCGAAATCGAATCGTGAAAGAGGAAGACCTCACCACCTACAGTGAGGCGAAGATCAGTCTCTACGGCGAGCGACGCCTTATCGAGGAGAACGTGTTCCGTGTGCCGCCACACGTGACGGTCGACATGATCCTCAGGTCGATCGCCGCAGCCACAGCGGGGAAGCGAGCGCAGCGAACGCTTGTTGTCCATATCCAACGGCGATGGATCGAGCAGGACCTTCCGGAATACGAACTCGTCGCGGCACTCCGCGAGGCGTACCGTGTGATTGCTGAAGTCGTCTCGCGAGCACACGAGGCGAGCGACGTAGCCGTCTGCGCCGTTGACCCGTTCGCCCGTGCCTGCGTCGGACACACGATCGACCCCATGCTCGAATGCTTGCCACCCGGCGATGCCCTTCCGAGCCGGGTCTTTGACCTTGCGAGCGGGAAAGGCTCCTCCTACGGCTACACAACGTTGGAGAGCGACTCGGAGGTCGTCGAGGAAGGCAAGCGGCGCTACGGCAGCCAGTTCACGGAGTTCACTCGCGACCCAATCGAGCACGCGGCAGAGCGTCTCAAGATGTCCAAACGCTTCCTCGAGGTCGACGGCTACGCGGGGCCCGTGCTGGTCTTGTTCAACGGCGGCGATGTTCGGATACTCGGTTTGATGCTCCACGACGATGAGCCTCGCGAGCTAACGGTTGCTGCCACCATTCAGTCGGTAGGCGCTTGGCCATTTCAGGGAGCGATGTACGCCTCCGAAATGTGGCTGACCACCCCCGAAGGTCGCGGGTCGCTCCTCGGGCAGGCCCCCGGCAAACTGCTCGCGCCGGACGACGAGTTCTTCACCGCAGACCCGATCGGCGGCCGCGATGAAGCACTGGTAGTCATCGCGTTGGCAGCAGACGGCAGATCACGGTCGCTAGTGCAGCCATTCGGGCGGACCACTTCCGGAGTTGTCTACGGGACTCTCATCGACGACGACTCCGGGAGCTGGATTCCGCCGTTTCTGAACCCAATCTGGCGCAATTGGCCGCCGTCTGCTCGGCGCGCATTCGACGAGCGACAGTCGCACTAGCTTGCACTGACGCGTCCTACTTTCGGTCCTTCGTCGGCCCCTCATTGCGCCTCCCCGAGTCAGAGTCGCGGAACCTCCCGTCTGGACCCTGGACCCGAACCTGTCCGTCGCTGCGACTCGACCGGTTGACAATCTCACGCGCGCGATCGATGGCCTCCTCTTGCGTGCGAAAGACGCCTGACGCACGCTCGGCGTTCTCCTTCTTCACCGCCCAGCCGTCGTCGCGCTTGACCACATAGCGATCGCCATCACTACCCTTGGGGACTTCGGTCTCCTCTTCCCACAAGGAGCCCCCGTCGGACCTTCTCCTTCGAACGACTTGTCGGTCGAAGTCCTTTGCCGGCGCCGACCTCTTTTTGACGGGCTTCTTCCAGCTGTCGTTCTCGTCAGGCTTCGCCAAGCGAACGCCCCACCGGAAGCGGAACTGGCGCATCTGCGCCGCCGTCTTGCATGAACGCTGCGATAGACCCTGCCACGACGACAACGATGCTCAGCGCAAGGAAGACGAAGCCAGCTTGGGCAACGCCTCCGCGCCGGCTCAACGACTTTTCGTCCTCGTGCAGGATCTCGAGCTTCACATCAATCATCTTGTCGACGGCATCTATCGACGAGGTCCCGCGCTTTACCGCCGCGTGCATCTTCATTGGATCAGGGGCGTTACCGTTCCTGGGGAAGATCACGACGACTCCGCACACCGCCGCGAGGAGGGTGAGCGCGAGGTTCACGATCGTTACGAGGCCGTAGCCTCCGGCGACCTGGACTGCGCCGACAAGACTAGCCGCACCAATCAGAATCGTGGCGCGGCTTTGCATTGCCGCTTCACGAGCGACATAAGAAGAGAGCTCCTGGTCGACAGCTTGATTGACAAGCAGGAGCTCACTGAGCTTTGGGCGCCTGGTCACTGTTTCGGCGGCGGCTTTGGCTTCGGCTTGGCGCTTTCTTCAAGCTGCTTTTTGACAGGCTTCCGCCATGACTCCGAGTCGCTGTTTCCTGCATCTCCCACGGTCGCCTCCCAACATGGGCAGACTAGCGCTTAGCTGAGACATGCTGGCATCTATCTGTCAGCTGGCGCGCTCCCAGACTCGGAGCGGTCGAGACCCTGCCGCAGCGCCTTTTGGCCGTCTAGCGGGCGCGCGAGTGCCAAAGCACGGCGCTCAGCCCGGGAGGTCCCCGGAGGATTCGTTTTCGATCTCTTGCAGGTAGCTGATGAACTGATGCCCCAGCGAGGTCGCTCGCCCCTGCAATACCCCCGCACCACTCAGCATCGAACGGGTGGGTATTTGAACGAGCCCGCGTCGACTCAGTGATTCGATCACGCCTTCAACTGCGCGCTTCTCGTCTGGGTCGCCACACACGATGTGACCGTCAATGAACTCCTCGATGGAAGCCAGTTGCATGGACCTGTATCGCGCAATCGCTTCCGGGTCCGTCTGCGCAAGCCACGCTTCAGGGTCAGCGAACACCCGGAGCAAGTGAACTTCCCGTGAGGTGCTCTCGATCAGGATGCGCTCCATGCGATCGCGCTGGTCCGAGCGCAGAGAAGACCACGAACCCGAGTACGCGAGTGCAGCGGCCAGCCGACGACGCTTTTCGTTGTCCTCAGTCTCTTGCGACGCGCGGGTCAACCGGTGTAGCGCAGCGAGGAACGCCCGATCGTCGAAACTGACCATCTCTTGGACATCATGTTCCAACGACGTCAATCGCGCGGCGATCATTGCCCACCACTCTTCGTCACGCGCTCTGGATGCGGCCTGCACCGCGCCTTGGATCGCGCCCGCCACACCGCCACCGACCACGGGCACGCCACTCACCACCCCGATCAGGGTCGAGGCAGTGACCATCTTACTCGATGACTGCTCGGGCATCGCACCTTGCACTACGACAACCTATCCCCATCTGCGAGGAAGCCAGCCCTGAAACACATCAAAAGGTCAGTCTTGATTAGTCACCCGTCTTCGCCCGGGTGAGCCCACCAGGACGGCGTGAGGACGACGAGGAACTCGGCGAACGCGACGGCGTCGCGCGGCGCCGGCTCGTGCAGCCACGCGGCGATCGCGCCGACGAACCCGTCGGCGATGTACCGACGCACGGCCGCCCTCGCCATGGCAGGCGAGACGCCCGCGGGCGGCTCCGGGACACGCACACTGGACTGCTCGATGAGGATCCGGGCCGACTCGGCGAAGTGAGCGCCGAGAAACGAATGCAGGGTCGCGCCCGCGTCGGTGTCGAGGCGCGCGTAGATCCCCGCGTGGCGCTCCACGTGCTCGAGCACCCCGATCGTCACGCTTCGCAGCGCCGATTCCGTCTCCTCGCGCGGAAGGTCGACGAGGTAGCGGTCGCGCAGCGCGTCGAGCTCGCGAGCGAGCGTCGACTTCACGAGGTCGAGCGGCGAGCTCGCGTGCTGGTAGAACGTCGACCGATGCACGCCGGCGCGGGCGGTGATCTCGGTCACCGAGAGCGCGTCGATGCCGCGCTCGGCGGCCAGGGCGAGGACGGCAGCGGCAAGAGCGGCGCGCGTGCGGCGCTGGCGCGGGTCCAGCTCAGCCTCATCCACGCGGGCGCCCCTCTCGACTCAGCGAACTTTACTCGGGCGGGTGTAGCCTTCCGCTAATCGACAGATGTCGGTTAGCAAGTTCGCGTCGCTGCGGCTGGATCCGATCGGCGCGGAACCCGCTCCAGAAAGGACGCACACATGGCAACGTACGATGTCGCCGACCGCTCAGCGATCGTCACCGGAGGCGGCTCCGGAATCGGTCGCGCGGTCGCGCTCACCCTCGCCGCGAACGGCGCTGCAGTCGTCGTCGCAGACCTCGACAAGAACGGCGCCGACGCGGTCGTGGCCGAGATCGAGGCCGCGGGCGGCACCGCGGTCGCCCACGTCGGAGACGTGGCAGACCCCGAGGACGCCGTCGCCGCAGTTGAGGCCGCCAACAAGCTGGCGCCGCTCAAAATCGCGGTCAACAACGCCGGAATCGGCGGCCCCGCGGCTCCCGTCGGCGACTACCCCATCGACGGCTGGCAGAAGGTCATCGACATCAACCTCAGCGCGGTCATGTACAGCATGCGCGCGCAGCTTCCCGCGATGGTCGCCAACGGCGGCGGCGCGGTCGTGAACATGGCCTCGATCCTCGGCAGCGTCGGATTCGCCACCTCCTCGGCGTACGTCGCCGCGAAGCACGGCGTCGTCGGCCTCACCAAGAACGCTGCCCTCGAGTACGCGACTCAGGGCGTGCGCGTGAACTCGGTCGGACCGGGCTTCATCAAGACGCCGCTCCTCGAGGGCAACCTCGATGCCGACACGCTGGCATTCCTCGAGAGCAAGCACGCGCTCGGCCGGATGGGCGAGGCCGACGAGGTCGCCGCGCTCGTGGCGTTCCTCGTCTCGGACGCCGCCTCCTTCATCACCGGCAGCTACCACGTGGTGGACGGCGGCTACACCGCCCAGTAGTCGGCGCAGCACCCGGGCTGAGCGGGGAGGCGATCGCCTTCCCGCTCAGTCGCGTTCGGCAGCACGCACGTCCTCGCGCACGGCGCGCAAGGCCCCGCGCAGCGCGCGCTCGGCGTCCAGCCCCTGCTCGCGGGCCGCGACGACCATGGCGAGCAGCTGCTCGCCGAGCTCCTCCTCCGTCGCCGGGATCGGCGCGGCCGCACGTTCGACCCCGACCTTGGCCGCCCGGCCGAGCACCTTGTCGGCGAGCGCCAGCGCCGGCATCGCCTCGGGAATGCCGTCGAGCACGCTCGTGCGATGCGCCTTCTCGACCGCCTTGATCGCATCCCAGTTCGCCAC
>DCRR01000005.1:33173-44465 GCA_002325245.1 Microbacteriaceae bacterium UBA1487 | reverse complement strand
CTCGTAGCTCTCCTCGACGAGGTACTGCACGAGGCTCTCGTGGGTCTGCTCGCGGTCCCAGGCGCAGCCGCCCGGCGCGCGCAGCCGCGCCGCCGTCGCGATCAGTTCGTCGAGCTTCGGGTTCGGGCCCGTCACGCCTCCACCTCGCGGTCGTCGGCGTGCGCCGCGAGGTGCCGGGCGTAGCGCTCGGTGAGCTGCACCATCAGGTCCGGGGTGTCGCGGTCGAGACCGAACACGTAGCCGGGGAAGTCGAGCGCCTGCTGCACCTCCCAGATCTCGTCGTGGCGATCCGGCGAGAGGATGCGCGGCGGCGACCCGACCGCGATCCAGGCGATCGGCACCACCGACTCGGGCGGCAGCTCGGTACGCAGGTGGACGACGGCGTTGATGCGGATCTCGCTGCGGTCGCCGATGACCGCCCCGTTGAAGACGCGGACCCCGGTCGCGATGAACACCTCGTTGCCGATCGTCGCGCCCGAGATCGAGGCCTGCGGGCCGACCAGGCAGTGGTCGCCGATTGTGAGCGGGTCGCTCGCGGCCGCACGCAGCACGGCGTTCTCCATCACGATCACGTGCGCCCCGATGCGGATCGGGCCGCCCTCGGCGGAGATCACGGCGCCGTGCAGGATCTGGCAATCCGGTCCGATCGTGACGTCGCCGCTGATGACGGCGCTCGGCGACACGACGGCGGTGGGGTCGATGCGGGGGGCATGCCCCGCGTGCTCGTAGCGCATGCCTCGAACCTACTCCGCGCGTGCGCTCGGCTCGCGGTGACTCAGCCGACCGTGGCGATCGGACCGGTCTCGGTCGGCTCCGGCTCGGCGGGGGCGACGCCGTCACGCTCGCGCGGCATCGCCCAGGTGAGCGCCGCGAGCGCCACCCCCATCACCGCCACGCCGACGAAGACCGCGCCGGACGCCTCGAGCACCGTGGCCGCATCCGTCTCGTCCCCGCCGCGGCTGACCACCACCGCATTGGCGATCGCCCCGAGCACCGCCGCGCCGACCGCCTGGCCGATGGTGCGCGCGAACAGGTTGGTTCCCGTGACGACGCCGCGCTCGTGCCACGGGGCGCTGGACTGCGCAGCGACCAGGCTCGGGATGGCCGTGAACCCCATCCCGAGTCCGACGAACAGGCAGAATGCGGCGACGATCCAGGGCGACGGCGGCCAGGCCACGACGGCGACCGCAAGTCCCACCGTCGATCCCAGCACGAGCAGACTGCCGCCGATCGCCGTGCGACGGAAGCCCCACCGCAAGTAGGCGTGACCGGCGAGCGAGGCCGCGAGCGGCCATCCGATGGTCAGGGTCGCCAGCGCCAAGCCGGCGACGATCGGCGCGACGCCGATCGTGCCCTCCAGATACGTGGGGATGAAGGCGGTGAGCCCGATCACGACGGCACCGATGGCGAGTCCCATGATCGAGGTCGACCAGACGATCCGGCGCCCGAGCAGCGGCAGCGAGAGCACGGGTTCGGCGGCACGGCGCTCGATCGCGACGAACACGACGAGCAGCACGGCACCGCCGATCAGCACCGCGAGGCTGATCGGCGAGTCCCACGTCCACGCGTTGCCGCCTTCGAGTACCCCGAGCAGCAGGAGCACCAGCGCGAGTGTCAGCACGGTCGCGCCCGCATAGTCGACCCGGTGACGCTGCGCCTCGCGCTTCTCGAGGTAGTTCTTGATCAGCAGCCATCCGGCGACGAGGCACAGCGGGATGTTGATCCAGAAGATGCCGCGCCAGGCATCCAGCTGGGCGAAGATGCCGCCGAGCGTCGGGCCGAGCACGGCGGCGACCGCCCACACGCTCGCGATGTACCCCTGCACCCGGGCGCGCTCCTCGAGCGTGTAGATGTCGCCCACGATGGTGATCGTGATCGGGAGGATCGCGCCGGCGCCGAGGCCCTGGATCGCCCGGAACACGATGAGCGACGTCATGTCCCAGGCCACACCGCACAGGACCGAGCCGACGAGGAACAGCGCGATGCCGAACAGCACGATGGGCTTGCGGCCGATCGTGTCGGCGAGCTTGGAGTAGACGGGAACGGTGACCGCCTGCGCAAGCAGGTAGATCGAGAACAGCCAGGGGAATGAGCTGAAGCCGCCGATGTCGGCGACGATCGTCGGCACCGCCGTCGACAGCACCGTGGTGTCGATCGCGACGACCGCCGTTGCCACCATGATGGCGAGCAGAATCGGCCCGCGCTCCGACCTCAGACCCACATTCGTTGACACAATCTCTCATCCTGGACCACGACGGCATCGTCTCGCTGGGTAGCGGAGAATGGGCCGATGGACTCCGCGCCGCTGATCGCCCTGTTCGCGTTGATCGTCGCGCTGCTGATCGGCCGCGCGGTCACCCGCGAGCGCAACGAGTTCGCGCGCTTCCGGCGCCTGCGCAGCACCGTCGCACGCCAGAAGGTCTACCGTCGCTGGCTGATCGAGTCGCTCGTCGTGATGGGCGGGCTCAGCGCGGTGACGCTGTTCGCGAGCGCCTCGTGGCTGAGCGCGGTGCTGGTCGAGGCGCAGGAGCTACCCGGCATCGGCGAGCTGCGGGACTGGTTCGGCACCGACGTCGGCTCCGGCATCGCAATCGGTCTCGCTGTCGGCGCGGTGCTGGGTTTCGTGCTGCCGGTGATCCTGCTGCGCCGCACCCCGATCGAGGAGATCCCGACCGTCGGCAATATCCGGGCGCTGCTCCCCCGCACCCGCGGCGAACTGCCCTACGGGCTCGGCCTCGCGCTGAGCGCCGGGGTCTTCGAGGAGCTGCTGTTCCGGCTCGCGCTGCCGGCCCTGCTGTTCGGCATCACCGGCGACGCCCTGCTCGCGTTCGCCGTGAGCTCCGTCCTGTTCGGCCTGCTGCACCTCTACCAGGGCCCGACCGGGATCGCCGCGGCGAGCGCGCTCGGCGTCGGCTTCGCGCTGCTCTACGTCGTCAGCGGGTCGATCGCGCTGCCGATCCTGGCGCACGCGCTGATCGATTTGCGCTCTCTGGTAGTGATCCCGGTCGTGCTCGGCTCGGCCTGGAAGCCTCGGCCGACACCCGCCCCGGTCACCCCGCCGACGTCGCCGGAGCCTCCGCCTGCTCCGGCATCGGAATGATCGCCTCGATCAGCTGGGTCACCCAGGCGATCAGCTCGGCATCCGCCAGCTCCTTCGGCAGCGGCACGCTGAGCGCCTTCGCCTGCGCGAAGATGCGCGCACCCGGGTAGAGGCGCTGGAGTCGCACGGTGCGCGAATCGGGAAGATCCACCGGGGCGAGCCGCAGGTTGCCGCCCATCGCGACGACGTCGCCGAGCAGCGCCTTCTGCGCCAGGCGACGCAGCCGCGAGACCGCCACCAGGTGGCGCACCGGCTCGGGCGGTTCGCCGTAGCGATCGGTGAGCTCGTCGACCACCGAATCGAGGGCACCGTCGGGCGAGGAGGGCGAGGTGGCCGTGGAGAGCTTCTGGTAGGCCTCCAGGCGGAGGCGCTCCGACTCGATGTACTCCTCGGGCACGTGCGCGTCGATCGGAAGCTCCAGGCGCAGCTCCGTCTGGCCCTCGGCCACGTCGCCGCGGAACGCGCTCACCGCCTCGCCGATCATGCGCAGGTAGAGGTCGAAGCCGACCCCCGCAATGTGGCCGGACTGCTCTCCGCCGAGCAGGTTGCCGGCGCCGCGGATCTCGAGGTCCTTGAGCGCGATCTGCATGCCGCCGCCGAGCTCGTTGTTCGCCGCGATCGTCTCGAGGCGGTCCTGCGCCGTCTCGCCGAGCGGCTTGTCGGCGTCGTAGAGGAAGTAGGCGTAGGCGCGCTCGCGACCGCGACCGACGCGACCGCGGATCTGGTGCAGCTGGCTCAAGCCGTACTTGTCGGCCCGGTCGATGATGAGCGTGTTCGCGTTGGCGATGTCGATGCCGGTCTCGATGATCGTCGTCGTCACCAGCACGTCGGCACGGCGCTCCCAGAAGTCGACGATGACCTGCTCGAGCGCGCTCTCGCTCATCTGCCCGTGGGCGACGGCGACGCGCGCCTCCGGCACCAGCTCGGCGATGTGGGAGGCCACGCTCTGGATGCTCGAGACCCGGTTGTGCACGTAGAACACCTGGCCCTCGCGCAGCAGCTCGCGGCGGATCGCGGCGGTCACCTGCTGGTCGTTGTAGGCCCCGACGTAGCTGAGGATCGGGTGGCGATCCTCGGGCGGTGTCGCCAGCGTCGACATCTCGCGGATGCCGGTGACCGCCATCTCGAGGGTGCGCGGGATCGGCGTCGCGCTCATCGCCAGGATGTCGACGTTCGTGCGGAGCTTCTTCAGCGCGTCCTTGTGCTCCACGCCGAAGCGCTGCTCCTCGTCGATGATGACGAGGCCCAGGTCCTTGAACTTCACCGACTCGCTGAGGATGCGGTGGGTGCCGATGACGACGTCGATCTCGCCGCGGGCGAGCCCGTCGATCGTCTCCTTCGACTCCTTCTCGGTCTGGAACCGGCTGAGCGCGCGCAGGTGCACGGGGAACCCGGCGAAGCGCTCGGCGAAGGTCTCCATGTGCTGACGCACCAGCAGCGTCGTGGGCACGAGCATCGCGACCTGCTTGCCGTCCTGCACCGCCTTGAACGCGGCACGCACCGCGATCTCGGTCTTGCCGTAGCCGACGTCGCCCGAGATGAGGCGGTCCATCGGGATCGGCCGCTCCATGTCGGCCTTCACCTCATCGATGGTCTGCAGCTGGTCGGGGGTCTCCGCGAAGGGGAACGCCTCCTCCAGCTCACGCTGCCACGGGGTGTCGGGACCGAAGGCGTGCCCCTTCGACGCCATTCGCGCGCTGTAGAGCTTGACCAGCTCGACGGCGATGTCGCGCACCGCCTTGCGCGCGCGGCCCTTCGCGGCCGACCAGTCGGAGCCGCCCATCTTGCTGAGCGTCGGCGACTCGCCGCCGACGTAGCGGCTCAGCTGATCGAGCTGATCGGTCGGCACGAACAGCCGGTCGCCCGGCATGCCCCGCTTCGAGGGTGCGTACTCGATCACCAGGTACTCGCGCATCACCTTCGCGGCCTTCGAGCCGAGCGGGCCGCGGGCCTGCCGCTCGCCGCTCGCGACCTCGCGCTGCACCAGCTCGACGAAACGACCGATGCCGTGCGTGGCATGCACGACGACGTCGCCGGCCTTCAGCTGCAGCGGGTCGACCACGTTCTTGCGGCGACTGGCGAGCTTCTTCACCTGGCGCGAGTCGACGCCGACCGAACGGCCGAAGAACTCCGCCTCGCTCAGCAGCGCCAGGCGCAGCTCGGGTGACTCGAAGCCGGCCTCGACCGCGCCCTGCACCAGGTAGGCGACTCCGGCGTCGAGGGCGTCGGGAAGCTCGTCGACGGGGCGGGCGGCAAGACCCTGCTCGCCGAGCACCTGGGCCGCGCGCTCCAGCAGCCCCGGCCCCTGCGCCGCGATCACCACCGACCAGCCGGCACCGAGACGCTCGGCGACGTGATCGACGGCGCCGCCGTACTTGCCCGCGAAGGTCGGGGCCGCATCCGCGTCGATGCGCACCAGGTCGTCGTCGGTGTCGGCCGCGCCCAGACCGAAAGGCGAGAAGGTCCACCAGGTGCGCGGACGCGCCGCCTCGCGCAGGTCGGCGATGGTGAGGAAGTCGCCCGCATCCAGGTCGATCGGGGCGGTGGCCCCCGCGGTGGCCGCGTTCCAGGCCGCCGACAGGAACTCGCGGTTCGTCTCGACCAGGCTCACCGCGCGGTTCGCGATCCGCTCGGGCGACATCAGGGCGACGGCGGCGTCCGTCGGGAAGGCGGCGGTCAGCGGCTCGAGCCGCTCCAGCAGGGCGGGGGCGAGCGACTCCATGCCCTCGACGGGGATGCCCTCGGCGATCTTGGCGAGCATCTGCTGCAGCGTCGGAAACTCGGACTGCATCTCGCGGGCGCGCTGGCGCACCGCGTCGGTCAGCAGCATCTCGCGGCTCGGCGGCAATTCGACGCCGGCGAGATCGCCCGGCAGCGAGCGCTGGTCGGCGACCGAGAACGCGCGCAGCTGTTCGAGCTCGTCGCCGAAGAAGTCGGCGCGCACCGGGTGCTCGGCGTCCGGCGGGAACACGTCCAGGATGCCGCCGCGCAGCGCGAACTCGCCGCGACGGGTGACCAGGTCGACGCGCGTGTAGGCGAGCTCGACGAGCCGGGTCGCGATCTCATCGAGGGCGTAGCCGCGGCCGCCGGTGCGCAGCTCCAGCGGCGCCACCTCGGCGAGCCCCGGCGCGATCGGCTGCAGCGCGGCGCGGACGCTCGCCACCACGATCAGGTGCGCGTCGCGCTCGGCGCTCCAGGTGCGCAGGCGCCGCAGCGTGCGGATGCGGGCGCCGACCGTCTCGGCGCTCGGGCTCAGGCGCTCGTGCGGCAGCGTCTCCCAGGCGGGGAACCCGAGCACATGGGCCTCGGGCAGGTAGCTGGAGAGGGCCGCCTGGACGCTTTCGGATTCACGACTGGTCGCCGTGATGACGAGCAGCGCAGTCGGTCCGTCGCGCTGTTCGAGCAGCTCGGCGAGCAGCGGAATCCGCACGCCCTCGACGACCGCGAAGTCGGTGTCGTGCCGGGCCTCATCCAGAGCGGTTTCGACGCTGTGGGCGCGCGCGAGCGCCGGGAGAATCCGTTTCAGGCCCATTTGGACGAGTCTACGCGCGCGGGGCGTGCCACTTCTGCTGGGCGTCGAGCAGGCCCCGGGTCACCACGTCCTCCGTCGCGTCGGCGGCGTCGCCGAGCAGGTTCGGCAGCGCGCCGCGCTCCGTGGACGAGAACGGCTTCAGCACGAAGTCGGCGGCATCCTGCCGGCCGGGCGGGCGCCCGATGCCGATCCGCACGCGCGTGTAGTCGGGGCTGACGGCGGCGCTGATGTCGCGCAGGCCGTTGTGGCCGCCGTGGCCGCCGCCCTGCTTCAGCCGGACGGTGTCAAACGGCAGGTCGAGCTCGTCGTGCAGCACCACGAGCCGCGAGGCGTCGAGCGAGTAGAACTTCAGCAGGGCCGCGACGGGTCCGCCGGAGAGGTTCATGAAGCTGGCCGGCTTCGCGAGAATGAGCTTCGCGGCGCCCGGAGCGACCCGGCCCTCCGCGACGGCGGCACGGGCCTTGTGCAGCCGGAAGCTCGCGCCGATCCGCTCGGCGAGCACGTCGAGTGCCATCTGGCCGACGTTGTGGCGATGCGCGGCGTAGTCGGGCCCGGGGTTCCCGAGCCCGACTACGAGCCACACATCTGCGGAGATGATCTCTCCGAACTACTCGGAGTCGCCCGCGGCCTCGGCCTCGGCCCCAGCCTCGCCCTCAGCGGCTTCCTCGCCCTCGGCCTCGTCGCTCTCACCGAGGTCGGCAACGGCCGGCACGGTGATGTTGACGACGAGCGTCTCGGGATCGCTGACCAGCGCGGCGCCGGTCGGCAGCGTGAGGTCGGAGGCGTGGATCTGCGATCCGGCCTCGAGGCCCTCGACCGAGACGCTGATGCTCTCGGGGATGTGGGTCGCCTCGACCTCGAGCGACAGCGTGTTGGCGTCGAGCGCGACGATCGTGCCGACGGCGGGCTCGCCCTCGACGTGCACGTAGACGTCGACGGTGACCTTCTCGCCCTTGCGGACGACGATCAGGTCGACGTGCTCGATGATCTGGCGCACCGGGTCCTTCTGCACGTCCTTGACGAGCGCGAGCGAGGGGGTGCCGGCGATGTCGAGCGTCAGCAGCGCGTTCGACTTGCGCAGGATCAGCGCGGTCTCGTGGCCGGGCAGCGTGAGGTGCTGCGGCTCGGTGCCGTGGCCGTAGAGCACGGCGGGGATCTTGTGGTCGGCGCGGATGCGGCGGGCCGCTCCCTTGCCGAATTCGGTGCGAACCTCGGCAACGAGGTTGTTGTCGTCAGACATTGCTCTCTCCTGAATGGGCCCAGGGCCCGTGTGTTGGTCAACTCGAACGCAGACTGCGTGAGGACGACACGGGATCTTCTCCCGGGGCCAGCCCACCGCGTCGATCACGGATGCGTGCGCATCCCTCGCCGAAGTTCGCCCTCACTCTACATCAACCTTTTTCAGGAGTTCGTGTGACGGATGAGGCGGATGACCACTCGACCGGTGACTCCTGTCACTTTGGTCACACCAATTCCTGAAAACGGTGCGAAGGGGTCAGTAGAACTCGCGCGTGTTGACGCGGTTGATGAGCGGCTCGCCGTCGAGGAAGCGGCGCGCGTTCTCGACGAACAGCTCCGCGATCAGGCGAGGCTCGTCGGTGCTGATCGCGGCGGTGTGCGGCGCGATGATCGCGTTCGGCAGCTCCCACAGCGGGCTGTCGGCGGGAAGCGGTTCGACGTAGGTGACGTCGAGCACCGCGAGACCGACCCGACCGTCGGTGAGCGCCTCGACGAGCGCCGGCTCGTCGACGGTCGTTCCGCGCCCGACGTTCACGATCGTGATTCCCGGCTTCGCGGCGGCGAGCACCTCGCGGCTGAGCATCTTCTCGGTCTCGGCCGTGCCGGGCAGCGCCAGCACGATCGCGTCGACCTCGCTCGCGACGCGCGCGAGCTCCTCCACCGGGAAGATCTCGCTGACACCGGGCGCCTCCACCGGGCGGCGATGCACCCCGACGACACGGAAGCCCAGCTGCGCGAGCTTCTCGGCGGTGTGGCAGCCGATCGAGCCGAGGCCGACGACGGCGACGGTCGAGTCGGCGGCGCGGCCGAGCGCTCGACGCGGCGCCCACTCGCGGCGGCGCTGGGTGGCCTGCAGCCACGGCAGCTGCTTCGCCCCGGCGAGCACGCCGAAGATCGCGAACTCGGCCAGCGGGGCCGCGTGCACACCGGCGGAGGTGGAGAACGCGATGCGCTCCAGCGCCTCCTCGGAGAGGTTCGCGGCCTTCACCTGCTGGCCGCCGCCCGCGGGAATCGTGTGCACCCAGCGGAGCTTCGGGTTCGCGGCCACGGTGCGCGCGAGCGCCTTGCCGGAGTGGTCGGGCACCCCGTAGAGCGCATCCGCCGAGTCGACGAGCTGCTCGAAGCGAGCCTGGTCTTCCGGGGTCCGCTTCGACCAGGTCATCCAGTCGACGCTCGGCTCGGCGAGCAGTTCGGGCGCGTGCACGAGGTCGATGCGCGGCTCGCGCTCGACGATCATCGCGGCGTCCGCGGGGAACAGAGGAGTCGCAACCACGACGCGAAGGCGAGCTGAGGTGTCCATGTGCTCCCAGGGTACCGATCCGGCGCGCGCCTAGTCCTCGTCGAGGAGGTCGAGCGGCAGGTTCGGGGCGAGGCGCCGCAGGCTCTGGAATGTCGGCACCAGATGCGTGTAGAGCTCGGCGAACACCGGCAGCAGTTGGCTGTAGACGGCGAGCGCGCGCGGCTCCGGCCGAACGGAGTCCTCGACGGGGATCAGCTCGTCGACGATGTCGATCGAGTCGATCAGCCCGAGCGCCTCCATGCCGAGCAGCGCCGCGCCGAAGCTCGAGCCCTCCTGACCCTCGGCGAAGTCGACCGTCATGCCGAGCGCCGCCGCGAGGACGCCCCGCCAGAGGTCATTGCGCGTCACGCCGCCGGTGGCTCGCACGTGCGTCACGTCGAGGCCCGCGGCGCGCATCGACTGCAGCACGAGCGCGAGCTGCAGGCAGACGCCTTCGACCGAGGCGCGCAGCAGGTGCTCGCGCCGATGGCCCCGGGTGAGCCCCAGGTACGCGCCGGTCGGCAGCGCGCTCCAGTGCGGGGCGCGCTCGGACAGCAGGTACGGCAGCATGATGAGCCCGCCGGAGCCGGGCTGGGCGCGGGCGGCGAGCTCGAGCAGCTCGGCCTCGCTGCCCTCGCCGAGTTCGGGGGCGAAGATGCCGCGAGCCCAGCCGAGCGTCGCTCCCCCGTTGTTGATGGCGCCGCCGACGACCCAGCGGTCCTCGGTGAGCGCGTAGCAGAACACGCCGCCCTGCGGGTCGACCGCGGGGCGGTCGACGCCGACGCGGAGCGCGCCGCTGGTGCCGATCGAGCAGGCGGCAACGCCGGGGCGCACCGCCCCGACCCCGAGGTTGGCGAGCGGCCCGTCTCCCGCGCCGACCACCACCTCGAGCGTCTCGGGAAGCCCCATCGCCTCGGCCGCCTCGGGCGTGAGCCCGGGAAGAACGTCCCGCGTGCGCACCAGCTCGGGAAGCTGCTCCGGCGACACCCCAGCCAGGGCCAGCGCCTCCGCATCCCAGGCGAGCTGGTGGATGTCCATCAGCCCGGTGCCCGAGGCGAGCGAGTGGTCGATGACGAGCGCGCCGCACATGTGCACGAGCACCCAGTCCTTGATGCCCACCCAGAACGCCACCGACTCGTGGAGCTTGGGCTCCATCTCGCGGAACCAGATCAGCTTCGTCAGCGGCGACATCGGATGGATGGGGGTGCCGGTTCGGCGATGCAGCGCGAGCCCGTTCACCCCGCCCCGCAGCCGCTCGGCCTGCGGCGCCGCACGCGTGTCGCCCCAGGTGATGACCGGCGTCATCGGCTCGTACAGCGGGCCGAGGCCCATCAGGCTGTGCATCGCGGACGAGAACGAGATGCCGCGCACGCGATCGGCGCCGACCTCGCGGGCGACGTCCGCCACCGCTCGGTAGGCGGCGGCGAGGATCTGCTGCGGATCCTGCACCGCATAGCCGGGGTGCGGGGTCTGCAACTCGTAGCCGTGCGAGGCCTGAGCCAGCTGACTGCCGTCGGGGGTGAAGGCGACCGCCTTCGTGCTCGTGGTGCCGAGGTCGAGGCCGATCACGACATCGCGCACGGCGGCTGCGCCGGTCATCTCCGAATCCTCTCAGGCGGCGGGGTCGTCGAGCCAGGTCGAGACGAGCACCTTGCCGCTCGCGCTCGAATCGCGCGCGAGTTCGAATGCCTCCGCCGCCGACGTCGCCGGAATCACCTGGGTGACCACCGAGGCCACGGCGGGCTCGGCCGCCAGGATGCGGATCGCCTCGTCGATCTCGTCGACGAAGCGGAAGACGCCGTGGATGCTGATCTCCTTCGAGATCGCCGGGGCGAGATTGATCGGTCGGCCTTCATCGGGAACCATGCCGATCTGCACGACGATGCCGCGGCGCCGCGCCGAGCGGAATGCCTGCGAGATCGCGGGTGCGGCACCGGAGCACTCCAGCACCACATCGAAGGCGTTCTCAGGGATCTCTTCGACGCCGATCTGGATCGTTCGGTCGGCGCCCACGGCCCGGCCGCGGGCGAGCGGCTCGGGCAGCAGGTCGGTGATGGTGACCTCGGCCGCACCGCGGCTCTTGGCTGCGGCGACCGCGAGCAGGCCGATCGGGCCGGCACCGGAGACGAGCACGCGCTTGCC
>DCRR01000005.1:2583-33079 GCA_002325245.1 Microbacteriaceae bacterium UBA1487 | reverse complement strand
TCGCTCATGCCGCCCTGCGTGTGCGGCGCCGTGGAGGCGCTGCCGAGGTACGACCCGCCCGGCCACAGGTTCGGCGCATCCTCGATGCCCGCCTCGCTCTGGCCGAAGCGCGCCGGGTGCACCGTCACCGGGGTGCCGGGCGCCCAGGTGCCGCTCGGGTCCAGGTCGACGCGACCCGAGAGCTCGTGCCCGGGCGTCAGCGGCTCTTTCACGACGAACGCGCCGTTCGCGCCCTCGAAGTAGTAGTGCAGGTCGGAGCCGCAGATGCCGACGAAGTGGACGCGAATGCGCACCTCGCCCTCGCCGGGCTCGGGCAGCGGAACCTCGCGTTCGACGAGGTCGAGCTTGCCGTCGATGTAGAGCGCCTTCACGGCTTCCTCCTGGAGTTATGGTGCGGGAGCGCCGCTCGGGCGCCCGGGATTCGGGTCAGACGACCGAGGTCATTCCGCCGTCGACGAAGATGTTCTGGCCGCTCACGAAGTCGCTCGCGGGCGAGGCGAGGTAGATCAGGGTCCCGGCGAGCTCCTCGACCTGACCCCAGCGACGGGCGGGCGTGCGGTTCTCGAGCCAGGCGGTGAACTCCGGATCCTCGACGAGCGCCTTGTTCATGTCGGTGGCGAAGTAGCCGGGCGAGAGCGTGTTGACCTGGATGTTGTGGCGGGCCAGGTCGGCGGCCATGCCGCGGCTGAGCTGGGCGACGCCGGCCTTGGTGGCGCCGTAGGGGGCGATCGTCTGGCGCGCGAGCTGCGACTGCACCGAGGCGATGTTGATGATCTTGCCGGAGCCGCGCTCGACCATGCCGGGCGCGACGAAGCGCGAGACGTAGAAGACGCCGGAGAGGTTGCCCGCGACGAGCGCGTCCCAGTCGGCGACCGGGAACTCGGCGAAGGGCGCACGACGCTGCAGTCCCGCGTTGTTGACGAGGATGTCGGGCACGCCGACGCGCTCGACCAGCTCGGCGATGCCGGCCTCGACCGCGGCGGCGTCGGTGACGTCGAAGATCACGAGCTCGGGGCGCGTGCCCTGGCTGCGCTCGATCGCGTCGGCGGTCTCCTGCAGCGCGTTGGCGTCGCGGCCGTGGATGACCAGGCGCGCTCCGGCGTCAGCGAGGGCGAGCGCGAGGCCGCGCCCGAGTCCGCGCGAGGATCCGGTGACAAGGGCGAGCTTGCCGCCGAGGTCGAACGAGGTGGTCATGGTGTCTCTCCGAGTTGCCGAATGGGGATGCGGCGGGAGCGGGCGTGTGGTGATCGCACGCTCCCGCCGCGACAGGGTGGGTGTGGGCTAGACGAGCGAGCCCACGGCGAAGACCAGAAGCGCGGCCACGAATCCGGCGAGGGATTCGATGGTCTGCTGCACCGTCCAGGTCTTCAGGGTGGTCTTGACGTCCATGCCCATCAGTCGACCGACCAGCCAGAAGCCGGAGTCGTTGACGTGACCGGCGAAGACCGATCCCGCCGCGGTCGCGATCACGACAGCCGCGAGCTGCAGCGGGTTGAAGCCCGCCGCGATGACCGCCGGGGCGAACAGGCCCGCCGCGGTGACGAGCGCGACGGTGGCCGAGCCCTGTGCGACGCGCAGCACGACGGCGGCGACGTAGACGGCGACGATGAGCGGCAGGCCGATGTCGCTGAGCACCTCGGCGAGCGCGGTGCCGATGCCCGAGGTGCGCAGCACGCCGCCGAACATGCCGCCGGCGCCGGTGATGAGCACGACCGAGCAGATCGGGCCGAGCGCCGTGTCGAGGATGCGCTCGAGCGCCGTGCCGTCGACGCCGCGGCGGCGGCCGAGCACGAAGGCGGCGACGAACACCGCGATGAGCAGCGCGATGGAGCTGGTGCCGATGAGCGACATGGCCTGGTACCACCAGGTGGTCTCGTCGACGACGCCGACCGAGCGCAGCGAGTTCAGGCCGGTGTTCATCAGGATGAGCACGAGCGGAAGGGCGAGCAGGGCGATGACCGTGCCGGCCTTCGGCGGGTTCGTCGGCTGGACGTCGTCCTCCGGTCCGCCGAACAGCGAGAGCACGGGAAGCGGGATGCGCTTGTTGATGAACTTGGCCCACAGGTAGCCGGACACGTACCAGAGCGGGAACGCGATGATCAGTCCGACGATGAGCACGATGCCGAGGTCGGCGCCGTAGTACTCGGTGGCGGTGATGGGACCCGGGTGCGGGGGCAGGAAGATGTGCATCACCGAGAAGCCGGCGGCCGCCGTGATCCCGTAGAGCAGCATGTTCTTGCCGCCGAGGCGCCGCGCCACCGCGAACACGATCGGGAGCATGACGATCAGGCCCGCGTCGAAGAAGATCGGGAAGCCCATGACGAGCGAGGCGATGCCGAGGGCGAAGGGGGCGCGCTTCTCGCCGAAGACGTCGACCATCTTGTCGGCGAGGATGCGGGCGCCGCCGCTGGCCTCGACCAGTCGCCCGAGCATCGCACCGAGTCCGACCAGCAGGGCGACGGAGCCCAGGGTCGAGCCGAACCCGGAGATCAGGACGTTCGCGACCTGGCCGATCGGGATTCCGGCGACGATCGCCGTCGCCAGCGAGACGAGGACGAGGGTCAGGAACGCGTGGACCCGGAACACGATGACGAGCACCAGGATCAGCGCGATCGCGCCGGCAGCGATGCCGAGCAAGGGACCAACCTCGAGGGTCTGTGTCCAATCTTCCATTGAGACTTCTCCGTTGAATTGATGGAATCGGCGCGCGAATGCGCGCGTCGGGGTGTGTGCTCGGCTCGACGGCGCCGACAATGGCGTCGCGTCCCGGAGCAGTGGGAGCCACTGTGGCATAATGATCATACTTTTACAACTAGATGATCATATTTTTGATTGACGTCAGCGGCGACGGAAGATGAGTAGATGACAGGCACCGCACACGGCCGGGGATCGCACAGCGATGTGCTCGAGACCCTCGGCCGCCGCATCGCCACCGGCGAGCTGCCCGAGGGACGGATTCTCACGCTCGCCGACCTCGAGCTCGAGCACGGCGCCAGCCGGACCGTGATCCGCGAGGCCGTGCGGGTGCTCGAATCGCGCGGCATGCTGGCCTCCCGTCGGCGCGTCGGCATCACGGTCCTGCCGCATGCCGAATGGGACGCCTTCGACGCCGCGGTCATCCGCTGGAATCTGGCCGGCCCGCGTCGCCAGGAGCAGCTCGCGATGCTGACCGAGCTCCGCGGGGCGATCGAGCCGACCGCCGCGCGCCTCGCCGCGGTCCGCGCGAGCTTCGACGACCGGGCCCGCCTCCGTCAGCTCGGCGACGAGCTGGACGCGCTCGGCCGGCGCGGCCTCGGCGCCAGCGCCGAGTATCTCGAGGTCGACGTCGCCTTCCACCGGCTGCTGCTGGAGGCCTCCGGCAACGCCATGCTGGCCCAGCTCGCCTCCACGGTCGAAGAGGTGCTGCGCGGTCGCGCGGCGCTCGGGCTCACCCCCGCGAAGCCCGCCGAGGGCACCCTCGAGAACCACGTCGCCACCGCCGCCGCGATCTCGGCGAGCGATGCGCACGCCGCCGAGGCGGGGGCCCGCACCTACGTCTCGCTCGTCGCACTCGAGGTGGGTGACCCCGTTCGCGGGGAGCCCCCTCGCGAGGCGGGCTAGGCTGAAGCGGCTGTCCGCAGCCCCGACCTCCCGACACACATCGGGCCCAGAATCACAAAAGGAGTGACGTGCCAGAGCAGTCGAAGGCCAACATCGGCGTCATCGGATTGGCGGTGATGGGCTCGAACTTGGCCCGCAACCTCGCCAGTCGCGAAGGAAACACCGTCGCGGTATTCAACCGGTCGTACGAGAAGACCGAGACCCTCGTCACCGAGCACCCCGAGGCCGGCTTCGTCCCCGCGAAGACCTACGCCGACTTCGCCGAGTCGCTCAGCACGCCGCGCACCGCGATCATCATGGTGCAGGCAGGCCGCGCCACCGACGCCGTCATCGACGAGCTCGTCAAGGTGTTCGAGCCGGGCGACATCATCGTCGACGGCGGCAACGCGCTCTTCACCGACACCATCCGTCGCGAGAAGGCCGTCCGCGCCACGGGCATCAACTTCGTCGGCGCCGGCATCTCCGGCGGCGAAGAGGGCGCCCTGCTCGGCCCCTCGATCATGCCCGGCGGCTCCGCCGAGGCCTGGGTCACCCTCGGCCCGATCCTCAAGTCGATCGCCGCGGTCGCGGAGGGCGAGCCCTGCGTCACCCACGTCGGCACCGACGGCGCCGGCCACTTCGTCAAGATGATCCACAACGGCATCGAGTACGCCGACATGCAGCTCATCGCCGAGGCCTACGACCTGATCCGTCGCGGCACCGGCAAGAGCCCGGCCGAGATCGCCGACATCTTCGCCGAGTGGAACCGCGGCGAGCTCGAGAGCTACCTCATCGAGATCACCGCCGAGGTGCTGCGCCAGGTGGACGCCGAGACCGGCGCGCCGCTCGTCGACGTCATCCTCGACCAGGCCGGAGCCAAGGGCACCGGCGCCTGGACCGTGCAGTCGGCGCTCGACCTGGGCATCCCCGTCTCGGGCATCGCCGAGGCCGTGTTCGCCCGCTCGCTCTCCTCCAAGCCCGCGCAGCGCGCCGCCGCCGCCGACCTCCCCGGCCCGGCCGAGGAGTGGACGGTGACGGATGTCGACGCCTTCGTCGAGGACGTGCGCCGCGCGCTCTACGCCTCGAAGATCGTCGCCTACTCGCAGGGCTTCGACGAGATCATCGCCGGTGCCGAGGAGTACGGCTGGGACATCCAGAAGGGCGAGATCGCCAAGATCTGGCGCGGCGGCTGCATCATCCGCGCGCAGTTCCTGAACCGCATCACCGAGGCCTACGCCGAGAACCCGGGACTCGTGGCGCTGCTTACCGCACCGTACTTCCGCGAGGCGCTCACCGGTGCGCAGGAGGCCTGGCGCCGCGTCGTCGTGGCAGCAGCGCAGGCGGGCATTCCGTCGCCGGCGTTCTCGTCGTCGCTGTCGTACTACGACGGCCTGCGCGCCGACCGCCTGCCGGCGGCGCTCGTGCAGGGTCAGCGCGACTTCTTCGGCGCGCACACCTACAAGCGCGTCGACAAGGACGGCACCTTCCACACGCTGTGGTCGGGCGACCGCAGCGAGATCAGCGCCACCGACGCGCACTAGTAGCTCTCGAAACGCCGAACGGGCGGTGCTGCCACCACACAGCGCCGCCCGTTCGCCTTTCTTCCCCTCCGCACCGATCAATCGGTGTGGAAGACCTCAGGAAGCTCCTTCCACCACTCGCCCTCCGCGCGGTCGTCGAGCGGGCGCTGCAGCGGCTCCTGCACCGCCCACCAGCGCTGCGTCTCCGGATCCGCGGCGATCGCGGCCATGTCGGCCTCGTAGTCGTCACCGGTGTACTCGAAGTACGAGAACAGCAGGTCGCCGTGGCGGTAGATCGAGTAGTTGTGGATGTTGCTGAGCGCCAGGCGCTCCAGCACGCCCGGCCACACGGCGGCGTGATAGCGCTCGTACTCGGCGCGGTTCTCGGGCGGCAGCCCGATCACCTGGGCGACGCGCTTCACTGCTGCCGAACCCGCAGGTGGGTGACGCCGCCGTCGACCTCGAGCGCGGTTCCGGTCGTCGAGCCCGACAGCGGGCTCGCGAGGTACAGGACCGCTCCGGCGACCTCCTCGGGCGTGACCATGCGGCCGGTCGCCTGACGCGCGTCGAGCGCGGCGCGCTCCTTCACCGGGTCGTCGAACTGCTTCAGGAAGTTGTCGACGAACGGGGTCGCGACGGTGCCCGGGCTCACCGCATTGACACGGACGCCCTCCCGCACGTGATCGGTCGCCATCGCGTAGGTGAGCGAGAGCACCGCGCCTTTCGAAGCGTTGTAGAGCGCGCGCTGCGGCAGCCCGTTGAGCGCGCCGATCGAGCACAGGTTGACGATCGCGGCGCTCTGCGAGGCGCGCAGGTGCGGCAGTGCGGCCGCGCTCACGCGGGCCATCCCGGTGACGTTGATGTCGAGCACGCGAGCCCAGTCCTCATCGGAGAGCTCTTCGACGGTGCCGATCGCCGAGATGCCGGCATTGTTCACGACGATGTCGATGCCGCCGAACGTCTCGACCACCGCCGCGATCGCCGTGTTGACCGAGTCCCGGTCGGCGACGTTCGCGACGAAGCCGGTGAGCCGGTCATCCGTCAGGGTCTCGGGCTTGAGGTCGAGCACGGCCACGTGCGCGCCCTTGTCGGCGAAAGCGAGCGCGGTCGCGAGGCCGATGCCCGAGGCACCGCCGGTGACGACGGCGACGAGGCCGTTGAATTCGCTGGTCATGCCTGCACCATCTCCTGTCGCGCACGGCCGAGGCCGTCGATCTCGAGTTCGACCACGTCACCCGCACGCAGGTACGGCTGGCCCTCGATGCCGAGCGCCACTCCCGCCGGGGTTCCCGTGTTCACGACGTCGCCCGGGTGCAGCACCATGAACTGCGAGAGGTACCAGACGATGTGGCGGATGCCGAAGATCATGTTGGCCGTGGTGCCGTTCTGACGCTCGACGCCGTTGACCCAGAGCCGCAGCCCCAGGGCCTGCGGGTCGGCCACCTCGTCGGCGGGGACCAGGGCAGGGCCGAAGGGGTTGAAGGTCTCGCAGCTCTTGCCCTTGTCCCACTGGCCGCCGCGCTCGAGCTGGTACTCGCGCTCGGAGACGTCGTGCGAGACGGCGTAGCCGGCGATCACCGCATCGGCGTCCTCGGGCGAGTCGAGGTAGCGAGCGGTCGAGCCGATGACGACGCCGAGCTCGACCTCCCAGTCGGTCTTGACCGATTGGCGCGGGATCAGCACGTCGTCGAACGGCCCGACCATGGTCGTGGGGTCCTTCATGAAGATGACCGGTTCGGCGGGAATGGCCATCCCGCCCTCGGCCGCGTGGTCGGCGTAGTTGAGGCCGATGCAGACGATCTTGCCGGGGCGGGCGATCGGCGCTCCGACGCGCAGGTCCGCGGCGTCAAGCTCCGACAGCTCGCCCTTCTCGAGCGCGGCCCGAGCGGCCGCGATGCCGCCTCCGGCGAGGAACGCACCATCGATGTCAGCCGTGATCGGCCGCAGGTCGAAGCTGGCGCCGTCGTGCTGGAGTACGGGGATTTCGGACCCAACTGGGCCGAGACGGGCGAAATTCACGTGGGGTGCTCCTTGTTTCCCGCGGGCTCGAACACCCGCGTCCGGTCACCACTGTACAAGAGATCAGATGAATACGGCCCGTCGAGGCGAGATCGCCCTCCAGAACGCGCGGCGAACGCCCTCTGCCGGGTAATCGTCAAACCTAAGACGGGTGTCCGCGCCGTCAGCGGTCGAGTCGGGCGGGGTCGATGCGGTAGAAGTCGGCGGCCGTCCGTCCCAGCACCCGCTCCCGGTCCTCGCTCGAGAGCGAGTCGAGAAGCGGTGCCAGCCCCTCCCAGAGGCGGGTGTAGCCGCCGGCGAGGATCGCGACGGGCCAGTCTCCGCCGTACATCAGCCGCGACGGGCCGAACAGCTCAACCGCGCGATCGAAGAACGGGCGCACCTGCTCCGTAGTCCAGGCGTCGGGGGCGCCCGTCGCCGAGTAGAGGCCGCTCAGCTTGCCCGAGACGTTCGGGTTCTCGGCCGCGGCGGCGATGAGGCTCCACCACGGCTCGCGGTCGGCGAGGCCGATCGGCGGCTTCGCAAGGTGGTCGATCACCATGCGCAGGCCCGGGTGCCGCTCCGACAGCACGGGGATGAGCTCGAGATGCCGCGGCAGCTCCGCGACGACGTCGAAGGCGATGCCGGCCCCCTCGAGCAGGCCGAGCCCCTCGTCGACATCCGGGCGCAGCAGCCACTCGGGGTCGGACTGGTTGTGGATGAGCGTGCGGACGCCCACCATGCGCGAGTCCCCCTGCCAGCGCGCGAGCGTCTCTGCCACCTCGGCCGGACGTTCGAGCGGGGCGTAGCCGACGATCGCGGCGACCTCGGGATGCGCGTCGGCGGTGGCGACCATCAGCGCGGTGTCGTCCGCGTTGTCGGCCGCCTGCACCAGCACCGTCGCGTCGACTCCCGCAGCCGCGAGCTCGGGCAGGAGCTCGTCCATGCCGAAGGCTCGGTTGATCGGAGCCAGCTCGGGTCCGAGCCACGCGTACTCCGCGCGGGCGGGATCCCAGACGTGCTGGTGGGAATCGATGACGGGAAAGGCCATGGCTTACTCCTCGGCGAGACGCGCGTGGTCCGACAAATCAACGTCGCAGGCCAGTCGCGAAGGAGATGCGAGCCGAATCGACGCTGATTCATCCGATGAACATGCAACAACTCTACAATCGAGGGATGACCAACGCCGAGCGGCTCGACCCCAGTCGATCGCAGACCGATGTCGTGATCGACGGCATCAAGGCCATGCTGACGCGAGGCGAGCTGCGACCCGGGTCGAGGCTCCCCATCGAGAAGGAGCTGGCGGCGATCCTCGGCGTGTCCCGCGGCTCGCTGCGCGAAGGCGTCCGAGCCCTCGCGACGCTCGGCGTTCTCGAGACCCGTCAAGGCGACGGCACCTACGTCACGGCCCTTGACCCACTGACCCTGCTGAGCCCGCTCGGCTTCCTCGCCGACCTCCAGCAGCCCGCGCACGCCGCCGACCTGCTCGCGGTGCGCCGCGTGCTCGAATCGGAGAGCGTCGCGATCGCCGCGACCCGGCTGACCGAGAGCGAACTCGACGAGCTCGAGACGATCCTCACCGGAGTCGACGAGATCATTCGCGACGATCCCGACATGGATCTCGAGGGCTTCATCCAGGCCGACGCCGACTTCCATCGGATCATTGCGCACGCCAGCGGGAACCCCGCCCTCGCGGCGATCATCGACACCCTCGTCGGACGCACCTTCCGCGCGCGTCTGTGGCGCGCCGTGTCGCACCGCG
Organism: Microbacteriaceae bacterium UBA1487; assembly: GCA_002325245.1. GTDB lineage: Bacteria > Actinomycetota > Actinomycetes > Actinomycetales > Microbacteriaceae > DCRR01. The sequence continues at coordinate 24,220 of DCRR01000005.1, read as the reverse complement.
GATCGATCGCCGAGACTCAGCGCGAGCATCGCGCCATCCTCGCCGAGCTCCAGCGCCGCGACCCCGAGCGCGCCCGGATCCGCATGGAGGTGCACCTGCTCGGCGTCGAGGAGTTCAGCGCCGCGCACGCGGACGAAGACCCCGAGGCCCGCGAGCCCGGGCCCACGACGTAACCCGGGCACGGCAGCGCCGTACCCGGGCTCGGCGCGCTAGCGGGACGCCCAGTAGCTTCCGTCCGGGAAGCTGTACTCCGCCACCGAGGAGTCGTGCATCTCGGCGCTGTAGCCCGGCAGCCCGGGCAGCGTGTAGTGCCCGTTCTCGACGATGCACGGGTCGGTGAAGTGCTCGTGCAGGTGGTCGACGAACTCGGTCACCCGGTTCTCGAGCGAGCCCGAGACGCACACGTAGTCGAAGATCGACAGGTGCTGCACGAGCTCGCAGAGGCCGACCCCGCCCGCGTGCGGGCAGACCGGGATTCCGAACTTCTGGGCCATCAGGTACACCGAGAGGATCTCGTTGACGCTCGCCAGCCGCGCCGAGTCGAGCTGGCAGAAGTCGATCGCCTCCGCCTGGAACATCTGCTTGAACAGCACGCGATTCATGCCGTGCTCGCCCGTGGCGACGCCGATCGGCGCGACCGCCGCGCGGATCGCGGCGTGCCCGAGCACGTCGTCGGGGCTCGTCGGCTCCTCGATCCAGAGCGGCTTGAACTCGGCGAGGCGCTCCATCCACTCGATCGCCTCCGGGACGTCCCACACCTGGTTGGCGTCGATCATCAGGTTGGCCTCCCAGCCGATGACCTCGCGCGCGATGCGCAGACGGCGGATGTCGTCCTCGAGGTTGCCGCCGACCTTGAGCTTGAGGTGGCGGTAGCCCTCGTCCACGGCCTCCTGGAGCAGGCGGCGGAGCTTCTCGTCGCTGTAGCCGAGCCAGCCTGCGCTCGTCGTGTAGCAGGGGTAGCCGCCGCGCGACTCGAGGTCGGCGATGCGCTCCGCGCGCGTCGACTCCTTCTCGCGCAGGATCTCGAGCGCCTCCTCGCGGGTCAGCGCATCCGAGAGGTACTTCAGGTCGGCCGCGTCGACGATCTGCTCCGGCGTCATCTCCGCGAGCATGCGCCACAGCGGCTTGCCCGCGACGCGAGCGGCAAGGTCCCACATCGCGTTCATCACGGCGGCCATCGCGAGGTGCACGACGCCCTTCTCCGGGCCGAGCCAGCGCAGCTGCGAGTCGGAGGAGAGCGAGCGGTACACGCTGCCCAGATCGGCGACCGACTCCTCGACGGAGCGACCCACGAGCGCGACCCCGCGCTGCCGGGCCGCCTCGACGCAGAGATCGTTGCCGCGGCCGATCGTGAAGGTGAAGCCGTAGCCCTTCAGCTCGGGGTCGTCGGTGTGGATCACGACATAGGCCGCGGAGTAGTCGGCGTCCTTGTTCATCGCGTCCGAGCCATCCGCGTTCAGCGAGGTCGGAAAGCGCACATCGTGCGCGGTCACGGCGGTGATGATGGTCATGCTGAGTGTTCTCCCATGTTCGAAATCTCTCGGGTGAGGCCCGCGGCCACGAGTTCGCGCCACACGGCGTCGGGAATCGCGGTCTCGTAGCGCTCGACGTTCTGTCGCGTCTGCTCGCCGCCGCGCGCGCCCATGACGACGGAGACCACCGCCGGGTGGCGGTAGACGTAGTTCATCGCCGCGGCGGGCAGCGTGACGCCGTGCGCCTCGCAGATGTCGGCGATCTGGTTGGCTCGCGCGATGAGCTCGGCCGGCGCGGGCCCGTAGTCGAAGGTCGCATCGGGCTTGGGCCGTGCGCGTCCCAGGAGCCCCGAGTTGTAGACGCCCGCGACGACAATGCCGACCCGGCGCTCGAGCGCGAGCGGCATCAGGTCATCGAGCGCCTCGCCGTCGAGCAGCGTGAAGCGGCCGGCGCACATCAACAGGTCGACGTCGGCGCGGCGGATGAGCTCGGCGAGCGGGGCGGCGTAGTTCATGCCGGCCCCGACCGCGCGCAGAACGCCCTGCTCGCGCAGCTCGATGAGCGCGCTGATGCCCTCGGTCGAGGCCTGCTCGAAGTGGTTCTCGGCGTCGTGCAGATAGGCGATGTCGATCCGGTCGAGGCCGAGGCGCTCGAGCGACTGCTCGAGCGAGCGGAGCACGGCGTCACGGCTGAAGTCGAAGACGCGCCGGTGGTCCGCCGGGACGTCGTAGCTCTCGTCGTCGCGCAGGTGCGCCCGCTCGGGGCTCGGCACCAGCATCTTCCCGACCTTGGTCGAGATCAGGTACTCGTCTCGGGGGCGCGAGCGCAGCTGCTCGCCGAGTCGACGCTCCGAGAGGCCGAGTCCGTAGTGCGGCGCCGTGTCGAAATAGCGGATGCCGGCGTCCCACGCGGCATCCACGGTCTCGACGACCTCGTCGTCCGTGGTCTCCCGGTAGAGATTGCCGAGTTGGGCTGCGCCGAGCCCGAGCTCCGTAAGCTCGAGTCCGCGCGCCGTCGCGCGAGTCCGCATGGTGTTCCCTCCGCAGTTCGCCGCTAGTCTACGCGAAACATTGGATGTTTACGGTCGAACCCGCCCGCAATGGTCGATGATCACCCAAGACAGCGACAATAGATCGGTTCTATCGGCCGATTCGGGCGCCGCGAGCCGTCGGCGAGGGCGGTCGATGTCGCCCCCTACCAGCGCGACGGATCGCTGCCGAGCGCGCGCGGCGACCGCTCCCAGGCGAGCGGCGCACCGGCGATGCGGAACGGCGGCGCGGTGAGCTCTGCCGCGCCCCACGGCGAGTCGACCGCGATGGCCCGGGCGTCGAGCGCTCCCTCGTCGGCGGACGCGGTGCCGTCGCCCGCAACCCGACCGCGCGGCGCCCACTCCAGCTCGAGAGCGGTGCGCGCGAGCGAGAGCCGCGCCCGCGATCCCTCACCGGTGCGGGCCCGCCGGGTGAGCCCCGCCAGCGCAGCCGCCGCCATCAGGTATCCGGTGGCGTGGTCGAGCGCCTGCACCGGGAGCGGCGTCGGCGCCGTGGCGCTGCCCTCGAGCAGCCCGGCCGCCGCGATCCCGCTCGACATCTGCACCAGGCTGTCGAAGCCCCGCCGCGCGGCCCAGGGGCCGGTTTGGCCGTAGGCGTCGAGCGAGACCTCGATGAGTCCCGGGCGTGTGACCGCGCGGACCACGTCGCCGAAGCCGAAAGAGTCGAGGGCGCCCGGCCGGTAGCCGTGCACAAGCACGTCGGCGGTGCTCAGCAGCTCGAGCAGCCGGTCGCGTCCCGCGGGGTCTCGGCCGTCGACGAGGGCGCAGTGCTTGCCGAGGGTCATGTCGAGCTCGAGGGCGGGCTCCGCCCAGCCGGGCGGGTCGATGCGCAGCACGTTCGCACCGAGCCCGGCGAGCAGGCGCGTCGCCACCGGACCCGCGAGCACCCGGGTGAGATCGAGCACGCGAAGTCCAGCGAGCGGGCGCTCGGCGCTCGGCGCCCACTGGCTCGCTGCCCCGCCCGCGTCGCCGGTGACACTCCACGCCACGAGCGGCTCCCTCGCGACCGCGAGCCCCTGGGGATGCACCGCCCACTCGGCGGGCGTGCGCAGCTCGGCGGCGCAGCCGCCCTCCTCCACCACCGCCGTCTCGAGCTCGGCAGCGTTCCACACCGCGACCGCGGCGGCGACCTCGTCCCGCTCCCCCGCCACCCCGAGCACGCGAAGCGCCGCCGCACGGTGATGCGGCGCATTGGTGTGCAGCCGGATCCAGCCCGAGGCCGTCGCGTAGTCACCGGCGATCGAATCCCACGGCGAGGGCAGGCTCCACCCGACCGGTGAGACAGCGGTGCCGAACCAGGAGTCGGCGAGCCCCCGGTCGACGCGCACCGTCGGACGTGCGCCGGCGACCTCGGCGATGAGCTCGACTGCCGCGCTCGCCGCGGCGGCGACCGACGCGGTGGCGAGAGCCGACACGGGATAGCTCGAGGCGAGCCGGGGATCCCCGACGAGGTGGACGGCGTCGGGACCGACGCGGCCGGGGTCGACCGCGTCGGAACCGATGCCGAGCGCGGCGGCGAAGCGCTCCCGCATCCAGCCTTCCGCGTCGTCGACCATGATGCGACGCTACGCCGAAGCGGAACCGCGGGCGAGAGCCGATCCCCGAGACGTGGACCGGCCACCTCGCTCCGCTAGCATCCGGGCGTGAGCAACTCCGCCCGTCTGACCCGCCGCCTCGGCACCACCGACGCCGTCGCGATCGGTCTCGGCTCGATGATCGGCGCGGGCATCTTCGCCGCACTCGCGCCCGCCGCCGAAGCGGCCGGCGGCGCGCTGCTGCTGGGGCTCGGCATCGCCGCGGTCGTCGCCATCGCCAACGCGCTCTCCTCGGCGCAGCTCGCCGCCCGCTACCCGGCCTCCGGCGGCAGCTACCTGTACGGGCGCGAGGTGCTCGGCCCGTGGTGGGGGTACCTCGCCGGGTGGAGCTTCGTCGTCGGCAAGACCGCCAGCTGCGCCGCGATGGCGCTGACGTTCGCCGCCTACGCTGTGCCGCCCGAGTGGCAGAAGCCGGTCGCCGCCGCCGCGGTGCTGGCGCTCGCGATCGTCAACACGCTCGGGGTCACGCGCACCGCCCTGGCCGCCAAGGTGCTCGTCGTCGGCACTCTCGCGGTGCTCGCGCTCGTCGTGGCCGCCGGGTTCAGCGCCGCGCCCGCCCCGTCGGTCGAGCTCGACCTCGCGCCGGAATCCGCGTTCGGGGTGCTGCAGGCCGCCGGTCTGCTCTTCTTCGCCTTCGCCGGCTACGCCCGCATCGCTACGATGGGCGAGGAGGTGCGTGACCCCGCCCGCATCATCCCCCGCGCGATCATCATCGCCCTCGCCACCGCGCTCCTGGTCTACGCCCTCGTCGCGACCGCCGCGCTCGCCGCTCTCGGCTCGGAGGCCCTCGCCGGCAGTCGCGAACCCCTCGCCGAGGTCGTCGCGGCCGCCGGGTGGGAGGCGGCGGTGCCTCTCGTGCGCGTCGGCGCGGCGCTCGCCTCGCTCGGCGCGCTGCTGGCGATGATCGCCGGCATCGGACGCACGAGCCTCGCCATGGCGCGCGATTCCGAACTGCCCGGCGTGCTCGCGCGCATCCACCCGAGATTCCGCACGCCGTACATCGCGGAACTCGGGCTGGGACTGCTGGTCGCGGCCATCGTGCTGATCGCCGATCTGCGCGGGGCGATCGCGTTCTCCTCGTTCGGCGTGCTGCTCTACTACGTCGTCGCGAACCTCTCGGCACTGCGCCAGCCCGCCGCCGAGCGCCGCTACCCGCGTGCGATCGCGGTCACCGGCGTCATCGGGTGCCTGGGGCTCGCCGCGACGCTGCCGCTGGTCGGGGTCATTGGCGGCGGTGTGGTGATCGCCGTCGGGCTGGCGGTGCGCGCCACGCGCCTCGGCGTCACCGCCCGGCGGAGTGACAGACTGTCGGGACAATGATCGACGATGCCAACCCCGAACTGTCGCAGCCGTCCCCGGACGAGCGGCCGGTTCGGCATCCGCTCGTGCAGCGCCTGCTGCGGGTTGTGATCGTGATCGGGGTGCTCGCGCTCATCCTGCCGTCGGTGCTCTCGGCTTTCACGACACAGGCTCGCACGGCTGAGCTCGCCTGCCGCACGATCGTCAGCTCGTACCAGCTGCGCGGTGTGACCGCGGTGGCCAAGCTCGAGCTGATCGCTCCTGCGGGACCGGGCTGGTACTGCGTGGCGCGCGAGACCGATGGCACCGAGACGGTCCTCGCCTACCTGGGGCTCATCCCCGGGCTGAGCAATCTGCCAGAGCCGGGCGTTCCCGCCTAGTTCGGGTATCCCCTACGCGGCGCCGTCGAACATCGAGGTGACGGAGCCGTCGTCGAACACCTCGTGAATGGCCCGGGCGATGAGCGGGGCGATCGGCAGCACCTGCAGCCGGTCCCAGCGCTTCTCGTCCGGCACCGGCAGCGTGTCGGTGACGACCACCTGGTCGATGAAGGAGCTCTGCAGGATCTCCGGCGCGGGGTCGGAGAACACGGCGTGGGTGGCCGCGACGACGACGCCGGTCGCACCGTGATCCTTGAGAGCCTCGGCGGCGCGGACGATCGTGCGGCCGGTGTCGATCAGGTCGTCGACGAGCAGGCAGACGCGACCCTCGACCTCGCCGACGATCTCGTGCACCGTCACCTGGTTGTGCACCATCGGGTCGCGGCGCTTGTGGATGATCGCGAGCGGGGCGCCGAGCTTGTCGCTCCAGACGTCGGCGACGCGCACGCGGCCCATGTCGGGGCTGACGACGGTGAGCGTCTCGGGGTTGAGGCTCTGGCGGAAGTGCTCCAGCAGCACCGGCATCGCGAACAGGTGGTCGACGGGTCCGTCGAAGAAACCCTGGATCTGAGCGGCGTGCAGGTCGACGCTCATGATGCGGTCGGCGCCGGCCGCCTTGAACAGGTCGGCCACCAGTCGGGCGGAGATCGGCTCGCGACCGCGGCCCTTCTTGTCCTGACGCGCGTACGGGTAGAAGGGGGCGACGACGGTGATGCGCTTGGCGCTCGCGCGCTTGGCCGCGTCGATCATGATGAGCTGCTCCATGAGCCACTCGTTGATCGGGCTCGTGTGCGACTGGATCACGAAGACGTCGGTGCCGCGCAGGCTCTCGTCGAAGCGCGCGTAGATCTCGCCGTTGGCGAAGGTGCGGGCATCGGTGTGAACGAGTTCGGAGTCGAGCTCGTTCGCGATGTCCTCCGCGAGCTGCATGTGTGCTCGGCCCGATACCAGGACCAGACGCTTCTCACCCTGGATTTTGATGGCCGCCACGCCTCCGCCTTTCGCCCTCGGACTGTCAGTCTAGCGACCCGGCGTCCGGCTGGTTCGCCGAGCCCTCCTCGGCCTGCGCGCGCGCCGCCGCCTCCGCCGCCGCCGAGCCCGGCCGGTTGGCCGCCACCCAGCGCTCGACATTGCGCTGCGGAGCCTGCAAGATCGCGAGCGCGCCCGCGGGCACGTCCTTGCGGATCACCGTGCCCGCTCCGCTGTACGCGCCGTCGCCGATCGTGACGGGAGCCACGAACACGTTGTGGGAGCCGGTGCGAACGTGCGAGCCGACCGTCGTCGGGTGCTTCTTCTCGCCGTCGTAGTTGGCGGTGATGGTGCCCGCGCCGATGTTCGAGCCCTCGCCGACGGTCGTGTCACCGAGGTAGCTGAGGTGCGGCACCTTGCTGCCGGCGCCGATCTGCGAGTTCTTCGTCTCGACGAAGGTGCCGATCTTGCCGTCGGCGCCGAGCTGCGTGTTGGGGCGCAGGTAGGCGAACGGTCCGACGGTGGCGCGCTCCCCGATCACGGCGAGCGTCGCGTCGGTGCGCGTGATGACGGCGTCCTCGCCGACCTCGCAGTCGAGCAGCGTCGTCTGCGGGCCGATGCGCGCGCCCCGCGCCACCGTGGTGGAGCCGGCGATGTGCGTGCCCGGCAGCAGCTCGACGTCTTCGGCGAGGGTGGCCCGCAGGTCGATCCAGGTGGTCGCCGGGTCGACGACGGTGACCCCGGCCAGCTGCCAGCCGCGCACGATCATGGCGTTCAGGCGCGCAGCGGTGCGGGCCAGCTGCACGCGGTCGTTGACTCCCTCGACGACCCAGGCGTCCGGAGCCGGAACCGCGGCGACCGGGTGGCCGGCCCGGCGCAGCAGCGCGACGACGTCGGTGAGGTAGCGCTCGCCCTGATCGTTCTGCGAGCCGAGCTGCGAGAGGTGCTCGCGCACGGCCGCGGCGGCGAAGACGTAGGTGCCGGAGTTGATCTCGGTGATCTGGAGCTCGTCGTCGGCGGCGTCGCGCTGCTCGACGATGCGATCCAGCGCGCCCGCCGCGTCGCGGATGATGCGTCCGTAGCCGGTCGCGTCATCCACGATGGCACTCAGCACGGTCGCCGCCGCGCCTTCGCCGCGGTGCGCCTCCAGCAGGGATGTCAGGGTCGCGACGTCCAGCAGCGGCACGTCGCCGCTGACGACGACGACCTCACCCTCGAAGTCGTCCGGCAATGCGGCGAGGCCGAGCTCGACGGCACGACCGGTGCCGGGGATGTCGTCCTGGTCGACGAGGATCGCCTCGGGCAGCAGCTCGTGGATGGCGCTCGCGACCGCGTCGCGCTCGTGCCGCACCACCGTCACCACGAACTCGGCCGAGAGCTCGCGGGCGCTGGCCAGCACGTGGCCGATGAGCGGCACCCCGGCGAGCGGATGCAGCACCTTGGGGCGGCGCGACTTCATGCGGGTGCCAGCCCCGGCGGCCAAGACGATCACGGCAAGACGGGAATCGGTCATGGGGTGATTCTTCCCTATCCGGCCGAGACCGCGCGGGGGAACGAGCGCACCGCACCCGTTCCCCCGCGCTGTCGAGTCAGTCGCGCGCGACCCAGGTCGAGAGCGCCTGCCAGAGCGGCGCGTAGCCGTCCCAGTCCATGAACGGCGGCGGCGCCCAGTGCGGCGACATGTCGGAAGTGAAGACGCCAGTGCGTCCGGCCCCGGCCGTCGTCACCGCCACCAGCGGATCGCCGGCGACGGTCGCCAGCAGCTCGGCGCCCTCGCGCGGGGTCGTGCGGTTGTAGCCGAGCAGCGCGGGCCACTCGGTGCCGACGCCGCCCAGCGCGGCGTGCTCGGGCGCCAGCACCTCGATCGGCGCGCCTTCGGGACGCTCGGCACGGTCGTCGGTGGTGAGCATGCCGACCGGCAGGATCTCGGCGAGCTCGGTGTTGGCGTAGTTCGCCTTTGCGTCGATGCCCGAGAACGAGAGGTAGCCGCCGACCATCAGCAGGCCGCCGCCGGCGAGGACGTAGTCGCGGATTGCGGTTAGCTTGTTCGGCTCGGAGGCGCTGCGCCCGAACACGGCGCGGCTCAGCAGGAACGTGTTGGCGCCGACATCGCTGATGACGACGAGGTCGTACTCGGCGAGCGCCTCGGCGGTCGCCGGGAACGACGTCTCGATGGTGTGCGCCGGCAGGTGGGTGACGCTCCAGCCGTCGGCCTCGAGCGCCGCGCGGAATTCCTGGCCGCCCTCGACGTACTCGGTCGACGTGAAGCTGTCGAACCCCTTCTGGTGGATCATGTGGGTGGTCCAGGACTCACCGAGGAGGAGTGCGCTTTTCACGTGGTGCCTTTCAGCTGCGGGGTGCGATTTCGTCACGAGCCGCCGCTGACGGCCGAAGCCGCGCACGCGGACGGTGCTCGGCCTCCAGTATCTCGTGACGTGACACCCGCTCGAACCCGGCCGCGACCTTCTGTTCACCCGCGGGCCACCTCCCGGGAACATTGCGCACCTACGGTCGACCGCGTTATGACGATGCGAACAGCTTCCGCCGAGGCGCAGCGACCGTTCCCGCTGATCGCCTCCGTGGAGGCGTTCGACCAGCTCGGTGCGGCACTGGACAGCGACGTCGAGCGCGTGAACCTCCTCATCGGCGACATCAACTCGCTCGCCGAACTGGTGTCGGAGGTGCACGAGGCGGGCAAGACCGCGCACGTGCACCTGGAGCTCGTCGGCGGCATCGGACGCGACGGCGCCGCGGTGCGGTTCCTCGCGGAGCACGTCGGCGCTGATGGCGTCATCTCGACGAAGAGCTCGGCCGTGGCGGCCGCCCGCCAGCTCGGGATCGACTCGGTGCAGCGCTTCTTCGCCGTCGACACCCACGCGGTCACCCACGCCCTGCGGCAGATCAACGCGAGCCGCCCCACCGAGGTTGAGGTGATGCCCGGCCTCATGCCGAGGATCATCCGCGAGGTGCGGGGAAAGCTGAGCCAGCCGCTCATCGTCGGCGGACTCATTCGCCATGCTCGCGAGGTCGAGCATGCGCTGGCGTGCGGCGCCGATTTCGTCTCAACCGGGGGCGCCGACCTGTGGCGTCGCCGAGACTGGGGCGCCGTGCGCGTCGCCTGACTCACGCGTCCGCACCACCGACGCGACAACTGAATACGACCCCCTGGGCAGAGAAAAAGAGTTCACCCGGAGGTCGACGAAGCACCGCCCGCGGTTCGTCCGCAGGCGAAGCGGAGTCGACCCCGGGTTTTTTCATGCCCTCAACCGATTGGAGTTTCCATGCCCGCCCCGCTCATCCTCGCCCACCGCGGCGCCAGCGCCGCCGCGCCGGAGAACACCCTCGTCGCCTACGAGCTCGCGATCGAGCAGGGCGCCGACGGCCTCGAGATCGACGTGCACCCCACGCGCGACGGCCACCTGGTGTCGATTCACGACGACTCGGTCGATCGCACCACCGACGGCCGGGGGCGCGTGACCGAGCTCACGCTCGCCGAGATCCGCCAGCTCGACGCCGGCTCCGGCTTCTCGCCCGACTTCCGCGGCGTCCCCGTGCCGACGCTCGACGAGGTTCTCGACCTCACCGCCCGCCACGGCCTCGTGCTCAACATCGAGGTCAAGGACATCTATCGGCACGACGCGGCCTACGACGGCGCCGCGGAGGCCGCTGCCGAGGCCGTGCTGGCGCGGGGCCTGGCCGAACAGGTCGTCTTCTCGTCCTTCAACCACACCTCGATGGCGGAGCTGAAGTCCCGCCACCCGGAGCTCACCACCGGGCTGCTCATGATGATGCCGCTTCACGAGGTGGGCGCCTACGCCCGCACGACCGGCGCCGATGCCCTGCATCCTGCGCTCGCGGCACTCACCCCGGCGCTGATCACCCAGGCCCGCGAAGCGAACCTCGCCGTCAACGCGTGGACGATCGCACCGCCGTTCTCCCCGCTTCCCGAAGAGGAGCAGCTGCGCGCGATGTGGGCCGCCGGAGTCGACGCCGTCATCACGAACATCCCGGATGTCGCCGTCGCTCAGCGGGCGGAGCTGGCGTGACGCGCATCCTGGCCTCGGGCGGCCTCGACGGACCTCCGAACACGCTCCGGGCGTTCACCGAGTGTCTCGACGCCGGCCTGGACGGCTTCAGCCTGGACGTTCGCCTCTCGCGCGATGCCGAGCTCGTCGTGATCCGCGACGCCACCGTCGACGGCACGAGCGACGGACGCGGCGCTGTCGACGAGCTGACCCTGGCCGAGCTGCAGCGCCTCGATGTGGGGCGTGACGGGTGCGCCGAGCGCATCCCCACCCTGCACGAGGTCCTCGATCTGGTGGAAGGCGCCGACGCCCTGGTCACCGTCGAGGTCCACGAAGCGCCGCGACACGGCCCCGGAGCGAGCCCCACCGCGGTCGCGGCGGCGGAGCTCCTGCGGTCGCGGGAGCTGGGTGACCGCGTCGTGCTCAGCTCGTACCGCCACGACTCGCTCGCGGCCCTCAAGCTCGCCGACCCGACCCTCAGGATCGGGGCGCGCCACGTGGCGCAGCTTGCCGACGCGGGGGGCTACCTCCGCGAGGTGGGTGCCGACGTGAGCATGCCGGTGTCGCTCGCCGTCACGCCCGGCACCCTCGCCGAGGCGCGAGCCGCCGGCGTCCAGGTGCACGCCTGGACCGTCTCGGCTCCCGGCTGGCCGGTCTCCGAATCCGCACAGATCGATGCGCTGCTCGACCTCGAGGTCGACGCCGTCATCACCGGCGACCCGCGACGAGCGATCACCCGACGGGAGGCGAGCGCATGAGCCCCCGCATCATCGCGCACCGCGGCGCCAGCGTCGCCGCACCCGAGAACACCTTCGCCGCGTTCGAGCTCGCCGTCGAGCTCGGCGCCACCTCGCTGGAGCTCGACGTCGACGTCACCCGCGACGGGCACCTCGTCGTGCTGCACGACTCCCGCGTGGACCGCACCTCCAACGGCGTCGGACACGTGCGCGACTTCCGGCTCGAGGAGCTGCGGGCGCTCCGCTTCGATCGCGGCTTCGAGGGGCGGTTCCCGGACGAGGCCACCCGGATCCCCACCCTCGCCGAGGTTCTCGACTTCGCCGCGGAGCGGGGGCTCTGGGTCAACGTCGAGACCAAGGACTACTCGGACGACTGGGCTGCCGTCAACGAACTCGTCGGCACCGCGATCCGCTCGCGCGATCTCGCCGAGCAGACCCTCGTCTCGTCGATCAACCACCGCGCGATGGCGGGCCTGTCGCGCACGCATCCCGAGCTGCCCACGGCGATCGCGTTCCTGGAGACCTTCGTCGACGTTCCCGCCTACGCCGCCCGGTGCGGAGCCCAGGTGCTCCACCCGCACTTCTCGCTCATCGAGGCGTCCTTCGTCGAGCGGGCCCATGCGGCCGGGCTCGGCGTGAACGCCTGGACGGTCGATGACGAGGCGACCGCGACGCGGCTGCTCGCGACCGGCATCGACGGACTCATGACCAATCGACCCGACATCGGACTGCGCGCCCTGGCCGCGACCCACCCTGAGGAGACACACCCGTGAGCCGTATCGAACTCACCGACATCTCGAAGCGCTACGGCGACCGCGACGTCATCACCGGACTCGACCTGACGATCGAATCCGGCAGCTTCACCGTGCTCGTCGGCCCGTCCGGCTGCGGCAAGTCGACGACTCTGCGGATGATCGCGGGTCTCGAAGCGCAGTCGGGCGGCTCGATCACGATCGGCGGAGAGCCGATGGCGGACGTTCCGGCAGGCCGCCGGGGCGTGGCGATGGTGTTCCAGAACTACGCGCTGTACCCGACGATGACCGTGGGCGAGAACATCGAGTTCGGGCTGCGCAACATCGGCGTGCCGAAGCAGGATCGCCGCGACCGCGTCGCCGAGATCGCGGAGACCGTTGGACTCACCGACCACCTGCGGAAGCGTCCGTCCGCACTCTCGGGCGGCGAGCGCCAGCGGGTCGCGCTGGCCCGCGCCATGGTGAAGAACCCCGCCGTGTTCCTGATGGACGAGCCGCTGTCGAACCTGGATGCGCGACTGCGCCAGAAGATGCGCGTCGAGCTGATCGAGCTGCACGAGCGCATCGGCGCCACGTTCGTCTACGTGACGCACGACCAGGTCGAGGCGATGAGCATGGGCACCGACATCGTGCTGATGCGCGACGGCGCCATCATGCAGCAGGACGCGCCCGAGCAGCTGTACCGGGCGCCGCGCAACGTGTTCGCCGGCCGCTTCATCGGAACCCCGCCATTGAACGTGGTGCCGGTGAGCGCCGTGACCGGCGCGAGCGCCTACGCCCCGACGGGCGCAGCCTGGGTGGGTTTCCGCCCGGAGCGCATCGGCCTGCTCGACGGCGAGTCCTCCGCCCCGGCGGATGCGATCGAACTGCCCGCGTCGTTCATCGCGCTGGAGAACCTCGGGGCGGAGCAGATCTACCGCGCCGAGCTTCGCGACGGCAGTCGCGTCGCCCTGAAGCGCTTCGACGAGCCGGTGCGCGAGCTCGGCTCGACCGTGCGGGTGGCGATTCCGATCGGCGAGCTGCAGTGGTTCGACGAGCGCGAGCAGCGGATCGCGCACGCGGAGGTCAGCGGATGAACTCCACCCTGCTGCGGGACCATCGCCTGCTGCCCTACGCGCTGATCGCCCCCGCGATCGTCCTGCTCTCCGTCTTCTATCTGTACCCGATCGGGTACAACGCCGTTCTCAGCCTCTTCTCGTGGGATCTGCGCGGGCCGATGACCTTCATCGGGTTCGACAACTTCGCGGAACTCGCCAGCGACCCCGACTTCGGGCTGGTGCTGCGCAACACGGTCGTCTACACGGTCACCGAGGTCATTCTCGTGATGCTCATCGGGCTCGGCCTGGCGCTGTACCTGAACAGCCTCCGGCGATTCGGCGGATTCCTTCAGGCCGTCACCTTCGCCCCCAACGTGGTGGCGCTCGTCTCGGTCTCGCTGATCTTCGTCTGGCTGATGGACACCGACAACGGCCTGTTCAATCAGCTTCTGGCGAGCGCCGGACTGCCGGAGGTCGGGTGGCTCTCCGACCCCGACGTCGCCCTGTTCTCCCTGGTGCTGGTCTCGGTGTGGAAGTCGGTCGGGCTGAACGCGCTCATCCTGCTCGCCGCACTGCGCTCGATCCCGACGCACCTGTTCGAGGCCGCCGCGCTCGACAACGCGTCCCCGTTCACCCAGCTGCGCCGGATCACGCTGCCGATGATCTCGCCGACGCTGTTCTTCCTCACGCTGGTGAACGTCATCGGGTCGTTTCAGGCCTTCGACACGATCAACGTGATGACCCGCGGAGGCCCGCGCAACTCGACGAACACGCTCATCTTCAGCATCTACCGCGAGGGCTTCGAGTACTACCGCGTCGGCTACGCCGCCGCCATGGCCCTCGTGCTCATGGTGATCGTCGGCATCTTCACCATCGTCTACTTCCAGGTTCTGCAGAAGAGGGTCCACTACCGATGACTGCCCACGTCAGCTCCCCCGCGGTCTCCGCCGGCGCTCTCCCCGCGCGTCGACTCGCTCGCGCGCTCGCGCGCCTCGGCGTCGGCGCCGTGCACCTCATCGTCGGCGTCGTGGTGGTCCTCGTGTTCGCCGGGCCCTTCTACTGGATGGTGCTCACCGCGTTCCAGACGGTGGCCGAGGCGATGTCGATCCCTCCGCAGTTCTGGGTCGACACCGTGCGCTGGGACAACTTCATCGCCGCCTTCGATCGCGTCGACTTCGGTCACTTCGCTCTGAACTCGGTGATCATCACGGGGGGCACGCTGCTCGGCCAGTTCCTCGTCGTCGTCCCCGCGGCCTACGCCTTCGCCCGCTACGAGTTCCGGGGGCGCGGCGCGCTGTTCGGCACCGTGCTCGCGACGATGATGATCCCCGGCCAGCTCATCTTCCTGCCGGTCTTCGTGATGTACGCCGGGGCCGGCCTGCTGAACACGCAGCTGTCGCTGATCCTGCCGTTCGTCGCCAGCGGCTTCGCGATCTTCCTGCTGCGGCAGACGTTCATGCGCGTTCCGGACGAACTGCTCGAGGCGGCGCGCCTCGACAACGCGAGCGAGTTCACGATCATCCGCAAGATCATGCTGCCGATCGCGCAGCCCACGATCGTCACCATCGCGCTGATCACGTTCATCGGCAGCTGGAACAGCTACTTCTTCCCGCTGGTGTGGACGACGACCGACGCGGCGCGCACCCTCCCGGTCGCGATTCCCCGACTCGAGTCGCTCGACCAGATCGCGCCGACCGTCGTCATGGCCGGGAACATGCTGCTCGTCGTTCCCGTGCTCATCGCCTTCCTTGTCGCCCGGCGACACTTCATGACCGCGTTCACCGACACCGGTGTCAAGTGAGCACCCCAGACTCCGACCACCGGAGAACCCACCCCTCACCAGAGAAAGGCACCACCATGTCACCGCTCACCCGTCGCGGCCGCACCGCGACCGCCGTCACGCTCGGCCTCGCCACGACCGTCCTGGTCTCCGGCTGCGCCGGCGCCGCCGGAAGCGCCGCCGGAAGCTTCAGCTACGAACAGGGCGATGAGCCCGTCGAGCTCACGTTCTGGACGGCCGCCGTCGAGGACGTCAACCAGGAGCTCGTCGACCAGTTCAACGAGAGCCGCGGAGCCGAGCTCGGAATTCAGGTGACCGCCGAGTACCAGGGCGACTACGTGCAGACCGAGCAGAAGGTCAACGCCTCCGCCGTCGCGGACACGCTCCCGAACCTGTTCGTGGACGAGGTCGGCATGACGCAGCGCTTCGCCGACTCGAACATCACCGTGAGCCTGACCCCCTATCTGGAGGCCGCGGGCATGGATGACGCCGACTTCCAGGTGGGCGAGACCGGCAACCTGTACGTCGGCGAGGACATGTACGCCTTCCCGCACATGCGCAGCGTTCCCGTCATGTACGTGAACCGCGACATGATGCGCGAGCTGGGGCTCAAGGAGGACGGCCCCGAGACGTTCGTCGAGTTCGAGTCCTACCTCGAAGCGGCCGCGGAGCTCGTCGGCGGCCCGGCGATGATCTTCTGCGACTACGACTTCTGGGTGATGGAGGCCCTGTTCTACAGCTACGGCGGAACCGCCGTGCTCAACGACGACGAGTCCGAGTCGACCATCGACTCGGCGGGCGCGGTCGCCACGGTCGAATGGATCGCCGACCTGGAGGACCGCGGCCTCATCAAGGTGACCTCTGCCGCCGACGTGCAGGCGTTCTTCGCGGCATCGGGTGCGCCGACCACGGCGTTCACGTTCCTCAGCTCGGGCGGCATCCAGTCGATCCGCGCGATCGCCGAGGGCAACGGGGTCGACATCGGGGTCTCGCTCATCCCCGCGGGTGAGGGCGACCAGCGCGGCGTGTCGGTGGGCGGTTCGAACGTCTACCTCGCGAACACCGGCACCGACAACGAGAAGGCGGCCGCCTTCGAGTTCATGACCTGGCTGAGCGACACCGAGCAGACCGCCTACGCGTCCTCGCGCACCGGCTACCTGCCGGTTCGCCTCTCGGCGTTCGACACCGACACCATGCTCGAGATGTTCGACACGATCCCCGGCTACTCGGTCGCCGCCGAGCAGATCCAGTACGGCAAGGCCCGCCCGATGCCGAAGGCGTACAGCGAGCTCGAGCAGCTGATGATCGAGCGGATCCACGCGATCTACTTCGATGACCTCGACGCGCAGGCCGCGCTCACCGACCTGGCCGCCGAGGTCGACGCCGTGCTGTCCCGCTAGGCACGCACCCGACGACCGGCGCGGGGTCGCACAGGAGCTCCTGTGGGCCCCGCGCCGTGCGCGTCAGCTCGACGCGGCGCGGTTCAGCATGCGCCCGCCCGGGTCGACCTGGTGCGCGATGCTCGCCAGTCGCCCCGTCGCCTCGCCCAGCGCGAGCTTCCGGCCCTCGCTTCCTTCGCAGAAGTTCAGCAGCCGGGCGTCGATCGTCCACTCCTCCAGCGCGCGCACCGGCCCCGCCACCGCCTCGCGGCCCGCGAGCACCGCGTCCGGGGTCGGCGTCATCGCCACCGTGAACAGGGCGAACTCCCCCGCGACCGCGCCAATCGCCCCGGACCCCTCCGGCGCCGTGGCGATCGCGCCGCCGAGCTGCCGCAGTTCGGCGAACATCAGCCCCGACTCGCGCGATGCGGCGCCCACGAAACGCAGCACCGCGGCGTCCGGGAGCGAACCGAGGATCGAGTGAGCGGACACGTTCGGGGTCGGCACCGGCGGATCCATGTGGATCTCGAGGAGCGCGGACGCCGGGATGCGCGTGAAGGTGTCGATCTCAGGTCCGAGGGCCCGCAGCGGGGCGAGCACCCGGGCGGCGTCCTCGTCGTCGCCCAGAATCGCCCCGTCGATCACCACGATCGAACGACCGGCGAGGAACGGCGGCAGCTCCGGCAGCGGCGGGAAGTGCATCACGCGCAGCGATGTCGTCGCGGCATCCGGTGCGGTCGCCGCCCAGTCGCGCCAGGCGGTCGCAACGGCGGTCGCATGTCCGGCATCCCACAGCAGCATTCCGGCGAACACGTCCGGGTACGGCAGCAGATCCAGCTCCACCGCGGTGACGACCCCCAGCAGGTCGACGCCGCCGCGCAGCGCCCACCAGAGCTCCGGATCCTCCTCCGCGCTCGCGCGGCGGACCGACCCGTCGGGCAGCACGACCTCGATGGCGCGGACGGCGTTGATCGCGAGACCGTGACGTCGCGCGTAGAACGACAGGCCGCCCTGCAGGCTGTAGCCCACCGCCGAGACGTCGCCCGCCGAGCCGTGCAGCGCGGTGAGACCGTGCGCGGCAGCGGCCTCGACCACCTCCCGCCACGACGTTCCGCCGGCCACCCGAGCGCGGCGCGCCTTCTCGTCGATCCCGACGCCGGTGAGGTCGCGCAGGTTGATCAGCAGCACATCGTCGAGCGACCGCCCGGCCAGCGCCTCGGCCGCGTGCCCGGTGGCCTGCACGGCGATGCGCAGGCCCGCCTGGCTCGCGGCGCGCACCACCTCGGACACCTCCTCGGTCGAGCGCGGAACGGCGACGGCGGCCGGGCGCTGGTCGATCGCCGTGTTCCAGGCCTGGCGCGCCTCATCGAAGCCGGCGTCACCCGGCAGGAGGACGCGTGCGCCGAGAACGCCGCGCAGCGGGTCTGCGGCGGATGCGGTGGACGATGCGGAGTCGGTCATGTCAGCTCCCGGGTCTCTCAACTCGAGGCAGGGCGGTCGACGTGAACAGGGCGGCCACGGTGCCAGCCTCACTCGGATTCACTGAGTTTCGCACGACTCCGGCGCGGAGACCACCCCTCCGACAGTGCGACCGCTCAGGCGGCCCAGACCGTCTTCATGTTGCAGAACTCCTTCATGCCGACCTCTCCGAGCTCGCGCCCGAAGCCGGAGTTCTTGATCCCGCCGAACGCCAGCTCCGGGTAGGAGATCGTCATCCCGTTGATGAAGACCCCGCCGGCGTCGACCTCGGCGACGAAGCGCTGCTGCTCGGCCGCGTCGGTCGTCCAGACGGCGGAGCTGAGACCGAACGGCGTGGCATTGGCCAGTTCGATCGCCTCCGCGACGCCGGGCACCGAGTAGACGGTGGCGACCGGGCCGAACGCCTCCTCCAGGTGGAGCCGCATGGCCGGGGTGACCTCGGCGACGACCGTCGGCGGGTAGAACCAGCCGGCGCCGTCCGGGACCTCACCGCCCGTGAGCACACGGGCGCCCTTCGCACGCGCGTCGGCGACCAGCTCGACCAGGTCGTCCCGCCCGGATGCTGTGGCGATCGGCCCGATCTGGGTGCGCTCGTCGAGCGGATCGCCGACCGTGAGCGCCTGCATCGCGGCGACGAACTTCTCGGTGAAGCGCTCGTAGACGTCCGCGTGCACGATGAAGCGCTTCGCGGCGATGCAGGACTGGCCGTTGTTCTGGGTTCGCGCCGTCACCGCGGTCGCGACCGCCGCATCCAGGTCGGCGCTCGGCATGACGATGAACGGATCGGAGCCGCCGAGCTCGAGAACCGCCTTCTTGACCTCGGCTGCGGCGCTCGATGCCACGGCGCGGCCCGCGGTCTCGGAGCCAGTCAGCGTGACGGCCTTGACGCGCGGGTCCTTGATGATGGCGTCGACGTCGCGCGACCCGATCAGCACCGTCGAGAAGGCTCCCTCCGGGAAGCCGGCGCGGGTGAAGACGCCGTCGAGGTAGAGCGCCGCCTGAGGCACGTTCGAGGCGTGCTTCAGCAGGCCCGTGTTCCCAGCCATCAGGGCGGGCGCGGCGAACCGGATGACCTGCCAGAACGGGAAGTTCCACGGCATGACCGCGAGGATCACGCCCAGCGGTTCGTAGCGGGCCCAGGCGCGCGAGGCGTTGACCCGCTCCGGGTTGGCGAGCGGCTCGTCGGCCAGCATCTCCTCCGCGTGCGCCGCGTAGAAGCGCATCCCCTTGGCGCATTTGGCGGCCTCCGCGCGCGCCGCCGTGATCGGCTTGCCCATCTCGCGCGTCATCATCTCGGCGATGTGCTCGCGCTCGGCGTCGAGGATGTCGGCGGCGGCCGACATCCACTCGGCCCGCTGACGGAACGTCGTGCGCTTGAGCGCGCCGAATGCGGCGTCGGCACGAACGATCCGTCGCTCGACTTCAGCGCGATCGTGCGGCTCGAAGACCTGCTCGGTCTCGCCGGTCGCGGGGTTGGTGGATGCGATGGGCATCGCCGGTGCTTCTCTCTCTGTCGTGAAGACGGGGGCGACGCTGGGTGCGTCGCCCCCGGTCGCGGTTACGCGGCGTCGGTCTCGGGGGCCGCGCCAGTGGATTCGGCCGGAACGCGCCCCTCGAGCACGTCGAGCAGGGCCTGGTTCCACTCGACCCGGTTCTCGATGAACGCGACGTGGCCGCTGTTCTCGAAGAAGGTGAGGGTCGAGTCCGGCAGCAGCCGGTGCGCTTCTTCGCTCCAGCGCGGGTCCCAGATCAGGTCGTGGCGGCCCGCGAAGACGTGAACCGGAACGGTGATCTCGGGAAGCACCGCGCGAAGGTCGTTGTCGATCAGCGCCTGGAAGCTGGTGACTCCGACGAAGGCGGGCACGCGCCAGCCGGTCTGCACGAACCAGTCCTTGGTGGGCACGAGGTCGGTGCGGTGGAAGTTGTTCACGTAGAGCCCGGCGATCGTCTCGGTGCGGGCGTACTTGACCGCGTCGATCAGACCCTGGACGTCGCTCGCGGGGGTGCCGTACGGCGCGTCCTCAGCCGCCCAGAAGCGGGGACCGCTGCCGGTGGTGACGACGCGGGCGATCCGCTCGGGCTGCTCGTGGGCGAACTTCAGCGCGATGTGACCGCCCATCGACCAGCCGACGAGCGTGACGTCGGTGAGGTCGAGCTGGGTGAGCAGCGCCGAGATGTCGCGCACGAACAGGTCGTAGTTGTAGTCGCCCCACGGCTTGTCGGAGTCGCCGTGACCGCGGAGGTCGACGGTGATGCAGCGGTGCGACGGGGCGAGGTCGAGGACCTGGTAGTCCCAGGCGTCGCCGCTGCCGCCCCAGCCGTGGATGAAGACGACGGGCGATCCGGTGCCCCGGTCCTCGTAGTGCATGGTGACGCCGGGCTCAACTTCGATGTTGGGCATGAGTGCTTCCTTTCAGGTGAGGGTTGGAGAGGTGAACGTTGTGATGTCGCGGCAGACCGCGCGGGGATCCTCGAGGTGAACGAGATGCCCGCCGTGCGCGATCTCGCGATACTGCGCACCGGGAATGCGCTGCGCGAGCAGTCGGCCGTTCTCGACCGGCACGACACGGTCGTCCGCGCCGTGGATGACCAAGGTGGGAACGTCGATCTGCCGCACGTCGACCCCGGTGCGGAGGTACCGCTCGGCGGCCGAGAACTGCGCCTGCCAGACCGTCGCGCTCGTCGGGTGCGCCAGTCGCGCGGCGAGCAGCTGCTCGAAGTCGTGCGGATGCTCCCGGTCCCACCCGGCACGGAACGACAGCGGCATGGTCGCTCGCGCGTACTCCGCGGGGGGCGAGCCGGCCGCATCCGTCCAGGCCTGGATGGTGGATGCCGGCACCGGCGTCGACTCGGGGCCGCCGGGGCTGGTGGCGATCAGCACCAGGGACCGCACCAGATCCGGACGCGTCAGCGCGAGGGTCAGCGCGATGTAGCCGCCCATCGAGTGGCCGATGACCGTGAGCGGGCCGCCGAGCTCCTCGATCGCGATCGCCGCATCGTCGGCGAGCTGTTCGATCGAGCAGTCGTCGACCGTCGTCGCCGAGCGCCCGGTGCCACGGTTGTCGAGGCTCCACAGCCCCGCGCCGAGGTGCGGCCGCAGAACGTTGGCCTCCCAGCTCGCGTAGCCGAGACCGTGCAGCATCACGGCAGCCGGTCGGCCGACGCCCTCGGCGTGAAGCCGAAGACCGTCGCGCGCGGTGACCGTGCGCGACGCGATCACGTCGCTCACCGCGCCTCCTCCGGGAACTCGATGATCTGCCGCACCGCCGCACCGCTGGCCAGGGTGTCGAACCCCGCGTTGACCTCGTCCAACCGGATGCGGCTCGAGATGAGCTTGTCGAGCGGCAGCAGACCCTCGCGCCAGAGGTTCTCGTAGAACGGGATGTCCCGCGCGGGGACGGCCGAGCCGAGATAGCTGCCGATGATCTCGCGCGCACCGGCCACGAGTTCCAACGGCGAGATCGACGCCATGGCATCGGGGCCGGGAAGGCCGACGCTGACCATCCGGCCCCCGACGGCGGTCATGCGGACCGCCGCCTCGAACGCGCGGGCGGCCCCGGCGCACTCGATCACGACATCCGCCACGAAGCCCGCCGAGGCGGCCTCATCGGAGGTGAGCGCCGAGTCGGCGCCCAGCTCGCGAGCCAGTTCGACCTTGTCGGAGTTGGAGTCGACGCCGACCAC
>DCRR01000005.1:0-2466 GCA_002325245.1 Microbacteriaceae bacterium UBA1487 | reverse complement strand
CCGGGCTTCGGCCGTCCCGCGTTGAGCACGGCGCCGCCGCCGGTGAGAACCGCGCAGCCGAGCACGGCGGCGATGTCGGCGGGCACGTCGCGGCCGACCGCGACGAGCGATCGCGCGTCGAGCACGGCGTGCGTGGCGAACCCGGACACCCCGAGGTGGTGTGCGACGCTGCCGTGCGCCCCGTGAAGCCGGCGTCCGCCGGCGATCAGGTCGCCCGCCCCGTTGGAGCGCGAGCCGACCTCGCAGGGCAGCCGTCCGTCGGTGGCGCAGGCGGCGCAGTCACCGCAGCGCGGCAGAAACGCCGCGACGACGCGCTGGCCGGGCGCCAGCTTCCGCACCTCGGCGCCGACCTCCACGACGGTCCCCGCGGCCTCGTGCCCCAGGAGCATCGGGAGGGGGCGACGACGACTTCCGTCGACGACCGAGAGGTCTGAATGGCAGATGCCGGCGGCCTCGATTCGCACGAGCACCTCGGTGGGGCCGGGCGCGGCGAGCTCGAGCTCCTCGATCGCCAGCGGCCGTGTCTGCGCGTAGGGGCCCGCCGTGTCGCTGCTCGTGAGCACTGCGCCGAGGATCTTCATGTACCCGCTCTCCTTTGAAGGTCGAGCCATTCTGATTCGCGTCGGCACCCCGAATCTATGGATTTCTGCACACTTCTGAGCCAATCTATGAGAATGGACTCCACTTCGGTGGGCGCGCAGCTCGTTCGCGAGGTCGCCCAGGACATGACGGCGCTGCGCGATCCGGACCTGATCCTGACCGGCCTGGTTCGGAGGGTGAAGGCGGCGCTCGGCTGCGACCTCGTGTATGTGAGCCTCAACGACAGCGTCACGCGCGACACCGAGATCCGCTTCTCGGAGGGCATCCGCACCCCCGCGTATCGGTCGATCCGCATGCCGATCGGCACCGGCGTGCTCGGGATGGGAGCCGCCGGGGTCACCACCGAGACCGCCGACTACCTGCGCGATGTCGGGAAGTTCCATGTCGATGACGTGGATGCGGCGGTTCGCGCGGAAGGAGTCGCCGCGATCCTGAGCACGCCGCTGCGCGCCGGCGACGACGTCGTGGGAACACTGACGGTGGCCAACCGCTCCCCCGGACCGTTCGACGACGCGCAGCGCGGAGTGCTCCGCGAGGCCGCCCTGATGGGCTCGATCGCGGTGGAGCTCTACGGCCTGCGGCGGCAGCTCAGCGCGCAGGAGGAGGCCGCCCGCGACAACGCCGAAAGGCTGCAGCTCGCGACCGAGCTATCGAGCGCGCTCCTGCTCGGCGAGGGGACGCCCGAGCTGCTGGCGGTGTCGTCTCGCGCGGTCGGAGGGCGCGTCGAACTGGGCGACACGGGCGACGACCCGGGCGCCCCCGAGACGCGGCGCATCGCGCTCGAGGTGGGCGGCGCGGTCGACATCGACGACACCGACCCGACCCGGGTCTCGGCGCTCGCGCCGACCATCGCCACCTTCGTCTCGATCTCGCTGCTGTACGAAGCGGCGATCGAGGATGCCCGGCATCTTCGCGAATCCGAGCTCGCGGAGCGCCTCATCGACGCACGCGGCCCGAACCCCGGCCGGCCGCTCCGCGCGGGGCTCGCGGGCGACGGACCGCTCGGCGTCTACGTCATCCACGTCGTCGACCCGAACCGACGGCGAGCGGCGGCGAACGCGCTGCGCACGATGCTCGGCCGCACCACGCTGGTGGTCGACCGCCGCCACGAGATCGTCGTCATCTCGCGGACGCTTCGCGTCGGCCAGCTGACACCGCTTCTGGCGGAGTATCGATTCCACGCCGGGCGAGCCGGGGCCGACGACGAAGCGGCCGTCGCGCAGGCCTACGACGAGGCATCCCTGGTCGCACGCTCGATGCGCGCACTCAACCGGGCGAGCGAGGTCGGAACCCGGCAGGAACTGGGTGTTGTCGCCTTCGCCTTGGAGGACACCGCCGGATCCGCGCATCGCCTCGTCGAGACCTACCTGGCCCCGCTGCTCACCGGAGCCGAACGCGAGTCGCGCCTGCGCGAGACCGCTCTCGCCTTCCTCGACGCTCAGGGCTCCGTCGCCGACGTCGCCCGCGCACTCTCGATCCACCCCAACACGGTCCGACAGCGACTCGACAAGCTCGACGAGCTGGTTCCCGGCTGGCGCCACGGTCCGCGGAGCTTGGACGTCCATGTCGCGCTGCGAGCCCACGCGCTGATGGCGGCTCGGGCGCACGACGGGCAGTAGGGCCTGGAATCCCTCGAAGCGAGAGATTCTGGTAACTCGCTTCAGCCCAATGCTGACGCGGGTTGCCGTCCTTGTCTCCGTCAGCCTTTTACAGGCTAACGTCCGTCTTCCTACAGCACTCACGAGGGCACGCTCGCGCTGCGGATCCGGTGGGTTCCTGCTTCATCCATGGTCGCCAAACTGCTCGCCGAAGCGAGACTGAGTCTGACGCCACGTCCACAGGCGTGACCTGTCCCGGGTTTTCCGG
>DCRR01000015.1:150967-171822 GCA_002325245.1 Microbacteriaceae bacterium UBA1487 | reverse complement strand
GAAAACCCGGGACAGGTCACATGATCGTTCCCTCGCGTTGGTTTGCGGGAGGAAAAGGCCTCGATGAGTTCAGGGAGTCAATGCTGACCGACAGCCGCGTGCGGGCAATCAACGATTACCTGAGCGCTTCGGACGTGTTCCCAGGCGTCGGACTAAAGGGCGGGGTGTGCTACTTCCTCTGGGATCGCGACCACCCCGGACTCTGCGAGGTCACCACCCACTTCAAGGATTGGCCGACGACCACGGCCACTCGCTCTTTGCTCGAACCAGGCGCGGATGTCTTCATCCGGTTCAACGAGGCTCTGTCAATCTTGCGCAAGGTGATTGCCGTCGAGACCGGGCAGGAGCACTCGCTGGCACTGCCGGAGAGCAAGCGCTTCGAAAGGCTGGTCAGCTCCCGTAAGCCCTTTGGATTTGAGACCACGTTCAAGGGCAGAGCGTCAAAGGCGCCTGGCGACGTGCTCATCTACCAGAACGGTGGGACTGGGTATGTGGACCGAGCATCGATCCCTTCGGGCGCTCACCTCATCGATGGCTGGAAGGTTTACGTTGGCCGCGCCGCGCCCGGCACGGGAAATAAGGACACCTATCCCCATCGGATCATCAGCACTCCCTTCCTTGGCGAGAGCGGGAGCATCTCCTCCGAGACGTACCTCTGCATCGGAACCTTCGATACACGAGGAGAGGCGGAGAGCGCGCTGTCGTACCTCCGCTGCCGTCTGACGCGCTTTCTCATCCTCCTTCACAAGCCCTCGCAAGACACCACGCGGAAGGTCTATGCCTTCGTTCCGACCCAGGATTGGACGCGAGACTGGAACGATCATGATCTTTACGAGAAGTACGGACTCTCGGAAGACGAGATCGACTTCGTCGAGCGGATCGTTCGCCCGATGGAGGCGGACGAGTGAAGCGGGAGATTGACGAACTCCTCCCCAAGAAGCCCGAGGCGCGACTGCGAATCTACGCATGGTCGCCGAACGATCCACCAGTCGGCTACGCGGGGCTTCTCAAGGTGGGCCAGACGACGAAGGCGGATGTGAACGCGCGCATCCGCGAGTCTCAGGGGCAGATGCAGCAGGCATACACGCTGCACGTTGATGAGCTCGCCGAACGAGGCGACGGGACGGTGTTTCGCGACTCAGATGTGCGCCAACGGCTGATCGACAAGGGCTTCGAGAACCCGATCTTCGGCTCAGCGCGAGAGTGGATGTGGTGCACCCCAGACGATGTGCGCACGGCGATCACTGAGCTTCGCACAGGCGTGAAGCTCAGTGGAACCCATCATGAGAAGTTTCCGATGCGCCCGGAGCAAGCCAGCGCCGTGGACAAGGCCGAGGGCTACTACAAGTCCATCTGGGCCGAGGACTCTCACGCGGTGCCACGGTTCCTGTGGAACGCCAAGATGCGCTTCGGGAAGACCTTCGCCTCCTACCAACTCGCGAAGCGGCTCGGCGCCAAACGCATCCTCGTGGTCACCTTCAAGCCCGCAGTGGAGGACGCCTGGCAGACCGACCTGGAGTCTCACGCCGACTTCGACGGCTGGCAGTACCTCTCCTCGGCCACCGGGGGCAGCCCAGATGAGGCGGACAAGACTCGGCCACTGGTCTACTTCGGATCGTTCCAGGACCTGCTCGGGCGAGATCGGAAGACCGGCCTCATCAAGGCGAAGAACGAGTGGGTCCACACCACCAACTGGGACCTCGTCATCTTCGATGAATACCACTTCGGTGCGTGGCGAGAGTCCGCCAAGGAGCTGTTCGAGGGCGAGGACGAGAAAGTCAAGCAGAAGGAACTGGCCGCGGAGTACAACGACGGCCTCGTGGCCTTCGACGAGGAACTCGACGAGCTCGGCAACGACGAGGATGACTTCCTGCCGATCACCACCCGCGCCTACCTGTACCTGTCGGGCACGCCGTTCAAGGCGCTGGCAACCGGTGAGTTCATCGAGGAGCAAATCTTCAACTGGACCTACACCGACGAGCAGCGCGCCAAGGCCGAGTACGCCGTCGCGCAACCGGACGCCTGGAACCCGTACGGGTCGCTCCCGGAGATGCGTCTGTTCACGTACCAGATGCCTGACGAGTTGATTGCCGTTGCGAATCAGGGAGAGTTCGAC
The DNA here is from genome assembly GCA_002325245.1 of Microbacteriaceae bacterium UBA1487. Lineage (GTDB taxonomy): Bacteria > Actinomycetota > Actinomycetes > Actinomycetales > Microbacteriaceae > DCRR01. The sequence continues at coordinate 169,706 of DCRR01000015.1, read as the reverse complement.
GAGTTCGACCTCAACGAGTTCTTCGAGGCAAAGGGCATCGGTAAGGACGCCGAGTTCACCCACAAGACCGACGTGCAGAAGTGGCTCGATCTCGTCCGCGGCGCTCACCTTCCCACCCAGGTCGACGCGATGCGGATGGGCACCCGCCCGCCATTCCCGTACTCCGATGTCCGACTCCTGCCGTACCTTCAGCACTCGTTCTGGTTCCTGCCCAACGTTGCTGCCTGCGAGGCAATGTCGAACCTGCTCGCGGAGAAGCAGAACGTGTTCTGGCACGACTACAAGGTCCTCGTCGTCGCGGGTCCCGGCGCGGGCATCGGGCTGGATGCTCTCCCGCCAGTGCGGGCGGCGATCGGCGACGGCCACGACACCAAGACGATCACCCTGTCGTGCGGCAAGCTCACCACGGGCGTCACCGTCAAGCAGTGGTCCTCGATCCTGATGTTGCGCAACCTCAACTCACCCGAGACCTACTTTCAGGCAGCGTTCCGCGTACAGTCACCGTGGTCGATCAAGAATCCCGACGGAGACAACCCGAGCGCCGAAGCAGTCCTCAAGCCTGTGTGCTTCGTGTTCGACTTCGCGCCCACTCGCGCGCTGCGTCAGATCGCCGACTACGGCGCCGGTCTCTCGCCGGAGACGCCGAACCCTGAGCAAGCCGTCGAGGAGCTCGTGAAGTTCCTGCCCGTGTTGGCGTACGACGGGTCGAATATGACCCAGGTCGATGCCGGCGGCATCCTCGACATCGCCATGTCGGGCACCTCCGCGACCCTCCTGGCCCGCAAGTGGGAGTCCGCAATCCTCGTCAACGTCGACAACGACACCCTGCGCAAGATCATGAACAACCCCGACGCCCTCAACGCCGTCATGAACATCGAAGGCTTCCGCGCGCTCGGCAGCGACATTTTCGAGACCGTCGTGAACAAGAGCGACGCCGTGAAGAAGGCGAAGAAGGAGAAGGGCGACGACATTACTCCGGCGGAGAAGAAGGAGTTGACGGAGGAGGAGAAGGAGTACAAGTCCAAGCGGACGCAGATTCAGGAGAAGCTGGTCAAGTTCGCCACCCGCGTCCCTGCGTTCATGTACCTGACCGACTTCCGTGAGAACACTCTTACCGACGTCATCACCAAGCTCGAACCCGGCTTGTTCCGCACCGTCACCGGACTGACCGTCGAGGACTTCCACCTCCTCGTGAATCTCGGCGTCTTTAACGCCACCCATATGAACCAGGCCGTCTTCGCCTTCCGCCGCTACGAGGACTCCTCCTTGTCCTACACCGGCATCGAGTCCCACAAGGGCCTGCGCCGCTACGGCCTCTACGACACCGTCGTCGCCGTCAACGACGAGACCGCAGTCTGACCACCCGTCAGCCCGAATCGAGAGAGCCGCATGTACTTCTAGACCCCGTGCAGCATCGAGGAGATGCTCACCGCCATCCGCAAGCGCGAGTATCTGATGCCAGCTATCCATCGTGAATTTGTCTGAGGCACGGATACCCTGTCGGCTCCTTCCTGCTCTGGAACTTCAAGCCCGAGACCGCGCAGTCGTACACGTTCTACGAGTTCCTGACGAACTACCGCGAGCGCGACAACCTTACGCGGACAAGACAACGGTTCCCTCCGGGCAGCAAGACCCTTCAGCCGATTGGTCAGAGGTACCGGCAGATCGACTCGGGTGTGCAGGCCTCCGGCGGCGTCTGTGCTGCGTTCGCGCGGAGCTCGGCGACGCTGGTACGGAGCAGGCGGAGCTGCTCGAGCTGCTCGTCGATCTCGACCAGTCGCCGGTCGAGGAGGTCTCGAACATGACCGCACGGCGACCCGCCCGCGTCACGTACTTCGAGGATCTCGGCGGTTTGCGCGAGGGTGAGCCCTGCTGCGCGGGCCCGGTCGATGAATTCGAGCCGCTGCACCGCCTCGTCGCCGTAGTTGCGGTACCCGGCCGGGGTGCGCTCCGGCGGTTGGAGCAGCCCGCGCTCCTCGTAGTACCGCAGCGTGGACGCCCTCGTCTTCGCCTTCCCCGCGAGTTCTCCGATCCGCATCGTCACCTCGGCCACCGACTTGACCTTCAAGCATACTTTAAGGTCCATTCTTTCAGGAGTGGCCGCATGAGTGGCCGGTTCGAACTGGAGGAGGCATCGTGACATGGCACACGGAGGTTGATCTCGTGGTGATCGGGACGGGCGGGGCGGCGATGTCCGCAGCGATCCACGCGCGCCTCGAGGGGGCCAGCGTGGTCGCCATCGAATCGGGAACCCTCGGCGGTACCTGCGTGAACGTGGGTTGTGTGCCGTCCAAGACGCTTCTCGCGGCCGCGCACACCCGGCACTCCGCCCTCACGAACCGGTTCTCAGGCGTCCCCAGCTCTGCTGGGATGGTCGATCTCAGCGCGCTCATCGAGCAGAAGGATGATCTGGTTGGGATGCTCCGCCAGACCAAGTACGCCGACATCGCCGCTGCCTACGGGTTTGACATCCTCCCGGGCACTGCAACGTTCACAGACGCGGGAACCCTGCTCGTGGATGGACGACCGGTGCGCGCGAAGTCGTATCTCGTCGCCACCGGCGCCGAGCCGCACGTGCCGGCAATCCCCGGGCTTGAGCAGGTCGATTATCTCACGTCGACCACAGCGATGGAACTGACGGAACTGCCCGCGTCGCTCGTGGTGATCGGCGGTGGCTTCGTCGGCCTGGAACAGGCGCAGCTGTTCGCCCGGCTCGGAGTAGAGGTCACCGTCATCGGTCGGCTCGCCCCGCACGCTGAACCGGAACTGTCGTCCGAGCTCCGCAAGGCCTTCCTGGCCGAGGGGATTAGTGTCATCGGCGACCGCGCAGCCACGATCACCCAGCACGAGGGCCTGGTCCAGGTGACGACCCGCAACGGGAAGGACGCGACCGGTGAACGTGTCCTCGTTGCCACCGGTCGCACCCCGCGCACCGAAGGGCTCAACCTTCCCGCTGCGGGTATCGCGACCGACGAGCGCGGCTTCGTCATCGTAGACGAGCAGCAGCGGACCACGAACCCGGCTGTGTTCGCCGCCGGTGACGTCACTGACGTGCCCCAGTACGTGTACGTCGCCGCGAGGACCGGGAAGATCGCCGCGCACAACGCCCTCGGTCACGACGAGCGAGTCGACTTCACCGGGTTGCCGTCTGTGCTGTTCACCTCACCCCAACTGGCCTCCGCCGGGATCACCGAAGCCGACGCGATCGCCGCCGGATACCGGTGCGCCTGCCGATACCTACGACTTTCCGACGTGCCCAGGGCCATCGCCAACCACGACACCCGCGGCGGCATCAAGATCGTCGCCGACGCCGACACCGGCACAGTCCTCGGTATCCACGCCCTCGCCGACACCGCTGGGGAGATGATGCTCGCCGCAACCTACGCCATCACCGCCGGATTCACCGTCACCCAACTCGCCGACACCTGGGCCCCCTACCTCACCATGGCCGAAGGCATCCGCCTCACCGCGAACCTCTTCCGCAACGAACTCCCCACCTCCTGCTGCGCCTGACACAAGAGCCGGGACCAGCGATGTGGTGATCCAAGTGGTATCCGCGACGCCTTCAACACCGGCACCGACCGCGTGATCGATGCCTACGCGGTCAGCGTGGGCTCAGTTGAGGCAGCGGCGCCGAGCACGTCGTCTGGGCCGCTCACACGCGCAGCGCACCGGGACACTCAGCCGCCAGGTAGCAACCACAGCACGCTGCCATCTACGCAGTCGGCTACGAGTTCAGAGGCCGAAGGCACCACCACTGACGAGGATGAAGATGCCCAGGCCGATGAGCACGATCGGGAACAGGATGTGTTCCCAGCGTTCCAGGAGTTCGGCGATCGGTCGGCGGGTGGCGACGAACTTGCCCAGGCCGACGAGGGCGGCGACCAGGGCGAGGAACACGATGCAGTACGCCACCACGGCCGCTGGGCCCACGCTGAGGAAGACCGGGACGTAGACGCCGATGTTGTCCCCGCCGTTGGCGAAGGTCACCCCGGCCACCGTCCACACCCCAACCTTCTTGCCCTCGACCTTTGCCTCATCGTCATCGTCGGCACCGCGGTTGCGCCAGGCTTGCCACGCAGCCCAAAGTCCCAACCCCAGCGGAATGAGTCCGAAGTAGGGGATGACCTCTGGCGGCAGGAACGCTCCCGCCCCGAGCGTCACCAGCACGGAAGCGCCCAGGATGCCAGCGAACCCGAGGTACTGTCCGACCAGGATTCGGGCGGTGGTCCCGCGCTGGCCCGCGCCTCGGGCGAAGAACAGTGAGAGCACGATGATGTCATCGATGTTCGTGGCGATGAATAGGCCGATCGCCTGCAGGACGGAGGACAGGATCATGCGCCCACCGCCGCGTTACAGCCGCCTGGCGACCCAGCGGTTCCGGCAGCCGCGTGCCGTTGATACTCTGCGACCATCATTGTCCGTTCCTGGTGTGGTGTGGGCCTCGGAGGTAAAGCAGGACGCCCAGGGCGACGCCGAAACCGAGGATGACGTCGGCAAGGTTGCCGATGAACAGGTTGCCGTAGGCGAGGAAGTCGGTGACGTGACCGCGGCCAAACTCGGGAGGGGCGAACAGCCGGTCCAGCAGGTTGCCGACCGCGCCTCCCCACACCAGGCCGATCGCGACCGCCCACCCGACGGTGCGGGCGCGGGTTGCGGCGACGAGTAGAGCGACAGAGGCCGCCGCGGCGATGACGGTGAGCAGCCAGGTTGCGCCGGCTCCGAGGGACATCACGGTGCCGGGGTTGAACGCGAGCTGCAAGCCGAGCCAGTCTCCCAAGAGCGGAATACGGTCATCCTCGCTGAGCTGAGCGAGGGCGAGTGCCTTGCTGCCTTGATCGATCAGCACCGCGCCAGCGGCGACGGCGCACGCGAGCAGGAACCAGCGGAGCCGGACGCGCGCCGCCGCCGGGCCGGCAGAACTCGCTTCCACGGCATCCGCTTGTCCCGGGGAGGGAGCGGAGCCGTCAAGGGGATCGGTCATGCCTTCGTGCGCCGCGCCGCGCGGAGCCCGTTGAGGATGACGACGACTTCAGCGACCTCGTGTACAAGCACGACCGCGGCGAGCCCGAGGACTCCGGTAATCGCCAGCGGCAGCAGCACCACGATGATCGCGATCGACAACACGACGTTCTGGTTGATTATGTTGCGGCCGCGGCGGGCGTGGGCGAGGGCCTGTGGGATGAGGCGCAGGTCGTGGCCGGTGAACGCGACGTCGGCCGACTCGATCGCAGCATCGGCGCCCTTGGCTCCCATCGCGATCCCCACATCCGCGGCCGCCAGCGCGGGAGCGTCGTTGATGCCGTCCCCGATCATGGCAGTGGGCTGAGACTTCGACAACTCCGCGACGGCGGTGGCCTTGTCCTCGGGGCGCAGCTCGGCGCGCACGTCCATGATGCCGGCCTGGCCGGCCAGCGCTGCGGCGGTGCGGGCGTTGTCGCCGGTGAGCATCGTCACCCCGATCCCGCGGCGGTTCAGCGTGGCGATGACCTCGGGAACCTCTGGGCGCAGTTCGTCACGCACCCCGATCGCGCCAGCCGGCCGGTCGCCGCGGTGGACGATGACGACGGTCATCCCCTCGGATTCCATCACCTGCACCTGGTCGGCCAGCGTGCCGGCGTCCAGCCAGCGGGGGCTACCGACGGCGAGACGGGCACTACCGAGCGTGCCGGTGATGCCGTGCCCGGCGGTCTCGGTGACGTCGTGCGCGGTCGGGGCGTCGGGGACGGCCTTCGTGATCGCGGCGGCCAGCGGGTGCGTGCTGTGACCTTCCAGGCTCGCCGCCCACGCCAGCACCTCATTCTCGGTCGCGCCGGTGGTGACGACGCGGGTCACCGTGGGCTCGTTGCGGGTCAGCGTGCCGGTCTTGTCGACGGCGACGTGGCGGATGCCGCCGAACCGCTCGAACGCGGCCCCGGACTTCACGACCACACCGAACTTCGACGCCGCGCCGATCGCGGAAACAACGGTGACCGGGACGGCGATCGCCAGCGCGCACGGCGAGGCTGCGACCAGCACCACCAGAGCGCGGGTGATCCACAGCTCAGGGTCGCCGCTCAACAGCGACCCAAGCACGCCGACCAGCACGGCGAGGATCATCACGCCGGGCACCAGCGGGCGGGCGATCCGGTCGGCCAGGCGGGCACGGTCGCCCTTCTCGGCCTGCGCCTGCTCGACCAGCTCCACGATGGTGGTGAGCGAGTTGTCGGTGCCGGCGGCGGTGGCCTCGACCTCGAGCACGCCGGTGGTGTTGATCGACCCGGCCGAGACGTCGGTGCCCGGTTCGACCTCGACCGGGATCGATTCACCCGTGATCGCGGACGTGTCCAGGCTGCTCCGCCCGGCCCGCACGGTGCCGTCGGTGGCGATCCGTTCGCCCGGCCGGACCACCAGGACATCCCCGACGCGCAGCTCCTTCGCCTCGACCTCGGCGGTGGCGTCGCCGCGCTTGACGAGTGCGGTTTCGGGCACGAGCTTCAACAGCGCCCGCAACCCTGCGCGGGCGCGGTCCATCGCCTTGTCCTCCAGCGCCTCCGCGATGGAGTATAGGAATGCCAGCGCGGCGGCCTCCTCGACGTAGCCGAGGATCACCGCGCCGGTGGCGCTGATCGTCATCAGCAGCCCGATGCCGAGCTTGCCCTTGGTGAACAGCTTGCGCAGCGCGCCCGGCACGAACGTGTACGCGCCCAGCAGCAGGCCGATCCAGAACAGCACCAGGCCCGCGGTCTCCGCGCCGGTCCACTCGCACGCCAGGCCGGCGGCGAACGCGACGCCGGAGGCGATCGGGATCAGAACGCTCGGGCTCCGATACCACGGCCGGTCATCGTCATCATCGTGGTCGTCGAGGTCGACATGCTCGACCTGCGAACCCGTGACCGCGCTCACGCCCGCACCTCCACTGCCTGGCAACCCTCGACCCCGCAGTCCGGGTCCATGCACGGCACGCTCTCGTCGACCGCGAGCGTGACATCCACCAGCGCCGTCAGCGCGCGGGCCAGGTGCGGGTCTGCCACCTCGTAGCGGGTCTGTCGGCCCTCGGGCTCGGCCACCACGATCCCGCACCCGCGCAGGCATGTCAGATGGTTCGACACGTTCGAGCGCGACAACCCCAGCTCGCGGGACAGCACCGCCGGGTAGCTCGGCCCGGCCAGCAGGGTCAGCAGAATGCGGGAGCGGGTCGGGTCGGCCATAGCTCGGCCGAGCCGGTTCATCACGTCGAGTCGATCGGAAATAGTCAGCATACGATGACTATACACTGTACTATGTATATTCGGCGCCAGGTGTCCTCACGAGCGGCGAGTCAGTTGACAGCTCCCTACCAGCGAGCGTGGCGAAGTGCTCGAAGATCCGTCGTGGAGAATATGTCCCGTTCCTCGGTGCCGGCGTCCCGCTCGATTAAGGTCGACGACTACTTGGCCGCCGCATGCCTGCTGCCGAACCTTCAGTTGCTGGGTGGGGCCGCCAACATCGAGAAGCAGGATGGACTGCCTGCGGAGTGGATGGACACCGCCTTCCCGAGCGAGAACAAGCGAGCTACGTACCTTGCCGAGGACGACCTCGACGGCCTTCCGCTCGACTTGGCCGACTTCACCTCGTTCTTCGAGCAGCGCAAGCAGCGAGTCCGGGTCCGCCTGCTCGCCGCTCTGGGAACGACACCGGGAGCACCGGAGGACGCCGCTCTCGCGTAGCCCACGTTCACGCGGCGAGCAGTGACAGCGCGGACACAGCCTGGAGGGGTAGCACTCCGTTGCCGAGGGCGGTGATCTGTTGATTCTGCGTCAGGTCGCCGCTATCGGTGACCCATCCAGTCGGCAGGCCCATGAGCCATTCGACGAATGCCGGTGCTGGGCGGGGGCCGTCGGCGTCGTTCAGGAGGGCTGGCGCTTGCGCGGGTCGCCCGGTGATGTGTTCCCAACGAGTGATGGCGTCGGCGTAGCGTCCCCATCGCTGAACAGTCCGTCGATCAGCGACCACAGCGTCTCCGATTCGGCTCTCCTGTTCGATGAGCCACCCGGTCCGTGGAGGGCGAAGTCGATGATCTGGTGCGACAGCGCAATCGTCCCTCGTCTCGCTCGCACCTGGTCGAGAGTCTCTCCACCGCGCGATGAGTCCGTCGCCAGCGGGGTGCGGAACAGTGCGCCGGGCGAGGGCGAAGATGCGGAAGCGTTGGTGAGGAGCGCCGACAAGGGAAGCCGGTAAGCCGATCCATCCTGCATCCAGCCGCAAGTCGGCCAGATCGCCGAGAACGGCGCCGAGAGCCCGAAGAGGTCGAGTTGCGTAGTCTCCCAGATGCCACGGGTCGGGTTCCACGTTGCGAAGGGTTGCGCCGTCGGGGGATGCATCGCCTGGGTTGCGTCGGTCATGGTTATCTCCTTCTGCGGATGGCCGCGTCGCGGGTGAGGACAGCAGCCCGCGGACGTTCTCGATGACGACCCATTCGGGCTGGAGCGCGTCGATGGCTACGGCCATGTGCGCCCAGAGACCCGAGCGCGTACCCGGAGCAAGGCCGGCGCGCTTGCCTACCGTGGAAACGTCTTGGCACGGGAATCCACCGATGAGGATGTCCACGGGCTCGACCTGACTCCAGTCGATGGCCGTGATGTCGCCAAGATTCGGAGCTTCGGGCCAGTGGTGCGAGAAGACGCGGGCGACGGGCGCGTTGAGTTCGGAGAACCACACGGTCGTGGCGTTGAATACGTGCTCGACTGCGAGGTCGAGGCCGCCGTAGCCGCTGAACAGCGACCCGATCCTGAGTCGTGGTTCGCCGCTGATGTCGAGGTCGTGCATAAAGTCTGCTCCGGTGAAGGTCGTCCCCGGCATCCGTGCCTCGTTGAGCACTGATGCCGAGCTGGCCAACTGTCAGGTGCACAACTCCGGCACGCCCGCAGCTCGTCGAGCCACGCGAGCGACACCGCCCGACGCCCCCATCTCCGGCCTTCGCTCTGACCGCCATCCGAGGTCACACGCGTCTTGCAGGTCGAGGTAGAAGAGCCGGGCACTACCGGCTCAGAAGTCACCGGGTGCGGGTGCTCACCTGCTCGCCAGGAACGGAGGTGAGCATGACGGTTTCGATGCGCGTGATGTCGGCAGGTGATGGCTACAAGTACCTGCTCAAGACGGTCGCGGCAGCCGACGGCAACAGGCCGCTCTCGACGCCGCTCACTCGTTACTACATGGAAGAAGGCACACCGCCCGGCCGCTGGCTCGGCGCAGGCGTAGCGGCCCTCGGCAAGGGCGAGATTCAGGTGGGCGACCGAGTATCAGAAGACCAACTCCAGCTCCTGATGGGCACGGGCTGTGATCCGATCACCGGCGACAAGCTCGGCCTGGGCTTCCCTGCGTACAAGAGCCAGGACGAGCGGATCGAGGCACGGATCGCCGCTCTTGACCAGACGCTCACACCTGGGGCCAAGGGCGAGGCCATCGCGCAGATCGTCGCCGAGGAGACAGCTCACAGCACACGGCGTGCGGTCGCAGGCTTCGACTTCACCTTCTCCATCCCGAAGTCCGCATCGGTGCTGTGGGCAGTCGCCGACGCCGGGGTCCAAGCACTCATCGGGGAGGCGCACCATCGAGCGGTTGCGGAGGTGGTTGCGTTCATGGAACGTGAAGTTGCAGCCACCCGCGCGGGCGCAACCGCCGGAGACGGCGCGGTTGCGCAAGTCGATGTCACCGGGCTCATCGCCGCCGCCTTCGATCACTTCGACTCCCGCGCCGGCGACCCCCACATCCACACGCACGTGGTGATCAGCAACAAGGCCAAGACCGTCGTCGATGGGAAATGGCGCTCGCTTGACGGCAGACCGATGCACGCCGCCGTCGTTGCCCTCTCCGAACTACACGAAGCCGTGTTCGCCGACCATATGACGCGCTCCTTCGGCGTCTCGTGGGAGGAGCGCGAGATGGGGCGGGACCGGAATCCGGCGTGGGCTATCACCGGCGTGCCGGAGGAACTGGTCGCGGAGTTCTCCACCCGCGCTCGCCACATCGACGCCGAGAAGAACCGGCTCATCGCCGAGTACGTTGCCCATCACAGACACCAACCATCGAACGCGACGATCCTCAAGCTGCGAGCCCAGGCCACGCTGGCCACGAGGCCTGAGAAGCAGGTCCGATCCTTGGCTGACCTGACCGCCGAGTGGCGGGATCGCGCATCCAAGACTCTCGGTCGGGACGCGACGACGTGGGCACGCGAGATGACCGACAACGACAAACCGCTCCTGCTACGCGCCGACGACGTGCCACTCGACGTGATCGGCGAGCTCGGGCGCTCGGTCGTCGAGGTGGTCGGTGAGAAGCGCTCGACCTGGCGGCGATGGAATCTCATGGCCGAGGCATCCCGGCAGACGATGGGCTGGCGGTTCGCCACCACGCAGGACCGGGAAGCCATCGTCGCGATGGTCGCCGACGCCGCCGAACTCGTCTCGCTTCGGCTGACGCCGCCCGAACTCGCCGCGTCCCCGGTTGTGTTCCGTCGGCCCGACGGCACCTCGGTGTTCCGGCCGAAGAGCTCGACCGTGTTCACCTCCGAGTCCCAGCTCGCGGCGGAGGACAGACTCCTGGAACGAGCAGCGAACCTGGCCGGTCCGACGGTGCCGCTGTCAACCATTGAGAAGATCACGCGCAGACCCGATGCGGACGGTCGGATGCTCGGCGACGACCAGGCCGACGCCTTGACCCGGATCGCGGTGTCGGGACGGATGCTCGACGTGCTTGTCGGTCCCGCCGGGGCGGGCAAGACCACCGCCATGAATGCGCTCCGTCGCGCTTGGGAAGCCGAGCACGGCCCCGGTTCCGTCGTCGGCCTGGCCCCGTCAGCGGTTGCCGCCCAGGTCCTCGCCGACGATCTCGGGATCGAGACTGAGAACACGGCGAAGTGGTGGCAGAACCACCTCCTCCACGGCACCACCTTCGAGGCGGGTCAGCTCGTCGTCATCGACGAAGCCTCCCTCGCCGGCACCCTGTCACTGGACCGCATCACCCACCTCGCCCAGGAAGCGGGCGCGAAGGTGCTGCTGGTCGGCGACTACGCCCAACTGCAATCCGTGGACGCCGGCGGCGCTTTCGCAATGATCGCCAGAGACCGGGCCGACACCCCCGAACTGGTCGACGTCCACCGCTTCACCCATACCTGGGAGAAGACCGCCTCACTCGAGCTACGTCACGGACGCACGGCGGCTATCGACACCTACCTCGCCCACGAGCGCATCACCGACGGCGACTCCGAGGCCATGACCGACGCCGCCTACAACGCCTGGCGCGCCGACCGCGACGCCGGACTCGTCTCGGTGCTGATCGCCGAAACCCACGAAGACGTGACCACGCTGAACCGTCGCGCCCGCGCCGACCTGATCCTCAACAAGACGCTGAACCCCGACCGCGAAGTCGAGCTGCGCGACGGCACCGCCGCAGGCGTCGGCGACACCATCATCACGCGACAGAACAAGCGCGAACTGCGCACCCTGGCCGGGCGGGACTGGGTGCGCAACGGCGACATCTGGACCATCACCGCCGTCGGCGACGACGGGACCATCACCATCGCACGCGACTACGGAACCGGCACCGTTGTTCGCGACGACGGCACCAGCAGGGCTCGGAAGCGAAGGAGCAGGTTCGGCGGCAGCATCGTCCTCCCAGCCTCGTACGTGGCCGAGCATGTCGATCTCGGCTACGCAGTCACCGCCTACCGAGCGCAAGGCGTCACGACCGACACCGCACACGTGTTGGTCGAACCGACCTCGACGAGAGAGACCTTCTACGTCGCGATGACCCGAGGACGGCACTCGAACCACGCCTATGTAACGCTGGACCGCGCCAACGACCATGCACAGCCTCACCCTGGCGACGATCGCGATGCCACCGCGCGAAACGTGCTCTACGGCGTTCTGCAACACAGCGGAGCCGAGCTATCGGCACACGAGAGCATCGCCACCGAGCAGGAACAGTGGGGCTCGATCGCCCAGCTCGCCGCCGAGTACGAGACGATCGCTGCCGCTGCTCAGCATGACCGCTGGGCCACCCTCGTTCGAGGCTCCGGACTCTCCGACGAGCAGGCCGAGAGTGCCATCGAGTCCGAAGCGTTCGGCCCGCTCGCAGCTGAACTCCGCAGGGCTGAAGCGAACCATCACGATGTCGATGAGTTGCTGCCGCGCCTCGTCGCTGCGCGCGGGTTCGGCGACGCGGACGACATCGCCGCCGTCGTCCACTACCGCGTCGAACGGGCGACCGCGCGACCCGCAGGATCAGGCCGGACCCGCAAGCCATCGCGACTCATCGCCGGCCTCATCCCACAGGCGCACGGAGTCATCGACACAGAGATGCGAGCGGCCCTCGACGAGCGAGAGGAACTGATCGAGGCGCGCGCTGACGCCGTACTCGACGACGCCCTGACCGAGTGCGCACCGTGGACGAAGGCTCTTGGAATGCCGCCCAACGACCGACGACGAGCCGCGACCTGGCGCAAGGCTGCCCGCGTGGTCGCTGCCTACCGAGACCGCTACCGCGTCACCGACGACGCACCCCTCGGCGCCCCACCCGAGTCTGCGGCCCAGAGGATCGACGCTGCGCGGGCGCGTACAGCCCTGGACAGAACGATGAACCTCGCTCGCGTCGAACAAGATCAAGAACACTCCCGACACTCTCGGACCCAGCGAACCGGGCCGTCGCTGTGAGCCAGAACGAGCTTCGGAGCGCCGCGGCCGCTGTGTCGTCCGGCCCGACCCCCGACTCCTCAGGCATGATGGACAGCACCATGACAGTTCGAGCTGGATCGGCGACACGTATCTCCTGACACCGTTCGCCAGGACGGAGGCAGACGTGGCAGCTGAAGAGGTCTCGGTCAACTTGGGAGACGCGACGCCCCGACGCTTGCTCGTGGGTTGGGCGAACGGGCAGGACGCATGGGTGCGTCAGATCACTGCCGAAACGATCCTCTCTCGCCAGGCGCCGAGCGATGCCCTGCTGGACGCCGCCTACACCACCTTCCTTGCGGAGAAGGGGCTTGGCGATGGTGAGGCCCCGGAAGTTCCGAAGCTTGAACTCGTCGCCACGGATGCGGCGGAAGAGGAGACTCTTGAACTCGTCAGTCTGGCGAGCATCGAAGGCGTCAATGCGCTCGCCGCTGACCAAGAACTTGGCTTCGACCCGGAACTGACCGTGCTCTTTGGGCAGAACGGATCGGGGAAGACCGGGTATGCACGAATACTGAAGCGCATCTCGGCTGTTCGGACCGCTGAGGACATCCTGCCGAACGCGCACACCGCCTATCTCGACAGCCCGCCGTCGCCCAGCGCCACCATCCAGTACCGACTGTCTGGCATGGACTCCTCGGTGATGTGGAAGGACGCATCCGGCCTTGCGCCATTCACCCGCATCAGCGTCTTCGACGCGAGCGCAGTCTCGTTGCACGTTGACAGCGATCTGGGTTACGTCTACACACCGGCCGAACTCGCACTGTTTGGTCACGTCGCTGCCGGGCTGCAAGGCATTCAGCAGCGGATCGCAACCGAGGTCAAGGCCTTGGCGCCGGGGAGCAACCCGCTGTTGTCGAGGTTCACGCGAGGTACGAAGGTGTATCCCGTGATCGAGACCCTGGGTGCCACCACAGACCTCGCGGAGCTTGACGCACTGGCAACGCTGCCTGACGGTGCCGAGGCCGACCGCGAGCGGCTCGAAGGTGAGATCGCGGCGCTCCGTTCCAACTCGCTCGACGCGATTCTCTCCAGCACACAGGAGACGGTACGTCACCTCAATCGGCTGCACGGCGTGCTTACAACGGCGATGAACTTCGATGCGGTCGTCTACGAGAAAGCCCGGGTGAAACTCCAGGAAGCGGAAGGTCGAAGGACAGAAGCGCGAGAGCAACTCTTCAGTCAGGATGAGCTGCCAGGCCCCGCAGATGGGGAATGGCAGGAGTTCATCGTTGCGGGAGACTCGTACCGCCAACACCTTGACCGCGAGCACTATCCAACTGCCGGAGACAAGTGTCTCTACTGCATGCAGGAGCTCAGCCCGACGGCCTTGAACCTGCTGACTCGCTATCGCACGTTCCTCGATGAAACGCTTGTCCGTCAGGTCGCGGACGCGAACACCGAGGTGCGCAACTCCAGCCTCAGGTTCGACGAAGCCGAGCTCACCCGCGCGAACGAGTTCGCCACAGAACAGCGGGATGGTGAAGACCCACCGGTATGGGCGAGCCAAGCATGTGACGTGCTCGCGGCGGCCCGAGCCGCAGCTCAGGACACCGCGAATGGGAAGCCCGTGACCGCAGGCACCCTCCGAGAGAGCGCAGAAGCAGTGGCCTCCAAAGTCGGAGCCGAACTGGCGACTGCACGGGCGGCCGTTCAGCGGATGTCGGAGGACAAAGCAAATGCGGCGAGCGCGCTCACCGGAAAGCAGAAGGAGCTTTCAGAACTCACGGCACGCATTGAATTGAACCGGAACATCGCCGCAGCCCGCGAGTACGTCCGACGTGCGCGAAGAGCGCAACAACTTGACAAGCTCTCACGGGTCATTTCAAGCGGCGCGTCGAAGCAACTCACGGTCCAGTCCAAGCTTGCCAGTGAAGACCTCGTGAACAAGAACTTCGAGACGCTGTTCGCCGAGGAGTGCGCTCGTCTTCGAGCGCCTCAGGTCGCACTTCGATTTCAGGGGCGTAGCGGACAGGCGCAACGCAAGAAGGCGGTCGCCTCCTACAAGCCCTCTGCGGTGCTCTCGGAAGGTGAGCAGAAGGTGTTGGCGCTGGCCGACTTTCTTGCCGAGAGTCGGATGCGAGGGACCAAAGCACCTCTGATCTTCGATGACCCGGTCACAAGTCTCGACTACCGCAGACTTGATGAGGTTGCTGCACGCATCCAGAATCTCGCCGAGACACATCAGGTTGTTGTCTTGACCCACAACATCATGTTCGCGTCAGCGCTGATGGCCGCCAGGCAGAACAAGAAGCTCAGGACGAAAATCTACGAGGTGCGCGACGGTGGAGAGGCCAAGGGAATCCTGGCTCCGGACGTCGAGCCGAGGCTCGATACGCCGGCCGATCTAGCCAAGCGGATCAACGTCAAACTTCAAGAGATGACCAGCGCGGAGCCCGTGGTCCAGGATGCACTCATCAAAGAGACCTACGACCTCATTCGCGCCTGGTGCGAAGCATTCGTTGAGCAGGAACTCCTGCAGAACGTCACACAGCGATATCGCAAGAACATCATGATGACCCGCCTGTCGAAGATCGACAGTTCTCGGCTCGATGCTGCCATCGCAGTCATTGAACCTCTCTTCGATCGTGCTTGCGAACGGATGACCGGACACTCTCACGCCGCCGAGTACATGAGCACCAAGCCGACTGTGAGCGAAGTGCAGGAGGACTGGGAGAAGGCGAAAGCAGCGCGCTCGGCATACATCGCCACCTGAGCGGCAGATCGTAGAAGCGGCTCGCAGGCAGCTACAGGGCGCGGGTGCTCATCGACTTCGTGGCTGTTGACGGCCGCCCTGAATCGCGGAAAGCCGCAGATGCCCGGATCGCGCTTGCGCCGTCACGTCCGCGTGGAGAGAGCAGGTCCGCGGCATCCGTCACCAGTGACGCGCCATCTCGCAGGAGTTGGTGCGGCCCGGCGCTCGCTGCGCTGGTCACCGGGCCGG
This sequence comes from Microbacteriaceae bacterium UBA1487, assembly GCA_002325245.1. Classification (GTDB taxonomy): domain Bacteria; phylum Actinomycetota; class Actinomycetes; order Actinomycetales; family Microbacteriaceae; genus DCRR01. The sequence continues at coordinate 154,073 of DCRR01000015.1, read as the reverse complement.
GAACAGCTCCGACAGCGCGGCCAAGCTCGTGCGCACGCCGGGCGACGGTCATTGATCCAGAGCGAACGCCAGCCTCGACCACGACGGTCGCTGTGGAGAGCGCAGCCATTAGGCGCGCCCGAGCAATGAAGCGATGGCGCGTCGGGACTGCGCCGGGTGGCATCTCACTGACCATGAGGCCCAGGTCGGCCACCCGCTCAAGCAGTTCACGGTGACCCATCGGGTACATGCGGTCTGCGCCGTTCGCCATGACCGCGATCGTGTCGCCGCCGGATGCAAGGGCCGCTCGATGGGCCGCTCCTTCGATGCCGTATGCACCGCCGGCCACGACAAGCCGCTCAGCGTTGGCGAGGTCGGAGGCAAGCTGCCCGGCCACATGGTCGCCGTAGGAGGTCGAGGCCCTCGCGCCGGTGATCGTGACGAAATCGCTGAGCGGTCGCGCGAGGAACGATGTCGTGCCGCGAGCCCACAGGACGTATGGCCGTCGGTCGCCAAGATCGTCGAGCGCGGAAGGCCACTCCTTGTCGCCGGGGACTAGCGCGCCGATACCAGCGCGCTCGGCTTCGACGACGTTCTGCTCAAGTGTCCGAGCGTCTGAGCGCTCGAACTGGGAACGCCACACCTGGGCGTCAACGTTACTGAGGCCCGGCACCACGTCGTCACGTTCGGCGAGTCGGAGCAACTCAAGCGCTCCCAGCTCGCCCAGGAGTCGGCCTGTTACCGCGTCGTCTGGTTCGACGATCATCGACAGCACCATCCGTGCTGTGCGCTCGTCCTGGACTACGTCGCTCAGGTTCGTCATCGTCGGGCCCTCTCACTCCTACAGAGAGGTGCGCGCGGCAACTCGGGAGCGAAGGGTTCCGTGAACGCCGACCCCGGCGTACAGTGGATGGTGAGGCAGGTTCTCCTCATATTGCGGGTCGTCCGGGACGGCCTTCGGGCACTCACACACGTTCTGCCTCCTCGACGGAGTAACACGTGTGACGAGAGGCCCGCCATGTTCCGCCTTATCTGGACGCTCAGCGTTCGCACCCGCGACTACCTGCACCGCTACATGCCGAGCAACCGCCTGCTCGCTGGCATCCGCACCCGCCGCGGACTCAAGTGGGGGATACCCGCGATGCTGGTCGCGCTTCCGTACATCCTGATCGCCAGCATCTGCTCTGGCTCGGCAGCCGACGGCGGCCCCGGCTGGCTCCACCTCATCGTGCTGTGGGCATGCTGGAACGCGCTCAAGTTCATCATCATGGGACCCCTGAGCGTCGCTCTGCTCATCCGTGCGCGCCTGCGCGAGGCTGCGGTCCGTCGTCACCGGCGCCACGACTCGCGCGTCGAGGCGAGCCTGCGTGAGCCAGCCCTTCGTGTCTAGGCTCAACCGCCCACGGCAGTGGATGCCGTGATGCGAGAACCACAGCGCCCGCCAGGCCGGATCACGATGCCGTGCGAAGCGAGCGCTCGCCGGACAGCCTGAGGCCCCGCCCCAACCTTCACGCCGACCTATACCAGCGTCAACCCGCTGAGGTAGAGGTCGGCTGCTTCGTGGATGCGGGAGGGATCGAACCGTCCACGGCGGATCGTCACCTCCCGCCGGGTGAGGTGGGTGGCGACTGTGCGGCGGTTCACGCCGAACACGGATGCCAGTTCCACGAGCGTTGCGCCCTCGCGGTACTGCGCCACCAGATCGTCGACCTGCTCCGGGCGAAGGAGGGTTTGAGCCATCCCAAGTGATCGCACCACTCGCCCCCTGGAGTCGGACACAGTAGGCTCAGAGGAGCGCTGGTCGTGGTTGTAGAAGCCCCGTGACCTGCGCAAAGACAGAGTCTTCAGGTGTGGGCAGGGGTTCTCAAACTCTCTACGGAGGTCCACCGTTCGAACCGGACTCGGTTTCTCATCGGACGGAGAGGAGCGGAGCCGTGAATCCGGGTGCAGTCGTTGCGCTGGTGATTGCGGCGACGCTGTGGGGCACGACCGGAACGGCGGCCAGCTTCTTCCCCGAGGATGTGAGCCCCATCGCGGTGGGCGCGGCCACGATGGGCATCGGCGGCATGCTGCTGCTCCTCTTCGCAAGGCGACGCGCCCTCGCGGTGCTGCGGCATCGCGCGCAGCGACGCTGGGTGGCGCTCGGCGCGCTCGGCGTCGTCGTCTACCCGCTCGCGTTCTACAGCGGCATGGATCTCGCCGGGGTGGCGGTCGGCAACGTCGTCGCCCTCGGCTCGGGGCCGGTGTTCGCGGCTCTCCTCGAATGGCTGCTCGAACGGCGCCCGCTCTCGCGGCGCTGGGTCATCGCGACCGCGTTCGCGCTGCTCGGAATCGCGGCGCTCGCCACGAGTCGCGCGATCTTCGGCGACGGAGCATCGGAGGAGGGGCGCCCGGGCGACGCCCCGGTGCTCGGGATCGCGGTCGCTCTTCTCGCCGGGCTCGCCTACGCGCTGTACACCTACGCATCCGGCCGGGCGATGGCGACGGGCGGCACGAGCCGCGGCGTGATGGCGGCGATGTTCGGGCTCGGCGGTGCGCTGCTGCTGCCGGTGCTCCTGGTGACGGGGGCGCCGCTGCTGCAGAGTCCCGCCACGGTCGGCATCGCCGGCTACCTGGTGCTCGGCCCGATGGTGCTGGCCTATCTGCTGTTCGGCCTCGGCGTGCGCGAGCTTCGCAGCTCCCACGTGACCACGATCACGCTCCTGGAGCCGGTCGTGGCGACGGTGCTCGCGGTGCTCGTCGTCGGGGAGCGGCTCGCTCCGCTCGGCTGGGGTGGGGTCGTGCTGATCCTCGTCGGACTATCTGTTCTCGTGTCGGCTCGTCGTACCCCGTTTTCGAGTGAGCGCCTCTAGGCTTTTCCTATGACCGACGCTCCATTCGGCAATGGTGGCGCGGAGCCCGACTCCGTGGAAGACACTGCGCCGACAGGCAAGCGCCGATCCACGTTCACGCCGCTGCCGCGTGACGTGGGGCCGGCCGCCACAACGTCTTCGTCGGCCGCGGATGAGCAGAGTTCGCGCGACGCCGAGCCGGCGGCCGCGCCGCCGCAGCCGGAGCTCACCGACGACGATGCGATCGCGGAGGCGCTTGCGGCGCAGTTCTCGACCTACACCGCCCCGGTGTCGGT
>DCRR01000015.1:143265-150797 GCA_002325245.1 Microbacteriaceae bacterium UBA1487 | reverse complement strand
GGGTGCCCGTCGAACCCGCGCCGGCTGCGCCGCGTCCGTTCGACGAAGAGCCGGACTCGTTCTCGGAGGAGCCGGACTCGTTCGAGCCCGACCCGGACCTGGTGGAGCCCGATCCGAGCTCGTTCCACGACATCCCGATCGCCGAGGAACCCGTCGCGCTGGTCGAGCCCGACCCGGCGCCGACGCCGCCCGTCGCGGGTGACGAGAGCGACCTGGACACGGTGATGGGGGAGAGCTCGACGCTTGCCGCGATCGAGATCCTCGAGCAGCAGCTGCGACTGCGCGAGGAGGACCCGGACGCGTTCCGTGCCTGGCAGCAGGCGCTTGCCACCGGCGCAGTCACGCTCCCGGGCATCTCGGGCCTTCTCGACCAGGGCCCGGCCGAGCAGAGCGACGCCGCCCCGGAGTCCGAACGGACCGCGGACAGTGAGCAGCGGTCCGCGGAAGAGCAGTCGTCGGAAGCCGAACCGCCGTCGTCGCGGTTCGGCCCTCCGGCCGAGGCACCCCCGACGCTGGTCGAGCCGCCCGCGTTCCCCACCTCCGGAGAGGTGCCGACTCTCCGTGCGTCGATGCCGCCGCCGGATCCTGAGGCCATCGTGCGCGACCCGGAGCTCGTTGAACCCGTGCTCGCGGAGCCGATGCCCGTCGAGCCGATGCCGGTGGCGCCCGTGCCCGGTGAGGCGATGCCGGTCGAGCCCGTGGAGCCCGTGCGCACTGACGAAGGCGCGGAGCTGCCGCCGCTGCTCGACTTCAGCTCGATGCCGCCGCCCATCGGAATCGAGCCGGCAGACCTGCCTCCGTACGTCCCCGACGGCGACGCGGTCCCCTCCGAGCCGGCGCCGAGCGAGCCGCGGCCGGCCACTCTTGAGCCCGCGTCTCACGACGTCGATGACCGCACGGTTCCGCGTGCGTTCGTCCCTCCGCCCGCCGCGGTGGGGCAGGATCTCGACCTCGACCTCGAGAACGATGACGTGGTCGACGAGGTCGATCGGCTGACCGGCTCCGTTCCGATCTCAGTCGGAGCGGCCGGCGTCGCGGATGTGCTGGCGCCGCCCTCGGAGCCGATCGCCGTGCAGCGGGTCGCCGATGATGACCCGTTGCTGGCGGCGCAGGCGCGCCGGATGCCGCGTGCCCGCGAGATCGAGGCGACGGGAATCGAGCCGACGCCGCTTGATCGACGCGCGGGTCGCTCGGTGCGGCTGTTCTGGCTGTGGTTCGCTCCCAACGCCTCGGTCATCTCGATCGCGGTCGGCGCGATCCTCGCCGCCTCCGGCATGAGTCTGCGTCAAGCGATCGTGGCGGCACTCACCGGAGTCGCGGTCTCGTGGATGCCGCTCGGATTCGGCACCCTGGCGGGCAAGTGGACGGGACAGCCCGTCATGGTCGTCTCGCGCGCGGTGTTCGGCCACCTGGGCAACCTCGTCCCGGCCGCTCTTGCTCTCGCCACCCGCGTCTTCTGGGGTGGAGCGCTGCTGTGGCTCTTCGCGGCCAGCTCCGCGCACATCGTCGACCTCGCGGGCCTGGATCCCGGTCTCGGGGTCGAGCTGGGGACCTTCCTCGGCATCATCATCGGGGTGATCGTGATCGCCACCGTCGCTGTCATCGGATACGGTCTGCTCGCACTCGTCCAGCTCGTGTCGACGATCGCCTCCCTGCTGCTGATCCTCGGAATCGTGATTCTGACGGCGCCCCGTCTCGACTTCGGCACGGCGCTGACGAACGGCGACGGATCCTGGCTGCTGGTCGTGCCGGGTGCGGCGCTCGTGTTCAGCGTGGTCGGGCTCGCCTGGGCTCAGTCCTCCGGCGATCTTGCGCGCTATCAGCGTCCCGACGGCTGGGGCGGCTCCGCGATGGTGTCGAGCTCGCTCGGCGCGACGCTGCCGCCCTTCGCGCTCATCGCCTGGGGGGCGCTGCTCGCGGCGTCCGACCCGGAGCTCGGCGCGGCGCTGATTCTCGATCCGGTCGGCGCGCTCGCCTCGCTGCTTCCGCTGTGGTACCCGGTGCCGCTCGTGCTCGCGCTCGGGATCGGGTTGATCTCAGGTGCGACCCTTGCCGCTTACTCGGCGGGCTTCGCGATCCAGTCGCTGGGGATCCGAGCGCCGCGCACGTCGACGGCGATCGTCGCCGTCGTGCTGGTTGCCGCGGTGGCCGCCGTTCTGGCCTTCGTCGCGCTCGAGCCGGGGGAGATCCTGTTCGAGCTGATCATCACGATCGCGGTCCCCGTCGCGGCGTGGGTCGGGATCCTGGCGGCCGAGATGATGTTCCGAAGCACGCGTCTCGACGCCGCCTCCCTGCTCGAGCGCGGCCGCCACTATCCCGACGTGCGCTGGGGCAACGTCGTGATCCTTGCGGCGGCGACGGTGATCGGCTGGGGATTCACCTCGGCAGATGTCGTGGGCCTCTCGTGGCAGGGCTTCCTGTTCGCGCCGCTCGGCATCTCGGCGACCGACCTCTGGGCCACCAGCAACGTCGGCGTCTTCGCCGCGCTCGCGGTGGGGCTGATTGCGACGCTCGCGACCGCGTTGCCGTCGGTGCGTCGCCAGGAGCGCAGCGTCGCCACCGATTCGGTGATCCACACCGGCGCGGTGAGCACCCCGCGCGGCGGCGCCGGCGCCTGACCGGCACTCGTAGACTGGGGGGATGCCTCCCACCCTCGCTGATGTCACGGATGTCGTCGAGACGCTCTGGCCGATCGGCTCCGCCGAGGGCTGGGATGCGCCGGGACTCCTGGCTGGCGACCCCGCGACCGAGGTCACGCGCATCCTTCTCGCCGTCGACGCGGTTGTCGACACGGCAGACGAGGCCGTCGAGTCGGGCGCGCAACTGCTGCTCGTCCATCACCCGCTGTTCCTGCGCGGGGTCACGACGGTCGCCGAAGACACCTACAAAGGTGCCGTCGTGTCGCGACTCATTCGCGGCGGATGCGCGCTGATCGCCGCCCACACCAACGCCGACATCGTCGATCGCGGCACCTCGGCCGTCCTGGCCGGACGCCTCGGCCTGGTGGAAGCGCGCCCGATCGTGCCGTCGGCGTCCGACGCGGATCTGGGTCTCGGCCGGGTCGGCAGGCTGGCCCAGCCGATGACGCTCGGCGCACTCGCGCGTGCCCTCGCGGATGTGCTGCCCGCGACAGCTCAGGGCGTTCGTGCCGCGGGCGACTTCGACCGCACGATCGAAACGGTCGCCCTGTGCGCCGGCGCCGGCGACTCCCTGCTCTCGGATCCTCAGGTGCGGGCGGCTGACGTCTACATCACGAGCGATCTGCGCCACCACCCGGCTTCGGAGGCGCGGGAGAGCTCGCGGCTGCGCGGCGGCCCGGCCCTGCTGGATGTCTCGCACTGGGCGAGCGAGTGGTTGTGGCTTGATACTGCGGCGGCGCAACTGCGCGCCGCGCTCCCGACGGCGGAGGTGCTCGTGAGTGAACTGCGCACCGATCCCTGGGACTTTGCGATCGTGTGATGAAGGAGAAACCATGGCGTTGACGGCTGCCCCCGAGGATCAGGCCCTGCTGCTTGACCTGCAGGCGCTTGATACCAAGCTCGCGCAGTTGGCGCATCGCGCTTCGACGCTGCCGGAGGCCGGTGTCGTCACCGAGCTCACCGCGGGTCGTGAGGCCCTGCAGCGGCGCCTCGTCGAGCAGACGGGCGCGGTCGAGGATGCGCGCCTCGAGCTTCGACGCACCGAGTCGGACGTCGAGGTCGTGGATGCGCGGATCATGCGTGATCGCGATCGACTGCAGTCGAGCAGCTCCGTGAAGGACATCCAGGCCTTCGAGCAGGAGCTCGCCGCGCTGGCCGTCCGGAAGTCCGACCTCGAGGACATCGAGCTGGCCGTGATGGAGACGGTGGAGGCGCGCGACGCGGAGCTGGCGGCCACGCGCGCCGAGCTCGCCGAGCTGGATGAGCGCATCGCGGCGGCGATCGCGGCGCGGGATGCGGCCCTCGAGGTGCTCGCGGCGGATCGCCGCCACGCTGAGGCCAACCGGGCGACGGTCGCCGGCAAGGTGCCCGCCGATCTGCTCGCCCTCTACGAGAAGCAGCGCGCGCGCTACGGCGTGGGCGCCTCGCTGCTTCGCGCGGGCGTGTCGAGCGCGAGCGGTGTCGCGCTCAACTCCACCGACCTCGGCGCGGTGCGCGCGGCCGCGCCGGACGCAGTGCTGCTGTGCCCGGATTCGAACGCCGTGCTGGTCCGCACCGCGGAGTCCGGCCTGTGACGAGCAGCAACGGAGCGGCACGCGAACTGATCGTCGAGGCCGACGGGGGATCGCGCGGCAACCCTGGTCAGGCGGGCAGCGGCGCTCTCGTGCTCGACGCCGCCACCGGCGAGGTCCTGACCGAGCTGGGGCTGTACGTGGGCATCGCGAGCAACAACGTCGCCGAGTACAAGGGAATGATCGCGGGCGTGCGGGCGGCGATCGAGCTGGACCCGCAGGCGGTGCTGCGGGTGCGCATGGATTCGAAGCTCGTCGTCGAGCAGATGTCGGGGCGATGGAAGATCAAGCACCCCGACATGGCGACGCTCGCCGCGGAGGCGCGCCAGGTGCTCACCGGAACCCCGGTCGCCTTCGAGTGGATTCCGCGCGCCGAGAACTCGCGCGCGGACAAGCTCGCGAACGAGGCGATGGACACGCGTCGCGACTTCCGTCGGTAGCGGTACCCTTGACCCAGTGAACGGGCCGACCAGACGGTCGCGTCAGGAGTCCTTCGGGACGACTGCCGAGGAACGTCCGGGCTCCACAGAGCAGGGCGGTGGGTAACACCCACCCGGAGCAATCCGCGAGAAAGTGCAACAGAAAGCAGACCGCCTCGGCTTCGGCCGCGGTAAGGGTGAAACGGTGGTGTAAGAGACCACCAGGAGCCCGAGTGATCGGGCTCGCTGGGTAAACCTCGCCTGGAGCAAGGTCAGACAGGGAACGTTGAGGCGGCTCGCCGAGTTCCCGGGTAGACCGCTGGAGATGTGCGGCAACGCACGTCCGAGATAGATGGCCGTCCGGCGCCTTTCGGGGCGACGACAGAACCCGGCGTATCGGTCGACCCGTTCACCTCACGCGGCAGCGTGCATCGCCTCGCGCATTCCCGGAGTGATCAGCAGCTCGCCGGCGCGGTCGACGGTGAGCACCTCGATCGGGAAGCGCGATGTCGCCTCGTCGAGGTAGTCGCGCCCGCCCGCCACGAGCGCGGTCGCCAGCACATCAGCGGTCACGATGTCGGGCGCGATCACGGTGACCTGGCGGAATCCGTTCTCATCGAGTGCGCGTGCTCCCCAGATGTGGTCGCCGCGCTCGGTCGAACCGCTCGTCGCGATCGCGCGACGATCATCATCGAGCGACACGGCGGTCAGCAGTCGTCCTCGATCGGCCGGGTCGGCGATGCCGACGACCCACGGCCGGCCCTCGTGGTCGACGCCCTCGGTGAGCACGTCACCGCCGACGTTCAGGCACCAGTTCCAGGCGCCGCGGTCGCGCAGCGCATCGCGCGCGGCGGCCATCGCCCACGACTTCACGATCCCCGAGAGATCGAGCACCCCGTCGGGGCGGTGCGCGGTGAACTGGCCCTCGGTGCGGCGCCGCCAGTGGAGGGCGAGGGCGTACGCGGCGAGCACCTCCGCTGAGGCCTCGACGAGGGGGAGCCCCCGGGCGACGGCGGAGAGCTCCGAGTCGGGGCGGTACAGGCTGAACCGCGCATCGGCGGAGTTCAGCACGCGGGCGACGCTGGCGGCCGCGAGCTGATCCTCGGTGACGAGTTCCAGCGAGCTGACCGTGCCCATCGTCCGGATCACATGGCGGCTCACGAGAAGGCCGCCTCGTCGAGGGCCGCCTGCACGGAGCTGAGGTACGCCTCGCTCGTGAACGTCGCGCCGCTGACGGTCGCGACGGAGCTCGACTGGGCGCTGATCACCTCGGCGGCGAGAATCGGGCTGGCGTTCGCGGCCAGCTGGATCGAGCGGCTTTCGGCATCGGGGGATTGCAGCGTCGAGACCTCGGTGATCTGGCCCCCGCTGATCGTCACCGCGACCTGGACGTCGCCCCAGCGCGTGGACTCGACGCTCCCGGTGTATGTTCCATCGCTCACCGTGGCGCTGCCGGTTCCGGCGTCCGTGGACGCGCTCGCATCGGCGGCGCCGGCCGTCCCGTTCGTCGGGTCGTCGGTCGACGTCGTCGCCGGGTTCAGCGGCTCGATGGCCCCGAGCTGCCATCCGACGCTGAGGAATCCGAGCGAGACGAGGCCTCCGATCACTCGCGCGCGGACGCTCATGAGGCGAATCTCTCGACGTGGATGCGCCGGGCGGGCATGCCCGCCGTGAGCGCGTCGCGCTCCACGGCCTCCGACCAGGCGTCGGGGCCGCAGATGAACAGATCCGACTCGAGAAGGTCCGGGAAGATCGAGCGGATGCTGACTCCGCGCGCGACATCTCGGGCGGCGAGCCAGCCGTTCGGATCCCGGCTGCCGACCGAGGTGTACACGGCCGCCCCGCGCTCGGTGGCGAGGTCCACGACCTCGTCGAACAGGTACAGGCCGTCCCTGGTCGAGGCACGCAGCAGCACGGTTGCGTCGCCGGGAGTCGTCGAGGCGCCCTCGAGCAGCGCGCGGGCCGGGGTGATTCCGATTCCCGCGGCGGCGATCGCGAGGAGCGGGGTCGTGCGGGCGGCGTCGCGGAACAGCCCGTACGGGCCGGCGAAGCTGACGCGGGTTCCGATCGGAACCGCGGTGAGCCGTCGCGTCCCCGCGCCGAGCACGCGCACGGTGATGCGCAGGCGGTCGCCGGCGGGCGCAGCCGACAGCGAGATCGGGTGCGCATGCCACCAGGTGCGTCCGGTCCAGAACCGCCAGGTGAAGAACTGCCCGCCATGCGCGGCGAGGCGCGAGACGTTCTGCCCGCGGAGCCAGATCGAGGCGACATCGTGGGCGATCCACTCGATTCGGTCGACGACCAGGCGGTGACGCAGCGAGCGCACGAGGGGCACGGCGACGCGGAAGACCACGATGCTGCCGAACGCGATGACGGTCAGGCTGATCCAGTACACCCGCTGCCAGGTTCCCTCCATGAGGATGCCGCCGAGGCTCAGCTCGTGGGGGAGTGCGGCGAGCACCGCCGCGTAGCTCAGCAGGTGCACGCCGTGCCACAGCTCGCGCGGCAGATGACGACGCACCGCGATGACCGAGGTCACGACCACGGAGATGAGCAGGCCGAGCCCCAGGTAGGCCAAGGGCATGTCGGTGATCGAGAACAGCAGCAGCGTCTCGCTCACGACGTCGGTGCCGTCGGCGACGGCGTAGCCCACCGTCAGGAACACCGCGTGGGCGAGCAGGAGGTAGAGCGCGGGCTTGCCGAGGCGCCCGTGCAGGGCGATCGCACGGTCGTGGCCCACCGCGCGGTCCAGCAGCGGAATGCGGGCGGCCAACACGAGCATGACCAGCACGAGGTCGGTCGCGATGAGTCCGGTGAGGATGCCGGCGGCGGTGAGGGCGGAGCCGAGGTCGGTCACCTCGGAGAGCACACCGGAGGCGAGGGCGAGCGCGGCGGCGATCGCG
>DCRR01000015.1:118087-143026 GCA_002325245.1 Microbacteriaceae bacterium UBA1487 | reverse complement strand
AAAAGCGCCGCCCGGCGAACCGGGCGACGCTTTTCAGAGTGAGTGCGAGACTCAGGCCAGCTTGATGGCCGAGGCCTGGGGCCCCTTGGGGCCCTGTGCGACGTCGAACTCGACGCGCTGACCCTCTTCGAGGCTGCGGTATCCCTTGGCCTCGATCGCGGAGTAGTGGGCGAACAGGTCCTGGCTGCCGTCATCGGGGGTGATGAACCCGAATCCCTTTTCGGCGTTGAACCACTTCACGGTGCCGGTGGGCATAGTGACTTCCTTCATGAACTGCCGGTCGCGTACTTCGCGTCCGTCCGTCGCGGTGTTCTTCTTCCGCGTTCATGAAGGCGGCACGGCACCGACGGCGCCTCACTGCCTGCACATCCTGCGCAACACAACAACTTCGACTGCAACGCTAGTGCACGAACGTGCAGAGGGACAGTCACATTTCATGTCGGATTTATCACGGTGTCGTAAACGATTGGCGACAGCGACGCGATTCTCGGGGGATCGGCAGGCGGGCGGGATAGCATCAAGCATCTGAGAGCACACGCTCACTCCGGCGGCTGAGAAGTCGAAGTCGACTTGCGAAGGCCAGCTATGACGAACAGCTCCACCCTGGGACCGGTGCGTGCGACATCGCGTCGTGACCCGAACCGCGTCAACCCCACGAGCACCTACACGGCGCTTCTCGCGTCGATTCGCCAGGAGGGGCTGCTGCAGCGCAGTCGCGTCTTCTACATGAGCCTCCTCGGCACGCTCGTGCTGGCGCTCGGCGGATGCATCGCCGGCTTCATCCTTCTCGGCGACAGCTGGTTCCAGCTGCTCATCGCGGCGGCGCTCGGCATCGTGTTCACCCAGTTCGCGTTCCTCGGCCACGAGGCATCGCACCGCCAGGTCTTCGAGTCGGGCAAGGCGAACGACCGCCTCGGCCGCATTCTCGCGAGCGGAGTCGCCGGACTCAGCTACTCGTGGTGGATGACGAAGCACACCCGTCACCACGGCAACCCGAACCAGATCGGTCGCGACCCCGACATCGACCCCGACACGGTCTCGTTCTACGACGAGGATGCCGCCGCGACGCGCGGTTGGCGCGCGGCGATCGTCCGTCGCCAGGGCTACCTGTTCTTCCCGCTGCTCACCTTTGAGGGCGTCAACCTGCACGTGCACTCGATCAGCCACATCTTCGGCCGCGGCAAGGTCGACCGTCGCTGGCTCGAGATCACCCTGATCGTCGCCCGCCTCGCCGCCGTCGTCACGGCCGTGTTCCTCGTGCTTCCGCTTGGAATGGCGTTCGCGTTCCTCGGCGTGCAGCTCGCCGTGTTCGGCTTCTACATGGGTGCGGCGTTCGCCCCCAACCACATCGGCATGCCGGTCATCCCGGCCGGCACGAAGCTCGACTTCCTGCGCAAGCAGGTGCTGACCTCGCGCAACATCATCGGCGGAACCTGGGCGACCGTCCTCTTCGGCGGGCTCAACCACCAGGTCGAGCACCACCTGTTCCCGAGCATGGCCCGTCCGCACCTGGCGCGGGCGCGCGCGATGGTGCGCGAGCACTGCCGCATCGAGGGGATTGACTACACCGAGCAGACGGTCGGGCGCGCGTACGCCAACGTGGTCCAGTACATGAACCGGGTCGGCCTGCACGCGCGCGACCCGTTCAACTGCCCGGCGCTCGGCAACCTCCGCCGCGTCTAGCGTCTCGCGGCGTGCGGCTTGGCCGCGAGAGCGGCCGCGCCGAGGATGCCCGCGTTGTTGCGCAGCGTCGCGGGCACCAGCGGAGTGTCGATTTTGATCAGCGGCAGGAACTCCTCGTGCTGCTTGCTCACGCCGCCGCCGACGATGAACAGCTCGGGGGAGAACAGGAACTCGACGTGGTCGTAGAAGCGGGTCAGCCGCTTCGCCCAGTTCTTCCAGCTCAGCTTCCGCTTCTCGCGGACCGCGTTCGAGGCGCGCTTCTCCGCCTCACGGCCGTCGATCTCCAGGTGTCCGAGCTCCGTGTTCGGAACGAGTTCGCCGTTGTAGAGGAACGCGCTGCCGATGCCGGTGCCGAGGGTGGTCAGGATGACCAGCCCCTCGACTCCCTTCGCGGCGCCGTAGCGGGCCTCGGCGTAGCCGGCCGCGTCGGCGTCGTTGACGAAGTGGATGTCGCGGCCGAGCGCCTTCTCGAACAGCTCCTCGGCCTTCAGCCCGACCCACTCGTCGGAGACGTTGGCGGTCGTCATGGTGCGTCCGTTGCGGACCACCGCGGGGAACGTGACTCCGATCGGGACGCCGTCCGCTGACTCGCCGAAGCGGGACACCAGCTCCACGGTCGCGGCGAGGATGTCGTCGGGGCGACCGCCCCGCGGCGTGGCGATCTTCTCGCGCGAGCTGACGAGCTCGCCGGTCTCGACGTCGACGAGGGCGCCCTTGATCCCGGTGCCGCCGATGTCGACGCCGATTGCGAGAGTGCTCATGAGGTGATCGCCTTTCTAGGGCAGGGTGAGAATGTCGGTGCCGCGCTCGGTCACGACCAGGGTGTGCTCGAACTGGGCGGTCAGCGCGCGGTCGCGCGTGACGATCGTCCACTCGTCGGCCCACTCGTCCCAGTCGGTGCGGCCGGGCTGCGTGACGGTTCCCATGGTCAGCATCGGCTCGATCGTGAAGACCATGCCGACCTCGATCAGCTCGGCGTGCGCCGGTGCCGCGTCGTAGTGCGGAATGATGAGCCCCGAGTGGAAGGCCGCGCCGACGCCGTGGCCGGTGAAGTCGCGCACCACTCCGTAGCCGAAGCGCTTGGCGTAGCTCTCGATCGCGCGCCCGATCACGTTGACGGGGCGCCCGGGGGCGACCGCCTTGATGCCCCGGTTCAGCGCCTCCCGCGTCCGCTCGACGAGGTCGACCGTCTCGGGTGCGACGTCGCCGACGAGGAAGGTCTTGTTCAGGTCGCCGTGCATTCCGTCGTGGAACGCGGTGATGTCGATGTTGATGATGTCGCCGTCGACCAGGACCGTGTCGTCGGGGATCCCGTGGCAGATGACCTCATTGATCGAGGTGCAGCACGACTTGGGGAACCCGCGGTAGCCGAGCGTCGAGGGGTAGGCGTCGTGGGCGACGAGGAAGTCGTGCGCGACCCGGTCGAGCTCATCGGTCGTGACGCCCGGGCGGATCGCGGCACCGACCGCCTCCACGGCCTGCGCCGCGATGCGTCCGCTGGTGCGGATGCGCTCGATCTCGGCGGGGCTGTAGACGTCCGAGCCGGTGAAGGACTGCGGGCCCGGCTTGCCGACGTACTCCGGGCGGGGGATGTGCCGCGGGACCGGTCGCTCCGGAGCGGTCGTTCCCGGGATGAGGTGTCCGGCGCTGTCCCGAGGCATTCCGTGAGTCTACCGGGCGAGACCCTCCCGCTCGGCGGCGCCGAAGGCCCCGCGGCTCTTCGCGCGCGCCCGCACTCGGCGTAGGGTCGGAGCATGACCGAGCACACGACGCAGTGGTGGTTCAACCACAGGACCGGGGAGGTCGAGGAAGGGCCGCAATCACTCGGCTCCGACCGCGATGGCCCCTACGCGAGCCGCGAGGAGGCGCAGCGCGCCCCGGAGATCGCGCGCGAGCGCGCGCGGCGCTGGGCGGCCGAGGAGGAGGGCGAGGAGTCCTGACTCACTCCTCGTACTCGTGCTCCGGCGCCGGGTACGCGCCCGCGGTCACGTCGGCGATGTAGGCGGTCGCCGCATCGGTGAGCACCCGGGCGACGTCGGCGTACTGCTTGACGAACTTGGGGATGCGGCCCGTGGTGAGGCCCGCCCAGTCGGTCCAGACCAGCAGCTGGCCGTCGGTGTGCGGGCCGGCCCCGACGCTGATCGTCGGGATCGTGAGCTCCTTCGTGATGCGGGCCGCCACCGCGGAGGGAACCATCTCGAGCACCACCGCGAAGGCGCCGGCGGCTTCGACGGCGTGAGCGTCGGCGACGAGCTGGTCGGCCCGGTCGCCGCGCCCCTGAATGACGTGCCCGCCGAGCTGGTGCTCGCTCTGCGGGGTGAAGCCGATGTGCGCCATCACCGGGATGCCGGCCGAGACGATGCGGCGGATCTGCTCCGCACTGCGTTCACCGCCCTCCAGCTTGACGGCGTGGGCCCCGGTCTCCTTCATGAAGCGGAACGCCGTGTGCAGCGCCTCGTCAGGTCCGGTCTCGTAGGAGCCAAACGGCATGTCCGCGACGACGAAGGCGCGCTTCACCGCGCTGACGACGCCGCGCGTCAGCGGAATCAGCTCATCGATCGTCACCGGGATCGTGGTGTCGTAGCCGAGCACGGTGTTGCCGGCCGAGTCGCCGACCAGCAGGAAGTCGATGCCGGCGCGGTCGAAGATGCCCGCGGTGAGCACGTCGTAGCTCGTCAGGCCGGTGATCTTGATGCCCTGTTCCTTGGCATTCTGGAAATGCCGGGTGCGAACCTTCTTGACGACCGTGTCTGCCATGCCGTCAGTCTAGGGTCAGCATTCCGCGGTTCGCCGGGCCGCGCTCATCCCGCGGGGCGGGAGGTGATCGGCAGCCGCCGATCGCGCCCGAACGCCATTCCTGAGATCTTCGGCCCGATCGCGCCCTGCCGGCGCTTCCACTCGGAGCGGTCGACCAGGTTCGCGACAAAGGCCACCGTGTCGGCGTCGAAGCCGCGCGCCACGACGTCGCGGCGTCCGAGCCGCTCGGTCACGTACAGCTCGAGAATCGCGTCGAGCACCTCGTAGGGCGGGAGCGTGTCCTGATCGGTCTGATCCGGGCGCAGCTCGGCGCTCGGCGGCTTCTCGATCGAGTTGGCCGGAATCGGCTCCACCAGCCCGAGCGCTCGTGCGTGCTCGTTGCGCCAGCGCGCCAGCTCCCACACCAGCAGCTTCGGGACATCCTTGATCGGGGCGAAGCCTCCGGCCGAGTCGCCGTAGATCGTCGAGTAGCCGACGGCGAGCTCGGTCTTGTTGCCGGTCGTCAGCACGAGATGGCCGTGCATATTCGACTCGGCCATCAGGATGATGCCGCGGATGCGCGCCTGCACGTTCTCGGCGGCCGTTCCGGTGAGACCCAGCTGGGTCTCGATCGGGTGGACCAGTTCGCCGATCGGCTCGACCGAGTAGTGCAGCCCGATCCGCTCGGCGAGGTCTTCGGCATCGCCCTTCGAGTGCTCGGAGCTGTAGCGGCTCGGCATGCTGACGCCGTACACGCGGTCGCCGCCGATCGCGTCGGCGGCGAGCGCCGCGCACACGCTCGAGTCGATGCCGCCCGAGAGTCCGAGCACGACGCTGCGGAATCCGTTCTTCTCCACGTAGTCGCGAAGGCCCAGCACCAGGGCGTTCCAGAGCTGCTCGTGGTCGGCGGGCAGCTCGGCGACGTCGGGCGCGCGCGGCGCCTCGGCCGCCGTGCGGGCGGTCAGCTCGATCCGGGCGACGTGATCGACCTCCACCGGATCGGTCGCTGCGCTCGGCTCCACATCCACGACGAGCAGGTGCTCGTCGAACTGCGGGGCGCGGCCGAGGATCTCGCCGCGTTCGTCGACGACGACGCTGTCGCCGTCGAATACCAGGTCGTCCTGGCCGCCGACGATGTTGGCGTAGGCAACGACCGTCTCTGTCTCGACGGCCCGGCGGGTGACGAGGGGGAGTCGCACCTCGTTCTTGTCGCGCTCGAAGGGGCTCGCGTTGATCACCAGCAGCAGGCCGGCGTCGGCATCCAGCACCCGGCTCACCGGGCCGCCGTCGCGCCACAGGTCCTCGCAGATGACCAGTGCGACATCGACATCGCGGATGCGCATCACCAGCAGCTCATCGCCGGGGATGAAGATGCGGTACTCGTCGAACACCGAGTAGTTCGGCAGGTGGTGCTTCACGTAGCGCGCCTGCGCGGTGCCGTGCTGCAGCACGCTCGCGCAGTTCTGCGCGATGGCGGTCGGCGCGTTCGAGGTGCCGAGCGTGCGAGGGGCGTGCGGGCCATCCGGATGGCCGACGATGACGATGAGCTCGCCGAGCCCCTCCTCGACGAGGCGAGTCGCCAGCGTCTCCACGGCGGCGCTCGCCTCGCGCAGGAAGCTGGGCTCCTGGGCGAGATCCTCGATCGGGTAGCCGCTGAGCGCCATCTCTCCGGTGATGAGGATGTCCGCACCGTCAGCCCAGGCGCGGCGCGCCGCGTCGAGAATGTGCACGATGTTGCCGGAAAAGTCTCCGACAATCGGGTTGGTCTGGGCCAAGGCCAGTCGGAGGCGGGGCATACCGATAGCCTAGTGACGAGCAAGAAAGGGGCCTGCATGGACAAGCAGCGTGACTTCGTTCTCCGCACCATTGAAGAGCGGGGCGTGAAGTTTGTGAGGCTCTGGTTCACCGACGTCGTCGGGACCCTGAAGTCGGTCGCACTCGCCCCCGCCGAGGTGGAGGGCGCCTTCAGCGAGGGCGTCGGTTTCGACGGCTCGGCCATCGAGGGACTCACGCGCTCCTACGAGGCCGATGTGCTCGCGCACCCCGACCCCACGACCTTCCAGATCCTCCCGTGGCGCGGTGAAGTCGACCCCACGGCGCGCATGTTCTGCGACATCCGGACCCCCGACGGGCAGCCCGCCGTCGCCGACCCGCGCAACGTGCTCAAGCGCACGCTCGCCACGGCGGCCGACCGCGGCTTCACGTTCTACACGCATCCGGAGATCGAGTTCTACCTCCTGAAGTCGAACAAGCTCGAGAACGGCCGGCCGATCCCCGTCGACTCGGCGGGCTACTTCGACAACGTTCCCGGCGGCACCGCGCACGACTTCCGTCGCGCCTCCGTGCGCATGCTGGAGGACCTCGGCATCTCGGTCGAGTTCAGCCACCACGAGGCGGGCCCCGGCCAGAACGAGATCGACCTCCGCTACGCGGATGCGCTCACCATGGCCGACAACATCCAGACCTTCCGCACGGTGGTCAAGGAGGTGGCGATCGACCAGGGCGTTTACGCGACCTTCATGCCGAAGCCCATCGTCGGCCAGCCGGGCTCGGGCATGCACACCCACATGTCGCTGTTCGAGGGCGACACGAACGCGTTCTTCGACCCGAGTGGGCAGTACCAGCTCTCGACCATCGGCAAGCAGTTCATCGCCGGCCTGCTCCGCCATGCGCCGGAGATCACGGCGGTGACGAACCAGTTCGTCAACTCGTACAAGCGGCTGTGGGGTGGCGACGAGGCGCCGAGCTACGTCACCTGGGGCCACAACAACCGCTCCGCGCTGGTGCGCGTTCCGATGTACAAGCCCGGCAAGGGGCAGAGCGCCCGCGTCGAGTACCGTGGCATCGACTCGGCCGCGAACCCGTATCTCGCCTATTCGCTGATGCTGGCGGCCGGGCTGAAGGGCATCGAGCAGGGTTACGAGCTTCCGCCCGAGGCCGAAGGCGACGTCTGGAACATGACCAACACCGAGCGTCGTGCGCTCGGCTACGAGTCGCTTCCCGCGAGCCTCGACCACGCGGTCCGGTTGATGGAGAAGAGCGAGCTGGTGGCCGAGACCCTCGGCGAGCAGGTCTTCGAGTTCGTGCTGCTCAACAAGCGTCGCGACTGGGCGGGCTACCGTGCCCAGGTCACGCCGTACGAGTTGCAGAACAACCTGGAGATTCTCTGACGGACGCCGCCCATGCGGCGGCGACGGAGCTGCGATGACGCGTGCCACGCTGACCCTGACTCACCTCGCCCGACTCGGCTTCGTCGAGCTGGATTGGGCTCACGACGCGCTGGAGGGGCTGCCGTCGGGACTCGCGGACTCGTTCTCCGTCAGCGCCGACTCCGACCTGGCGCTGCGCGGTGTGCTGACACTGCACGAGCGCTCCCCGGAGATGCTGGCGCGGGTGCTCGACGACGCCGATGCCCGCCGACGACTGCTGCTCCTTGCGGGCGCCTCCGAGGGCCTGTTCGACTTCCTGGTGCGCCACCCGGAGCAGCTGGATGCGCTGCTGGACCCTCTGACCGAGCTGCTCAGCCTCGAACAGGCGCGCGCCGTGATCGTATCGGCGACCGACGGGCTGGTGGGGGAGGACGGCTGGAACGCGCTGCGGCTCGCCTACCGTCGCGAACTCGTTCGGCTGGCGGCCTGGGACCTCGACCAGGAGGACGCGCTCAGCGTCGTCGACCGGGTCGCCGCGTCGCTCGCGGATCTCGCCGGCGCAGCGCTCGATGCCTCGCTCGCGGTGGCGCGACGGTCACCGCGTTTTCCGTCCGAGCAGATCGAGCTGACCCGGCTGGCGATCATCGGCATGGGCAAGTCGGGGGCGCGTGAACTCAACTACCTGAGCGATGTCGACGTGATCTTCGTCGGCGAGAGCGTCGACAGCGAGCAGCTCGCGGACGGCCGCGCGGTCGAGATCGCCACCTTCCTCGCCGCCGAGACGATGCGCGGAATCCAGGATCTCGCGCTCGAGCCGATGCTCTGGGAGGTGGACGCCAACCTGCGCCCCGAGGGCAAGGACGGCGCCCTGGTGCGCACCGTCGAGTCCCATCTGGCGTATTACGAGCGCTGGGCGAAGAACTGGGAGTTCCAGGCGCTGCTGAAGGCGCGTCCGCTGGCCGGCGACCCCGGGCTCGGCGAACGCTACCTCGACTGCATTCGCCCCCTGGTCTGGACGAGCGCCTCGCGCGACGGCTTCGTCGAGTCCGTGCAGAAGATGCGCGAGCGCGTGACGGCGCACATCCCGCGCGACGAGGTCGATGTTCAGCTCAAGCTCGGCCCGGGAGGGCTGCGCGACATCGAGTTCACGGTGCAGCTGCTGCAGCTGGTGCACGGCGCCAACGACGACCAGGTGCGCGATCGCTCGACGCTCGGGGCGCTTCGCGAGCTCTCCGAGCGCGGATACATCGGGCGCGTCGAGGCGGCCGAGTTCTCGCGCGACTACCGCTTCCTCCGGGTGGTCGAGCACCGCATCCAGCTGTCCCGTCTGCGGCGCACCCACCTCATGCCGCGCGACGAGGGCGTGCTGCGCGTGCTCGCCCGGGCCGCGGGGCTCGGCACCTCGGCGAAGGACCTGCTCGGCCAGTGGCAGAAGATCAAGACCTCGGTGCGGTCGCTGCACGAGCGCCTGTTCTACCGGCCGCTGCTCGAAGCGGTGGCATCCCTCCCGGACGAGGGCACCTCGCTCACCAGCGAGCAGGCCACCGCCCGTCTCGCGGCGATCGGCTTCGTCGACCCGGAGGGCGCGCTGCGGCACATCGCGGCACTCAGCGGCGGCGTCTCGCGTCGCGCGGCGATCCAGCGCACCCTGCTGCCGGTCATGCTGCAGTGGTTCTCCGACGGCGCCGACCCCGACTACGGGCTGCTGACCTTCCGCAACCTCAGCGAGCAGCTGGGGGAGGCGTACTGGTACCTGCGCATGCTGCGCGACTCCTCGGGCGCCGCCGAAAGGCTCACGCACGCGCTGTCGAGCTCGCGGTTCATCGGCGGGCTGTTCGAGCGCATCCCCGAGGCTGCCGCCTGGCTGGAGAAGGACGAGGAGCTGCGTCCACGCCCCCGAGAGGCGCTCCTGGAGGAGTCGGCGGCGATCGTGTCGCGGCACCGCGACGACGTCGACGGGGCGAAGTCGGCGCTGCACATCGCGCGCCGACGTGAGGTGCTGCGGCTCGCCCTCGCCGGCGTGCTCGGAGTGATCTCCGTCGAAGAGCTCGGCCGCGCGCTGAGCGACGTGACGGATGCGATCCTGACCGGCATGCTCGGCGTCGCGCACCGCTACGGCGACGGCATCGAGTTCGCAATCATCGCGATGGGACGCTACGGCGGGCAGGAGCTCGGCTTCAGCAGCGACGCGGACATCCTGTACGTCTACCGCCCAGCCGGCATCGAACCGGAGGAGGCGCAGAAGCGCGCCGAGGGCATCGTGCGCGAGCTCTCGCAGCTCAGCCAGGATCTGCGGCTTCCGCTGGACCTCGACATCGACCTGCGGCCCGAGGGCAAGAACGGTCCGGTCGTGCGATCCCTCGACTCGTACCGCAAGTACTACGAGCGCTGGTCTCTCACCTGGGAGGCGCAGGCGCTGCTGCGGGCGCGGGGGGCCGTCGGCGACCCCGAGCTGATCGCCGAGTTCGAGGCGCTGGCCGACGAGGTGCGCTACCCGGAGCAGATCTCCGACGCGGACGTCCGTGAGGTCAAGCGCATCAAGGCGCGGGTCGAGGCGGAGCGGCTGCCGCAGGGGGCCGATCCTGCGCGTCACCTGAAGCTCGGCCGCGGGTCGCTGAGCGATGTGGAGTGGTTCGTGCAGCTGTTGCAGCTGCAGCACGCCGCCCGTGTGCCCGAGCTGCGAACGACGTCGACGCTCGGCGCACTGGCCGCCGCCGTCGATGCTGACCTGGTGTCGGCGGCGGATGCGGCGCGGCTGCGCGACGCGTGGATCATCGCCTCGCGCGCCCGCTCGGCGATGACCTTGTGGACAGCGAAGACGGCCGACGTGCTCCCGAGCGATCGGCGCTCCCTGGAAGGTGTCGCGAGATTGATGGAGTACCCGCGCTACTCCGCCTCGCAGCTCGAGGAGGACTATCTGCGGCTGACGCGACTGGCGCGTCAGGTGTTCGAGCGCGGCTTCTACGGCATCGAGTAGCCCCGATACGTCGCGGCGGACCTCCCGCGCCGTATGCGGCCCGCCAACGCGGAACGGGCCGCCGTCCCGAAGTAGAACGGCCCGTTGCCGGTGAAACGCGGGATCAGACCCCGAAGTGCAGCTCTTGTTGGGCGATGCTCCCGAAAGCCCCTGAAATCCTGGAAAGTGGGGCATTAGATGTGTCAGAGCTGCCACAGCGTCATGCCATTCAAGCTCAAAGACGGATCCTGGTACTTCGAGGCTGTCCAATTCGTGCCCGGACGCAAGAGGGACCACAAAGCCAACGCGCTCGCGATGTGCCCCCTGTGCGCAGCAAAGTACAGGTACGCCCGAGACACGATGGATGCTGCCCTCATTGACGGGCTCCTCGAGATCGTTGTGAGCGCTGGAGAAGGCGCCGTCGAGTTCCCCGTCCTAATCTCAGGAGAGCGCACATCTCTCAGATTCACAGGCAAGCACGCGATCGACCTCCAGGCCGCACTCCGCGTGGCGGGCGAAGAGCGCTGACCAATCGGGACGCTATGGCCCACGACGGCTGAACACGAGGGCTAGATCTTGCGAAGCCCCAGCAGTTTCGACAACGTGATCCGCACGTCGTACTCGCGGTCCCAGACGAAGGTGACCAGGTCGTCGTACTCTGCTTCCGGCTGGAGCAGGTCGAGGACGTCGCCTTCAAACGCATAGTGAGGTGCCGCGAGCCGGAGTGCGTGGCGGCGAAACGCAGAGTATCCGTCGAGCGATCTGAACCGGATTGAGAGGCGTCCGTCCGTCCGTGCGGCGACGGAAACATCCCATTCGCTCCTAAGGGCAGCAAGCGCGCGAGCGATTTCCTCTGCGTCGCGCGGTTTGTCAAACAGATTCGCTCCGGCGGCGATGCGCGATGGATTCTCGACGTCGGTCCAGTCCCAGTTAATGGTGACATTTCGCTCGAAGTCGATCTCGGCGAGGTTGGCGGGCGTAAGGTCGATCCAATCCGTCCCAAGGTATCGTCTGGCGCTCTTGGCCAACCAGATCAAAGGGACGCCCAATAGGTCGCCCCGGAGCGAACCGTCTTCGGTGGACGCGAGAAGTTCCGTTGCCCTCGCTAGCAGCTCGTCGCAGTGGTAGTCCTTGCAGAAGCGGAAGTAGTGGGTCGCTCGTCGCGAGAGTCCGCCCCAGATCGAGCGAGGCGGTATCGGGTAGGCCGCTTGCAAGACCTCAAATTGCTGCACCAGGGAGTCCTTGCGGGAAGACGTGACTTGATCCATGTCGTCGGCATCCCAGGAACCTCCCGCCTCATACTCGAACTTTCGTTTGCAGAGCGAGTACAGCTCGGACTGAACACACACGTTGAAGAGCTGAGGGCTGGCGTTGTAGCCGATCTCGCAGTGGTAGTTCGCGTTGTAGCGCGCGAGATCTTCGTCACTCACACGTTCGAAAAGGTGCTTGATCGAGAGAACGTCTCGAGCCGCGCGCTCGAGTAGTTGTGAGCCAGCGGGAGAAGCTGCCACTGATCGACTCAGATTCGACTTGATCTCCTCCAGCGAGTATTCGAGTTCCCCGCGAATGACATGAATGGAGTCTCGGACAGACTCGATTTCAGGCCGGAGGGAGTCGTCCTGAAGTGTCATCTCCTCCACCAGATCATCTAGGCCGGCCATGTGTGGATAGAAGTCGCGGATCTTCTGCGGCCGCGAGCCTCGCGGGCTCTGCTTTGTGAAGAGCTCCGTGGCGACTAGACCCAACGCGAAGACATCTGCCGGGTGGCCAATCGACCGTGCGTCCTTCTTGGTCATCTGCTCGGGGGCCTGGTAGTTGCGATTCGCAAGCAGATCGTTGTGAGTCGTAAGAGTCGAATCCCTGAAATGTGCGATCCCGAAATCGGCAAGCACGAGGTGTCTTGCCTCGAGGTCGACCAGTACGTTTTCGGGCTTGATGTCCCGATGGACGACTCCGGCGTCATGCGCGTAGGCGACTGCGTCGCTCAGTTGCGCGAGATAGTCGAGGAGCACTTCAACGTCGAGCTCCTCTTCGATGACTTTCCGAAGAGTCGACGGGTACAGGTCCATGAGGTAAACGAAGCGCTGCTCGTCCTCCTCATCCGCAAGGATACGTACGACGTTGCGGTGGTGGGCACCTTTTCCCCAACCGATCTCGTTTCGAAATCTTCGTAGCTTCTTCTTCGGCTGACCCTTCTTATTGATGATCTTGAGCGCGTACCGCCGGTCATCGGTGATCGACCGAACTCTCCAGACCTGTCCCGCGCCGCCCTGCCCGATCTGCTTCTCGAAGGCGAACGAGTCTGAACCGATCCTGATTGGCGGCATCTTGGTCACGAAGACAGGCTACTGAGCCCGCGGCGGAGCGGAGGCTTCACGCGCTGACTGAAAGGTCCACAATCTGGGAAGATCCCAGCGGTAGTTCCCAATACGACCTTCCCAACCCGCCTCGGACCGAGCCCCGACGAGGGACATCCAGTGGACATGGCCAGGCTGCCGGGTCAGTGAAGCGAGTAACCGAACGGCAGCGCGACCATACCGTTCATGGGCTCGAGACGTGGCGAGGCGGCTGGGATTCCAAAGGGGAACTCCTACCCGAAGGGGTATTTGGACAGACTGAGGCACCTAGCAGCTTCGGAGACTGGGCCGATCAGAGAATGAGGCGTAACGGTGCGAACAGGTGAGCGGAGACACGAAGGAGCCCCGGCCCCCTTGGAAATCCAAGGGAGCCGGGGCTCCTAGTTGAGGAGTTCGTTGGCCCTTGGCAGGCCCTGTGGCGCCTCGTAGATCCTCGTCAGACCCCGAAGTACAGCTCGTACTCGTAGGGGTGCGGACGCTGCGCGAACGGCAGAAGCTCGTTCTCGCGCTTGTAGTCGATCCAGGTCTCGATGAGGTCCTTCGTGAACACGCCGCCCTCGAGGAGGAAGTCGTGGTCGGCCTCGAGCGCCGCGAGGGCCTCGTCGAGCGATCCGGGCATCTTGGGGATGCTGGCCGCCTCCTCGGGCGGAAGCTCGTAGAGGTCCTTGTCGACCGGCTCGTGCGGCTCGATCTTGTTCTTGATGCCGTCGATGCCCGCCATCAGCTGCGCCGCGAAGGCCAGGTACGGGTTGCCCGAAGCGTCGGGCGCGCGGAACTCGATGCGCTTGGCCTTCGGGTTCGTGCCCGTGATCGGGATGCGGACCGAAGCGGAACGGTTGCCGGCCGAGTAGACCAGGTTGACCGGAGCCTCGAAGCCCGGGATCAGGCGGTGGTACGAGTTCACCGTCGGGTTGGTGAACGCGGCGATCGCCGAGCCGTGCTTGAGGATGCCGCCGATGTACCAGCGCGCGATGTCCGAGAGGCCGCCGTAGCCGCTCTCGTCGTAGAACAGCGGCTTGCCGTCGTTCCACAGCGACTGGTGGGTGTGCATGCCCGAACCGTTGTCGCCCATGAGCGGCTTCGGCATGAAGGTCGCGACCTTGCCCCACTCGAGCGCCGTGTTCTTGACGATGTACTTGAACTTCAGGATGTCGTCACCGGCGTGAACCATGGTGTCGAACTTGTAGTTGATCTCGCCCTGGCCGGCAGTGCCCACCTCGTGGTGGCCACGCTCGACCTCGAAGCCTGCGTCGATCAGCTTGAGCACGATGTCGTCGCGGAGGTCGGCGTGCTTGTCGACCGGCGAGACGGGGAAGTAGCCGCTCTTGTACGGGGTCTTGTTGGAGAGGTTTCCACCCTCCTCGACGCGGCCCGTGTTCCAGGCGGCCTCCTCCGAGTCGACCTCGTAGAAGCTCTTGTTCTGCTTCACCTCGAAGCGCACGTCGTCGAAGATGTAGAACTCCGCCTCGGGCGCGAAGAACGCGGTGTCGGCGATGCCGGTCGACGCGATGTACTTCTCGGCCTTCTTGGCGACCTGACGCGGGTCACGCGTGTAGATCTCGCCGTTGCGCGGGTTGTAGATGTCGAAGACGATCACGAGGGTGCGCGCGACGCGGAACGGGTCGAGGTACGCCGTCGAGATGTCGGGGACGAGCTGCAGGTCGGACTCGTGGATCGACTGGAAGCCGCGAATCGACGAACCATCGAACATCTGGCCGACGGTGAAGAAGTCTTCGTCGACGGTCGACGCGGGGATGGTGAGGTGCTGCTGGATACCCGGAAGGTCAGTGAACCGGATGTCGATGAACTTGACATCCGTGTCCTTGATGAACTTCAGGACCTCAGACGAGTCGCTGAACAGAGGGCTGGACATAGGGAATGACTCCAAGGGCCGTAGAACGGTTGAGACTGCAGGTGCAGCCTGCCCCTCGACCTTAGGCGGAGGGGGTTTCTCTACCATGACGCAATTGTTTCCGGCATGTTACGGCGGCGCGAGCGCATAGGCTCGTGGGGTGAGTACGGGAGCCGCAGAGAACTGGCCGGGACGCGCCTTGGGGCTCCCCGAAACGGGGCGGCGTTCGGTCGCCCGCCTGGGGCGCCGAGCGGCTGCGCTGGCCATCGACTGGGCACTGGCGACGCTGCTGTCGCTCGCCTTCTTCTCACCCGGCGACTGGCAGACGGATCCCTTCGCCACCCTCGGGATCTTCGCCGTGCTGCAGGTGGTCTTCCAGATCTTCTTCGGCGGAGGCCTCGGGCACCTGATGCTCGGGATGCGCGTCGTGCCGATCACGGGCGGGCCGCTCGGAGTGTGGCGCCCGCTTGTCCGCACGCTGCTGCTGTGCCTCGCGATCCCCGCCCTGATCTGGGACAAGAACCAGCGCGGCATGCACGACGTCGCCGCCGGCACCATCCTCGTCCGCGTCTGAGCGCGCGCCCCGCGCCGCCCGGGACGGCGAGGGGAGGGCGGCTAGCGCGGGCGCGGGGCGCGGACCTTGGTCGGGTCCATGCCCTTCGGGATCGGCAGCATGTTGCGGCTGAGCGAGGTGAGGCGGTTCGACACCGCCGTGACCTCGTCGCGACGCAGTGATTTCTTCAGTCGCGCGAGCGTCGGAACGATCTTGTGCAGCGGCGTCGAGTCGGGGTCAGGGCCGACGTACATGAGCGTGACGGTGACGTTCGGGAGGATGCGCGAGACATTCGCGCGCTCCTTGTCGAGCATCGGCTGCGTGCGCGAGCGCGGTCCCTCGCCGATGAGCACGACGCCGCCCTTGCCGACCGCGCGGTAGACCGCATCCTGGGTGCGCGGGCTCACGTTGATCGGCATCTCGCTGCCGATCCAGCTGCGCCGCAGCGAGCTCTTCAGCACCGCGCCCACGGCGCCGGCCTGGCCCTCGATCTGCGAGAACGCGGCCCGTTCGGCGCGCCGGCCCAGCACGATCAGCACCAGCAGCACACCGGCGAGCACGCCCGACACGTTGTACAGGATGATGCCGATGATGTTGTCGCTCGAGAACAGGATCGAGATGACGATTCCGGCGCCGATCGGGGCGATCAGGGCGAGGATCAGCATCCAGACGATGTTGCCGTCGTAGCGGCGGGTCATCTGGAACACCTGCCACATCTGCTTGAGACGACCGGGTTCTTTCGCGGGGCGAGGGGTGCGGGCCATGAAATCTAGGATACGGGTCGGCGCGGATGCTCGGGACACGTGTGCTGGGGATGCTCAGGGGGAGTGGGGCGCGGGAGGGGCCATTCGATACGCAGCTGCGCTGCTGCTCAGGACACCGCCCTTCGATACGCGGCGCGGCCGCTGCGCTCAGGACACCGCCCTTCGATACGCGGCGCAGCCGCTGCTCAGGACACCGCCCTTCGATACGCGGCGCAGCCGCTACTCAGGACACGGCCTGGGCGAAGGCGGAGTCGGACTCCGCCGCGTCGGCGAGATGCTGCAACTCCGGTGGAACCGTCCAGCCCTTCGCCTTCATCGAGCGCGCCCAGAGCCGCCCCGCCCGGTAGCTGGAGCGCACCAGCGGTCCCGCGAGCACCCCGAGGAATCCGATCTCCTCGGCCTGGTCCTTGAACTCGACGAACTCCTCCGGCTTGACCCACCGGGCCACGGGAAGGTGCCGCGGCGTCGGCCGCAGGTACTGGGTGATCGTGATGATGTCGCAGCCAGCCGCGTGCAGATCCCGGAGCGCCTCGGTCACCTCGGCGGGCTCCTCGCCCATGCCGAGGATCAGATTCGACTTCGTGATGAGCCCCGCACGCCGAGCCTGGGTGATCACGTCGAGCGAGCGCTCGTAGCGGAACGCGGGACGGATGCGCTTGAAGATCCGCGGCACCGTCTCCACGTTGTGGGCGAACACCTCCGGTCGCGACGAGAACACCTCGCCGAGCAGGTCCGGGTTGCCCGAGAAATCCGTTGCGAGGATCTCGACGCCCGTGCCCGGGTTGGCGGCGTGGATGGCGCGCACCGTTTCGGCGTGCAGCCACGCTCCCTCGTCGGGCAGGTCGTCGCGGGCGACGCCGGTCACGGTCGCGTAGCGCAGACCCATCGTGACGACCGACTCCGCCACGCGGCGGGGCTCGTCGGTGTCGTAGTCGGCGGGCTTCCCCGTGTCGATCTGGCAGAAGTCGCAGCGCCTCGTGCACTGGCTGCCGCCGATCAGGAAGGTGGCCTCGCGGTCTTCCCAGCACTCGTAGATGTTCGGGCACCCGGCCTCCTGGCACACCGTGTGCAGGCCTTCGTCCTTCACGAGGCCCTGCAGCGCGGTGTACTCGGGGCCCATCTTGGCGCGGGTCTTGATCCATTCGGGCTTGCGCTCGATCGGCACGGAGGCGTTGCGCACCTCGAGGCGCAGCATCTTGCGCCCGGCCGGTTCGGTCGCGCGGGTCTCGTTGAGGGTCATGCGGTCACCGTTTCGGTCGAGGCCAGGCTGTTGGAAAGATGCGTCTCGAACAGACGGGAGATGAGCGGGAGCACATCCTCGGGGGTCACCGTCCGGCCCAGCTCGCGCGAGATGCTCGTGACCCCGGCTTCGCGAATGCCGCAGGCGATGATCGAGCGGTACGCCTCGAAGGAGTTGCTGCAGTTGAGCGCGAAGCCGTGCATGGTGACGCCGTCGGCGACGCGGATGCCGATCGCCGCGATCTTGTCGGTGCCGCGCAGCCACACCCCGCTGCGCCCGTCGACCCGCGATCCGGCGACGCCGAGCTCGGCCAGCACCGCGATGAGCAGGTCCTCGAGGCGTCGCACGTAGGCGACCACGTCGATCGGATCGCGCAGGCGCAGGATCGGGTAGCCGACGAGCTGTCCCGGGCCGTGCCAGGTGATCTTTCCGCCGCGGTCGACGTCGATCACCGGGGTGCCGTCGGTGGGGCGCTCGTGGGGCTCCGTGCGCTTCCCGGCGGTGTAGACGCTGGGATGCTCGAGAAGGAGAACGGTGTCCGGCGCCCGACCACTCGACACGTCGGCGTGCAGGGCACGTTGACGTTCAAGGGCCGTCGAATACGACACGGAGTTGGCGCTTAGCCCCGCGTCGACATAGTCGACCATGTCCCCAGCTTAGGCGCGCCCAGGAGCGGACGCGTCCTCCGCCGGCAACGGAACCGTCCTCCGTCCACGACCGCCGTGCCGGCGGTGCGCGGCGTCGGGCCGCCGGTCAGACTGCGGTGATGACGGTCGTGGAGCCCGAGACGGTGTCGGGGTATCGGGTGACGCGGACGATCGCGCGCACCGTGCACGAGGCCGTCCTGATCGGCCACGATCCGGAGGCGGGCGTCGCGGTGCTGAAGGTGCGGCACGGCGCCGAGGCGATCGCGGACACGGTCCGTGAGGCGGCCGCGCTGCAGCGCGGCGCCGGAGCGCACGTCGTCCGACTGCGGGATGTCGCGACCAGCCCGTCCGCCGAGGGCGAGGATCGCGGGGTCCTGGTGCTGGAGCGGTGCGAGGGCGGCACGCTCGCGGAACTGCTCCGACGCCGCCGCCAACTCGATGCGGGGGAGGCGGTGACGCTGCTCGCCCCGGTGATCGCGACCCTCGCGCGCCTGCACGACTCCGGCGTGGCGCACGGCGCCCTCGCACCCGAGCACATCGGCTTCGGCGCCCGCGGGGAGCCGCAGCTCATCGGCTGGGGACGCTCGGTCGTGTTCGAGGCGAACACCGCCGAGGTGGTGCGCGAACGCGAGCCGGGCGTGCAGGCGGATCGTCGGGCGGTACGCGCCTTGGTCTCGCGGATCATGGCGCTCGTCGATCCCGGGGCGGCGCCCGCGCGAGATCGGCTCTGCGCCCGCCTGGAGGGGTGTGCCGACGAGGATCTGTTCGAGCTCTGCGAACGCGTGCTCTTCGAGTTCGCGCCCGCGGTCCCGCTGCGCGGCGACGACCCGGCGTCGGGCGCTCCAGCACTCGTCGATCCGCCCACGGCCCGTCGCGGGTCAACGGCGGCCCGGCAGCTCGTTCCCGCCCGGCCGATGGATGGTGACGCGGGATCGGCGGGCGGCGAACCGCACTCGCGCACGAGACCGTTCGAGGTGCTGCTGGTCGGAATACTCCCCGATCGGGTGCTCCACCTGCTCGACGCCGCGCGAGGTCGGCGGTGGGAGGTTCTGGCCGAGAGGGCGGGCGCGCCTCGCGTGGGAGAGGCGCTCGCCCGCATCGCGGGCGCCTGGGACGGCGCCAGCCGGGGCCGCCGTCGTGTGCTGCTCGCGGGCGGCAGTGCCGCACTCGTGGTGGCCGTCGGGGTGCTGGGGCTCCCGTCGGGCGGCAGCGCTGATCTCGACGCGGCCGACGAGGGACCTGCGGCATCCGGCTCCGCTGTGCCGGAGCTTGCGGAGACGGGCTCCGCCGTGTCGGGCTCAGCCGTCTCGGGATCGGTCACGCCGGGAGATGCCGGGGCAGACCCCAGCGGGGAGTCGATTCACGACGCGGCCGAGGACGGGCCGAGTTCGACGGTGCTGCTCGCGGACGACCCTCGCGCCGCATCCGCTGTGCTGGTTGAGACGCGGGAGCGCTGCCTCGACGAACTGTCGATCCTCTGCCTCGACCAGGTCTTCCAGCAGGGATCGGCGGCGATGGACGCGGATCGTGACGTGATCCTCGTGATCCAGAGCGGAGGCGAAGCGACGGCGACGCGGTGGTCGATCGACTCGCAGCCGAGCGAGTGGATCGTGGTGGAGCGGCTCGGCGGCACCGCGCTCATCCGACTCGGGCCTGAAAGCACCGCGGCCTCGCTCCTTCTGATGAAGGGCGAGGCCGGGTGGCGGATTCGCGAGTATTTCGCGATGAGCAGTGGCTAGACGCCGAGCACTCCCGCGAAGTTGCCGCCTTCGAGACGGTTCTTGACCGCAGTGAGGAAGCGCGCCGCGTCGGCTCCGTCGACGATCCGGTGATCGTACGAGAGCGCCAGGTACACGGTCGAGCGGATCGAGATCGCGTCGAGTCCGTTGTCGCTGACGACGACGGGCTTCTTGACGACGATGCCGGTTCCGAGGATCGCCACCTGCGGCAGGAACACCACCGGGGTGTCGAACAGCGCACCGCGCGAACCGGTGTTCGTCACGGTGAACGTGCCGCCGGCGAGCTCGTCGGGCTTCAGCTTGTTGTCACGCGTGCGCTCGGCGAGATCGGCGATCTCCTGCGCGAGCTGCGCGAGCGTGAGCTCGCTGGCGTTGCGCACGACCGGGGTGAGCAGGCCGCGCTCGGTGTCGACGGCGATGCTCACGTTCTCGTGGTCCGGGTACACGATGCTGTCGCCCTCGACCGTGGCGTTGATGATCGGGAACGCCTTGAGCGCCTCGGCCGCCGCGAGGGTGAAGAACGGCAGGAAGCTGAGCTTCACGCCGGTCTTCGAGAGGAAGTCGGCCTTGACCTGGTCGCGGTAGGCGGCGACCCGCGTCACGTCGACCTCGACGACCGTGGTGAGCTGTGCCATCGACTGCATCGACAGCACGGCGCGTTCGGCGACGACCTTGCGCAGGCGCGACATCGGCACCGTGGTGCCGCGCAGCGGCGACACTTCGAGCTCTTCGACCGGCGCGGGCGTGCCCGCGGGTGCGGCGGCCGGCGCGGCGGGGGTCGCGTCAAGGATGTCCTGCTTGCGGATGCGTCCGCCGACACCGGTGCCCGAGACGGTCGACAGGTCGACACCGCGCTCGTTGGCGAGCTTGCGCACGATCGGCGTCACGTAGCCGGCGTGGCTCGCCGGTGCCGCGGCAGCGGCCGGAGCCGGAGCGGCGGCAGGTGCCGGGGCGGCAGCGGGTGCCGGGGCGGCAGCGGGCGCCGGAGCGGCGGCGGGCGCCGGGGCGGCAGCCGGCGCAGCGGCGGGAGCAGGGGCGGCAGCCGGTGCAGCGGCGGGAGCAGCCTCGGTGGGTGCCGGAGCGGCCTCGGCCGGCGCGGCGGGGGCCTCCGCTGCCGGGGCCGGAGCTTCCGGCTCGGCGGGCGCCTCCGGCTCGGCGGCGGGTGCCTCGGGCTCGGCGGCCGCGGGCTCCGCAGCGGCACCGGAGCCGTCACCGATGGTGACGAGCGCGGTGCCGACCTCGACGGTCTCGTCCTCGGCGACCAGGATCTGCTCGATCACGCCGGCGACGGGCGAGGGGATCTCGGTGTCGACCTTGTCGGTCGAGACCTCGAGCAGCGGCTCGTCGACCTCAACGCGGTCACCGACCTGCTTCAGCCAACGGGTCACTGTTCCTTCGGTGACGCTCTCGCCGAGCGCCGGAAGGGTGACGGATTCACTCACGGGAAAACTCCTTTTGGAAACCTGGTCGGTTCTAGCTTAGTTCGCGCATCGCGCGGTGGTTAGGGGGATCAGATGGCGTGAAGCGGCTTGCCAGCGATCGCGAGGAAAGCCTCGCCGAGCGCCTCGTTCTGGGTGGGGTGCGCGTGCAGGAACGGCGCGACGTCCTCGGGGTACGCCTCCCAGTTCACGGCCAGCTGCGCTTCGCCGATCAGTTCGCCGACACGGGCGCCGATCATGTGAACGCCGACGATCGGCCCATCGTTCAGACGGACGACCTTGATCGATCCGGAGGTGCCGATGATGTGGCTCTTGCCGTTGCCGGCGAGGTTGTAGTCATAGGCGGTGACCGCGTCCGCGCCGTACTCCTCCACGGCCTTCGCCTGGCTGAGGCCGATCGACGCCACCTCGGGGTCCGAGTACGTGACCTTCGGGATGTTGACGTCGGAGACGACCACCGGGTTCAATCCCGCGATCTCCTCGGCCACGAAGATGCCGTGCTGGAAGCCGCGGTGCGCGAGCTGCAGGCCGGGCACGATGTCGCCGACCGCCCAGACGCCGGGGACGTTGGTCTGCAGGCGCTCGTTGGTCAGGACGAAACCGCGATCCATCGCGACGCCGACCTCCTCGAAGCCGAGGTTCGCCGTCTGCGGGCCACGACCGACCGCGACGAGCAGGATGTCCGCCTCGACGGTCTCGCCGTTCTCCAGCGTGACGACCACGCCGTTGTCGTCCTGCGTGACGCCCGAGAAGCGCACGCCCAGCTTGAAGTCGATGCCGCGCTTGCGGAACGCGCGCTCGAACTGCTTCGAGATCGCCTCGTCCTCGTTCGGGACCAGGTGCGGCAGCGCCTCGATGATGGTGACGTCGGCGCCCCACGACTTCCAGACGCTCGAGAACTCGACTCCGATGACCCCGCCGCCGAGCACGGCGACCTTCTTGGGCACGAAGTTCAGCTCGAGCGCCTGCTCGGAGGTGAGCACCCGTCCGCCGATCTCGAGACCCGGGAGCGAGCGCGAGTACGAACCGGTCGCCAGGATGACGTTCTTGCCGGTGATGGTCTGGTCGCCCACCTGGACGCTCGTGGGCGAGACCAGGCGACCCGCGCCCTCGATGGTCGTGATGCCGCGCGCCTTGATGAGGCCCTGCAGGCCCTTCCACTTGCTGGCGACGACCTCTTCGCGGTAGCTGGTGACCGCGGCGACGTCGATGCCGTTGAACGTGCTGGTCACGCCGTACTTGGCCGACTCGCGCGTGACGTCGGCGACCTCGGCCGAGTGGAGCAGCGCCTTGGTGGGGATGCAGCCGACGTGCAGGCAGGTGCCGCCCACCTTGGCCTTCTCGATGAGCCCGACGCTCATCCCCAACTGGCTGGCGCGCAGCGCAGCGGCGTAGCCACCGCTTCCTGCGCCAAGAACAACAAGGTCAAAGTTCTGCTCGGACACCCGGCGACTCCCTCGAGATGCAGTTGCGGCACCGCAATCAGGGTGGCGAGCGGCGCGATCTGACGACACGTGGTTGCGTGCCAGCACGACACTACTACGGTCGGGAAAAGTCTTCCGTCATCGCGATCAGCGTGCGGACCGTCGCCCCGGTCGGTCCCTTGGCGATCACGCCGTAGGGGGCTCCGCCGTTGCTTGCGGCCCCGGCGATGTCCAGGTGCGCCCACGGGATGGGGGAGCCCTCGCGCGTGCCGACGAACGATTTCAGGAATACGCCCGCGAGGAGCATGCCGCCCGCGGTGTTGCCCGGCTTCGCGTTGGCGATGTCGGCAACCTCGGTCTCGAGCAGCGACGACAGCTCGGAGGGAAGCGGCATCGGCCACAGCGTCTCGCCGGCGCGCGCGCCCGCGTCGACCAGCGCCCGCGAGAGCTCGGTGTCGCCCATCACGGGGATCGTGCGCTCGCCCATGGCCACCCGTGCCGCGCCGGTCAGCGTGGCGACATCGATGATCGCGTCGGGTTGCTCCTCGCTCGCCGCCACGAGCCCGTCGGCGAGCACGAGGCGACCCTCGGCGTCGGTGTTGAGCACCTCGACCGTCTTGCCGCCGCGGATGCGCAGCACGTCATTGGGGCGGATCGCCGTGCCAGAGGGCATGTTCTCGGCGAGGCACAGCCAGGCGGTGACGCGCACCGGAAGCCCGAGCTCGGCCACCGCCAGAATCGCCGCGAGCGCTGTCGCCGCCCCGGTCATGTCGTACTTCATTCCGACCATCGACCCCGCCGGCTTGAGCGAGAGGCCGCCCGAGTCGAACGTGATCCCCTTGCCCACGAGGGCGAGGTGCTTGGTCGCGCCGGCGGGCGCGTAGCGCACGATCGCGAGACGCGGCGGCCGGCTCGACCCCTGGCCGACGCCGAGGATGCCGCCGAAGCCGCCTTCGGCGAGCGCCTGCTCGTCGAGCTCCTCGATCTCGACCGGAAGCCCCTTCGCGTAGTCGCGCGCGCGGTCGACGAAGCTCGCCGGGTAGAGGTCGTTCGGGGGAGTGTTCACCAGATCGCGCACGCGGTGCACGCCCCCCGCGACGGCGCGCGCGCGAGCGGTCAGCGCCTCCGCGTCGTCGGGCAGGGACTCGACCAGCACGGTGATGGCGGCGACCGGCTGCTTGGCGTTCTCGAGGGTCGAGAAGCGGTACCCGGTGAAGTTGTAGCTGGCGATCGCCGCCCCCTCGAGGACGGCTCCGATCTGCTCGCTCGCGGCTCCGGGAAGAGCGAACGCGACCGATCCGGTGCCGGCGAGCTGGCGGATCGCCGAACCGGCGGCGTTGCGGAGCGCGTCCGCAGTGGGCTCCTCGGCGCCTTCGGGCAGCGTGCCGAGTCCGACCAGCGCGAGCGACGGCGTTCCGGGGCGCAGCGCCGGAAGTCGGCGGAGCTCGTCGTTCGCGCCGCTCACGCCGATCGCGGTGAGCGAGGCCTCCAGCGCGGCGAAGTCCTCGGTCGGAGCGAACAGGCGCGGTCCGGCGGGGCTCTTGGCCACCCCCACCACGAGCACCTCGGCGCTCGTGTCGAGAGCGGAATCGGAACGGAGTTCGAGCGAAGGCATCGGCATTCGCTCAGCCTAATCGCGCCGAATGCCGGAACCGTGCGTCGTGTTCGCTCTCGGCTTGCGCGACCCCCGGTGGCCGTTCCGCGCGCCGAATAGACTGGGCGCATGCGCGATCCTCACGGGCTCTACGACCTCACCTCCGGGTTTGTCGAGGTCCCGCGCGGCCTTCACCTCGTCGCCGGGCTGACCGGGTTCACGGATTCGGGTTCTGCGGTCACGCAGTTCAGCGAGTACATCCTGGAGAACCTCGAGGCGCGCGAGATTGTCAGCTTCGACAGCGACGCGCTGCTCGACTACCGCGCGCGGCGCCCCACGATGTACTTCGATCTCGACCATCTGACCGAGTACCGGCCGGCGAAGCTGTCGCTGTATCTGGTCGAGGACGAGCTGCATCAGCCGTTCCTGCTGCTGACCGGCTATGAGCCGGACTTCCAGTGGGAGCGATTCAGTGCCGCCGTCGTCGAGCTGGTCGAGAAGTACGGCGTCGCCGACACCACCTGGGTGCACGCGATCCCGATGCCGACCCCGCACACCCGTCCGCTCGGGGTGACGGTGGGCGGCAATCGCCGCGAGCTCATCGACGCGATGTCGGTGTGGCGGCCGCAGACGGAGCTGCCGGCGAGTGCGATGCATCTGGTGCAGTACCGCCTCGAAGAGATCGAGCACTCGACCGCCGGATTCGTGCTGCTGGTGCCGCACTACCTGGCCGACACCGAGTTCCCCACGGCCGCGGTCGTCGCCTTCGAGAGCATCAGCGCCGCCACCGGCCTGATCTTCCCGAC
>DCRR01000015.1:87225-117924 GCA_002325245.1 Microbacteriaceae bacterium UBA1487 | reverse complement strand
CGGCACGACAGCTACATGGAGGAGAACCCGCTTCCCTCGCCGTTCGCCGACCGCCACGGCGAGGTTCCCTCGGCGGACACGATCGCGGCCGAGCTGGAGAAGTTCCTCGCCAACCGACGCGACGACGAGCCGTCCTGAGCGGCGCGCGTTCGGTGCCCGGGCGCGTTAGCCTCTCAGCCGTGCATCTCGTCTCTGCGTTCGGGAACCCGACGTGAACTCCTGGCGTTCCTGGGTGGTGTTCGCTGGCGCCGTCATCGTGTACCTGACCGCGGTCACGCAGCGCACGACCTTCGGCATCGTCGGCGTCGAGGCGACTGATCGATTCGGGGTGAGCGCCGCCACCCTCTCGTCCGTCGCCGTGGTGCAGGTGGCGACGTATGCGGCGCTGCAGATCCCGGTCGGCGTGCTCGTCGACCGCCTCGGCCCGCGGGTCCTGCTGATCGGAGGCGCCACCATCATGGCGCTCGGGCAGGTGCTGCTCGCCTTCGCCGACGACATCGGCCTCGCGATCGCCGCTCGCGTGCTGGTCGGCACGGGCGACGCGTTCACGTTCGTGTCGGTGCTGCGCCTGCTGCCGAACTGGTTCAGCGGCCGGATCCTGCCGCAGCTGGCGCAATGGGTCGGCATGATCGGGGCGACCGGCCAGCTGGTCGCGGCCATCCCGTTCGCGTTCCTGCTCCACGCGGTCGGATGGAACGTCGCGTTCCTGATCGCGGCCGGGGTGTCGCTGTTCGCCGTCCTCGTCGGCGTCACTGTGATCCGCACCGGCACTCGTCCTCCGATGACGGAGGAGATCACGACCAGCTCGACCTGGTCGCGGCTGCGCGCGAGCGTCGCCCGCCCCGGCACGCAACTGGGCTTCTGGTCGCACTTGCTGGGCGGAACCGCGCCGCAGACGATGGGGGTGCTCTGGGGCTACCCGTTCCTCACTGCGGCGCTCGGCTATGACGTCCCGACCGCGGCCGCGGTGTTCTCGCTGCTGGTCGTCGGCGCCGTGCTGCCGGCCCCGCTCATCGGCTACGCGGTCGCCAGCTTCCCCTTCCGCCGCGGCGATCTGGTGCTCGGGATGGCGGCGCTCGTCTACGGGGCGCTCGTCGCCGTGCTCGTCTGGCCGGGCCAGCCGCCGCTGGCACTCATCTGCGTGCTGTTCTTCCTGATCGGCGCGGGAGCGCCGAGCTCGCTCATCGGCATGGACTACGCGCGCACCCTGAACCCGTCGCATTCGGTCGGAACTGCGAGCGGCTTCGTCAACGTCGGCGGATTCCTCGGCGGCTTCGTCTCGATGTTCCTCATCGGCGTCGTCCTCGACATCGTCGACTCGGTGCGCGTCGCGACAGGCCAGGCCTCCGATCTGTACGCGTGGGAGTCGTTCCGGCTGGCGCTCCTGGCGCCCGTGGTGATCGCCCTCGTCGCGGTGGTCGGGGTCGTGGTGACCCGGCGCCGCGCGCGCACCGTGATGACCCGTGACGAGGGAATAGAGATCACCCCGCTGTGGGTTGCACTCTTCAGGACCCGCCGCAACGGTCCTGGCGGTCGCCGCTAGCGCGAAAGCGGGCCCGGTGTCAACGGTCACTTCAAGACTGTGAGATAATCGAGTTTCTGGACCCGGTCAGGTCTTCGAATGGGCGTTGCGAGCAGCACCCGGAGGACTTGACATGGGTCCTTGTACTGCCCAGATCCACCCGGGAGGGGTCAGAATGGCAACCCGAACCACCGCGAAGGACGCCGCCGATACCGGCGAGAAGAAGACCACGCGGGCGCGCGCGGCGAAGGCGACCGCGGCCGACGCCACGGCGACCGACGCGAAGACGCCCGCCAAGAAGCCGGCGGCTCGCAAGGCGAGCACCGCGAAGGCCAGCACGGCTAAGGCCAGCCCCGCGAAGGCCAGCAAGGCGAAGGCCAGCAAGGCCGCCGAGGACGACGACGTCGAGGAGACCGAGGTCGACGACGCCGCGGTCGACGCCAAGGGCGTCGCCGCCGCTGCCAAGTCGGCGAAGGCGGGCGACAGCGACGACTCCGACGACGAGGACGACGACGAGGAGAAGTCGACGTCGCTCGACGAGCCGCTGCCCTCGGGCGCGATCCGGCTGTCCTCCCGCGACGACGAAGACGAGATCCCGGTCTACTCGGCGGCGATCACCGGCGCCACCGCCGACCCGGTCAAGGACTACCTGAAGCAGATCGGCAAGGTCGCGCTCCTGAATGCGGCCGAAGAGGTCGAGCTCGCGATGCGCATCGAGGCGGGTCTGTTCGCCGAGGAGAAGCTCGGCGGCATGACGGACGCCGAGAAGCGCTCCCAGCTCGGGCGAGAGCTCGCCTGGGTCGCGCGCGACGGGCAGCGGGCCAAGAGCCACCTGCTCGGCGCGAACCTGCGACTCGTCGTCTCGCTCGCCAAGCGCTACACCGGTCGCGGCATGCAGTTCCTCGACCTCATCCAGGAGGGCAACCTGGGGCTCATCCGTGCGGTCGAGAAGTTCGACTACACGAAGGGCTTCAAGTTCTCGACCTACGCCACCTGGTGGATTCGTCAGGCGATCACCCGCGCGATGGCCGACCAGGCGCGCACGATCCGCATCCCCGTGCACATGGTCGAGGTCATCAACAAGCTCGCGCGCGTTCAGCGCCAGATGCTCCAGGACCTGGGTCGCGAGCCCACCCCCGAAGAGCTCAGCCGCGAACTCGACATGACGCCCGAGAAGGTCGTCGAGGTGCAGAAGTACGGTCGCGAGCCGATCTCGCTGCACACGCCCCTCGGCGAGGACGGCGACAGCGAGTTCGGCGACCTGATCGAGGACACCGAGGCGGTCGTTCCGGCCGACGCGGTCGGCTTCACGATGCTGCAGAAGCAGCTCGAGTCGCTGCTCGACTCGCTCTCGGAGCGTGAGGCGGGCGTGATCCGCATGCGCTTCGGCCTCGGCGACGGCATGCCGAAGACCCTTGACCAGATCGGCGACACCTTCGGCGTGACGCGCGAGCGCATCCGCCAGATCGAGTCGAAGACGATGGCGAAGCTGCGCCACCCCTCGCGGTCGCAGTCGCTGCGCGACTACCTCGAGTAGGCCGAACGTGGTGCGCGTCCTGCTCGCGATCTGGGCGGGGAAGCTCGCGGGTGCGACGCTGCGCGCGCTCGGGCGCGCCGGCACGCACGTGCCGGGCATCATCGCGCGCAAGGTGCACCCGGGCATCATCGGCGCGATCGCGCACCCTCCGCGGGTGATCGCGGTGACGGGCACGAACGGCAAGACGACCGCGTCGAACCTGCTCGCCGCGGCCCTCGCCGCCCAGGACCAGCGCGTCGCGAGCAACCGCAACGGCTCCAACCTGGCCGCGGGGGTAACGGCGACGCTGATCTCCGCCGTGGACTGGCGCGGGCGCTCACGCGTCGACGTCGGCGTGTTCGAGATGGACGAGCGCTCCGCGAAGCTCATCCTTCCGGGCCTTCGCCCGGATGTGCTCGTGGGCCTGAACCTCACTCGAGACTCGATCAAGCGCAACGCGCATCCGGCCTATATCGCCTGGATCCTCTCGTCCGCCGTGCCGTCGACCACGACGCTCGTGCTGAACGCCGATGACCTGCTCGTCGCCGGAATCGGCGGCGACGACAATCCCCGTGTGTTCTTCGCCGTCGATCGGATGCCGACAGACGGCGATCGGCCCAGCGGCGCGGCCGTCGACGTCACGATCTGCCCGGTCTGCGACCACGGGCTCACCTGGGACTACTGGCGCTACAACCACATCGGCGCCGCGCACTGCGAGGCTTGCGGATTCCGCTCACCCGAGGCGGCCTACCGTGCCCGTGAGGTCGATGCGGCGGCGCGGCGCGTCGTGCTCGACCTCGACGGCGAGACCCGCACGGCGGCGCTCGTCAACGAGAACATCGTGAACGTCTACAACCAGGTCGCGGTCGCGGCGGCGCTCGGCGTGCTCGGCTTCGACCGCGACACGGTCGCTGCCGCGTTCGACGAACTCGCGCCGCCGGAGACGCGCTTCATGACCGACGCCGTGGGGTCGACCCGCGTCGTGCGGATCCTGACCAAGGGTCTGGTCGGCGTCGCCTGCTCGCGCGCGTTCGACTATCTGCGCTCGTTCCCGGGACGCAAGTCGATCGTGCTCTCGATCGACGAGGTCAGTGAGCGCACCGCCGATGTCGAGAACACCGCGTGGACCTACGACGCCGACTACGACTACCTCGCCGACGACAGCATCCGGCAGATCGTCGTCGGCGGAATCCGGCGACACGATCAGGCGCTGCGCCTGGCGATCGCCGGCGTCGATCCCGAGCGCATCGTCACCGTCGAATCGGAGACCGACACGGCCGATGTCGTCACTCTGGACGGCATCGACGCGGTCTTCAACCTGCACAGCGTGCACAACGCCGAGCTCACCGGAACGCCCGTCCAGGCCCGCCTGCGCGCGCGGCTCGCCGACCGAGAGGCGGCGACGCGATGAGCGGGGCCCTGACGATCGAGATGCTCTTCCCGGAGGTCGCGAACCTCCACGGGGACAACGCCAACATCGACTACCTCGCCCAGTGCCGCCCGGACGCGACGATCGTGCGCACGGCGCTCACCGACACGCCCGCCTTTGCCGCCGGCGAAGTGGACTTGGTGTATCTCGGCCCGCTCACCGAGCAGGGGCAGTTGAAGGCGATCGAGCGGCTGCGTCCGCATCGCGAGCGGCTCCTCGACCTGATCGAGGCGGGCACCGCGTTTCTGTTCACGCACAACGCCCTCGAGGTGCTGGGCGAGCGGATCCGCAACGACGAGATGGGCTACGACGTGCCCGGCCTCGGGATCTTCGAGCTCGAGTCGACGCTGTCGATGTTCGGCCGCTACAACGGCAAGGTGATGGGAACCCTCGCCGAGGTGGGCGCCACCGCGCCGGTCGTCGGCTACAAGTCGCAGTTCTCGACCGTGACGGCGTCGGATGCGCTTCCCGGCTTCCTCGACGCGGAGCGCGGCATCGGCCGCAACCCGGGGACGAGCGTCGAAGGGGTGCGCCGCGGCAACTTCTTCGGCACCTCCCTGCTCGGACCGCTGCTGATCACCAACCCGCAGGTGACGCGCTGGCTGCTGGCGACGATCGATCCCGACAGCGAGCCCGTCCTTGCCCATGAGGCGCTCGCGATGGCCGCCTACGAGGCGCGCCTGCGCGACTTCCGCGATGCGAAGCGCTGGCATCCGTTCGAGCGGGTGACTGCGCCGCGTCGCTGACGGACGCCGCGCTTCAGAAGCCGATCGCGGCGCGATAGCGCGGCAGCAGCCCGGTGCGGATGCCCGAGACGCTCGGCTTCGACTGGTAGACGCCCGAATTGGGGTTGCCCTCGATCACGACGGGGCCGTCTGGCGCGATCGCCACGTCCCAGCCGACGTACGGCACCTCGGGGATCTCGCGCGAGAGCTCGTCGACGAACGCGATCACCCGGTCGTAGTACGGCACGCGGAACCCGACGATGGGCGTGCCCGAGAGCGGGTGCGTCGCGAAGGTCGTTCCGCTCTCGTCGAAGGCGGGGGAGTGCACCACGCCCTCGTCGTCGAGCATCGTGTACATGCCGCCGCCCGAGAAGTTGTCGATCGGGCCGCCGTTGCCCATCTTGAGCACGCTCGCGAGCACGTGGGTGCGATCGCCGTCGAAGTAGGTGATGACGCGCAGCGAGTTGACGCTCGACGGGTTGAGCGAGGCCATCTCGTCGTGCTGGGTGATGAACTCCTCGACCAGGAACTGCCGGCGCTCGAGCAGCCGCGTACGGAACGCCTCCCAGTCGGTGACCTCGGCGGCCTCGACGCGCTCGATCCCGTAGCCGGAGAGGCTGTCGGGGACCTTGACCATCACCACGCCGCGACGCGTCACGAACTCGCGCAGCTCTGCCGCATCCGTCGCGCGCACATCGAGCCACTCGCGACCCAGCCAGCGGTCGAAGCGCGGGTTGAACTGCGCCTTGTCGGCGAAGAGCTTCCGCAGCTCCGGGTCGTTGAGCTTCTTGGCCAGGTGGTTCGACTTGGGGTGCGTGATGTAGGTGCGGCGCTCGCGCCGGGTCAGCAGGACGAAGTCCCAGTCCAGGTAGTCCTGGAAGCCGGTCTCGTAGCGCACCGAGCACCAGAGCATGTCGAAGACGACGAGCGGCACCGGCGTGCGGGACAGCTTGGCCGCCTCACGCGCGATGCGGGTGACGTTCCCGAGGTTGATGGCCCGGGCGCGCGTCAGGAGGTAGCGAACCCTTCGGCCGAGCCCGAGTCCGCGGGACGCTGACACCTACCGCTCGTCGGTGGCGGGAACGGCGCTCAGGCGCGCGCTCTCGTCGTGCCACTCCAGCGCCGTCGCGGAGAGCTTCTCCTTGAACTTCGCACCGTGGTGAGCGCAGAACAGCAGCTCACCGGAGGCGAGGGTCACTCGCACGTACGCCTGCGCACCACAGCTGTCGCATCGGTCGAATGCCGTCAGCTCGGGGGCATCCAGCTCGTCGACTTCGCTCGTGATCTGCGACATGGTCTGCTCCCTCTCCGTCATGAACCGTGGGGTGTGTCTTGCGTGCGATTCTGACCTATCCAGTCAAACACGTCGCCGTCTGCGACGTGTGTCGCCGACGTTACATTTCGCTTTGGGCGTATCCAGCCGCATTCGCGGCGGGGCGCCATCTGAGCGCAGTCGGGATCAATAGTCTTAACCCCGTATGAGTAGCGACTATTCCGCCCGGCATCTCTCCGTCCTCGAGGGTCTCGAAGCCGTGCGCAAGCGGCCCGGCATGTACATCGGATCGAACGATTCGCGCGGTCTGATGCACTGCCTCTGGGAGATCATCGACAACTCGGTCGACGAGGCGCTCGGCGGCCACGGCTCTCAGATCGAGGTCGAGCTCCACCCGGACGGCAGCGTCGAGGTGCGCGACCGTGCGCGCGGCATCCCGGTCGACATCGAGCCCAAGACGGGTCTCTCCGGCGTCGAGGTCGTCTTCACCAAGCTGCATGCCGGCGGAAAGTTCGGCTCCGGCTCGTACGCGGCATCGGGCGGTCTGCACGGCGTCGGCGCCTCCGTCGTCAACGCGCTCTCCGAACGCCTCGATGTCGAGGTCGACCGCGACGGCAAGACCTGGGCGATGTCGTTCCACCGCGGAGAGCCGGGTGTCTTCGATGACGCCGGGACGCCGCGACCGGACGCGCCCTTCACCCCCTTCATCTCGGGCAGCGAGCTGCGCGTCGTCGGAAAGGTGGCCAAGGGCGTCACGGGCACCCGTGTGCGCTACTGGGCCGACCAGCAGATCTTCGCGCGCGGCGCGGGCTTCGTCATGGACGAGCTCGTCGCGCGCGCCCGGCAGACCGCGTTCCTGGTGCCCGGCCTCGGCATCGAGATCGTCGACGCCCGCGACGCCTCTGTCGACCCCGTGCGCGAGAGTTTCCGCTTCGACGGCGGGATCGCCGAGTTCGTCGAGTTCCTGGCGCCGGATGCGGCGGTCACCGACGTCTGGCGCATCCAGGGCTCCGGCGGCTACACCGAGACGGTGCCGGTGCTGCAGGACAACGGACACATGGTCTCGACCGAGCTGTCGCGCGAGTGCGAGGTCGACATCGCCCTCCGCTGGGGCAGCGGGTACGAGACGGTCTTCCGCAGCTTCGTCAACATCATCGCGACGCCCAAGGGCGGAACGCACCAGGCCGGCTTCGAGCAGGGGCTGCTGAAGTTCATGCGCGCCGAGGTGGAGAAGAATGCGCGCCGACTCAAGGTCGGCAACGACAAGCTCGAGAAGGACGACGTTCTCGCCGGTCTGACGGCCGTGCTGACCGTGCGACTGCCCGAGCCGCAGTTCGAGGGGCAGACCAAGGAGATCCTCGGCACGCCCGCGGTGCGCAACGTCGTCTCGAACGCGGTGGCGAAGGCGATGGCGGCCAAGTACGCTTCGAGCGCGCGGGCCGACAAGGCTCAGGGTGCGCTCGTGCTCGACAAGGTCGTTGCCGAGATGAAGAGCCGCATCTCCGCCCGAGCGCACAAGGAGACGCAGCGTCGCAAGAACGCGCTCGAGAGCTCGAGCCTGCCGGCGAAGCTCGTCGACTGCCGCTCCACCGACGTCGCCGACACGGAGCTGTTCATCGTCGAGGGCGATTCGGCGCTCGGCACCGCCAAGCTCGGCCGCGACAGCGAGTTCCAGGCGCTGCTGCCGATTCGCGGCAAGATCCTCAACGTGCAGAAGGCGTCTGTCTCGGACATGCTGAGCAACGCCGAGTGCGCGTCCATCATCCAGGTGGTCGGAGCCGGTTCCGGGCGCAGCTTCGAGCTCGACCAGGCGCGCTACGGCAAGGTCATCATCATGGCCGACGCCGACGTGGACGGCGCCCACATCCGCACGCTGCTGCTTACGCTGTTCTTCCGCTACATGCGTCCCATGATCGACGCCGGGCGCGTCTTCTCCGCGGTGCCGCCGCTGCATCGCGTCGTCGTGATGAATCCGGGCTCGAAGCCCAACGAGGTCATCTACACCTACTCCGAGGCGGAGCTGCAGGGCGTGCTGAAGGGCCTGGAGAAGCGCGGCAAGAAGTACCAGGACCCGATCCAACGCTACAAGGGCCTGGGCGAGATGGATGCCGATCAGCTCGCCGAGACGACGATGAGCCGTGCGCACCGCACGCTGCGCCGCGTCCGCGTCGACGACGCCGAGAATGCGGCGCGGGTCTTCGAGCTGCTGATGGGCAACGAGGTGGCTCCGCGCAAGGAGTTCATCATCGCCGGCCAGGGCCTCGACCAGGCCCGCGTGGACGTCTAGCCCACGCCGAGACTCGATTCGCGCTGGCGTCGCGCGCGTTTCGGTCGCGGTCCTTCCGCAAAGTCAGAGAATCGGCCACCTCGCCCACGACTCGTGGACGTCAGCGGCGAATCTCCGAGTCTGCGGGGGAGTGGGGATCGGGGCCGCAGCCCGCTCGCGGTCGAGCTACAGGGTGGCGCCGACGGAGCCGATGACGGCATCGAGCGGGATGCCCGAGGCGTCGCGCTTGGAACCCGATTCGGGCAGTGCCCGCAGCGAGCCGTCGGGTCCGACCGGAACCGCTGGTGCCGCACCGACCCAGGCGAGTTCGAGGCTGCTCTCGCCCTTGAGGAATGACTGCGCCCGCACGCCTCCGGTGGCGCGCCCCTTGCCGGGGAACGCGCTGAACGCGCTCACCTTGCCGCGACCCGCGTCGGTGCCGACGAGCACCCCATCGGGGGTTGAGATGGTGACCACGACGGCGGCATCCGGCTGCTCGACGGTGCCGAAGAAGAGCACACGCGCCTTCGGCGACAGCTTGATGCCGGCCATGCCGCCCGCCGAGAGACCCTGCGGGCGCACGCTGGAGGCGGCGAAGTGAAGCAGCTGCGCGTCGTTGGCGACGAACACGAGCTCGCTGGCGTCGGTGCTGTGGCTCGCGCCCACGACCTCGTCGCCG
The DNA here is from genome assembly GCA_002325245.1 of Microbacteriaceae bacterium UBA1487. Taxonomy (GTDB): domain Bacteria; phylum Actinomycetota; class Actinomycetes; order Actinomycetales; family Microbacteriaceae; genus DCRR01. Next base: position 108,514 of record DCRR01000015.1, on the reverse strand, counting down.
GGCTTGAGCGAGATGACCTCGAAGTCGGGGCGGCTGGGCCACGCACCCGGCGTCACGCGCTTGACGACGCCCTGCGCCGTGCCGAGCGCGATCGGCTCCTCGCTGGTCAGCGACACGAGAGCGATCACGTGCTCCTTCTTGTCGCTGAGCCCGAGGTAGTCGCGGATCTTCGCCCCCGCCGCCAGCTGGACCGAGTTGGGCGGAACCGCCGGGAGGTCGACCGGGGTGAATCGGATCAGGCGACCCCGGTTCGTGATCGCGCCGAGCTCACCGCGCGACGTCGCCGAGACGGTCGAGCGGATCGCGTCGTGACGGCTCCGTCTCGCGGGCGTGGCGGGGGCCTCGACGCCCTCGGGGAGGTCGACGCGCACGGCGCGGCCGGTGGTCGACAGGATCACGAGTGTCGGCACGTCGGCGATCTCGAGCGCCGCGGCGGCCTGCTTGGCGGCGGCCGAAGCGCTGCGCGGCGGTGCCGGACGCGCTTCGGTGAGCAGCGTGCGCCGCGGGGTGCCGAACTTCTCGGCGGCGTCGGCAAGCTCGCTCGACACGAGTGCGCGGAGGCGGGTGGGGGAGCCCAGGATCTTCTCGAGCTCGGCGATCTCCTTCTGGAGCTTGTCGCGCTCGGTCTCCAGCTCGATGCGGCTGAACTTGGTGAGGCGGCGCAGCTGCAGCTCGAGGATGTACTCGGCCTGCAGAGTTGAGAGGTCGAAGACCTCCATCAGCCGGGTGCGCGCCTGCGCCGTGTCGTCCGAGGTCCGCACGACCTGGATCACCTCGTCGATGTCGAGGATTGCGATGAGCAGTCCGAGCACGAGGTGGAGGCGCTCCTGGCGCCGCGTGAGCCGGTACTGGGAGCGCCGTGTGACGACCTCGAGCCGGTGCGTCAGATAGACCTGCAGCAGGTCCTTGAGGCCCAGGGTGAGCGGCCGGCCCTCGACGAGTGCGACGTTGTTGATCGAGAAGCCGTCTTCGAGCGGGGTCAGCCGGTAGAGCTGCTCGAGCACCGCCTCCGGGCTGAAGCCCGTTTTGATTCCGATCACGAGACGCAGGCCGTTCTTGCGGTCGGTGAGATCGGTGACGTCGGAGATGCCGGTGATCTTCTTCGAGGTCACACCGTCTTTGATCTTCTCGATGACCTTCTCGGGTCCGACGAGGTAGGGCAGCTCGGTGACGACCAGCCCGGTCTTGCGCGCGGTGATCGGCTCGATCGAGACCTTGGCGCGCGTCTTGAACGAGCCGCGTCCGGTGGCGTAGGCGTCCTTGACGCCGTCGAGACCGACGATCGTTCCGCCGGTCGGCAGATCGGGGCCGGGCACGAACGCCATGAGCTCCTCGAGCGTGGCGTCCGGGTTGTCGAGAAGGTGGCGTGCGGCGGCGACGACCTCCACCAGGTTGTGCGGCGCCATGTTGGTGGCCATGCCGACCGCGATGCCGCTGGCGCCGTTGACGAGAAGATTCGGGTACGCCGCCGGAAGCACGCCGGGCTGGGTCAGCTGGTTGTCGTAGTTCGGGACGAAGTCGACGACGTCCTCGTCGAGGCCCTCCGTCATCGCCATCGCGGTCGCCCGGAGACGGGCCTCCGTGTAACGGGCGGCCGCGGGGCCGTCGTCGAGGGAGCCGAAGTTGCCGTGCCCGTCGATCAGCGGCACACGCATCGTGAAGTCCTGCGCGAGCCGGACGAGCGCGTCGTAGATGGCGCCGTCGCCGTGCGGGTGGAGACGGCCCATGACGTCGCCGACGACACGGGCGCTCTTGACGTGTCCGCGGTCCGGGCGCAGGCCCATCTCGCTCATCTGGTAGAGGATGCGCCGCTGAACCGGCTTCAGGCCGTCGCGCGCGTCCGGCAGCGCGCGGGCGTAGATCACCGAGTAGGCGTACTCGAGGAACGAGCCCTGCATCTCGGCAGAGACGTCGATGTCTTCGATGCGCTCGCCATTCGGCAGGGCAGGGGTGACGTGAGAAGATGCGCGCGGAGTCATAGGATCGGGGCAATGTTACCGGCGGCGAAATCCCACCGGTTCAGCCTTGCCGACGTTCTTCCGAATTGCCTTCAGGCCTTGCGGGGGCAGCGCGGATCGCTGGGCCTTCCGACAGTGACCCATGCGATCGTGGTTCTTGTCGACGGTCTCGGCTTCGAGGGCCTTGCCGGGCATCGCGGGCACGCCCGCACTCTTTCGGCGCGACTCGACCGCGACGCGCCGATCGACAGCGGCATCCCGTCGACGACGGCGGCCGCGCTCCCGTCGCTGACGACGGGGACGCGTCCGGGGGAGCACGGGATGGTCGGCTACTCCGTGCTCGACGCGGCACGCGATCGAGTGGTCAACCAGCTCACCGGCTGGGGGCCGGACGGACTCGATCCGGAGCGCTGGCAGAGATCGTCGACCGTGTTCGAACGCGCCCGTGAGCTCGGCGTCCATTCGGTGGCGATCGGCCGTGAACGGTATCGCGACTCGGGATTCTCGGCCGCGGTGCTGCGCGGCGCCGACTTCCAGGCGGGCGAGACGATCGAGGATCGCGTCACGGTGGCGGCGCAGGAGCTGCACAGAGCAGGGCCCCGGCTGGTCTACCTCTACGTTCCGGAGCTGGACGTCGCCGGGCATGCCAAGGGTGTGGCCTCCGCGGAGTGGACGGCGGCGCTCGAGAGCTTCGACGCGGCGCTCGCGCCACTCGCGGCGAGCTTGACCGGCTCCCAGGGGCTGCTCGTCACGGCGGATCACGGCATGCTCGACATCGCTCCCGAGGCGCACCGGATCGTGGCGCCCGGGCTGCTGGCGGGGGTGCGTCACGTCGCGGGTGAGCCGCGCGGCCTGCAGCTGCACCTCGAGGCGGGGATCGACCCGGATGTCGTGGCGGAGGCCTGGCGCGCGAGCGAGGGCACGCGGGCCTGGGTGGCGACGCGGAGCGAGGCGATCGCCGCGGGATGGTTCGGCGAGGTCAACCCGGAGGTGCTGCCGCGACTCGGAGACGTGTTCGTCTTCGCGCGGCGTCCGATCGCCTACTACGTCGAGCCCGGTGACGGCGGTCGGGGCATGGTCGGGCAGCACGGCTCGCTGACACCCACCGAGCGGTCGATTCCGCTGCTGCGCTTCGGCGCGTTCGCCCGCTGACGCTGCGGCGTCCGCGTCGGCTACTCGTCGTCGGGGCGGGCTCCGAAGACGATGTCGTCCCAGCTCGGCATGGAGGCGCGGCCCTTGCGTCCGCTCTTCGGGGCGGGAGCCGGCGCCGCACTCGGGCCCTGGGCGGCCTTCTTCGCCGGGACGGCGGTGTCGATCGGCATCGTCTCCATCGGGACGTCGATCACTCGGACGGTTCCGGTTCCGGGACGGTCGGCGAGCTGCTCGTCCGGTTCCGGATCCATGGGATCGCGCTCACCGCGGCGTCGCCGCAGCGCCTCCAGGAGGTCGGCGGTCTGGCCGTTGCTGCGGCTGGCGCGCTCGCGCGGAGGCGCGGCGGCCGCCGGTTCGGACCGCTCCGCGCTCGGCCGGCGAGGTGCCGGGGGAATCGCCTCGAGCCGCGGCCCGGACTCGTCATCGTGCTCGACACGGAATGCACCGCTGTCGAAGCGGGAGTTCGGCTCCGCGGGCTCGTTGTCTTCCGCGGCCACGGCACGCAGTCGCGGGATCAGGGGCGCGGGCATGTCACCGTGCTGCGACAGCGAGTCGGCCTCGCGGTTGAGGGGGGAGAGCGCGCCGCGCTTGGGGTCGAAGCCCCAACGGGCGTCGTGCTCGACGTCGTCGGCGCTGAAGGTCAGCTTGACGATCCATCCGCCGCCCTGCTCCTTCCAGCTCGCCCAGCGCTCGTCGACGGCGCCCGCGTCGAGGAGCCGGCCGCGAATGATGTCGCCGAACTGCGCCGAGTCGGCCGGGTCCGCCTCGCCCGGGCCGCGAACGGCCACGGCGAGAGCGGACTGGATCACGTATTCGCGCTCCGCGAGCACGGGGCCTTCGAAGCGTCGAATGTCGTCAAGCGACGCACCGGTCACGGTGGCGACGTCTTCGGCGGACATCCCGGCTCGGATCTGCGACTGGATCTCGCGAGGCGAGACCTTGTGCGCGGACGCACCGCCGTTCGACGCCTGTCGCAGCCGCGCGCGCAGCGCCTCATCGACGGGGACGCGATAGCGGCCGCCGTCGTCATCCGCGAGCAGGAGCGCTCCGCTCTCAACTCCGGTGACCTTCAACTCGTGCATGTCGAACGACCTCCAGCCGTCACGATTCACGCACAGAATGCCACGGGATCACCGGTAATCACGGGAATATCGCGGGCGCGCCGCGAGTTGCACGGGAAGCGCTGAGACTCGCGAAAAACGAGGTTTGCGAATCCCGGGCGAATGATGCAGACTGTGCCCGCCGATTTGCACCGACGGCACCCGAGAAATGGAACGAGCATGGCAACCGACTACGACGCCCCGAGGAAGACGGACGAGGAAACCGAGTCCATCCAGGCCCTCCAAGAGCGTGTCCCCGACAAGATGTCGGGAGTCGTGGATGTCGACGATTCCGACAACCCGGGCTACGAGCTCAGCGGCCAGGACCTGGCCGACATCGACCTTGACGTCGTGGTGCTCCCGCCGCAGGCGGACGAATTCACCTGCGTCAGCTGCTTCCTGGTGAAGCACCGCTCGCAGGTCGACCACGAGAGCAAGCTCGGACCGGTCTGCCTGGAGTGCGCTTCCTGACCCGCGCTCGAACGCGCGTCACGCTGTTCAGCGGGTGAGCGCAGCCGCGAGCTCCTCCGGGCGTCGGCTCGACACCAGCCAGTACGGCGTGGGATCGCTCGGATCGTCGAGCTGGATGCGCACGACGGGGGAGATCCAGCCCCGCAGCAGCAGCCAGGCGCGGGCATCGAGTCTCGGTCCGCGCTCGGCGCCCGCCTCCTCGTCGCGGTGCGGGTGCGCTTCCGCGATCAGTTCGCGCGGGATCTCGGCGCTGCCGGCGCGCAGTCGGGAATCGTCCACCTCGATCGTGGGCGTCGTCAGGACCAGTCCGGTGACGATCGCGAGGTAGAAGCCGATCGCGGTCACGATCCCCGCGGGAACTGAGATCGGCAGGAACACGAGCAGGCTCGCCGGCATCACCAGCGCCGAGACGATGAACACCCATGCCGACGGCCAGAGTCGTTCGCGAAAGAGTACGGGGGCGGGGGTGCTCGTCATGTCCTTATTCGACCATGGACTAGCCTCGATGTGTGACCGAGTCGATCGAAGTTCTGCTGCGTGCAGCCGCGGAGCCGACCTATGCTCACCCGGGAGATGCCGGTGCCGATCTGACCTCGACGGAGAGCGTCACGATTCCGGCTGGCGAGCGGGTCACGCTGGGAACGGGCGTCTCGATCGCGCTTCCGGATGGCTTCGTGGCGTTCGTCGTTCCGCGCAGCGGCCTGGCGGCCAAGCACGGGATCACGATCGTCAACAGCCCCGGCACGGTGGATGCGGGGTATCGCGGAGAGATCCGCGTCACACTGCTCAACACCGACGCGCGCGAGCCGTACACGGTTCAGGCGGGCGATCGGATCGCTCAGCTGATCGTGATGCCGGTCGTGCGCGCGCGCTTCATTCCGGTTGACGTTCTTCCGGGAAGCGATCGCGGTCAGCGAGGATTCGGCTCGACGGGATACGGTTCCGGCGAGTCCACGACACACACGGGAGATTCTGCGTGAGCGATACCAGCACGGGCGCGACGTCCGCGCCGACCGAGCACCCGAAGTCGGCCCCGGCCGACCGCGAGACGGCGGGGCCCCTCGACGAGAGCGAAGCCAACGCCGTCCGGCCCTATGTCGACCTCGGCGGGGTGAAGATCCTGCCGCGGCCCGAGCTCGCGCTGCGCCTCGAGGTGGAGGAGGGGAGCAAGCGCGTCGTCGCGGTCGCTCTCGACTTCGCCGAGTCGACGCTGCAGGTGCAGCCCTTCGCGGCGCCGCGCACGAGCGGCCTCTGGCACGAGATCCGCGCTCAGATCGCGGATCAGATCCGCAAGCAGGGCGGTTCGGTCGCCGAGGCGACCGGCTCGCTCGGGCCTGAGCTGCATGCGCAGATTCCCGCGACCGGCCCAGACGGAGGCTCGCGTCTGGCGCGCTTCGTCGGCGTCGACGGCCCGCGCTGGTTCCTGCGCGGCGTGATCAGTGGCAAGGCCGCCGTCGACGCCGAAGCCGCGGCGAAGATCGAAGAGCTGTTCCGCAGCGTGGTGGTGGTGCGCGGCACGACGCCGATGCCGCCGCGCGATCTGATTCCGCTGCACGTGCCCGCGTCGGCGCAGGATGCGCGGCCGGGTGGCGCCACGTCATGACCGGCCCTCGTTCCGAGGACTCCGGCGCCGATGACGCCGCCGCGCGTGACGCGATGAGCGAGGCGCTGACGCAGGCGGCGCGGCGTTCGGCGGTCGGTCGCGTGATCCCGGGGCAGGAGCCCACCGGTGCGGCGCTCTGGGCCGCGGTCGGCGGGGTGCGCGGGATCGTCGAGTCGATCCTGCCCGGAGTCCTGTTCCTGGTGCTGTTCACGGTCACCGGCGAGGTGGCGGTGTCGGTGCTCGCGCCGGTGGTCATCGCCGTGATCTTCATCGGGATTCGGCTGGCGCGGCGCGAGGCGCTCGGCTCGGCGATCGCCGGCGCCTTCGGCATCGCCCTCTCGGCCGGCATCGCCCTGTTCACGGGCGAGGCGCGCGACAACTTCGTGGTCGGATTCTTCATCAACGGCGGAATCACTCTGGCCATGGTGGTCAGCCTGGTGGCGCGCTGGCCGTTCATCGGCGCGATCGTCGGCTTCGCGGTCGGCGACCGCGAGTGGCGTGCCGACAAGGCGAAGTTCCGCGTTGCGGTGGTGGCGACCCTGATCTGGGCGACGTTCCCGCTCGTGCGGCTGGCGGTCGAGCTGCCGCTGTACTTCACCGATCAGACCTCGGCGCTGGCGACCGCGAAGCTCCTGCTGGGTGTTCCGCTCTATGCGATCGTGCTCTGGATCACGTGGCTGCTGGTGCGCAGCGTCTGGAGCTTCGGCATGTCGCCGTCGGATTCCTCCGAGGAAACGCGCTAATATATCTTGACGTCGAGATAAATCGGCGTGCGCGACCCGGGGCGAACACCCTCCAACGGGGCTTAGGCTTGCCTTGCTGGACGGCGCCCGGCGTCGCGAACAGGATGAGTGTGCGGCGAGGAGATCGCTGCGGACGGTAGAGGGAGTCCCACAGTGTCGACGGTCAACAGTTTCAACGCCCGCACTACGTTGAGCGTCGGTGACACCGACTACGAGGTGTTCCGGATCGACACGGTCCCGGGGCACGAGAAGCTCCCGTTCAGCCTCAAGGTGCTGCTTGAGAACCTGCTCCGCACCGAGGACGGCGCGAACGTCACCAAGTCGCAGATCGAGGCGCTCGGCGGCTGGCAGCCCGCGGCCGAGCCGGACACCGAGATCCAGTTCACCCCGGCCCGCGTCGTCATGCAGGACTTCACCGGCGTTCCCTGCATCGTCGACCTCGCCACGATGCGCGAAGCTGTCGCCGAGCTCGGGGGAGACCCGAACAAGATCAACCCGCTCGCGCCCGCCGAGCTTGTCATCGACCACTCGGTCATCGCCGACCTCTTCGGCACCGAGAACGCCCTCGAGCGCAACGTCGAGATCGAGTACGAGCGCAACGGCGAGCGCTACCAGTTCCTCCGCTGGGGCCAGACCGCCTTCGACGACTTCAAGGTCGTGCCCCCGGGAACCGGCATCGTCCACCAGGTCAACATCGAGTACCTGGCCCGCGTCACCTTCACCCGCGAGGTCGGCGGAGTGCTGCGCGCCTACCCGGACACGCTGGTCGGCACCGACTCGCACACCACGATGGTCAACGGACTCGGCGTGCTCGGCTGGGGCGTCGGCGGCATCGAGGCCGAGGCTGCCATGCTCGGCCAGCCCGTGTCGATGCTCATCCCGAAGGTCGTCGGCTTCAAGCTCTCCGGCTCGATCCCGACCGGCGTGACCGCGACCGACGTCGTGCTCACGATCACCCAGATGCTGCGCAAGCACGGCGTCGTCGGCAAGTTCGTCGAGTTCTACGGTGAGGGCGTCGGCGCCGTTCCGCTGGCCAACCGCGCCACGATCGGCAACATGAGCCCCGAGTTCGGCTCGACCGCGGCGATGTTCCCGATCGACGACGTCACGCTCGAATACCTGCGTCTCACCGGCCGCAGCGAAGAGCAGGTCAGGCTCGTCGAGGCCTACTCGAAGCTGCAGAAGCTGTGGCACGACCCCTCGGTCGAGCCCGAGTTCAGCGAGTACCTGGAGCTCGACCTCTCGACCGTCGTACCGTCGATCGCCGGCCCGAAGCGTCCGCAGGACCGCGTCGAGCTCAGCCACGCGAAGACGCAGTTCGGCGAGGACCTGCTCTCCTACGCGGGCGACGCGCACTCGCGCGTCGACGCCGCCGTCGAGGGAACCTTCCCCGCCTCCGACCCGATCGGCTTCACCGCCCAGGACGAGGACTCGGCGCACGAGTTCTCGCACGTGCACGTGAGCCACGCGCCCGCCTCGGCCTCCAAGCCCACCGCGGTCACGCTGGCCGACGGTCGCGACTTCACGATCGACCACGGCGCCGTCGCCATCGCGGCGATCACCTCCTGCACCAACACCTCCAACCCGAGCGTCATGCTCGCGGCGGGCCTGCTCGCCCGCAACGCGAACAAGAAGGGCCTGAAGGCCAAGCCGTGGGTCAAGACCACGCTGGCGCCCGGCTCCAAGGTCGTCACCGACTACTACGCGAAGGCGGGTCTGACCGACGACCTGGAGGCGCTCGGCTTCTACACCGTCGGCTACGGCTGCACCACCTGCATCGGCAACTCGGGCCCGCTGCTCGACGAGATCTCGGGTGCGATCAACGACAACGACCTCGCCGTCACCGCGGTGCTCTCGGGCAACCGCAACTTCGAAGGCCGCATCAGCCCCGACGTCAAGATGAACTACCTGGCGAGCCCGCCGCTCGTGATCGCATACGCGCTGGCCGGCTCGATGAACTTCGACTTCGAGACCGACGCGCTCGGCACCGATCAGGACGGCAACGACGTCTTCTTGAAGGACATCTGGCCCGACGCCGCCGAGGTGCAGCAGACGATCGACGCCTCGATCGACACCGAGATGTTCACCCACGAGTACGCGAGCGTGTTCGAGGGAGACGAGCGCTGGCGTTCGCTGCCGACGCCCGACAGCGAGGTGTTCGAGTGGGACGCCCAGTCGACCTACGTGCGGAAGCCCCCGTACTTCGAGGGCATGACGCTCGAGACCACGCCGGTGGCCGACATCGCCGGCGCCCGCGTGCTCGCCAAGCTCGGTGACTCGGTCACGACCGACCACATCTCGCCGGCCGGCTCGATCAAGGCCGACAGCCCCGCGGGCCAGTACCTGCAGGCCAACGGTGTCGACCGCAAGGACTTCAACTCCTACGGCTCGCGCCGCGGCAACCACGAGGTGATGATCCGCGGCACGTTCGCGAACATCCGACTGCGCAACCAGCTCCTCGACGGCGTCGAGGGAGGCTACACGCGCGACTTCACCCAGACCGACGGCCCGCAGTCGTTCATCTACGACGCGAGCACCAACTACCAGCAGGCGGGAACGCCGCTGGTGATCTTCGCCGGCAAGGAGTACGGCTCGGGCTCGAGCCGCGACTGGGCCGCGAAGGGAACCTCGCTGCTCGGTGTTCGCGCCGTCATCGCGGAGAGCTTCGAGCGCATCCACCGCTCCAACCTGATCGGGATGGGGGTCGTGCCGCTGCAGTTCCCGGCGGGCGAGACGGCGGACAGCCTGGGCCTGGACGGAACCGAGATCGTCAGCATCGCCGGACTCGAGGAGCTCAACGCGGGCACCACGCCGAAGACGGTGCGCGTGACGGCCGCGCCGAGCGAGCACTCGCCCGCGGGCAGGTCGGTGGTGGAGTTCGACGCGGTGGTCCGCATCGACACGCCCGGTGAGGCCGATTACTACCGCAACGGCGGAATCCTCCAGTACGTGCTGAGGTCGCTCGTCTAGGCTCGAATCATGTCGATTCTCGAGTCCATCCGGTCGCCTCGCGACCTGGACGGTCTATCGCCGGAGGAGCTCTCGCAGCTCGCGGAGGAGATCCGCCGGTTCCTGGTGTCCGAGGTCTCCAAGACCGGCGGCCACCTCGGCCCGAACCTCGGTGTGGTGGAACTGACGATGGCGATCCATCGCGTGTTCGACTCGCCGAGGGACGCTGTGATCTTCGACACGGGCCACCAGAGCTACGTGCACAAGCTGCTGACCGGTCGCCAGGACTTCTCGCGCCTGCGGCAGAGCGGCGGGCTCGCCGGCTACCCGCAGCGCGCCGAATCCGAGCACGACATCGTGGAGAGCTCGCACGCCTCCAGCTCGCTCAGCTGGGCGGACGGGATCTCGCGCGCCTTCGCGATGACCGGCCAGTCCGATCGCTACGTCGTGGCCGTCGTCGGCGATGGCGCCCTCACCGGCGGAATGACCTGGGAGGCGCTCAACAACATCAGCGACGACAACTCCCGTCGCCTGATCATCGTCGTGAACGACAACGGCCGCTCCTACGCACCGACGATCGGCGGCATGGCGCGCTTCCTCAGCAGCGTGCGCACGCGTCGCGCCTACCGTCGGCTCTATTTCACCAGCCGTGAGATCTTCAACCGCCTCGGCCCGGTCGGCCGTGCGGTCTATCGCGGCACGCGCGGCGCCATCCGCGGCTTCGTCTCGCGCTTCAGCAACAACGAGGCGCTCTACTCGAACCTCGAGATCAAGTACGTCGGCCCGGTGAACGGCCACGACCAGCGCGCCCTGGAGCAGGCGTTCCGCCAGGCGAAGGAGTACGACGCACCCGTCATCGTGCATGCGATCACGCAGAAGGGCTGGGGCTACGAACCGGCGCTGGCCGACGTCGCCGATCAGTTCCACGCCGTCGGGCAGATCGATCCTGAGACGGGGGAGCCGGTGGATGCGGCGAGCCGCCCGTCGTGGACGAGCGTCTTCGCCGACGAGATCGTCGACCTCGCCGACGGTGACGAGCGCATCATCGGCATCACCGCCGCGATGCTGCGCCCGACGGGACTGCACCGGCTGGCGGAGAAGCATCCGGACCGGGTGCTCGACGTCGGGATCGCCGAGCAGCACGCCGTCGCAAGCGCCGCCGGCCTCGCCTTCGGCGGGCTGCATCCCGTCGTCGCGCTCTACGCGACCTTCGTGAACCGGGCCTTCGACCAGGTGCTGATGGACGTCGCCCTGCACAAGGCGGGCGTGACCTTTGTGCTCGATCGCGCCGGGGTGACCGGACCCGACGGGGCGAGCCACCACGGCATGTGGGATCTGGCGATCCTGCAGGTCGTCCCGAACATCCGGATCGCGGCACCGCGCGACGCCAGCCGTCTGCGCGAGGAACTCGGCGAGGCGGTGGCGGTGCAGGACGCGCCGACCGTGGTGCGCTTCTCGAAGGGCAGCGTCGGCACCGAGTTCGAGGCGGTGCGCCGCACGAGCGACGGCGTCGACGTGCTGCGCGAGGCCGGGCACCGCGACGTCCTGATCGTGACCGTCGGCCCGATGGCGAAACTCGGCCTGCAGGTGGCGGAGCGGCTCGCGGCGCAGGGGATCGGCGCGACCGTCATCGATCCGCGCTGGGTCGTGCCGGTGCCGGCCAGCATCATCGAGATGGCGGCGACCTACCGTCTCGTGGTGTCGATCGAGGACGGCATCCGCGTCGGCGGTATCGGAACCCGGATCCGACAGGACCTCCGCGCCGCCGGTGTCGACACCGCCGTGGACGAGCTCGGACTTCCCGACGAGTTCCTGGATCACGCCTCCCGCGACGAGATCCTCGAGCAGGTCGGCCTGACCGATCAGCGGATCGCGCGCGATATCGTGGCGCAGGTGCTGGGCACGCGAATTCCCGTGGCGCGCCCGCTGCCCGAGGAGCTGTCGCTCGGCTCCGACCGGATCGACGTCGAGCACGAGTAATCCGAACGTAAATCCGGGAATCTTCTGTCGGTTCCTCGGGTTATCGTTGTGGGTGCGCCGCGTCGGCGAGCGCTTTCGGCCGTCTCGGTCCCTTTCCGTCTCTCATTCCGGAGTTCTCACGTGACCCACAATTCGCCTGCCGCTGCGGCGCCGCAGTCGGGCGTCGAACCGCTGTCGGCGCAGACCCGACTGGCACTCGTGCTGCTTCTCGCCGCGGCCTTCGTCGTCTTCTTGAACGAGACGACGATGAGCGTGGCGATCCCCGAGATCATGGACGACCTGGAGGTGACCCCGGCGCTCGGCCAGTGGCTGACGACCGCATTCGCCCTGACGATGGCGGTCGTCATCCCGATCACCGGCTGGCTGCTCCAACGGCTCAACACCCGACCGGTGTTCATTCTCGCGATGGTGCTCTTCACCGCGGGAACCCTGCTCGCGGCGGTCGCCCCGACGTTCGGGCTGCTCGTCGCGGCACGCGTGGTTCAGGCGGTCGGCACCGCGGCCATGATGCCGCTGATGATGACCAGCGTGCTGAGCCTGGTTCCGATGAACTCGCGCGGTCGCATCATGGGCCGCGTGTCGATCGTGATGTCGATGGCCCCCGCGATCGGGCCGATGGTCGCCGGACTCATCCTCGCCGTCACCACGTGGCGCGGGATCTTCTGGGTCATGCTGCCGATCGCGCTCGCCATGCTGGCGGTGGGCATCGCGCGCGTGCCGAACGTCTCGGAGCCGCGTGCTGTGCCGGTGGACGTGCTGTCAGTCATCCTGTCGGCCTTCGCCTTCAGCGGCATCGTGTACGGCCTGTCGAGCTTCGGTGAGGCGGCGGAGAGCGAGGTCGCCGTGGCGCCGTGGATTCCGCTGGCGATCGGACTCGCCTTCCTGGGCGCTTTCATCACGAGGCAGATCGTGCTGCAGCGCGCGGATCGCGCCCTGCTCGACCTGCGCACCTTCCGCTCGCGCACCTTCACCGTCTCGATCTCGATGCTGGCGATCGCCACGGTTGCCCTGTTCGGCATGGTCATCGTGCTGCCGATCTACACGGCTCGGGTCCTCGGTCTCGAGGCGGTGCAGACCGGGTTGATTCTGCTGCCCGGCGGCTTGCTGATGGGACTCATGGGTCCGATCGTCGGTCGGCTCTACGACCGGGTGGGCCCGCGACCGCTGGTGATCCCCGGCGGCATCATCGTCAGCGTCGTGTTCTGGGCCCTCACGCTCATTTCGACCGACACCCCCGTGGGTCTGCTGGTCGCCGCGCATGTGGCGCTCAGCGTCGGGCTCGCCCTGCTGTTCACGCCGCTGTTCACCTCGGGACTCGGGGCGCTTCCGCCGCACCTGTACTCGCATGGCAGCGCGACGGTGATGACGATCCAGCAGGTGGCGGGTGCCGCGGGTGCCGCACTGTTCATCACATTCCTGACGATCGGCACGATCGCGACCGGGGCGGCGGACCCGAACCTGGCGACTCCCGAGGAGCTCGCGATCGGCGTTCGCTTGGCTTTCGTCACTGGCGCGATCGTGTCGCTCGCACTCATTCCCGCGGCGTTCCTGGTGCAGAAGCCGGCCCAGCCGGAGCTCACCGACGCGGAGCTCGAGGCGCGCGCACCCGCCCCGCATTGACCGTCAGCGAAAGCGGGCCGCCTCCGGAGGGAGACGGCCCGCTTTCGCTGTGACGGCGTTCAGCTGACGCCGGCGACCCGGGGTTCGTGGAACGCGGCGCCGAATGCTCGTTCGCTCGCCCCGACCCGGTCGAGGTACGGCGTCGCGCCGCCCATCTGGAACGGCCAGCCGGCCCCGAGGATCATGGCCAGGTCGATGTCCTCCGCGGCGGCGACGACGCCGTCGTCGAGCATCCGCTTGATCTCGTCGGCGAGGCCGTCCTCGAGCTGGATGCGCAGCTGCTCGGGCGTGAGCGGCTGGGCGTCGGACGGACGGTGCTTCGCGACGATCGCGAGCGCCTTCTTGTCGTAGCCCTTGGTCTTGCCCTTCGAGTCCTTCTCGAAGATCTGACTGTGCTCCGCGAGCTCGTGCAGGGCGGCGCTCTCGTAGAAGCGCTCCGGGAAGGCCGCGTGGTGCGTGTCGAGGACGTGCGCACCGACCTTCAGCCCGACCAGCTCGAGCAGCACGAAGGGATCCATCGGCATTCCGAAGGGGCGCACCGCCTCCACGACGTCGTCGAACGACATGCCCTGCTCGACGGCGTGCATCGCCTCGCCGAGCACCTTCGCCAGCACGCGGTTGACGATGAAGCCGGGGGAGTCGGTCGTGATGATCGCCGTCTTGCGCAGCTTCGCCGCGATCGACATCGCGGTCGCGAGCGACTCCTCGTCGGTCTTCGCCGCGTTGACAACCTCGATGAGCGGCATGACCGCGACCGGGTTGAAGAAGTGGAATCCGACGAGTCGCTCCGGGTGGGCGAGTTTCGCGCCGATCTCGTCGACCGAGAGCGACGACGTATTGGTCGCGAGGATCGCCTCGTCGGAGAGGAACGGCTCCACCTGGGCGAAGACTTCCTGCTTGACGCCGACCTCCTCGAAGACGGCCTCGATGACCCAGTCGCAGCCGGCGAAGTCGGCCTTGTCGGTCGTGCCGGTCACAAGCGCCCGCAGCTGGTTGGCCTCGTCGGAGTCGATCCGGCCCTTCTCGTGGAGCGCATCGATCTCGCCGCGGATGTAGTCCAGGCCCTTGTCGACGCGCGCCTGATCCAGGTCGGTGATGACCACCGGGACCTGCAGGCGGCGCACGAACAGCAGCGCGAACTGGGAGGCCATGAGCCCCGCACCGAGCACGCCGACCTTCGTAATGCGGCGCGCGAGCTCCTTCGGCGGGGCGCCGGCGGGCTTCTTGGCGCGCTTCTGCACCAGGTTGAAGGCGTAGATCGAGGCGCGGAACTGGTCGCCTGCGATCAGCTCGGCGAGTGCGGCGTCCTCCGCCGCGAACCCGGTGGCCTTGTCAGTGTTCTTGGCGGCCTTGAGCAGCTCCAGCGCCCGGTAGGGGCTCTTCGCCACCCGCCCGATGCGACTGGCGAGCGTCTTCTCGGCGATGCCGATCGCGACGTCCCACTTGACCGCGCGCTCCAGCTTGCCGGGCTCGTTCGGCCGCTTGACCTTCACCGTTCCGCTGAGGACGCCGTCGGCCCAGCGGAGCGACTCCTCGAGGAACATCGCCGGACCGAACATCGCGTCGGCGATGCCGAGCTCGAACACCTGGGGGCCCTTGAGCATCCGGTTGTTCTTGAGCGGATTCGAGATGATGACTTCGAGGGCGTTCTCGATGCCGATCAGGTTGGGCAGCAGCCACGCACCGCCCCATCCGGGGATGAGGCCGAGGAAGACCTCGGGAAGTGCGAACGCGGGCACCGAGGAGTCGACCGTTCGGTAGGTCGCGTTGAGGCCGATCTCGACGCCGCCGCCGAGGGCGAGGCCGTTGTAGAACACGAATGACGGCACGCCCAGCTCGCCGAGCTTCCCGAGCACGTGATGGCCCAGCTGGGCCATCAGCAGACCGGTCTCGAAATCGGGGATGTCGCCGACGCGCGAGAGGTCGGCACCGGCGGCGAAGATGAACTGCTTGCCGGTGATCGCGACGCCGTCGATTTCGCCCGCGGCGGCGCGCGCGGTCAGCTCGTCGAGGCGCTCGCCCAGCTCGACGAGGGTCTGCGGCCCGAGGGTGTTCGGGCGCGTGTAGTCGCGATCGTTGTCGAGCGTGATGAGGGCGAGCGTCTTGCCGCTCGCGAGCGGGACGTCGCGCACGTACGAGTGCGTGACGACCTCGTCGGGGTCGAGTCCCAGCAGCTTCGAGAAGTCGGGCGTCTCGGTTGTCATCGTCGTCTTGGCCATCCGTCTTACTTCTTTCCGGTGTAGTGCGGGTTCTCCCAGATGACGCTGCCGCCCTGACCCAGGCCGACGCACATCGCGGTGAGGCCGAAGCGCACGTCGGGGCGCTCCTCGAATTGGCGGGCGAGCTGGATCATCAGGCGAACGCCCGACGAGGCGAGCGGATGTCCGATCGCGATGGCGCCGCCCCAGGGGTTGACGCGCGGGTCCTCGTCGTCGATGCCGAAGTGGTCGAGGAAGGAGAGCACCTGGACCGCGAAGGCCTCGTTGAGCTCGAACAGCCCGATATCGTCGATCGTCAGCCCGGCCTTGCGGAGCGCTTTCTCGGTGCTCGGGATCGGTCCGATGCCCATCACCTCGGGCTCGACGCCCGCGAAGCCGAAGCTCACGAGCTTCATCTTGACCGGCAGGTTGAACTCCGCCGCCGCGTCCGCGCTGGCGATCAGCGACACTGTGGCGCCGTCGGTGAGCGGGGAGGCGTTGCCCGCCGTCACGCGACCGTGCGGCCGGAACGGCGTCTTGAGGCCGGCGAGGCCCTCCATCGTCGTCTCGGGTCGCAGGCCCTCGTCCTTGGTCGCGAGCCCCCAGCCCTCGGCGGTCTTGATGGCGACCGGAATTAGGTCGGGCTGGATCTTGCCTGCGTCGTAGGCGGCGGCGACTTTCTGCTGGCTGGCCATGCCGAACCGGTCTGAGCGCTCCTTGGTGAGCGAGGGGAAGCGGTCGTGCAGGCGCTCGGCAGTGATGCCCATGTTGAGGGCGTCCGGTGAGACGAGCTTCTCGGAGAGGAAGCGCGGGTTCGGGTCGGCGTCGAGGCCCATCGGGTGACGCCCCATGTGCTCCACGCCACCGGCGATGGCGAGGTCGTAGGCGCCGAATGCGATCGCGCCCGCCACCGTGGTGACGGTCGTCATGGCGCCGGCGCACATCCGATCCAGCGCGTAGCCGGGAACCGTGATCGGCAGACCGGCGAGGATCGCGGCGGTGCGACCGAGGGTGAGTCCCTGGTCGCCCTGCTGAGTGGTCGCGGCGATGGCGACGTCGTCGATGCGCTCCTGGGGGACGTTCGGGTTGCGCTCCAGGAGACCGATCATCGCCTTGACGATCAGGTCGTCAGCGCGCGTTCCCCAGTACTGACCCTTTTCGCCGGCTCGTCCGAAGGGAGTGCGAACTCCATCTACAAAGACGACTTCTTTTCCGTGGGCCACGATGCCTCCTGAGCGTTCTCGAGCGACCGCGGGCTTTCCGCGGTGGCGCAGACGGGAATAATCCGAATCTTACGAAGGCCAGACGACTCCGTCGCGTCCTTTGATTCTTCCTACGAATCGGTCTCGGCGCTGGCGGAGGCCTCTTGGGGCGGATCGACAAAGATGTCGGCGATGAGTTGTGCGGTTGCCGCACGCTGCCAGGGGCGCGCGCCGAGTTCCTCGAGGGCACGATCGATGGATTCCGCGCTCAGCGGCTCCGGCGGCGACCATGCCACCCGCCGCACGAAATCGGGGGTGAGCAGATTCTCGAGAGGCAGCGACATCGACTGAGCCAGCTCGTCGAGGGCGGGGCGCACCGCCTTGAGGCGCGCGTTGGCTTCGGGATTCCGGTCAGCCCAGATGCGCGGCGGCGGAAGCTGATCCGACGGCGGCCGCAGTGCCGGAAGGTCCTCGGTCACCCGCCCGGCTTCGATCGCCGCGAACCAGCGGTCGAGCTGACTTCGGCTCGCCCGGCCGGTGAACTCCTTGATGCCGGCCAGTTCCTTCTTGGTCGTCGGCGCCCGGCGCGCCGCTGCCACCAGCGAGGCATCGGGAACGAGGCGTCCCGGTGCGGTGTCGATCTCCTGTGCGTAGCTGTCGCGGGCGATCCAAAGCTCCCGCGCGATGGCAAGAAGTCGGGCGTTGCGCAGCGACTGCACACCCGAGAGGCGACGCCACGGCTCCGCGCGCTCGACGACCGGACGATCGAGCACGGCCTGGAACTCCTGGCGGGCGATCTCGTTCTTGTCGTCGGCATCGAGGATCGAGGCGATCTCGTCGCGCAGGCGTGGGAGAAGCTCGACATCGAGGGCCGCGTAGACGAGCCAGCTCTGCGGGAGCGGGCGCGTCGACCAGTCGGCCGCGGAGTGCTCCTTGGCGAGGTGGATGCCCAGAAGCTGCTCGACGACGGCACCGAGTCCGACGCGCGGCAGTCCCGCAAGGCGGGCACCCAGCTCGGTGTCGAAGATCCGGACCGGCTCGAGGCCCACCTCACGCAGGCAGGGGAGGTCCTGGCTGGCGGCGTGGAGGATCCACTCCTCGTCGGCCATGACGGCTGCGAGCTCCGAGAAGTCGCCGACCGCCGGAGGGTCGAACAGGAACGTGCCGGCACCGGTGCGGAACACCTGGATCAGATACGCGCGCTGCGAGTAGCGGTAGCCGGACGCGCGCTCGGCATCGACGCCGAAGGGCCCGGAGCCGGCCGCCAGCGCCTCGACCGCCGCGAGGTAGTCCTCGCGCGTGTCGATCACGACGTGGGACTCGGCCGGAGCGGGCGTCAGGGGTGCAGGGGGGAGTTGTTCAGTCACGAGCCATCCGGTGTCGAGGGAGGAGTCCGACGACGTCCGCCGACGGGGGGAGGCCCGCCAGAAGACACAGCAGGTCGCCCCACGCCTCGAGGTGCGCGCCGAAATCGTCGCCATGCGGTGTCCACGAGGCGCGGATCTCGATCTGCGCACCGTCACCGTGCCCGGCGAGTTCGCCGAACCCAGTCGACAGGATCTTCGTCGCGGTGCCGGACTCGGCGAGATGTTCAGCCTGACGTGCCGCCAACGCGTCGACGAGCCACGACCATGCTACGTCGGCGACAAACGGATCGAGACCGATGTCGGTCTCCAGCGGCGCCTGCGCGAAGCAGACGATGCGAAACGGTCCGCCCCAGGACTCGGGCTCCTCGGGGTCGTGGAGCAGGATGAATCGCCCGGTGCCGAGCACCGAATCCACTCCGTGGGAGGAGGGACGCACATCGGCCGCGAAAGCGATAGCCGAGGGGGCGAGGCCGGACGGCGCCGGGATCTCGGTCAGGACGAGTTCAGACCGCACCGTGGCGCTCCGCACGGTCTCCACCGCGGCCTGGAATACCGGGGGTTCCGTGAGGTCAGACACTGGAGCAGCCACCCCCGCAGACTAGGGTTTAACTCGACGTGGTGTCACATGCCACGCCGACTCTCGAAGCCCCTGGGGGTACGGATGCGATCGAATTCACGTGGTTTGACGGCGGGTCGCGCTGCGGCCGTTCTCGGGGTGGGCGCACTCGCCGCCGTGGGGGCGCTCGCGGTGACCGCGGGCGCGCTGAGCGTCTACGCGGCGCGCGCGGTGATCACTCCGCCGTCGCGACGGCCCGACGACATCCCCATCCTCGACGTCGATCTGGACGACGGCATCATCGTGCTCGGCGCGACTCTCGACTCCCGGCTTCCGGGGGAGTACAGCTTCTGGTTCGCGGGCGACACCGGCCACGCGCAGCTCGGCGACCTCGTCGATGTCGATGCCCGCACGGTCACGCGTCGCCTTCTGAAGGTCGACTTCGGCGACCTCGAACGGGCTCGAGCGGGGCGGTTGAGCGGCTGGGTCTATCTCGACCCTGAGGAGCTCGGGGTGCGCTTCCGCGACGTTCAGATTGCGACGCCGCTCGGCGATGCGCCCGCCTGGCACGTTCCCGCGGCGTGGGACGAGGGCGATCGGCCCGCCGAGAACCGGCGCTGGGTGATCCAAGTGCACGGCCGCGCGGTGCGGCGGGCCGAGACCCTGCGCGCCGTCCCCGTGTTCGCCGAGCACGGCTACGATTCGCTGCTGATCTCGTACCGCAACGACGGGGACGCTCCGCGCAGCCCCGACCACCGTTACGCGCTCGGGGATCGAGAGTGGCGTGACGTGGAGGCGGCGCTGCGCTACGCGGTTGCGCACGGCGCGCGCGAGATCGTGCTGATGGGCTGGTCGATGGGAGGCGCCACGGTGCTGCAGACGCTCACCCGTTCGGCCTACCGGAAGTACCTGAAGGGGATCGTGCTCGACTCGCCCGTGGTGGACTGGCTGGTGACACTCGACTTTCAGGCCGCATCCCGCCGGTTGCCGCGGATCGTGCGGTTCGGGGTGTTCACCCTCTTCCGTGAGCGATGGGGACGCTTCTTCACCGGGCTCGCCGAGCCGCTCGACTTCGAACGACTGGATTTCGTGGCGCGCGCTCGTGAGATCAGCGTTCCCGTGCTGCTGCTGCACAGCGACGATGACGGATTCGTTCCCTCGGATGCCTCGCGGGCGCTGGCCACGATCCGACCCGACATCGTGCAGCTCGAGGTGTTCGAGGTCGCGCGCCACACGAAGCTCTGGAACTACGACCGTGCGCGCTGGGAACGCGTCGTCGGCGCCTGGCTCGGCGCGCTCAGCCCGACGACTTCTCCCGAAGCTGACGCTTGATGCGTGCGAGCATGGCCGTCATGCCGCGCAGACGGAGCGGGCTCACCGCGTCGGTGAGGCCGAGTGTCAGCGGATAGTCGTCGGCAACGGCGAGCACCTCGTCGACGCGGAGGCCGTCGAGCCCCTGCGCGAGGATCGAGGCGAACCCGCGGGTCGTGGGAGCCTCGCGCGGAGCGGTGGCGTGCAGGTGCACCCGCGCCTCGTCGTCGACTTCGGTGAAGATGAAGACGGGGGACTGGCACTCCTCGACCCGCTCGAGCAGGTCAGGGTGGTCGACGTAGCGCTCGGGAAGCGGGGGCAGCTCCTGAGAGAACTCGAGCAGCAGCTGGAGTCGCTCGCGCTGCTCGATGGCGAGGAACTCCTCGCGGATCTCGTCGAGGGCCCCGCTCACGATGCCGGGACCAGTCCCGGCTCGCGGCCCTTCACGATCGGGACGCGCACAGCGCTGCCCCACTCGGTCCAGGAGCCGTCGTAGTTGCGCACGTTCTCGAAGCCCAGCAGGTACGTGAGTACGAACCAGGTGTGCGCCGAGCGCTCACCGATGCGGCAGTAGGCGATCACGGTATCGCTCGTGCCGAGTCCCGCCTCGTCGCGGTAGATCGCATCGAGCTGGGCCCGGGTCTTGAAGGTGCCGTCCTCCGCAACGGCCTGCGCCCACGGCACACTCGCCGCACCCGGGATGTGTCCGCCGCGCAGCGCGCCCTCCTCGGGGTAGTTCGGCATGTGCGTGCGCTCACCCGAGTACTCCTCCGGCGAGCGGACGTCGATGAGCGGGCGCCCCAGGTGGGCGAGAACCTCGTCCTTGAAGGCCCGCACGGTGCTGTCGTCGCGCTCGATCACCGGGTACTCGGTGGCCCGGCGCGCGGTGCGCTCGGTGCTGTAGGCCCGATCTTCGGCCTCCCACTTCGCGCGGCCGCCGTCCAGCAGCCGGACGTCGGCGTGCCCGAACAGGGTGAACACCCACATCGCGTAGGCGGCCCACCAGTTGTTCTTGTCGCCGTAGATGACGACCGTGTCGTCGCGGGAGATGCCCTTCTCGCTCAACAGCTTCGCGAACG
>DCRR01000015.1:86551-87044 GCA_002325245.1 Microbacteriaceae bacterium UBA1487 | reverse complement strand
ATCGGGCTGGATCGTCATGGGGTCTCCTGGTGCGGGGGCGGCGCTAGGCTGGGAGCGAACCGCATCATCAACTCTATGCAGTCGCTCGGAGACGTGCCGAGGGCAGGTAAGAGTTCGACACCTTCCTTCGTGAGTGAGGCCCTCTCGATGCCGCCGAGCATTTCGTCGTTGACCGACCGCACGCCGCAGATGAGCGGCGAGGAGCTCGCTGCATCCCTGGTTCCTCCGCGACAGTTCGAGCAGGCAACGCTCGAGAACTACCGGCCCGACCCGGACTTCCCCTCGCAGGCCGAGGCGCTCGAGGCGGCGCGAGCATTCGTCGCGCCTCGGCAGAGCGCCGGCCTCTTCTCGCGCAAGAAGGCGCCCGCCGCCAAACCGGGTCTCTATCTGGACGGCGGATTCGGTGTCGGCAAGACGCACCTGCTCGCCGCGCTCTGGAAGCTCGCGCCCGGGCGCAAGTACTTCGGCACCTTCATCGAGTACACGGCGCTGG
>DCRR01000015.1:0-86439 GCA_002325245.1 Microbacteriaceae bacterium UBA1487 | reverse complement strand
GCGGCGACCTCGAACACGCCTCCGAACGCGCTGGGCGAGGGGCGCTTCGCCGCCGCCGACTTCCTGCGGGAGATCCACGCGCTCTCCGCGCGCTTCGACATCGTCCGCATTGACGGCCTCGACTACCGCCGCCGCGACATCGAGGGGCACGCGCGCATCTTCGAGGCCGCCGAGTACGCCGAGGCGCTGGCCCGGGCCGAGGGCCCGGCCACCGACGACGAGTTCGATGCGGTGCTGCGGCACCTGTCGCGGGTGCACCCCTCGCGCTACGTGCGCCTGGTGGAGGGGCTCGACGTGATCGGGCTGCGCGACGTCCGCACGCTGCACGACCAGTCGGACGCGCTGCGTTTCGTCGCGCTCGTGGACCGCATCTACGACGCGCAGGTGCCCGTCGTCTCGACCGGAGTGCCGCTGGATCAGGTCTTCGGCGAGGAGATGCTCGGCGGCGGCTACCGCAAGAAGTACCTGCGCGCCGTCTCGCGGCTGATCGCCCTCACCACCGGCACCGACTGAGACGCCGGGCGCCCCGCGCTAGGCGACGGGGTTCTCCTTCGCATCTTCCGGCTCGAGGGTGTGGCTGGCGCGGTGCTGTCGCACGCGCACCACGGTGATGATCACGCCGATGATGATCGAGAACAGCGACCCGCCGAGCACGGCGAGCGTGCCCTCGGCGGCGACGTCAGGCACCGCCTCGAAGGCGAGCTCGTTCATCAGCAGCGAGACGGTGAAGCCGATGCCGCCGAGCGAGGCGACGACGAGCACGTCGCCGATCGACAGCGCCGCGGCACGCTCCCGCTTCGGCGCGAGCTGTCGGGCGATCATCGCCCCGGCGGTGATGCCGATCAGCTTGCCGACGGGGAGCGCCACGAGAATGCCCCAGAACACCGGGTTGAGCTCGTCGACACCGACGTCGGGGATCAGCACGATCGAGGCGACGAGGGCGAACAGCGGCAGGACGAGGGCGTTCGTCCACGGCTCCAGCGCGCGACGCGTCGGCTCGGCGCTTCCCGGAGTCATCACGAGTCCGAGCGCGACACCGGCGATCGTCGGGTGAATGCCGGAGTGGTACACCAGCACCCAGGTGACGAGCCCGATCACGATCATCGCCGTGATGACCAGCGGAGCCCGCTTGCTGCGAACCCGGAAGCTCAGCCAGCCGAACAGGAGAACGAGCGGGACGGCGCCGATGAGGGCGAGCGGCTGGAGATCGGTGGTGAAGAAGAAGGCGATGATCAGAATCGCGATGAGGTCGTCGATGACGGCGAGCGCCAGGAGCATCGCGCGCACCCGGGACGGCAGCCCGCGACCGACGAGCGCCAGCACTCCGAGCGCGAAGGCGATGTCGGTGGCGGTGGGGATCGGCCAGCCGACGGCGTAGACCGGGTCGGTGACGATCAGCAGGAAGACCAGCGACGGAACAAGAACGCCACCGACGGCGGCCACCATCGGGATGAGCGCCTTCCGACGGGAGTCGAGCTCGCCGTGGGTGAGCTCGTGCCGCAGCTCGATCGCGGCGACGAAGAAGAAGATCGCCAGCAGTCCGTCCTTCACCCAGTGGCTGACCGACAGGTCGAGGCCGAGGAACGGGATCGCGAGGTGGAAGTCGCGGACCGCGACCGCGGCGTCCCCGAACGCCGAGTTCGCGACCACCAGCCCCACGAAAGCGGCAATGACGAGCAGGAAGGCGGCAACGCGTTCAGAACGCAACAACGACACGAGAGACCCCAAAGGCTAGGCAAGGGCGGGAGGAATCCGCCGCCGTCCAGTCTAGAAGTTCTCCTACCTGCGAACTCGAAGCGAATCGGGGGACGCCCGAAACGCGATGTTTACATCGGCCCGTCGCGCGTAACCTGCCCGAAACATCGGGACAGCCCTGGTGAAACCTCATGCCGACAAACTGTGGGCGTACCCGAGGAGTGCCCCGACTCCGAGAGCGACTGAATCCGACGGTGCATCCATTTGCAAATTGAGAGGTAACGACAAATATGGATAGCGGTAACACAGCCTGGCTCATTGCAGCCACAGCACTCGTTCTTTTCATGACCCCGGGCGTCGCGTTCTTCTACGGTGGACTCGTCAAGGCCAAGAGCGTCGTCAGCATGATGATGATGAGCTTCGGCGCGATGGGACTCATCGCCGTTCTGTGGATCCTCTACGGGGCCAACATGTCGGCGATCGACACCGAAGCGGGCGACCTTCCCTTCCTCGCCGGCAACCCCTTCTCGGACTTCGCCCTGGGCGGCGCTGACAGCGACACGCTGCTTGGTGCAACCTTCGGTGCGACCTTCGCGATCATCACCGTCGCTCTCATCTCGGGCGCCATCGCGGACCGCGCGAAGTTCGGTTCGTGGATGATCTTCGCGGGTATCTGGGGCACGCTCGTCTACTTCCCGGTTGCGGCCTGGGTGTGGGGCGGCGGCTGGATCCTCACCCTCGGTGAGGACCTGGGCCTCGACGTCGGCGTCATCGACTACGCCGGTGGTACCGCGGTGCACATCAACGCGGGTGCGGCGGCCCTGGCCCTCGCTCTCGTGCTCGGCAAGCGCGTCAACTTCCAGAAGGGCGCTCACAAGCCGCACAACGTGCCGCTGACGCTCCTCGGCGCCTCGATCCTGTGGTTCGGCTGGTTCGGCTTCAACGCTGGTGCTGAGGGCCTGGGTGCGCTCGGCACGGAAGACACCGTTGTCGGTCTGATCGTCGTGAACACGCTCGGCGCCACGGCTGCGGCCATCCTCGGATGGGCCGTCGTCGAGAAGATCAAGGACGGCAAGGCGACTTCGGTCGGCGCCGGCTCGGGTGCGGTTGCTGGTCTCGTTGCCATCACCCCCGCGTGCGCCAACCTCGACCCGATCTGGGCCCTCGTGCTCGGTGTCGTCGCGGGTGCCGTCTGCGCCCTGGCGGTTGAGCTCAAGTGGAAGCTCGGCTTCGACGACTCGCTCGACGTGGTCGGCATCCACCTCGTGGGTGGCCTCATCGGAACGCTCTACCTGGGCTTCTTCGCCCAGGGCACCGGCCTCTTCGTCGGTGGTGACGCGAGCCAGCTCCTGGTTCAGTTCATCGCTGCTGTGGGTGTCCTGGTGTTCTCCTTCGTCGTCGCCTACATCGTGGGCTTCGCGATCGAGAAGACCATCGGCTTCCGCATCAAGAACGAGGACGAGATCGCTGGCGTCGACACCGTGGTTCACGGTGAAGAGGGCTACGCCATCGCCGAGTAATTCCGGCTCCTTGCTGTGGGGCGTCATTCCTTCGGGGATGGCGCCCCACACGCGTCTTGCGGCAAGGATGCTCACGGCGGGCGTCGCGCATCCGCAAGACTGCAGGAGACCGTTTCGGACTGCGACCGAGGAATCGACACGACATGAATGGGATCACCGTGCTGGGCGGGCTCGGCGCCCTGAGCGCGTCGATCGCGATCGTGCTGCTGGCGGGTCGCGATCCGGGCGTGCGCGCGTTCCGCGGAGCGCTGCTGTCCGGGCTCGGCGCCGGGGTTATCACGGTGTCTCTCGGGCTCGCCTTCGAGCTGTCTGACCTGACGTATCTGCTCGGCGTCGTGATGTTCGCGGTGCCCGTCGCGCTGCTCGTCGAACTGGCGGCGATCGCCGCGGGAGCCGACCGTCTGTCGCGCTGGGTGCTGGTCGCGACCTGGGGTCTCGTGGTTTTCCCGGTCAGCGTGCTCGTGCCGCTCGGGGTCGCCGCGGCGTGCCCGGGCCCCGAATGCGCATTCGAGGACTTCGGCGGCGGATTGCCGCTGTTCGTGTCGGCCGCGGCGTTTCTCGTGCTCACCTGGGTGTCGCCGGTGGTTCCCGGAGCGCTGCGCGGGCAGAGTCCTGCACGCCTCGCCCTCGTGCTCGTTCTCACCGGGGTCGGGTTCCTGGCCTGGCTGGTGCACTTGGAGGGCGCGTGGGACGCATACGTCTGGCGGATCGTGGCGGCGGGAACGCTCGCCCCCCTGGCCTCCATCGCCGGATGGCTGGTCGTCGACCGCCTGCGCGGCAGCGGGATGCCAGCCGTGCGCATCCTCGCTGGCGGTGTCGCTGCGGGCATGGTGGCGATCGCCCCGGGTGCCGTGAGCGTGCACTTCCCGTGGACGATCATCGTCGGACTGCTGGCCGGAGTGACGGCGGCGGTCGTCCACTCCTCGCGCGCGCTCGCGGAGGCGGGGGAGGTCGCGCGCTGGGCGCTGGCGATGCTCGGTGCGTCCGCGATCGGGTTCCTCGCTCCGCCGATCTCGGGTGACGCCGTGGGGATCGTCTTCTCGGCGCGGATCGCGGCGCTGTCGATGCCGATCCTCCTGTTCCTGGGGGTGTCGGTGTTCGCGATCATCGCGTCGACTCCGGCGTGGCTGCTGCTGCGACGCCACGCGATGTCACTCACGGGCAGCCGGTGACCGAGCCCGAGCCGCTGTCGAGTTCGGCGCCGCCGCTCACGGGTGCGGTGCTCGCCTCGCAGCGGTGGAGCGAACTGTGCTTCCTGCACTGGCGTGTGCCGTCCGAGCGCGTCGCGCCCCTGCTTCCGCCTGGACTTCGACCGGATGTCTGCGACGGCAGCTCCTGGGTCGGGCTGATCCCGTTCCACCTGGATCGCGCCACACTGTGGGGGAGCCCGCCCGTGCCCTACGTCGGCGCGTTCGTCGGGATCAACGTGCGACTGTACGCCGTCGACGCCGAGGGGCGCCGCGGCGTCGTCTTCCGTTCGCTGGAGGCGTCCCGGCTGCTGGCGGTGCTCGCCGCGCGGGTGAGCTTCTCGCTGCCGTACTTCTGGTCGCGCACGCGGCTTCGTGTCGAGGGTGCCGAGCGCGCCGCGGAGTCGCGTCGTCACGGCTCCGCGGTGCTGCACCGCTCGCGCATCCGCGTCGGCGACGCGATCGAACCGGGGGAGCGGGAGCTGTTCCTCACGGCACGCTGGGGCATGTTCGTGCGCCGTTTCGGGCGCACCCTGTTCGTGCCCAACGAGCACGAGCCGTGGGTGCTGCACTCCGCCGAGTTGCTCGAGCTCGACGACGAACTTCTCGCCGCGGCCGGATTCGCGGGCCTGGCCGAGACGGCACCCGATTCGGTGCTGTGGTCACCCGGCGTGACGACGCGATTCGGGAGTCCCCTCCGCCTCGCGTGAAAACCGGCACGCGCTCTGCTCGCGCTGATCGCTCACGCTCGACCCAGGTACTGCATTTCCAGGTTGGCCAGCCCAGCGAGGGGCGTGAGGTCGGAGGGCGTCGTTGATCTTGCCAGCCTGAGTGACCGCAGGCTCGTGATTGCTGCAAGCGGGCCGAGATCGGTGACAAGGGTGTTGTACAGGCTGAGCGCTGCCAACTGCGTGCACCCCGCCAGAGGTGTGAGGTCTCTCACGTTGGTGTAGTCCAAGTTGAGGTCGACCAGATTCGTCATCGCGGCGAGCGGGGTGAGGTCGGAGACGCTGGTGTTGGTCAAGTCGAGTTTCTTCATGCTCGACAGCCCGGACAGCACCGTGACGTCGGAGACGTTGGTCCGCCAGACGGAGAGGGTGCGCAGCGCCGTCATCCCCGAGAGCGGAGCGAGGTCGGAGACGCGGTTCTCGGAGAGGTACAGCACCCTCATGTTCGTCAGCCCCGTCAGAGGGGTGAGGTCGGTGACCAGGGTGTCCACGAGAAGTAGCGTCCTCAGGCGGGTCAGTCCCGCAAGCGGGGCCAGGTCTGAGACGCGGGTATCACTCAGGTCGAGGGTGACGAGCCCGGTCATCGCGGCCAGCGGTGAGAGGTCGCGAACGCCCGTGCTCTGCAGGTCGAGTCGCGTGACCGACCGAGCGTCGTCGGGGCTCACTGGGGTGGAATCGTTTCGCCCCAGCGCTCGGTTGATCGCGACCTGCAACTCCGGGTCGTGGGCGTGCGCACCGTGCGGGCTCTCCATGGTCACCCATGAAAGCAGACGCGCCCCGGCGCGACGGCAGCCGCCCCGTGTGATGAGCGATGACGCGTCAACACCGGCGGACATGCGAAAACCCCCGGGATCTCGGGGGTTTCGCGGTGCTGTGTGAGTGGGCGATACCGGACTCGAACCGATGACCTCTTCCGTGTGAAGGAAGCGCGCTACCAACTGCGCCAATCGCCCAGAGCCACGAGTTTAGCGCACGGCGGAGCCTGGTTTGACCCGCCGCACAGGCGAGACACGCGGATGTTGACGCCGGTTTGGAACCTCGACCCAGAATCGACTACAGTCATGTGAGCACGAGGAATCGTGCATGCGGATGTGGCGCAGTGGTAGCGCATCACCTTGCCAAGGTGAGGGTCGCGAGTTCGAATCTCGTCATCCGCTCGAGTGAAGTCTCACGGTTCGCCGGGTCCCCGAGGTCTGGGGAGCCGCACACCTGGTGGCGTGGCCGAGAGGCGAGGCAGCGGCCTGCAAAGCCGTCCACACGGGTTCGAATCCCGTCGCCACCTCACTCAACCGCCAACATCCTCCGGGATGACAGCGGGCGATTGGCGCAGCGGTAGCGCGCTTCCCTGACACGGAAGAGGTCACTGGTTCGATCCCAGTATCGCCCACCAAGAAAACCCCTGGTTCGCCGGGGGTTTCTTCATGTCCGGCGGTCGCTCCGGGAGGCGGTCACGGGCGCGACCGTCGTCGCTGCGCGACTCCGATTGCGACTCCGAGCACTGCACCCCGTAGCGGGAGCCCGCGGATGAGGCTCCAGGCCAAGCCCTCCATGCTCGCGCCTCAGAGCGGTACCCGCCTCGAGCACGGGGACCACGAGCGAGAACACGGAGACCACGAGCGAGAACACGAGGGCCCCGAACCCGAGACCGAGGACGGCGACCGCGCGCCTGCAGCTGCCGAGCGGGAGTGCATTTCGCCACCCGCGCTTGGGGTACTTGCCGTTTCGCCGTGGGGGGCGCAACATTGGTTCTATGGCACGGGGAGCGGTGCCGGGGGATGTGGCGCCTGACTACGTGCGGGTGCTGTGCGATACCGGCCTATTGACGGATGATCAGGCGGCACAGGCGGCCGCGGCTTCAGCGCGCACGGGGACCGACCTCGACGAAGTGCTCGTCAGCCTCGGCTTCGTCTCCGACGCCGTGTTGCGCAGCGTGCTCGCCCGGCAGTGGGATCTTCCGGTGATCGATGTCCGCACTTCGGCGCGCGACGAGGAATTCATCCGGCAGTGGTCGGGACAGCAGATGCTCGCTGAGCACTGGATGCCGCTGCGGAGCAACCCGGACGGAAGTGTCGTGGTGGCGACCTCTCGGCCGGTGGACGCGGCGCGTCGTGCCGCGGTCTCCGCCGTCGTGGGAGCTCCCGTCGAGTTCGGTGTGGCGACGCAGTGGGATCTGCGGCAATTCGCGCTTGAGGTGTTTCGGCGCGAGATCGCTGACGAGGCTGCGAATGATCTGTTCCGCAAGAACCCCGTGCTCTCTGCACGTGTCGTGTTCTCCCGTGGACAGAAGATCGGGCTCGCGCTGCTGGCGCTCATCTGCCTGGTGGCGCTCGTGCTCTGGCCGGTCGGACTCGTGATCACCGCGATCACCATCGTCAGTGCGGTCTTCCTGGCTGGGACGGTGTTCAAGTTCCGGGTCGCCATGCGCGGAGCGCGCTACGACGTGGTCGAACGCGTGACCCGCAGCGAGGTGGAGGCGCTGACCGACGAGGAGCTTCCGCGGTACACGGTGCTGGTCCCGGTGTTCCGCGAGGCGAACATCGTTGGTCAACTCGTCGAGAACCTCGGGGCGATCGATTACCCGGCCGAGAAGCTGGAGGTGCTGATCCTCATCGAGGAGGAGGACACGCTGACACGCGATGCGCTGCAGTCGGCGTCGCCGCCGCCGAACTTCCGGGTCATCACCGTGCCGCGCGGCACTCCGCAGACCAAACCCCGAGCGTGCAACGTCGGGCTCTACTTCGCCACCGGGGAATACCTGGTGATCTACGACGCGGAAGACACCCCCGATCCTGACCAGCTCAAGAAGGCCATCGTCGGCTTCCGCCGCGGCGGCGAGAAGCTGGTCTGCATTCAGGCCTCATTGAACTACTTCAACGCCAACGAGAACGTGCTCACGCGCATGTTCACGCTCGAGTACAGCTACTGGTTCGACTACATGCTCGCCGGCCTCGATGCGCTCGACCTGCCCATCCCGCTCGGCGGCACATCGAACCACTTCCGCACTTCCGCCTTGCGCGAACTGGGCGGCTGGGACCCGTACAACGTGACCGAGGATGCCGATCTGGGCATTCGCGCGAGCGCGCTCGGCTACCGAGTCGGCGTTGTCAACTCGACGACGATGGAAGAGGCGAATACGTCCATCCCGAACTTCATCCGACAGCGCAGCCGCTGGATCAAGGGCTACCTGCAGACGACGCTCGTGCATGCGCGCCGCCCTCGTGAACTCATCGGCGAGATCGGATGGCGTCGTTTCGTCGCGTTCGCGCTGCTGATCGGCGGCACGCCGGCCACCTTCCTCGGTGTGATTCCGCTCTACATCGTGACGCTGTTCACGATCGTGTTCCCGATGCCGGAACTCGGCCAGTTCTTCCCGGTCTGGCTGCTGTGGCTCGCACTCGTGAACTTCGTGATCGGCAACTCGACGATGATCTACCTGTCGATGATGGGCCCGTTCAAGCGCGGCAAGTTCGATCTGCTGATCTGGGCGCTCGTCAATCCGGTCTACTGGGTTCTTCACTCCATCGCCGCCTACAAGGGCCTCTGGCAGCTGCTGACCCGGCCGCACTACTGGGAGAAGACGGAACACGGCCTCACGGTGCACACCTCCGCGCCGACGGCGCGCCAACCCGAGTTGGCGGTGGTGTCGGGATGACGGTCATCGAAGCTGTCGGAACTCAGCACCGAGAGCAACGCGTCGCACGACGACGCCTGGACCCGTTTCCCGGCGATCGGCTCGTCCGCTGGGGAACTCGGCTCGCGCTCGCCATTCCGACGCTCTGGGTCGGCTGGCGCGCGGAGATGGGAACGACGGCCGAGCTCAATACTCCGAATCAGCAGCTGCTCGACAACGTCGCGGCGATCGACTGGACGCGTGCCGACATCGCGTGGGTGGGCGACATCTTCCCGCCCGTCTCGACCTTGCTGGCCGCGGCGATCCCGGGCGGGCGCACGGGCTTGGCCATCGCGGGCGCGCTCATGGCGGGGATCTTCCTGCAGAAGGTGCTCGAGATCATGGTGCAGCGCCGCGTCCCGGTCTCCACGACCGTGATTCTCCTGGTCGCGCTGTCGGTCAATCCGCTGTTCGCCTACACCGCAACTCAGAACTTCGCGGCATTCCTCGGGCTCGCGTTCTTCGGCCTGGGCATTTCGGATGTGCTGCGGTTCGTGGTGTGGGGCAACACGCAGGCCGGCTTCCGGGCAGGAATGCTTCTGATGCTCGCCACCTTGTCCGATCTCAGCGGCCTGCTCTACGTGCTCACGGCCGCGCTGGCGGCGCCGTTCCTCCGGCTCGGGCGGACGTACACCTCCGGCGCTCGACGGGCCAACGTCACGGTGGTCGTGTTCCCCACTCTCGCTGCGATCAGTTCGTTGACGTTCCTGAACTGGGTGTTCACCGGGGACCCGTTCGGTGCCGTCGGCGCGCGACTGCTCGACGGCACCGCTGAGCGGTGGGTCGCGCTGATGGGCTTGTATGCGACGATCAACGGACTCCTGCTCGTGGCACCTGTGCTCAGCGCTTGGCTTGTTGCGCTGATCGTGCGGCGGCCGGGGTCGATCATCGTCTCGACCCTGGTCTTCATCGCGATCAATCTCGCCTACCTGGGCGGTCTGCTCCCGTCTGGTTCGGCGGGTAACACCTTCATCGTGATGACCCTGCTCGCGATCGCGCTGATCCCCACGGCGAAGTCGGTTCCGACGATCATCATGATCGACGTCGTCGCGGTCATCCAGATCCTGATCGCATGGGCGGCGGCGTACAACCGCACGTCGGTCATCGACTGGATGAACTCGCTCGGAAATCCGCTTTTCGGGGTCTTCGGCGGCTGACGCAAGCTCAGCATCGGGGCGCGCCGGGGCAGAACTTGTTGTTCACCCCTGACGTGCAAAATGATGAGCCCATGGCATATGGCGCGCACCCGGATGCCGACGCCACCGCCCTTGAACGGCTGCTGTTGACGTCGGGAATTCTGGGCGACCAGCAGATCAGCGTCGCCCGTGCGGCCCAGGCGCGCACGGGGGCGCCGTTCGACGAGGTACTGGTCAGCCTCGGCCTCGTCTCGGAGCGGATCCTGCGGAGCCTTCTCGCCCGCGAGTGGGGTCTCCCTGTTCTGGATCTGGCCACCACGGATCGCGACGAGTCGTTCATTCGACAGTGGTCCGGGCAGAAGCTTCTCGCTCAGCACTGGATGCCCGTGCGGCGCAACCCCGACGGCTCTGTCGTGGTCGCCACCTCCCGCCCCGTCACGCCGGCACGACGGGCGCTGATCGCGGCCGAGGTGGAAGCCGCGGTCGAGTTCGGCGCGGTGAGTCAATGGGACCTTCGCCAGTTCGCGCTCAGCGTCTTCCGCCACGAGATCGCCGACGAGGCCGCGAACGCCCTCTCCCGGCGCTCCCCGCTGCTGTCGGCGAAGACCGTGCTCTCGCGAGGGCAGGTCGCGGGTTTCGTGCTGCTCGGGCTGGTGGCGGCGGGCGCGGTTGCCCTCTGGCCCGTGCGCACGGCCGAGGTGCTGATTGTCGCCATGAGCCTGGCCTTTCTTGCGGGCACCGTGTTCCGGTATGTGGTCGCCGTGCGCGGAGCGCGCTTCGACATGGTGGAGCGCATCTCCGACGCCGAGGTGGGCGAGCTTCGCGATCGCGATCTGCCGCGCTACACCGTGCTGGTGCCGCTGTATCAGGACGCGCACGTCGTGAGCCGTCTGGTGCCCAACCTCGCGCGTCTCGACTATCCGCCGGAGAAGCTCGAGGTGCTGTTCCTGGTGGAGCAGGAGGACCGTGCGACGCAGGAGGCGATCGACGCCGCCCGCCCGCCCGCGAACTTCCGTGTGATCTCGATTCCGCCGGGGGAGCCGCAGACGAAGCCGCGAGCGCTGAACGTCGGCCTGTTCTTCGCCACCGGCGAGCACCTCGTCATCTTCGACGCCCAGGACGCGCCGGATCGCGACCAGCTCAAGAAGGCGGTCATCGCGTTTCGTCGCGGCGACGCTCGACTCGTGTGCGTCCAGGCCTCGCTCACCAACTTCAATGCGAGCGAGAACACGCTCACCCGGCTGTCGACCCTGGAGAGCACCTCGTGGTTCGACTACGTGCTCGCGGGGCTGGAGGCGCTCGATCTGCCGATGCCGCTCGGCGGCACCTCGAACCACTTCCGCACGGCGGCGCTGATCGAGCTCGGCGGCTGGGACCCGCACAACATGACGGAGGATGCGGATCTCGGGATCCGCGCCAAGGCGCTCGGCTACCAGGTGGGGCTGATCAACTCGGCGACTGACGACGAGGCCATCACCTCGGCAGGGGTGTTCATCAAGCAGCGAACCCGGTGGCTGAAGGGCTATCTGCAGACCGCGCTGCTGCACGCGCGGCAGCCGCGTCAGCTGATCGGGAAGATCGGGCTGCGTCGCTTCGCCTCGTTCGCGGTGCTCGTCGGAGGCACGCCGCTCGCGGCACTGACGGTGATCCCGCTGTGGATCGCCGCGCTCGCGATCTTGCTGACGCCGACCATCGAACTCGCGGAGCTGTTCCCGGTGGGGCTGCTCTGGGCCGCGTTCATCAGCTTCGTCATCGGCAACTCGGCGCTCGTGTATCTGGCGATGATGGGGACGTACAAGCGAGGCCAGTTCGACATCATCGCGACCGCCGTGCTCTACCCCTTCTACATGATCCTGATGTCGATCGCGGCGTATCGCGCCGTCGTCCAGCTGTTCAGCAAACCGCACCTCTGGGAGCGGACGGTGCGCGGTCGGAGCAAGATCGCTCCCGACCAGACTGCCGTGCGCACCTACGAGGTGGGAGGCCTGTGAGCACCAGCACCCACGTGACGGTCGCGCGTCCGGCCCGCCGCCGGCGTGCACCGCTCGGCCGGCTCGACCCGTTCCCCCGCGACCGATTGATGCGCTGGGGCATGCGGCTGTTCTTCGCCCTGCCGGGGCTCTTCATCACCTGGCGCGCATCGGCGGGCGCGGTCGAGAGCATCGCGACACCGAACCAGCAGCTGCTCGACCACATCTCCGCCATCGAGTGGAGCAGCACCGAGGTGCTGTGGCTGGGCGACATCTTCCCCCCGCTGTCGACGCTGCTCGTCGCCGTCATCCCCGGTGGCCGGCTCGGGCTCTCGATCGTGGGCTCGCTGTTCGCCGGGCTCATGGTGCAGAAGGCGCTGGAGATCCTGCTTCAGCGGCGCTTCCCGGTGTCGACGGCGGTGATCCTGACGATCGCGCTGGCCGCGAATCCGCTGTTCACGTACACCGTCACCGAGAACCTTCCCGCGCTGCTCGGCCTCGGCTTCTTCTCGTTCGGCATCGCCGAGATTGTGCGCTTCGTGGCGTGGCGCAACACGCAGTCGGGATTCCGGGCCGGGCTGTTCCTGATGCTCGCCACACTGTCAGATCCGAGCGGCCTGCTGTATGTCCTGGTGGCAGCGGTGGTCGCTGCCTTCCTCCGACTCGGCCGGTCCGAGCAGCCGGGCGCGCGCGCGGCCAACCTGCTCGTGATCCTCTACCCGACGCTCGCCGCGGCGCTCGCCCTCCTGCTGCTGAACACGATGTTCATCGGCGACCCGCTGGGCGAACTGGCGACCCGCATGACGACCGGGTCGATGGAGCGGCTCGCGGCGCTCCCCGCGGTCTACAGCGACCTGAATGGCTGGCTGCTGTTCGCGCCGGTGGCGAGCGCGTGGCTCGTGGCGATCATCGTCTGGCGTCCCGCCTCGATCTTGGTCTCGACGATGGTGTTCGTCGCGATCAACGCCGCGTACGTGTGGGGCCTGCTTCCCGACGGATCTGCCGGAAACACCTTCATCGTCATGACGCTCATGGCCATCGCCTTCATCCCCAAGGCGCGCGGTGCGGTGACCAGACGACTGGTGGATCTGGTGGCGCTCGGGCAGATCGCAATCGCCTGGGCGGCGGCGTTCAACCGCGAGATCGTCGTCCACTGGTGGACCTCGCTCGGCACTCCGGTGCTCGACCTGATCTTCTGAGATGCGAGGGCGTCGCCGGCGTGAACGGCGCCGCACGCGAGCGGAACTAAGATCGACGGGTGAGCACTCAGTCCGGTTTTGACCTGTTTCCCGACCGATCCGTGGTGGCGCTGCGCGTCAACGGCGAACTGCGGGACAAGGCGTCGACGGTCACGCCGGACGAAGTCGTCGAAGCCGTGGAGATCGGCTCGCCCGACGGGCTGAGCATTCTGCGGCACTCCGCGGCGCACGTCCTCGCCCAGGCGGTGCAGCGCATCAACCCCGAAGCGAAGCTCGGCATCGGGCCGCCCGTGACGGATGGCTTCTACTACGACTTCGACGTCGCCTCGCCCTTCACCCCGGAGGACATGAAGGCGATCCAGAAGGAGATGTCCTCGATCATTCGGGAGGGCCAGCGCTTCGTGCGCCGGGTCGTCACCGAGGAGGAGGCGCGCGCCGAGCTCGCCGACGAGCCGTACAAGCTCGAGCTGATCGGGCTGAAGGGCTCGTCCGCGTCCGGCAACGACGGCGAGTCGGTCGAGGTCGGGGGAGCGGAGCTCACCATCTACGACAACGTGGCCAAGGACGGCACGGTCGCCTGGAAGGACCTCTGCCGCGGCCCGCACGTGCCGAACGTCGGCGCGATCGGCACCGGCTTCTCGCTCATGCGTATTGCGGCCGCCTACTGGCGCGGTTCGGAGAAGAACCCCCAGCTGCAGCGCATCTACGGCACCGCGTGGCCCAGCAAGGACGAGTTGCGCGCCTACCTCGAGCGTCTCGAGGAGGCTGCGAAGCGCGACCATCGCAAGCTCGGCAAAGAACTCGACCTCTTCTCGTTCCCCGAGGAGATCGGCTCGGGCCTGAGTGTCTGGCACCCCAAGGGCGGCATCATCCGTCAGGCCATCGAGCAGCACGCCCTGCGGCGTCACCGCGAGGGCGGCTACACCTACGTGTACACGCCGCACATCTCCAAGGCGGATCTCTTCCTGCAGTCGAACCACCTCGTCACCTACGCCGACGGCATGTTTCCTCCGATCCACATGGACGAGGAGCGCGATGCCGAGGGCAATGTCACCAAACAGGGCTCGGACTACTACCTGAAGCCGATGAACTGCCCGATGCACATCCTGATCTACAAGGAGCGCGCGCGCAGCTACCGCGACCTGCCGATGCGCTTGGCCGAGAACGGCACCGTCTATCGCAACGAGCTCTCGGGGGCGCTGCACGGCCTCACGCGCGTGCGCGGCTTCACCCAGGACGACTCGCATCTGTTCGTGACCCCCGACCAGCTCGAGAGCGAAGTCAGCAAGGTGCTCGACTTCGTGATCTCGATGCTGCGCGACTTCGGCCTCACCGAGTTCGAGCTGGAGCTGTCGATGCGCGACGACGAGAAGTCGAAGTGGATCGGCTCCGACGAGTTCTGGGAGTCGTCGACGCAGGCGCTGCGCAGCGTCGCCCAGCGCAGCGGACTCAAGCTCACCGAGGTTCCCGGCGAGGCCGCGTTCTACGGTCCCAAGATCGACCTCAAGACCCGTGACGCCATCGGCCGCACCTGGCAGCTCTCGACCGTCCAGGTCGACCCGAACCTCCCCGAGCGCTTCGGTCTCGAGTTCACCGACCGCGACGGGCAGAAGAAGCGCCCGATCATGATCCATCGCGCGCTGTTCGGCTCGATCGAGCGCTTCTTCGCAATCCTGCTGGAGCACTACGCGGGCGTCTTCCCGGTGTGGCTGGCGCCCGTGCAGGTCGTCGGCATTCCGGTCGCCGAGGAGTTCACCGACTACCTCGGCGACATCATCGACCGACTGCGCGCCGACGAGGTGCGCGCGGAGCTCGATGCGAGCGACGACCGCATGCAGAAGAAGATCCGCAACGCGACGACCGCGAAAGTCCCGTTCCAGCTGATCGCGGGCGCGCAGGACCGCGACGCCGGCACCGTGAGCTTCCGCTTCCGCGACGGCACGCAGGACAACGGGATTCCGATCGACGAGGCGATTCGCCGCATCCGGGACGCGATCGACTCGCACGCGCAGGTCTGATGAGCGACGAGACCGCGCCCGTCGACTACGACGGGACCCGCTACCCGGAGGCGGAGCCGGCCGCGGCTTTCGCGGGGGTTCCCGACGGGTTCCAGCGTCTCTGGACGCCGCACCGCATCGCCTACATTCAGGCGGGCCAGACGGACCCCGCCGAGCACGAGTGCGTGTTCTGCGCGGCGCCGAAGCTCAGCGACACCGAGGCGCTCATCGTGCACCGCGGCGAGCTCGCCTACGTGATCCTCAACCTGTTTCCCTACAACGCCGGACACCTGCTGGTGCTGCCGTATCGGCATGTTGCGACGTATGACGCGGCGACCGCCGAGGAGGTCGCCGAAATCGCTAGCCTGACGCAGACGGCGATGCGCGTCCTCCGCGAGACCTCCCGAACCGACGGCTTCAACATCGGCATGAACCAGGGAGCGATCGCGGGGGCTGGCATCGCCGCGCACCTGCACCAGCACGTCGTTCCGCGGTGGGCAGCCGACGCCAACTTCTTCCCGATCATCGCCCAGACGAAGTCGATTCCCCGGCTGCTCGGCGAGGTTCGCAACGAGCTCGCCTCGGCCTGGCCGGTCTGAGGATCAAGCCACGCACTTCCCTGCGGCACTGCGCCGCGCCCCTGTCACGAAAGTAGAATCGACCCCATGAGCGACACCACGAGCACCGAGTTCGGCACCAACCGCGTCAAGCGCGGTCTGGCGGAGATGCTGAAGGGCGGCGTCATCATGGACGTCGTCACCGCCGAGCAGGCGAAGATCGCCGAGGATGCCGGCGCGGTTGCCGTCATGGCGCTCGAGCGGGTGCCGGCCGACATCCGCGCCCAGGGCGGCGTCGCGCGCATGAGCGACCCGGACCTGATCGACGAGATCATCTCGACCGTGTCGATCCCGGTGATGGCCAAGGCCCGCATCGGCCACTTCGTCGAGGCGCAGGTGCTGCAGTCGCTCGGTGTCGACTACGTCGACGAGTCCGAGGTGCTCTCGCCCGCCGACTACGTCAACCACATCGACAAGTGGCCCTTCACCGTGCCGTTCGTGTGCGGCGCCACCAACCTCGGAGAGGCGCTGCGTCGCATCACCGAGGGTGCGGCGATGATCCGCTCGAAGGGCGAAGCCGGCACCGGCGACGTCTCGGAGGCGACCAAGCACATCCGCACCATCACCGGTGAGATCAATGCTCTCAAGGCGAAGTCGAAGGACGAGCTCTACGTCGCCGCGAAGGAGCTGCAGGCGCCCTACGACCTCGTGGTCGAGATCGCCGAGACCGGCAAGCTGCCCGTGGTGCTGTTCACCGCGGGCGGTGTCGCGACCCCGGCTGATGCGGCCCTCATGATGCAGCTCGGCGCCGACGGCGTCTTCGTCGGCTCGGGCATCTTCAAGTCGGGCAACCCGGCGAAGCGCGCCGCCGCGATCGTCAAGGCGACCACCTTCTACGACGACCCCTCGGTCATCGCGGAGACCTCGCGCGGTCTCGGCGAGGCGATGGTCGGCATCAACGTCGCCGATCTCGCGGCGCCGCACCGCCTCTCCGAGCGCGGGTGGTGACAGCCGCCACGTCCGGTGCAGGGCAGGGGCTCACGGTCGGGGTGCTCGCGCTCCAGGGCGACTTCCGCGAGCACCTCGCCTCGTTGCGCGCGCTCGGAGCCGACGCGCGTCCGGTGCGTCGCGCGGAGGAGCTCGCCGCGGTGCAGGGCCTCGTGATCCCGGGCGGCGAGTCGAGCGTGATGGACAAGCTCAGCCGCGCGTTCGGCCTCGCCGAGCCGTTGCGCGAGCGAATCGCCTCGGGCATGCCGGTGTATGGCACCTGTGCCGGACTGATCATGCTCGCCGACCACATCATCGACGGCATCGAGGGACAGCAGACCCTGGGCGGTCTCGACGTCACGGTGCGCCGCAACGCGTTCGGCAACCAGAACGACTCCTTCGAGACAGACCTCTCGATTCCGGTCCTGGGGGAGCAGCCGGTGCACGCAGTGTTCATCCGCGCTCCCGCGATCGAGAGCACCGGCCCGGCGGTGACCGTGCTCGCGGCGCTTCCGGACGGCCGTGGGGTCGCCGTCGAGCAGGGAAGTCTGCTCGGCACGGCCTTCCATCCCGAGGTGACGGGGGAGCGGCGGTTCCACGAGCGCTTTCTGCAGCTGGTGCGCGCCGCGGCCTGACCGGTCGCCAAGGGCCGCGCGAGCGGCCATGCTGGGAGCATGAACTGGTATTCGGACTTCCCGGCCCGTCGCACCTGGCAGACCATCGGCGATCTCATCGGGGTGGCCACGATTGTTCTCGCGATCGTCGCGGGGGTCGCGGTGCACACCTTCATCGTGACCTTCGCGGACGTCGGCGCGCAGCTGGAGGAGGCCGGGGCCGGCTTCGCCGACACGATGACGGATGTGGGGGAGAACCTCGGCGCGGTTCCGCTGATCGGCGCCGGCATCCGCGCCCCCTTCGACACCGCGAGCGATGCCGGCACGGTGCTCGCGGATGCGGGCCAGGCGCAGCAGGACTTCGTCACGCAGGGAGCGCTTCTGGCCGCCGTGCTGGTCGCCGTCGGCCCGATTCTCGCGGTGCTCGTGCTGTGGCTCCTGCCGCGGCTCTACGGCGCCCGGCGCGCGCGGGAGGCGCGCACCCTCGCGGGCAGCCCCGACGGCCACGAGCTTCTCGCCCTGCGCGCCCTCGCGACCCGGCCGTTCCGCGACCTGGCGACCGTGCACGTCGAGCCGCTGACCGCGTGGCGCGAGCGTGACACGGACGCCGTGCGCGGCCTGGCGCAGCTGGAGCTGCGACGGGTCGGGGTCCGGCTGCGCTGAGACGCTAGAGCGTCTCGGTGTGCAGGAAGATCGCCGCGGGCGTCGCGGTGGCGATCGCCCGATAGGCGGCGGAGGCGCGCAGCTCCTTCTCGAAATCCCTGCTCGCGGCCGGGCTGAAGCACCAGGCGTGGCCGCGCCCGAGCGCGCGTCGGGTGGGGGTCCAGCGGTAGGCGAGCGTCACCGAGAGCTGGACGATCGGCGCGTCGTCCTCGTCGCGGACCAGCTGGCGCGTGAGATCGACCGTGAAGCGCTCCGCGTCGGCGTCCGGACCCCACTGCCAGAGCAGACCATCGCCCTCGTCCGTGATTCGGGCGTGCTGGGCGCGGTACTCGCGGTAGAAGGCCAGCACGAGTGTCGTGGCCTCGGGGGCGCGCAGACCCGGCAGCGCCGTGCCGCGGGCGTCGAGAAAACGACGGAACGCGTTCTCGGCGTAGGCGATGCGAAACCAGCGTGACGGCATCCCGCGAGCCTAGTCGGCGGGCGGGGTCGGCGTCCTCGCTAGAATGGGCGAGATTTCCAGCAGCGAAGGAGCACCGTGAGCGGGCATTCCAAATGGGCCACGACCAAGCACAAGAAGGCGGTCATCGACCAGCGCCGGGCGAAGTCGTTCGCGAAGCTCATCAAGAACATCGAGGTCGCCGCCAAGATGGGCGGCGCCGACCTCTCCGGCAACCCGACCCTCGTCGACGCCGTGCAGAAGGCGAAGAAGACCTCGGTTCCCAACGACAACATCGATCGCGCGATCAAGCGCGGCGCGGGTCTGTCGGGTGAGTCGGTCGACTACCAGACGATCATGTACGAGGGCTACGGCCCGAACGGCGTCGCGCTCCTGGTCGAGTGCCTCACCGACAACAAGAACCGGGCGGCGGCCGAGGTGCGCACCCTCATGACGCGCAACGGCGGCACGATGGCCGACCCCGGAAGCGTCGCCTACAACTTCAGCCGCAAGGGCGTGATCTCGATCACGAAGACCGACGGGGTGACCGAGGACGACATCCTCCTGGCCGTCCTCGACGCCGGCGCCGAAGAGGTCATCGACCAGGGCGGCGGGTTCGAGGTGCACACCGACCCCTCGCAGCTCGTCGCGGCGCGCACGGCGCTCGTCGACGCGGGCATCGACTACGACTCGGCCGAAGCCGAGTTCGTTCCGAGCCTGCAGGTCGAGGTCGATGCCGACACGGCGCGCAAGGTGTTCAAGCTGATCGACGCCCTCGAGGACAGCGACGACGTGCAGAACGTGTTCAGCAACTTCGACATCCCTGCCGACGTCCAGGCCGAGCTCGACGCCGACGAGTAGTCATCCCGGCGCGCGGCTCGGCGTGCCCTCGTACATATGTTCGAGTGCATCGGGTAGCGTCGAGCCATGCGCGTTCTGGGAGTCGATCCGGGGTTGACCCGGTGCGGGGTCGGCGTCGTCGACGTCGCGGCCGACCGGCGCGCGCGCCTCGTGCACGTCGGCGTCATTCGAACCGCGGCCGAGATGCCGCTCGAGGAGCGTCTGCTGGCGATCTCGACCGGCCTTCGGAGTCTCGTCGCCGAGCACCGCCCCGAGGCTCTCGCCGTGGAGCGCGTGTTCGCGCAGCACAACCTGCGCTCGGTGATGGGCACCGCGCAGGCCAGCGGCATCGCGCTGCTGGTGGCGGCCGAGCACGAGCTCCCGATCGGGCTGCACACGCCGAGCGAGGTCAAGGCGGCGATCACCGGCTACGGCGCCGCCGACAAGGCCCAGGTCGGCACCATGGTCGCCCGTGTGCTCGCCCTTCCCGCCGTACCCACCCCGGCGGACGCCGCCGATGCTCTCGCGATCGCGATCTGCCACGCCTGGCGCGGCGGAGCGCGCGCGGCCCCGACGGCCGCGCTCACCCCCGCGCAGCGCGTGTGGCGCGACGCCGAGCGCAGTCGAACTCGTAAGGTGGCGCCATGATCTCGTCGGTGCGCGGCCTCGTCCTGTCGGCTTCCGGCTCGCTCCTCGTGATCGAGGTGGGAGGCATCGGCCTCGCCGTGCAGACGACGCCCGCCGCTGTCCTGTCGGTGCGCGTCGGGCACGAGGCCCGCCTGCACACGGCGCTCCTCGTGCGCGACGACGAGCTTGCCCTCGTCGGGTTCCCCACCTCGGAGGAGCTCGAGGTGTTCGAACTGCTGCGCAGCGTCTCCGGCGTCGGGCCGAAGTCCGCGATCGGCGTGCTCGCCGCGCTCAGCCCCGCGGAGGTGGCCGTCGCGGTCGCGAACGACGATGACGGCGCGTTCCGCAAGGTCTCGGGAATCGGCCCGAAGACCGCCAAGCTCATCGTGGTGTCGCTCGCCGGCAAGGTGCACGC
This sequence comes from Microbacteriaceae bacterium UBA1487, assembly GCA_002325245.1. Classification (GTDB taxonomy): domain Bacteria; phylum Actinomycetota; class Actinomycetes; order Actinomycetales; family Microbacteriaceae; genus DCRR01. The sequence goes on along the minus strand of DCRR01000015.1, from coordinate 66,198 downwards.
CCCCGCCGACGCGGCGCCCGCGATTCGGGCCCACCGGATCGACGAGAGTGTCGTGACGGCTCTCATCGGCCTCGGCTGGTCCGAGCGGATCGCGGCGCAGGTCGTCAACGAGGTCATCGACGACGCGCCGGAGGACGCCGACGTTCCCGCAGTGCTGCGCCTCGCGCTCGCCCGACTCGGGCCGGGAGGCCGCTCGTGAGCGAGTTCGAGGCGGTGACGCGCCCGACGCCGGAGTCCGACGCCGAGCTCGCCTTCGAGGGGGCGCTGCGCCCGCGCTCGCTCGCCGAGTTCGTCGGCCAGGCCAAGGTCCGCGGCCAGCTCCAGCTGCTGCTCGATGCGGCGGCCCTGCAGAACCGCACGCCCGACCACATTCTGCTGGCGGGCCCGCCCGGCCTGGGGAAGACGACGCTTGCGATGATCGTCGCCCACGAATCCGGCCGGCCGCTGCGCATGTCGAGCGGGCCGGCGATTCAGCACGCCGGCGATCTCGCCGCGATCCTGTCGAGCCTGGTGCCCGGCGAAGTGCTCTTCATCGACGAGATCCACCGGATGGCGCGATCCGCCGAGGAGATGCTCTACCTCGCGATGGAGGACTTCCGGATCGACATCATGGTCGGCAAGGGCGCCGGGGCGACCAGCATCCCGCTGGATCTCGCGCCGTTCACGCTCGTGGGCGCCACGACTCGCTCGGGGCTGCTGCCCAATCCGCTGCGCGACCGCTTCGGCTTCACCGCCCACCTCGAGTTCTACGACGACGGCGAGCTCGAGCGGGTGCTCGATCGGGCGGCGCAACTGCTCGAACTCGACATTCCCGCCGACGCGCGGCACGAGATCGCCTCCCGCAGCCGAGGGACCCCGCGCATCGCTAATCGGCTGCTGCGGCGGGTGCGCGACTTCGCGCTCGTCCACGGCGCCGATCGCGGTCGCGCGGCGCTCGAGCATGTGAACGCCGCGCTCGAGCTCTACGACGTCGACCCGATCGGACTGGACCGTCTCGACCGTGCGGTGCTCGACACGATCGTGCGGCGGTTCGACGGCGGCCCGGTCGGCCTCAGCACCCTGGCCGTCTCCGTCGGCGAGGAGGCGGAGACGATCGAGTCGGTCGTGGAGCCGTTCCTGGTGCGAATCGGGCTGCTCTCGCGCACGCCGCGCGGTCGCGTCGCGACCCGCCAAGCCTGGTCTCATCTCGGGGTGGCCCGGCCGGAGGCCGGAGTGCTCTTCGACGATGACGTATGATTTCCAGGAGCCGTCGAGCCATTTTCTGATGCTCCGAATCGGTTCCCCCTCAACTTGGAAGGTCATCTTCACCCCATGGATCCACTGACAATCGGCCTGTTCGCGCTCATCGCGGTCATGATCTTCTTCATGTTCCGCAACTCGCGGAAGCGTCGCCAGGAGGCGGAGGAGCTCGCGCTCAAGATGGTTCCCGGCGCCGAGATCATGACGCAGCACGGTATCTACGGAACGCTCGTCTCCCTCGATGAGGAGAAGAACGAGGCGATCATCGAGACGACGCCCGGCACCCAGCTGCGTGTGCACCGTCAGACCCTCGCGCGCGTCGTTGAACCGGAGGTCGCCGAGGAGGAGGACACCGAGGTCGAGTCTTCGGAGCCGACCTACTCGCTCAACGAGGACACCGCGATTCCGGCGGAGCCGGAGTTCGGTGAGCGCTCCGACGAAGCGAAGCCGAAGCGCGCCCCGCGCAAGAAGGCCGCGGAGTAACCGCTAACCTGAGGTGCTCTCCCGGTTCGGCCGGGATGAGCCCCCCGGCCATTGCCGGGTGCCCGTTGCACGCCTGAAAGAAAGCAGAGCCGCCCCGTGGTGACGACGACGAGATCGACCCCGGTCCGCAAGGCCTGGAGATCGCTCATCTGGCTGGTCGTGATTTTCGCGGTCCTGTTCGGAATCCAAGGCGCGGGTGCGCTGTTCTCCAACTGGGGCTGGGCGCCGAAGCTCGCCCTCGACCTCGAGGGCGGCACCGCTCTCACCCTCACGCCGCTCCTGGCGGAGGGGCAGGAGGTCTCGCAGGAGCAGCTCGACCAGGCGGTGGCGATCATCCGTCAGCGCGTCGACGCTGCCGGCGTGGCCGAGGCCGAGATCTCGACCCTCGGTGTGGGCACCGAGCAGAAGATCGTCGTGAGCCTCCCGGGCGAGCCGGACGCGGAGACGCTCGCGCGCATCCAGTCGTCGGCGAAGCTCGAGTTCCGCGCCGTGCTGGCCGCGGACCTGGCATCGAACGTCGTCGTTCCGGACCCCGCCGAGACCGCCTCGCCCGAGGACGGTGAGAGCACCGACGCGGACGCGGAGCCGACGCCGGACCCGACGCCGACGGATGCGAGCGACCTGGCGTGGATCACGGATGAGCTGCAGGCCGAGTTCGACACCTTCGACTGCACCACCATCGACGCCGCCGAGACCAACATCGCTCCGGCCGACGAACCGCTTATCACGTGCGATGACATCGGCTCGGTGAAGTACATCCTTGGCCCGGTCGAGGTGACCGGTGAGACGATCTCGGACGCGACGCACGGCCTCGTGACCACCTCGACGGGTGCCTCCACGGGCCAGTGGGCCGTCAACATCGTCTTCAACGACGAGGGCACCGACCAGTTCGCCGCGGTGACCACGCGTCTGATCGGCCTCTCCGGTGTTCAGAACCAGTTCGCGATCGTGCTCGACGGCCGGGTCATCTCGGCGCCGACCACCAACGCGGCGATCACCGACGGCCGACCGCAGATCACCGGAAGCTTCACCGAGGCGAGCTCGAAGTACCTCGCCGACCAGCTCAAGTTCGGTGCGCTGCCGATCGGGTTCCAGCTCGAGAGCCAGGAGACGATCGACGCGACGCTCGGCGCGAATCAGCTCGAGAGCGGCATCCTTGCCGGGCTCATCGGTCTGGCGCTCGTCGTCGTGTACTCGTTCTTCCAGTACCGAGCGCTGGCCTCGGTCACCATCGCCTCGCTCGTGGTGGCAGGAGCCCTCACCTACTCGGTCATCACGATCATGTCCTGGCACTACGGCTACCGCCTGTCGCTGGCCGGCGTCGCGGGTCTGATCGTCGCGATCGGCTTCACCGTCGACTCGTTCATCGTCTACTTCGAGCGCATCCGCGACGAACTGCGCGACGGTCGCGGGCTCGTCGGAGCGGTTGAGTCCGGATGGAAGCGCGCGCTCCGCACGATCTACGCGGCCAAGGGCGTCAACCTGCTCTCGGCCATCGTGCTGTTCATCCTCGCGGTGGGCAGCGTGCGCGGCTTCGCCCTCACCCTCGGCGTCACGGTCATCATCGACGTGCTCGTCGTCGTGATCTTCACCCACCCGATGATGCAGCTGCTCGCCACGACGCGCTTCTTCTCGAGCGGACACCCGCTCTCCGGTCTCGACCCGCAGGCGCTCGGTGCGGTCTACCGCGGTCGCGCCGAGTTCCGGTTCAGCTCGGAGGCCCGCAAGTCGGGCGCGAACCGCGAAGCGCAGCGTCGCCAGACCATCGCCGAACGCAAAGCCGCCGAACTCGCCGGGTCTCCGCGCGACGGCGGGAAGGAGTCCTGATGGCGGCCAGCATGCTGACCCGGTTCGGCAACGACCTCTACACCGGTGAGCGCTCGGTCGACTTCGTCGGCAAGCGCAAGATCTGGCTGACGATCGCGGTCGCGCTGATGACGATCGCCGTCCTCGTCCCGTTCGTGCGCGGCGCGGGCGACTACGTGGCCGGCTTCAACTTCGGCATCGAATTCCGCGGCGGATCGCAGTTCCAGGTGCTCGGCGTCTCCGACACTGACCCGACGATCGCCGAGGACGCGATCCACGAGATCGTGCCGGACACGGTCGTGCGCGTCACGACCGTCGGCGGCGACGGGCTCCGGATCCAGACCGAGCAGGTCACCAACGACGAGACGCAGGAGATCGCGGCGGCCCTGGAGGTCGCCTACGACACCGACTCGATCACCAGCTCCTTCGTCGGCGCGACCTGGGGAGCCGACATCACCCGGCAGGCTCTGGTCGGACTCGGCACCTTCGTGCTGCTGGCGGCCCTCATCATGGCGATCTACTTCCGCACCTGGAAGATGTCGGCGGCCGCCATGCTGGCGCTGCTGCACGACCTCGTGATCACGATCGGCGTCTACGCGGCCTCGGGCTTCGAGATCACGCCCGCCGCCGTCATCGGCTTCCTGACGATCCTCGGCTACTCGCTCTACGACACCGTCGTGGTGTTCGACAAGATCCGCGAGAACACCAGCGAGCTCGGGTCAGACGGGCCGCGCACCTTCGGCGAGACCGTCAACCTGGCGGTCAACCAGACCCTGGTGCGCTCGATCAACACGAGTGTGGTCGCCGCTCTGCCGGTCGCCGCGATTCTGTTCCTCGGCTCCTTCGTGCTGGGCGCCGACACGCTCCGCGACATCTCGCTGGCGCTGCTGGTCGGAATCCTGGTGGGCACGTACTCGACACCGTTCATCGCGGCGCCGCTGTACGCGCTGTTCCGTCGCACCGAGCCCGAGATCGTGTCGCGCGACAAGCGCGTGATCGCGGCGCGCGAGAAGACCGTCGCAGCCTAGTCGCCGCGCGCAGGTTCACCACCTCCATGACTCGTAGAATCAATTCATGAAGGCCAAGACGAGCGCGCGATGACCGAGACGCAGGCACAGAGCTCCGCCTCGCTGCGGACGATTCTTCCCCGCCTGTTCTCGCGCGCCCAGCCAGCCGGCTCGGTGGAGCGGCTGCTGCGCACGGTGCGCTCGCACCATCCCAAGGCTGATCTCGCGCTCGTCGAGCGCGCCTACAGGGTCGCGCACAAGGCGCACACCGGGCAGACCCGGAAGAGCGGGGAGCCCTACATCACGCATCCGGTCGCGGTCGCGCAGATCCTCGCCGACCTCGGGATCGGCGCGAAGACCCTTGCCGCCGCGCTGCTGCATGACACCGTCGAAGACACCGACTACGGGCTCGAGGAGCTGCGTGCCGACTTCGGCGACGAGGTCGCGATGCTCGTCGACGGCGTCACGAAGCTCGACAAGCTGAAGTATGGCGACAGCGCCCAGGCCGAGACCGTGCGCAAGATGGTCGTCGCGATGAGCAAGGACATCCGCGTGCTCATCATCAAGCTCGCGGACCGGCTGCACAACGCCCGCACGTGGGGCTTCGTTCCGGCCGAGTCGGCGCGGCGCAAGGCTCAGGAGACGCTGGAGATCTACGCGCCACTCGCGCACCGCCTCGGAATCCAGACCATCAAGTGGGAGCTCGAGGATCTCAGCTTCGCGATCCTGCACCCCAAGCTCTACGTCGAGATCGAGAGCATGGTGCGCGAGCGCACGCCGCAGCGCGAGGAGTTCGTGCAGCAGGTGATCGACGCGGTCACGGAGGATCTGCGCGAGAGCCGCATCAAGGGTCAGGTGGTCGGTCGGCCGAAGCAGTACTACTCGATCTACCAGAAGATGGTCGTGCGCGGCCGCGAGTTCAGCGACATCTACGACCTGGTCGGCATCCGCGTCCTCGTCAACAACATCCGCGACTGCTACGCGGTCCTCGGCTCGATCCACGCGCGCTGGAATCCGATCCCGGGACGGTTCAAGGACTACATCGCCACCCCGAAGTTCAACCTGTATCAGTCCCTGCACACCACCGTGATCGGCCCGCAGGGGCGTGCGGTCGAGATCCAGATCCGCACGCACGAGATGCACCAGCGCGCCGAGTTCGGTGTCGCCGCGCACTGGAAGTACAAGGAGCGGATGGCCAACGGCCGCGCCGACACCAGCACGGGCCCCGACACCGAGATGGCATGGCTGGCGCATATCAGCGACTGGCAGTCGGAGACCGCCGACCCGGGGGAGTTCCTCGACAACCTTCGCTTCGAGATCGGTGCGAAAGAGGTCTACGTCTTCACCCCTCAGGGCAAGGTCATCGGCCTTCCGTCAGGTGCCACGCCGGTCGACTTCGCCTACGCGGTGCACACCGAGGTGGGCCACCGCACGATGGGCTCGAAGGTCAACGGTCGACTCGTTCCCCTGGAGAGCGTGCTCAACTCGGGCGATGTCGTCGAGGTCTTCACCTCCAAGAACCCGGATGCGGGCCCGAGCCAGGACTGGCTGAACTTCGTCAAGAGCCCCCGCGCCCGCAACAAGATCCGCGGATGGTTCACGAAGGAGCGCCGCGAAGAGGCGATCGAGCAGGGCAAGGACTCGATCGCGCGCGCGATGCGCAAGCAGAACCTGCCGCTGCAGCGCCTGATGTCGGCCGATGTCGTCTCGGAGATCGCGTCGCAGATGCGCTACGAGTCGGTTGAGGCGCTGTACGCCGCGGTCGGCGAGGGGCACGTCTCGACGCAGCATGTCATCGAGAAGGTGCTCGCCTCGATGCAGGCGGCGCCGGAGAACGACGAGAACGAGGTGCCGTTCACCTCGAAGGGCCGCGCCCGGCAGCTGCGACCGAGTGACTCGGGCGTCCTGGTGCGCGGCGCCGACGACATCCTCGTCAAGCTCGCCAAGTGCTGCACCCCGGTTCCGGGGGACCAGATCGTCGGCTTCGTGACGCGCGGCGCGGGAGTGTCGGTGCATCGCAGCGACTGCACCAACGTTGCCTCTCTGCTCAACGAGCAGGATCGGATCATCGAGGTCGAGTGGGCGCCCACCTCCTCGAGCGTGTTCCTTGTGCAGATCCAGATCGAGGCGCTCGACCGCTCCGGTCTGCTCTCCGACGTGACCCGGGTGCTCTCGGAGCACCACGTCAACATCCTGTCCGCCTCGGTGAACACCTCGACCGACCGTCTCGCGATCAGCCGGTTCGTCTTCGAGATGGGCGACACCGTGCACTTGGACCGTCTTCTGAGCGCCGTGCGCCGCATCGAGGCCGTCTACGACGCGTATCGCGTCACGAGCGGCTGAGCTCCGGTCAGCAGGCGAGAGCACCGAGCCGCCGCCGCGCGCGCTCGGCGTGGGTGAGGTGACGGCGTTCGTCCATCACCGCGCGCGCGGCAGGCGCATCGGTGCGCGCGAGCGCAAGGAGTTCCGCAACGACATCGGGGGAGTACGAGCCGTCGTCGCGAAAGCGCGCCAGGTCGATCGCGGTGCGCACCGGGTTGGTGACGCGGCGGCCCGCGATGGTGACGATCTCGTCACCGGAGATCGCGACCTCGCGCACCGCATCGAGGGCTCCCGGGGCGAGGCGGGCGCGCTCGGTCAGACTCGCGCAGAACTCGAACCGTGTCGGCGGGCTGTGCCGCGCGCCCCAGACCCAGGCGGCCGTGTCCAGTTCTGCGATCAGCCGCGACGAGTGCCGACCGAAGGCGCCGAGGATGCGGTCGGCGGCGTCGCCGAGGGCGTCGGCCACGAGGAACGCGTTGGCGAACGGGACGAGCGTCGCGTCGAGCCGCAGCGCGTTCAGCTCGGCGGCGGGAAGCTCATTCGTCAGAACGTCGGGCAGGCGTTCGACGGGGACTCCGGGCAGTGAGGCGTCGATGAAGGCCATGCCGTGAGCCTGCCGCGTCGAGCGCCCGCGCCGCGCCGCACCCGGCGCATCCGTGGACAGTTCGACCTGGGGACGAGGACTCAGCTGCCGATCGCGCCGAGCCAGACCTTGCGCGCCGCGATCGCCTCTTCCGCCTCGGCGATCTTCTTCTTGTCGCCGCTGGCCTTCGCCTCGGCGAGCTCCGCCTCCAGCTTGGCGATCGCGCTCTCGAGCTGCGAGGCGAGACCCTCCGAACGAGCCTGCTTCTCGGGGTTCGAGCGGTTCCAGTGGTCCTCGTCGAGCTTGCGCACGTGCGTCTCGACCTTGCGCAGGCGATCTTCGACGGCACGGAAGTGGTCGCGCGGAACCTTGCCGATCGCGTCCCACTTGCGCTGGATGCCCAGCAGGGTCTCCTTGGCGGCCGTCCGATCGGTGACCTTCAGGAGCTTCTCGGCCTCCTCGAGCAGCGCCAGCTTCTCGGTGAGGTTGCCGGCGTACTCCTCGTCCTCGATCGCCATCAGCTCGGCCTTGGCCGCGTAGAGCGCGTCGCCGGCCTCCTTGAACTTCGCCCACAGCGCGTCGTCGAGCTTCTTGCCGGCGCGACCAGCGGCCTTCCACTCATCGAGCAGGCGGCGGTACTCAGGGATGCCGTCGGCACCCTGCGGGGCGAGCTTCTCCGCGCGCTCGATCAGCGACTGCTTGCGCGCGCGAACCTCCTTGTGCACCGAATCGAGTTCGGCGAAGAACGCCTTGCGGTGCGTCTCGATCGTGGTGCGCGCCGCGCGGAATCGCTTCCACAGCTCGTTGCTCTCGTTCTTGGGAAGTCGGGGACCGTTCTTCTGGTGGTCCTGCCAGCGCTCGAAGAGTGCATCGAGCTGCGCGCTCACCTGCTTCCACTGAGCCTTGGCGGGATCCGCCGCGGCGAGCGCCTCGGCCTCGGCGACAAGCGCCTCGCGTTCGACGAGCGCCTCGGCCACCGCGGCCTTGTTCTCCTCGAGCTGCTTCTCGGTGAGCTCGCCGACGGTGCCGCCGAGCTTCGTCAGGCGCTCGGTGAGCGACGCCAGGTCACCGACGGCGTTCGCGCCGGTGATGGACTCGCTCAGGTGCGCGACCGCCTTCGCGACGTCCTTCGCGGGAGCTCCGCCGCGCACGCGCTGCTCGAGCAGCGCGACCTGGCCCTCCAACTCGGTGAACTTCCGCGTGAAGTACGCGAGCGCCTCCTCGGGCGTGGCGTCCGGGTATTGCCCGACCGCACGCTCTCCGTCCGCCTCGCGGACGTACACCGTTCCCTCGTCGTCGACGCGGCCCCACGGGGCCTTCTCGTCAGTCGCCACTGGTCAATTCACCTCACGTCGTCGTCGGCGGCCTCTCGCCGGACCGACTCAGCCTATTGCACGGCCGTCGGCGTGCTCCTACTGCAGCGTGATCTGCGTGATCGTGGTGGTCACGAGCGGGCCGCCCGTGCCGTCGGTCCCGAGCAGATCCGGGTCGATGCCGGCGGACGTGATCTGGTCGATCAGGTCATCGAGACCGCTCGTGATCGTGCCGAGCACCGTGTAGCCGCCCACCTCGTCCGAGGGGATCGTGGAGTCGCCGTAGACGAGGAAGAACTGGTGGCCGTTGCTGTAGTCGTCGCCGCTGACGCGGGCCATCGCGATCGTCCCGGCCGGATAGAAGTCGTCGGCGGGGGCGTTCTCGATCGGGCCGTAGCTGAAAGCGGGGTCGCTCGAGCCGAGGCCGTCGATCGACCCGCACTGCAGCAGTTCGAAGCCCTCGCTGGTGGCGAGGCGGTGGCAGGTCTTGTCGACGTAGTAGCCGGTGTCGACGTCGGAGAGGAAGGCCGAGACCGCCTGCGGGGCCGCGGCCCCGTCGAGCTCGATCCCGAGCGCGACGTCGTTGAGGGTCAGCTCGCCCGTCCACGTGCGGTACTCGGCGTAGTCGGCCGAGGGCACGCCGACGTTCTCGCCCACCACGGCCGAGGCGCTGGGCTCCGGAGTCGGCGCGCCCGGCCCGGCGGAGAAGTAGAAGACCTGCGTCGCGGCGGTGAGCGCGACGACGGCGGTGACGCCGAGCACGGCGATCACGTTGTCACGCGTGCGGCGCGCCCGGGCGTGGTCGTGGACCTGCTGCCGTGCCGTGTAGGCCTTGAGGCGCTCGCGCACCTCTCGCGACTGGCGGTCCCTGTTCTTCGATGCCACGCGGTGCTCCTCCGTCCGGCCGCGCTCGCGCGGTCCACGAGAACTCTAGCCAGCGCGGTCCGCTTGGCGCCAAACGCGGGCGGCCGGGCGCCGACGGCGATTACGATGACAGCCATGAGCGCATCGTCGGGACTGCGAACCGGCGCCACGCCTCTCGCGGTTCGGATGCGCCCGACCTCGCTCGATGAGGTCGCTGGTCAGCGGCACCTGCTTCGGCCCGGATCGCCGCTCGTCAACCTGGCCAATGACCGGACGGGGGAGTCCGGCTCGGTCTCCGTCATCCTCTGGGGTCCGCCCGGCACGGGAAAGACGACCCTTGCGCAGGCGATCGCCCACAGCTCCGGCCGGCGCTTCGTCGAGCTGTCGGCCGTCACGGCGGGCGTGAAGGACGTGCGCGAGGTGATGGAGCGGGCGCACGCCGACCGTGATCTGTACGGGCTCTCGACGGTGCTGTTCCTGGACGAGATCCACCGCTTCTCCAAGGCGCAGCAGGACGCCCTGCTGCCCGGGGTCGAGAACGGCTGGGTGATCCTCGTCGCGGCGACCACCGAGAATCCCTCGTTCTCCGTGGTGGCCCCGCTGCTCTCGCGATCGCTGCTGCTCACCCTCGAGACGCTCAGCGACGACGACCTGGGTGTGCTCGTCGACCGGGCGGTCAGCGACCCGCGCGGTCTGGCGGGAGCCGTCGAGCTCACCGAGGATGCGCGCGCATCCCTCGTGCGACTGGCCTCCGGCGATGCCCGCCGCGCCCTGACCGCGCTGGAGGCCGCCGCGGTCGCCGCCGCGGCCGAGCCCCACGAGGCCGAGACGCCCCCCTCGATCACGGCCGAGATCGTCGCCGACACGGTCGATCGCGCGCTGCTGCGCTACGACCGTCAGGGCGATGAGCACTACGACGTCATCAGCGCCTTCATCAAGTCGGTGCGCGGCAGCGACGTCGATGCGTCCCTGCACTATCTGGCGCGGATGATCGAGGCGGGGGAGGACCCGCGGTTCCTCGCCCGCCGGGTGATGATCCTCGCCGCCGAGGACATCGGCATGGCCGACCCGCAGGCGCTGCCGCTCGCGGTCGCCGCGGCGCAGGGCGTTCAGCTGATCGGCATGCCGGAGGGACGCATCCTCCTCGCCGAGGCCGTCGTCTACCTGGCGATGGCCCCCAAGTCGAACACCGCCTACCGGGCTCTGGATGCGGCGATCGCCGATGTGCGCGCCGGCCGCATCGGAACGATCCCGAGCCACCTCCGCGACGCGCACTATCCCGGGGCGAAGCGTCTCGGGCACGGCAAGGGCTATCGCTACGCGCACGACGCCGAGCACGGGATCGCCCCCCAGGAGTACCTGCCCGAGCAGCTGCGCGGCACCCGCTACTACGCGCCGACCTCGCACGGCTACGAGCGCGATGTGGCGGCTCGGCTCGAGAAGATCCGGGCCATCCTGCGCGGAGAGTAGGCAGAGCCTCCGGTCTGGTAGGCTTGACCGGCTTGCCAGTGTCGATCGAGACCGTCGAGCGCATCCCCCTCTCTCATACCTCCGGTACGTGTCGACGTGCGGCCGGAAAGGTCGAGCGGGATGGACGTCTGTGAGGCGCGAAAGACGCGTCCACGTGGTGGAAGGATTCCCTTTTGGTTACCAAGTCCCAGGACCGTCGCAAGGTCCGTCTGTCTCGCGCGCTCGGCATCCCGCTGACGCCGAAGGCCGCCCGCTACCTCGAGAAGCGTCCCTATGCTCCGGGTGAGCACGGCCGCACCAAGCGCAAGGCCGACAGCGACTACGCGGTCCGTCTGCGCGAGAAGCAGCGTCTGCGCGAGCAGTACGGCATCCGCGAGAAGCAGCTGCGCATCGTCTTCAACGAGGCCCGTCGCACCCAGGGTCTGACCGGTGAGAACCTGGTCGAGCTGCTCGAGATGCGTCTCGACGCGCTCGTGCTGCGCGCCGGCTTCGCCCGCACCACCTCGCAGGCCCGCCAGTTCGTGACGCACCGCCACATCCTGGTCGACGGCAAGATCGTGGACCGCCCGTCGTTCCGCGTGAAGCCGGGTCAGGTCATCCACGTCAAGGAGCGCTCGGAGGGCACCGAGCCCTTCCAGGTCGCCGCTGCCGGTGGCCACGCCGAGGTTCTGCCCCCGGTTCCGGGCTACCTCGAGGTCGAGCTCGACAAGCTGCAGGCGCGTCTCGTGCGTCGCCCGAAGCGCGCCGAGGTGCCCGTGACGGCTGAGGTTCAGCTCGTCGTCGAGTACTACGCGGCTCGCTAGGCTCACGCCGCACTGCGTTTCGTCGAAGGCCCCGGGGTTCGCCTCGGGGCCTTCGCGTATTCCCGGCGCCGTATGGGATGCCGCCCGCCGTCCGTTCGTCACGGCGTACTCTCTGCATCCGCGCGGTCGATGCCGACTAGGCTGGACGGGCGGCGCCATGACCGGCGTCCGACCACTTCGACGGAAGGATTCGCTCTCATGAAGAACGTTCTGCTGCTGATCGTCGGTGCCGCCGCGGGGTTTGTTGCGGCTCACCAGTTCTCCAAGACCCCGCAGGGCAAGGAGTTCTTCGCCGACGTCGACGCGAAGGCCAAGGACTTCGGCTCGGCCGTCGTCGAGGGCTACAAGGCCCGCGAAGCCGAGCTGCGTGAGGCCGTCGCCAATGCCGAAGAGGTCATCAACGACCTCACCAACCGCACCAAGTAGCGCCGCCCGCCGGCGCAGCGCCCCCGTCATCACCCTCATCAACCCGGCACCGCTGTGCCCGTCAGGATCACCTCGTGCAGACCGCTGAAATTCAACGCCGTTGGCTGACCTTCTTCGGAGAGCGCGACCACACGGTCGTGCCCTCGGCCTCGCTCGTCAGCGACGACCCGGCGCTCCTGTTCACGGTCGCGGGCATGGTTCCGTTCATCCCGTACTTCACCGGGGTGGTTCCGGCGCCGTTCCCGCGCGCCACGAGCGTGCAGAAGTGCATTCGCACGCTCGATATCGAGGAGGTCGGCAAGACCACCCGTCACGGCACGTTCTTCCAGATGAACGGCAACTTCTCCTTCGGCGACTACTTCAAGGAGCAGGCGATCACCTATGCCTGGGAGCTGCTGACCAGCTCGGAGTCGGATGGCGGGCTCGGCTTCGCGGAGAAGGACCTCTGGGTCACGGTCTACGAGGACGACGATGAGGCTGCCGCGCTCTGGAAGAGCATCGCCGGCCTGCCCGCGGAGCGCATCCAGCGCCTCGGCCGCGCCGACAACTACTGGCACACCGGCCAGCCCGGCCCCGGAGGACCCTGCTCGGAGATCTACTTCGACCGAGGACCCGCGTTCGGGCCGGAGGGCGGCCCCGCCGTCGACGACACGCGGTACATCGAGATCTGGAACCTCGTGTTCATGCAGTACCTGCTCACCGACGTGACGAGCAAGGTCGACTTCACGGTGCTCGGCGAGCTGCCGAAGAAGAACATCGACACCGGCATGGGCATGGAGCGCGTCGCCTTCCTCAAGCAGGGCGTCGACAACATGTACGAGATCGACCAGGTGCGCCCGGTGCTCGACCGCGCGGCCGAGCTGTCCGGACGCCGCTACGGCGCGGACCACGACGACGATGTGCGGATGCGCGTCATCGCCGACCACGTGCGGTCGAGTCTCATGCTGATGACCGACGGCGTCTCGCCCGGCAACGAGGGACGCGGATACATCCTGCGTCGCCTGATGCGGCGGGTGGTGCGCGCCATGCGCCTGCTGGGTGTCGACTCGACCAGCTTCCCCGAGCTGTTTGCCGCCTCGCGCGACGCCATGTCTCCGGCCTACCCGGATGTGGCCGAGCACTGGGAGCGCACCTCGCGTCTTGCCTTCGGCGAGGAGGAGACGTTCCTGCGCACCCTCGCGGGCGGCACCACGATTCTCGACACGGCCGTCGCCGAGACCAAGAAGGCGGGCGGCGAGGCGCTGCCCGGCGACACCGCGTTCCTGCTGCACGACACCTTCGGGTTCCCCATCGACCTGACGCTGGAGGTCGCCGAGGAGGCGGGCCTCACCGTCGACCGCGCGGCATTCGACTCCCTCATGCAGGAGCAGCGCCAGCGGGCTAAGGCGGACGCGAAGGCCAAGAAGGGCCAGATCGCGGACCTCTCGGTGTATTCCGGGTTCCGGGCCGAGGGCGAGACCGTCTTCACCGGCTACGAGTATCTGGAGACCGAGTCGCGCATCCTCGGCATCCTGGTCGGCGGCCAGCCGGTGCTGAAGGCGAGCGCGGGCGAGATCGCCGAGGTGATCCTCGCCGAGACGTCGCTCTACGCGGAGTCGGGTGGCCAGTCGGCCGACCAGGGCTCGATCATCGGCAACGGCTTCGACCTCGAGGTGCTCGACGTGCAGAAGCCCGTCAAGGGCCTCATCAGCCACACCGTGCAGGTGCGCTCCGGCGAGGTCGCGGTGGACGACGCCGCGACGACCGTGGTGGATGCCGTGTACCGCCACTCCGCTGCGCAGGCGCACTCCGCCACGCACCTGATCCACGCGGCGCTCCGCGACACGCTCGGCTCCGAGGCGCACCAGTCCGGCTCGTTCAACAAGGCCGGCTACATGCGGCTCGATTTCTCCTGGAACCAGGCGCTCAGCCCGGCGACCCGGGGAGAGATCGAGGAGATCGCCAACAACGCGGTGCGCGACAACCTCGAGGTGACAACCCGCATCCTTCCCCTGGACGAGGCGCGCAAGGCCGGCGCGATGGCGCTGTTCGGCGAGAAGTACGGCGAGACGGTGCGCATGGTCGACATCGGCGGCCCCTGGTCGCGTGAGCTCTGCGCGGGTACGCACGTGCGGACTTCCGCCGAGATCGGCCTGGTGAACCTGGTCAGCGAGTCGAGCGTCGGGGCGACCAACCGCCGCGTCGAGGCGCTCGTCGGCATCGACGCGTTCCGCGAGCTGGCGGCCGAGCGCACCCTCGTCTCGCAGCTGACGAGCGCGCTCAAGACGCCCAAGGATCAGCTTCCCGGCCGCATCGAACAGCTCGTCGCCGACCTCAAGGCCGCCGAGAAGAAGATCGCGGCCTTCGAGGCGCGTCAGCTCGCGGGCCGCGTGCCCGCTCTCGCCGACGCGGCCACGCCGATCGGCGACGTGATCGCCGTCGTCGACGACCTGGGGGAGCTGAGCTCCGCGGATGAGGTGCGCTCGCTCGTGACCAGCGTGCGCGAGCGTCTCGCGGCGCAGGCCGCGGTGGTCGCCCTCGCCGCGCGCGTCGACGGCAAGCCCGTCGTGATCGTCGCGACCACGCCTGCCGCCCGCGAGGCGGGCGCCAAGGCCGGTGCGCTGGTCAAGGTCGCCGCGACGGAGCTCGGCGGCGGTGGCGGCGGCAAGGACGACATGGCGCAGGGCGGCGGCGCCAACGCGACCGCGATCCCCGCGGCTCTCGACGGCATCCGTCGCGCGCTGAAGGGCTAGCGTGCGCCCCGGAGTCCGCCTCGGCATCGATGTCGGCCGCGCACGCGTCGGGGTCGCCGTGTGCGACCGCGACGGACTGCTCGCCACCCCGGTCGTCTCGCACCCGCGCGGGAAGGACGATGAGGGAGCGTTCCGGGCACTCATCGAGGAGTACGCACCCGTCGAGATCATCGTCGGCCTGCCGCTTTCGCTCGCCGGAACGGATACGCCCTCGACAGCGGACGCCCGGGAGTTCGCACGCTGGCTGACGACGCTCGGAGGCCCGCCGGTGCGGCTCGTCGACGAGCGGATGTCGACCGTCAGCGCCCAGCGGGGGCTGCACCAGGCGGGGCGGAGCACGCGCACCTCGCGCGCCGTGATCGACCAGGCGGCCGCTGTTATCATCCTGCAGAACGCCCTCGACTTCGAGCGCTCGGCCGGTCGCCCGGCCGGCGCGGCGGTCGCCCCTGACGAAGGACTCTGACCCGTGGCTCAAGAACCCAGTTGGGACGACATCTTCCGGCCGAGCGGAACGCCCACGCCCGGATCGAACCCGAACGGAGCACCGGTGCCTCCGGCGACTCCCGCGCCTGCCGTCCAGCCGAGTCAGCCGTGGGCGACGCCTGCCGCACGACAGGATCAGGCGGGTTCCGAACCGAGCGCGAACGACTCGGCCGCACCGAGCTCTCGGCGCGCGGCCCGCGAGGCCGCTCAGCGCGGCGGCGCAACGCGCGGCAGCGGAGGAGGCCGCGACACGCGGCCGAAGCGTCGCCTGTGGTGGCTCTGGGTGCTGATCGCCCTGCTGGCGGTCGGCATCGGCGGGGCGGCCACGGTGTGGGTGCTCTACGAGGACAAGGTGCGCGAGGTGCTCGGCTGGGAGCTGCCCAACGACTACGAGGGCACCGGCAACGGTGTCGAGGTCACGATCGTGATCCAGAGCGGGGATATCGGGTCGGACGTCGCCAAGACGCTCAACGAAGCCGGGGTCACGATGACCTTCGATGCCTTCTACGACTTGCTTCTGACGCGTCCCGACGTCAGTTTCGAACCCGGCAACTTCCGCTTGCAGGAGCAGATGAGCGCGCAGGCAGCGCTCGACGCCCTTCTCGACCCGGTCAACAAGATCACCAACACGGTGACGATCCCCGAGGGCACCTCCTACGAGGATGCCTTCGCCTTGATCGCCTCGGCGACCGACATCACGGTCGATGAGCTGCTCGCGGCGGCCGCCGATCCGACGGCGTTCGGGGTGCCCGCCGAGGCGCCGAACCTCGAGGGCTGGCTCTTCCCGGCGACGTACCCCCTGGATCCGGGCGTGACGGCGGACGAGGTGATCCAGCGCCTCGTCGACGAGATGATCACGCGGCTGGATGCGCTGGGCGTCGACCCCGAGGACCGGCTCGAGGTGCTCATCAAGGCCTCGATCGTGCAGCGCGAGGCCGGATCGAACATCGACGACTTCTACAAGGTCGCGCGCGTCTTCCAGAACCGGCTCGACCAGGGGTGGCGGCTCGAATCCGACGCCACCGTCGCCTACGGAACGGGCAACACGCACACCGTCTGGACGACCGGCGAGGAACGGGCGGATGCCAGCAACCTCTACAACACCTACGTCAATGACGGGCTGCCGATCGGGCCGATCGGGCTGCCGGGCGAGGCGGCGATCGACGCCGCGCTGAACCCCGCCGACGGCCCGTGGATGTTCTTCGTTCCGATCAACCTCAAGACCGGTGAGACCGTGTTCTCCGAGACGGTCGCGCAGCACGAGGCGGCGGTCGCCCAGCTGCAGGCCTGGTGCCGCGCCAGCACGGAGAACGCGGCGTACTGTGCCTGAGTCGCCCGAGCTCCGCCTCGCGGTGCTCGGCTCGCCGATCTCGCACTCGAAGTCGCCGAAGCTGCACGCGGCCGCGTACCGCGCGCTGGGGCTCGACTGGGGCTACGAGGCAATCGAACTGGATGCGGCGCGGCTCGGCGACTTCGTGGCGGGCCTGGACGCGTCCTGGCGGGGCCTCTCGCTGACGATGCCGCACAAGCATGTGGTGCTCTCGCTGCTCGATGAGCGCGACCCGCTCGTGGACCTTGTCGGCGCCGCCAACACCCTGCTGCTGGACGACGGCGCGCGCCGCGGCTTCAACACCGACGTGGAGGGCATCGTGCGCGCCTTCGCCGATCACGGGGTCACGGCGCTCGACACGGTCGAGATCCTGGGCGCGGGCGCGACCGCGCAGAGCGCGCTGGCCGCCGCGGCTCAGCTCGGAGCGCGCGCCGCGCGCGTCGTCGTGCGCAACCTCGCCCGCGCGGAGTCGCTGATCCCGCTGGCCGAGCGGCTGGGAGTCGAGCTCACGCGGGAGCGCTTCGGCGATCCCCGTGGATCGCTGAGCCCCGACGCGGTGATCTCGACCCTCCCCGGAGGCACGTCGATCGTCCGCGAGTTCCCCGCAGAGCTGCGCGGCAGCGCCGTCCTGTTCGATGTCGCCTACGACCCGTGGCCGAGCGCCCTGGCGGCCTCGTGGCAGCAGGCCTCCGGGCGCGTCGTGAGCGGTCTGGAGATGCTCGTGCACCAAGCCGTGGCACAGGTTCGCATCTTCGTCTCGGGGTCCGCCGACGTCGCGCTGAGCCGCGAGGACGAGGTCCGCGACGCGATGCGGTCGGTCGTCGGGCTGGGAACCTGAAAGAATCGACGACATGCTTCGTTGGTTGACCGCCGGGGAATCGCACGGCCCCGAACTCGTCGCGATTCTCGAGGGCATGCCCGCGGGCGTGCCGATCTCGCCTGAACAGATCCAAGACGACCTGCAGCGTCGCAAGCTCGGCTACGGCCGGGGCGCGCGCATGAAGTTCGAACAGGACGAGCTCTCGATCTCGGGCGGCATCCGCTTCGGCAAGACCGTCGGCGGCCCAGTCGCGCTGCGCGTGGGCAACACCGAGTGGCCGCGCTGGGTCGACGTGATGAGCGCCACGCCGGTCGACCCGGAGACTCTGCCGAAGGGCCGAGGGGCCGCTCTGACGCGCCCCCGCCCGGGCCACGCCGACCTCGTCGGCATGCAGAAGTACGACTTCCCCGAGTCGCGCAACGTGCTCGAGCGCGCAAGCGCTCGCGAGACGGCGGCCCGGGTCGCCCTCGGCGCCGTCGCCCGAGCCTTCCTCGCCGAGCTCGGCGTGCGCCTGGTCGCGCACACCCTCTCGATCGAGACGGTCCGCGTGCCTGACGGGGCCGCGCTGCCCACGCCTGATGACGTGGACGCCCTGGACGCCGACCCGCTGCGCTGCTTCGACGCGGCCACGAGCGCCGAGATGGTGGCGCGCATCGACCGGGCCCACGACGACGGCGACACGCTCGGCGGCGTCGTCGAGGTGCTCGCCTACGGTCTCCCGCCGGGACTCGGAAGCTACGTGCACTGGGACCGTCGACTGGATGCGCAGCTCGCGGCCGCGATCATGGGAATCCAGGCGATCAAGGGCGTCGAGATCGGCGACGGCTTCGAGACCACGCGGCGCCCGGGTTCGCAGGCGCACGACGAGATCGTCGCCGCGGACGGCGTCATCGGGCGACTCAGCGACAAGGCCGGCGGCACCGAGGGCGGCATGTCGACCGGCACGCTGCTGCGCGTCCGCGCCGGCATGAAGCCGATCGCGACCGTTCCGCATGCGCTGCGCACCGTCGACGTCGCCACCGGCGAGGAGGCGGCCGCGCACCACCAGCGCTCGGACGTCTGCGCCGTGCCGGCCGCGGGTGTCGTCGCCGAGGCGATGGTCGCGCTCGTGCTCGCAAATGCGATGCTCGAGAAGTTCGGCGGCGACTCGATCGGCGAGACGCGCCGCAACCTCGACGCGTACCTGGCGGCGATCCCCGATTCGCTTCGCACCGCGTCCGTGACGGTCACCGAGTGAGCGCAGTGCACCCCGCGGCCGTCTTCATCGGCCCGATGGGCGCCGGAAAGACGCGCATCGGAAAGCGCGTCGCGCGGCTTCTCGGCGCCGGATTCACCGACACCGACAAGGTCGTCGTTGCCGCGCACGGGCCGATCCCCGAGATCTTCGAGACGCACGGGGAGGCGCACTTCCGTCGCCTCGAGCGCGAGGCGGTGGCTGCGGCGCTGGCGACCGATCACGTTGTCTCGCTCGGCGGCGGAGCCGTGCTGGACTCCGCGACGCAGTCCGACCTGGGTGAGCTGCCTGTCGTCTACCTGACGGTGACTGCGGAGACGGTTGCGCCGCGGCTCGCCGACGGCAACCGCCCGCTGGTGAAGGACGGCATCGCGAGCTGGCAGCGCATCTTCGACGCCCGCCGACCCATCTACGAGCGACTCGCGCACCTCACGGTCGCCACCGACGGTCGCCGCAACGACGACATCGCCCAGGAGGTGGCCGCATGGCTGCAGACGCCGTGAGTGCAACGACGATTCAGGTGGCGGGGACTCCCGGCTACGACGTGACGATCGGGCGCGGACTGCTCGACACCCTGCCGAGCCAGCTCGGCGCCGCGGTGGCGCGCGTTCTCATCGTGCACGCACCGATCCTCGGTGCTCGCGCCGAGGCGCTGCGCGAGCAGCTGGCCTCGCAGTACCAGGTCTATCTCGCTGAGATCCCGGATGCCGAAGGCGCCAAGCGCGTCGAGGTGGCCGCATTCTGCTGGCAGATCATGGGCCAGACCGACTTCACCCGCAGCGACGTCGTCATCGGCCTGGGCGGCGGCGCGACCACCGACCTCGCCGGCTTCGTCGCCGCGACGTGGCTGCGCGGCGTCGACGTGATCCAGATCCCCACCACCGTGCTGGGCATGGTGGATGCGGCAGTCGGCGGCAAGACCGGCATCAACACGGCCGAGGGCAAGAACCTCGTCGGGGCGTTCCACGCACCGCGAGCGGTGCTCTGCGACCTCGACCTGCTGACCGGTCTGCCGAAGAACGAGATCCTCGCCGGCTACGCCGAGGTGGTGAAGGCCGGTTTCATCGCCGAGCCGGAGATCCTCGACATTGTGGAGGCCGACGTCGACGCCGCGACCGATCCGACCACCGCGGAGTTCCGGCGCTGCCTCGAACTCGCGATCGCCGTCAAGGCGCGGGTCGTGGGGGAGGACTTCACCGAGCAGGGCCTGCGCGAGATCCTGAACTACGGGCACACCCTCGGCCACGCGATCGAGCACGCCGAGCGCTATCAGTGGCGCCACGGCGCCGCGGTCGCGATCGGCATGATGTTCGCCGCGGAGCTGTCGCGACTGACGCGCTCGCTGAGCGACGAGGAGGTGGATCGGCACCGCCGCATCCTCGAATCGCTGAGCCTTCCCACGAGCTACCCGCTCGGCCGATGGAAGACGCTCTACGCGACGATGCAGCGCGACAAGAAGGCGCGAGGCTCGATGCTGCGCTTCATCGTGCTCGACGCGATCGGCCGCCCGACCACGCTGAACGGCGTCGACGAATCGCTGCTGTTCACCGCGTACCAGGAGATCGCCGATTAGGTTCGGCCGCGCCCGCGCACTCCCGCTGGCGCGACGGCGCGCCGTCAAGCAGGTGGGGCATTCCGAGATCGTCGTCACACGCAATCACGACGCCGTCCCGGTCTGAGTCGCGCGCGCCTTCGCTAGGCTCACAGTCATGACGCGCGTCTTCGTTCTCAACGGACCCAACCTCGGTCGCCTCGGCAGCCGGGAGCCGGAGGTCTACGGGCACCAGGATCTCTCGGCGCTGCGCGTGATGCTCGCGAGCGACCCGAGCGCCGAGGGCATCGAGATCGACCTGCGGCAGACCGACGACGAGGGCGAGCTGATCGGCTGGCTGCACGAGGCGGTCGACGCGAACGCGCCGGTGATCCTGAATCCGGCGGCCTTCACTCACTACAGCTACGCGCTGCGCGACGCGGCCGCGCTCGTCGCGAAGGCGGGCCTTCCGCTTGTCGAGGTGCACATCTCGAACCCGCACGCACGGGAGACCTTCCGGCACACGAGCGTGATCTCGGGCATCGCCTCGGGCGTCATCGCCGGCTTCGGGTTCGACTCGTACGTCCTCGCCCTCGCGGCGGTTCGTCGCGCGAACTGACGCTCGTCTACACTCGACTGCGGCACTGCGGGGTCTCGATACGCCGCTTCTCGGCTACCCGACCCGCTCCAGGAGGCAAAACATGGCGACCACCAACGACATCAAGAACGGCAGCGTGCTGTCGATCGACGGCCAGCTCTGGAACGTCATCGAGTTCCAGCACGTCAAGCCGGGCAAGGGCGGCGCCTTCGTGCGCACCAAGCTCAAGAACGTGATGAGCGGCAAGACCGTCGACCGCACGTTCAACGCCGGCACCAAGATCGACTTCGCGACCGTCGACCGTCGCGACTTCCAGTTCCTGTACAAGGACGGCGAGGACTTCGTGTTCATGGACACGAGCGACTACGACCAGCGCACCATCCCGGCCGCCGTCGTCGGCGACGCTGCCAACTTCATGCTCGAGAACCAGATCGCGACCATCGCGACCCACGAGGGCGAGGCGCTCTACGTCGAGCTCCCCGCCTCTGTCGTGCTCGAGGTGACCTACACCGAGCCCGGCCTCCAGGGCGATCGCTCCAGTGCCGGCACCAAGGCCGCCACGCTCGAGACCGGCTACGAGATCCAGGTTCCGCTCTTCCTCGAGCAGAACACCCGGGTCAAGGTCGACACCCGTGACGGCTCGTACCTCGGTCGCGTGACCGACTAGTGAGCGCACGGACCAAAGCCCGCAAGCGCGCGCTCGACATCCTCTTCGGTGCCGACGTTCGCGGCATTCCGATCGCCGATCTGCTGGCCGACGAATCGGTGCGCGCGGCTTCCCAGCCGCAGCGCGAGTCGTCGTGGCTGTATGCCCGCGAGATCGTGGCCGGGGTGCAGGAGCACCTCGACGAGATCGACACCGTGATCATCGAGCACGCGCAGGGCTGGAAGCTGGACCGGATGCCCGCGCTCGACCGCGCGCTCGCGCGACTGGCGACCTGGGAGATCCTGTTCAACCCCGAGGTGCCGAACCCGGTGGCGATCTCGGAGGCCGTGGAAGCTGCGACGATCATGAGCACCGACGACTCGGCGGGATTCCTCAACGGTCTGCTCGGTGGAGTCGCGCGCAGCCAGGAGTAGCGACATGCGCGGCGCGCTCATTCTCGACTTCGACGGCACGCTCTGCGTCGGAGATGCGCCGGTGCGCGAGTACGCGCGCCACGCCTTCACGAACGTGCCCGACGGCGCGGCGCGGCTGTCGCGACTGGACGACTTCCTCGCCCACGGCGCCGGGCTCGACGCCGCCCGTGATGGCTACCAGGCCGTCGCGGCGCTCGCGCGCGAGGCGGTGGTCCCGCGCGCGGCGCTGCACGAGGCGTTCCAGCGCAGCCGCGCCGACATCGCCAGCTGGATCGGCGAGGTGCGCGCCCCCGAGGGGATGCGCGAGCTCCTCGCCGAGCTGGACCACGTCTCCCGCATCCTCATCACCAACTCGCCGGCCGGGGGCCTCGACCAGGTGATCGAGGGCCTCGGCCTTTCCGACGTGCTCGATCAGGTCGTGACCGACGCCCGGAAACCCGAGGGCATGTCCGCCGCCCTCGACCGCGCGGGCGTCCTCGCCTCGGGCCATGCACTGGCGAGCCTCGGCGACATCTGGGAGAACGATCACGCCGAGATCCAGGCGCGGGGCGGAGTCACGTTCCTGATCGACCGGCACCGACGGGGAGACGGAGCGCCCACCCGGCGGGCCGCCACCGCCGAGGAGCTGTATCCGGCGATCCGCGATTGGGCCGACGCGCTGTCAATGTAAACGTTGGGGAAATTCTCACCTGTAGCGCCCGGAAGCGATCCGAGGCACGCTTAACGTTGGGACGGTGCCCCCACTGCGCGGGGCAGCTTTTCCAGCGCCGCATCTCGGCGGCGATTGAGGCATGGAGGACATCGTGAAGAAATCGTTCCTGACCCTGGCGACCGTGGCGGTCGCGGGTCTTGCGCTCTCGGCGTGTGCGCCGACCGAAGACGCGGCGCCGGAGGCGCCCGAGACGCTCGTCGTCGGCCTCGTGCCGTCGCAGGACGTCGACCAGCTCGTGCTCGACGGCGAAGAGCTCGCGGGGCTCCTCGAGGCGCAGCTCGACATGCCCGTCGACGTGATCGTCACCGACAGCTACAACGCCCTCGTGGTCGCCATGCAGGCCGGTCAGGCGCACGTCGGCATGTTCGGTCCGATCGCGCTCGTGCAGGCCGTCGACCAGGCCGGCGCCGAGGCGGTCCTCCAGTCGGTCCGCTTCGGATCGAGCACCTACGTCACTCAGTGGTTCACGAACGACACGGACCGCTTCTGCACCACCGACATCGTCACGGACGAGGACGGCTACACCTTCTGCAACGGCACCGACACGGCCGAGTCCGGCCCCGTCGGCCAGGACGCGCTCGCGAACATCACCGAGGACGAGATCATCGCCTTCGTCGATGAGGGCTCGGCCTCGGGCTACTACTACCCGGCGACGCAGCTTCAGGAGGTCGGCCTCGACCCGTTCAACCTGAGCGGCGCGTTCTTCGCGGGCGGGCACCCGAACGCGGTCAGCGCCGTGGCGCGCGGAGAGGCCACCGTCGGAACCAGCTACAACGACGCGCGCTCAAGCGTCGTCGAGGAGATCCCGACCGTCGGCAGTGACGTCACCGTGTTCGCCTGGTCGACCAACATTCCGAACGACGGCATCGCCGTCGGCGGCGACCTGCCGGAGGACCTGAAGACGTCGATCACCGACGCGTTCCTCGCGATCGCCGACACCGAGGACGGCATCGCGATCCTCAACGCCATCTACAACATCGACGGACTCGTGCCCGCCGACCTCGACGCGCTCGACGCAGCGCGCCAGGTCGAGGCCAACTTCGGCGAGTAGACCGAAGAAGTTCCGCAACTCGGGGGCGGCGCCACGGCGCTGTCCCCGAGTTTCTCGATGGGGGAGGATGGGTCTGTGATCCGCTTCGCGAAGGTGTCCGTGCGCTACCCGAATGGGACCATCGGTCTCGACGAGATCGATCTCGAGATCCCCGACGGCCAGTTCGTCGTCGTGGTGGGGCTCTCGGGGGCCGGCAAGTCGACGCTGGTTCGCTCGATCAACGGTCTGGTCACCCCGACCGGGGGAGAGCTGGAGGTCTCGGGCCAGCGCGTCGACGGGGCCAAGAAGAGCGCCCTGCGGCGCCTGCGCTCCAAGGTGGGCATGGTCTTCCAGTCCTTCAACCTCGTGACCCGCACGAGCGTCCTGAACAACGTGCTGGTCGGACGACTGCACGCGACCCCCACCTGGCGAGCGCTGCTCGGCTGGTATCGCAAGGCGGATGTCGAGCTCGCCTTCCAGGCGCTCGAGCGCGTGGGCATCGTCGAGAAGGCCTACACCCGGGCCTCGCAGCTCTCCGGCGGCCAGCAGCAGCGCGTGGCGATCGCGCGCGTTCTCGCCCAGCAGCCCGACGTGATCCTCGCCGACGAGCCGGTCGCCTCGCTCGACCCGCCCACCGCCAACCTGGTCATGCGCGACCTGCGCCGGATCAACCGCGACCTCGGCATCACCACGGTCGTCAACCTGCACTTCCTCGATCTGGCGCGCACCTACGCGCAGCGGATCATCGGGATGCGCGGCGGCAAGATCGTCTTCGACGGTCCGCCGGAGGACGCCGACGACGCCGTGTTCGCCGAGATCTACGGACGCTCGCTCACCGCCGAAGACCTGCTTCCCGACGCGGGAGCGGTGGCGGACGCGGCTCCCGGCGCGACCGCATGACCGCGGCCACCGCCTCTGCCGCGCCGAATCGAACGGCGCGTCCGGCACGCCCGCGGCCTCCGCTCGGAGCGTGGTCGCTCATCGCGATCGCGGTCGTCGTCACGATCGTGGCGGGCAGCGCGATCGACTTCACGATCCTGCCGCTGTTCACCGACACCGGCCGCGGCTGGTTCATCATCAGCCAGTTCTTCGCTCCCGACTGGAGCTTCCTCGTCCAGACCATCCAGCCGATGTCGGTCACCCTCGCGACCGCCGTGGTGGCGACCGTCATCGGCACCGGCATCGCCCTCGTCGTGTCGTTCCTCGCCTCGACCGTCTCCAACCCGAACGCGATCGTCTACCGGGCCTCGAAGCTCATCCTCTCGGTCGGACGCTCCCTTCCCGACGTGGTCTGGGGCCTTCTCTTCGTCGCCTTTGTCGGCATCGGCGCCCTGGCCGGCGTGCTCGCGCTCATCATGTTCAACATCGGCATCATCGCCAAGCTCACCGCCGAGACGATCGATGCGGTCGACCCGGGCCCGCTCGAAGCGGCGGACGCCTCCGGAGCGAACGTCGTGCAGCGCTCCCGCGTCGCCGTGCTGCCGCAGATCCTGCCCAACTATGTCTCGTACTCGATGTACGTGTTCGAGCTCAACGTGCGCGCCTCGGTGGTGCTCGGATTCGTCGGCGCCGGCGGCATCGGAACGCAGATCGCGGTCCAGCTGGCCCGGTTCAACTACGACAACCTGTCAGCGATCATCGTGCTGCTGTTCGTGGTTGTGTTCCTGATCGACCAGAGCTCCGGCTACCTGCGGCGGAGGCTGGCCCGATGACCGCCACCGTGCCCGCGCCGCGTCCGCAGACGACGCGCCCGGCGCCGCCCAAGAAGTGGCGCGTCCTCACGATCGAGCTGATCGCACTCGCGATCGTGCTGCTGTGCCTCTCGGTCATCGAGATCAAGTGGGAGCGGCTCGCGCAGTTCCCCGAGAACTTCGTCACCTACACCGGGCTCATGCTGCGCGGCGCGCTCAACAACCCGTTCGAGGAGCCCTACGCCGAGTACTGGCTCACCTCGCTCGAGTTCATGGGGCAGTCGCTCGCGATGGCGTGGGTCGGAACGGTGATCGGAGCCCTGCTGTCGTTCCCGATCGGGTTCCTCGCCGCCTCCAACACCGCGCCGCGCTGGATCGTGGTGCCGACCCGGCAGGTGCTCAACGCCATTCGCACGGTGCCCGACGTCATCTTCGCGATCGTCATCATGGTGCCGATCTTCGGCCTCGGGCCGCTGCCCGGAGCCCTCGCCCTCGGCGTCGGCTCGATCGGCACGCTCGGCAAGCTCACCAGTGAGGTGATCGAAGGCATCGACACCGGACCGGTCGAATCGGTGCGCTCCTCGGGTGCGAATCCGCTGCAGGTGATGCGCTGGGCGATTCTGCCGCAGGTGATGCCCGAGGTGATCGCGTTCTGGCTCTACCGCTTCGAGGTGAACATCCGGGCCGGGGCGATCCTCGGCGTCGTCGGCGCCGGCGGAATCGGCTCCCTGCTGTCGCGCGTGTTCGACCAGCGCGACTGGGATCGCATCGGAATCGCGCTCATCGTGATCATCCTCGTGACGATGATCGTCGACGCGATCTCCGGAGCGGTGCGCCACCGCATCATCGCCGGGGCCCCCACCGGGAGTGCCGGCGCCGTCGTGTGACGCCCTGAAAGACGAAGTGTGACGCAAGGTTTCACTTCGTGACATGCCGCGTTGAGTTGCGGCGGCGATGTCCGTAACTTCACAGCCATGCCCGCCGTCACCTCCGTCGCCACCTCGCCCGCGCTCCGCGTCGGGCTGCGTGGCGTCGGCCGCAGCTTCCCGACCGACGCCGGCGACTCCCGCGTCATCCTGCGCGATGTCGACCTCGAGGTCCGCCCCGGAGAGATCGTCGCCCTGCTCGGGCCGTCCGGCTGCGGCAAGTCGACCCTGCTGCGTCTGATCAGCGGGCTCGACCGGCCGAACGCGGGCGAACTGCGCATCGACGGCACCCCGGTGGCGGATGTCGACCAGCGCAGCGCGGTCGCCTTCCAGGAGCCGCGGCTCCTGCCGTGGCGCTCCATTCAGCGCAACGTCGAGCTCGGCCTGCCGCGCGGAACCGACCGCGCCGAAGGCACGGCTCGCGTCCGCGAGCTGTTGAAGCTCGTGCAGCTCGACCACGCCGCGGAGCTCCGCCCGCGTCAGATCTCCGGCGGCATGGCGCAGCGCGCCTCGCTCGCCCGGGCCCTGGCCCGCGGCCCGGGAGTGCTCCTGCTCGATGAGCCGTTCGGCGCCCTCGATGCCCTGACCCGGCTCACCATGCAGGACCTGCTGCTCGATATCCACGCGGCCGAGCCCGCGACCATCGTGCTCGTCACCCACGACGTCGACGAGGCGCTGCAGCTCGCCGACCGGATCGTGCTCCTGGGCACCCAGGAGGCGCATCCGGGCGGGTCGATCCGCCGCATCCTCGAGGTCGGCAAGCCTCGCCCGCGGGACCGGGCCGACCCCGGCATCGCGATCCTCCGCGCCGAGCTTCTCGACCTGCTCGGGGTCGAGACGCACCATCCCGAGAACTACATCACCAAGGCGATCAAGGCGCAGCGCGCACAGCGCGGCGACTGATCGCACCCCCATCCCGCACCATCCACCACAGCACGAAGGACACCCCATGAAGAAGACCTTCCTGGCCGCCGCGGCGACCGCGGTCATCGCCTCGCTTGCCCTCGCGGGCTGCGCCGGCGAGAACGCGACGCCCGGCGCCGGCGCGGGCGGCGAGTGGAGCAAGTCGACGCTCAGCCTCGACTTCGCCACCTACAACCCGCTCAGCCTCATCATCAAGGAGCAGGGCTGGATCGAGGACACCCTCGGCGACGACGTCGCCGTGACCTGGACCCAGTCGCTCGGCTCGAACAAGGCGAATGAGGGCCTGCGCGCCGGCGCCCTCGACGTCGGCTCGACCGCCGGCTCGGCCGCGCTCCTGGCGCGCGCCAACGGCTCGCCCATCCAGACCATCGGGATCTACACCCAGCCCGAGTGGTCGGCGCTCGTCACGCTGCCGGGCAGCGGCATCGAGTCGGTGGCGGACCTGCGCGGCAAGACGGTTGCGGTCACCATTGGCACCGACCCGTACTTCTTCCTGCTGCAAGCGCTCGACGAGGCGGGCGTCGACCCGAGCGAGGTCGACATCCAGAACCTGCAGCACGCCGACGGAGGCGTGGCCCTGGTCAACGGCAGCGTCGACGCCTGGTCGGGTCTTGACCCGATGATGGCCGCGCACGAGCTCAACGACGGCGTGGAGCTGTTCTACCGCAACGTTGACTTCAACACCTACGGCTTCCTGAACGCGACGGAGGACTTCATCACCAACAACGCCGACCTCGCGCAGGTCGTCGCCGACGCCTACGAGAAGGCGCGCGCCTGGGCTCTGGAGAACCCGGACGAGACCGCGCAGCTGCTCGCCGACGTCTCGGGCCTCGACCTCGAGGTCGCCACGGTCGTGCTCCTGGAGCGCACCGTCATCGACCTCGACTTCGCTCCCGGCGCCGCGCAGTACTCGGTGCTCGAGGTCGTCGGACCGATCCAGGTCGCCAACGGCGACATCCCGTCGCAGGACCAGGCCGACGCCGCGCTCGAGACGTTGTTCAACACGACGTTCGCCGACGCCGCCGACCCGAGCCGGGTGGGCTGAGCATCATGGCGGCTTCCCCCGAATACCTGAACGGCGAGACGGTCGTGCGCGGCGGCAGCGCCGCGCCGTCGGCCGACCCTCAGGTGACGGGGGAGGCCGCCACGCTCGCCGCCGCTGGCCGGTTCGGCTCGTCCGGAACCCAGCGCCCGCGCGCCGGGCGTCGCGCCGGATCGCGGGCGGCACTCGGCGCGATCATCCCGCTCGCCCTACTCGCGCTCTGGTGGGCGGCGTCGCACCTCGGCTGGGTGCCGCTGTTCAAGCTGCCCACGCCGGAGTCGCTCGTCGTCGCCGCGATCGACCTCGCCCAGCGCGGACTGCTCTGGGAGCACATCGGCATCTCCACCCAGCGGGTCTTCCTCGGCTTCGCAATCGGCGCGGTCGCGGGCCTCGCGCTCGGCTCCCTCGTCGGGCTGTCTCGGCTCGCCGACGGCTTCCTGGCGGCGACCGTCGGGGCGGCGCGCGCGGTTCCGTCGCTCGCCTGGGTGCCGCTGCTCATCCTGTACCTGGGCTTCGGCGAGGACTCCAAGGTCACCCTCGTCGCGATCGGGGCGCTCTTCCCGGTCTACACAACCGTGGCCGGAGCTCTGCGGCACGTCGACCCGCACCTGGTCGAGCTGGGTCGCGCGTACGGGTTCCACGGAATCCGGCTGCTTTTGACCGTGCAGCTGCCCGCCGTCATCCCCGCGATCGTGTCGGGGCTGCGGCTCGCGCTCGCGCAGGCCTGGCTGTTCCTGGTCGCCGCCGAGCTGCTCGGCTCGACGATGGGGCTCGGATTCCTGCTCATCGAGTCGCAGAACAACGGCCGCATCGACCGCCTGTTCCTGGCGATCATCGTGCTCGCCATCCTCGGCAAGCTCTCCGACGCCCTCATCGGCCTCCTCGAGCGCGCCCTCCTCTCCCGCTGGGGCTAGCCCCCGGCCCCACCGTTTTCAGGAGGAAGTGTGACGGATGTGGCAGAAGCGTCCCATCGACGTGACGCACGCCACATCCGTCACACGAACTCCTGAAAAGGGAAGTGCTAGTGTGAGCGGAGTTTGACCACCTTTAAGTCCGTCCGGGAGGCGGGGAAGGAGGTCCGGATGCGCACGCGAACCGTGCTGCAGCAGGACGACATCCAGAGGGCTCTCACCCGCATCGCGCACGAGATCCTCGAAGCCAATCGCGGAGCGTCCGATCTCGTGCTCCTGGGCATTCCGACCCGGGGCGTGCTCCTCGCCGAGCGCCTCGCCGCCACGCTCGAGAAGCTCGAACCCGGCTCCGCCGCGGTCGGCTCCCTCGACGTCACGATGTACCGCGACGATCTCGCGGCCCAGCCGACCCGCACCCCGCACCCGACGCGGATTCCCGCCGGCGGCATCGACGGCAAGACGGTCGTGCTCGTCGACGACGTGCTCTACTCCGGCCGGACCATCCGCGCCGCCCTCGACGCGCTGAACGACCACGGTCGCCCGCGCGCCGTGCGCCTCGCCGTGCTCGTCGATCGCGGACACCGCGAACTGCCGATTCGCGCCGACTACGTCGGCAAGAACCTGCCGACGTCCACGACGGAGCGCATCAACGTGCACCTCGCCGAGACCGACGGCGACGACCTGATCGCGATCTCCGCGCCCTCTGAGGGGGAGACGCGATGACCGAGCTGCGCCACCTGCTGAGCGCGCATGAGCTCGACCGCGACACCGCGATCGCGATCCTCGACATCGCCGAGGACATGGGCGACGTCGCCACGCGCACCGTGCCGAAGCTGCCGACGCTGCGCGGCCGCACCGTCGCCAACCTGTTCTTCGAGGACTCCACGCGCACCCGCCTGAGCTTCGAGTCGGCAGCCAAGAAGCTCTCGGCCGACGTGATCACTTTCAGCGCCAAGGGCTCGAGCGTGTCGAAGGGCGAGAGCCTGAAGGACACGGCGCAGACGATCGCCGCGATGGGCATCGACGCGGTCGTGCTGCGGCACAGCGCCTCGGGCGCCGCGCACACCCTCGCCACGAGCGGCTGGATCGACGCGGCCGTCGTGAACGCCGGCGACGGCACGCACGAGCATCCCACCCAGGGCCTGCTTGACGCGTTCACGATGCGCAAGGCCCGGCACGGCGCCGCCTCCCGCGGCAAGGACCTCGAGGGGCTCCGTGTCACGATCGTCGGCGACGTGCTGCACTCGCGCGTCGCGCGCAGCAACGTCTGGCTGCTGACGACGCTCGGCGCCCGGGTGCACCTGGTCGCCCCCACCACCCTGCTGCCGACCGGCATCGCCTCGTGGCCGGTGACGACGGGATCCAGCCTCGACGAGGCGATCGCGGCAAAGCCGGATGTGCTGATGATGCTGCGCATCCAGCAGGAGCGGATGCACGCCGCCTTCTTCCCGCACGAGCGCGAGTACGCCCGCCAGTGGGGCCTCGATGACGCCCGGTTCGCCCAGCTTTCGCCGCATACGATAGTGATGCACCCCGGACCGATGAACCGCGGTCTCGAGATCTCGGCGGCGGCCGCCGATTCGCCGCAGTCGCGAGTTCTCGATCAGGTCACCAACGGGGTGTCGATTCGAATGGCGGTGCTCTACCTCGTGCTCTCGGGAACCTCGTCGAACGCACCCACCACGACCGGAGGCCCCAGCGCATGACCATCCTGATTCAGGGCGCCACGCTCCCGAACGGCGAGTCGACCGATCTGCTGATCCGCGACGGTGTGATCGCCGAGCGCGGCTCCGGGATCGCCGCCTCGGGCGCCCAGGTGATCGACGCGAACGGCCTCCAGGCTCTGCCCGGCCTCGTCGACCTGCACACCCACCTGCGCGAGCCCGGCTTCGAGCAGAGCGAGACGGTGCTCACCGGCTCGCGCGCAGCGGCCGCGGGCGGCTTCACCGCCGTGCACGCGATGGCGAACACCTTCCCGGTGGCCGACACCGCGGGCGTCGTCGAGCAGGTCGCCTCGCTCGGCGCACAGCACGGCTACGTCACGGTGCGCCCGATCGGCGCCGTCACGGTCGGCCTCGCGGGGGAGCGCCTCAGCGAGATCGGCGCGATGGCGCAGTCGCGCGCGCAGGTGCGCGTCTTCAGCGACGACGGCAAATGCGTGCACGACCCGCTGCTGATGCGGCGCGCGCTCGAGTACGTCTCGACGTTCGGCGGCGTCGTCGCCCAGCACGCCCAGGAACCGCGCCTCACCGAGGGCGCCCAGATGAACGAGGGCGAGCTGTCGAGCCGCCTCGGTCTCGCCGGCTGGCCCGCCGTCGCCGAGGAGTCGATCATCGCGCGCGACGTGCTGCTCGCCGAGCACGTCGGCGCCCGACTGCACATCTGCCACCTCTCGACCGCCGGCAGCGTCGAGGTGGTGCGCTGGGCGAAGGCACGCGGCATCGCGGTGACGGCCGAGGTCACCCCGCACCACCTGCTGCTGACCGAGCAGCTGGTCGAGAGCTACGACCCGCGCTTCAAGGTGAACCCGCCGCTGCGACGCGACGAGGACGTGCACGCGCTGCGCGCAGCGCTGGCCGACGGCACGATCGACATTGTCGCGACCGATCACGCGCCGCACCCCGTCGAGACGAAGGAATGCGCCTGGGCCGAGGCCAGCTTCGGCATGGTCGGCCTGGAGAGCGCGCTGAGCGTCGTGCAGGAGGCCGTCGTCGACAGCGGCCAGCTCGGCTGGGCCGATGTGGCGCGCGTGCTCTCGAGCGCGCCCGCCGAGATCGGCCTGCTCGACGGCTACGACGCTGCGTTCGCGGTCGGCAGCCCCGCGCACGTCACCCTCTACGACCCGAGCGCGCGCTCCGACTTCAGCACGGAGCGGCTTCGCGGCAAGGGCATCAACTCGCCCTACCTCGGCCGCTCGCTCCCGGGACGCGTCGTCGCGACGCTGCATGGCGGAGTGCCGACCGTGCTGGACGGCGAGCTGCGGCCCGCCGAGGAGGTGTCGCATGGATAAGGTCCTGCCGACCCTGATCGTCGTCGCCGTGCTCGCGCTGGTCTTCGGCTCGCTCGCGGTCGCCTGGCGCGCGCGCACGCGTCGCCACGCGAGCCTCGGCGCGCTGCCGACACCGCCCGCCGAGCTCGGTGGGGCGCGCGCCAGCTTCGAGGCGCTGTACCTCGCCACGACGCAGGCCGAGCAGCCGCTGGAGCGGATCACCGTGCCCGGTCTCGGCTTCCGCTCGCAGGCGGTGCTTCGCATCCACGAGACCGGGCTCGAGCTCGACCTCGGCGGCCGCGCCGGCCCGGCGTTCATCCCGCGGGAGCGCATCGTCGGCGCCGGCCGCGCCAACTGGACGATCGACCGTGCCTCCGGCGGCGACCGCCTGGTGTTCGTGCGCTGGCTGCTGGGCGACGGCGACCTCGCGGTCGACTCGACGTTCCGCGCCTCCGACCCGGCGGCACTCGCCGACGCCCTGCTTGCTCTTGTTCCCGTTTCAACCGAAAGCGACGCCTCATGATCCGCCACGACCCCGCCGTTCTCGTTCTGGAGGACGGCACGCGCTACGCCGGCCACGCCTACGGCGCGCGCGGACGCACCCTCGGCGAGGCGGTCTTCGCCACCGGCATGACCGGCTATCAGGAGACCCTCACCGACCCGAGCTACGCCGGTCAGATCGTCGTGCAGACCGCGCCGCACATCGGCAACACCGGCATGAACGACGAGGACCCGGAGTCCCGCCGCATCTGGGTGGCCGGCTACGTCGTGCGCGACCCCTCCCGCGTGGTCAGCAACTTCCGCGCGCTCCGCTCGCTGGATGACGAACTGGAGAGCACCGGCATCGTCGGCATCACCGGCATCGACACGCGAGCGCTGACCCGCCGCCTGCGCGACACCGGCTCGATGCGGGCCGGGATCTTCTCCGGCTCCGACGCCGAGCTGGATGCCGAGGCGCAGCTGGCCCTGGTGCGCGAGGCGCCCGAGATGGCCGGCCAGAACCTGTCGGCCCAGGTCTCCGTGGAGACCGCCCTGGTGACTCCCGCGGAGGGCGAGCGGATCGGCAATCTCGCGGTGCTCGACCTCGGCATCAAGCAGGCGACGGTCAACAACCTCGCCGCGCGCGGCTTCGAGGTGCACGTGCTGCCGCAGTCGGTTTCGCTCGACGAGCTGCTCGCCATCGACCCGGTCGCGGTGTTCTACTCCAACGGCCCAGGCGACCCGTCGGCAAGCGACGCCCACGTCGCGCTGCTGCGCGGGGTGCTCGACGCCGGCCTGCCGTTCTTCGGCATCTGCTTCGGCAACCAGCTGCTCGGCCGCGCCCTCGGCTACGGCACCTACAAGCTGCCCTTCGGCCACCGCGGCATCAACCAGCCGGTGCTCGACAAGGCGACCGGCAAGGTCGAGATCACCGCCCACAACCACGGCTTCGCGGTCGACGCTCCGCTGGATGCCCCCAGCGACAGCCCGAACGGCTACGGCAAGGTCGAGGTGAGCCACATCGGCCTCAACGACCAGGTGGTCGAGGGACTCAACGCCCTTGAGATCCCCGCCTTCTCAGTGCAGTACCACCCGGAGGCGGCGGCCGGTCCCCACGACGCCAACTACCTCTTCGACAGATTCCGCGACATGGTCGTGGCCCACCAGAGCAAGAAGGCAAAGAACTAGTGCCCAAGCGTCCCGACATCAACTCCGTCCTGGTCATCGGCTCCGGCCCGATCGTCATCGGGCAGGCGGCCGAGTTCGACTACTCCGGCACGCAGGCCTGCCGCGTCCTCCGCGAGGAGGGCGTCCGCGTGATCCTGGTGAACCCCAACCCGGCGACGATCATGACTGACCCGGACTTCGCCGACGCCACCTACATCGAGCCGATCAACGCGGAGGCGCTGGAGGCGATCATCGCGAAGGAGAAGCCGGATGCGATCCTGCCGACCCTGGGCGGCCAGACCGCGTTGAACGCGGCCATCGCGCTCGATGCGGACGGCATCCTCGAGAAGTACGGCGTCGAGCTGATCGGCGCGAGGGTCGAGGCCATCAACAAGGGCGAGGACCGTCAGATCTTCAAGGATCTGGTCATCGAGGCGGGGGCGGACGTCGCCCGCAGCTACGTCGTGAAGACGGTTCCCGCTGCGGTGGAGGCGGCCGAGGAGCTCGGCTACCCGCTCGTCGTGCGCCCCTCGTTCACCATGGGCGGGCTCGGTTCCGGGTTCGCGCACGACCGCGCCGAGCTGGTGCGCATGGTCACCGACGGCCTTCACCAGTCGCCGACCACCGAGGTGCTCTTGGAGGAGTCGATCCTCGGCTGGAAGGAGTACGAGCTCGAGCTCATGCGCGACACGGCCGACAACACCGTGGTCGTCTGCTCGATCGAGAATGTCGACCCGGTCGGCGTGCACACGGGCGACTCGATCACGGTCGCCCCCGCCTTGACCCTCACCGACCGTGAGTACCAGCGACTCCGCGACATCGGCATCGACATTATCCGCGCCGTCGGCGTCGACACCGGCGGCTGCAACATCCAGTTCGCCATCGACCCCGCGAACGGCCGCATCATCGTCATCGAGATGAACCCGCGCGTCTCGCGCTCGAGCGCGCTCGCCTCGAAGGCGACCGGCTTCCCGATCGCGAAGATCGCCGCCAAGCTCGCGATCGGCTACCGCCTCGACGAGATCCCGAACGACATCACCAAGGTGACGCCGGCGAGCTTCGAGCCGACCCTGGACTACATCGTGGTCAAGGTGCCGCGCTTCGCGTTCGAGAAGTTCCCCAGCGCGGATGCCACCCTCACCACGACGATGAAGAGCGTCGGCGAGGCGATGGCGATCGGTCGCAACTACTCGACCGCGCTGCAGAAGGCGCTCCGGTCGCTGGAGAAGCGGGGGAGCAGCTTCCACTGGGGCGATCAGCCGCGCTCGAAGGCGGAGCTCATCGAGATCAGCGTGACCCCGACCGACGGTCGCATCGTCACGGTCCAGCAGGCGCTGCGTGCCGGCGCCACGGTCGACGAGATGTTCGAGGCGACCGGCATCGACCCGTGGTTCCTCGACCAGATCGTGCTGATCAACGAGGTGGCCGACGAGATCGCCGCGCACGACGCGCTCGATGCCGACCTGTTCCGGCACGCGAAGGACCACGGCTTCTCGGACGCGCAGATCGCGCAGCTGCGCGGTCTCGACGAGCAGCAGGTGCGCGACGCGCGCTGGGAGCTCGGCATCCGTCCCGTCTTCAAGACGGTCGACACCTGCGCGGGCGAGTTCCCGGCGCTCACGCCGTACCACTACTCGAGCTACGACGCCGAGACGGAGGTGGCGCCGTCGGAGGGCAAGAAGGTGGTCATCCTCGGCTCCGGCCCCAACCGCATCGGCCAGGGCGTCGAGTTCGACTACTCGTGCGTGCACGCGAGCTTCGCGCTGTCGGCCGCCGGGTACGAGACGATCATGATCAACTGCAACCCGGAGACGGTCTCGACCGACTACGACACCAGCGACCGGCTCTACTTCGAGCCGCTCACGCTGGAGGACGTGCTGGAGGTCATCCACGCCGAGTCGCAGTCCGGCGAGCTCGTGGGCGTCATCGTGCAGCTCGGCGGCCAGACCGCGCTCGGGCTCGCGAAGGGCCTCGAGGCGGCGGGCGTGCCGATCCTCGGCACCAGCCCGGAGGCGATCGACCTGGCGGAGGAGCGCGGGCACTTCTCGCGCATTCTCCGGGACGCGGGCCTCGTCGCACCGCGCAACGGCACCGCGACGGATGCGCCGAGCGCGATCCGCGTGGCGGAGGAGATCGGCTACCCGGTCCTGGTGCGCCCGAGCTACGTGCTCGGCGGACGCGGCATGGAGATCGTCTACGACACGCCCAGCCTCGAGGACTACTTCGAGCGGGTGCGCGAGCACGCCATCATCGGCCCCGGCGCGCCGCTGCTGGTCGACCGCTTCCTCGATGACGCGGTCGAGATCGACATCGACGCTCTGTACGACGGCACCGAGCTCTACGTCGGCGGGATCATGGAGCACATCGAGGAGGCCGGGGTCCACTCCGGCGACTCGGCGTGCACCCTGCCGCCGGTGACGCTCGGGCGCGGCATCCAGGACCAGGTGGTCGACGCGACGCGCAAGATCGCCGAGGGAATCGGCGTTCGCGGGCTGATCAACGTGCAGTTCGCGATCGGCGCGGGCGTGCTCTACGTGCTCGAGGCGAATCCGCGCGCCAGTCGCACGGTGCCCTTCGTCTCGAAGGCGCTCGGCATCCCGCTGGCGAAGGCGGCGTCGCTCGTCATGGTCGGCAAGACCGTGCGCGATCTCGTCGGCGACGGCCTGCTGCCCGAGCACGACGGCTCGATCGTGTCGCTCGATTCGCCGGTCTCGGTGAAGGAGGCGGTGCTGCCGTTCAAGCGGTTCCGCACCCGCGAGGGCAACGTCGTGGATTCGGTCCTCGGGCCGGAGATGCGCTCCACCGGTGAGGTCATGGGCATCGACACCGACTTCCCGCGGGCCTTCGCCAAGAGCCAGG
Organism: Microbacteriaceae bacterium UBA1487; assembly: GCA_002325245.1. GTDB lineage: Bacteria > Actinomycetota > Actinomycetes > Actinomycetales > Microbacteriaceae > DCRR01. The sequence goes on along the minus strand of DCRR01000015.1, from coordinate 29,343 downwards.
ATGCGGCCTACGGCGGACTGCCGGAGAGCGGCCGGGTGTTCGTCTCGGTGGCCGATCGTGACAAGCGCGCCACCGTGCTGCCGATCCTGCGTCTCAGCCAGCTCGGCTTCGAGATCGTCGCGACGGAGGGCACCGCCGAGGTGCTCGCCCGCAACGGCATCCAGGCGACCACCGTGCGCAAGTACTTCGAGGGCCAGGTGGACGACGGCGGCGAGCCGACGGTGGTCGACCTGATCAACGCGGGCGAGATCGACGTCGTGATCAATACGCCGAGCGGTCGCACCGCGCGCGCCGACGGCTTCGAGATCCGCACCGCGACGGTCGCGGCCGACAAGCCGCTGTTCACGACGATCGCGCAGCTCGCGGCGGCGGTGGCGGCGTTCGAGATCAAGCGCGGCGACATCCGCGTGCGAAGCCTGCAGGACTACGCGGCCGATCGCGCGGTTCGCGAGGCCGCCCGGTGAGCACGCTGACCGCCGGGACGCCGGGGGAGACCTTCGGCGCTCGCCTGGCGCGTGTGGTCGAGGAGCGCGGTCGCCTGTGCGTCGGGATCGATCCGCACGCGGCCCTGCTCGCGTCGTGGGGCCTGCCCGACTCCGCAGCGGGCATTCGGGAGTTCGGTCTGCGCGTCGTGGAGGCGTCCGCGGGAACCGCGGGCATCGTCAAACCGCAGATCGGGTTCTTCGAACGGCACGGCTCCGCCGGTTTCGCCGCGCTCGAAGAGGTGCTGGCCGCGGCGCGGGCCGCGGAGCTGCTCGTGATCGCCGACGTGAAGCGCGGTGATGTCGGCAGCTCGGTCGACGCCTACGGGCAGGCCTGGCTGACGCCCGGTTCGCCGTTCGAGGCGGACGCGATGACCGCCGTCGCCTACCAGGGCGTCGGATCCCTCGACGGGGTGCTCGCGCAGGCCTCGTCGCACGGCAAGGGCGTCTTCGTGCTCGCGGCCACCTCCAACCCGGAGGCGACCGACGTGCAGACCGCCCGGGTGCAGTCCGGGCCGCAGCAGGGTCGCACCGTTGCCGCCGCCACGGTCGCCGAGCTGCAGGCCCGACGCACCGAGTCCAGCGCCGCAGCGCCGCTCGATGAGTTCGGCGTCGTCGTGGGGGCGACCGTCGACCTCGGCTCCTACGGCCTCACGCCGGAGGACCTGGCGCGCACCCCGATCCTGGCACCCGGTTTCGGTCATCAGGGGGCGAGCTTCGTGGAGCTGCCGACGCTGTTCGGCGCTGCGCTCCCCGCGGTCATCGCGAGCGCCTCGCGCAGCATCCTGTCGGCGGGACCCGATGGATTGGCCGCTGCCGTGAGCTCGGCCGCGGCGGAGGTGGATGCCGCATGTCGCGCCTGACCCCGCCCGAGGTCGACCGGGTCGCCGCCTCGCGCGCCGCGGTCGCCGCCCGTCGCGCGCGCGCCGCCATCAAGAACTCGGTCGCCAGCGGCGAGAAGCGCGCCCTGGAGGTCGCCGAGAGCGGCTGGGCCGCGGAGCCGAGCGCGCCGGAGGCGACCCTGCGGGTGCGCGAACTGCTGATGAGCATTCCCACCGTGGGCGCCACGCGCGCCGACCGCGCGCTCGACGAGCTCGGCATCGCGCACTCGAAGCGCGTCGGCGGGCTCGGCATCCGGCAGCGCGCGCGGCTGCGCGACTACCTGCTCACCCGCGAGGGACGCGTCGAGACGCCGCACAGCCGCCTCGTCGTCCTCGCCGGACCGACGGCGGTCGGCAAGGGCTCGGTGTCGAGCTTCATCCGCGAGAACTACCCCGACGTCATGTTCAGCGTGTCGGCGACGACGCGCGCCCCGCGCCCGGGCGAGGTCGACGGGGAGCACTACTACTTCATCAGCGACGACGAGTTCGACCGCATGGTGCGCGACGGCGAGTTTCTCGAATACGCGACGGTGCACAACGCCTACCGCTACGGCACGCCGCGTCCGCCCGTCGACGCCGCACTGGCCTCGGGTCGCAGCGTGCTGCTGGAGATCGATCTGCAGGGCGCCCGCGCAGTGCGGAGGGCGATGCCGGAGGCGCTGCTGGTATTCCTGCTGCCGCCGAGCTGGGAGGAGCTGGTGCGCCGACTGGTCGGTCGCGGCACCGAGCCGCCGGCCGAGCAGGCCCGTCGATTGGAGACCGCGAAGGTCGAATTGCGCGCCCAGGACGAGTTCGATGTGCGTGTTGTGAATCGCGACGTCGGCCAAGCGGCGCGCGAGGTCGTAGAATTGCTGGCAGTGCCCGGCGCCTGAGCCGTGGCGCGACGACTCTCCGGAAGGAAACCCATGGCTGACAAGAGCAAGGGCATCATCGACCCGCCCATCGACGAGCTGCTCTCGCGCGTCGACTCGAAGTACCAGCTCGTGATCTTCGCGTCCAAGCGCGCGCGCCAGATCAACGACTACTACGCCGACCTCCACGAGGGCTCGCTGTTCGACAATGTCGGACCGCTCGTCGACTCGACGATCGAGGACAAGCCGCTCTCGGTCGCGCTCCACGAGATCAACGAGGACAAGCTCGTCCTCACGCGCACCGCGGAGTAATCCGGTCCTGCGATGAGGATCGTCGTCGGGATCACCGGCGGCATCGCCGCGTACAAGGCGGTGAATGTCGTGCGCGCCTTCGTGCTCGCCGGTCACGACGTCCAGGTCATCGCGACCGAGGCGGCGCTGCGCTTCGTGGGCCGGCCGACCCTCGAGGCGATCAGCCGCAACCCGGTCCACTCCGAGCTCTACGAGGGCGTCGCCGAGGTGCGCCACGTCGCGCTCGGCCAGCACGCCGACCTCATCGTGATCGCGCCGGCGACCGCGAACACGCTCGCCAAGCTCGCGCAGGGTCTCGCGGACGATCTGCTCGGCAACACGGTGCTGGCGAGCACCGCGCCGCTCGTGGTCGCCCCGGCCATGCACACCGAGATGTGGCAGCACCCGGCCACCGTCGCCAATGTGGCAACGCTGCGCGAGCGCGGCGTCACGGTCATCGGCCCAGCCGCGGGCCAGCTGACCGGCACCGACTCCGGCCCGGGCCGAATGTCGGAGCCGGACGACATCGTCCACGCGGCGCTGGCGGCGCTCGGCCCTCGCGACCTGGTCGGCCAGCACGTGCTGGTGACGGCGGGCGGCACACGGGAGCCCCTCGACCCGGTTCGCTTCCTCGGCAACCGGTCCAGCGGCAAGCAGGGCGTGGCGATCGCGCGCGCCGCCGCGGCCCGCGGCGCCGAGGTCACGCTGATCGCGGCCCACACCGATCCGGGAGTGCTCGAGGGCGCCGTCGGCGGTGTCGAGGTCGTGCGCGTCGAGACGGCACGCGAACTCGGAGAGGCCGCCCACCGAGCCGCCGAGTCGGCGAGCGTCGTGGTGATGGCGGCGGCTGTCGCGGACTACCGCCCCGAAGCCGTCTCCGAGCTGAAGATCAAGAAGGAGACGCAGGGCGAGACGCTCGAACTGCGTCTCGTGAAGAACGCCGACATCCTCCGGGAGCTGGTGGAGGCGCGTCGACCCGGGCAGCTCATCATCGGCTTCGCGGCCGAGACCGAGACCGATCGCGATGCCCTGATCGAGCTGGGCCGCCGCAAGGCGGAGCGCAAGGGCACCGACTTCCTAGTGGTGAACGCGGTCGGCTGGAGCGAGGGGTTCTCACAGGACGACAACGCGATCCTGGTGCTGGATTCGACGGGGTCTATCGTGGAGGAGGCCTCCGGCAGCAAGGCGTCGGTGGCCCACCGTATCCTGGATCTCACGCGCTGATCTTCGGGTCAGCGCTGATCCCCGCCCCTCGACCGACAGGCCGACCGTGACTTCTTCCTCCCCGTCCTCGCTGCGACTGTTCACCTCCGAATCGGTGACGGAGGGCCACCCCGACAAGATGTGCGACCAGATCAGCGACGCCATCCTCGACGCGCTGCTCACCGACGACTCGTCGGCACGCGTCGCCGTCGAGACTCTCGTCACGACCGGACTCGTCCACGTCGCGGGCGAGGTGTCGACGCATGGCTACGTCGACATCCCCGGCATCGTGCGCAAGACGATCACCGACATCGGCTACGACTCGTCCGACGTCTGGTTCGATGGGCGCTCGTGCGGGGTGTCGATCTCGATCGGCGAGCAGTCGCCCGACATCGCCGGAGGTGTCAACACGGCTCTCGAGGTCCGCGAGCACGCGAGCGTCGACGAGCTCGACCGGCAGGGCGCGGGCGACCAGGGAATCATGTTCGGCTACGCCGTGCGCGAGACGCCCAGCCTGATGCCGCTGCCGATCTGGCTCGCGCACCGGATGTCCGAGCGGCTCTCGCAGGTGCGCCACGAGGGCATCGTCGACTATCTGCGTCCCGACGGCAAGACGCAGGTCACCGTCGGCTACGAGAACGGCGTTCCGACGTCGATTGAGACGGTCGTGCTCTCGACCCAGCACGCTCCCTCGGTCACGCTCGCCACGCTGCGCGCCGAGATCGAGGAGCTTGTCGTCCGGCCCGTTCTGGATGCGGTCGAGCTGCCGTCGAGCGAGGCGCGCATGCTCATCAACCCCTCCGGCAAGTTCGAGATCGGCGGTCCCCACGGCGACGCCGGCCTCACCGGGCGCAAGATCATCGTCGACACCTACGGCGGCGCAGCACGCCACGGCGGCGGCGCCTTCAGCGGCAAGGATCCGTCCAAGGTCGACCGCTCGGCCGCCTACGCGATGCGCTGGGTGGCGAAGAACGCGGTGGCCGCCGGGCTCGCCGACAAGCTCGAGATCCAGGTCGCCTACGCGATCGGGGCCGCCGCGCCGGTCGGGCTGTACGTCGAGTCCTTCGGAACGGCGCACGTTCCGGAGGAGCGCATCATCGAGGCCATCCGCGAGGTGTTCGACCTTCGCCCCGCCGCGATCGTGCGCGACCTGCAACTGATGCGCCCCATCTACGCGAAGACGGCGTCGTACGGCCACTTCGGCCGTGAGCTGCCCGACTTCACGTGGGAGCGCACCGATCGCGTCGACGACCTTCGCGCCGCGGCCGGTCTCTGAGGAAGCGAGCGGTGTGAGGATCGCCAGGGTTCTCGTCGATTCGCCGCTCCCGCAGCTGGATCGGCTGCTCGACTACCGCATTCCGGAGCTCGTCGAGGGCGTCGAGCCGGGGCAGCGCGTCTCGGTGCCGCTGCGCAGCGCCGGACGTCTCGCCACCGGCTTCGTCGTCGAGATCACGCAGCAGCGGGAGTACCCCGGTCCGCTGAGCGACGTCGCCGCGGTGGTCTCGCCGGTGCGCGTGCTCGCCCCCGAGGTGTGGAACCTCGCCCGCGCCGTCGCAGACCGCGCGGCCGGGTCGGCGAACGACGTGCTCCGTCTGGCGGTCCCCAAGCGCCAGGCGCGCGTGGAGAAGACGTGGCTGGCGCGCGAGGCGGATGCCGCCGTGGCTCCCTTCGAAGCGCCGACCGTCACCGACTACGCGCCCGCGGAGCTGGAGACCGCACTGGCGGATCGCCGGCGGATCGCCCTCGGCGTGCGACCGGGCGTGACGCGCACCGAGAACGGGCAGTGGGTCGGCCGCTGGGCGCGCACGCTCGGCCAGCTCGCGGCCCGCACCCTCGCCACCGGCGAGTCGGCGATCATCGTCGTGCCCGATCACCGCGACCAGGAGCAGCTCGCGGCGGTGCTCGCCGAGCTGGTGCCGCCCGAGGCCTTGGTGCGTGCGGATGCCCGGCAGAGCGACCCGGAGCGCTACCGCGGGCTGCTGCGGGCCCTCGAACCAGCCCCGGCCGTCATCGTCGGCAGCCGGTCGGCGATCTACGCCCCCGCGTCGAAGCTCGGCCTCATCGCGGTCTGGAACGACGGCGACCCGCTGCTCGGCGAGCCACTCGCCCCCTACATCCATGCCCGCGACGCCGCGCTCGTGCGGCAGGAGCAGCAGCGCTGCGCGCTCGTGCTCGCCGGACACACGCGCTCGACAGAGGTGCAGCGACTGGTCGAGGTGGGCTGGCTCGGCGAGATCGCACCGGAGCGGCCCCGGCATCCTCGGGTCGTCCCGACCGCGAACATGGCGGCGAACGACGGTCTCGCCGCCCAGGCGCGTATTCCGTCGTTCGCATGGAAGCAGGCGCGCGCGGCGCTCGAGGAGGGGCCGGTGCTCGTGCAGGTCGCCCGGCCCGGCTATGCCCCGGGGCTGCGGTGCCAGGACTGCGGCACGGCGGCGCGCTGCCGCAGCTGTGCGGGGCCGCTGCGCGAGCGATCCGCCGGCGCAGTGCCGTCGTGCACGTGGTGCGGCGCGCTGGAGACCTCGTGGCGCTGCCCGAACTGCGAGTCCACCCGTCTGCGCCGCAGCGGCGTCGGCGCGGGACGGACGGCCGACGAGCTCGGCCGCGCCTTCCCGGGCGTGCGAATCATCATCGCCGACGGCGAGCGCACCGTCCTCGAGGTGGACGAGCGCCCCACCCTGGTGATCGCGACGCGCGGCGCCGAGCCGATCGCCGCCGGCGGCTACCGGGCCGTGCTCCTGCTCGACGGCGAGCGGATGATCGCGCGCGAGAGCCTGCGGGTGGCGGAGGACTGCGCCCGCTGGTGGGCCGACGCCGCCGCGCTGGCCGCCGACGACGGCGTGGTGGTGCTCGTCGGGGTCGGGGGAGCCCTCGCCTCGGCGATGGTGACCTGGCGCTTCGACACGCTCGCCTCCGCCGAGCTCTCGGACCGTCGCGACCTGCGCTTCCCGCCCGCCGTGCGGATGGCGACGCTCGACGGATTCCCCGATGTCGTGGCCGCGGCGGTGGCGGAGCTGCCCCCGACCGTCGATGTGCTCGGTGTCACCGAGCATGACGGCCGCAGTCGCGCGCTGCTGCGGTTCGACTACGCCGCGGGCGCCGCCGCCGCCCAGGCGGTGCGCGCCGAGATCATCCGCCACGCGACACGCCGACGGAAGCCCGTCCCCGGCAGCCCGCGACGGGGCCGTCAGCCCTTGCCTCTGCGGGCACGCTTCGATGACCCGGAGCCTTTCGAGGAATAGCTCGGCCGCGTGCTGAGAGAATGGTCGAATGCCCGTTCCGCTCCGCCTCATCTTCGCCGGTAGCCCGGCCGCCGCCGTGCCCAGCCTGGAGGCGCTCATCGCGGGCCCGCACGACGTGGTCGCGGTCGTCACCCGCGAGGACTCGCCCCAGGGGCGCAAGCGGGTGCTGACGCCGACCCCCGTCGCCGAACTCGCCGAGCGCGAGGGCATCCCGGTGATCCGCGCGAACCGGCTGGGCTCGGTGACCGAGCAGCTCACGGCCCTCGACGCCGATCTCGGCGTCATCGTCGCCTACGGCGGCCTGATCCGCGAGCCCCTGCTTCACGCCCCGCGACACGGCTGGATCAACCTCCACTTCTCGCTGCTGCCGAAGTGGCGTGGCGCGGCGCCGGTCCAGCGCGCGATCATGGCCGGTGACACCACCACCGGCACCGCGGTCTTCCAGCTCGTCGAGGAGCTCGACGCCGGACCGGTGTTCGCCGTCGACGAGGTGCCGATCACGCCCCTGCAGACCGCAGGGAACGTGCTCGAGGCGCTCGCGCTCTCGGGCGCCCGCCAACTCGCGACGGTCGTCGACGACATCGCCTCCGGACGCGCGCAGGCGACCGAGCAGAGCGGCGAGCCGAGCGCGGCGCCCAAGCTCCGTCTCGAGGACGGCCGCATCGACTGGAATCGCTCCGCCGAACTCGTGAGCGCGCACATCCGCGGCGTCACCCCGGAGCCGGGCGCCTTCACCGAGATCGGCGGCGACCGGCTCAAGGTGCTCGAGATCGCCCCGGCTCGCGACGCCGTCCGGTTCGCCCCCGGAGAGCTCGCCAGCGTCGACTCGGCCGTTCTGGCGGGCACGGCGACGGATCCGATCGAGCTCGTCCGCATCCAGCCCGCCGGCAGGAAGCCCATGCGCGCCGCCGACTGGTGGCGCGGGCGCCCCGTCGACGCCGAGGCGGTCGCCTCATGACCGAGACCCGAACCGGCGCGAAGCGCCCCCGTCCCACCCGCGCGTCCAGCTCCCGCCGCGTCGCCTACGACGTCATCGCGGCGGTGCGCGAGAGCGACGCCTACGCGAACCTGCTGCTGCCGGTGCGCCTCGCCGAGGCGGGCCTCGACGCCGCGGACTCGGCGCTGGCGACCGAACTGACCTACGGCACCCTTCGCGGCCTCGGCCGCTACGACCGGGTGATCGAGATCGCCGCGGGCCGTCCGACGCACAAGATCGACGCCGAGGTGCTCGACGTGCTGCGGCTCGGCGTCCACCAGCTGCTCTCGACGCGCATTCCGCCGCACGCCGCGGTGGACGAAGCGGTGCAGCTCACCCTCGCCCTCGGTCGACGCTCGGCGAGCGGATTCGTCAACGGGGTGCTGCGCTCGATCGCTCGGAAGCCGGCGGAGGAGTGGTTCGCCGACACGCTCAACGGGCTGACCGGCGATGCGCGGCTCGCGATGGAGCATGCGCACCCGCGCTGGATCGTCGAGGCCTTCCGAGCGGCGCTCGGCGCCGAGGACCGCGCCGACGAGCTCGACGAGCTCCTGCACGCCGACAATCTGCCGCCCGCCGTCAGCCTGGTCGCGCTGCCGGGCCTTGCCGAACCGGCCGAGGTCGGGCGCGCCGGGGGAGTCTCTCCGGTCGCGGTCCGCTCACCGGGGGGCGATCCGCGCTCCGTGCCCCTCGTCGCGAGCGGACGGGTGCGCGTGCAGGACGAGGGCTCGCAGCTGGCGGCCCTGGCCCTCACCCGGGCCCGCCCGGTGCGCGCGGGGGAGCGCTGGCTCGACCTGTGCGCCGGTCCCGGCGGCAAGGCCGCGCTGCTCGCCGCCGAGGCGCTCCGGGGAGACGCCGAACTCGTCGCGAACGAACTGGTTCCGGCCCGCGCGGGGCTCGTCCGCAACGCCCTGAGCGTGTTCGATGCGCCGCCCATCGTTCTCGAGGGCGACGGCACCCGTTTCGGCTCCGGCACCGACGCGGAGGCCCCGGGACGCTACGACCGGATCCTGCTCGACGCGCCCTGCACCGGACTCGGCGCCCTGCGCCGCCGGCCGGAGGCCCGCTGGCGCAAGCAGCGCAGCGACGTCGCCGAGCTCGCACCGCTGCAGTCGGGCCTCCTGGACGCCGCGATCGCCGCGCTCGCACCCGGCGGCCTGATCGCCTACGTGACCTGCTCGCCGCACCTCGCGGAGACGCGCGACACGGTCGCGGCGGCGCTTGAGCGGCACCCCGCGCTCCGCGTCGTCGACACCCCGGCCGTGCTGTCCCAGATCGCGACGAGCGAACTGGAGCTGCCTCCGGGGCCCGCCGTGCAGCTCTGGCCGCACCGCCACGGCACCGACGCGATGTTCATCCAGCTTCTGACTACGCTCGAATCGTGAGCGTGCGCATCCAGCCGAGCATCCTGTCGGCCGACTTCGTCAACCTGCAGTCCGAGATCGAGCGCATCGGCGCCGCGGACGGCGTCCATGTGGATGTCATGGACAACCACTTCGTGCCGAACCTGACGTTCGGACCGCAGATGGTGGGCCGCATCCAGGACGTCTCGCCGCTGCCGCTCGACGTGCACCTGATGATCGCCGACGTCGACCGCTGGGCGCCCGGCTATGCGGAGCTCGGCTGCTTCTCGGTCACCTTCCACGCCGAGGCGACCGTGAACCCGGCGCCCCTCGCACGCCGGATCCGGGAGATCGGCTCGCGCGTCGGCCTCGCGCTGAAGCCCGGAACGGCGATCGAGCCCTACCTGGAGCTGCTGCCCGAGTTCGATCAGATCCTCGTGATGACCGTCGAGCCCGGCTTCGGCGGACAGAGCTTCATGGCCGACATGATGCCGAAGCTGCGGCTGCTGCGCGCCGAGGCGGATCGCACCGGCTCCGAGGTCTGGCTGCAGGTCGACGGCGGGATCGCCCTCGACACGATCGGCATCGCCGCCGAGGCGGGCGCCGACACCTTCGTCGCCGGGTCGAGCGTCTACGGCTCCGCCGACGTCGAGAGCGCGATCCAGGAGCTGCGCGCCGCGGCCACGCGACATTCGCACGTCTGATTGACTGGTCTCATGAGCAACAAGACGAAGCCCGAGATCGAACCGACCCTCGGCGATGCGCCCACCGAACTCGTGATCACCGACCTCGAGGTGGGTGACGGCGCGGAGGCCACCGCTGGCGCGAACGTCGACGTCCACTACGTCGGAGTCGACTTCGAGACCGGCGAGCAGTTCGACGCCAGCTGGGACCGCGGCGCCTCGATCCAGTTCCCCCTGAACGGCCTCATCAAGGGCTGGCAGGACGGCATCCCCGGTATGAAGGTGGGCGGCCGTCGTCAGCTCATCTGCCCGCCGCAGTACGCCTACGGTCCCGCGGGCGGCGGCCACCGCCTCTCCGGCCGCACCCTCGTCTTCGTGATCGACCTCCTCGCCGTCGGATAAGGCTCCGCGCGCCGGTACCCTGGAGGCGTGAAGACTTTCGATTCGCTCTACGCGGAACTCGCCGAGAAGGCCGCGACCCGCCCCGCCGGTTCGGGAACGGTCGCGGAACTCGACGCCGGTGTCCACGCGATCGGCAAGAAGATCGTGGAGGAGGCCGCCGAGGTCTGGATGGCCGCCGAGTTCCAGAGCGACGTCGAGACCGCGGAAGAGATTTCGCAGCTCCTGTACCACCTTCAGGTGCTCATGCTCGCCAAGGGCCTGAGCCTCGAGGACGTCTACCGACATCTGTGAGCGTCGCCTTGACCGTCACGTTCACCACCAGAAAGCAGAATCATGCTGAGAATCGCGGTGCCCAATAAGGGATCGCTCTCGGAGACCGCCGTCGAGATGCTTCGCGAGGCGGGCTACGCCACGCGACGCGACCCCAAAGAGCTCATCGTCGCCGACCCGCGCAACAACGTCGAGTTCTTCTACCTGCGTCCGCGCGACATCGCGACGTACGTCGGCTCCGGCGCGCTGGATGTCGGCATCACCGGTCGCGACCTGCTGCTCGACTCCGAGTCGCCGGCCATCGAGATCGACGAGCTCGACTTCGGCGCCTCCACGTTCCGCTTCGCCGGACCGATGGGCCGTTTCGCCGAGCTGAAGGACCTCGCCGGGCTTCGCGTGGCCACCAGCTACGACGCGCTGGTGCGCGACTTCCTCGCCTCGCACAACGTCGAGGTCGATGTCGTCCGCCTGGACGGCGCCGTGGAGTCGGCGGTGCGCCTCGGCGTCGCCGATGCGGTGGCCGACGTGGTGGAGACCGGCTCGACGCTCAAGAAGCAGGGCCTGGAGATCTTCGGCCCGGTGATCCTGAAGTCGCAGGCGGTGCTGATCGCCGCGCAGAACGATACCGCGGGCCTGCAGACGCTGCGCCGTCGCATCCAGGGCGTCATGGTCGCCCACCAGTACGTGCTGATGGACTACGACCTGCCCGCGGAGCTCGTGGAGCAGGCCTCGAACATCACCCCCGGCTTCGAGTCCCCGACCGTCTCGCCGCTGCGCGACACCGGCTGGGTCGCCGTGCGCGTCATGGTGCCTCGCGCCGAGACGAATCACGTCATGGACGAGCTCTACAGCCTGGGTGCGCGCGCCATCCTGGTCAGCTCCATCCACGCCGCACGGATCTGACGATGGCCGACGCTGTGAGTCTCGGCGAGGTGACCCGGTGAGCGTCGCCACCCGCGTGATCCCGTGCCTCGACGTGGCCGCTGGCCGCGTCGTCAAGGGCGTGAACTTCCTCAACCTGCGCGATGCCGGCGACCCGGTCGAGCTGGCCAAGCGCTACTACGAGCAGGGCGCCGACGAGGTGACGTTCCTCGACGTCACCGCGACGGTCGAGGATCGCGCCACGATGTACGAGACCGTCACCGCGACCGCCGAGCAGGTCTTCATTCCGCTCACGGTCGGCGGCGGGGTCCGCTCCGCCGACGATGTCGGCCGCCTGCTCGGCTTCGGCGCCGACAAGGTCGGGGTGAACAGCGCCGCGATCGCCCGGCCCGAGCTGCTCGGCGAGATCGCCGATCGTTTCGGCGCGCAGGTGCTGGTGCTCTCCCTCGACGTGAAGCGCAGCGAGCGCACCCCGAGCGGCTTCGTCGTCACCACGCACGGCGGACGCACCGAGACCGACCTCGACGCGCTCGCCTGGGCGCGGGAGGCGATCGAGCGCGGCGCGGGGGAGCTGCTGGTCAACTCGATCGACGCCGACGGCACCAAGCAGGGCTTCGATCTGGAGATGGTCGCCGCGATGCGCGAGCTGAGCACTGTCCCGATGATCGCCAGCGGAGGGGCCGGGGCTCTCGAGCACTTCGCGCCGGCGATCCAGGCAGGCGCGGATGCGGTGCTCGCCGCCTCCGTCTTCCACAACGCCGAGCTCACCGTGGGCCAGGTCAAGGACGCGCTGCGCGCGGAGGGAGTGATGGTGCGATGAGCACGCTGGATGCGAGCACCGTCGGCGAGGTCGTGGCACGAGCCCGCTTCGACGCGCAGGGTCTGCTCCCCGCCGTGGTGCAGCAGCACGACACGCGCGAGGTGCTGATGCTCGGCTATATGAACGCCGAGGCGCTTCGCCGCACGCTCATCGAGGGCCGCGTCACCTACTGGTCGCGCAGCCGTCAGGAGTACTGGCGCAAGGGCGACACCAGCGGCCACATTCAGCTCGTGCGCGGCGCCGCGCTCGACTGCGACGGCGACACTCTGCTGCTCCAGGTTGAGCAGATCGGTCCTGCCTGCCACACCGGCGAGCACGCCTGCTTCGACGTCGACCCGCTCGAGCCCGTCCTCGGAGAGACCGAATGACCACCACCACGCGCGCCGATTTCGACGGCTCGATCGCCGCGGGGCACCGCGTCGTTCCCGTCCTGCGCCGCCTCTTCGCCGACGGCGAGACGCCCGTCGGCGTCTATCGCAAGCTCGCGGAGGGCCGGCCGGGGACCTTCCTGCTGGAATCCGCCGAGCAGGGCGGCATCTGGTCGCGCTATTCCTTCGTCGGCGTCGGCTCGCTCGGCGTGCTGACCCAGGAGGGCGACCGCGCCGTCTGGCTCGACTACGGGCTCTCCGCCGAGCGCGCGCTCGGCGACGACGCGCCCACCGGTCCGCTGGACGCGCTCGCGCACCTGTACTCGCGCTGGTCGACGCCGCACGTCGTGGATCAGCCACCGCTGACCGGCGGCCTCGTCGGCTTCGTGGGCTGGGAGGCGATCCGGCAGCTGGAACGGCTCCCGAACCAGCCTCCTGCCGACTACGTCGTGCCGGGCCAGGCGCTGAGCTTCGTCTCCGAGCTCGTGGTGCTCGATCACCGCACCGGCACGGCGACGCTGATCGCGACCGCGCTCAACGACGGGGTCGAGACCCCCGACGAGCTGTGGAGCGCCGCCCAGGAGCGTCTTGACGCGCTGCAGTCGGGCCTGGCATCAGCCACCGAGGCCTGGATCGGCGACGTCGACCTCAGCGTCGAGCCCGCCCCGATCGCCCGTGTACCGGAACAGGACTTCCTCGACGCGGTGGAGCGCTCCAAGGAGTACATCCGCGACGGCGACGTGTTCCAGGTGGTCATCTCTCAGCGCTTCGATCACGAGATCACGGCGACGCCGCTCGAGGTCTACCGGGTGCTGCGCATCCTCAACCCGAGCCCGTACATGTACCTGCTGGCGCTCGAGTCGCCCGCCGGCGAGCCGTACTCGGTGGTCGGGAGCTCTCCCGAGGCGCTCGTGAAGGTGAAGGACGGCCGCGCCTTCACGCACCCGATCGCGGGATCTCGTCCGCGCGGCGACACGCCCGAGCACGATGGCGAGCTCGCCGACGAGCTGCTGGCGGATCCGAAGGAGCAGGCCGAGCACCTGATGCTCGTCGACCTGGCACGCAACGACCTGTCGAAGGTGTGCCTCGCCGGCTCGGTCGATGTGACGGAGTTCATGCAGGTGGAGCGCTTCAGCCACATCATGCACCTGGTCTCGAGCGTCGAGGGCGACCTGCGCCCGGATGCGACCGCGATCGACGCGTTCCGCGCGACGTTCCCCGCGGGCACGCTCTCCGGCGCTCCGAAGCCCCGCGCGCTCGAGATCATCGACGAGCTGGAGGTCGCGCAGCGCGGCGTCTACGGCGGCGTCGTCGGATACTTCGGCCTCGCGGGCGACGCGGATCTCGCGATCGCGATCCGCACCGCGACGATCGCCGGCGGACTCGCCCGCGTCCAGGCGGGAGCGGGCCTGGTGGCGGATTCCGACCCGGCCAGCGAGCACCTCGAGGCGCAGAACAAGGCGGCGGCGCCGCTGCGCGCCGTGGCGATCGCGAACGCCCTGCGCCGCGTGATCTCGTGATGACGCGCCCCAAGTCGCTTCTGCTGACCGTGATCGCCCTCGCGGGTGCGGCGCTCCTGCTCGCCTGGTCGCAGGACTGGTTCCTCGTGAGGCTCGCGGGCGCGGAGCACCCGGTCGGCGGCGATGTCGCCGCGGGGGCCGTCGCGGCGCTCGCCCTGACCGCCTTCGCGCTGGTCGCCGCCCTTGCCCTCGCCGGGCCGGTCTTTCGCGTCGTGCTGGGAGCCCTGACGGCGCTCGTGGGCGGCACGGCGGTGCTGGTGGCGCTGTTCGTGCTCGCCGAGCCGATCGTCGCGGTGGCGCCGTACCTCAGCGAGCAGTCCGGCATCTCCGGCCTCGATTCGCTCACCGAGCTCGTCGAGGGGATCGCTGCGACCGCCTGGCCGTGGGTCTCGGTCGGCGTCGGGGCGATTCTCGCTCTTGCGGGGGTCGCCGTGATCGTGACCTCGGCGCGCTGGCCGAGCTCGGGCCGTCGATTCTCGCGCGAACCCTTCGAGGCGGCGGAGGGCGGCGGCGCCATCGACGAATGGGATGCCCTGAGCCACGGCGACGACCCCACCGATCCGCACGATCCGCGCCGCGACGACCGCTAGACTCGTGACGCCGACACACCTTGAAGGAGCATCGCTGTGAGCAACGAACACGAGACGGGTCACGGACACTCGGTCGCCGCCTGGACTTCGGTTGTGGTGATGCTCATCGCGATCACCGGAGGAACGATCGCGTTCTGGTTCGCCATCGTGTGGCTGGTCTGGGCGTTCGCCGGCCTGCTGCTGGTCGGTGCGCTCCTCTGGGGGCTCCTGAACAAGCTCGGCTTCGGCGAGAAGGTTCACGAGTCCATCGAGAAGGTGCACTCCTAGAGTGCTCTCCGATCTCGTCGCCGGGGCCGTCGCGGACGCCTCGGAGCGGCGCGCGGCACGCAGCCTCACTGCCGTCGAGGCGGAGGCGCTCGCCCGCCCCGCCGCGCTCGACGCCCTCGCCGCTCTCGCCCCCGCCGACCGGGTGAAGATCATCGCCGAGGTCAAGCGCGCCAGCCCCTCCCGCGGCGCGCTCGCGGAGATCGCCGACCCCGCCTCGCTCGCCCTCTCGTACCAGACCGGCGGCGCCAGCGCGATCAGCGTGCTCACCGAGGGTCGCCGCTTCCAGGGCTCGCTCGCCGACCTCGAGGACGTGCGCGCCGCGGTCGAGGTGCCGGTGCTGCGCAAGGACTTCATCGCCGAGCCGTACCAGGTGTTCGAGGCCCGCGCGGCGGGAGCCGACCTCGTGCTGCTCATCGTCGCGGCGCTCGACCAGGCGACGCTGCGCGAGCTGCACGACCTCATCGTCCAGCTGGGCATGACCCCGCTCGTCGAGACGCACTCCGCCGACGAGGTGGAGCGGGCGCTCGACGTCGGCGCCGCCCTCATCGGCGTCAATGCGCGCGACCTGAGCACCTTCGAGCTGGATCGCGACCTCTTCGGCCGTCTCGCCGACCGCATCCCGTCCGGCGTCGTCCGCGTGGCCGAATCGGCCGTGCTCTCGCCCGACGACGTCACCCACTACCGCGCGGCCGGCGCGGATGTCGTGCTCATCGGGGAGGCCCTCGTCCGCGGCGACTACCCGGTCTCGACCCTCGAGGCGTTCCTCGCGGCCGGATCACACGGAGCAGAATCATGAGCCTGCGCGACCAGCCGGGACCTTTCTTCGGCGACTTCGGCGGGCGCTTCATGCCCGAGTCGCTCATCGCCGCGATCGACGAACTCGCGGCCGCGTACGAGGCGGCGAAGGCCGACCCGAGCTTCCACGCCGAACTCGCCGAGCTGCACCGCAGCTACACCGGGCGTCCCTCGATCATCACCGAGGTGCCGCGCTTCGCGGAGCACGCCGGCGGCGCGCGCATCATCCTGAAGCGCGAAGACCTGAACCACACCGGATCGCACAAGATCAACAACGTGCTCGGCCAGGCGCTGCTGACCCGGCGCATCGGCAAGTCCCGCGTGATCGCCGAGACCGGCGCCGGGCAGCACGGCGTCGCGACGGCGACGGCGGCGGCGCTGTTCGGCCTCGAGTGCACCATCTTCATGGGCGAGGTCGACACGCAGCGCCAGGCGCTCAATGTGGCCCGCATGCGCCTCCTCGGCGCCGAGGTCGTGTCGGTGACGACGGGGTCGCGCACGCTCAAAGACGCGATCAATGAGGCCTACCGCGAGTGGGTGACGAGCGTCGAGACGACGAACTACGTCTTCGGCACC
The DNA here is from genome assembly GCA_002325245.1 of Microbacteriaceae bacterium UBA1487. GTDB lineage: Bacteria > Actinomycetota > Actinomycetes > Actinomycetales > Microbacteriaceae > DCRR01. The sequence goes on along the minus strand of DCRR01000015.1, from coordinate 12,901 downwards.
GCGGCCGGCCCGCATCCGTTCCCCGCGATGGTGCGCGACTTCCAGAAGATCATCGGCGAGGAGGCGCGCGAGCAGGTGCTCGCCCTCACCGGTCGACTGCCGGATGCGGTCGCCGCGTGCGTCGGCGGCGGCTCGAACGCGATCGGCATCTTCCACGCCTTCCTCGACGACGCCGACGTCAAGCTCTACGGCTTCGAGGCGGCCGGCGACGGGGTCGACACCGAGCGCCACGCCGCGTCGATCGAGCGCGGCCGCCCCGGCATCCTGCACGGCGCTCGCAGCTATCTGCTGCAGGACGAGGACGGTCAGACGATCGAGTCGCACTCGATCTCGGCGGGGCTCGACTACCCGGGCGTGGGTCCCGAGCACGCGTTCCTCGCCGATGCGGGCCGCGCCGAGTATCTTCCGGCGACCGACACCGAGGCGATGGACGCGCTGCGCCTGCTCAGCCGCACCGAGGGCATCATCCCGGCGATCGAATCCGCCCACGCCCTCGCCGGCGCGCTCCGGCTCGGCCGCGAGCTCGGCCCGGACGCGATCATCCTGGTGAACCTCTCCGGTCGCGGCGACAAGGATGTCGCGACCGCGGGGTCGTGGTTCGGCCTGTTCGACGAGGGAGCGGTTCAGTCATGAGGGCGATCCCGTTGTCTGTCGGCACCCGCATCGAGGAGCGCCGCGTCGAAGGCCGTGGCGTGCTCGTCGGCTACCTGCTGGTCGGCTTCCCCGACTTGGCGACCAGCATCGACGCCGCGGTGGCGCTCGTCGAGAACGGCGTCGACGCGATCGAGCTGGGGCTGCCCTACTCGGACCCCGTCATGGACGGCATCGCGATCCAGCAGGCGACGCAGGCGGCCCTGGCCGCCGGCTTCCGCATCCGCGATGTCTTCACCGCCGTCGAGGCGGTCCGCTCGCGCGTCGATGCTCCGGTGCTCGTCATGACGTACTGGAACCCGGTCGTGCAGTACGGCGCCGATCGCTTCGCCGACCAGCTGCGCGACGCCGGCGGCGCCGGCCTCATCACGCCCGACATCACCCCGGACTCTGCCGCGGACTGGATCGCCACGAGCGACCGGACTGGTCTTGACCGCGTCTTTCTCGCCGCCCCGTCCTCGACCGACGAGCGACTCAAGCTCACTGTCGAGAACTCGCGCGGTTTCGTCTACGCGGTCTCCACGATGGGCATCACGGGGGCTCGCGCGGATGTCGCGGCCTCGGCCCGCACCCTGGTCGACCGGCTCACGGCGGCCGGAGCGGAGAACACCTGCGTCGGCATCGGCATCTCGCGCGGCGACCAGGTCGCCGAGGTGCTCGAGTACGCCGACGGCGCGATCGTCGGCTCGGCCCTCGTCACCGCCCTCGCCGAGCGCGGCGTCGCCGGTGTCGCCGCCACCGCCGCCGAACTGGCGACCGGGCTGCGCCCGGGCGCGTCGATCCCGCAAGCTCACTAGACTCGACCCCGGCGCTTCGCGCCTCCGTTCCTCGCCGAAAGGTCTGCCGTGTTCCCGCTGAGTATCCCGAGCCCGCCGTCTGATTGGCGCTACTTCGATCTCGGTGCGTGGCTCGCGTCCTTCCTGCCGTTCGTGCCGGAGGACTTCTCGCTGCGCATCCACGCGTACGCGATCCTGATCCTGATCGGCATCTTCGCCGCCGTCGTGCTCACCAACCACCGCCTCACGAAGCGCGGCGGTGAGCCGTGGATCATCATCGACATCTCGCTGTGGGCGGTCGTCTTCGGCATTGTGTTCGCGCGGCTCTACCACGTGGTCACCCACCCGGGGGACTACTTCGGCGAGGGCAAGGATCCGTGGGAGATCGTCCAGATCTGGGACGGCGGCAATGCCATCTTCGGCGCGCTCATCGGCGGTGCGATCGGCATCGCGATCGCCTGCCGGCTGACCGGGCTGCGCTTCTGGAGCGTCGCCGACGCGCTCGCCCCGGGGCTGCTGCTCGCGCAGGCGATCGGACGTCTCGGCAATTACATGAACCAGGAGCTGTTCGGGCTCCCCACCGACCTCCCGTGGGGCTTGGAGATCGACCGCCCGAACTCGGCGATCCCCGTCGGCATCCCCGACGACGCGCTGTTCCACCCGACGTTCCTCTACGAGCTGCTGTGGAACGTTGCCGGCGTCGCCGTGATCCTGCTCATCGAGAACCGCCTGCGGTTCGTCGCGGGCCAGAAGCTGCCCGAGTTCGAGCGCCGCGCCGACTGGCAGTGGGGCAAGGTGCTCGGCCTCTACCTCATCTGGTACGGCATCGGCCGCACCTGGTTCGAATCGATTCGCCTCGACCCGAGCGAGACCTTCCTCGGCGTGCGATCCAACGTCTGGGCCGCCCTCGCCGGCATCGTCATCGGGCTGTTCATCATCCTCTACCAGTCGCGCAACCACCGCGGTGTGGAGCCGAGCGTCTACGCTCCCGGCCGCGAGTGGTCGCCCTCGACTGCGATAGACTCCGAAGACACCTACTCGGAGGCCGACGACATCGACGGCGCTCCTGGGGACGTGGATGAGGCACCCGCCACAAGTGGGAGCGCCCGCCGCTCGTAGCACGAGCACCACGTCGACAGGTCGGACTCCGCACCCTGGCGGCCCGGCACCCCTCCACCTGTTGGGCCAGCGACGTCCCACCACCAGCACCATCGTGAGGACGGTACTCATGGCGCCACTCAGCCCTTTCAACTCCTTCTCCCGTGTTCCCGCGGCGCAGGGTCTCTACAACCCGCGCAGTGAGCGGGACGCCTGCGGACTCGCGATGGTGGCGACGCTGCGCGGCACCGCCGGGCACGACATCGTGGTGAACGCGCTCGACGCGCTGCGTCACCTCGAGCACCGCGGCGCGGTCGGCTCTGATGCCGGCACCGGCGACGGTGCGGGCATCATCACGCAGATCCCGGACGACTTCCTGCGCGCCGTCGTGCCGTTCGAGCTTCCCGCCGTCGGCCGCTACGCGGTCGGCATGGCCTTCCTGCCCCTCGACGAGGACGAGCGCGCCGAGCAGAAGGCGGGAATCGAGAGCATCGCGCGTGCCGAGGGCCTGGCGGTGCTCGGCTGGCGCGAGGTCCCCACCGACCCCACGCACCTCGGAAACCTGGCTCGCGAGGCGGCGCCGGCGTTCGAGCAGCTGTTCCTTGCCGACGATGTCAGCGACGCCGACGCGACACCGCGCGAGGGCATCCACCTGGATCGGATCACGTTCCGGGTGCGCAAGCGCGCCGAGCGGGAGCTCGGGGCGTACCTGCCGTCGCTGTCGAGCCGCACCCTCGTATACAAGGGCATGGTGACGACGCTTCAGCTGGAGCCGTTCTACCCGGATCTCTCCGACGAGCGCTTCGCCACGAAACTCGCGCTCGTGCACTCGCGCTACTCGACGAACACCTTCCCGTCCTGGCCACTTGCGCAGCCGTTCCGGATGATCGCGCACAACGGCGAGATCAACACCGTGCAGGGAAACCGCAACTGGATGCGGGCGCGCCAGTCGCAGCTCGAGTCCGAGGTGCTCGGCGACCTGCGCCCCGTGTTCCCGATCGTGAGTGACGGTGCGAGCGACTCGGCCTCGTTCGACGAGACGGTCGAGCTGCTCGAGCTCGCCGGTCGACCGCTGCCGCACGCGATCATGATGATGGTCCCGGAGGCGTGGGAGAACCAGGTCGACATCGACCCCACCCGGCGCGCGTTCTACGAGTTCCACTCCATGCTGATGGAGCCGTGGGACGGCCCCGCCGCACTCGTCTTCACCGACGGATCTCTCGTCGGCGCCACGCTCGACCGCAATGGTCTGCGCCCCGGCCGTTTCCTCGTGACCGACGACGGCCTCGTGGTGCTTGCGAGCGAGATCGGCGTTCTCGACTTCCCGGCGCACAAGATCGTCCGCAAGGGCCGTCTGCGTCCCGGGCGCATGTTCCTGGTCGACACGGCTGAGGGCCGCATCGTCGAGGACGACGAGATCAAGGCCGAGCTCGCCGCCTCCGGCCCGTGGCAGGAGTGGCTCGACGAGGGCCGTATCAACCTCGCAGACCTGCCCGAGCGCGAGCACATCACGCACACGCCCGCGTCGGTGAGTCGCCGCCAGCGCACCTTCGGCTACACCGAAGAAGAGGTGCGGATCATGATCACGCCGATGGCGCAGAACGGCGCCGAGCCGCTCGGCGCGATGGGTTCCGACACCCCGATCGCTGTGCTGAGCGACCGTCCGCGCCTGCTCTTCGACTACTTCACCCAGGCCTTCGCGCAGGTGACGAACCCGCCGCTGGACTCGATCCGCGAAGAGGTCGTCACCTCGATGAAGCTGGGGCTCGGGCCCGAGCGCAACCTGCTCGACGCCACTCCGGAGCACGCGCGTCAGATCCTGCTCGACTTCCCCGTGATCGACAACGACGAGCTCGCCAAGATCCAGCACTTCGAGACCCGAAGCGGACGGCGCCCGGCGCACATCATCCGTGGTCTCTACCGCGTCGACGACGGCGCCGAGGGCCTCGCCCAGCGACTGCAGGAGATGTGCGAGGAGGCCGACGAGGCGATCGAGGCCGGGGCGCAGTTCCTGGTGCTCAGCGACCGCGACTCGACGCGCGACCTGGCTCCGATCCCGTCGCTGCTGATGCTCGCGGCCGTGCACCACCACTTGATTCGTCAAGAGACGCGCATGAAGGTCGGCATCGTCGTCGAGGCCGGTGACGTGCGCGAGGTGCACCACATCGCCCTCCTCATCGGCTACGGCGCGAGCGCGATCAACCCGTATCTCGCGATGGAGACCGCCGAGCGTCTCGTGCTCAGCGGCATGATCCAAGGCCTGACGACCGAGAAGGCCCAGAAGAACCTGATCAAGGCGCTCGGCAAGGGTGTGCTGAAGATCATGTCGAAGATGGGCATCTCCGTCGTCGGCTCCTACGCCGGCGCCCAGGCCTTCGAGGCGGTCGGACTCAGCCAGGAGTTCGTCGACCAGTACTTCACCGGCACCACCTCGCTGCTCGGCGGCGTCGGCATCGACGTGATCGCCAACGAGAACGCCGCGCGCCACAAGGCGGCCTACCCGGACGACTCGGCCGCGCTCGCACACGAGCGACTCGAGGTGGGCGGCGAGTACCAGTGGCGCCGCGAGGGCCCGCCGCACCTGTTCAACCCGGAGACGGTGTTCCGACTTCAGCACTCGACGCGGACCAAGCGCTATGACATCTACCGCGAGTACACCCGGATGGTGGACGAGCAGGCCGAGAGCCTGAAGACGCTGCGCGGTCTGTTCGCGTTCAAGGAGGGCGTGCGCCCGCCGGTGCCGCTCGACGAGGTCGAGTCGGTCGCCTCGATCGTCTCGCGCTTCAACACGGGTGCGATGAGCTACGGCTCGATCTCGCAGGAGGCGCACGAGACGCTCGCGATCGCGATGAACCGTCTCGGCGGACGCTCCAACACGGGTGAGGGCGGCGAGGACGTCGAGCGGCTGCTCGATCCCGAGCGTCGCAGTGCGATCAAGCAGGTGGCGAGCGGACGCTTCGGCGTCACGAGCATGTACCTGACGCATGCAACGGACATCCAGATCAAGATGGCGCAGGGCGCCAAGCCGGGTGAGGGCGGCCAGCTGCCTCCCACGAAGGTGTACCCCTGGGTGGCGCGCACGCGTCACGCGACCGCGGGTGTCGGCCTGATCTCGCCGCCGCCGCACCACGACATCTACTCGATCGAGGATCTCAAGCAGCTCATCTTCGACCTCAAGCGGGCGAACCCTGAGGCGCGCGTGCACGTCAAGCTCGTCTCGCAGTCGGGCATCGGCGCGGTCGCGGCGGGCGTGACGAAGGCTCTCGCCGACGTCGTGCTCGTCTCGGGCCACGACGGCGGCACCGGTGCGAGTCCGCTGAACTCGCTCAAGCACGCGGGCACCCCGTGGGAGATCGGACTTGCCGAGACTCAGCAGACGCTCATGCTCAACGGCATGCGCGATCGCGTCGTCGTGCAGGTGGACGGCCAGATGAAGACGGGGCGCGACGTCGTGATCGCGGCGCTGCTCGGCGCGGAGGAGTACGGTTTCGCGACCGCTCCGCTCGTGGTCAGCGGCTGCATCATGATGCGCGTGTGCCACCTCGACACCTGCCCCGTGGGCGTCGCCACCCAGAACCCGGAGCTCCGGGCGCGCTACACCGGCAAGCCCGAGTTCGTGGAGACCTTCTTCGAGTTCCTGGCCCAGGAGGTGCGCGAGTATCTCGCCGAGCTCGGCTTCCGCTCGCTCGACGAGGCGATCGGCCACGCCGAGCTGCTCGACGTCGACCGCGCGGTCAACCACTGGAAGGCCGACGGACTCGACCTGACGCCGGTGCTCGTGGGTCCCGAGTTCGCCGAGGACGAGCCGCGCGCTCACCGCCGCAACCAGGAGCACGAGCTCGAGGACCACTTCGACCAGGAGCTGATCCGCCACAGCACGGCCGCGCTGGAGCGCGGCGAGCACGTGGCGCTCGAGTACGCGATCAAGAACACCGAGCGGGCCGTCGGCACGATGCTCGGCCACGAGGTCACGAAGCGCTACGGCGAGCACGGACTCCCGGAGGGCACCATCGAGGTCGTGCTCCGCGGCTCCGCCGGGCAGTCGCTCGGCGCGTTCGTGCCGCACGGCATCACGCTGCGACTCGAGGGCGACAGCAACGACTACGTCGGCAAGGGCCTCTCGGGCGGACGCATCGTGGTGCGGCCGCCGCGCGACGCCGTGCTCGCTGCCGAGCTCAACGTGATCGCCGGCAACGTGATCGGCTACGGCGCCACACAGGGCAGCATGTTCATCCGCGGCGTCGTCGGCGAGCGATTCCTGGTGCGCAACTCCGGTGCCACGGCCGTCGTCGAGGGAGTGGGAGACCACGCGCTCGAGTACATGACGGGCGGCCTCGCGGTCATTCTCGGCGGCACCGGGCGCAACCTGGGCGCCGGCATGTCGGGCGGCACGGCCTACGTCTACGACCTGAAGCCCGAACGCGTCAACCGCGACGCGATCGCGAGCGGCGAGCTCGAGCTGCATCCGCTCGACAGCGCCGACAAGGAGATCTTCGTCGACCTGTTGCGTCAGCACATCGACGAGACCGATTCCGCACTGGCGGCGCGACTTCTCGAGGACATCGACCAGACGATCACCAAGTTCGTCAAGGTGGTTCCTCGCGACTACGCCGCGGTGCTCAAGACACGACAGGCCGCCCTCGACGAGGGTCTCGACCCCGACGGCGACGTGACCTGGCAACGAATCCTGGAGGTGACCGGTGGCTGACCCCAAAGGGTTCTTGAAGACCCAGGAGCGCGAGCTTCCCAAGCGTCGGCCCGTTCCGGTCCGCATCATGGACTGGAAAGAGGTCTACGAGAATCAGGACCCGGCGCAGCTGCGCCGACAGGCAGGTCGCTGCATGGACTGCGGTGTGCCGTTCTGCCACGCTGGCTGCCCGCTCGGCAACCTGATCCCCGAGTGGAACGATCTGATGTGGCGCGGCGAGGGCCGCCAGGCCATCGAGCGGCTCCACGCGACCAACAACTTCCCCGAGTTCACCGGTCGTCTCTGCCCGGCGCCCTGCGAGTCGAGCTGCGTGCTGGGCATCAACCAGCCCGCGGTCACGATCAAGCAGGTCGAGGTCTCGATCATCGATCAGGCGTTCTCGAACGGATGGGTGACCCCGCATCCGCCAGAGCGTCTCACCGGCAAGACGGTCGCCGTCGTCGGCTCCGGCCCGGCGGGCCTCGCCGCGGCGCAGCAGCTCACGCGCGCCGGCCACACGGTCGCCGTCTACGAGCGCGACGACCGCATCGGCGGGCTCCTGCGCTACGGAATCCCCGACTTCAAGATGGAGAAGCGCCAGATCGAGCTGCGCCTCGCGCAGATGCAGGCCGAGGGCACGCGCTTCCGCGCGGGCGTCGAGATCGGCCGCGACATCTCGTGGGAGGACCTGCGCACCCGCTATGACGCCGTCGTGGTCGCGACCGGCGCCACCGTTCCGCGAGACCTGCCGATCCCCGGCCGCGACGCGCTCGGCGTGCACTTCGCGATGGAGTACCTGGTTCAGCAGAACAAGGTCGTCGCGGGCGGCACCGTGCCCAACCAGATCACCGCGGAGGGCAAGCACGTCGTCGTCATCGGCGGCGGCGACACCGGCGCGGACTGCATCGGCACCGCGCACCGCCAGGGCGCCCTGAGCGTGACGAACCTCGCGATCGGCGTGCAGCCTCCGAGCGAGCGCCCCGAGCACCAGCCGTGGCCCACCGACCCGACCCTGTTCGAGGTCTCGAGCGCCCACGAGGAGGGCGGCGAGCGGGTGTTCCTCGCGTCGACGGTCGAGTTCCTGAGCAACGACGCGGGCGAGGTGCGTGCGCTGCGTGTCGCCGAGACCGAGTACGTCGACGGACGCCGCGTTCCGAAGTCGGGAACCGAGCGAGAGATCCCTGCCGACCTGGTGCTCATCGCCATGGGCTTCACCGGACCGGAGAAGGACTACCTCGCCGGACAGCTCGAGGTGCCGTTCGATGACCGCGGCAACGTCGTCCGCGACGACGACTACCGCACGACCCTCTCGGACGTGTTCGTCGCCGGCGACGCCGGTCGCGGGCAGTCGCTCATCGTGTGGGCGATCGCCGAGGGCCGTGCCGCGGCCGCCGCGGTGGACCGCTACCTTGAAGGGGAGACGCAGTTGCCCTCGCCCGTGCGTCCGCGCGATCGAGGGATCACGATCTGAGAACCCGGAGGGCGCACGAACGCCCTGCAGGACTTCGACTCCCACCACCACCACCAATTCGAAGGAAGTCATGAGACGCGCCAAGATCGTCGCCACCCTAGGGCCCGCGACGTCGAGCTACGAAAACATCCGCGCCATCATCGAGGCCGGCGTCAACGTCGCCCGCATGAACCTCAGCCACGGCAGCTACGACGTGCACAACGAGGTCTACGCGAACGTCCGCAAGGCGGCCGCGGATCTCGATGCGCCGGTCGCCGTGCTCGTCGACCTCCAGGGGCCCAAGATCCGTCTCGGCAAGTTCGAGAACGGCCCGCACATGCTCGAGGTCGGGGACATCTTCACCATCACGACGGAGGACGTCGCGGGCACCAAGGAGCTCGTCGGCACCACGTTCAAGGGCCTCCCGGACGACGTCGCCCCCGGTGACTTCCTCCTGATCGACGACGGCAAGGTCAAGGTCCAGGTGCTCGACACCGACGGCACGCGCGTGCGCACCGAGGTCATCGTGGCCGGCCCCGTCTCGAACAACAAGGGCATCAACCTCCCCGGTGTCGCCGTCAACGTGCCCGCGCTCTCCGAGAAGGACGAGGCGGACCTGCGCTGGGGCCTAGACCTCGGTGCCGACTACATCGCGCTGTCCTTCGTGCGCAACGCCGCCGATGTGACCCGCGTCCACGAGATCATGGCCGAGAAGGGCCGCCGCGTGCCGGTGATCGCGAAGATCGAGAAGCCGCAGGCGGTCGAGAACCTCGAGGAGATCATCGACGCCTTCGACGGCATCATGGTCGCCCGTGGCGATCTGGGTGTGGAACTGCCGCTCGAGGCCGTTCCGATCGTGCAGAAGCGCGCCGTCGAGCTCTGCCGCCGCATGGCGAAGCCCGTCATCGTCGCGACGCAGATGCTCGAGTCGATGATCTCGAGCCCGGTGCCGACCCGTGCCGAGACCTCGGATGTCGCGAACGCGATCCTCGACGGCGCCGACGCGGTCATGCTCTCGGGCGAGACCAGCGTGGGGGAGTACCCCGTCGTGACCGTCTCGACGATGGCCCGCATCGTCGCCTCCACCGAGGAGCACGGCCTGGAGCGCATCCCCGAGCTCGGCACGAAGCCGCGCACGCAGGGCGGGGCGATCACCCTCGCCGCGGCTGAGGTCGCCGACTTCGTCGACGCGAAGTACGTGTGCGTCTTCACCGAGTCCGGTGACTCGGCGCGTCGCATGTCGCGGCTGCGCTTCCGCATCCCGATGAAGGCGTTCACGCCCGACGACGCGATCCGCCGCCGCATGAACCTGACCTGGGGCATCGAGTCGTTCCTCGTCGAACGGGTCGACCACACCGACGCCATGTACCGCCAGGTCGATGAGACGCTGATCGCGCGCGGGCTGGCCGAGGTCGGCGACAAGGTCGTCGTGATCTCCGGATCCCCTCCCGGAATCGCCGGATCGACGAACGACCTGCGCGTGCACGTCGTCGGCGACGCGGTCAACGCCGCGGCTCCCGCCTGGCAGAGCGGCGCGCACGCCGACTGAGCAACCCTCGCGAAGATCCACTCGACCGAGTGCGTCGTCTCCGGCAAGGTAGAGGCGACGCACTCGGCCACCAGGAAGAGACATGAATCGGATGACAGCTGGCCACTCGGCGCCCGGCTGGTATCCGGACCCCTGGAGATCCGGGTACTCACGCTGGTGGGATGGCGTGGCGTGGACCGAGCACTCGCGGGAAGGCGCACCGCCGACGCCGACGGTCGAGCCGTCGCCGCCCGCCGAGACCCCGGCTGCGGCGTCCGCGGCCGCCGCCCCCGCGCCCGCGCCGGAGGATCACTTCCGCCGGATGGCCGAAGTCGCCGAGGCGACACGCACCACCGAGATCCCGCGGGTCGCTCCGCACGCGGCGCTCCCGCCCCGCGAGCGAATGTCCGAGGTGCCTCGTCGCCGTCCGTGGGCGATCGCGGCAGTCGCAGCGGGCATCCTGCTGGCCCTGGTCGGCGGCGCGACGGTGGCCTGGAGCAGCGGTGCGCTTGAGTCGCTGGCCGACGCCAGCTCCGCGCAGAGCTCCTACGTGCTGGACGTCCAGGATCTGCTGGCTGCGAGCATCGCCGAGGCCGATGAGGTCGCGGTCGAGTCGGTCGAGTGCCCCGACCTCACCGAGCAGACCGGCGACGCCGAGTTCGAGTGCGTCGCGACGCTCTCCACGGGGGAGAAGGTCGCGATCGTCGCCCACATCGAGGGCGACGGCGAGAAGATCGTCTGGATGCACGCCGCGCCGTAGGGGCCCGGTCGCCGAGGAACTGACGCCGCGTCGTCATCCGTAGCGAACACGTCTCGCGGCTCGTCGCCAAGCGCGAGATCGAAACCGCGATCGCAACTGAAAGCTCAATCGCAGCGCGTCAGCGTGGCGGGCGCGGCCGGCTGCCAACTGCTCATTGCGCGAACTACGGCACCTGACCAGGTGCCTGCTGGCGCCCGGCGACGCGCAGGCGCGTGCCGGGATGTACGACCGATACGCAGATCGCGCACGCACTAAGGTCGGGATCGCTGCTCGGGTCCGGACGCGACCGGTTCGTGGTCGCCGACGGATTCGGACTCGATCGTGATCTCGAACCCGCCAGCGCCGAGCAGCGCACCGAGCGGATGCGGCGTTGCCTCGATGCCGATCTCAGCTAGCGGTCGGACGCTGTTCAACGGTTCGTTCTCGTGCTCGTCCGTCGGCTACGCGACGAGCTATGAGGGCGGTGTGCGGGTGACGTTCGCGAACGGAGCCTCAACAGCCTGGAGCTCGAACAGCAGCTCGTCGCCGACTGTTAGTTCGGGTGCTGCGTGCAGCCCCACGAGCGGAATCACGGACGTCGACTACCGGATGCGAGCAGTGAACAGCTCTGGTTCGGGACCGTACTCGTACTGGTATCGGACGATCGGTGACGCCACGTCGCGAGGCGGAGGCGACACCTGCTGAACAAGGACGCAAGGCCGGAGTCGTTCGATTGCGACTCCGGCCTTGCGCGCGACTTTTACTACTCTGCGAGGACGACCAGGTAGTTGCCGTCCCCGTAGTTGGTGGCGCCGTACGACTCGGCGAACGCGACAGCCTCACTAGCCGTGTGCAGGGTCTTCACGAACTGACCCGAAGGCGTGCCGACAAGGTAGAACATCCCGTTTTGATCACCGATCGAGGTCCACGCCTTGCAGATCACGATAATGCTCTTGCCCGTGAGGTAGCTCTGACCGCTCGACTGCTCGGCAGCCGCAGTTGTCGTTGTGTTGAGCGCTGAATTGCTCTGCCCGCCGGTGTTGACCTTCGCATCGACGGTCGACACGACCGCGTCGACGACGTTCTGCGGCAGCGGCTTCGAGTCGTCGATGATCGCCCACTCGGAGTCGCCGAGCTTGTACGTGCGCAGGCCCGAGTCCTTGTCGGCTGCGATCTCGCGCACGATGTCGATGTCGTTGATCGTGTCGCCGGCTGCGAGCTCCGACACGTCAACCGTGTCCGGCTCGGCCGGAGTCTCCGGCGTCTCGTCGATCGCGTCCGTGACCTCGTCGACAACGTCCGTGATCTGGTCGATGTCGAGCTCACCGTCGGCGGTGCAGCCGGTCAGAAGCAGCGTCGCAGCGACAGCTGCGGCCAGGCCCGTGTAGATGGTCGTCTTGTTCATGGCGTACCCCTTTGGGGTTATGGAGCCGCCTCGAAGACGACCTCCTTTCGTAGTCTGGCCCGGCGCGTCGCCTGAGCTCTTGAAATGCCTATGCGCGGCACTACGCGACTTTTGCACATCTGCCCCCAAAAACTTGAGAGAAGATTATCCGAGTTGGGGTTCCAGCCCGGTCCCGGTCAAGAAGATGCGGCGAAACATGCAGCTCTCAGCCGTGCGGCGCCCCAGACCGGGCATCAGCGTCGGCACGATCGAGGCGCCAAGACGCACGGCGCCGACTACCGTTCGGTCGTGCCCGCCGATTCGACTACCTGACGGTAGTCGACCCTGAATGAGTCGTACGAATGGCCGTGGCTCAGCGCCAGCGCAGACGCACCCGTTCCCGGTCCGCGCTCCGTGCCGGGGGAGCGATCAAGAACACGACCCCGAGCTCACCCGACAACGGCCGCCCCGAAGGTTGCACTGAACAAGCTGGGCGTTGCGGAGCTCCAGCACGCGGTCGAGGGCGCAGTTCGGGATGACGTGGACTTCGTGCGTATCCGCATCATGCAGTTCGCGCGCGGCATCGAG
>DCRR01000001.1:130990-172166 GCA_002325245.1 Microbacteriaceae bacterium UBA1487 | reverse complement strand
TTCCAGGGACTTGACCCGGCCGCCGTACGTACGGTCCCGCAAGTGCGGCATCAGCGTCACCACTTTGACGAGCAGTTCGGCGTTCACCGTGGCACCGCCTGGACGAAGACTGCTGTTAGCTGTTGAGGCGAGGCGCGTACTCATGATCCTGATGGCTGACAAAGCGCTGAGGGTCGTTGCTCGCGATCTCCGCGACTGCGTTGCCAAACTTGTTTACACGGTCCGCCAGGTAGGTGGAGAGCGACCCGGCAGACACGACGTCGATGTTGAACTGTCCATCGACCTTTGCCGACTTGATCTCGCGGGTCACGGCAGCCCATGGGACCTCAACGGCTTCAACATTCTCGCTCATGACGTCAACCGCGAATACTGGTGCAGAGGTGACGACTACGGGGTAATAGAAGTCGATGCTTGCCCATTCCTGACCTGGCCGGTGCATGACGTAGGAGGTCCTATTCGCCTGCGAACGAAAGTACGTCAACGCCTTTGCCAGCGGGTGGACCAATGACGTGAAGATCCCCCGGTTGTCCGCGAGCCAGGTCTGCTTACGGTCCAGGCGGGTCAGCTGAGTCCCGAGGAAACCGCCCTCCCACGGATTGCCTGGCAGCTTGTCGATCCCGAGATACTCACGAGCACGCGTGCAGTGAAGCTGCGCTCGACCGTCCCCAAGTTCCGTCCGCCCAGTCTCGACGGTCGGGAACCGGAAGTGTTGTTCCTTTCGGTCCCGCTCCAACTCGTAGCGGCTCGCGGGGCCGCCTACCACTACGTAAGGCATCGAACTCTGCTTGCACTCGGCAAGAACCCGAAGGCCGACGCTGAACGATAGTTCATCGTCGCGATAGAGCTGTCGATAGCCATGAACGTCTACCTCGCGTGATACGGTCGCGTCGTCTGGATCAGGAAACGCCTTACCCTGCATCACGTGGAATCCACCGGCGCCCAAAGCGCGAGCAGTGTCCTGCTCCAAGAGCCAACCAGCGTCGCGCAGGGCGGCCACAACTTCACCCGAAGTGGGCAAGGTCATCCGACGATCAACCATGGCTGCTCCGGTTCGATCCCTAGTTTGACGGCCAACTGACTCATTCGTATGGCCCGAGGAAGCGTTCGCCGTTGTAGTGGATCATGTGCGTGGGGTGGTCGGCGCACCAGACTTCGGATTCCCAGGCGATCTTGTCGACGTACTTGCGAAACTCTGCCCGGTTGGGGAAGCAGGAGACGTAGACGAGGCCTGCCGTTGACTGTGCGAACAGGCCGGCGAGTTCGGCTTGGCGTTTCGAGTCGACCGGGCCGTGTGAGCTTGCTGCTTCCAGGAGCACGAGCCAGTTGCGGTCGGGGAGGTAGATGACGAGGTCGGGCATCTTGCCGTGCTCATCGACCTCGACGTTGAGTGAGGACAGGGTCTCTCGTTCGAAGAGTGCCCACTTGTCACCCGCGTCGCCGATGTAGAGCACTTGCCCACCGGGTGTGAAGCGAGGGCAGAAGTCTTCGACCATCGCTTTGAGGAGCACGTTCTGCCCGCCGGGCGAAAGGGTGAAGATCGAGCCGTCCGGGAGGGTCAGCGGGATGCGATCCATCTCGCGCGCAGCCGCGTAGCGTGCTTTGAGTCCGGGAAGGTCAGCAAGGTATCGGTCGGTTGCGGATTGCCAGGCGTCGGTGCCGTAGGCGCGCAGAACGTCCAGTGCCTCGGCGGTGACCTGGTAGTTCCACTTGGGTGAGTTCACAGGGCGTTGCGGCTCGTCAGGGTTCTGGACAACGAGTCGTGCTTCCACGAACTGGTGGAGTGTGAACCGTCGGACGGTCTCGCGAGTGTTCGGCGCGTAGTCCTTGCCGTACTCGTCGCGGATGAAGTCCATGATCGCCCGTGTTCCGAGCATCGGGTTGGCTGCCTCTGCCCATGACTCAGCGGGTGTGAGCCGTAGGAGGGCCAGGAGCACGAGCGCGGAACGTTCGTTGCTGCGCTCTGCATCCATGCCGAGCGTCTCCAGGGCGATGCGGGCATCTTCGACTCGTTCGTAGGCGTCGTTGCTCAGCTCGCTCATGCGGCAACCAACTCCTTGACAAGAGAGTCGACCTCGACCTGCGACACGACGGCGTTCCGCCCGAGGCAACGCAGGGTCTCCATGCTTGGGAACCGCAGGGTGCGGAGATCGGTGGCGTTGACTTGAGTGTGGCCCGAGAAGGTGCGGAAGAACTTGTCGATTACCGACGAGTTGAGCCAGACCGAGATGCCTCTAGCGAGGTCTTCGTCCAGCCCGCGACCTCCGATGTGGAACACGTTGAGGTGGTTCTCGAAGGCCACTTCACCAGGGTTGTCGTTAGGCGACCAGACTGATGCCACGATCCGTCGGCGCTCTTCCTTCGCACTGAACCGTTTGACGACGGTGTACCAGCCCTCCGGGAGGATCATCGCCCGGTGTTTGTCGTCGATCGGTTGGAACCATTGAGGCTTGCGGATTGCCCGAGGCCAGAGCACTCCACCGTCCCGGAGATTGCCCGGATAGATCAGCGGTACCGCCTCCGGCAGTTCGACGCCGCTAAGCGCATGGCGTGAACGGAAGTCCACCACCCGCCCGGTCGACACCTGTACGCCAAGATCGGTCAGTGCGCAAGGCTGGGAAAGCACCAGCTCGGCAACCCTGGTGTCCTCGACATCGGTTGCCAGTCGGATGAATCGGTTGGGGTCATCTGGGAAGACGACATCGTCGTAGGGTACGAGGCGCGACGCGATGTCGTCGGTGTGGTCGCGGCTGACCGAAAGCTCAACGACATCGGCACTAGCTCCCCGAGTTCCAGAGAAGATGACGTTCTCCTGAAGCACGCCCGTGTCGGCGAACACAGTCGAGCGGGAGTCGAAGACGTGTACCCGGTCAAGCGCGATGGAGTCGAGCAAGTGGGAGCGAAAACCGCCGAAGTACGGGCCGTTGAAGAATGATCGGGGTGTGATCGCAACAACCTGCCCACCAGGACGCAGCGCTGCGACAGACAGGGCAAGGAACGCAGCGTAGAGGTTCGGAGTATCGACTCCGGCGGCACGCATGGCGGTTCGGTGTGTGCTTGACGCCGCGAGCTTGCCGTAAGGCGGATTCTCGATTACTAGATCGAACTGTGCATCCAGACTGAGTGAGGCATCTAAGCCCGTGGAATCGAGAATGAAATCGGCCACGACGGCCTCCGCCACCACTCGACCTTCCCCAGCGCGCTCGCACTCGGCGAGGGTTGCCTGAAGGTGTGGCAGCATGGCAGGGTCTCGTTCGACTGCGACGATCTCTACCGACAACTCCGGCCGCTCTGTCAACACGCGGCTCACTAAAGCTGCGGTGAGCACGCCTGAGCCGGCTCCAGGATCGAGCACGCGCAGTGTGCCGGTCGATGGCAGGCTCGGCAGGGAGGCAATCAGCTGAGCGGCGGCGGCGGGGGTGAAGAACTGCCCCAGGTCGCTCTGCGTACGCGCGTCTAGGCCGCCGAGGGCGGCGACTCGCTCGACCTCGGCGATGCCTAAGAGGTCTGTCGCCAACACCCTCTCATCGTATCTGGGACCACCGACAGCGACCGGGGAGCACGCCGCGTGCTACTGGTCAATCGCTCCCATCGACGGATGCCGCCGGGTCATGAGCTGCATGTTGCGCCTGTGCTTGTTCCTCGGTGTCGACTCGTCGGGCGCGGCAGGGCGACGGTCATCGGCTGCTGCACGCTTCACGAGCGCCTCGTAGAGGACTTCGACGTTGTTGTAGAGATCCCAGAACCTTGGCTGGTCGGGGTTGAGTGCTTCGTAGTTCTCGTCGGCGACGTTGTCGATGAGCACCCACATGGCCTGGACGAGAGCATCGTTGTCGTAGAGCACAGCATCGATGCAGTCGCTCCTCGGATGAGGTACCTCGATGCGGCGCTCCCGCACCTCGGTGACGAGTCTCTCAACGATCTGCACCTTGACCGCGCCGTCGCGGTGGGCTCGGCGGTCTTCGTAGGCGGCCTTGCGGCAGGCGGGCGAGCAGTACAGGCGCGGCCTGCCCGTGGACTTCACTTCCTTGAGCTTGGTGCCGCATCTGGCGCAGGTGGCGGGTAGCTCGACTCGGCGCTCGACACGCACGGTCCGGTCGCGGCGACGCTGCTCCGCTTGCTTCCGTTCACGGAGGCGTGCGGCCTGGTTGGCGTTGATCTCGCTGAGCAGCACGATCACGCGCTTCTGCTCCGCCCGCACCGTCGAGTCTGGTTCGTCCCGATCAACCGCGGCGAGCTTCTTGAGCACGCGCCTGTTGAGCGTCGGGAGTGCCATGGTGGCTTCGAGTAGCTCGGCTTCGGTGCCGGATTCGAGGGCGGCGACCCAGCGGGAGTAGCGGCCGTTGAAGTCGGTCGCTGTGGGGTCGTAGCGTTTGGTGGCCATGTTCTACGCTACGTCGGTTTCGTCACCGACGTAAGTGGCGATTCCTCGATCTGCAAGATGCGTGTGACCTCAAAGTGGTGACGGGCGGACGGGCGAAAGTGTGCATCGCGCGGAGGCTTGTGCACCTGTCTGGCATGCGAAGCGAAGAGAGGCATCTGCGGCTGCGGGTGACGCGGCGTGAAGAGCCTGACCTCAGCAAGCTGATCGAGTGGGTGCTCGACGTCGCCGAGGCCCGCCACCGTGCGTGGGAGAACGGCGAGCCCGACCCCTTCGGTCTGCCACCGCCCGACGACCTGGCGTCTGCGTGCCACTGAGCCCTTCGTCTTGTCAGGGGTGCGCGAGAGAATCGACACCAAGTAGTACCCCGGCAAGGAGGCCCACCATGAGCACCGCGACACTCAGCACCAAGACTTCCAATGAGGCCGCCGAAGCGCCGGTGCTCCTGGCCGTCTCGTATCTGCGTGTGTCGACGCGGGAGCAGGCCGAGCGTGGCGGCACCGACGAGGGCTTCTCGATCCCCGCCCAACGCGAAGCGAACCAGCGGAAGGCCGACGAGTTGGGCGCGCGGATTGTGCGTGAGTTCGTTGACGCCGGGGAGTCGGCACGGTCTGCGGATCGTGGCGGGCTACAGGACATGCTGGCGTTCATCGCCGCCACCCGCGTCGCGTTCTGCATCGTGCACAAGCTCGACCGGCTCGCCCGCAACCGCGCGGACGACGTGAAGATTCACGAAGCCCTCATCAACGCCGGGGTCACCCTCGTCTCGGCCACCGAGTCCATCGACCAGACGCCTTCCGGGATGCTCGTCCACGGCATCATGTCCTCGATTGCGGAGTTTTACAGCCGCAACCTCGCCACCGAAGTCACGAAGGGGTTGACGCAGAAGGTCGCTCAGGGCGGCACCCCCGGACGCGCACCCATTGGCTACCTGAACGTGCGCCGCACCGACGACGCTGGTCGCGAGGTACGCACGGTCGAGGTCGATGCCGAACGAGCCGCGCTCATCGCGTGGGCATTCGAGACCTACGCCAAGGGCGAGACCTCCGTGACCGCGCTGTTGCGCGACCTCACCGCGCGAGGCTTGGTGTCTGTGCCGACTCCGAAGCGCCCGGCGAAGCCGCTGGGGAAGAACGCCCTCTACCGCGTGCTGACGAACCCCTACTACGCGGGTGTGATCCGCTACCGGGGTGCGTTGCATGCTGGCGCGCACGAGCCCATCGTGGAGCCCGCGCTCTTCGATCAGGTGCAATCACTGTTGAAGGCGCGCAACGCGCACGCAACCCGGCACGTGCAGCACGCGCACCACCTGAAAGGGCTGCTGCACTGCGGCAGTTGCGGGTCGCGGATGCTGCTCGACTTCGCCACCAATCCGCGCGGCACGACCTACGCCTACTTCGTCTGCTCCGGCCGAGCCGCGAAACGGACAACCTGCACCCGACGGGCCGTGCCCGTCCAAGTTGCCGAGCGGCTGGTCGCGGACTCCTACACCAACATTACGATCAGCGAAGACGACTACCGGCACCTCGCCGCCGAGGTCGATGCCGCGTTCGACAAGCGCGGCGCTGGCCGCGATCAGGAGTTCGCTGACCTCACCGCGAACCGGGCGCGGCTCGACGCCGAGAGCGACAAGCTGCTTGCCGCGCACTTCGCCGACGCGATCGACCTGCCAACACTCAAGCGGCACCAAGACCGCATCCGTGCCGGGCTCGCCGACATCGAGCACCGCCTGCGCAAGCACGACGAACACCACGTCGGTGGCCGGGCGTTCCTCCACGACAGCCTACGGCTCCTGACCGACGCTCACCGCGCCTACGCCCATTCCGACGACGGG
Organism: Microbacteriaceae bacterium UBA1487; assembly: GCA_002325245.1. GTDB lineage: Bacteria > Actinomycetota > Actinomycetes > Actinomycetales > Microbacteriaceae > DCRR01. Next base: position 165,954 of record DCRR01000001.1, on the reverse strand, counting down.
AGCAGGAGACTGGCGAATCAGGCGTTCTACACGCGCCTGGAGATCACCGAGGACGAGCAGCTACACCCGCGCCTCGCCGAACCGTTCGCGACCATCGTCCGAGAGGCGACCGGAGGCAAGGACGCCAAACGGGAACACTCCACATCTTCCGATGTCGCGTGTTCCCGTAAGACACTTTGGGTGGATCTGAGGGGACTCGAACCCCTGACCCCCTGCATGCCATGCAGGTGCGCTACCAGCTGCGCCACAGACCCTGACTGCTCCGGAGAGCAACCCGTTTAGATTACTACATCCTGGGGCGGTCGCCGAACGCGTCGGCTCCCGCGCTCGGCAGAGGGCAGACTGGAAGGACCATGAGCGAACCCGTCACCATCTCGATCACCCGCCGCGTCGACCCCGAACGGGAGAAGGAGGCCACCGCGTGGGCGCGCGCCGGCCAGGACCTGCTTGCAGCAAGCCCCGGGTACCTGGGCTCCGGATGGGTGCGCCCCGATCCGACGAGCCCGATCTGGCACATGCTCTTCAGATTCGCGGATGCCGAGAGCCTGGAGACGTGGCAGCGCTCCTCCGAGCGCGCCTGGTGGGCCGCCTCCGCGCAGGGAATCGTCGAAGACGGCCGACAGGAGCTCCGTACGGGCATCGAGGGCTGGTTCGACGAACCGGCGAGCGTCGAGGTTCTGCCCGCACCGCAGCCGACTCCCCCGCGCTGGAAGCAGATGGTGTCGATCTTCCTGGTCTTCTACCCGCTGAGCCTCGGGTCGAACGCGCTGCTCGGCTGGCTGATCCCGGACTGGGACCTGTGGGCGCGCGTGTTCATCGCCGTCGTGCTTGTGACGCCGGTGATGACCTACCTGGCGCTGCCGTTCGTCACGCGGGCGCTGCGCCCGTGGCTTCTTCGCGGTCGGTGAGCGGGATGACCGGGCAGTCCTTCCACAGGCGCTCCAGCGAGTAGTACATCCGGTCTTCCTCGTGGAAGACGTGCACCACGATGTCGCCGAAGTCGAGCAGGATCCAGCGCCCCTCGGCACGACCTTCGCGACGCAGCGGCTTGACGCCGTGCTCGATCAGCTTGTCTTCGATCTCTCCCGCGATGGCGATGACGTTGCGCTCGTTGCGCCCACTCGCGATCAGGAAGACATCGGTCAGCGGCAGCGGCCCCGAGACGTCGAGCGCCACCAGGTCGACCGCCTGTTTCGAATCGGCCGCCGCAGCGGCGATATCGAGCAGTTCACGGGCGCGTTCAGTGGCGGTCACGAGTTCCTTCGGGGAGTGATGCGGGAGCGAGCGTGCGTCACAGCTGCCCGGAGGCAATGGCGACGACGAAGATCGTCCCGACAAGCGCGGCCATGGTGGCCGCGGCGATGATCAGAATGGTGAGCCCGCGGTTGCTCGGCGGGCGCTGGGCCGTGATCACCGAACCGGTCGCGGTGTGCGTGCTGACCGCGCGCATCGCTCGCACGGGCTGCGAGTCGGTCATGGTGACCTGGTGGTCGTTCGGATCCAGCAGATGGTCGAGGTCGGCCGACTCGAGCTGCTCAGGATAGGCGCCGTGGGAGGCGTAGCTGCGCGGCAGCTGAACCGAGCCGGTGATGAAGACCTCTCCGGTGTCGGAGATCGCACCGCCGAGACCGGTGTCCATCGCGGGAGGAAGAATCAGGGCGCTCGTCGTGAGCGGGCTATAGCCGCCGACGCCGCGACCTCCGCCGCTGGCAGCAGACTGCTCCGTGTCGTCGAGTTCGGCCTGAGTGCTCCAGTGCCCGACGCGGCTCGACGCGGCGGCGACCTCACCAGACATCGTCGACTCGGGACGCGGTGCCGGAAGCGTGCGCTCGGGGAACGGGGTGGCGACGGGCTCCCCGGTCAACGGTGCGGCGATGGGCTCGGCCCGCTGCACGGGGTCGACCGGCGCGACCGGCTGGGCCGAGACCGCGGGCTGCACCGGCGCAGCCGCCGGTTGCGCATCCGCGGCAGGCGTCGAAGCCGTCGGCGGCGCGAGCTGCGGCGGCGCCGCTGCTGCTGCCTGGGGAGCCGCTGCCGCCGGCGGAACCTCGGCCGCAGACTCGGCGGAACGACGACCGTGCGGGGTCGGCGGCTCGACGAGCGGCGGCGGAGCGGCGGCCGCTCGACGGTCGGCGACGAGAGCGTCGAGCTCGGCGTAGCTGGCGGTGCGATCACCCAGCTGCGGCTGCTGCGAGGGCGCGGCGGCCCCCTGCTGCTCCCGCAACGCGCGGAGCTCACGCCGTGTGAGCGTGTGCTCGACGGGATCGATGTCGTCGGCGCGCGGCTCGTCGACGCGCGGGCGCTCCACGGGTGCAAAGGCCGCCGGACGCGACGGCTGCGCTGCGAAGGCCGGCGCGTCCGCCGACGGCTCGGCAGGGCGCTGCGCTGCGGACTGCGGGACCGCCTGCGGCGGCGCTGCCTGCTGCGGCGGCACCGCCTGCTGCGGCTCCGCACGCTGCTGCTGGGCGAGACGCGCCCGAGCCTCGGCGCGCGACTGCGGTGCCGGCTGAGGCGTCTCCGTCCCCGGCGCGGGCTGCGGCGCCACGAGCGGCGGCACACTGATCGTGGGGTCGACAAGCGGGAGAGGGGGGCGTTCCGCCCGCTCGCTCTCCCTCGCCGCTCGCCGCGATTGCAACGGCGGCTCGTGATAGGTCGTCATGTCGAACTCCGGTAGAGCTGATACTTGGAGATGTACTGCACGACACCGTCAGGGACCAAGTACCAGACCGGGTCCCCCCGGTCCACACGCGCCCGGCAGTCGGTCGAAGAGATCGCCAGCGCGGGCACTTCAAGGGAGCTTACGCCCTGCTTCGGCAATCCGCGAACGTTCAGGCGGTGTCCTGGGCGAGATACCGCCACAAAGTGGGCAAGTTCCCAGAGTTCGGCTTCGTCCTTCCACTCCAGGATCTGCGCGACCGCATCGGCGCCCGAGATGAAGAACAGCTCCGCCTCGGGACGCGCCGCGCGGAGGTCGCGCAGCGTGTCGATCGTGTAGGTCGGGCCGGCGCGGTCGACGTCGACCCGGCTCACCGTGAAGCGCGGGTTCGACGCGGTCGCGATGACCGTCATCAGGTAGCGGTGCTCGGCGGGCGAGACGTCCGCCTTCATCCACGGCTGACCCGTGGGCACGAACACGACCTCGTCGAGGTCGAAGCGCGATGCGACCTCGCTCGCGGCGACCAGGTGGCCGTGATGGATGGGATCGAAGGTGCCGCCCATGACCCCCAGCCGCACCGGCGCACCCGCGCGGTCGGCAGTCGGGGTCGGCACGATCGACAGAGGTCAGGCCTAGTGGTGGCCGTGGTCGGCGGCAGCCGAGTCGGTCTTGTGGCTGTGACGGTTCGACACGTCGCGGTAGCTCCAGGTGACCAGACCCAGGACGATGAAGATCGCGGCCGTGATTCCCGCAAACGCGAACGGATGCATGATGATCGGCGCAAGCTCGTTCTCGGTCTCGGTCAACAGGGTGTACAGCATGGGGTCCTCTCCCGACGGCGTGTCGCCAGTCTATCGATCTGCAACCTTCAGCCGCGCACCTGACCCGCGCCGCGCACGATCCATTTGGTGCTGGTCAGCTCGGGCAGACCCATGGGGCCACGGGCGTGCAGCTTCTGCGTCGAGATTCCCACCTCCGCGCCGAAGCCGAACTCGCCGCCGTCGGTGAAGCGCGTCGAGGCGTTCACCATGACGACCGCGGAGTCCGCTTCCGCGAGGAACCGTTCGGCGCGCGCGATGTCGTTGGTCACGATCGACTCGGTGTGATGCGTCGAGAATCGGCGGATGTGCTCCAGCGCGGCGTCGAGGTCGTCGACCACCGCGACCGAGAGGTCGAGACTCATGTGCTCGGTCGCGAAGTCCTCGTCGGTGGCCGGCACCGAATCGGCGAAGATCGCCCGCGCGCGATCGTCGGCATGGATCGTCACACCCTGTTCGCGCATCGCGGCGAGAACGGGCGGGAGCAGCCGCTCGGCGTCCCGCGCATCGACCAGCAGCGTCTCGAGCGCGTTGCACACGCTCGGACGGTGCACCTTGGCGTTCAGCGCGAGGTCCACCGCCATCTGCTCATCGGCACCCTGGTCGAGGAACATGTGGACGATTCCGGCCCCGGTCTCGATGACCGGCACCGTCGACTCGCTCACCACGGCCTCGATGAGCTGCGCGCTGCCGCGCGGGATCAGCACGTCGACGAACCCGCGCGCCTGCATCAGCTCAGCGGCTCCCGTCCGCCCGAATTCGTCGATCGTCTGCACGGCGTCGGCGGGCAGCCCCGTGCTGGCGAGAGCCTCCTGCAGCAGCTCGACCAGCACCCGGTTGGTGTTCTCGGCGGCGCTCCCGCCGCGCAGCACGACCGCGTTTCCGCTCTTCAGCCCGAGCGCCGCGATGTCGATCGTCACGTTCGGTCGGGCCTCGTAGATCGCGCCGACCACCCCGAACGGCACGCGCACCTGGCTGAGCTTGAGGCCGTTCGGCAGATTCGATCCGCGCACCACGCCGCCGACCGGGTCGGGCAGGGCGACGATGTCGCGCACCGCGGTCGCGAGCCCGGCGAGACGCGCTTCGTCGAGACGCAGGCGATCCTGCAGTCCGACGCTGAGCCCGTTCTCGCGCCCGTTCGCGAGGTCCAGCTCGTTCGCCGGCAGAATGCGCGAGGCGCCCCCTTCGACCGCCCGCGCGATCGCGAGAAGCCCGGCGTCCTTCTCGGCCGTCGAGGCGGTGGCGAGCGCCCGGGAGGCCGTCCGCGCGGCGACCAGCTTCTCTTCGAGCGAACGGGCGGCGGTGAGCATCTCGGACATGCCTCGAGAATACTGCGCGCGGCCCGAGTGCCGCCGGGGAGGCGCGCTCAGGGGCGCGGGGTCGCCTCGAACCAGGTGCCGAGCTCGACGCCCGAGAGCGCCTCGCCGACCCGACTGGTCGACGTCAGCAGCACGGGGGTCCCGCTCGATGCGGCGAGCTTGGCGGCGGCGATCTTCGTCCCCGCTCCCCCGGTCCCGACACCCGCGGCACCGATATCGCCGAGTTCGACGCCCGCGAGGTCGTCGCTGTGCGCGACGAAGGGGATCGGACGGGCACCCGGCTCGTGCGGGGGTCGCGTGTAGAGGGCGTCGACGTCGCTGAGCAGCACCAGCAGGTCGGCATCGATCAGCTCGGCGACGAGCGCAGCGAGCCGGTCGTTGTCGCCGAAGCGGATCTCGTGCGTGGCCACCGTGTCGTTCTCGTTGACGATCGGCAGGATGCGCAGATCCAGCAGACGCTCCATCGCCCGCTGCGCGTTGCCGCGTGGCGTCGGGTGGTCGAGGTCGCCGGCGGTCAGGAGCACCTGCCCGGCGATGATCGGGAACCGGTCGAGGCTGGTCTGATACCGCCACATGAGCACGTTCTGCCCCACCGCGGCCGCGGCCTGCTGCGTCGCCAGATCGTTGGGTCGCGAATCCAGCTCGAGGAAGGGGATGCCGGTCGCGATCGCGCCCGAGGAGACGAGAACGATTTCGCATCCGCGGCCGTGCGCGGCCGCGAGGGCGTCGACAAGCGGTGTGATCTGCGCGGCATTGGCGCCGCTGATCGACGACGAGCCGACCTTGACAACAATGCGCTTCGCGCCCAGCACGCTCGCGTGCGGTCCCGTCACCGCTCCTCCGCTTCCTCGCCGTCTTCGTGGTCGGATTCCCACTGCTCGGTCCAGACGCCCGCTGCGCGCTCAGCCTCGAGCTCGGCGCGGGCGGCGGCCTTGGCATCCATGCGCTCGAAGTACGCCTCGCGACGCTCGTTGCGCGTCAGACGTCGGTTCTCGTCGAGTCGCGCGTCGGTTCCGCGCGGGCTCGTCATCAGCTCGGCGGCCGAGGTGAGCGTCGGCTCCCAGTCGAAGACGCGCGAGCTGTTCGCGCCGATCACCACCGCCGAGCCGGGGGTGGCGCCGTGGGCGAAGAGGGCGTCTTCGACACCCAGCTTGGCCAGGCGATCGGCCAGGTAGCCCACCGCTTCGTCGTTCTCGAAGTCGGTCTGGGCGACCCAGCGCTCCGGCTTCGCGCCGAGAACCCGGTAGATCGTCTCGGTGCCGCCCTCGACGGCGATGCGGAAGTCGGCCTCGTTGACGGCGCGCGGACGCATCACGAGGCGGGGCTTCGCGATCGCGGCCGCGGCCTTGGCGGCGCGGTCGGCCTCCACCAGCTCGGCCAGTGCGAAGGACAGCTCGCGCAGGCCCTCGCGGCTCACCGCCGAGACCTCGAAGACGCGGTAGCCGCGCTCCTCGAGCTGCGGGCGCACGAACTCGGCGAGCTCGCGGGCGTCGGGCACGTCGATCTTGTTGAGCGCGATGATCTGGGCGCGCTCCAGAAGCGGCACCTGACCCCCGGGCGCCGGATACGCGGCGAGTTCGCCCAGGATGATGTCGAGGTCGGTGAGCGGGTCGCGACCCGGCTCGAGGGTCCCGCAGTCGAGCACGTGCAGCAGCGCGGTGCAGCGCTCCACGTGACGCAGGAACTCGAGGCCGAGCCCCTTGCCCTCGCTCGCTCCCTCGATGAGACCCGGAACGTCGGCGATCGTGTAGCGGAACTCGCCCGCCTCGACCACGCCCAGGTTCGGGTGAAGCGTCGTGAACGGGTAGTCCGCGATCTTCGGCTTCGCGGCGCTGAGCGCCGCGATGAGGCTCGACTTGCCGGCGCTCGGGTAGCCGACCAGCGCGACGTCGGCGACGGTCTTCAGCTCCAGGACGGCGTCGCCCTCCCAGCCGGGCGTTCCGAGCAGGGCGAAGCCGGGGGCCTTGCGCTTCGTGTTGGCGAGCGCGGCGTTGCCAAGGCCGCCTTGTCCGCCGGGCGCCACGATGAGGCGCATCCCGGGCTCGTCCAGGTCGGCGATCTGCTCGCCGTCGGCGGAATAGACGACCGTGCCGACGGGAACGGGCAGCTCAAGCGGGGCACCCTGGTAGCCGGATCGGTGGTCGCCCATGCCGGGACCGCCGTTGCCGCTGGAGCGGTGCGGGCCGCGGTGGTAGCTCAGCAGCGTCGTCACCTGGGGGTCGGAGACCAGCACGATGTCGCCGCCGTTGCCGCCGTTGCCGCCGTCCGGGCCGGCGAGCGGCTTGAACTTCTCACGGCGCACCGAGACGCAGCCGTTGCCGCCGTGGCCGGCGCGCAGGTGGAGCGTGACGCGGTCGACGAACGTCGTCATCGCTGCCTCCTCTGGTCTCGGGTTGTGAGCAAACGAAAAGGGCGGGCCGAAGCCCGCCCTGGTCGAGAATTGAGTCGTCGGGCGGGTTACGCCGCCGGGACGATGTTGACGACCTTGCGGCCGCCCTTGGTGCCGAACTGCACGGAGCCCGCCTCCAGCGCGAACAGCGTGTCGTCGCCACCGCGACCGACGCCGGCGCCGGGGTGGAAGTGCGTGCCGCGCTGGCGGACGAGGATCTCGCCAGCCTTGACGACCTGGCCGCCGAAGCGCTTCACGCCGAGGTACTGGGGGTTCGAGTCGCGTCCGTTACGGGTGGACGATGCGCCCTTTTTGTGTGCCATTCCTGCAGCCCTTACTTGATCCCGGTGATCTTCACGCGCGTGAGGTCCGCACGGAAGCCCTGGCGCTTCTTGTAGCCGGTCTTGTTCTTGAACTTCTGGATCGTGATCTTCGGGCCGCGCAGGTCGGCGACGACCTCGGCCGTGACCTTCACCTTCGCGAGCGCCTTGGCGTCGTGGGTGATGGTGTCACCGTCGACCAAGAGCACCGGCGCCAGCTCGATGTTGCCGTTCTTGTCGGCGTGAACACGGTCCAGGACGACGATCGAGCCGACCTCGACCTTCTCCTGCCGCCCACCGGCGCGCACAACTGCGTAAACCACGGAAAATCCTTACGTATGAGGGAAGTCTCGGTGTCGAACGCGACGCCAACGGCGGCGGACACCAAGGAGCAACGATACCCGAGAGAAGGCCATCCGGTCAAACGCGGCTGGCCGTGTCGCTCCCGTCGATTCTAGACGTCATCGAGGGCACCGCCGAGTTCATGTCGAGGCGGGTGTCGCTGCTGCCACCCCCAGAGCAGGACGACCGCGAGCAGCACGATCGGAACATCGAGCACGAAGGTCCGGAACGCCCCGGTGACGCCCTGCAGAATCGCGATCCACGCGCCGCGGAAGGCGCCGGCGAGGTCGGGGAACGAGTTGGCGAAGAACGTCGCCCCCATCAAAGCTCCGGCGACCTCCCAGATCACGACGACGGCAATGATGAGCAGCATGCCGATCGCGGTGGCCAGGGCTCCGCGGGTGAGGACGTGCGCGAGTCGCAGCTCCGGGACGATCGGCGCGAGCTGCCACAGCGCGAAGAACACGCCGATCGAGAGCGGCAGCGTTCCGAAGACCGAGCCCTGAAGCTGGCCGGTCCACAGGTACACAAGCGAATCGCCCGTCTGCCCGGGCAGTCCGACCAGCGAGAGGGAGCCGATGAAGCCCAGGGCGACGCCCTGCGCCAGGAGCGCGGCGAACACCCCGGCCGCGACGAGAAGAGCCTGCAGTGCGCCACGCCGCCGCAGCGCCCGCCGCATCGACTCTGACATCCCGTTTCCCGACATCGCGTCCACCCTCGCGCCTATGATCTCCAGATGACCGTGCTGATTGACGAGCCTATCTGGCCGGCCCACGGCACGGTCTGGGCGCACCTCGTGAGCGACGCATCGCTCGACGAGCTTCACGCCTTCGCCGCCGAGGCGGGAATCCCCGCCCGCGGGTTCGACCATGACCACTACGACGTGCCGCGCGAGCGCTGGGACGAGCTCGTGGAGCAGGGCGCCGAACCGGTGACCGGGCGCGAACTGCTGCGTCGGCTCCAGGAGGCCGGGCTGCGCGTGACGCAGCGAGAGAAGGCCGAGCGGGCCGCCCGACGCCGCTGAACCGCCCCTCAGGGACGCGTCACCACTGCGGGTCGATGCCCGGAAGCGTCTCGAGCACCGTGAGCGTGTCCAGATCGACGACGAGCGTCGGACCGGTGGTGGACTCCCCCGCGGCGCCCTGGTCGAGCACGACGAACAGGTACTGCCCCGCGGGCGAGACACGGAAGTCGGCGATCGAGCTCGCCGAAGCACCCAGGTCGATGAGCGTCGAGGTCGCGCCGTCGTCGAGCGCGAGTCCGGTCGCGAAGCCCCCGTTGGCATCGGGAATGGCGACCTTCGCGACCCGGCGCTCCGCATCGACCATGGCGACCGCGCCGACGTACGGCTCGACCCCGTCGATGAGCGAGGGGGTGAGGCGCGAGTTCGACCCCGAGGCGAGGTCGACGAGGACCGGGCCGAACGCATCGGCGGCGACGAATCCCGTCCCGTCCGGCGTGAGCCCGTAGACGTCGACGTAGCTGCCCAGCGGCACGAAGGGGGTGAGGCCCGAGGGGTCGCCGCGCAGCACCGAGCCGTCGCGCGCCGCGATCAGGATCTCGGCGGTGTTCGGAATCGGGAACCAGGCGCGGGTCGCGATCGGCTCCCCATCGAGTCCGAGCACGGCGGTCGGAATCGGGTCTCCGGCCAGGTCGCTGCGCAGCAAGGTGGAATCGAAGTTCGGAAGCGGATCCGCGTCGGCGCTGCTCAGCGTGAACAGCAGCGCTGTGTCGACCCGGCCGAGCTGCTCGATGCGTCCCTCCTCGGGCAGCACGAATTCCTGGACCCCGGCGCCGCTCAGCTCATGAAGGGTGAGGGTGCTGCGCTCACGGTCGAGATCCTGCACCAGGGCGACCACCTCATCGAAGCGGACGAACTCTCTGATCCCGGTTCCCTCCACCAGGGTCTGCCCGCTCCCCGCGCCGAGCTCTGTGCTCACGACCGGCACCGACAGCCCCTCGGACGAGGTCGTGAGCGTGTCGACCGTCAGCGCCGCCGTGCGGAAGCTCGCCTCGGCCGCGCCGCGCGCTCCCCCGGTCGCGCCCTGCACCGAGTCGATGATGACCCGGTAGTCGGTCGCTGCGCGCAGCGCCGTCGAGAAGCGCAGCACGAGGGTCGACCCCGAGACGTCGAGGGTGAAGGGCACCGCAGGCTCGATCTGCACGTCGGCCTCGGCAACCGGCGCGATCGGCCGCGTGAAGACGAGCTCGGCCACGCCCCCGGCGCGCTGATGAGCGCGGTCGGATCGACGAGAGTCGACTGGACGCGCGGTCCCTGCGTGCTCGCCATGGCCGCGAGCGTCACCGCCGCGAGCGAGAGCACGGCGAACACGGCGATGACGCGAACCCGATAGCCGCGCAGCGCCTGGCGACGGCGCCAGTCAGAAGAGATACGGCTGGTCAGGCTCATCGACGCCGGTCACCTCCGCAGGGTCGAGGACGATCGCGCCGACGTCGAGCGATCCGCTCGCCACGAACTCACCCGTCACCCGCACCCAGTCGTCGGCGCTGAACTGCGCCTCCCACCCCGGAAGCACCACGGGGACCCCGAAGGGCTGCGCGTCGACCGCGCAGCAGGTGATCGCGAAGCGGGAGACGTAGAACGCGTCCGGCTGATCAGGGACGGCCGTGATAAAGCCCACCACGCCGACGGGCTTGCCGTCGTAGAACGTCGGGTCGGTGGTCTGCCGCAGCAGCGTCGCCCACTCTCGCACCGTGAAGCCGGCGAACAGCTCATCGGGAGCGGCCTGCGCCTCGGCGACCGCGGCTGCATCCGCCTCGGGATCGAGCGATCCGGTCTGGGCAGTGATATCGCGCTGAATGGCCGTGGCGCTCGACAGTGTGGCCGGCGGCAGCACGATCATGGCGAGGGCGAGGCCGGCGCTGACCACGATGGCGAGCAGGCCGGCGAGTCGCGCGAATCGCGAGTCGGGCGCTGACGTCTCGTCGTGGTCGTGGCCGTCGTGGGCGTCACCGGCGGGGTCGGCCAGCAGCGGCAGCTGAACCCGGTGCTCCGGATCGGGCTGGACGAGCGCGCGAGCGGTGCGACGCCGGTGCAGCGCCGCGGCCAGCGCGGCGACGCAGCCCACGATCGCGACCGAGGCCATCGCGATCGTGAAGACGTCGTAGCGCGGATGGATGTAGAGGGCGAGCTGCCCGGTGGCGGCCAGCCACACGGTCAGCACCGCCACCACGAGCACGATCAGCACGCCGCGAAGCTTCTGCAGTTCAGACCACAAGGTCGACCCCCCATCCGATGGCGGCACTCGCCAGCGCCACGATGCCGGTCACGATCAGCAGCGTGCGCACGGTGAACGTCGTGCGCAGCAGCGCGAGCATCTTGATGTCGACGAGCGCGCCGAAGATCAGGAAGGCGACGATCGACCCCGGCATGAAGGTGCTGGCGAACGGCAGGATGAAGAACGCATCCACGTTCGAGCACATCGAGATCACCAGCGCGAGCGCCATGAGCGCCAGCACCGACCAGAGCGGGTCGGAACCCAGCGCGATGAGCACGGAGCGCGGGACGACCGTCTGCACGGCGCCGGCGACGACCGCGCCGACGGTGAGCGCCGGCAGGAGCGTCGCCGACTCGCGCACGAACAGATCCACACTCGCGGACCAGCGCGACGTCGCGGCACCCTCCGCCGTCGCGCACTCTGCGTTGAATCGCGACGTCAGCAGCGACGACGGGTCGGGGTGCCGGCTGAACAGCCAGCCGAGCAGGTTGGCGATCAGGAAGCCGCCCAGCAGCCGCGCGACGAGGATGCCGTCGTCGAAGCCGAACGCCTGGTGCGTCGTGACGATGGTGATCGGGTTGATGATCGGGGCTGCGAACAGGAATGTCATCGACTCGCCGACGGTCAATCCCCGCACCACGAAGCCGCGAGCCAGCGGCACGTTGCCGCACTCGCAGACCGGCAGGAACATGCCCACGAGAGAGAGGGCAGCCCGGCGCAGCACCGGTGTGCGGGGCAGGACGCGGACGATCAGCCCCTCCGGGAGCCACACCCGGACCACGACCGACAGGGCGATGCCGAGCACCACGAACGGCAGCGACTCGACGAGCAGGCTCGTCGCCAGCGTGACCAGATCCTGGACCTGATCGGGAAGCACACCGTCCGGCACCCACCCGGCTGTCGCGATGCGCGCGACCACGAGCGCGATGACGAGCCCCAGCGCCACGGTGAGGAGCACCCCGCGGCGGCTCCGCGGAACGGCCGCCGGATCGGGTCGTGAGTCGACTCGGAGGGGGGACGGCATTCGCACACTCTGCCAGCACGCGGCCGGGAAGCCGCTCGCTGCGGCGGGCGGGCGCGAGTCACGATGCCGAAACGACTTCGACAGATCGGAATGCGCACCGCGCGACGCGCGTTGGGACCACCATGACCTTGATTCCCGGAGCCCCTGCTCCTCGCCTGTCCCTGCCCCTCGTCGACGGACGCACGACCGACGACCTCGAACTCGGAACCGGTGCCGACGGTCGCTTCTCTCTCGTCGTGTTCTACCGCGGACTGCACTGCCCCGCGTGCCGCCGCCAGCTCGCCGAGCTGGATCGTCGGCTCGACGACCTCCGCGAGGCCGGTGTCGGCCGCGTCGTCGCCGTCAGCATGAACGACGCGGAGCGCGCCGCGACCACCGTCGAGACATGGCGCATCGGCGCCTTGCCGGTGGCGCACAGCCTGAGCGAGGCTGACGCGCGCTCGTGGGGCCTGTTTATCTCCGACGCGATCAAGGAGAGCGAGCCGGCGCGCTTCAACGAGCCGGGAGCCTTCCTGCTCGACGCTGACGGAACCGTCTATTGGAGCTCGGTCGCGAGCATGCCCTTCTCGCGCCCCGCCGTCGACGACATCATCTCCGGCGTTCGCTGGGCCCAGGACCAGAACTACCCGGCGCGCGGCGCCGCCTGACCGTCGAGGCGGTGGGGCTCACCGAACGTGAGCCCCACCGCTTGCGACATCAGTTCGCGGGACCGTCCTTCGGGGTCACGACCTCGCCCTTCGACGTGGCGCGACGCGACCGGCGCGCGCGACCCGCACCGGGTGCCGGCGGCTCGGGCAGAGCCTCGAGCACCGAACCGAGGATCTCTTCCGCGGCGTGCGGATCCATCCGGCGTCCCGAGCGCTGCGACTTCTCGATCGGAAGGTCGAGAACCTTGACCGCCGCGTTGGCCGCGGCCTCGGCGGCCTGCTCGATCTTGGTGATCGACGGCGCCGCCGTCGACTCCCCCGAGGCGGCCTTCGTCTCGTGCTCGTGGTCGTGCTCGTGCGCGACGGTGCTCTTCGCGACCTGCGCGATCGCGTTGCGCACATCCTCCGTCAGTGCGTGCGTTCCGCTGGATCCGCTGCTCTGCTTGGGTGCGGCGTTTCCACCCGAGTTGCCAGAGCCTCCGCGACCGCCACGGCGGCGTGACGAGCCGCCCGAGTTCGAGCCGCCCTGCGACGACGAGTCGTTGCCGCCGCCGCGGTGCTTGAACACCGGTTCGTGGTGCACAACGATGCCGCGCCCGGCGCAGGTGTCGCACGCCTCGCTGAACGACTCGACGAGACCGAGGCCCAGCTTCTTGCGCGTCATCTGCACCAGACCCAGCGAGGTGACCTCGGCGACCTGGTGCTTCGTGCGGTCACGGCTCAGGCATTCGATCATCCGGCGCAGCACGAGGTCGCGGTTGGACTCGAGCACCATGTCGATGAAGTCGACCACGATGATGCCGCCGATGTCGCGCAGGCGGAGCTGACGCACGATCTCCTCGGCCGCTTCGAGGTTGTTCTTCGTGACCGTCTCTTCGAGGTTTCCGCCGGAGCCGACGAACTTGCCAGTGTTGACGTCGATCACCGTCATCGCCTCGGTGCGGTCCATGACGAGCGAGCCGCCCGACGGCAGCCAGACCTTGCGCTCGAGCGCCTTCTCGATCTGCTCCGCGATGCGGTAGTGATCGAAGGAGTCGACCTCGCCCGTGTAGCGCTCCAGGCGTCCCATCAGGTCGGGCGCGACCGCGCCCAGGTAGGCGGAGATCGTCTCCATCGCGTCGTCTCCTTCGACGACGAGCTTCTGGAAGTCCTCGTTGAACACGTCACGCACGATCTTGATCAGCAGGTCGGGCTCGCTGTGCAGAAGCTGCGGGGCGTTGCCCGACTCGACGGTCTTCGCGATGTGCGCCCACTGCGCGGTGAGCCGCTGCACGTCGAGCGTGAGCTGCTCCTCGGTGGCGCCCTCCGCGGCGGTGCGCACGATGACGCCCGCGTCGTCCGGGAGGACCTCCTTGAGGATCTTCTTCAGCCGCGCACGCTCGGTGTCGGGAAGCTTTCGCGAGATCCCGTTCATCGAGCCGCCGGGGACGTAGACGAGGAAGCGGCCGGGAAGACTCACCTGGCTCGTGAGGCGGGCGCCCTTGTGTCCCACCGGGTCCTTGGTGACCTGGACCAGCACACGGTCGCCGGGCTTGAGCGCCAGCTCGATGCGGCGGGCCTGATTCTTCGGCGCGGGCTCGCCCTCGGCCGCCGAGGCGGCCGCGGCGGCCTCCCAGTCGACCTCGCCGGAGTACAGCACGGCGTTGCGACCGCGACCGATGTCGACGAAGGCCGCCTCCATGCTCGGCAGCACGTTCTGCACGCGACCGAGGTACACGTTGCCGATCAGGCTCGCGTCCTGCGCCCGCGCCACGTAGTGCTCGACCAGCACGCCGTCTTCGAGGACTCCGATCTGGATGCGCCCGTACTTGCTGCGCACCACCATCACGCGATCGACGCTCTCGCGTCGAGCGAGGAACTCGGCCTCGGTGACGACGGGGCGGCGACGGCCCGCGTCTCGACCGTCACGGCGACGCTGCTTCTTCGCCTCAAGGCGCGTGGAGCCCTTGACCCGCTGCGGCTCGGTGATCTCCTCCTTCGGGCGCGGCTGACGCACCCGCACGGTCGTGCCGGGAGCGTCGTCGCCATCGCGCGGAGCATCGCTCGAGCGACGCCGCGAACGGCGACGCGAGGTCTCCGCGGTCGGCTCCTCGGCTGCGGCGGGCCGCTCCGGCATGGGAGGCAGATCGGGCGCCTGGAACAGCAGCGCCGTCGTCGGCGCGACCGCGGGACGCGCGGCCTGGTCGGCGGAGTCCTTCGCCGCCCCGCCTGACTTCGTCGCAGCCGACCCGGTGCCGGATGCCTTCTTCGCGGGACGCTTCCGCGGCGTCGAGGCCCCGACTGCAGGCTCCGTCAACGTCGACTCCTCGGCGACCGGCTGGTCGACCGGCGGCTTCTCGGCACGCGGCTTCTTCGCCGCGGTCGACTTCTCCGCAGCGGGCGCCGTCGCGGCCTCCGCGTTGGGTTCCGGTGCCGCGGGCGCCGCAGCGGCGGGCACCTCAGCGGCGGGTATCTCCGCCGCGGCAGGTTCGGCCGCCGGCGCGTCCGCCACCGGCTCCTCGACCTTCTTCGACTTCAGAGGTCGCCAGCGTCGTGCCTTGGGGGCTTTTTCGGGTCCGGCTTCGTTATTCGGGTTTTCATCCACCATCGCTGGTGTGCTCCTCATCCGACGAGATGGCCGCGCCACCTGCCGGGTACTCTCGAGCGAGACGCGAAATCGCGTGTCTCGCGAATCCTTTTCTGTTGGGAGCAGCGTCCGCGATCCGCGGGCCCGGCTGCTCGGCGTCCTCTCACGACGCGATTTCGGAACTGGCGATCCGACACGGTGACTGACGACGGTCGTCGGCACCTCGTGGCCCGGTATGCCCGGTAAGCCTTCTGTGGCGTTGACGCAAGCGCGGCTCGCGTCAACTCGCTCAAATTATCGCACGTCGAGCCGAAACGGCCGCATTGACGCCTGAGCCCTGCGATAATGGCGGGGTGACCGCACTCGACGCACCCGCACGCCGCCCCTGGGTCCTCGCCGGATTCTTCATCCTCGCCGGAGCGATCGGGTGGTGGGCGGCGTTCCAGCTGACGCTCGAGAAGATCCACCTGCTTGAGAACCCGGAAGCGGTGCTCGGCTGCGACTTCTCGATCCTCGTGCAGTGCGGCAAGAACCTGGAGTCGTGGCAGGGATCCGTGTTCGGCTTTGCGAACCCCATCCTCGGCCTCGGCGGATTCGTCGCCCCGATCGCCGTCGGCGTCGCGCTGCTCGCCGGCGCTCGATTCGACCGCTGGTTCTGGATCACCTTCCACCTCGGCGTCACCGGAGCGCTGGCCTTCGTGATCTGGCTGATCTCGCAGTCGATCTTCGCGCTGTTCACCCTGTGCCCCTGGTGCATGGTCGTCTGGAGCGTCACCATCCCGCTGTGGTGGTCGCTCACCTTCCGAAACCTCGCCGAAGGCGTGTACGGCGACGGCCCGCGCCGCGTCGGCGCAGCACTGCGCTCCTGGGTGGTGCCGATCACGATCGCGAGCTACGCCGTCATCGCGATCATCGCCCAGGTGCGCCTCGACGTCATCGCCTACCTCTAGTCCGCCGCACGTCCAGGCAGCGCGCTCCGCGCTCCCAGTAGACTCACCCCGTCCCTTCCGCCCCGACACCTCGAGGTTTCCCCGTGCCCCAAGAGCGACTCACCAAGGACCAGCGCCGCGAAGCGGCTCGCGAAGCAGCGCGAATCGCGCGCGCCAAGCAAAAGCGACGTGACACCATCAACTCCGTGCTCGTGCGCGGCGGCGTCACGCTCGGCATCGTGGCGGTCGTCGCGATCGTCGGGCTTGTGATCTTCAACTCGGTGAAGCCGGCAGGCCCCGGACCGCTCAACATGGCCAGCGACGGCATCGTGCTCGTCGGCGAGGAGCTGGAGGCGGTGCCGACCACCTCGATCCCCGCCGACGGCGAGCCGACCGCGACCGACACGAGCGACCTCGGAGTCGACCTCAACATCGTGATGTACGTCGACTACCTCTGCCCCGTCTGCGGCGCCTTCGAGGAGGCCAATGCCGAGCTGATTGAGACCCTCGTCACGACCGGTCAGGCCTCGATCGAGATCCACCCGGTGTCCATTCTCGACCGGGCCTCCTCGGGCACCCGATACTCCTCGCGCGCCGCGAACGCCGTCGCGTGCGTCGCCGAGAACGAGCCCGACTCGTTCTGGGACGCTCACGCCACCCTGTTCGCCAACCAGCCGGACGAGGGCACCTCAGGGCTCTCCAACTCCGAGATCATCGGTCTCTTCGAGGGCGCCGGGATCACCTCGGAGGCCGTCGCCAGCTGCATCAACGACGAGTCGTTCAAGTCCTGGGTCACCGCCGCCTCCGACCGCGCGACCAGCGACCCCGAGCTGGTGAACCCGGCGAGCGGCTACTTCGGCACCCCGACGGTCTTCGCCAACGGTGAGCGCTACACGGGCAGCGTCAGCGACGTCTCCGAGTTCGCCACGTTCCTCGCCGGGCTTCTCCCGGCCGAGACCGAGACCGAGACCGAGACGACCGAGTAATGACCGAACCGGTCGACACCACCCCGGCTCCCCGACCGACGCCGCCGTGGGTGGTGCCGACCGTGGTCGGCGCTCTGCTGGCGCTCGCGATCCTCGTGATCGTCGCGGTGATCTTCGCACTGCGCGAGGATCCCGCGAGCGTCGAGAGCCTCGAGGTGAGCTCTCCGGCGAGCATGACCGCCGACGGTGGAATCCGGTTCGAGGGCGTCGACGGCGCCCTCGTCGTGGCCGACCCGAACGGCGAGGCCGCGACGACCTCGGTCGAGCTGTACGTCGATTGGTCGTGCCCGATCTGCCGCGATTTCGAGGGCGCCTACTCGGAGGAGCTGACCGGCCGCGTCGCCGCCGGTGAGCTCGTGCTCGAGGTCCACCCGGTGGCGATCCTCGATCGCGCCTTCCTCGACAGCGAGTACTCGAGCCGCGCCGCCAACGTCGCGGCCTGCGTCGCCGAGCACGCACCGGATGCGTTCCTCGCCGTGCAGTACGGGTTCTTCGCGGCGCAGCCCGACGAGGGCACCGTCGGCTACGACGACGCGCAGCTCGTTGAGCTGCTCGGCATCATCGGCGTCACCGATGCCGACGTCGTCAGCTGCGTCGAGAACGGCGACTTCCGGGACTGGGTGGCGGCGATCACCGCCGCGACCGTGTCGCGCGCGGAGCTCGCCGGCGACACCGGGGGCTTCGGCACGCCGACCGTGGTGATCGACGGGGAGCGCTGGAACCCCGCGACCGACGGCGAGCTGCTGGCGCTGCTCGACGCGCGCTAGGCGCCGAGCAGCGGCCGGTCAGGCTCTAGTCGAACCAGAGCGCGAGCTCGCGCGCCGCGGTCTCGGGCGCGTCGCTGCCGTGCACCAGGTTCTGCTGCACCTTGAGGCCCCAGTCGCGACCGAGGTCACCGCGGATCGTGCCGGGGGCGGCGGCCGTCGGGTCGGTCGCGCCGGCCAGCGAGCGGAATCCCTCGATCACCCGGTTGCCGGCGACGCGGAGCGCCACGACCGGTCCCGACTGCATGAACTCGATGAGCGGCTCGTAGAACGGCTTGCCCTCGTGCTCGGCGTAGTGCGCGGCGAGAAGCTCGCGGTCGGGCGTCAGCATGCGCACGTCGACCAGCTGGTAGCCCTTCGCCTCGATGCGACGAAGGATCTCGCCGGTCAGGTTGCGCGCGACTCCATCCGGCTTCACCAGGACGAGGGTCTCTTGCACGGTCTCACTGCTCACGTTGGGTCTCCTTCGGAGGTTGGGAACTCGGGATGGGTGGCCAGGTATTCGGCGCGCGCCTTCTCAATGGCACGCGCACGCAGGAACGCCCACAGCCAGATCCCCGCGAAGACCGCGCCGAGCGCGAACAGCACGGGGAAGACGAAGCCGGTGGCGATCAGGACGACTTGCAGGACGGCGCCCGCGATCACGCCGGCACGGTGGCGCTGGAGGCCCGCGACGACGACCAGGATCAGCAGGAGCGCTCCCCCGCCGGCGAAGGCGACGACAGGGTCGACGATGCGCAGGCCGAAGACCACAAGCGTCACGAAGAACATCAGGAAGGCCTCGAGGCCGAGGACGATCGTGAGGAGCGCCTCGGTGACGCCGCGGGTGCGGCGCGGTCTCGATACGCGCTGCGCGCTGCTCGACCCGCTCGGGGTGGGCTGCGCGCTGCTCGACCCGCTCACTTCCACTGTCCCGTCTCGGCGAGATCGATCGCCTCGCCGACGAGCGTGATCGAACCGGCGACCACGACCGCGCGACGGGGCGACTCGCTCGCCCAGCCGCGCGCGGCATCCAGTGCTCCGCCGAGCTCCTCGTGCGTCGTGACGCCCTCGCGGCCGGTGACCGCGACGACCCGAGAGGCGAGCTCGTCGACCGAGATGGCACGGTCGGAGTGCGACCGGGTCACGAAGAACCGGGCCGAGACCGGGGAGAGCTCCTCGACGATGCCGTGCACGTCCTTGTCGCCGAGCACGCCCAGCACGATGCCGAACTCGTCGAAGTCGAAGTACTCGCGCAGGGCCGCGGCCAGGGCGGCGGCGCCGTGCGGGTTGTGTGCCGCATCCACCAGAACGGTCGGTTCGACGCCGACCAGCTGCAGCCGACCGGGAGAGGTCACGGTGCCGAGTCCCTCGGCGAGCATGTCCGCGTCCAAGGCGACCGTCGCGTCGCCGAGGAACGACTCCACCGCCGCGATCGCGACCGCGGCGTTCTGCGCCTGGTGGTCGCCGTAGAGCGGCAGGAACAGGTCGCTGTACTCGCCCGCGCGACCGCGCACGCTCACGAGCTGGCCGCCGACCGCCACCGTCGTCGAAGTGACGGCGAAGTCGCGGCGCTCCACCGCGAGCGTCGCCTCGAAGCGCTCGGTCGCGGCGAGCAGCTCATCGAGCGCCTCGATCGACTGCATGGCGCTCACCACCGAGGCCGCCGGCTTGATGATGCCCGCCTTGGTGCGCGCGATCTCGGCGACCGTGTCACCGAGGCGGTTCTGGTGGTCGAGTGCGATCGGGGCGAAGACGGCGACCTGCCCGTCGGCGACGTTCGTCGAGTCCCACTCGCCGCCCATGCCGACCTCGAGCACCATGACGTCGACCGGCGCGTCGGCGAAGATCGCGAACGCGAGGACGGTGAGCGCCTCGAAGTAGGTGAGCGGGGCCTCGCCGGCCGTGACGAGCTCGGCATCGACCATCACCAGGTACGGGGCGATGTCGGCCCAGTTGCGCACGAGCGCCTCGTTGGAAACCGGTCGGCCGTCGATCACGACGCGCTCGTTGACGCGCACCAGGTGCGGACTGGTGAGCAGTCCGGTGCGCAGGCCCGAGGCGCGCAGGATCGACTCGATGATGCGCACCGTCGAGGTCTTGCCGTTCGTGCCGGTGACGTGGATCACCGGGGCCGCGCGGTGCGGATCGCCGAGCAGCTCGACCGCGCGCCGGGTCGGCTCGAGCCGCGGCTGCGGGTTCGACTCGCCGATGCGGCCGAGCAGCTCGCGGTACACCTCCGCCGCGTCATCGGCGAACTCGTCGTCGAAGTCGTCTTCGGGGGCGGCCGCGCCGCCCGTGTCGTCGCTCACGCGCGCTCCACTCCGATCGAGATCTGGGAACCCTCGCCGACCGCGATCGTTCCGTCTCCAGCCTGGTTGGTCTGGACGGCGGTGGCAAGCGTCTCGGCCGCGATCAGGTCGCGGTGCGCGGTGATCGCCGCGAGCGCCGCGTCGTCGGCGCCGAGCGTCAGGGTGATGCGATCACTGACCTCGAGTCCGGCGTCCTTGCGGGCCTGCTGCACGGCGCGCACGACGTCGCGAGCGAGGCCTTCGGCCGCCAGTTCGGGCGTCACATGGGTGTCGAGCAGCGCGAAGCCTCCCGAGGGCAGGAACGCGATCGCGTTCGACGCATCGGCGACCTCGAGTTCGAGCTCGAACTCGCCCGCCACAAGCGGCACGCCACCGACCGTCACCGTCTCGCCGTCGATCGACCAGTCCCCCGCCTTGGCGGCCTGGATGATCTGCTGCACCTGCTTGCCGAGGCGCGGACCTGCGGCGCGCGCGTTGACGCTGAGGCGGCGCGTGATCCCGAAGTCGGCGAGGCTCGACTCGACGAGCGGCTCGAGCGCCACGTCCTTGACATTGAGCTCGTCTGCGAGGATCTCGGCGAAGTCGGCCAGTCCCGCCGCGGCATCGCTCACCACGGTGAGCCGGGCCAGCGGCAGTCGCACGCGCAGCTGACGGGCCTTGCGCAGCGCGAGGCCCGCGGAGGCGGTCTCGCGCACGCGGTCCATGGTCTCGACGAGCGCCGCATCCTCGGGGAAGGCGGAGGCGTCGGGCCAGTCCTCCAGGTGCACGCTGCGCCCGCCCGTGAGTCCGCGCCAGATCTCCTCGGAGACCAGCGGGATGAGCGGCGCGGCGACCCGGGTGACCGTCTCGAGCACCGTGAAAAGCGTGTCGAAGGCGTCGGTGTCGGTGCCCTCCCAGAACCGGTCGCGGCTGCGCCGCACGTACCAGTTGGTCAGCACGTCGGCGAAGTCGCGCAGGCGCGCGGCCGCGAACGGGCTGTCGAGCGCGTCGAGGTCGCTGGTGGTGTCGACGATGAGCTGGCGGGTCTTCGCCAGGAGGTAGCGGTCGAGCACGTTCGTCGAGTCGGTGCGCCAGGTTGCGGTGTATCCGTCGGCTCCCGCCGAGTTCGCGTAGAGGGTGAAGAAGTAGTAGGTGCTCCAGAGCGGCAGCAGCAGCTCGCGGACGCCCGCGCGGATGCCCTCCTCGGTGACGATGAGGTTGCCGCCGCGGATCACCGAACTCGACATCAGGAACCAGCGCATCGCGTCGGCGCCGTCGCGGTCGAAGACCTCGGAGACATTGGGGTAGTTGCGCAGGCTCTTGGACATCTTCTGCCCGTCGTTGCCGAGCACGATGCCGTGGCTGATCACGTTCTTGAAGGCGGGGCGGTCGAACAGCGCCGTCGCGAGCGTGTGCATCGTGTAGAACCAGCCGCGGGTCTGCCCGATGTACTCGACGATGAAGTCGGCCGGGTTGTGCGAGTCGAACCACTCGGCGTTCTCGAACGGATAGTGCACCTGGGCGAAGGGCATCGAGCCGGAGTCGAACCAGACGTCCAGCACGTCCTCGATGCGGCGCATCGTCGACTGGCCGGTCGGGTCGTCCGGGTTCGGCCGGGTCAGCTCGTCGATGAACGGGCGGTGCAGGTCGGGCTCTCCGGCGTCGTTCTTCGGCAGCGTGCCGAAGTCGGCCTCGAGCTCCGCGAGCGAGCCGTAGACGTCGACGCGCGGGTACTCGGGGTTATCGCTCTTCCACACCGGGATCGGGCTGCCCCAGTAGCGGTTGCGGCTGATCGACCAGTCGCGCGCGCCCGCCACCCACTTGCCGAACTGGCCGTCCTTGACGTTGTCCGGCACCCAATTGATCTGCTGGTTGAGCTCGCCCATGCGCCCCTTGAACTCGGGCACGCGCACGAACCAGCTCGACACGGCCTTGTAGATGAGCGGGTTGCGGCAGCGCCAGCAGTGCGGGTAGCTGTGCTCGTAGCTCTTCAGCTGGAACAGACGGCCTTCGGCGCGAAGCAGGTGCACGAGCGGCTTGTTGGCGTCGGACCACAGCTGGCCGGCGACCGGCTCCACCTCGGGCAGGAAGCGGCCGCTGTCGGTGAGCGACAGCACGACGGGGATGCCCGCGGCGGCGCAGACGATCTGGTCGTCCTCACCGTAGGCGGGGGCCTGATGCACGATGCCGGTTCCCTCGCCGGTGGCGACGTACTCGGCGACCAGGATCTGCCAGGCGTTCTCCATGCCGGGCACGTCGACGTAGAAGTCCCACAGCCGGTCGTACTGCACGCCGTCGAGCTCCGCGCCGCGCACGGTGCGCTCGACGTCGATCTCAGCGGCGGAGGCGTAGCCGAGCTCCTTGGCGTAGGCGGCGACGGTGTCGGCGGCCAGCAGGTACGCGTGGGCTCCGTCGGCGCTGCGCACGAGCGCGTACTCGATCTCGGGTCCGACGGCGAGCGCGGAGTTCGTGGGAAGCGTCCACGGGGTGGTCGTCCAGGCGAGCGCGTTGACGCCGGTGAGACCCAGCACCTCCGCCTTCTCCCCCACGAGTGGGAAAGTCACGGTCACGGTCTGGTCCTGGCGCATCTGGTAGACGTCGTCATCCATCCGCAGCTCGTGGTTCGACAGCGGGGTCTCGTCGTTCCAGCAGTACGGCAGCACGCGAAAGCCCTCGTAGGCGAGACCCTTCTCGTGCAGCTGCTTGAACGCCCAGATGACGCTCTCCATGAAGCTCACGTCGAGTGTCTTGTAGTCGTTCTCGAAGTCGACCCAGCGCGCCTGGCGGGTGACGTACTCCTCCCACTCGCCGGTGTAGCGCAGCACCGATTCGCGGGCCTTGGCGTTGAAGGCCTCGATGCCCATCGCCTCGATCTCGTCCTTGGTGGTGATGCCGAGCTGACGCATCGCCTCCAGTTCGGCGGGCAGGCCGTGGGTGTCCCAGCCGAAGCGCCGGTGCACCTGCTTGCCGCGCATCGTCTGGTAGCGCGGGAACAGGTCCTTGGCGTAGCCGGTGAGGAGGTGCCCGTAGTGCGGGAGGCCGTTGGCGAACGGCGGGCCGTCGTAGAAGACCCACTCATCGCAGCCCTCGCGCTGCTCGACGGAGGCGCGGAAGGTGTCGTCGCCCTTCCAGAAGGCGAGGATGCCCTGTTCGATGGCCGGGAAGTCCGGAGAGGCGGGGATCGCGGGGTACGGCATCTGGTCCTCAACTCGTGGCGGGTGTTCGATCTCCACGAGGACGGCGCCTGCTCGCATCGACCAGGAACCGCGGTACCACCTCGCTTGCGGGGGCGCGTCGCGGTCTCGATACGCGGCGTTGCCGCTCCTCGACCGGCGAGAAACCTCCGCCGCTCTTGCTCGCTGTGACGGGCTGACCCGCTCGGTTCTAGTTGCTTCGGGAAGCGTTCTTCCGAGGACTCCCCGGTGATGGCCGGATCGATGTCTGTGCGCGCAATTCTAGCGGGAAGCACAACGCCTTGGCGCGCTCCCGTCGCCGCGGCGTCTCGGGCCCCGGCGTCTCGCGAAGCGACGGTGGGAATGCTCAGCACTCCGCGCGCTGGCCGCCCCGCCGCACTCGCGCCGAGTCGTTCAGGTTCATGAGACCTCTCTCATCCAACCACCGCCGCCCCGTCGGTCGCCGCAGAATGGTCGACATGGGAGCATCGCGCGCGGAGGCACCGGCCGCACCCGATGCTGACCTGCTCAGGAGCGTGCTGCTGGAGGCGGGCCAGACCGCGGCGAGCATCACGCTTCGATCGATCGATGTCGGTCGGCATGGCGACCTGCGCGGCTACCGTGTCGTCGCGCACCGCACGACCGGCGTCGAGGAAGTGCATCACCTCTACGTCGAACCGGCCGGCTCCGGCGACGCCGCACCGGGAGTCGTGCGGGCCCGCGCCTCGTCCGGCGAGAGCATCGATGTGTGGGCGTATCCGCGCGACCCGGCGCTGCCGGCGCTCGTCGCCGCGGCGCACCCCGACGGCGCGCGAGTCCTGCTCGAACGGCTCGGCGTCAGGGCCGGCACGGGACCGCTTGACGTGCACGCGCTCTCCTATCGCCCCCACCGTCGCGCTGCCGTTCGCGTGCGCACCGGCGACGCCACGGTCTACCTGAAGGTGGTGCCGCCCGACGCCGCTCACGCGATCGCCGACCGACACCGCCGCTGGCGCGATCACGGCATCGCCGTGCCGACCGCTCTCGGCTGGTCAGCGGAGGGGCTCATCGCGCTGGCCCCGCTGGCCGGAAGCACCGCGGCCGAGGCGCTCCCCCACCTCGACGACATCGAGTCATTCGTGCAGCGCCTCGACGCGCTGCGCGCACGAATCGCGACGACGCCGGAGACCAGGGCCGCACGCCGCTCCCTCGCAGTTCGGGCCGACTGGTACCGCGACCGACTCACGGTGCGACACCCTGAGTGCGCGTCGCGGCTCCAGCCCCTCGCGGCTCGCATCGCCGCGGCCGTCGCGGTGCCCGCACAGGAGCTCGAGACGATCCATGGGGACTTCCACCTCGCGCAGGTCTTCGTGCAGCCCGGCATCGCTGAACTCGCGGTGCTGGATCTGGACACCGGCGGCATCGGAGATCCCGCCGATGACGACGGTGCGCTCTGGGCGCACCTGGTGTCGACGGCGTACCGCACCCTCGCCGACACCGAGCGCCGCGATCCGGCGCTCGCGCTTCTCGCCGCCCTGCACCCGCGACGAACCGGCGGCCAGCGCGCCGTGCGGGCCACCGCCGTCGCAGCGACACATCTGCTCGGCCACGCGCTCGCCGGCTCCATCCCGGTCGACGACGCGCTGTCGATAGCGGAGCAGCTCCTCGGAGCTCCGGATGAGATTCCTCTCATTCCCCTCTCCCGCTCATCTCACGCCCTCGCAGGAACCTGAGAACACCACGGAAGCCACCCGGCCCGTCACAACTGAGGAGTATGACCATGCAGAAGTCGACCAAGTGGACCGTTGTCGGTGCCGCGTCCGTGCTCGGGCTCGGCGTCGCGAGCCTCGGCGCGGTGAGCGCCGCCAATGCCCTGAACTTCGTCACCAGCGGAACGGTGACCGGCGTCCCCGGGATCTCGGTGGGCGACGAGCGACCGTCGTCGGGAATCCCGAGCGCCTCCTCCGCACTGAGCGCCACGTCGGCCGTGTCGGTGCAGAGCGCCGCGTCGGCGCCGTCCGCCGCCTCACCCGCGAGCCCGGTCTCGGCCCCGTCGCCTGCCTCGCCGGTCAGCGCGGATTCGCCGGCCAGCATCGACTCTCCTGCCAGCCCCGCGTCGCCGGCGAGCATCGACTCGCCCGAGAGCCCCGAGTCGAGCGACTGACAACCGGCTGAGACATCACGAGGGGCGGAGCCGCGAGGCTTCGCCCCTCTGCTCGTCCACGTCGGCGGTGCTCCGCTGCGAGCCCGGGAGCGCTCGTCAGGGAAGCCGGTATCCCATCCCGCGCACGGTCTCGATGGATTCGGGGCCGAGCTTGTTGCGCAGGTACCTGACATAGACGTCGACGACGTTGCTGCCCGGATCGAAATCGAACCCCCAGACGCGACTCAGCAGCTGCTCGCGGCTGAGCACCTGGTCGGGATGGCGGAAGAACTCCTCCGCGAGCGCGAACTCGCGTGCCGACAGGTCGACCTGCCGCCCATGCGCGCTCGCGCGCCGGGACAGCAGATCGAGTTCGAGCCCGCCTCGCACGAGAACGGACGGGGCCTCGTCGCCCGCGTCGCGCAAGCGCGAGCGGATCCGGGCCAGAAGCTCGTCGAACCGGAACGGCTTCGCGACGTAGTCGTTCGCGCCCAGGTCGAGTCCCGTCACCGTGTCGTCGGTGCCGGTGCGCGCCGTCAGCATGACGACAGGCGTTCGAACGCCCCCGCCGCGCAGCCTGCGCAGCACCTCGAACCCGTCCATTCCCGGCAGCCCGACGTCGAGCAGCACCAAGTCGAAGTCTCCCGACCTGCCGGCGTCGAGGGCCGCGGGTCCGGTCGCGACCACGCTCGCCGAGTACCCGGCCGCAAGGAGGCCCTTCTCAACGAACATGGCGATGCGCGACTCGTCTTCGGCGATCAGGATGCGACTCACGGAAGAGTCCTTTCGGTGGCGCCGGCGAGCACCAGCGGAATCAGCAGCGCGAAGCGGGAGCCCGCGGGCGAGGACTGGACGACGACGCGCCCGCCATGGGCGTGCGCAATCGCCTGCACGATCGGAAGACCGAGCCCGAAACCCTGAGCGTTGCCCGTGTCAGCACGCCCGAAGCGCTCGAAGATGCGGCTCTCGAACCCGTCTGGGATGCCCGGCCCGCGGTCGCGAACCCAGAGCTCGAGCTCGTCACCGATCACGGCGCTTCCCACCCCGATGTCGGTTCCCGCCGGCGCGTACTTCGCGGCGTTGTCGGCGAGTTGAAGCCACGCCTGGGTGAGCCGCGCACGGTCGAGAAGCGCGATCCCCGAAGCGGCCGCATCGAGCACCCATTCGTGCCCGGGAATCACCGAGACCTTGGCGTGCACATCGCGGGTGAGCGCGTCGACATCGACGGGCGCCGCGGTGATGGCGTCGCGGCTGACCTCTTCGAGCGTCGCCAGCGCATCAACCAGCTCCGCCATCCGGTCCAGCTCATCGATCGCAAGCGCGCGCGTCGCTTCGACGTCGTCGGCGCGGCCCGGGTCAAGCAGCTCGAGATGGCCTCGGACGATCGTGATCGGGGTCTTCAGCTCATGGCGGACATCGTCAAGCAGTCGGCGCTGTCCCCGCGACGACTCCGCGAGACGGTCCAGCATGCCGTTGACCGTGCTGGTGAGCTGCGAGACGTCGTCGTGACCGGAGACCGGGATCCGATCGGCGGACTCGGTCTCGGTGATCCGCGACGCGGTCTCTCGCAGCGTGCGGAGGGGCCGAAGAAGACGGCCGGCGACGAACCAGCCGACGATCGCCATCGTCGCCAGGGTTGCGAGCGCCACGAGCGCGTAGACCTGGAACGTCGACTCGATGACGCGGAGCTCGGCATCCTGGTCGATCGCGGCGACGTAGACCCCGCGCGCGGAGTCATCCGCCACGTCGACCGGGGCCGCCACGAAGCGGACCGTGCGGTCGCTGAGCTCTGCCACGCCGATACGCACATCGCCCGACGCAGCCTCACTCGTCGCGAGCGCGACGAATGCCGGATCGCTGTCGAGCCGGAAGTCGAGCGCGACCCCCGGAACGACGGTGGCGACGCCATCGATGATCCCCACAGCGCTCTCGCCTCCACCGGGAATCACGGCGCGGAAGATCGCGTCCAATGCCGCCCGTGTGCTGGAGATCGACGCGTCCGTCGTCTCGGGCGCGGTCGCGACGTCCTCGCTCGGCTCCGGGTCGGCGCTCGGCACAGCACCGCTCGCCGCGCTCACGACGGTGCGGGCCGCCTCGACGCGGTCGAGCAGCCGGTCGTCGAGCGACTGCAGTGTCTGCGCGCGTTCCACGAGATAAGCCGTGCCTCCCGCGACGGCAAGTCCGATCGCCGCGACCGCCAGAATGGCGGCGAGGATTCGGACGCGCACCGACCAGGAACGGCGCCCGTCCGCTCGCTCAGCCATATCCACCAGTATGACGAATCATCGGCTTGACGAGCCGGTCGGTGAGAGTTCTCTCACCGGACCGCGCGTCTCAGTTCTCTCGTGGCCCCGCCCCCGAACGCGCATGCAGTGTCGCGAGCACGCGAGCGGCCGTCTCCGCGTCGCCGCAGGTGACGACGAAGGTGCGCCCGCCGCGTCGCTCGATCTGCAGCGCCGCGCCGCGCTGGAGCACGATGCCGAATCGCCCGTCGAGACCGAGGCGGATCCCGATCCCGCCGAACTCCCCCAGCGGGTTCACCTGCACCACCGAGATCCGTTCGATCGCCTCGATCGGGACGCGGAAGCGCGGGACGCCGACGCCGCCGGTGACGGTGAGGCCACGATGATCGACGCGCACCGTGAAGTGCAGCGTGGCGAGCACGGCAAGCAGCAGCACGAGCGGGATGACGAGGAGCGCGGCGGAGGCGCCGTCGCTAGCGATGACGGCGGTCCCCACGGCGAGCGCCGCGAACAGCACCACGGCGACGACGGCGAACGCGAGGGGTCGACTCAGACGCGTGCCGCCGATCCAGGCGAGCCGCTCCCCGTCCTCGACCACGAGGGGGCTCGCGTCGCGTCGCTCGCTCGCCGTGACCGGAGCGGCGGCCGGCAGCACGAACCAGCTGATCGCCCCGACGGCGAGCGCCAGCAGCGCCGCGACGCCCAGCACCGGCAGGATGTCGCCCGCGTCCTGCGCGGAGACGAGCCCGCGCTGCAGCCAGAGCGACCCGACGCCGATCGTGACGACGAGGACCGACACCGCCGCGGCGACCACGGCCAGCAGCTTGTGCGTGCGCAGGAACTCGCCGCGCCCGCCGGCGGCCGCGAGCACGCCGTACAGGATCCCGGGCACGCCGACGCCCACGACGAGGAGCAGGATCGGGATCGACCAGAGCGGGCCGACACCGTCGACGCCATCGAACCCCCAGTGGGTGGCGACCGTGCTGGGCAGCTCGGGGGCCCAGAGCGAGACCAGCACGAGACCGATGGCGGTGACGACCAGGGGAACGCCGAGGGCGACGATGATGACGCGGTACGAGGTCGCGGAGCGTGCGGTCATGACGGGTATTCCTCTCGAATGAGCGAGACAAGCGCTTCTCGACCGATTCCGGCCTTCCGGGCGGCGGTGACCAGGTCGCGCACGGCGGGTGCGATGTCGATCCGGGTGCCCGCCTGTGCTGTGACGACGGCCCCGCGCCCGCGGCGGAGCTCCACGGCACCCTCATCACGAAGCTCCTGGTAGGCGCGCAGCACCGTATGGATGTTGATGTCGAGCGCCGTGGCGACCTCTCGCGCGCTGGGAAGGCGATCGCCTTCGCGGAGCTCCCCCCGTGCGAGCGCACCGCGCACCGACCCGGCGAGCTGCGCGAACAGCGGAACCGCCGAGGACGGGTCGAGGCGAAACAGCATGCCGACAGCCTATATTTCTATTTCTTATAGAACAAGTTGTGACGCGCCGGGCGCGGCGGTCCGCGCGCCACTACGCTTCTGGACTTGTGACCTTCGAAACTCGTGGCAAAGCGCCAACCACGTCCCCGTCGGTCACGGACAGCACCCGTGCCTCCGTGATCGCACCCTCCGACCCCCGCACCGCACGCAGGGCCCGCTGGGCCTCGCTGGTCGGGACCTCTCTGGAGTCGTACGACTTCTACCTGTTCGCCTATTTCTCAGCCTTCTTCGCCGGCCCGCTGTTCTTCGAGCCGCTCGGACCGGTCGGAGCGAATCTCACCGCACTCGCCACCATCGGCGTCGCGTTCGTCGTGCGTCCGCTCGGCGCAATCCTGTTCGGACACCTCGGCGACCGGCTCGGCCGCCGCACCACCCTGATCGTCACCGTGACCATCATGGGTGTGGCGACCGGCCTCATCGGCGTCCTGCCGACCTTCGACCAGGCCGGCTGGTTCGGGGCGATCCTGCTGGTGACGCTCCGTGTCGCGCAGGGCGTCTCGCTCGGAGGCGAATGGGGCGGCGCGGTGCTCATCGCGACCGAGCACGAGAGCCGCGCCAAGCGGGCCTTCGCCGCCGCGATGCCGCAGCTCGGCTCGCCGATCGGCTCGATCCTCGCCGCCACCGCGTTCCTCTGGCTCACGCTGACCCTCAGCGCCCCCGAGATCTCCGCGTGGGCCTGGCGGATTCCGTTCCTCACCGCGATCCCGCTGCTGGCGATCTCGCTCTACCTGCGCCTGTCCATCACCGAGACGCCCGTCTTCACCGCGGTGAAGGCGCAAGGGCTGCGCCCGCGAGTGCCGATCGCAGCACTGCTGCGCGCCCAGCCGGCCACGATCCTGGTCGCCATCGGCGTCGCCCTGCTCGGCATCGGCTCCTACTCGCTGATGAACACCTACACGCTGAACTACGGCGCCAGCGTGCTCGGCTACGACTACTACCAGCTGCTCATCGCGACCACCGCGGGCGGGCTCCTGCAGCTCGTCACGATTCCCCTGTTCGGCTGGTGGGCGACCCGCATCGGCTCCGCCCGCGTCGTGGCGATCGGCGCGCTGGGCACCCTGCTCGTCGCGTTCCCGATCTACTACGCGCTGCAGTTCTCGAGCTTCGAGTTCCTTGTGGCGATGATGATCATCGGCGGCGTCCTCCCGACGATGAGCTGGGCCGCCCTCGGCGGCATCTTCACCGAGCTGTTCCACGAGCGCTACCGCTACTCCGCTCTCGGGTTCGCCTACGCCCTCGCGGCCGTGGTCTCCGGCTTCATCCCGACCGTGACGGCGGGCCTCGGCGTGGCGACCGAGCAGGCGTGGTGGCACCCCGGGCTCGTGCTCGCGACGCTGTCGCTCGTGACGCTCGTGAGCGCGCTCATCGCGCAGCGCATCCGCGTCGACCGAGACGACGCCCCCGCCGCTTGAAGCGCGCGGCGGCGGAGCCTAGAGTGACGCTCAGAACTCGTGGCGGGGCGACTGCGCCCCGCCACGTCCTGAGGCGGATCACGGGCGGGCTTCGATGAACAGCGATTTCGGCGAGCGACGGCGGCCTTCGCGGCTCGTGATCGCCCTGCTCGCCGCGTCGAGCCTGCTTCTCGTCGCTGCTGTCACGCTCATCATCGTGCTGATGACCGACGACGGCGACGCGAGCACCCCGGTGCCGACGCCGACGCCGAGCGCGACCGCGACCCCGTCGGCGAGCGCCACCCCGAGTGCGACGCCGACCGCCACCGCGAGCGCCGAGCCGACGCTGCCGCCGTCGCCGATCCGCAGCTTCGAGTCGTCGACCACCGAGGTGAACTGCACGGCAGCCGGCTCCATTCCGCTGACCTTCACGTGGGACACGGCGGGAACCACCGTGTCGTTCGGCATCGGGACCGAGGCGGCCGACGCCGAGCCCTACGAGACGGGCCTCCCCGCCGTCGGCACCATCACCGTCGACTACCAGTGCGGTCAGCCCGCCGGATGGCAGCAGTACTCGATCGCCGTCTTCCTCGGCTCCGAGATCGTCGCCCGAGACACGATCCTCGTCAGCGAATAGCGCTAGCGATACTCGGGGTTCGCTGAATACCCCCAGCGCTCGCCCCGCCTCCACCGTTCGGGCTGGTTGCCGTAGGCAGGAATCCCGCCCGCGTCCTTCAGCATCCGCGCGAGGTGCAGCAGGTTCCAGGTCATGAAGGTGACGTTGCGGTTGGTGAAGTCGTTCTGCGGACCGCCCGAGCCCTCGTCGAGATAGCTCGGCCCGGGCCCCACCTCGCCGATCCACCCGGCGTCGGCGGCCGGCGGGATCGTGTAGCCGATGTGCTGCAGGCTGTAGAGCGTCGACATGGCCGAGTGCTTCACCCCGTCCTCATTGCCGGTGACCAGCACCCCGGCAGTCTTGCCGTAGTACACGTACTGGCCGTTCTCGGCGAGCTCCCCGCTCATCGAGTACAGCCGCTCGATGAAACGGCGCAGCACGGAGGACGGCTCCCCCAGCCAGATCGGCGTGCCGACGACGAGGATGTCCGCGTCGCGGATCCGCGGCCAGAGGTCGACCCACTCGTCGAACTCCCAGCCGTGCTCGCGCATGTCCGGGTACACCCCGTCGGCGACATCATGGTCGGCGAGTCGGATCTGATCGACGGACACGCCCTGGGACTGCATGAGCGCGATGCTGCGCTTCATCAGGCCGTGGGTGTGGCTGATCTCGGGACTGCGCTTGAGCGTGCAGTTCACGAACGCGGCATGCAGATCGTCATGCCGGGCGGGAGGCGTCTCGGCGACCATGGCCCGACCGTACTCCCGGATGGAGTCGGTAGACTGAGATCACACCTCACACTCAGGCACCTCGCCCCGGATTCGGGGCATTGACTCGGTGCCGCCGATATCGAACCGGAGTCCGCGTGAACGCCAGCGCCCCCATTCCCGACAAGCCCGCACTCGAGGGCCTCGAAGCGAAGTGGGGCGAGACCTGGGAGGTCGACGGCACCCACCGATTCGATCGTGCTGCGGCGCTCGCCGCGGGCAAGGATGCGGTGTTCAGCGTCGACACGCCTCCGCCGACCGCCTCCGGCAGTCTGCACATCGGCCACGTCTTCAGCTACACGCACATGGACCTGGCGGCGCGCTTTCAGCGCATGAACGGCAAGCACCTGTTCTACCCGATGGGGTGGGACGACAACGGCCTGCCGACCGAGCGTCGCGTGCAGAACTACTACGGCGTGCGCTGCGACCCCACGCTGCCCTACGACCCCGACTTCACTCCCCCGCACGACGGCGGCGAGGGCTCGAGCACGAAGGCCGCCGATCAGCAGCCGATCAGCCGCCGCAACTTCGTCGAGCTCTGCGAGCGCCTCACGGTCGAGGACGAGAAGCAGTTCGAAGACCTCTGGCGCACCCTCGGGCTCAGCGTCGACTGGTCGCTGACCTACCGCACGATCGATGAGCACTCGCGCGCGACGGCGCAGCGCGCGTTCCTGCGGAACCTCGCCCGCGGCGAGGCGTACCAGGCGGATGCGCCCACCCTGTGGGACGTGACCTTCCGCACCGCGGTCGCCCAGGCCGAGCTGGAGGACAAGGAGCAGCCGGCGGCCTACCACCGGGTGTCGTTCCACAAGCCCGACGGCGGCACCGTCGAGATCGAGACCACCCGCCCCGAGCTGCTGCCCGCGTGTGTCGCGCTGGTCGCGCACCCGGACGATGAGCGCTACCAGGGCCTGTTCGGCACGACGGTGACGACGCCGGTGTTCGGCGTCGAGGTGCCGGTCGTCGCGCACCGCCTGGCCCAGCAGGACAAGGGCTCGGGCATCGCCATGATCTGCACCTTCGGCGACGTCACCGACGTCGTCTGGTGGCGCGAGCTCGATCTGCCGAACCGCACCGTCATCGGCCGCGACGGCCGCCTGATCGCGGAGGCCCCGGCCGAGGAGCTGTTCAGCGAGGCCGGCCGCGCCGCCTACGCCGAGCTCGCGGGCAAGACCGTCTTCAGCGCCAAGGCCCGCATGGTCGAACTGCTCGCCGAATCCGGCGACCTGCACGGCGAGCCGCGCAAGATCACGCACCCGGTGAAATTCTTCGAGAAGGGCGACAAGCCGCTCGAGATCGTCTCGACGCGCCAGTGGTACATCTCGAACGGCGCCCGCGACGAAGCGCTCAAGGAGCGCCTGCTCGCGGCGGGCACGAGCATCGACTTCCACCCCGACTTCATGCGCGTGCGCTACGAGAACTGGGTCGGCGGCCTCACCGGCGACTGGCTGATCTCGCGCCAGCGCTTCTTCGGGGTGCCGCTTCCGGTCTGGTACGAGCTCGACGCCGAAGGCGAGCGCACCGGCGTCATCGTGCCCGACGAGGCCTCCCTCCCGATCGACCCCTCGAGCGATGTCCCGCCCGGCTTCACCGAGGCCGACCGCGGCGTTCGCTTCGAGGGCGAGCTCGACATCATGGACACCTGGGCGACCTCGAGCCTCACGCCGCAGATCGCCGGCGGCTGGGAGCGCGACCCGGAGCTCTTCGACCTGGTGTTCCCCTACGCCCTGCGCTCGCAGGGTCAGGACATCATCCGCACCTGGCTGTTCTCGACCGTGCTGCGCGCCGAGCTCGAGCACGGGCAGGTGCCGTGGAAGAACGCCGGGATCTCCGGCTTCATCGTCGACCCCGACCGCAAGAAGATGTCGAAGTCGAAGGGCAACGTCGTCACCCCCGCGGGCCTCCTCGAGGAGCACGGCTCGGACGCGGTGCGCTACTGGGCTGCGAGCTCGCGCCTGGGCACCGACGCGGCCTTCGACCCGCAGAACCCGAAGCAGATGAAGATCGGCCGGCGCCTGGCGATCAAGGTGCTGAACGCCTCCAAGTTCGTCTACTCGTTCCCGCACACGGAGGGCGCCGCCATCACCGAGCCGCTCGACCGCGACATGCTCGCCGAGCTCGGCGAGGTCGTGCGCCTGGCGACGAAGGCGTACACCGACTTCGATCACGCGCGCGCGCTCGAGGTGACCGAGCAGTTCTTCTGGACGTTCTGCGACGACTACCTGGAGCTGGTCAAGGAGCGCGCCTACACCGGCACCGGCGCGCCACAGGCCAGCGCCGTGGCGGCGCTCCGCCTCGCGATCGACGTGTTCCTGCGCCTGCTCGCCCCGGTGATCCCGTTCGCCACCGAAGAGGTGTGGCGCTGGACCCACGCGACGTCGGTGCACAGCGCCTCGTGGCCCACGGCGGACGAGCTGGCCGAGTTCGGCGCGGCTCGCGGGCTGCTGCCGGAGGTGAGCGCCGCGCTGATCGGCATCCGCCGCGCCAAGACCGACGCGAAGGCCTCGCAGAAGACCGAGGTGGTCTCGGCGGTGCTCGCCGGCCCCGCGCTGCTGGCCGAGGCGGTCGACGACCTCCGCGCCGTGGGCCGCATCGCCGAGCTCACGCTCGTCGAGGCCGATGAGGTCGCCGTGACCGAGATCGTGCTCGCGGAGCAGCCGGAGGCCTGATCGCCGTGCAGATCCGCGAGCTCACCGCGCACGACCTGGCCGCCTGGCGCGAGCTGTTTCGCGCCTACGGCGTGTTCTACGAGACGCGGTTCTCCGAGGACGTCCTCGACCGGGTCGGCGGGATCCTGCTGACGCCCGGGTCGGGGGTCGACGCGATCGTGGCCGAGGACGACGGCACCCTCGTCGGGTTCGCCCACTACCGCCGGCATCCCGACACTTTCACGGG
>DCRR01000001.1:128995-130930 GCA_002325245.1 Microbacteriaceae bacterium UBA1487 | reverse complement strand
ATCGAGGCGCTCGCGGCGCTCGCCCGCGAGTCGAGCGAGGGCGGAAAGCTGCGCTGGATCACCGCCGCCGACAACGAGCGCGCGCAGCGCGTCTACGACCGGATCGCGACCCGCACGACGTGGGTCACCTACGAGAAGGGCATCTGATGCAGCTCGGCACGAGGTGGGCGGTCGGCGCACCGGCCCCCGCCGGCCTTCCCGCCGCCGTGATCGCGGCAATCGGCGCCGTCGAGGCCGAGGTCGCCGCGTTCGACACGAGCGCCTGGCGCTGGACCCTCACCTGGCTCGAGGGGCGCCCCGTCGTCGAGCTCGACGATGGCACGACGATCCGCTACGACCCGGTGCGCGACGCGGCCACGGTGTCGTCCGCCGACTGACGCGGACGGCGCGAGAGCACCAGCCACAGATACGCGAGGCCACCCACCACGAGGCCCCAGAACGCGGAGCCGATCCCGGCGATCGTGACCCCCGAGACGACGACCAGGAAGGTCAGCACCGCGACGACCCGGTGCGCCGGCTCGCGAAGCGCATCGGCGATGGATGACCCGAAGGCGCCGAACAGCGCCAGGCCCGCGACCGCCGTGATCAGGATCGGCGGGGCGACGGCGACGAGCGCGCTCGCGGCGCTCGCCCCGAACGCGAGAACGAGGTAGGCGACGCCGCAGGCGAGGGTCGCGATCCAGCGGCGGCGCGCATCCGCGTGCGCGTCCGGACCCGCCATCATGGCCGCCGTGATCGCGGCGAGGTTCAGCACGTAGCCGCCGAACGGCGAGATGATCGCCGAGGCGGCCCCGGTGCTCAGCAGGATCGCCCGCGCGGGCGGCTCGTGGTAGCCGAAGGTGCGCAGCACGGCGAATCCGGGCACGTTCTGCCCGGCCATCGTGACGAGGTACAGCGGCACGCCCAGGCTGACGATCACGAGCGGATCGAAGTGCGGCATCACGAGTTCGAGCGTCGGCGCCAGCGAGTACTCGCCGAAGCCGCTGGCGCGGCCGGAGACGACGATCGCCGTGATCGTGGCGACGACCGCCCCCGCCACTGCCCAGCGCGGCGCGAGCCGGGCCAGCAGCGCCCAGACGATGACCGCCGGCAGCGCCAGGGTGGGAAGCTCGACGGCCGCCTGCACCGGGGCCAGGCAGATCGGCACCAGGATCCCGGCGAGCATCGCGCTGCCGATCGCCGGAGGAATGCGGGTCATCGCGCGGGCAAGCGTTGGCCAGGCCCCCGTGAGCAGCAGCAGCGCGGCGCACACCAGGAACGCGCCGATCGCGCTGGCGAAGTCCCCGGTGAGCCCGCCCGCGGCGATCATCACGGCGGCGCCGGGTGTCGACCACGCGAAGGCCAGCGGAAGCCGGAAGGCAACGCTCAGCGCGATGCAGAGGATGCCCTGGCCGAGCGAGAGGGCGAAGAGGCCCGACGCGGCCTGCGCGGGCGTCGCGCCGACGGCGACCAGTCCCGCGATGACCAGCGTGAACGAACTGGCGAAGCCGGTGAGGGCCGCGATGACGCCGGCGGCGATCGGATGCCCCAGGTCGCTCATCCGGATCGACGCTCCGGATGGCGGACGGGTCTGCATGCCCACAATCTAGTGCCCGACCCGCCGGGGTCAGCGCGGCCCGTGGTCGGCGGCGAGCCGGAGGCCCTGCGTGCGGGTCGCCTCGAGCTGACGCTCGGCGGCGCGCCGGGCGAGGATCTGCTCGCGCGTCACGGGACGCGCGTCGCGGCGCCCCCAGGTGACGAGGGCGACTCCGAGTCGCACCGCGAGTCGGCGGGCACCCGGCCGGTGCACGCGGGGCGATCGCAGCGCGACGGCGGCGAACACGGGAATCGGCTGGGTCGTCATGACCGTGCCTCCTTCCTGAGATCCGAGGTGCCGTCGGGGTGCTCCGCTGTCGGAGCCCCGTCGACGACGGGGAACAGGTTCAGCTGCAGCTG
>DCRR01000001.1:107702-128834 GCA_002325245.1 Microbacteriaceae bacterium UBA1487 | reverse complement strand
AGCAGCCGGCGGCGGTTGTGCTCCCACTCCGCGAGGAGCAGGTCGGTCGCCGCACGTTCGGGCGACTCGCGGTCGAAGCGACTCGGGTCGAGCATGATGCCCCCGGGCACCCGCTCCCACCAGCGCTCGCGCGCGCTGCCTTTGCCTTCCAGCTCGCGGACGAAGCCGTGCTTCTCCAGTTGGCGCAGGTGGTAGCTGGTCGCCCCGCTCGACTCGCCGAGCCGGTCGGCGAGACCGCTCGCCGTCGCCGCGCCGTACGTCGAGAGCGCGTCGAGGAGCTGCACGCGCAGCGGATGCGCGAGCGCCTTGAGGTCGTTCACGTCCAGCGTGCGCGGGGCCCGTTCGGTGGTCATGACGCAAAGATACCTTTGCAGAGAGTTCTTTGCAAGAATTTCTTTGCACTGTCTCGCGCGCGCCATCTAGGCTGACATCGTGAGCAATCCCTTTGTCGCGCCCAGCCTGCTGCCCTACGCGTTCCCGCCGTTCGCCGAGATCCGGGACGAGCACTTCGAACCGGCCTTCGAATTCGGCATGGCCGAGCAGCGTGCCGAACTCGCCGCGATCATCGACACCGCCGAGCCCGCGACCTTCGCCAACACGCTCGAGCCCCTGGAGCGCAGCGGACAGATCCTCGCGCGTGTCTCGCACGTGTTCTTCCACCTCAGCTCCTCGCACTCCAGCGACTTCAGCAACGCTCTCGAGGAGAAGCTCGCCCCGAAGCTCGCCGAGCACTACGACGCGATCATGCTCGACCACGCGCTGCACCGCCGCATCGCGGCCGTGCACGAGAGCGAGGAGCCCCTCACCGACGAGCAGCGCTACCTCGTGGAGCGCTGGCACGTCGAGATGACGCGGGCCGGCGCCGGGCTCGACGAGGAGTCCAAGACCCGTCTGCGCGAGCTCAACCAGCAGATCTCGACGCTCACCACGCGGTTCGAGAAGGCCCTGCTCGCCGACACCAACGATCTCGCCGTCCACCTCGACTCCGAGAGCGACCTCGACGGCCTGTCCGCGGGCGAGATCTCGGCGGCCGCTGAAGCGGCCGCGTCGCGGGGGCTCGACGGCTACCTGCTCACCCTCATCCTGCCGACCGGTCAGCCCGCGCTGTCCGAACTGACCGACCCCGCGGTGCGCGCGCGCCTGATGAAGGCGTCGCGCTCGCGCGGCACGCGCGGCGGCGAGCACGATACGCGCGACCTGGTGCTCGAGATCGTCCGGCTGCGCGCCGAGCGCGCCGTGCTGCTCGGCTTCGACAACCACGCCGCGGCGGTCACCTCCGACGAGACCGCCGGCTCGCCCGAAGCCGTCGCCGAGATGCTCGGGCGACTGGCTCCAGCCGCCGCCCGCAACGCCGCCGCCGAGCATACGGCGCTCGAGCGCCAGGCCGGCGGCGAGGTCGGCGCCGCCGACTGGGCGTACTGGACCGAGAAGGAGCGCCAGGAGCGCTACGACGTCGACACCGCCGCGCTGCGGCCGTGGTTCGAGGCCGAACGCGTGCTGCAGGACGGCGTGTTCTACGCCGCCACCCGGCTCTACGGCATCACCTTCCACGAGCGCCGCGACCTGGTGAACTACCACCCCGACGCCCGGATCTTCGAGGTCAAGAACGAGGACGCCTCCCCCGTCGGGCTGTACGTGCTGGACCTCTACACGCGCGACAGCAAGCGCGGCGGCGCCTGGATGAACTCGCTCGTGTCGCAGAACTCGCTGCTCGGCCAGCCGGTCGTCGTCACCAACAACCTCAACGTGCCCAAGCCCGCGGCAGGCGAGCCCACGCTGCTCACCTTCGATGAGGTCGCGACGCTGTTCCACGAGTTCGGGCACGCGCTGCACGGCCTGTTCGCCCGCGTCACCTACCCCAAGCTCGCGGGCACCAACGTCTACCGCGACTTCGTCGAGTACCCGAGCCAGGTCAACGAGATGTGGATGCTCTGGCCCGAGGTGCTGAACAACTACGCCAAGCACTACGAGACCGGCGAGCCGATCGACCCCGCGATCGTCGAACGCCTGCAGGCCTCGGAGCAGTTCAACGAGGGCTACTCGACAAGCGAGTACCTGGCCGCGGCGATGCTCGACCAGGCCTGGCACACGCTGACGCCCGACGAGGCCACCGCCGTCACCGATGTCACCGAGTTCGAGGCGCAGGCCCTCGCCGCCGCGGGGCTCGACCACCCGGCGATCCCGCCCCGGTACTCGAGCACCTACTTCGCCCACATCTTCGCCGGCGGCTACGACGCCGGCTACTACTCCTACATCTGGAGCGAGGTGCTCGACGCCGACACCGTCGCCTGGTTCCACGAGAACGACGGACTCACCCGCGCCAACGGCGAGACGTTCCGCCGACTGGTGCTCGGAGTCGGCGGCTCGAAGGATCCGCTCGAGGCGTACCGGGAGTTCCGCGGCCGCGACGCCGTCATCGAGCCCCTGCTCGAGCGCCGCGGCCTCGCCGACGCCTAGCTCGCGAACACCTCGGCGAGCGACGGCCAGTCGGCAGCCCGCACGTACACGGGAAGCTCGTCGATCGGGGTGACCCGCTCGATCACGCGACCACCGTCGATGTGCATGCCGGTGAAGGCATCCACCCACTCCCCCGCAGGCAGGAAGACCGAGGCCGTCTCGGCCCCCTCCTCGACGAGGGGCGCGACCAGGATCGCGTCTCCGAGCATCCACTGCAGCGGATGGGCCCACACCGCCTCGTCGTCCGGAAGGTCGAAGTACAGCGGCCGCATGAGCGGCTCGCGGGCCTCGATCGCGCGCCGGGCCTCGGACTCCAGATAGGGAACCAGCTTCTCGCGCACCTTCGCGAAGCGGCGGAACACCGGAATCACCTGGTCGTCGCCGGTCAGCTCGGCGATGTTCCAGGGCGTGCGGTCCCGCGACGGGGTGCGGTGGTGGTTGAACTCGGAGTGGTACTGCATGATCGGCACGAACGCGGCAGCGGCGGTCGAGCGCAGGTACAGCTCCGCCGTCGGGATGTCGCCGCTGAAGCCGGCGAGATCCCAGCCCCAGTAGACGATTCCACTGGACGCGGCGTTGAGACCGGCGAACAGCGACCAGCGGAACGCCTCCCAGGTCGAGTTCTCGTCGCCCGCCCAGAACGCGCCGTGCGCCTGGCTGCCGCTGAACCCGGCGCGGCTGAAGGTGACCGGCGCCTTGCCGTTGCGGCGCAGCAGGTCGCCGTAGGCCTTGGCGTAGTGCACCGGGAAGGTGTTGTTCTTCTCGTCGCCGAACCGGCCGTCGCGGTAGACCAGCTCACGCCCCCAGGCGTGCTCGCCGCCATCGGTCTTGAACCCGTCGACGCCGATCTCCTCGACCAGGTAGCGGCGCTTCTCGGTCCACCAGGTCGCGGCACGTTCATCTGTGAGGTCGGGCATGAGCCCGAGCGGGAACCACCAGCCGCGGTTGCGGTACGGGCGCAGCGACCCGTCCGGCGCCGGCTCCTGAATCAGCACGCCGTCGCGGATCGCCGCCTCGGCGTCGGCCTTCAGCTGTCCCGCCGGATGCGGACGCATCTTGAGCAGCGGAATCTGCCAGAGGTGCAGGCGGATGTCGCGGCGGTGCAGCTCGTCCGTCATCCCCTTCGGGTCCGGCCAGGCGCCGTCCTCCGGGAACTCGAAGTCGGCCAGTCGCTTCGGCTGGGCGCCGTCGACGATCTCCGACTTCGCATCGCGCCAGGTGGTGAACGTGCTCTCGTCGCTCCAGGCCTCGATGACGACCGAGCCGACCGGAATGTCGTGGTCGCGGTGCGCGTCCATCTGGCGCATCACCTCGGCCTGCGTGTTCCACTCGTTGCCGCTGGCCCAGAGCCGGAACACCCAGGAGGGAAGCTCCTCGGCGTGCCCCACCTCGGCGAGGAACGCCGCCAGCACCTCGCGCGGCGAGCCGTCGTAGAAGGCGATCTCGAGGTCGCCGGCCGCATCGGTCTCGGCTTCGATCCACAGCAGGTTCTCGTCGCGGGCGCCGACGTCGAACCAGACGCGACGGCTGGTGCGCACGTGGAAGCCCCAGCCGCTGCCGCCGACCACGTGGGCGAACGGCATCGGGAGGTAGGTCTTGCGCTCGGCGCCCTGGCTCTTGTACTGCTCGAAGACGACCGAGTCGAGCTCCGTGCCGCGATGGTTGAGCGCGTCGTAGCGCTCACCGAACCCCGCGACCCGCTCCCCGGGCGCCAGCGGAATGGCGAAGCGGATGCGGTGCACCCGCGAGCCGTCGCCGAGCGAGCGCGCAGACCCCTCGACCACGCGCGGCGCGCCGACTTGGTGGAGTCCGGGTGCCCCGTCGGTCCAGCCGCTCACCGTGGTCTCGAACCAGCGGGTGCGCTCGTCGGGAGCCACGAAGCGGTAGCGCAGCGTCTCGCCGACCCGCAGATCGTCGAGCTCGGCGTTCCAGCCGCCGCTCGCGCGCGCGAGACGCGCCTGCGCCGACGCCAGGTGGCCGCCGTCGACGACCTGTCCGCGATCTCGGCGGGTCACCGGGGCCAGCGGCAGCACCGCAGGCGCTCCGCCGTCGCGGACGAGTTCGAGGTCGACGCGGGCGACCCCCGCCGAACTGCGCACGCCCAGGTTGAGCGTCTCCCCCGCGACGGGGTCGACCGGGTGGCGCTGGTCGGTGTCGACCGAGTACGGGTGACCGGAGCCGAAAGGCCGGTGACGGATCATGATTCGATTACTCCGAGTTCGAGGGCGAGGCGAAGATACATGGCGGAGGACCAGAGCAGCGGGTCGGCGCTCGTTCCCCATCGTTCGATCCACTCGTCGACGAAGGAAGAGTCCAGCAGATGATCGGCGACCTGCTCCGGCATGGTGCCGCTCTCGCGCACGGTTCCCGCCGACCAGCGCAGCAGCTCGAGCGCGCGGTCGGTGCTGCCCGCGCGGTGCCACGCGAGTCCGAGGAAGCAGCTCAACAGGGGCCATTGGCCGCCGCCGAAGTAGGTGTCCGCGAGGAAGCGGTGCATGCCGCCGTCGACCACCAGCTGGGCGTCGAGCTCGGCGATCGTCGCGGCGCCGAGTGGCCCGCGGGCGTCGACGACACCGAGCGGGGCCATGAGCGAGCCGAGACTCGCATCCACGGCGTCGGTGCCGATCCACTTGACCAGGTGGCCGTCGCGGACCCCCTGCGATCGGATGAAGTCGTCGATCGTGGCGGCCGTCGCGGCGGCGGCCCTCGACCGGGCCGAGTCCTCGGCGGTCAGCGATGCGCCCGCGTGCAAGCCGGCCGAGATGCATCCGAGGGTCGACACATGAACGTGCTCGGAGTGCTCTTCCCACCAGTCGTAGCAGGGACGCTGCCACGAGCTCGTGAGGTAGTCGAGGGTGAGCTCGACGGCGGGAATCCAGCGTCCCGGGTCGAGCTCGTGGCGCTGCACATGCTCCGCGAGCGCCCACACCCAGAGGCCGTAGCCGTCCAGCTGGAAGTCCCACCACTCGTCGTCGCCCTCGCGGCCGTCGAGAGTGAAGCGCGTGGCGAGCATGTCCGAGTCCGGCACCGGAACCCCGGCGTGGGCCGCGGCCACGATGCGCTTGATGTCGTCGGAGCGTTCGGTGAGCATGCGTGCGCACCAGTCGAAGAAGGCGGACGCCGAGGCGATCTCACCGGCGGCCGACATCGCGTCGGCGATGAAGGCGCCGTCCCGGAACCAGGAGTAGCCGCGATAGGCGGAGAAGGTGGGACTCGCGGGGTAGGCGCCGCTCGCATCCTGCAGAGAGAGGATCAGAGCGCGTCCCTGCTCGGCGATCGCGGCCAGGTGGGCGCGGTCGGCGAGAGCCGGGGCGTTGGTCATGACGAGGGGATCCTTTGGATCAGGTGGGCGGTCGAACGGGTGAATCGGTGGTGCGGGGCGTGCCGGTCGAGCAGCCGCCCGGGGCGGCTGCTCGACCAGCGAACTGCTAGCCGCCGATGACGGCGTTGATGCGCTCCTCGGCGCTCGCGAGGGCTTCCTCGACCGACTTGCGGCCGGCCTGCGCCTCGATGAGCTCCTCGCCCAGGATGTCCTGCATCTCGGCCTGGCCGTTGGCGACAACGGGCGGCAGCGCGATGCCGTCGAGCGAGTCGAAGACCGCCTGGCGGTTCTCCGGGGCGCCCTTCTCGAGGTAGGTGGCGAGCTTCTCGTCGTCCGAGATCGGCGGGAGCTCCCAGCCGGAGTCGAGACGGATGTCAACCATGGTGTCCGAGGAGGTCATGAACTCGACCCACTTGGCCGCGGCCTCGACGTTCTCCGAGTTGGCGCTGACGCCGATCGCGTTCGAGAACACCGCGCTGGCCTGCTGGGTGTTGCCCGGCTCGACCGCGATGTCCCACTCGAAGGTGACGTCGGCGAGGGCTCCGAAGATCCAGATGCCGCTGTGCAGCATGCCGAGCTTGCCCTCCTTGAAGAGGTTCGTGTCGAAGTCGGCCGTGCCCTGGCCCTGTTCGATCGTCGGCATCACCGTGCCGCTCTTGTTCACGAGCCACTCGGCGGCCTCGATGCCCTCGGGAGTGTTGAACGCAACCGCAGTGCCGTCGGCGTTCAGGAACTCGCCGCCGTTCTGCGCGAGCGCCTTGTAGTACTCGTAGAAGCTCACCGGCTGGTGGTCGCCCCAGATACCGGCGTCCTGGTCGGTGATCGCCTCGGCGGCGGCCTTCTCGTCGGCCCAGGTCCAGTCCTGGGTCGGGTAGTCGAGGCCGTTCGCGTCGAAGAGCTCCTTGTTGAAGTAGAGCACGACGTCCGAGAACGAGCTCGGCAGCGCGTACTGCACGCCGTCGGTCGCGTAGGCCTCGAGCAGCGATGCCTTGTAGGCGCCCGGGTTGGCCACCTCGATCGGCGCGAGGACGCCGTTCGCCTGGTACTGCGCGTAGTTCGAGTACTCGATGTCGAAGACGTCGCTCTCGGTGCCGGCGGCGAGGTCGGTCTGCAGCGCGGTGCCGTAGTCGCCGTAGGGCAGGGTCGTGACCTCGACGGTGATGTTCGGGTTCTCGGCCTCGAACGCGTCGACGATCGCCTGCAGGTTGTCTTCGTTTCCGCCGTTGGAAATGAAGTTGGTGTACGTGATGGTCACGGGGCCGCTGTCGGCGGCCGCGGTGCATCCCGCCAGGGTCAATGCCGCGACGCCGGCGAGGCCGACTGCGGTCATCAGATTGCGCTTCATGATGTGCCTATCTCCTTCGATGGGGTTTGGTGCGAGGGTGTGGGCGACCGGACTCACTTGAGTCCGGAGCTTGCGACGCCCTGAATGACGTACTTCTGGGCGAACAGATAGAGGGCGAGCATGGGGAGCACGCTGATGACCGATCCGGCCATCACGATGTCCCACTGCGTCGTGTACTGCCCCTGCAGTCCGGCGAGCGCCACCGGGAGG
The DNA here is from genome assembly GCA_002325245.1 of Microbacteriaceae bacterium UBA1487. GTDB lineage: Bacteria > Actinomycetota > Actinomycetes > Actinomycetales > Microbacteriaceae > DCRR01. The sequence continues at coordinate 121,500 of DCRR01000001.1, read as the reverse complement.
GTGTGCAGCTCGGGAGAGCGCAGGACGACCAGCGGCCAGAGGAAGTTGTTCCAGCTGCCCATGAACGCGAACACGGTGAGGGTCGCGAGCGCGGGCCTGATGTTCGGCAGGATCACCGAGAAGAAAATCCGGAAGTGCCCGGCGCCATCGAGCGTCGCGGCCTCATCCAGCTCACGCGGAACCTGGTGGACGGCCTGCCGCAGCAGGAAGATGCCGAAGGCGCTCGCGAAAGTCGGCAGCAGCGCGCCCAGATAGGTGTTGATCAGCCCGAACGCCTTCAGCTCGACGAAGAGCGGAACGATCAGCACCTGCAGCGGGATCATCATCGTCGCGAGGTACACCGCGAACACGATGCCGCGTCCCCGGAACGGCAGACGACTGAAGGCGTAGGCCGCGGTGGCGCTCGTGAACAGCTGCACCAGCGTCGTGACGGTGGCCAGCCCGATGCTGTTGAGGGCGACGCGCGCGAACGGGCGCTCCTCGAACAGCTGGCGGTAGGCGTCCAGCGACGGGTCGGCCGGGATCAGCGCCGGGGCGACGGTGAGGCCCGCCCCCGGCGTGATCGAGGTGATGATCGTCCACAGGAACGGGAAGAACATCGCGATCGCGCCGAGGATGACGACGACGTGCAGAATGATCAGTCCCATCAGCCCGGGACGCATCCCGAGGCGGGGCCGCGTGCGAGTCGTGGTGCGCTCAGCCATACGTCACCCACCTCCTTTGACCGATGATCTGAATGACCGTGACTCCGAGGACCACCGCGAACAGCATCCAGCTGAGGGCGGATGCCTCCCCCGCAGCGCCGTAGCGGAACGTCAGGTCGTAGATCTGCTGCACCACGACCTGAGTGGCCCCACCGGGACCCCCGCCCGTCATGGCGTACACCTGGTCGAAGACCTGGAATCCGTTGATGAGCGAGATCACAATGACGAAGAAGGTGCTCGGGCTCAGCAACGGCAGCACCACGCTGAACAGCCGCCGCCACCAGCCGGCCCCGTCGACGCGAGCGGCGTCGAGCAGTTCGGTGTTGATCGCCTGCAGCCCCGCCAGCAGGATCACCATGACGAAGCCGAGGTCCTTCCAGGCTGAGGCGATGATGATCGACGGCATCGCCCACACGGGGTCGGTCCACCAGCCGGGGCCGTCGATGCCGAACCACGCAAGCGCCGAGTTGACGACGCCCGTGCTCGGGTTCAGCAGCCAGCGCCAGACCAGCGCGACGACGATCCAGCTGGTGACCACCGGCAGGAAGTAGATGCCGCGCAGGAACGAACGCCCCTTGAGGCCCGCGTTGAGGGCGAGAGCGAGCGCGAGGCCCCCGATGTAGACGAGCGGGAGATAGCCCACGATGTAGTAGATCGTGTGCAGGAACACCTCGGCCGTCTCGGGGTCGTTCCAGAGGCTGACGTAGTTGTCGAAGCCGACGAACGTGGCGGGCGAGAGCAGGTTCCACTCGGTGAGGCTGACCCAGGCGGCTCCGACCATCGGCCCGAGCACGAAAAGTGTCAAGGGGATCGCGCTCGGCAGCATGAATGCGAGCACGGTGAGGGCGTACTTCACGCGGCGGCTGCGCCGAGACGAACCGGCGATCGACGGTCGGGGCGCCTCGGCGGCCGGCGGCAGAGCTGTCGCTTCGGGCGCGCGCAGACTCACGAGTCCACGCCTTCCGCGGTGATCTGGATGGCGCTGCCGGCGACGAGCCGATCGCGCACCAGTTGGCCCTGGTCGCCCGAGACGCCGTCGGCGTCGAACGGCGTGGCCAGCACGAGCGCTGCGGCGCCCTGCGCCCAGCTCGCGTCCTGCCAGCTCTCGACGGCCACGCCGACGCCGCGTCGCGCGGGCAGCAGGCTCGCGCGGAATGCGGGCTCGAAGCCGAACGACCAGTGCGGCCACGACACGGTGCCCTCCCCGAGGAGGATGACGATCTCGGGGTCGAGGGTGTGCACGAGACCGGCGAGCGTGCGGCCGAGAAGGTGACCGGCCTCGCTGAAGATCGCCGTCGCGCCCGCGTCGCCCTCGTCGGCAGCGGTGCGCAGCGCGGCGATGCCGGCGCTCGCGGAGATCACACCGCGTTCGCGCGCGATGCGCACGAGTGCCGCCTCGCCGATGAGCGATTCGAGGCATCCCTTGTTGCCGCACATGCAGCGCGGACCGTTCTCGAGCACCGGAGTGTGCCCGATCTCGCCCGCGCCGCCCGCGGCACCGCGAAGTACGACCCCGTCGACCACGATCCCGGCGCCCACTCCGGTTCCGATCGTGACGACGAGGAAGCTGTTGTGACGGCGTCCGACGCCGTACAGGCGCTCTGCCATGGCGAGCGCGTTGACGTTGTTCTCGACGATGATCGGCAGCCCGAGCTCGCGCTGCAGCGCCTCACCGAGCGGAACCCGCGACCAGCCGAGCTGCGGGGAGTCGACGACGCCGTTGCCCTGTCGATCGACCGAGCCGGGGACGCCGACGCCCACGCCGAGCAGGCGCGTCGATCCGCCCGAGATGAAGTGCGTGAGCAGCCGCGCCAGGTCGGCAAGCACGGTCGTCGCCGCAGCATCGAACGGCTCGCTCGCCGAGCGCTGGACGGACCCATCCAGCCCGACCTCGACGAAGGCGACGTGGTCGGCAACGACCTTCACGCCGATGACGCGGTCGCCGGTCGCGGCGAGGCCCAGCATCCGAGCGGGGCGACCGCCCTGCGAGGGCGAGTTCTCGAGTTCGACGATGAGGCCATCGGCGAGCAGGTCCTTGGTGAGCTGCGTCATGAGTGCCGGCGAGACGCCGAGTGAACGCGCGAGGTCGGCGCGCGACGCGGGCCCCTGCGCCCCCAACTGGGCGAGGATCGCAGATCGATTCACGTCGGTGCGTGCGCTCGGTCGGTTCGCCATTGAATCTCCTTGGTACAGCCCTTTATTTAGGACTAAATAAACCATAGAAGTAAGAACCTCGGCGTGTCAACCACCCGCGACGTCGAAACCCATGACCGGAAGCACCCCGGACGTGCACGCGCGCGCATTCACGGCCCCGCCGCCGAGCGGAACCGGCGGAGTGCCGTCGGTCAGAGACCTTCTCGGGCCGAGAGGCCGCGCTCGAGGGCATCCCGCGCGGCGGACTCGACGCTCACGCCTCGCGCGCTCGCGTCGGCGGTGAGGCGCGAGGCGAGCGCCGGAGTGAGCGGGACAGTCACGCTCGAGCTTCCGGCACCGAGACCCTCGCTCGTGTCGGCACGCGGCGATGTGCGGGCCCGCAGAATGAGCGCCACGATCGGCAGAGCGATCGTGCCGAGCGCATCCACGATGCCGACGACGCCCAGCGCGCGCCAGTACGCCGAGCCGTCGTCGCCGGGAATGTCGCCGTCGGTGAAGATCGTCAGCCACAGCATGACGACGACGGTCGCGACGGCGACCAGGGTGACGCCGAGCCCGAGTCGGATGAGCACGTTGCGCTGACGAGCCAGCAGGAGCAGCAGGTTGGCCTGCGCGAGACTCGCGGCCAAGATCGCGGAGGAAAGCAGCGCCTTGACGAGCGCGTCACCGTCGACGAGCTCGTCCCAGTCGGTCCAGATCAGCAGGAACGCGCTCACGGCGGCGAACAGGCTCGCGGCGATGCCAACGAACCCGACCACGCGCACGGCGCGCGCCACGATCGCCAGGTGGCACAGCGCGGTCGTTCCGAAGGCCGCGACCGTCAGCGTCGAGAGGATGATCCGGCCCTGCAGCTCGCCGAAGTCGCCGCTGACCAGAGCCGCGATCCCGATCGCGGCGGCGATCACGAGCGAGACGACCACGGCGATGATCGCGGCGCGGCGCGCCCCTCGCACCACCCCGGGTGTCGCGTCCTCGTCGACCGCCATGCGCTCATGCTACGCCGCCACCCCCGCCCTCCCCCAGTGACGAAATGCAGGAGTTTCTCGCCGCATCCGCTGCGATCACGGGGTTTCGACGAGGCGTGGGCCGCGATTCTCCTGCATTTGGTGACGTGCGGGGATCCGCGGGGCCTGGCGCGCATCCCCGCAGCGGAGCGCGGGCGGCGGCAAGACCCGAGGACCCGTCATGTGAATTTGTAACACGCAGGAAACACGTGACTTGTGAATTTGTAACACGGGGCGCGCAAGATGTTCACACTCACACCCAGCACCACACCGACGGGGGCCCGATGGATCGCGACAGTATCGAGCGCACACTGCGCCGCATCGGCTTGCCCGTCGCCGCGGCGATCGTCGCGCTCGGCATCGGCGGCGTTCTCGTCGCCACCCTCGGGCAGTCACCGCTCGCCGCCGCCCAGACCGTCATCCAGGCGGGCTTCAGCTGCAGCCCCGGCTACTGCAACGTCGGCGGAAGCCTCACCCTCGCCGCGCCGATCATCCTCACCGCGCTCGGCGCCGTCGTCGCACTCCGCACCGGGCTGTTCAGCATCGGCCAGGAAGGTCAGTACGCGCTCGGCGGCCTCGCCGCGGCCGTCGTCGGCTACGGCATCCTTCTTCCCGCTGGCATCCACCCGATCGTCTGCCTCGCGGCCGCTGGTGCTGTCGGAGCGATCTGGGGCGTGATCCCCGCCATCCTCAAGATCTACCTCGGGGTGAACGAGCTCATCATCACGATCGTCCTGAACGCGATCGCCGGACTCCTTGTCGACTTCCTCGTCAACTACCCCCTGCGCGCCGAGGCGTCCACGGTCGGCTACACGCACGTCGTCGCCGAGACCGCTCGCCTGCCCCTGTTCGACATCTCGACCAAGTTCGGCGTCTCGTTCCTCATCGCGATCGTCGCCGTGATCGGCGTCTGGTTCTTCCTCAGCCGCACCACCGCGGGCTACGAGCAGCGGATGTCCGGCGAGGCGACGCTCTTCGCACGCTACTCCGGCATGTCGAGCACCGGCAGCGTGCTCCGCGCCGGACTCCTCGGCGGCGCCCTCGCCGGCATCGGCGGCGGCGTCCAGGTGCTCGGCGTCAACTACCGCGTCATCGAAGGCTTCTCCGACGGCACCGGATTCACGGGCCTCACCGCCGCGATCCTCGGCGGCACCACCGCCATCGGCGCCGCGATCGCGGGCGTGCTCTATGCCGGCATCACGGTCGGCGCGGTCAACGGCCTCCAGATCGTGCTGGGCGTGCCCCGCGAGATCGGCTCCACCGTCCTGGCACTCATGATCGTGCTGATCGCCGTCCAGGCGCCGCTGCTGACGCGCCTCGAGAGATGGATCGACCGGCGCCGAGCGAACCGAAGACACGATGCCGCCGCTGAACTGACCGTCGAAAAGGGGACCGCATGAACGTCGTCGCCGACTTCCTCAACAGCGGCATCCGGCTCACGACTCCGATTCTGTTCGCCGCCATCGCCTCGCTGATCAGTGCGCGCGCGGGGGTGCTGAACCTCGGAATCGAATCCAAGGTTCTCGCGGGCGCGTTCGTCGGGATCCTCGTCGCCGCCATCACCGGCGACAACACGCTCGGCATTCTCGCCGCTGCCGCGGCCGGAGCACTCATCGGATTGCTCATGGCCGCCGCGCACCGCATCGGCGTCGACCTGGTGATCCTCGCGATCGGGCTCAACATCCTCGTGCTGCAGCTGACGGTCTTCCTGATGCGCTCCTACCTCGGCGGCGTCGGCATCTACTCCCCCGACGTCGACCGCATCGACGAGGTCGAGATTCCGTTCCTCTCCGACCTGCCGTTCGTCGGACAGCTGCTCGACCGACTGAACCCGCTCGTCTATCTCGCCTTCACGCTGGCGATCCTGGTCGGGATGTACTTCCGCACTCGCAGCGGCCGCCACCTGCTGGCGGTCGGCGAGGCCCCGATCGCCGCCGCGTCCGCCGGCCTGAACGTCGGACGCACCCAGATGCTCGCCCTCGTCACGGCCGGTGCCATCGCCGGCATCGGCGGCGCCTTCCTCTCGGTGGGCGATCTCGGGATCTTCACCCGCAACATGAGCGCCGACCGCGGCTGGATCGGCATCACCGCCGCCCTGCTGGCGCTCAACCGACCGGCATTCATCGTGCCCGCGGCAGCCGTCTTCGGCTTCGCCAGCGCGGCGAGCATCCGCCTGCAGGCGTTTGATGTGCCGCCGAGTCTCACCCAGTTCATCCCGCAGGGCGCAGCTTTCGTCGCGCTCGTGCTGGTTGGTCTTCGCGCCCAGTCGCGCGGAAACGTCGCTCGCTTGTGGCGACAGAGCAGTCGGATTCGCCTCCGACCGCGCAGCTCCACCCGCACCTCCCTGAAGTCCGAAAACACACCCACCTAGGAGACCCATGCGCCCCTCAAAGATCGCCGTCGCAGCCGTTGCTGCCGCGACGCTGACCGTGCTGGCCGGCTGTTCGGCCGACACCACGACCGCGGAAGCCGACGACACGTTCAGCTACGCCCTGATCACCCCCGGATCCGCCGGCGACGGCGGCTTCATCGACTCGGCGGTCGCCGGTGCGACGCTCGCGGAGAGCGACTTCGGCGTGACCGGTCGCGTCGTCGAGGCGGAGTCGGTGGCGCAGCAGGAGGGCGTCATCCGCTCGACCGTCGCGACCCAGCCCGACATCATCCTGGCCCCCGGTCTTGACCCCGACTCGCTGCTCGCGGTCGCCCTCGAGAACCCGGACCAGCTGTTCGGCGTCCCGAGCGACATCTTCGTCTCGGAGCTCCCGGACAACGTGCAGGCCTACGCGATCAACGTGCACGAGTCGAGCTTCCTCGGCGGCTACATCGCCGGAAGCATGACCACCACCAAGCAGGTCGGTGCCGTTCTCGGCATCGACAACCCCGGGCTGAACCAGTTCTACTTCGGCTACAAGCAGGGCGTGCTCGCCGCGTGCCCCGACTGCACCGTCACCCCGAGCTACCTGAACGGTGAGTTCGGCGACCCGACCGTCGGCCAGGAGGCCGCGCTCGCGCTGTACCAGGCCGGCAACGACATCATCTACGCGGTGGCGGGCCTCAGCGGTCAGGGCGTGTTCAGCGCCGCCGAGCAGGAGGGCACCTTCGCGATCGGCGTCGACTCGAACCAGGACGCGGACGCCCCCGGAACGGTGATCGTGTCGGTCATGAAGCGCGTCGACATGACGACCTACAACCTGATCAAGTCGACCCTCGCGGGCGAGTTCGAGTCCGGATTCGTGGCGGCGAGCCTCGCCGACGGCGTCACCGGCCTGTCGTGGGGCGACGGCTCGACCGTCTTCCAGGACGAGGGCCCGGCCGACAAGGCCGCGCTGGTGGCCGGTCTGATGGAGGAGGTCGCGGCTCTCGAGGCGCAGATCCTCGCCGGTGAGATCGCCATCTGCGACGCGCTGAACGACCCGACCAGCGACGCCTGCGTCGCGCTCGGCGTCTCCAGCTGATCGCCACCCGGTAAGCAAGAACCACAGAAAGAGATCCCATGACTCCCACCTCGGGCGAGACGCCCCGACTCGAGATCCGCGGCCTGCGCAAGTACTTCGCAGCATCCGGTGTGCTCGCCGTCGACGACGTCTCGCTCGAGGTCGGAGCGGGGGAAGTCGTCGCCCTGATCGGTGAGAACGGAACCGGCAAGACGACGCTCATGAACCTCCTCTTCGGTGTGCATCAGCCTGACGCCGGCGAGGTCTACATCGACGGCGCTCGCGCCGACATCTCCAGCCAGCAGGACGCCATCTCCCACGGGCTCGGAATGGTGCACCAGCACTTCGAGCTCGTGCCCTCCTTCACCGTCGCGCAGAACGTGCTGCTCGGTCGCGAACCGTCTCGGCGCGGCTTCTACGATGACGCGGCAGCCGAGCGTCAGGTGGCGGCGCTGATCACCGACGCCAACCTCGACCTCGATCCGCGGCGGCGGGTCGCCGACCTGCCGGTCGGCGCCCAGCAGCGCGTCGAGATCCTCAAGGCTCTCGCCGCGGATGCGCAGCTGCTCATCCTCGATGAGCCCACCGCGGTCCTGACCCCTGCCGAAGCGGATGACCTGGTCGCAATGGTGCGCCAGCTCGCCGCGAGCGGCCGCTCGGTCGTGTTCATCTCCCACAAGCTTCCCGAGGTTCAAGCCGTCGCCGACCGCATCGTCGTGATGCGCCGCGGCCGCGTCGTGGGCGACGTTCCCCGCGGCGGCGCCACCGACGCCGAGCTGGCCCGCCTGATGGTCGGTCGCGACGTGCTCCTCACCGCCGAACCCGGCTCTGGCGCGGCGGGCGAGACCCTGCTCGAGGTCGAGGGCGCGATGGCGGATCCGAGCGCCGACGGCAGCACCGGACTCTCCGACGTGGCGCTCGACGTCCGTGCGGGCGAGATCGTCGGAATCGCGGGCGTCAGCGGCAACGGCCAGGACGAGCTCGTCGAGGCGGTTGCAGGACTCCGTCGGCTCGAAGCGGGTCGCATCTCCATCGCCGGCACCGACCTGACCGGCGCCTCCCCCGCCGCCATGCGCGCGGCGGGCGTCGCCCACATCGCGGCGGATCGCATGCACGTGGGGCTCAATCTGCAGGCGACGCTGGAGGAGAACGCGGTCTCGACCTCGTTCCGCAGCCGGCGGTTCAGCCGCGCGGGAATCATCCGCCGTCGCGCCCGGCGTCGCTTCGCCGAACAGGTGATCGCCGACTACGAGGTGCGCGGCGCCGCCCCGGCGCGTGTCGTCGAATCGCTGTCCGGCGGCAACCTGCAGAAGATCGTCATCGGGCGCGAGCTGTCGGGCGACCCCCGCGTCGTGCTCGCGAATCAGCCGACGCGCGGTCTCGACGTCGGCAGCATCGAATTCGTGCACAAGGCGCTGTCGAACGCGCGATCGGAGGGCAGCGCGGTGCTGCTCGTCTCCGCGGAGCTTGACGAGGTGCTCGCCCTCTCCGACCGCATCGCCGTGATGTACGACGGAAAGCTGCTGGGCCCCTTCGACCGATCCGAGGTGGATCGCGACCGGATTGGCCAGCTCATGGCTGGCGGAGTGGAGAAGACGCCGTGACCGAGATCATCGTCGCCGACCAGGTGTACCTCAACGACGACGCCGGAACGGTGCTCTCTCCCGGCGTCATCGAGGTCGTCGATGGCGTCATCCACTCGGTCTCCCCTGTCACCGGCCCCCGCCCGAGCGGCGAGGGAGTGACCGACCTCGGCGCGAGCCTCGTGATGCCGGGACTCGTCAACGCCCACGCTCACACCCCGATGTCGCTCATCCGCGGCGTGGCCGAGGGGCACTCGCTGCTGACGATGGAGGGGTTCCTCGCGGTGCTGCGCACCCACGAGGCGCACCTCACCCCCGAGCTCGTTCCCGCCTCGGTCGCGGTCTCGTGCGCCGACATGATCCGGCACGGCACCACGTTCTTCGCCGACCAGTACTTCTTCGCCGACGAGATCGCGCCGACGGTGCAGCGCTCGGGACTCCGGGCCCGCATCGGCTGGGGAATCGTCGAACTCGGCGATGACACGGCCCGCGCCCGCGAACTCGCCGCCGCCGCCGCCTTCGCCGAAAGCATGGCGGGGGGCACGCGCGTCCAGGGCTGGGTCGGGCCGCACGCCTACTTCGTCGACAACACTCCGGAGGCGATGGAGGCCGAGCTCGCACTCGCGAAGCGCCTCGGAACCGGCCTGCACGTGCACTTCTCGACTTCGAGCGAGGAGGACGACTGGTGCATGGCCGAGTACGGCAAGCCCGCACTCGAGGTGCTGCGCGAGACCGGCATGCTCGACGTGCCCACGATCCTGGCGCACTGCAATACCGTTCCCGTGGATCAGCTTCCGCTGCTGGCCGGCACCAAGGCCGCGCTCACGGTGATTCCGTCGGTCGCGATGATGAGCGGCGTGCCCGCCGCCCCGGTGCGCGAAGCTCTCGACGCCGGCGTGCTCGTCGCGCTCGGCAGCGACAACGTCTGCAACAACACCAACACCGACCTGTTCGAAGAGATGCGCATCCTCGGCAAGCTCGCCGCGTTCGCCTCGCACACCCCCAACCACGTCACGCCGCGCGAGATCCTCGGCATCGCCACGCGCGGCGGCCAGCGCGCACTCGACGGCGGACCTGACGACGGCCAGCTGGTGGCCGGGGCGGTCGCCGACCTCATCGCCATCCCGCTCTCCGAGGTGTCACGAGGACCCGTCGGCGCCCAGTCCGTGGAGGCCGCGATCGTCTACGGCACCTCCGGCGCATCGGTCAGCCACTCGATGGTCGACGGCCAGTGGCTCATGACAGATCGTCAGGTGCGTACACTCGACGTCGCCGACGCCCTCTCGCAGCAGCAGCGGGACTACGACACCCTGGTGTCGCGGATGCGCGCGGCGGCAGCCGAGGAGGACAGTGTCTGATGGACGTTGCGGAACGCCGCACCCTCATTGAGGAGCGGGTGATCAAGACCGGCGAGGTCTCGTTCGGCGAGCTCGCCGAGGCCTTCGACGTGTCGGAGATGACGGTGCGTCGCGACATCGAGGCGCTCCAGGCGCAGGGCGTCGTCCGACGCGTCTCCGGCGGTGCGATCTCGATCACCGGCACGGCGTTCGAACCGAGCTATGGCCTGCGGGCCGGCCAGTCCGCGGCGAGCAAAGACCACATCGGCGAGCAGATCGCCGCCCTGCTGAAGCCGGGTGAGACGGTCGTGCTCGACAGCGGCAGCACGGTCGCCTCCGTCGCCCGAGCGATCCGCGGACGCGAGCTCGGGCTGACCGTCGTCACCCCGAGCATCGCCGTGGCCACCACGCTCGCCGACGAACCCGAAACCCGGATCATCCTCACCGGCGGGACCGTCCGGCCCGGCGAACTGAGCCTGATCGGCTCCGAGACCGAACAGACTTTCGCGCGCTACAACTGCGACACCTTCGTGATCGGCGTCGCCGGCGTCGACGCCGAGCGCGGCCTCACCGAGTACCACCCTCAGGAGGCCAGCGTGAAGCGGGCCGCCCTGGACGCCTCGCGGCGCGTGATCGTCGGCGCCGACTCCGCCAAACTCGGCCGCGTGCACCTCGTCACGATCGCGCCGCTGTCCGAGGTGACGGTCCTCGTCACCGATGGCGACCCCTCAGACCCTGTCGTCACGGCCGCTCGCGCTGCCGGAGCCGACGTCGTCCTCGTTCCACCCAGCACCACCTCAGGAGACAACACCCCATGACCCGTTTCGCCTCAACCTTCCCCGGCGTCGACAAGCCCCTCATCGCGATGGCGCACGTGCCCGCGCTTCCCGGAACACCGCTCTACGACGAGACGGCCGGCATCCAGGGTCTCGTCGACCAGGTGCGCAGCGACGTCGCGCTGCTCGTCGACGCGGGCTTCGACGCGGTCATGTTCTGCAACGAGAACGACCGACCCTACGAACTGCATGCCGGGCCTGAGTCCGCCGCCGTCATGGCGCGCGTCGTCACCGAGTGCCGCCCGGCCTCGATCCCGTTCGGCGTCGACTTCCTCTGGGACTCGCGCATCGCCCTTGCCGCGGCCGTCGCCACCGGCGCGAGCTTCATCCGCGAGGTCGTCACCGGCGTCTGGGAGTCCGACATGGGCCTCTGGACGACGGATGCCGCCCACACGCTGCGCGAGCGTCGCCGGCTCGACGCACAGGATCTCGCCATCTTCATGAACATCACCCCCGAGTTCGCCTCCCCGATCGGACGGCGCGATGCGGCGGAGACGGCGCGCTCGACCGTCGTGTCGAGCCTCGCCGATGCGATCCTCGTCTCCGGCCCGATGGCCGGGGCCGGCCCGTCGACGAGCACCCTGAAGGGCGTGCGCGACGCGGTCCCCTCCGACGTGCCCGTCCTGCTGAACACCGGCGCCCGCGCCGACACGATCGGCGAGATGCTGACGATCGCCGATGGCTGCATCGTCGGCTCCTCGCTCAAGGTCGACGGTCACACCTGGAACCCCGTCGACCCGGATCGCGCGCGCCGCTTCGTGGAGGCCGCCCGGTCGTGAGCGCGATCACCCTCGGCCTCGACATCGGCACCACCGGGGTGAAAGGAATCGCTCTCGATCTGGAGGGTGGCCTGCTCGCGCAGGTGAGCCAGTCGAACGAGCTGCACTCGCCGCACGCCGGATGGGCCGAGGCCGACCCTGCGCAGTGGATCGAGAACAGCCACTCGGTGCTCGCGGCCCTCGCCGCGCACCCCGAGGTGAACGCCGCGCGCGTGGTGGGCATCGCCACCACCGGGATGGTTCCGGCCGTGGTCGCCCTGGATGCCTCGGGAGCCCCGCTGCGCCGCGCGATCCTGCAGAACGACGCGCGCGCCACCGCCGAGGTGGCGGAGGTCGCGGCACGGCTGGACGAGCACGATGTCATCGCGCTCACCGGCTCCCCCGTCACCCAGCAGTCGGTCGGACCGACCGCGCTGTGGCTGGCGCGACACGAGCCCGAGACGTGGGCGGCCTGCCACGTGCTGGTCGGCTCGTACGACTTCGTCGCGATGGCGCTCGGCGCACGGCCGCACGTCGAGCGCAACTGGGCGATCGAGTCGGGCCTCTTCGACCTCGAGGGCGCCCCGTTCGCTCCGGCGATCGCGGCAGCCGGCCTCGACTCGCGCCTCGCGCCGGTCGCCGCCCCCGGCGAGGTCGTCGGCGAGCTGAGCGCGGCCGCCGCAGGTGCCACCGGGCTGCCCGCGGGCATCCCGATCGTCGTCGGCGGAGCCGATCACGTGCTCTCGGCCGTCGGCGCCGGGCTCTCGAAGCGAGGCGACTGGCTCGTCAAGCTCGGCGGCGCCGGCGACATCCTCGCGGTCAGCACGGATCCGATCACCGACGCGCGGTTCTACCTCGACGATCACCCGGTGGACGGCCTGTGGCTCCCGAACGGATGCATGGCGACGAGCGGCAGCCTCGTGCGCTGGGTGCAGGGCGTCCTGCGCGAGACCGACCTGGCCGCCCTCGATGCCGAAGCAGATCAGCGCGGCGCCGCCGAAGTGCTGTGCCTGCCGTACTTCCTCGGTGAGAAGTCGCCACTGAACGACCCCTCCCTGCGCGGCGTGTTCGCCGGAATGCATCTCGGCCACGACCGCTTCGATCTGTACCGGGCCGCCCTGGAGGGCATCGCGTTCGGCTTCCGCCACAACGCGGACGTGCTCGCCGACCGCGGCATCGAGCTGACCTCGGCGACCGTCACCAATGGCGGCGCCACCTCGCTGTTCTGGAAGCGGATCCACGCGAGTGTGCTCGGCACGCCGCTGCGCACGGTGCAGCAGCACCCGGGCGCCTCGCTCGCCGCGGCCGTCGCCGCCGCGATCGGGGTGGGCGCGCTCGACGACTGGTCGGCGATCGAGCGCTTCGTGATCCCCGGCGACACGGTCGACCCGGAGCCCGCGCTCGTGGAGCGCTACGACGAGGCATACGCCCTGTGGCGCGAGCTGTCGGATGTCACCGCGACGACGATGCGCGCGCTGGCTCGGCGCTAGGAGCCCGAACGGTCCGGTCTGCTACGCCGACTTCTCGGCGCGCCGCGGCGCGTGCGGGACGATCGTCGGCGCCGCATTGTCGATGACCGCGTCACGGGTGACCACCACGCGCGCGACCTCCTCGCTGGAGGGCACCTCGAACATGATCGGCCCGAGCACCTCTTCGAGAATCGCTCGCAGGCCGCGCGCACCGGTCTGACGCAGAACGGCGAGGTCGGCGATCGCCTCGAGCGCCTCGCGCTCGAACTCCAACTCGACGTCGTCGAGCTCGAACATGCGCTGGTACTGCTTGACGAGCGCGTTCTTGGGCTCGGTGAGGATCTGCATCAGCGCGTGCTGATCGAGCGGCGACACGGTGGTGACGACGGGCAGACGGCCGATGAACTCGGGGATCAAGCCGAACTTGTGCAGGTCCTCGGGGAGCACCTCGCTGAAGATCTCCGCCTCGTCGCGCTTGGAGTGCAGCGGCGCCCCGAAGCCGATGCCGCGGCGTCCGAC
>DCRR01000001.1:87890-107541 GCA_002325245.1 Microbacteriaceae bacterium UBA1487 | reverse complement strand
ACGTCGCGCGTGATGGAGGGGTTCTCCGCCTTGCGGGCGATCTTGTCGACCTCGTCGATGTAGATGATGCCGGTCTCGGCGCGCTTGACGTCGTAGTCGGCGGCCTGGATGAGCTTGAGCAGGATGTTCTCGACGTCTTCGCCGACGTAGCCCGCCTCGGTGAGCGCCGTCGCATCCGCCACCGCGAACGGAACATTGAGGCGCTTAGCGAGAGTCTGCGCGAGGTAGGTCTTGCCGCATCCGGTCGGACCGATCAGCAGGATGTTGCTCTTCTGGATGTCGATGTCGTCGATGAGCGTGTCGGCCGACGCGATCGTCGACCGGGCCCGGATGCGCTTGTAGTGGTTGTAGACCGCGACGCTCAGCGCGCGCTTCGCCGGCTCCTGCCCGATGACGTACTCCTCGAGGAACGAGAAGATCTCCTTCGGCTTCGGCAGATCGAACTCGCTCGTCGCCTCTTCGCCGGCCTCGGCGAGTCGCTCTTCGATGATCTCGTTGCAGAGCTCGACGCACTCGTCGCAGATGTAGACGCCAGGTCCCGCAATGAGCTGCTGGACCTGCTTCTGGCTTTTCCCGCAGAAGGAGCATTTGAGCAGGTCGGCACTCTCGCCGATGCGCGCCATCTTGACTCCTCCCAATGAGCGTGTCTTGAGCCTAACCCGATCCTGCGATGCTGGCCTGTCCCACGCCCGTTTTCGGCTCGGCGCGCCGTCATTCGCCGTCATCGCGCCGGATAGGCTGGAGGCCTCGTCGTCGGCACCGCCGGCATCGTCGCGGCCGTCGCCGCTCGTCGCAGCGCCCGATCGGAATCATGACCCGGTCACGCCGTGCCGGCATGGCGGTGGCAGCGCTCGCTGCCGCCGCCGTGCTCGGCCTCGCCTCGCCCGCCGTCGCGCACAACTCGGTCGTCTCCACCAACCCCGCCGAGGGCGCGGTGGTGACTGAGCTGCCCGAGAGCTTCGAGATCCGCACGAGCGACTCGCTGCTCGACCTCGGCGGCGACGGCAACGGCTTCGCGTTCCTGGTGCAGGATGCGGCGGGCCTCTACTACGGAGACGGCTGCACGCGGGTGTCGGGATCGTCGATGTTCACGACGGCGGCGATCGGCGAGCCGGGCGAGTACACGGTCACGTGGCAGCTGGTGTCGGCCGACGGCCACACCGTGAGCGGGAGCTACGGCTTCACGTGGGCTCCGGCGGACGCCTTCGTCGGGTCGGCGGGAAGCGCCTCCGCTCCCACCTGCGGGGTCGAGCCGGCCCCGGCAGAACCCGAGCCCACGAACGCCGCACCCGAGGAGCCCTCCGACGCGGAGGCGTCCGCCCTCGGCTCGGACATGTGGTGGATCCTCGGCGCGGTCGGCGCCGTCGCGGCGACCGTCGTCGTCACGCTGCTGCTGACGCGCCGGCGCACCTAGCCGCGACACCGTTCTGAGAAACGACAGTGGCCCCGGACGTCGTCCGGGGCCACACGTGCGTGATGCGAGAGGTGCTACTTGACGAGCGCGTTGCCCGTCTTGCGACTCGAGAGAACCTGATCGATGAGGCCGTACTCCAGCGCCTCGGCGGCCGACAGGATCTTGTCGCGCTCGATGTCGGTGTTGACCTGCTCGGCGGTGCGGTTGGAGTGCTTCGAGAGCGTCTCCTCCAGCCAGGTGCGCAGACGCAGCACCTCGGCGGCCTGGATCTCGATGTCGGAGGCCTGACCGCGGCCGGCCTCGCCGACGGCGGGCTGGTGGATGAGCACGCGCGCGTTCGGAAGCGCGAGGCGCTTGCCGGGCGTTCCCGCCGCGAGAATGACCGCGGCGGCCGAGGCCGCCTGGCCGAGCACCACCGTCTGCACCTGCGGGCGGATGTACTGCATCGTGTCGTAGATCGCCGTCATCGCGGTGAAGGATCCACCGGGCGAGTTGATGTACATGACGATGTCGCGGTCCGGGTCCTGGCTCTCGAGCACGAGAAGCTGCGCCATCACGTCGTCGGCGGAGGCGTCATCCACCTGCACGCCGAGGAAGATGATGCGGTCCTCGAAGAGCTTGGCGTACGGGTCCTGCCGCTTGAAGCCGTAGGCGGTGCGCTCCTCGAAGCTGGGGAGGATGTAGCGCGAGCCGGGCATCCGCTGGGCCAGGTCGCCGGCCGCGGAGAAGTTCGGGGTTTCCATCTGAGTTGTCGTCCTTCGTCTCGGGCTCGCCGGCTACTTCTTGTCGTTCGTGCCGCCGCCGCCGATGACGTCGGAGGCGGATTCGCGAATGTGGTCCACGAAGCCGTACTCAAGCGCTTCCTGCGCGTTGAACCAGCGGTCGCGGTCGCCGTCGGCATTGACCTGCTCGACGGTCTTGCCGGTCGCCTCGGCGGTGATCTCGGCCAGGCGCTTCTTCATGTCGAGGATGAGCGCGGCCTGCGTCTGGATGTCGGAGCTGGTGCCGCCGAACCCGCCGTGCGGCTGGTGCAGGAGCACGCGCGCGTTGGGGGTGATGTACCGCTTGCCCTTCGTGCCGGCGGTCAGCAGCAGCTGCCCCATCGAGGCCGCCATGCCGATGCCGACGGTGACGATGTCGTTCGGCACGAACTGCATCGTGTCGTAGATCGCCATGCCCGCGGTGATCGAGCCACCGGGCGAGTTGATGTAGAGGTAGATGTCCTTCTCAGGGTCTTCGGCCGCGAGCAGCAGGAGCTTCGCCGAGATCTCGTTCGAGTTGTCGTCGCGCACCTCGGATCCGAGCCAGATGATGCGGTCTTTGAGAAGGCGGTCGAAGACGCTCGGCGGGAATGCCGTTTCAGCCATGGAAGGGACTCCTGTTCTGTGGTGTCGAGTTCGAATCTACCGGCGAGCCCGCCTCGACTTGGGCATGTTCGCCGTGGGCGTGAGCGCACGGCGAACAAAAGGCAGCACCGCCGCCGTGGGCGTGAGCGCACGGCGAACGAAAGGCAGCACCGCCGCCGTGGGCGTGAGCGCACGGCGAACAAAAGGAGGCATCGCCGCCGTGGGCGTGAGACCGCTAGAGGTTCCGGGCGATCAGCTCGGTGAGCTCCGGTTGGAGCGGCGGCCACGGAAGCATCGGCTTGTGGATGCGAAGCGAGACGAGACCGTGAAGCATCGTCCAGAGGCGCATCGCGGTGGCGTTCGCGTCGGCGGGGGCTGCGGATGTCTCGAGCGCGATCAGCTGCGCGGCTTCGTCGACAAGGCTCCACCTCTGGTGGTCGGTTTCGGGCAGGTCGAGCCGATCGGCGCTCTCGAACAGCAGCTGGTAGGCACCCGGGTGCGCGAGCCCCCATTCGGCGTACGCGGTGGCGATGGCGGCGAGCCTGACCCGCAGCGGCGCATCCTCGGGAATCCGCGCGCGGATCGCGGCTTCGAAGCCGTCGTGCTGCGCGTCGAGCACGGCGGCGGTCAGCGACTGCGCGGAGTCGAAGTGCAGGTAGACGGCGGCCGGTGAGACGGAGCACTCCCGCGCGACGGCGCGAAGCGACGGGAGGGCGACCGCCTGCGGGTCGAGAAGGAGCGCGCTGGCGGCCGCCACGAGCTGAGCGCGAAGCTGTTCCCCTGATCCGCGGGGGTTCGAGCTGCGGGCCATGGGGACCTCCGGTAGACAACACGCTGAACATGTGTAAACCTACACGGTAAACACCCGTTCACCCACACCGAAGGACGACCGTGAGCATCGACTACACCGGCACCACCGCCCTTGTCACCGGCGCGAGCGCAGGCCTGGGTGCGGAGTTCGCCCGCCAGCTCGCCGCCCGCGGCGCCGACCTCGTTCTGGTCGCCCGTCGCGAGGATCGCCTGCGGTCCCTCGCCGACGAATTGCGCCCGACGGGACGAACCGTCACCGTGATCGCCGCCGACCTCGCCGCCCCGGATGCCGCATCCCAGCTGGCCGTCGAGCTCGCAGACCGCGGCATCAGCATCGCCACGCTCGTGAACAACGCCGGTTTCGGAACGCGCAACCGTTTCGAGAACGAGGACGCCGCCCGGATCGCCGAAGAGGTCGATCTGAACGTCGGCGCTGTGGTCGACCTCACGAAGGCGTTCTACGACCAGTTGCAGGCGAACGACCGAGGTGCGCTGATCACCGTCGCGAGCACGGCGGCGTACCAGCCGGTGCCGCTGATGGCCGTCTACGGCGCCACGAAGGCGTTCGTGCTGAGTTTCACCGAGGCTCTCTGGTTCGAGAACCGGGATCGCGCGCTCGGCGTGCTGTGCCTCTCCCCCGGCGCAACCTCGACGGAGTTCTTCGAGATCGCCGGCGAGCACGCTCAGGTCGGCGATTTCCAGACGCCGAGGCAGGTCGTCGCTCTCGCTCTCCGCACGCTCGACCGCCGCAGCGCGCCGCCGAGCATCGTCTCGGGCACGCGGAACCGTGCGACCGCGTGGTCGGTCCGGCTCGTGAGTCGGCGTCTCGCGGCGAGGCTGTCCGGGCAGGTCGCGCTTCGCAACCCGGTGTGAGAGCAGCCCGCGGCCGCGACCGGCCTTCGTCCGGCCCGCAGCCCGTGCGGTCCGCGACGGTCGTCCACATCGACGATGGCACTTCTCCGAGCGCCGCGTTACGGTGGCCGGACCGAGCCAAGGAGCTTCACATGAAGACCGTCCTGCCTGTCGCCACCGTCGCCGCGCTCGCCCTGGGCTTGAGCGGGTGCGCGTTTCTTCCGGGCGCTGGCCCGTCGATCACACTCGATGCCTTCGAGCTCGAGGCTGAGTCGCTCGCCCTGGACCTCACCGGTGTGGCCGCGGATGTCGAGTGCGGCAGCGGGTCGATTCCGTTCGAGGTCGGCTCCGAGGCGGAGTGCGCGATGACCGATCCCAACAGCGACGATGCAGCGACGGTCGTCTTCGGGATCGCCGCGATCCGCAGCAGCGATGACTTCGACCTCGAGGTGCTGGATGTCGTCGACACGAGCGGCGATCCGTCGAGCGGGCACCCGACGGTGCCCTTGAGCGAGATCGAGGAGCTCGCCGCCGGATCGCTCGAGCAGCAAGGCGTGATTGCCGCGGTGCTGTGCGAGGCGACCGAGATCGAGATCGAGATCTTCGAAGACAACACCTTCCGGTGCGGCCTCGTGTTCGAGGACGGCGGCTTCGGGGAGGCGGCCGTCTCGATCACCGAGTTCGACGGCTCGAACTACAGCGTCGTCGCCGCCGTCGTCGAGTAGGCGCGTTCAGCGCACGAGCTTCTCGAGCGTGTTGAGGTTGCGGGTCGTGATCCACGGTTTCATCCGCGCCGCCGCCTGCACCTTGCCCAGCCGCGAGTCGATCGTGGATCCCTGCAGCACCGTCCAGTAGATGACGCCCTCCCCCGGCGCCGCGCGTTCGGCCTCCGGGTCGAGTTCGACGGCGAGGAGCTCCTCGCGCACCTCCGACCGCACGGCGACGATCGCGTAGTCGTGCCAGCCGTCCCGTCCGCGCTCGAAGGGGTAGGCATACACGATCCGACGGATCGCGTCCAGCGGCAGCACATGCACCCACGCCTCGTAGCCGAAGCGGTCGCGCAGCGCCGTCTCGAGTCGGGCTGCGGCGGAATCCGACTCATCGGCGGTCTCGAACAGCACGTTGCCGCTCGCGAGCACGGTGCGCACCTCGGCGAAGCCCAGGCCCTCGACGAGGTCGGCCAGCTCCGCCATGCGGATCCTCACCCCGCCGACGTTCACTCCACGAAGAAGGGCGGCACACCGAGTCATGAACCCAGTGTGCCGCCCCGCTCAGACGTTTGTCTTAGTGGTTGTGACCCGCGTGCTCGTCGTCGGCGCCCGCGGCGGCCAGAAGGTCGGCGGCGTTCGACTCGTCGTCGCCCTCGCCGAGCACGGCGGCGGTGAACGCGGAGACGTCCACGGCCTTGCCCTTGGTGTCGACGACCTTGGCCTTGCCGAGCACGACCGCGAGGACCTTGCTGCGCGCGACCTCGCCGACCATGGCCGGGATCTGGCCGTTCTGGTCGAGCACCTGGATGAACTCGCCCGGCTCCATGCCGTACTGCTGCGACGCCTGAACGAGGTAGTTGGTGAGCTCCTGCTGGCTGACCTTCACCTCTTCCTTCTCGGCGATCGCGTCGAGGAGGATCTGGGTGCGGAAGGTCTTCTCGCTCGAGACGGCGACCTCGGCGCGGTGCTCGTCGTCCTCGAGACGGTTCTCGTTCTCGAGGTGGCGGTTCACCTCGTCGTCGATCAGCTGCTGCGGGACGGGGATCTCGACCTTCTCGAGGAGAACGTCGACGATCTTGTCGCGCGCGGCGGCTCCCTGACCGAAGGTGGCCGACTTCTCGAGCTGCTCGCGCAGGTCGGCACGCAGCTCGCCGATGGTGTCGAACTGGCTGGCGATCTGAGCGAACTCGTCGTCGGCCTCGGGCAGCTCGCGCTCCTTGACGGCGAGCACCGTCACGGCGATCTGCGCCTTCTCGCCGGCGTTGTCGCCGCCGAGCAGCTCCGACTCGAAGGTGGTCTCCTCACCGGCGGTGAGGGTCTCCACAGCGTCGTCGATGCCGTCGATCAGCTCACCCGAGCCGAGCTCGTAGCTGATGCCGGAGGCGGTGTCGACCTCGTTGCCGCCGATCGTGGCGGTCAGGTCGAGCGACACGAAGTCACCCTTCTTGGCCGGACGGTCGACGGTGACGAGGGTGCCGAAGCGGGTGCGGAGGTTCTCGAGCTCGGTCTCGACGTCGTCGGGCGAGACGCTGACCGGCTCGACCTCGAGCTTGAGTCCGTCGTACTTGGGCAGCTCGAAGTCGGGACGAACGTCGACCTCGACCTCGACGAGCAGGTCGCCGGAGAAGTCCTTCTCGCTCGGCCACTGCGTGACGTCGGCGGAGGGGCGCCCGAGCGGGCGGAGCTTCTCCTCCTGAGCTGCCTCGCGGTAGAGGCGGTCGAGGCCTTCGCTCACCGCGTGGTTGAGCACCTCGGCGCGGCCGACCCGCTGGTCGATGATGGGCGGCGGAACCTTGCCCTTGCGGAAGCCGGGAATGTTGACCGACTCGGCGATGTGCTTGTAGGCGTGGTCGATGGAGGGCTTGAGCTCCTCGGGCGTCACGGTGATGCTGAGCTTGACGCGCGTGGGGGAAAGCTTCTCGACGGTCGTGCTGACCATAGGTCTGGTATCTCCTGAAGGTGTCTGGATGGGCTTCGTCGGGGCGACAGGATTTGAACCTGCGACCTCCCGCTCCCAAAGCGGGCGCTCTAGCCAAGCTGAGCTACGCCCCGGATGTTTCGTCCCGCCGCCGATGTTCGCGGCGGGCGGGGCGGCACCGTGAGTGACGTGCGGGCACGGCTCACCGACGAATGGCCGCGGTCAGTCTAGCCGAGAGTGACTGCGGGTGTTCTTTGCGAGCCGAGCGGCGCATCCTTGACGTCATGGACGAGTCACGACGCGCGGCCAAGGACTGGGTCGCCGGATACCTGCGGGCCTGGAAGTCGAATGACCCCACCGAGATCGGCGCGCTCTTCGCCGAGAAGGCCGAGTACCGCTTCGACGCCTTCACCGATCCGGTCGTCGGTCGCGAGGCGATCGTCGCCGAATGGCTGCGCCGTCAGGATGCGGCGGATTCATGGACCTTCGAGCATGACGTCGTCGCGACCGAGGGTGACCTCGTGATCGTCGAAGGCGTGACCCGCTACGCCGACGGCCGTGTCTACTCGAACCTGTGGCTGATCCGGCTCGCCGCCGACAAGACGGCCACCTCGTTCACCGAGTGGTGGATGGACCACGCCAACCCGTCCTGAACGGGGGTCCCGCGCTCCTGCGCTACACTCAATCCCGGCCGTTCCGACGGCCGACGGGGATGTAGCTCAATGGTAGAGCCTCAGTCTTCCAAACTGATTACGCGGGTTCGATTCCCGTCATCCCCTCCGAGTCACTACCGACAAGTCGACCCCTCGCGGATCGAGCCAGATTCGTCCGAAAAGACCAAAAGAGGGCGACAGCCCCAAACAACTGAGGACAGATTCGGGGCGGTACCTCATCGGTAGAGCCATAGTCTTCCAAACCAATTGCGCGGGTTCGATTCCCGTCCGCCGCTCCAACCACAGGCTGGCAATTGAGCGGCTAGTTCTCGCGTTGCCGCTTCCGCTCGTTTTCCAGGACCTGCGCGAACCTAGTACGCAAGAGCGCGTGCATAAAGACCGAGCGCATTAGAACGACGACCTCTAGGCAGGACGCCACGAAAAACACGCAGAGCGCGCCGAATAGCCACGGTTCAACTTCGGTCGGGACATATGGAGCCATCGCGACGTAGCCGACGGCGCCAAGCACTGTCGCGATCTGGATTCCGACGGCGATCAAGAACGGTCTGAGGAAACCCAAGACTCCAGAGTCAGATGCTTGGAGTAACCGCAGGTAGGCGTCCGAGAGCAACGACGTTACGAGAGCCACCCCGGCGAAGACGATCGCGACGAGCGCAGCCGCCACGCTCACAAAGAGGCCAGCCACGGCGATACGCGCGTCAAGGGCGCCGAGGAGCGTCATCCCTACGCCCAGTGAGACCCCTAGGAGGCCGCTGGCGATCGTCTCGACGGAGAAGACGTCACGCAGCCGCATACGGCCAACGGCACGCCAGAAGCCAACCTCCCTACGTACTTCGCCCATTAGTTAGCCGCCGCCTTTCAGCTTGGCGCTCGACGGCACCAAGCACACTGTCGGTTGCAGTCTCCCAGTCGCTTCCGACAGCATCGATGGACGCGCGAGCGACTTGTTTACGCTGGTCGTAGTGCACGGTGCGCCCATTTTTCTTGCCTTTGGCCCACACGCGACCGAAGGCGTAACGCAACGCGGCGACCATGAACCCCTGTGTTGTGGGATCTTCTTTCACCGCCCCCTTCTTGAGCCCGGAAACCTGATCGCGGGCTCGTATCTCCTCCGTAATTTGGTCGGCCTCATACGCATCGAGCCTCTCGAAGAGCTCCTGAAACTCCTGTTCTCCGTCGGGATTCGGGCGCGCGAAGACCATCCGAAGAATCAAGAGTTGGTCGAGGCTGTCGAGCCACTCGTAGAACTCCTGCGAGTCACCCAGTGGCTCAACGCTCCACTCGGTGGTGGGGAAATCGTCCCTTCTCTCACCACGATTGAGGATCTGTGTCAGCACCTCTCCGAGTACCGACTCTGTCGAGAAAGAAGGGTTCTTCAAGACACCGAGCACACGTCCGTTCGCAGTGAACGCAACAGGTGCGACTGCACTCTCGTCCTTCGCCACGACGCGGTCCAGCCAGCTGTGCTGCTCGTCGTCCCATGCCTGCCCGACGGCTTCGCCAGATCGCGCCCACCCAAGCCTGCCCGTGAAAGTCGCGCGCTGGTCGTCGAAACGGAGATCACCGAGTCGCCAGGTGCGCTGGTATTGAGTGCCACTCGTACCGGGCTCGGCGTACTCAAGAACTCGCTTGAGGTGTCCAAGTAGGTCGGGGTCGGGTTGGAAGAGCGACGGATCGCCGCCAATCGGCCGGCGGTTGATCCGGTAGAATAAGACCTCCTGTCCGGGCTTCACGAACCACAAGCGCCCGCTCGCGGATTTCTCGACAGCGGCCTCGCGGTCGTCCTCGACCATTCCCCGTCCTCTCGCCGTGTTGCATGAACATTAGCGGGACGACCCCTGGTCCCGACGGGTCAATTAGAACAAATCTCGGATACCTAGCTCGAACGCGACCGCGAGGCGATGCCGAAAATCGATGCTGACGTTGTGCTGCCCGCGCTCGATCACGCTGACGTAGGTCGTGCGGATAACCGCACGCTCGGCGAGCACCTCTTGCGACCACTGCCGCTCGGCTCGGAGTTCGCGAACACGCACCCAGAAGTCGTCCCGCCAAGGTTGGGGCGGGACTGATCTTGGCACCCTTCAGACCTGGGCGTGTTGACTCATCGCCTCCATAGACGATGAGTAAGGTCGCGGCGTGGATGCCACCGGACCTCGCTCGCTACGCGATCCCGACGCTTTGGCCGAGCGTCGCGCCCTCTGGCAAGCCCCGGCACTCGCCACTCTGCGTGACTACGTCGGCGATCTGTCGATCCGGGGCAGGGACGCGCCTGCATTCGACCCGACCGACGCGGGTACCGATGCCCGAGTGCTGTTCGTGCTCGAAGCGCCGGGGCCGAAGGCGGCCACCGGGAAGGGTTCCGGATTCATCAGTGCCGACAACAACGATCAGACCGCAGCCAACCTCTGGCAGGCGCGCACCGAAGCCGGGCTGCTGGACGGCTGCCTGCACGCGAACATCGTCCCCTGGTATCTCGGTGCCGCGTCCGTGAAGCCGACGCCACTGGAGTTGGCGGACGGCGCGATCCAGCTCCGGTACCTGATCGAGCTGCTACCCCAGCTCACCGTTGTCGTCCTGTGCGGTGACTACGCACGTCAGGGGTGGCGGCGCTACGTCGCCGGACTGTTCGACGGCCCCGGCCCCGCGGTCATTGAGACGCACCACCCGAGCGCGCAGTCGTTGAACTTCGGCACCCGTCGCGCAGAGTTCGCCGCCGCGGTCATGCGAGCCGCTGCGCTGTTGGTGTAGACGCCTTCACGCAGCACGCGCGACGTCCCGATCCTGTCGAAGGCGCTCGCGGCCGGGCTGCGGAAGGTTCAGCTCGCCAACCCGGTCTCGGGCGCCCCTGACGCGCTGTTCTGGCCCGCCCGCGAGAACGGCTCCCGCCGTCTCGACTGGACACGCCCCATCGCCATGAGCGGCTTCCTGAACTACTACCTGCTCCCCGCAGCGCAGGCGGTAGGCGTCGACCACATCCGCAACCACGACACCCGGCACACCGCAGCGAGACTGTGGCTGGCGGCAGGCTTCCAGCCGTTCCAGGTGAGCCGGTGGCTCGGGCACTCGTCGCTCGAACTCGTCGGGCGTGTGTACGGGCACCTGTACGTCAGCGACTACTCGGCGGAGGTCGAACGGTTCGAGGCGTTCACGCGCACGGCGGAGACGTGACCGTGACGGCCCGCGACGACCTGCGCGCCGTGGCGCTGGCGCACCAGGCCGAGATCGAGGCGCTGTACCGGCGCATGCTGGCCGACCTGCCCGAAGACCACTCGGTCACGATGAACGACCTACAGAACCGCGACGTCGTCGCCGTGCTGGGCGGGTCGAAAGCGCCGCCTGGAACCGCACTGTCGAGGCGATCTGGCTCGACGCCTGCCTGGCCCGCGGCTTCGGCTACCACTTCCCGCAGCCCGAGCCGCAGCACCCCGCCGACCCCGAGGACGGTTGACTCTTCTATGAAGTGATTGAGGGCGTCAGCACACGCTTCCGGGCGTAGGCCTGCTCCCCCGTCGCAAGCCGCACCCAGGGGCGCATCTGCGCGAAGAGCACGTTGTACTTGGCACTTGCTTCCACGACATGCACCGCCTGAACAAGCTCGTCCAGGGAAGCACCAGAGTCGAGCCGATGTGGCAGCGCAGTTGAGCCGATAAGCGGAGAGGTCACATTAAGGCTCGGACCCTTTCGACCCATCTGAATGCCCCAGGCAACCATAGTGACCGCAGCCGAGCCCGTGTTGTGCGCGGATACCGAAACCAGCTCCTCACTTGTCGATCCGTTCGGATAGCCGAACCAGGCGCGCGCCGTCGTGACCTTCACGCGGTGCGTGGAGCGTCGCCAGGTCGCGATCTGCCAGATCAACGAGACGACGCCCGCCAGGCCACCGACGACACCGACGACCGCCGCAGCGACAGTGAACCAATCGGGCATGGTGAGATTCTGCACCGGCCCACGGACATCGTTAGCCTTCGCGAATCTGGCGACCGACCATCGACTTCTCGACGTCGAATCCCCAACCCTTACCGCGCTCGCCCAGAATGCAGTGCTTCTCCGCGAGCGCTACGAGATCCCACCATCGCTCGATGGATGCTGCAAGATGCGCCTCGAGCTCGTGCACGAAAGCGTCGAAGACTTCTGGGTCGGGGTCACTGGACGCTGTCTCGAACTTCGCCTTCATCTGCGGGTCAAGCCGAAGCGCAATGTTCTCGGCCTCGCTCCACATATGCCCCGGCTCCTCGCCAGCCTGCGGGCTCAGCGCAAGTTCATCCAGGTGGTAGAAGCGCCCGCTCTGGCCGTAGCGCGACAGCGCTGCCATGAGCGCGGGGAGCACCGGGTCATTCTCGACTTCGAGCAACTGCGACTCGACGCAGGCCGGATGGGTGGCCTCCGACAGGCGATCGCGAATGGTCAGCATGAGCACCTCGTGCATGTTGCTGATGTTGTGCCGCCAGGTGTCCCTGAAGGTAGCGAGTGGAGGCCATTCATCGTGCTCTGCGACGTGCGCCAGCCCGAGCGACATCTTCAACAACTTCTCGACGCCGATAGAGAGCATGGTCAAGATCGGGTCGCGGGTGGTCTCCCAGAACCGGGCGTTGCGCAGCGCCCAGAGACCGTAGCCGAGCAGATTCCGGGTCGAGGTTGTCTCGAAGATAAGGGCGAACGCCTGAGTCTGATTTAGTCCGTCCTGCACCTGCGCCATGCGGAGATTCTGCCGCACCCCGCCGACGTCAGATGTCGCCACTACCCTTCGGGCATGGAACTTGCAATCTCAATCTCGGCACTCGCTGTAGGGCTCGTTTCCGTCGGCGTTGCATTTTGGCAGGGTCGAATCTCGAAGCAGCAACTCGACCTGGCGAAGGACACTGAGCGCCGGACGGAGGACACGCTCAAGGAAATCCGTGAGGCGACCGGCGAAACCCGCCGGATCGTGCAGGACGTCAAGGACAACATCGACGACCGCATCACCAAGATCATCGACAGTCGAATACAGTCGGATCAGGCGAAAGACGCCAGCAGCACCGCAATCACGAAGATGTTCATGGAAGGGCTCATGAAGAGCATTGGCCAGCAGAAGCCCGACGAGGGCGAGAAGTAGGCGCGCCCGAGAGGGCGAAAAAGAGGGCGACTGCGCTCCTCCGGGGCAATCCGAGGCCGACCGAAGGCGACCGAGTGTCGAGCGCCGAACGGCCCGAGAAGCCCCGAAATCGCTGGGCATGGCGGCTCAGCGCGGTCAGTGTCGGTCGGCGGCGGCAAGCAGCGGCAGCAGTTTGAGGAGCGGCTTCCAAACTGATTACGCGGGTTCGATTCCCGTCATCCCCTCCGTTTCCCCCGCGCGAGCCACCTAAGGGAACTGCTCATCGAGGCTCCACGGCGCCCTCGGTTGACTCGACCCATGACCTCACTCGTCGTCTCCGCCCGCGTCGGCGCAGCTCTCGCGCTGCTGACGTTTGTGAGCGCCTGCGCGTCCGAGGGACCGACCGGGCTCAGCGCCGCGAACAATGACGCGGAACAGGCCGACAGCGCCAATGAGGACGGCAGCAGCGACACCGGCGACGATGCCGCCGTCAAGCTCGCCGACCCCGCCGACATTCCAGACCCCTCGACGTTGGCACCCGGCACAGGCGTCGTGATCGTCGACGGCATCTGGATGGAGTTCCAGCGAGGCGACAGCGTGTTCGACGTCTGCATCATGGACCCGGCAACCGGCTTCGGCGACGCCAAGCTCAACATCGTCGGCGTTCCTGACGAAGGGGCGCCGCACCTCGTGGTGAGCGTCGGAGCCGAACCCAAGTTCATCACCCTCGCGTACCCGCGAGAGTTCGCCTACGTCGCCGGAACCGGCGACGAGGTCGCGCAGTTCGGCGTCACCGGGTCGCCGATCAGCGTCGAAGCGGGCGATGGATTTCTCCTGTCGCTCGTCACGTTCACCAGCCAGGTGACCGGAGACCCCGTTCCCGGCGCAATCTCGATCCGCTGCGAGTGATCGTCAGCGCTCAGCCCAGACCGACCGCCTCGAGCGAGTGAGCGACCACGTCGGCAGAGGCCCGGAACCGCGCGAGTTCGTCGCCGTCGAGCGGCACCGGCAGCGCCTCGGCTTCGACCGTGTCGGTGCGGCTGTCGTAGAGATGGGAGAGCCTCAGTCTTCCAAACTGATTGCGCGGGTTCGATTCCCGTCACCCCCTCCACCCGAAGTCCGATTCAGAGCGACGCCCGCGACCGCTCCCGCTTGTCCCGCTTGCGCCGTGCACCGCCGATCACGTCCTTGACCAGGGCAACTGCGGAGACGACGGCCCACACGGTCTCCAGCAGCAGGAATCCCCACTGGCCGCCGAACGCCGCCTCGACGGCAAGGACCGCCGAGCCGAGGAGGTTGAGCACGAGGTATCGGCGTGACTGCGGGTTGAGCCAGCCGCGCTGAGCCGCGACGAAAGCGGTGAGAATCAGCAGCGATCCGGCGATTTGGACGATCTGGTCGAGCATGACGGCCCCCTTTGGGAGCGTCGTCGTGCGGTCCGGGTACGGCGCGTCTCGTCCGGGAGGCCGACCGTGCGTCGGCAGCGCGACAATTCTCTCAGTTCGGGCGAGGAAATGAAACTCCGGGACGGTGCTCAGGATCGTCGTCGCGAGCATCGACAACTCGCGACGCGGATTCGACTCTCGTGGCCCGCTACGAGGTGCGCCCCGGTCGCCCCGTTGCCCTCGTCTTCGCGCGATACATCGCCGCGTCCGCGTCGCGAAACAGCTCCGCGGTCGTGCGCGTGTCATTCGGCGCGCACAGCGCGACGCCGACGCTCGCCCCGAGTTCGACTCCGGGAGCAGCCTCCACGGACTCGGCGAGCGCCCGCTGCGCCCGTTCGGCGATCAGCTCGGCCCCGGCGAGGTCGACCCCGCCGCACACGATGACGAACTCGTCGCCGCCGATCCGGGCAACCACATCGTGGTCGCGCACCACCGCACGCAGCCGCACGGCGGCGGCCTGCAGCACCGCATCGCCGGCGAGATGGCCGTGGCGGTCGTTGACCTGCTTGAAGGCGTTCAGGTCGACCACGATCACCGCGAACGGCTCGTGCGCGTCGCGGGAGCGCCGCGCGACCTCGTCGACCGCGTCGGCGAGCAGCCGCCTGTTCGCCAGCCCTGTGAGCTGATCGTGCGTGGCACCGTGACGAAGCTGCTCGTGCAAGGCGATGCGGTCCAGCGCATTGACGGCGAGGCGCCCCAGCGCCTGCAGGAGTTCGCCGTCCTGATCACTCCAGTCGCGCCGTCGACCGAAGCAGATCGTGGTGATGCCGAGCGTCTCGGCATCCCCGACCAGCGGCGCCACGACGACGGTCTCGACGCGCCCGCGACGAAGCGCCACGGCGGTCGACGGATCCCGTTCGTCGGCGACATGGGCGACCTCCAGGGCACCGGTGTCGAGCGCCGCGCTCTCGGCCGCCAGCCACCCGTCGACGCGACGCTCACCGGCGAGCGGCTCGACGCCCGTCGTGCCGAGCGACGAGACCGACACCGCCGTCGCGTCGAACGCCCGGCGCACCGCGTCGACCAGAGCACCGCCGGTTTCCGCAGCGGTGCGCGCGTCGCCGATCGCGACGCCGGCCTCCTGAAGCACCTGCACGCGCGCCGCCGACGACTCGGCGGCGCGCCGCGCCGCCAGCAGTTCGCGCTCGTAGTCGCGCCGTTCGCGCGCATCGAAGACGGCCACGTGCACGTCGCTCGACGACTCGCCCGCGGCTGTCACCCACCGAGCAGAGACGAAGACCGGCAGCTCCGAGCCGTCAGACCGCGCGAACGTCAGCGCGACCTCGCTCACCGCCCCGCGCAGCCGCAGCACGGGAAGGTATCGCGTGTCATAGAAGAGCTGGCCCGAGGCCGTCAGCAACGACGAGAAGGTGCGGTTCGCGACGTCGTCGGGTGCGAGGCCGAGCCACTCCCGCAGGGTGCTGTTCATGCCGAGGATGGCGCCGTCGATCGAGGTCGACATCAGCCCGCACGGGGCCTGGTGGTACCTCGAATCCTCGGTCGACTCGGCGCGTTCGCTCATCCGACCGACTCGGCGATGGCGGCGGCAAGCTCCTCGGGTGCCGAGAGGTTCGGGCAGTGCCCGCGCGCATCCAGACGGACGAGTCGCGCACCGGGGATGTTCTCCGCGACGTACTCGCCGACCGCGCCCGGCGCGATCACGTCGTCGGTGCACTGGAGCACGATCGTCGGCGTGGTCACGTCGGCGAGGTCGAGCCGGTTGTCCGACAGGAAGGTGACGCGCGCGAAGTGTCGAGCGATCTCGGGGTCGACGCTGCAGAAGCTCGCCGACAGCTCCTCCCCGAGCTCGGGGCGCTCCGAATTGCCCACGATGACCGGGGCGATCGCCGACGACCAGCCCAGATAGTTGGCGTCGAGGGTGTCCAGCATGCCGTCGATGTCGGACTCGCTGAACCCGCCGACGTAGTCGCCGTCGTCGACGTACCGCGGGCTCGGGCCGACGAGCACGAGCGAACCGAACCGCGAGGGGTCTCGGGTCGAGGCGAGAACGCCGATCATCGCGCTCACCGAGTGCCCGACGAACACCACGTCGGTGAGGTCGAGCTCATCCAGGATCTCGAGCAGATCGTCGGCGTAGCCGTGCAGCGAGTCGTACTTGCCCCGGTCGTAGGCGCTCAGGTCCGAGCCGCCCGATCCGACGTGATCGAAGGTCACCGTCGTGAACCGATCCCGGAACGCCACCTCGACGTGCCGCCACATCTCCTGGCTGCATCCGAACCCGTGCGCGAACACGATCGGTCGCGCGCCGGCCCGCCCGCGAACCCGCACGTTGTTGCGCCGTCGAACATCGGCGGTTGCTGTGGACACGATGCCCTCCTTCGCATCGCGACACTAGTCGACGCGGTCTCAGGAAGTTAGTCTTCCACCACGCCTCGCGTTGCGCACGGCGTGACGTCGAGCTGAGGGGGTGAGTCGATCGGTGCGAGCCGTCGAGCCACACGAGGGCCCCAGCCGGCGAGCGGATGCGGCCGCAGCATTCGACGCGCCGCTGCTGCTCGGCCGCTACCGTCCGCTCGAGCGGATCGGCCGCGGGGGCAGCGCCACGGTGTTTCGCGGGGTTGACGAGACCTTGGGTCGACCCGTCGCGATCAAGCTCTTCCACGCCGGCACCGCACGCGAACTCGAACGCCACGGGGACGAGCTTCGGGCGCTCGCCGGACTCGCCCACCACGGGATCGTCGGAGTCATCGACGCCGGGGTCGACCTCTCGCAACAGGAAGACCCGCGACCGTTCCTCGTGATGGAGTACGTCTCGGGAATGACCCTGCAGGATGCGGCTCAGGCCCACCGGCTGAGCACGCGCGCCATCGGCGAGCTCGGGTTCGAGGTCGCGGAGACGCTCGCCTACATCCACGCCCACGGGGTCGTGCACCGCGATGTCACCCCGACGAACATCATGCTCGTCGACTACGGGACGCCGTCGCTGCGGCGCCGAGCCCGGCTGACGGACTTCGGCATCGCGGTGATCGGCGGATCGACCCCCGGCGACTCGGATGTCGCGGTCGGCACGGCCGCCTACCTCAGCCCCGAGCAGGCGACGGGGCAGAGCGTCGGCACCCCGACGGACATCTACTCGCTCGGGCTCGTCCTGCTCGAGCTCTTCACCGGACGTCGTGAGTTCCCGGGTCCGTTCCGGGAGTCGATGGCAACACGGCTCGAACGCGATCCGGTCGTCGGACGCGGCGTGCCCCGCGCCTGGCGCCCCCTGCTTCGCGACATGACGGCGCGACAGCCTGCTCGGCGCCCCGACGCCGCGGCGGTGCTGGAGTCCTCGCGGCGCCTGCTCCGTGCGCGTCGGCGCTAGTCGAGCCCCAGCGTCTGGATCGACGTCGCGACGACCTCCGCGGACGCCTGGAAGCGCGCCGTCTCCTCGTCGCTGAAGGGCAGCGGCAGCACCTCGGCGATGCCGGACGAGTCGACGATCGTCGGCACCGAGAGCGCCACGCCGGAGACGCCGTGGTAGTCGGTCAGGATCGAGCTCACCGGGAGGATCGCGTGCTCGTCGCGCAGGATCGCCTCGACGATGCGCGCTCCGGAGACGCCGATCGCGTAATTGGTCGCTCCCTTGCCTGCGATCACCTTGTAGGCGGCGTGCACGACGTCGTCGGCGATGCGGTCCAGTTCGGCGCCGTCCAGCGCCCGACGGCCGGCGGGAGCCCAGTCGCGGATCGGGATCGGTCCGATGCGGGCCTGCGACCAGAGCGGGAACTCCGAGTCGCCGTGCTCCCCCACCATCATCGCGTGCACGCTCGACGGGGCGACGCCCACCCGCTCGGCCAGCAGCCACTTGAGGCGCGAGGAGTCGAGCACCGTGCCCGAGGAGAACACGCGGTTGGCGGGCAGCCCGCCGAACCGGTGCGCCGCGACGGTCAGAACGTCGCACGGGTTCGTGACGAGCATGTAGATCGCGTCCGGTGCCTGCTCGACGAGCGCCGGCATGAGGTCACGGAGGATCGCCACGTTGGCGCCCGCGAGGTCGAGGCGCGACTGGCCCGGCTCCTGCTTCGCGCCCGCCGTCACGACGACGACGTTCGCGCCGTGCACGACCCCGATGTCGGAGCCGCCGGTGATCCGCGATGCCCCGGTGAAGGCGGTCCCGTGCGCCAGGTCGAGCACCTCGGCCTCGACCTTGTCGGTGCGGATGTCGTAGAGGGCGACCTCGCGCGCGCTGCCGCGCAGCAGCGCAGAGAACGCGAGTGAGGTCCCGACGGCGCCCGCGCCGACGATCGCGAGCTTGGAGTTTTCGATGACGGCCATGCCTCCATCGTGACGCCGACGGCGCCCCGGTCCGAGGGTCGGAAGTCCCACGGAATCGGCGAATCTGCGGAGTGTTTCTCGGCTTCAATTCGCTCCGATTCCATTTGTACCCCGATTCGTCCTCCTTTTTGCCCCCCGCTCTGGGGATGGGGGACTCTGTCTCCCCCGGAGTACCTTCGGAGACGTTCACCCCCCGACGCCGTCGCGGCGCCCCACGCCGCGACACCCATCCCCCCGGAGCACCCTCATGACTGTCGTCACCCCCCAGACGCCCGCCGCCCCCGCCGGTTGGTACCGCGACCCGCTCGGCATCCCCCAGCTGCGCTGGTGGAACGGCATCGCGTGGACGAACCACATCCAGGAAGACCGCGCCGAGTTCCAGACCTGGTCGCACAACCTCGCGGGCGCCGTCGCGTAACCTGCGCCGCGGAGTCACGCACGCTCGGCGCTGAGAAATTCCCAAGTAACCCTCGCGCCCCCCGTAGTGGGGGGTATAGCATGCGGATTACCACGATCCCCGTCGTGGACACTCCATCCCCGCTTCTCCCGCGAAGGAGCACCCCCGTGACGACGATTACCCCGTCCAGCCCCGCCATTCCCGCTGGCTGGTACCGTGACCCGCTCGGCATTCCCCAGCTGCGCTGGTGGAACGGCATGGCCTGGACCAACCGGATCCAGGAAGACCGCGCCGAGATCCAGACCTGGAGCATTGACTACATCAATGACGCTCTGGATCGCCGCGCCGGTCGCCACACCGCCGCCTGATCGCACCCCGCCAGACCGTGCCGCGACGGCGCGACTGAAATCTGACGCGCTTTCGCCCGGCGCGGGCTAACGTGAGCGGTGATGACCGAGTCAAACTCATCCTCACCGCTGAGCGAGTCGCAGCTGGGCACCCGGGCGCAGGAACTGCGCGACCTGGGGCGATGCCCCGCGTGCCTGACGCCGCTCACCTCGCTCACCTGCGGCCGGTGCGGGCTGAACCTCGACGACCCGCTCGCGCACGAGCTCGCGGCTGCCTCCGAGGACGCCGCTGCCGCCCTCGAGAAGCGCGCGGCTCTCATCGAACGGATGCGC
The DNA here is from genome assembly GCA_002325245.1 of Microbacteriaceae bacterium UBA1487. Classification (GTDB taxonomy): domain Bacteria; phylum Actinomycetota; class Actinomycetes; order Actinomycetales; family Microbacteriaceae; genus DCRR01. The sequence continues at coordinate 87,946 of DCRR01000001.1, read as the reverse complement.
GCCGCCCGTCGCGACGCCGCACGCTCCGCGCCCGCGGCTGCTTCCGCGCCCGCGGC
>DCRR01000001.1:3950-87812 GCA_002325245.1 Microbacteriaceae bacterium UBA1487 | reverse complement strand
CCGCCCCGGCACGGCCGCGCCGCTCGAGCGTGCAGATCACGCTTGTCGTCATCGGCGTCTCGCTGCTGTCGACCTTCGCGGTGTTCGGGCTCGTCTACGCCTTCATCAACTACGGGGTCGTCGCGCGCTCCCTCATCGTGGGAGCCGTCACCGTCGCCGCGATCATCGTCGCCTCGACGCTGCGCCGACGCGGTCTCACCAGCACCGCCGAGGGCATCGCCGCTCTCGGCGCGCTGCTCGTGGTGCTGGACGCCTGGGCGATCCGCGAGAACGACTTCTTCGGCGTCGCCGCGAGCGATGAGGCGCTGTACTGGGGGTCTGCGCTCGCCCTGTGTGCGGCGTTCTTCATCGTGTGGAGCCGCGTCGCCCTGCTGCGCGTGCCGTCGATCGCCGGGCACGCACTCGTGGCGCCGGCGGTGTTCGTCTTCGGTCTCGGGGTGACGACCGAGATCCTGCCGCTCGACGACGACGCCCTCCGCGGCTACAGTGCCGCCGTGGCCGGAATCCTCACGGCCCTCACCCACCGACTGCTCATCCCGAGCGATGAGCGCCAGCGCGGCCGCGCCGGGATCGCCGAACGCATCCTGATGATGATCGGCGCGCTGCTGCTCGGGCTCATCGCGGCGATCGCGGGCGGATTCGTCGCGGTCGACGAACCCGGTCGCGAGTTCGTCGGCGCGCTCGCGCTCGCCGGGGTCGCACTCGTCCTCGGGGCCCTCGCCGCCTCCGCGCTGAGCGTGCGGGGTGCGCGCCCGGCGACGCGCGTTCTGGCGGGCGTCGCGGTGGGTGGCGCCGTCGCGGTGCTGATCGTCGCCCCGCTCAACGCCGCGGCGCGTGACGACAACCTCGACCTCGCCTTCTCGGGTCCGCTGCTGGTCGCCGCCGCGCTCGCGATCGCCGGCGACCTGATTCTGCGCCGGGTGCGCGCGGGACGCCGCGGCGTCGCCGCCGCGGGAATGTTCGTGGCGATCGGGCTCGGCAGCTTCGCCGCCCTCGTCGCGTTCACGATCGCGGCCTTCGCCGCCGGCACCCAGTTCGCCCTCCTCGGCCGCGAGGGTGTCGCCCTCGGCACGCGTGCGGATGCGATCGAGAGCGAGTCCGTCGCCAGCATCCTGGGTCTGGCTGGCGTCGTCGCGCTCGCCGCGGGGGTGTGGCTGATCGACCGGGTGCTCGTCCGGCGCCGGGCCGCACTCGTCGCGGGCGCACTCGTGGTCGCCGCCCTGGCCGCCCCGCTCGCCCTGATTCATGGCCTGGTGCTGCTGCTGTGGTGGCTGATCGCCGGGGTATCGATCGTTGTTCTCGTCGTGCGCCGCGGGCATCCGGAGCGCGCCCGCATCTCGCTGGCGGGCGGTGCGATCGTCGGCGCGACCCTCGCCTACCTCGCCTCGTGGACGACACCGGAGGCGTGGATCACCAGCAGCCTGCTCGCGATGGTCGCCCTCGCGGTCGGCCGCGGGCTGATTCGAGGCGACGTGCGCATCCTCCCCGATGCCGCGATGCTGGCGATCGGCGCGGTGCTCGCCGGGGCGCTCGTGCGCGAGTTCGGCGACTTCCGCGCCGCCCCGGTGCTCGACACGGCCACGGCCGCCGCGGTCGCCGCGGTCGCCGCGCTCGCCGTCGTGCTGTGCGCCACGCTTCCGGATCGCATCCTGGGCACCCTCGAACGGCGCGCCATGTTCTGGGTCGCCACCGGCACCGGCCTGGCCGCGATGATGGTCACCACCGGCGTCGGCGGCGTGGGCCGCGAGTATGCGAACGGGCTGCGCCTGATGGCGGTCGCGGGCGCCGTGATGCTGACCGGACTGATCGTCTGGGTCTCGCGTCGCGGGACCGCGCGCTTCGCCTCCGAGCGCTTCGTCGCCGCACTGCTGCTGCCCGGGATCGCGGCGGCGATCGTCTGGCCGCTCGCCGCCGCCGCGCGCATTCCGGAGGGCGCCATCGCGCTGAGCGTCGAATTCGCGCTGCTCGCCGCGGTGATCGCCGGGCTCGCGTTCGCGATCGCGGGGCACGGCCGGCTCCGGCTCGCATCCGACCTCGGTGCGGGCGCGATCGCGGTCGTGGCCCTGGTGACGCCGATCGCCGATCCGCGCGTCGACCCGTGGATCGTGCTGCTTCCCGCCGCCGTCATCGCGCTGGTTGTCGCGATCTCGCCCGACGGGCTGTTCGAGTCGCGCTCCCCGCGGAGGCACCTCGGCTGGGTCGCCCTGGCCCTCGGCGCCGCGGCGCTGTGGTCGCGGCTGTGGCAGAGCGACACCATGCAGGTCGAGCCGTACACGCTGCCGGTCGCGGGGACGGTCCTGCTGGTCGCCGCCCTGATCCACTGGCGCGCACCGCGGCGCGACGCCGCCGTCGCCCCGCCGAGCGTCGCGTATCTGATCGCCGCCGCGCTGCTGCTGGCGCTGGTGCCGTCGGCGATCGTCACCACCGACGCGTCGCCCGCGCGCACGCTCGTCGTCGCGCTGGCTGCGCTCGCCGCGCTCGCACTCGGCGCCGTCTCCGGCGCCGACTCGTCGCGCATCGGCACCCACGCCGATCGGTTCGTCGGCTACCTCGTCGGCACGGCGACCGTCGTCGCCCTGCTCGCGGGGGCGATCGGCAGCTCCCCAGCCGTCCTCGACCCGATCGCTCTCGCCTCGGTGGCAGCGCTCGCCGCGATCTCGCTGCTCGTTTTCCTCGTGCCGCCCGCGCACGGCGCTCGGGCGTTCTCGTGGTCCGCGTTCGGGCTCGGCGCGCTGGGCGGCCTCGTCCTCATCACGACGGATGTCGCAGATCCGCTCGAATGGGTGACCGTTCCGCTCGCGGCGGCCGTGCTCATCCGCGGGTCGATCGCTCTGCACCGCCGACCCGAGTCCCGAAGCTGGCCGCAGCTCGGAGCGGGGCTGGCGGTGCTGCTCGTCCCCTCGCTGCTCGCCGCCTACGACGAGGACCCGCTGTGGCGCGTGATCGGCATCGGCGTGGTCTCCTTCGCCGTGCTGGCCATCGGCCTGTTCGCGAAGCTCCAGGCGCCGTTCGTGATCGGCGGCGTCGTGCTGCTGTGGCACCTGGTCACCCAGTTCTGGAACCAGCTCACCCTCGTCTACAACGCGGTGCCGTGGTGGGTGTGGGTCGGGATCGCGGGTGCGCTGCTCATCGCCGCCGCGATCCGCTACGAGCAGCGCCTGAACAATGTCCGGACGATTGCTCGGAGTGTGCGGCAACTCCGCTGAGGACTGCCTTGCCTTCGTTGCGGAATCTTCCGCGGTGGCTAGCGTTGTATCTGTCGTCAACCCACAAGGAGCGAACATGACAGACGTGAAGGCAGTCCCCGAAAGTTCCATCGACCCCGACGTGTCGTCGGGCGTCGCCCAGTTCCTCGCTCCGATCGTCGTCGATCTGCAGGCTCTCGCCATCGACGGCAAGCAGGCGCACTGGCATGTGCGCGGCGCCAACTTCCAGGCCGTGCACGAGCTGCTCGACGTGGTCGTCGCGCACGCGCAGGAGTACGCCGACAACGCCGCCGAGCGTGTCGTCGCACTCGGCCTGCCGCTGGACGCGCGCGTTCAGACGGTCGGCTCGAAGACCACCACTCCGAAGCTGAGCGCCGGATTCCAGCAGGCGGACGCGACGATCGCCGAGGTGATTGCCGCGATCGACGCGACGCTGAAGACCGTGCGCACCGCGATCGACGAGCTCGACGAGCTCGACCTGGTCAGCCAGGATGTGGCGATCGAGATCGCCCGCGGGCTCGAGAAGGACCGCTGGTTCCTCTTCGCGCACCTCGCGACCAAGTAGCACCCGCCCGCACGAAGGCCGCGCCCCACTCGGGGTGCGGCCTTCGTCGTCGCGGCACCGTGCCGGTGGTCAGAGGGCGCGATGGGTCCAGTCGCCGCCGAGCAGGGTACCGACGACCGGCATCGAGGCCAGCTGCTCGCCGGATGCGGTGAGCGGGTCGGCCTCCAGCACGATCAGGTCGGCGACTCCCCCGACCTCCACGCGCGCCGGCCCGCCGCCGACGGAGACGGCAAGCGCCTCGGCCGTCGTGATGCGCTGCTCCGGGTGCCAGGGTGCGAGCCCGTCGCGGGTGCGCGATACCGCTGCCGAGATCGTCCGCCACGGGTCGAGGGCGGCGACCGGCGCATCCGAGCCGAGCGCGAGCTCGGCTCCGGCGTCGAGCAGCGCCCGCAGCGGGAACGCGCGGTCGGTGCGGCCCGCCCAGAAGTGGTCGGCGACGTCGCGGTCGTCGAGGGCGTGCGCGGGCTGCACGCTCGCCACCACCCCGAGCTCCGCGAAGCGCGGCAGATCGCGGGCGGCGACCAGCTGCGCGTGCTCGAGCCGTCCGCGCGCCCCGCCGGGCAGCGGACCGAGCGCCGCGAACACGTCGAGCGCCATCGTGACGGCGCGGTCGCCGATCGCGTGGATCGTCGGCACCAGTCCCTGCGCGAGCCCCTCGCGAGCGAGCGCCACCAGTTCGTCGAGCTCGTAGGTGGCCAGCCCGAACGCCTCGGCGCCCTCGAGGTCAGGGTAGGGCTCGGCGCACCAGGCGGTGCGGGTGTTGAGCGAGCCGTCGGTGAACAGCTTGAAGCTGCCGCCCTCGACCAGACCGCGCGTGCCCTCGATCGCGACCCCGGTGCGCACGCCGACGGCCGCGTCGAGCCCCGCCGGGTAGACCCCCGCGCGCACGCGCAGCCCGCCGAACCCGGCGGCGACCCGCCGCGCCCAGGCTCCGGGGGCATCCTCCATCTCGAGATCGTGGATGCCGACGATGCCGCGTCGCGCCCACGCGCCGGCGTCCTCGATCGCCCAGCGGTCGAGCACCGCCTCCGGCACCACCGAGAAGGCGATGTTGGCGTCGAAGGCGTCCTGCTCGCGCAGCCACCAGTCGTCCGGGCCCCGGTCGATGGTGGCGAGCGCCGCCCGGTTGCTCCACACCGTGTGCACGTCGCCGCTCACCAGCGAGACGGCATGCTCGCCCAGTTCGAGATCCTCGGGCTGCGGCTCCTCGGGCCAGAGCCCGTCGCGGAACCCGAAGCCGAGCAGCACGTCGCCCGGCGCCGGCGGAGCGACGTCGAGACGGGCCCGCACGAGCGCCACCACCTCCGCCGCCGAGTCCGCTCCGCTGACGTCGAGCCGCCGCGCCGCCATCGAGACCTGGCCGGAGTGCACGTGGCCGTCCCAGAGCCCCGGATGCACGAAGCGCCCGTCGAGATCGATCACCTCGGTCGCGGCATCGGCCTCCACCCGCGGGGCGAGGGCCGCGACGCGCCCCTCCCGCACGAGCACGTCGACGAGCTCATCCCCGGCGCCGACGAGGCGGGCACGGCGCAGCAGCAGCGTCATGCCTGGCGCGCCATCTCGTCGGCGAGGCCGGGGTGCGCGTAGTGGCCGTCGCCGCGGAGTTCGGCGGTGATCCGCTCGCGCTCCTCGGCGGTGCGGTTCTGGCTGAGCTTGGCACGGGCGTCGAAGCGCGTCACGCGCAGACGCACGCCGATGGTGCCGGTGGCGATGTGGCGCGCACTGGTCTCGTCGAGCTGCAGGGAGCGCGGCTCGGGCACGTGCTGCTCGAGGTGGTCGACCAGCCGACCGAGCACGGCGAAGTTCTCCTCGTCGCTCAGGATCTCGGGCACGCCCCAGAGGTGGGCGGTGACGTGATTCCAGGTGGGCACCAGGTCGCTCGGGTCGGGATACCAGCTGGGAGAGATGTAGCCGTGCGGGCCCTGCACGATCACGAGCATCTCGTGCTGCCCGAGCTCGTGGGCGCGCTCATCGGGGCGGCCGAAGTGGGTGAGCAGCACAAGCTCGCCGGATGCGGCGGTCGCCTCCTCGTCGAGCAGTGTCGGGTAGTGCGAGGCGACGAGGCCGCTCGCGGCCGGCGAGGTCCAGGTGGCCCACGGGTTCTCGCGCACGAGACGAGCGACCTCACCCGGCTCGGTCATCAGGTAGTACGGGGTGTAGCGCACGGCAGACTCCTCAGGCCTGGTCGGTGGGGCACCAGTACAGTTTGCGTCCCCCGAGCTCGCGCATGGCGATCGGCGTGCCGCACACGCGGCACGGCTCCCCCGTGCGGTGGTACACCCAGTGCCGGTCGTCGCGGCTGGCGAGCGCTCGGGCGTGCGCCTCGTCGTCGAGGCCATCCATGGTGAGCATCTGGCCCGTCTCGACCCCGATCGTCAGCAGGTGCACCCAGTCGCGCCAGAGCGCCCGCACGGTGTCCGTCGGCACGTCGCGGCCGGGGGTGAACGGACTCTGCCGCGCCCGGAACAGCAGCTCGGCCCGGTAGACGTTGCCGATCCCGGCGACGACCGACTGATCCATCAGCAGCAGCGCGATCGCCGTCGGCTTCTTGCGCACCGTGGCCACGAAGCGCTCCTCGGCCTCGGCGAGGTCGTCGACGAGCGGATCCGGGCCCAGCTTGGCGAGCACCCGGTCGACCTCCTCGGCGGTCAGCACCTCGCACGCGGTCGGGCCGCGCAGGTCGGCGACCGTGGTGGAGGTCAGCAGCCGCACCCGCACCTGCCCCACCGGCTCCGGGGGGAAGGTCTCGAGCTCGGCGCCGAGCTTCTCCGACTCCGACATGCGCAGCCGGGCCCGGCGCGGCGCCCCGATCGACCAGGGCGAGTCCTCGTGACTGCCGACGACCGTGCCGCGCTGGTTGGTCTGCCCCATCCGTCCGTTCGCCGAGGCGAGCGTGTCATCGACGTCGATCTCGCCGGCGAAGTCCCACGCGCCGTACATGCCGAGATGGATGCGCAGCCACAGCCCGTGCTCGAACTCCAGGAACATCTGCTTGCCGACCGCGCGCGACTGCACGATCGTGTGACCGTCGAGCTGCGCTGCGCCCGCGGCGAAGCGCCCCTGAGGAGAGGAGACCGCGACGGGCACGTCGAGGAAGTGGCGCGCGAACTGCCGCGCGATGCGGTGGACGGAGTGGCCCTCGGGCACGGTCGGCTAGGAGATCTCGTGCCCGGCGATCGCGCCCGTGGTCTCGAACTCAGCGAGCTGCGCGATGCGGCGCGCGTGACGCTCCTCGCCCGGGAACGGGGTCGAGATGAACGTGTCGATCAGGGCGACGACCTCGTCGAACTCGTGCTGACGGGCGCCGATGGCGATGACGTTGGCGTCGTTGTGCTCTCGCGCGAGCTGCGCGGTGGACTGGTTCCAGACGAGCGCCGCCCGAGCCCCCTCGACCTTGTTGGCCGCGATCTGCTCGCCGTTGCCCGAGCCGCCGAACACGATCCCGAGCGCCTCGACACCCGCGGTCTGGTCGCGCACGACACCGCGCGCCGCACCGATGCAGAATGCCGGGTAATCATCCAGCGGGTCGTAGCTCTGCGGACCGTGGTCGATCACGTCGTGCCCCTGCGCGCGCAGGTGCTCCTGCAGCTCACGACTGAAATCGAGCCCCGCATGGTCGGTGGCGATGTGAATCCGCACGCTCAGTTCTCCGTCTCAACGATCGAGTCGATCACCCAGACGCCGTCGACGTTCGGCACCAGGGTGTAGGTGTAGTCGTACTCCGCGGCATCCCGCAGATCCGTCTCGCGGGTGTGCACGATCGCCCGGTCGGCTTCCGTCGCGGCGTCGAGCACCTCGAGCACGTACAGGTACTCGCCGTCGACGGTATACCCGGCGGCGATCGCCTCCCAGGTGGTGCAGTCGAAGATGCCGTGGTCGTCGCTGCCGTGAGAGATCTCGCGGAACTCCTCCGTCGTCACCGAGCTGAAGAGGTCGCAGTCGACCGTCGCATAGGCGCGATCGAACTGCTCGACGCTCACCGTCGGATCGCTCGCGGTGCCGACGGCGGTCGGCAGCAGGAAGGCGACCACCGCAATGCCGAGGGCGAGCAGGAGGGCGCCGCCCACCGCGAGCAGGATCCAGGGCAGCGCCGAGCGCGGGCGACGCTCCGAGCCCGACTCCGCGACGGGCTCGGCAACGATCGGCTGGTCGGCGGCCATCCTGCTCCTTCGGTTCCTGTTTTCAGTCTAGGGCGGGGCCGAAGGCCCCCTTGTCAGCGCCCCCCGCGCGGGGGGAGAATCGGGTCACGGACGACGGGAGAACCCCATGCGTAGAACCGAATTCGTTCCCGAACTGCTGCCGAATCTCTCGCGAGGTCGGCATTTCACTCCGCGTTCCGGCGCCTGCTTCATGGAATTCGCGTCATTCCTGGCGGGCGAGCGCTGGAGCGATCATCCCAAGTGCACCGACCCGGTGCTGGCGGCCATGGCCCGCGGGGTCAACGATCTGGTCGATGACGAGCACCGCTCCCAGTTGATCCACGACATCCCCCGCGTCGTCGGCGCCCGCGGCGACGACGTCCTCGGACTTCGCATCGCTCTCCGCGCCGCGATCTCGGCGATCCCGGTGGCCAGCATGGATCGGCAGCACGCGCTGGCGGTCGGCATCCTGCTGCTGCTGCGTGAGCTCGGTGAGCGCGAAGATCTCCCTGCCGACGTGCGCAACGAGGCCGAGGCCGCCCTCGACGAGGTGCCGGACGCTCGCTCCTGGGCGGAGTTCCACCTCTCGCAGGTGCGGCTCAATCGTGCTCAGTTCGCTCGCCACGGAGCCGTCTCGATCGTGCGCACCTCGGTGCTCGGCATCGCCGAGGCCTGCGTGCCCGACGCCGATACGCGCCTCGTCGCGATGCTGCACGACACTCTCGACGACGTCGAGGCCGCGCTCGCGAGCGGACGCGACGACAAGATGATCGGCGCGGAGGACGCGGTCACGCCGGCGGAGGGGCAACTCGCGAAGCACCGTTGACGCATCGTCACGACTTCCCCGAGTTGCGCGATTAGGGTGGATCGTCGGCGCGATGTGCGCCGCTTGAACGCATCCGAAGGAGTCCCGCGTGCCCGCCGACAACCTCACCCGAGTCGAAGCCCAGGAACGCGCCGCGCAGGTGCAGACCGAGAGCTATGAGATCGCCCTCGATCTGACGACCGGCGCCGAGACGTTCCGGGCCGACACGACGATCCGCTTCCGCGCGACCGAGGGAACCAGCACCTTCCTCGACGCGATCACCACCGCGGTGCACTCGATCGAGCTCAACGGCGAGTCGATCGCGACGAGCGCCGCCGACGGCACCCGCATCCAGCTCGACGGCCTCGCCGCCGAGAACGTCGTGCGCGTCGTCGCCGACATGAACTACACCAACACCGGCGAGGGCCTGCACCGCTTCGTCGATCCGGTCGACGGCGAGGTGTACCTCTACTCGCAGTTCGAGGTGCCCGACAGCCGTCGCGTGTTCCCGGTCTTCGAGCAGCCCGACCTCAAGGCCACCTTCCAATTCATCGTGACCGCCCCCGCCACCTGGCGCGTGGTGAGCAACTCCCCCAGTCCCGAGCCGGTCGTCGAGGGCGAGACCGCCACCTGGACCTTCGAGCCCACCCCGCGGATCTCGAGCTACATCACGGCGCTCATCGCGGGACCCTACGAGTCCGTCCACGACGAGCTGCAGAGCGCGAGCGGGCGCACCATCCCGCTCGGCGTCTACGCGCGCAAGTCGCTCATGCAGTACCTCGACGCGCACTACGTCTTCGACATCACGAAGAAGGGCTTCGCCTACTTCGAGGAGAAGTTCGGCTACCCGTACCCCTTCGCGAAGTACGACCAGCTCTTCGTCCCCGAGTTCAACGCGGGTGCGATGGAGAACGCGGGCGCCGTCACCTTCACCGAGACCTACATCTTCCGCTCGAAGGTGACGGACGCGATCCGCGAGCGCCGCGTCGTCACGATCCTGCACGAGCTGGCCCACATGTGGTTCGGCGACCTGGTCACGATGCGCTGGTGGAACGACCTGTGGCTGAACGAGTCGTTCGCCGAGTGGGCCTCGACCATCGCGACGGCCGAAGCCACCGAGTGGACCGAGGCGTGGACCACCTTCCAGGCGATGGAGAAGAGCTGGGCCTACCGCCAGGACCAGCTGCCCTCGACGCACCCGATCGTGGCCACCATCAACGACCTCGAAGACGTGCAGGTCAACTTCGACGGCATCACCTACGCCAAGGGCGGCTCGGTGCTCAAGCAGCTGGCTGCGTGGGTCGGCATCGACGCGTTCTTCGCGGGTGTCGGCGCGTACTTCCGCAAGCACGAGTACGGCAACACCGAGCTCGCCGACCTGCTGCGCGAGCTCGAGACGACGAGCGGCCGCGAGCTGACAACCTGGTCGAAGCTGTGGCTGGAGACGGCCGGCGTCAACACGATCAAGCCGGAGATCGAGACGGACTCCGACGGCCGAATCACGAGCTTCCGCATCCTGCAGTCGGCGCACCCCGACTACCCGACGCTGCGCCCGCACCGCCTCGCGGTCGGCTTCTACGAGAAGACCGGCGCCGGCACGAAGCTCGTGCGCACCCACCGCGTCGAGCTCGACCTCGACGCAGTGGCCGAGACCGAGGTCGCCGAGCTGGTCGGGCTGAGCAAGCCCGCCCTGGTGCTGCTGAACGACGACGACCTCGCCTACGCGAAGATCCGACTCGACGACGAGTCGCTCGACACCGCCATCGCGCACCTGGCCGACATCGAGGATCCGCTCGCGCGCGCGCTCGTCTGGGGCGCGGCGTGGGATGCGACCCGCGACGCCGAGGCCGCTCCGCGCGACTACGTGCAGCTGGTCCTCAACAACATCGCCACCGAGACCGAGTCGACCACGATGCGGCTCGCCCTCACACAGCTGTCGACCGCGGCGCGCGCCTACGTCGCGCCGGAGATCCGGGACGAGACGATCCGCCAAGTGGGCGATGCCCTGTGGACCCTCGCCAGCGAGGCGGACGCCGGCTCGGACGCCCAGTTCCAGTTCGTCAAGTTCTTCGCGAACCTCGCCTCCACCGCCGAGCACGCGACGGCGCTGCGCGGCCTGCTGAACGGGTCGATCGCGCTGGACGACCTCGAGATCGACACCGACCTCGCGTGGGAGCTCCTGGAGGGGCTCGTGCTCGTGGGCGAGGCCGGCGAGGACGAGATCGCGGCGGCGCTGGAGAAGGACAACACCGCGAACGGCCAGCAGGCCGCGGCTCGCGCGCGTGCGACGCTGCCCACCTTCGCCGGCAAGCGCGCCGCCCTCGAGGCGGCGATCTCGGACGCGACGATGTCGAACGTCGTGCTGCGCAGCTCCGGCGTCGGCTACCAGCACGTCAACGACACGAGCGATCTCGCGGGCCTCATGGAGCCGTATTTCGACGCGCTCGTCGACGTCTGGACGAACCGCAGCTACCAGATCGCGTCGTACATCATCCAGGGCTTCTATCCGCCAATCGTCAGCCAGGAGCTGGTCGACACCACGCACCGCTGGCTGGATGCGCACCCCGTGGTGCCCGCGCTGCGCCGACTGGTGATCGAGCAGCTCGCCGGCGTCGAGCGCGCCCTGAAGGCGCAGGAGCGCGACAGCCAGGCGCAGTAGTTCGGGACGAACCCGGTCTCAGGCGAGCGTGAGGAAGAGCTTCTCGAGCTCGGCCCGGCTCAGACCATCGGGACCGGGTTCCTCCTCGTCGAGGGTCGCGCAGTTCGTCAGCGCGGAGGCGATGATCGCGAATCCGGCGCGATCCAGCGCCGAGGACACCGCCGAGAGCTGCGTCACGACGCTGCGGCAGTCGCCGCCGTTCTCGACAGCGGTCACGAGTGCGTGAAGCTGCCCTTCGGCACGCTTCAGGCGATTCACGATGGCCCGCGCTGCGTCGGCCTGGTCACTCATGCCGCGCTCCTCTCGATCGGCAGTCCTGCGTGGTACCACTCGGTGATGCCGCCGAGGACGTTGACCGCGTCGCGGCCCTGGGCGGTCAGGAAGTTGGTCGCCTGCACGCTGCGTCCACCGGAGAGGCACATGACGTACAGGGTACGGTCGTCGGGCAATTCGGCGAAGCGGCTGGTGAGCTCGCTGAGGGCGACGTGGATGACGCCCGGCACGTGCGCCGCGTCGTATTCGTCGCGTTCGCGCACATCCACGATCGTGGCGGTGTCGCCGAGCGCGGCGAGGTCGGTGGGGGTGATGCTCTGCATGGGTGGTCCTCTCCAGGGGGTCAGGCGGCCGCGATGCTTGCGGCGGCGTCGCGCGCGGCGGTTCCGTCGCGCCAGGTCAGGTAGCCGCCGTCCAGGTTGACGGCGTCGACGCCGAGCTCGGTCAGCAGCCGAACGGCGGTGTGAGCGCTCTGGCCCACACGACAGTGGATCACGATCGGGCCGCCCTTCAGCTCGTCGGCGCGCGCGCGGAGCTCCTCGACCGGAATCCAGGCGCTGCCGGGGATCGAGCCCTCCGAGAGCTGGCCCCGCGCCCGGACGTCGATCAGTCGCGCTCCGGCGGCGAGCGCACCCTCGAGCTCGTGCCACTGAATCGTGCGGTCGAGTCCGTCGCGCAGGTTCTCGTTGACGTAGCCGAGCATGTTCACCGGGTCCTTGGCGGAGCCGAACTGCGGCGCGTAGGCCAGCTCGAGCTCCGCGAGCTCGCTGGCGGTGCGACCGCTCGACATCGCGGTCGCGATGACGTCGATGCGCTTGTCGGCGCCTTCCATCCCTACCGCCTGCGCGCCGAGAATCGCGTCGTCGACCGGATCGACGAGCAGCTTGAGCGAGATGGGACGAGCCCCCGGGTAGTACCCGGTGTGCTGCTGCGGATGCGTGTGGATCGCCCGGTAGGCGCGCCCCGCCGCACGCAGCTGCTTCTCGCTCGCGCCGACGGAGGCGGCGGCCAGGCCGAACACCGAGACGATGGCGACGCCGTAGGACGGGCGCGCCGAGATCGGTCGTCCGGCGATCGAGTCGGCCACCAGCCGGCCGTGCCGGTTGGCGGGTCCGGCGAGCGCGAGCAGGCGCGTTCCGCCGAAGATCGCATCCGCCTTCTCGGCCGCGTCGCCGATCGCGTAGATGTCACGGTCGCTCGTGCGCAGCTCGTGATCGACGGCGACACCGCCGCGCGGCCCGATCTCGAGCCCGGCGCGCACAGCCAGGTCGGTCTCGGGGCGCACTCCGATGGCCGAGATCACGAGCTCGGCGGGCACCTCGGTGCCGTCGTCGAGCGTGACCGAGTCGGCGTCGATCCGAACGGCGGTGGCCCCGGTGTGAAGCCGCACCCCGTTGCCCTCGAGCTGGCACGCCACCGGCTGCGCCATCTCGGGGTCGAAGCCGGTGAGGATCTGCGGGTCGCGCTGGACGACCGAGGTCGTGACGCCGCGGTGGGCGAGGTTCTCGGCCACCTCCAGCCCGACGTAGCCGGCGCCGAGCACGACCGCCGTGCGCGGAGCGTCGTCGAGGGCGCTCACGATCCGGTCGAGGTCGTCGAGGTCGCGCAGCACGTGCGCCCGATCGGCGCCGGGGATCTCGGGGCGGATCGGCGACGCGCCGGTCGCCAGAATCAGCTTGTCGTACCCGAGCTCGTACGCCGCACCGTCGGCGGGCAGCACCGAGACGGTGCGCGTCACGGGATCGATCGCGGTCACGGTTGAGCGCACCCGCACGTCGAGCCGGAATCGCGCGCCCAGGCCTCGCGGGGTCTGCAGCACGAGCGAGGATCGCTCGGCGATGACACCGCTCAGGTGGTACGGCAGCCCGCAGTTCGCGAACGACACCTCGCCCCCGCGCTCGAACACGATGATCTCGGCGGACTCGTCGAGGCGACGCATGCGTGTCGCGGCCGACATTCCGCCCGCGACGCCGCCGATGATCACCACACGCTTCAAAGTCATGGCCCGACTATACCCCTAGGGGTATCCGGGAGCAACTCGCGGCACGGCGAACTAGGCTGAGGCCCGACATGGATTTCAGTTCTTGGGGCGCCTTCTGGGCCAGCGTCGAAGCCATCCTCGACGGACGCTTCGGCACGCCCATCTCGATCGTCGCGATCATCCTCGGCTCCATCATCGTGCGTGTTGTCCTGACCTTCGTCATCCGACGCGTCGTCCACCGCGTGGTCAGCGGCGTGAAGAAGAGCCAGGGCATCGAGGACACCCAGCTTCTCCCCGCCTCCCCCGTCGCGGCCGCGCGCGTCGTGCAGCGCACCCGCGCCCTCGGCGGCATCCTGACCGGCATCATCACCGCGGTCATCGTGATCGTCGCCCTCGTGCTGATCATCTCCGCCATCGATCCGAACGCCACGGGGGCCTTCGCCCTGATCACCGCGGCGCTCGGCGCGGGCCTCGGCTTCGGCGCCCAGAACCTCGTCCGCGACATCCTGAGCGGCATCTTCCTCGTGGCCGAGGACCAGCTCGGGGTCGGCGACGTCGTCGACCTCGGCCCCGCCACCGGCATCGTCGAGTCGGTGGAGATCCGCGTCACCCGCATCCGCGACGTCAACGGAACGCTCTGGTACGTGCGCAACGGCGAGATCACGCGGGTGGGCAATCTCTCGCAGGGCTGGTCCCGCGTCGTGCTCGACCTGCAGGTGCCTTACGACGCCGACATCGACACGGTCGAGGATCACATGCTCGCCACCGCCGTCCAGCTCTCGGAGGAGCCCAAGTGGAAGCGGCTCATTCTCGAGCGACCCGAGCTCTGGGGCATCGAGTCCATCTCCGGCGATGGCATCGTCGTCCGCCTCGTCGTCAAGACGCACTCGGGCAGCAAGGACGATGTCGCCCGCGAACTGCGCGCGCGACTCAAGCGCGCGCTCGATGACCTCGGCGTCCGCCTTCCCGCCCTGACGACCACCGTGCTGACCGGCTACGAGGGCGCCGCATCCGTGCGCGGCGCTCGCCCGCCGAAGACCGCCCAGGTCCCGATCCCGCGACCCTCCCCCGGCCGCCGCTCGACCTCGAAGGAATCATGACCGAGAACCCCGTCACTCTCCGATCCGGCCCGAGCGGCGAAGCCGTCGGCGGCAACTTCTGGGAGCAGGTCGGCGGCCGGCCGACGTTCGAGAAGCTCGTGCGCGCCTTCTACGTCGGCGTGAAGGACGACGAGGTGCTGCGTCCGATGTATCCCGAGGAGGACCTGGAAGGCGCGATCCAGCGCCTCACCGGATTCCTCGAGCAGTACTGGGGCGGGCCGACGACCTACAGCGAGGAGCGTGGCCACCCGCGCCTGCGCATGCGCCACGCCGCCTTCAAGGTCAACCCGGATGCGCGCGACCGCTGGCTCGCCCACATGCACACGGCGATGACGAGCCTCGAGCTCTCGCAGCTGCACGAGGCGACGCTCTGGAGCTACCTGGAGCGCGCCGCCCACGCGATGGTCAACACGCTCGACGCCTGAGAATTCCTCCGCTAATCTGATTGCGCGCTGAGTAACCCCTGCTGAGCGGCCGTCAAGATCGGAGCACGTCATGCGCACCGCTTATCGTGAGGACATCGTGCGGAGTCGCACGACTGCGGGCCGAAAGGACGTGAGCACGGTGGACACGATCGATCAGGTGCGCGAGGGCATGACCGTCGTCGACATGACCGGCGAGCGCGTGGGCACGGTCAGCGCGGTCAGCATCGGCGACCCGCAGGCGGTCACCGACCAGGGCCAGCACGTCGATGAGAGCTCGTCCGACATGCTCAACGAGCTGCGCTCCATCCTCGGCGGGGATGCGATCCCCGATGAACAGGCCCACCACCTTCTCCGCGCCGGCTTCGTCCGGGTCCACCGACTCCTGCATCACGATCTCTTCGTCACGCCGGCCGAACTCGATCGGGTCGAAGGTGACACGCTCCACCTCTCAATCGCCGCCGACTAGGCGCGCCCAGCTTCCCCCGCGTCTCGCCCCGGTAGTCTCGGAACGCCAACGCGCATCGAGGAAGTGGGGGGTTCGCGAGTGACCGATCAGGCAGACGCGATCGTTGTCGGAGCCGGACTCGCGGGACTCGTCGCCGCCGGCGAACTGGTCGCCGCCGGCAAGAAGGTGATCGTGCTCGAGCAGGAGCCCGAAGCCAGCCTGGGTGGTCAGGCGTGGTGGTCCTTCGGCGGCCTCTTCCTGATCGACAGCCCCGAGCAGCGCCGGATGGGGATCCGCGACAGCCACGAGCTCGCCCGCCAGGACTGGTTCGCCAGCGCCGAATTCGACCGCGACGAGGACGAGCACGGCCGTCGCTGGGCAGAGGCGTACCTCGCCTTCGCCGCCGGCGAGAAGCGCGCCTGGCTGCGCGAGAAAGGCGTCTCGTTCTTCCCCGTCGTCGGATGGGCCGAGCGCGGCGGCTACACCGCCACGGCGCACGGCAACTCCGTGCCCCGCTTCCACGTCACGTGGGGAACCGGCCCCGCCATCTTGGAGCCGTTCATCCGCGCCGTGCGCGAGGGCGTCGAGGCGGGGCTCGTCGAGCTGCGCTTCCGTCACCGCGTCGACGAGCTGATCACGCGCGACGGCGCAGTGGTGGGCGCGCGCGGGCAGATCCTCGCCGACGATGACGCGGCACGAGGCGCGGCGAGCAATCGCGACGAGATCGACCCGTTCGAGTTCGAAGCCAGCGCCGTGATCGTCTCCAGCGGCGGAATCGGCGGCAACCACGACCTGGTCCGCGCGCAGTGGCCCGAGTGGCTCGGCGCTCCCCCGAAGCAGATGCTCAGCGGGGTCCCCGCCCACGTCGACGGACGCATGCTCGGGATCTCCGAGAGCGCCGGCGCGCGGCTGATCAACGGCGACCGCATGTGGCACTACGTCGAGGGCATCACCAACTTCGATCCGGTGTGGGCCGACCACGGCATCCGGATCCTGCCCGGCCCGTCGAGCCTCTGGTTCGACGCCGCCGGCAACCGGCTGCCGGTGCCGCTGTTCCCGGGCTTCGATACCCTCGGGACGCTCGAGCACCTGCGCCAGACCGGGCACGACCACTCCTGGTTCGTGCTGACGCAGTCGATCATCGAGAAGGAGTTCGCACTCTCCGGCAGCGAGCAGAACCCCGACCTCACGGGCAAGAGCATCCTCGAACTGCTTCGGCAGCGCCTCGCGAAGGGCGCCACCGGCCCCGTCGAGGCGTTCAAGGAGCACGGCGAGGACTTCATCGTCGCCGACACTCTTGACGAGCTGTTCGCCGGGATGAAGCGGCTCTCACCCGGGATCGAGCTCGACACGAAGACGATCCGACGCGAGATCGAGGCGCGCGATCGAGAGCTCGACAACGCGTTCAGCAAAGATGCACAGGTGACCGCCGCCCGCGGTGCGCGGCGCTACCGCGGCGACCGCCTCATTCGCGTCGCGAAGCCTCACAAGATCCTCGACGCCCGGCACCGGCCGCTCATCGCCGTGAAGCTCCACGTGCTGACACGCAAGAGCCTGGGCGGGATCCAGACCGACCTCACCGGTCAGGCGCTCACCGCCGACGGCACGCCCATTCCGGGCCTGTTCGCCGCGGGCGAGGCCGCCGGTTTCGGCGGCGGCGGCATGCACGGCTACCGCTCGCTCGAAGGGACCTTCCTCGGGGGCTGCCTGTTCACCGGCCGCACCGCCGGCCGCACAGTTGCCGAGCGGCTCTGATCTCGTCGCGTGTGCTCTCTCAGGTTCCGCGCGGTGACCTCTAGGCTCGGCCCGTGACCGATCAGACTCCGTACACCGTCGACGCCACCACCGCGCTTCGCGCCCCCGCCGGCACCAGCACGAGCACACCGTGGATCTGGGTGATCGCGCTCGTACCGCTGCTGAGCGTCATTCCTGCGATGTTCATCGACTGGCGAGGCATCCTGACGATCTCTCTGCTCTACCCCAGCGATCCAGCGGCGCAGTTCGCCCTCTTCACCGACCCGGGCTACCTGTCCACCGTGCTACTCGGCATCGTCGCAACCGCGATCCTGGTCCTGGGCGCCTACTTCGACCACAAACAGTTGAAGGCCCGCGGCGTACCGCAGCCGTTCGCCTGGCCGTGGATGCTGTTCGTGTTCGTCGCGGGCGGCAACCTCGTCTACGTGATCGGGCGCTCGGTCGTGGTGCGCCGTCGCACCGGCGGCGGGCTCGCGCCCCTCTGGGCGACGATCGCGGTGCACGCGGTGTCGCTGGTCGTCGGAATCGTGATCATGTCGATCGTCTTCTCGACCGTGTTCGAATTCATCCGCTACTACGGCTGAGCAGTCGGGCTACCGCGACAGCGTCCAGGCGCGACGCTTCACGAGCACGTGGCCGCGCGGCGAGCTGAGGCGCGTCCACGTCCCCGTCTCGAACACCTCGACCGGCGCGGCCCCGTCAAGGCTCGCGCCGCCGAGGAACCCGAGACTGAGCGCAGCGAAGGCGGCGCCCGCCGGAATGTGCTCGGCGCCCGGGATCTCGCGCCCCCAGACCTCGGTGCGCACCGTGCGCACGATCTGCTCACCGGCCCCATCGGGAAGCGCCTCGGCGACCTGATCGATCCCGGCACGCGCGGCGGCGTCGAGGACGCGCGCGTCGATGGATCCGATCGGCGCCCACCCTCCGCGCGGCGGCGAGATCGCGGCCCAGGTGACGCTCGGCGCCTCCATCGGCAGCGTCAGCGTCGCGGTGAACAGTTCGGGGTTGGCGGCGCGCGCGGCGTCCGCCTGCACATTCTCCAGCCGCTGGCGCAGCGCGGCCAGCGGAACGACTGCGTCGAAGGTGTCGTCGCTCGAGATCCGGGCGACGCGCAGCCCCAGCACCGTGGGCGCATCATCGGTCAGTCCGACGGGGTAGAAGATCGCGACATACACCGCGAGCACGCCGTTGGCGGCGACCAGGCGCACGGAACCGTCCTCGATGCGCGCGGCGCGCGCCAGGAAGGTCTGCAGATCGTCGAGGGCGGGGAGGTCTGTCAGCGTGAAGGAACGGCTCATCTGCTCCTAAACTACAACCCATGAGCGATGCTGTGTCGGGACTCCTGGCCGCCCTCGACCTTTCCGACACGGGTGCCCGCACCCGCGAAGACATCTTCACCGGACCGAGCGAGTGGATGCCCAACGGGCGCGTGTTCGGCGGGCAGGTGCTCGCCCAGTCGCTCATGGCCGCGATTCGCACGACGCCCGAAGACCGTTTCGTGCACTCGATGCACGGCTACTTCCTCCGACCCGGCGATGTGACGCAGCCGATCACGTTCTCGGTGGATCGCATCCACGACGGCCGCTCGTTCTCGACTCGGCGCACGCAGGCCTACCAGTCGGGTGAGCCGATCCTGTCGATGATCGCCTCCTTCCAGGACGTCGACCCCGGCTTCGACCACCAGATCGAGATGCCCGCCGACATCCCCGATCCCGAAAGCCTGCCGACGGTCGCCGAGCTTCTCAAAGACGTCGACCACCCGCTCGCCCGCGCGTGGGCGAACCGGCGCGCCTTCGACATCCGTCACGTCGAAGAGCCGATCTACCTGGCGCCCGACGGCAGGAAGTCGGCGCACCAGGTCATCTGGATGCGCGCGCAGGATCCACTGCCCGACGACCCGAACATCCACCGCGCCGCCCTCGCCTACGCGAGCGACTACGCCATCCTCGAACCGGTGCTCCGCAAGCACGGAGTCGCCTGGTCGAACCCCGGACTCAAGGTCGCGAGCCTCGACCACGCCATGTGGTGGCACCGCTTCGCGCGCGCCGACGAGTGGCTGCTGTACGTGCAGGAGTCGCCCACCGCGATCGGCGGGCGCGGACTCGCCCAGGGCCGGATCTACTCCCGCGACGGCGTCCTCGCCGCGAGCGTGGCGCAGGAGGGCATGATCCGCGTGCCCGAGTTCCTGGACTGACCCGGTGCGGCCAGGCCCTGTTCACGCGGCCGGTCGGCGGTTCAGCGGCGGTTCACGAACTCGATCGGGTCCTCCGCGTGTGCGGACCACGTCTCGCGCTCAGCCTCGGTGAGGCGGCGCGGTCGCATCGTGGTCGCGTCGACGAGCACAATCGTCGTGCTCGCCCGCGCGAACACGATCTGCGGTTCCGCGCCGACCGGCGAGCACACCTCGTAGCAGACCTCGAGGCTGGATCCGCCGAGTCGCCCGATCCACAGCTGCACATCGATGGGCTTGCGCAAGTACGGGACCGGGGCAAGGTATTCGATCTCCTGCCGCGCGATCAGCGAGAGCGTCTGCGCGCCATCGCCGTTGTCGATGAGCGCCGTCGCGGGGGCGTCGCCGGCCTCGTGGCCTGCGGCGCTGTCCGCCCAGAACACCTGGATGCGGGCCTCCTCGAGCAGCCGCAGCATGACCGCGTTGTTGACGTGCCCGTAGGCATCGAGGTCCGCCCAGCGCAAGGCGATCGGCACGTGAAGTCGGGTCATGGTGGACGGCTCCGTTCGAAACGTGAAGTGAACGCCAGGTCTCGATCCGGACTCGATGGCGCCCACGGTTGGTCAGGGCTTGCCTGGCTCTGTTACGTTAGTTGACGGCCTCCCGGCGACGCGTCCGACACGACCGTGGAGTGAGCCCTGACACCCAGGCCGCGATCGCCGCCCCCGTGGCGGCGAGCGTATGGCATGTCGATGCGCGACGTCACTCGATGTGACGTCCCTCGCTTGCAGATGATCGCAGGCGTCCGCACGGCGTGCCCGGACCGCAACCCGAGACCTGGCGCTGACGCGCGCAGGCACAGGATGACGTGACCGACACTGTTGCACTGAAGGCGGACGGACTTTTCAAAGTCTTCGGCCGCCGAACAACCGAAACTGTTGAACGACTCCGCACCGGCGCGCACCGCGACGAGGTCTCGCTCGGCACCACCGCCGCCGTGATCGATGCGAGCTTCGAGGTCAAGCGCGGCGAGATCTTCGTCGTCATGGGCCTCTCCGGCTCCGGCAAGTCGACCCTGATCCGGATGCTGAACGGCCTGCTCGACGCCACCGCCGGAACCGTGACGATCGGCGGCGACCCGATCACCGGCATCTCGGCCGAGCAGCTGCGCCAGATCCGCCGCAAGCGGATCTCCATGGTGTTCCAGCACTTCGCCCTGCTCCCCCACCGCACGGTGCTCGACAACGTGGCCTACGGCCTCGAGATCCAGGGCATGCCGCGCGAGGAGCGCCTGGAGCGCGCCCGCAAGACCACCGCACTGGTCGGTCTCGCCGGCTGGGAGGACAAGTATCCCTCCGAGCTCTCCGGTGGAATGCAGCAGCGCGTGGGCCTCGGCCGCGCCCTCGCCGCCGACACCGACGTTCTGCTGATGGACGAGGCGTTCAGCGCCCTCGACCCGCTGATCCGCCGCGAGATGCAGGAGCAGCTCCTCGAACTGCAGGAGACCCTGCAGAAGACCATCATCTTCATCACCCACGACCTCAACGAGGCGATGTTCCTCGGCGACCGCATCGCCGTCATGCACGACGGTCGCGTCGTGCAGATCGGCACGCCGGAGGACATCCTCACCGACCCCGCCAACGACTACGTCGAGCAGTTTGTGCAGGACGTCGACCGTGCGCGCGTGCTCACCGCCGGCAACGTGATGGAGAAGCCGCGGCTCGCCGTCTCGGAGTCCGCGGGCCCGCGCACCGCGCTCAAGGCGATGCGCGAGGGGTACTCCTCCGCCGTCTACGTGACCGGCCGCGATCACAAGCTGCTCGGCATGGTGCGCGACCGCGACGCCATGAAGCTCGTCCAGAAGGGCGAGCGCTCGCTCGCCAGCGTGATCCGCCCGGTGCCGCAGTCCGTCGAGGTCGATGCGGTCCTGATGGATCTCTTCGTTCCCTCGGTGGAGTCGCCGCTCCCGCTGGCGGTCGTCAACTCTGACGGACGCCTCGTCGGCGTCATCCCGCGCGTGACGCTGCTGGCCGCTCTCGGCCCCGGCGACGCCGCGACCGGCGAGATCGTGATCCCCGTGCCCGCCGCGGAGATCGATGAGCTGCTCGCCACTGCCCCGGGAGTCGCCGACGAAGCCTCCGCA
Source organism: Microbacteriaceae bacterium UBA1487 (assembly GCA_002325245.1). Classification (GTDB taxonomy): domain Bacteria; phylum Actinomycetota; class Actinomycetes; order Actinomycetales; family Microbacteriaceae; genus DCRR01. The sequence continues at coordinate 66,146 of DCRR01000001.1, read as the reverse complement.
ACCGAAGCGAAGGAGACCCGCTGATGGATTGGTTCCGCATTCCCGTCGGCGAATGGTTCGACACCGGCCTGGACTGGGCGAAGGACAACCTCGCGATCGTGTTCGACGGTCTCGACACCGGCTTCGACTGGATGGTCACCTCGCTGACCGACGTGCTGCTCTGGATTCCGGCGCTCGTTCTGATCGCGGTCTTCGCCCTGATCGGCTGGGCGCTACGCTCGTGGCAGCTCGCCGTCGGCACGGTCATCTCGTTCCTGCTGATTCTCGGCATGGACGTCTGGGTCTCTGCCATGCAGACGTTCGCGCTGGTTCTCGTGGCGGCGCTCATCGCCATCGTGATCGCGGTGCCCCTCGGCATCCTCATGGCGCGCAACTCCGCGGCCCGCGCCGTGCTGCGCCCGGTGCTCGACTTCATGCAGACGATGCCGGCCTACGTGTATCTGATCCCCGCGATCATCTTCTTCGGCATCGGCGTGGTTCCCGGTGTCGTGGCGACGATCATCTTCTCGCTCCCGCCCGGAGTGCGCTTCACCGAGCTCGGCATCCGCGGGGTCGACGCCGAGCGCGTCGAAGCCGGCCAGGCCTTCGGTGCGACGCCGGGACAGATCCTGCGCGGCATCCAGCTGCCCCTCGCGGCGCCCACCATCATGGGCGGCATCAACCAGGTGATCATGCTGTCGCTCTCGATGGCGGTCATCGCCGGAATCGCGGGAGCCGACGGCCTCGGAAAGGACGTCGTCGCGGCGATCTCGACCCTGAACGTCCCGATGGGCGTCGAAGCCGGACTCGGCGTGGTGATCCTCGCGATCTTCCTCGACCGCGTCACCTCGGCCCTGGGAACCCCCGCGGAGCACCCGCACTCGCTGCGAGCCATCGTCGCGCGCCGTCGCAGCGCGCGCGCCGAGCTCGTGGCACGCAGCGCCGGCTAGGCGCCGCTCCCCCAATCCGCGCTCGACGGAACTTCCGTGGAGCGCTGCCAAGCCCGCATCGCCGGGAACAACCAGAGAAAGGACATTCACATGCTGAATGGACACACTGTGCGCCGCAGCGCCGTCATCGGAGGTGCGCTCGCCCTCACGGTCGGCCTCGCCGGCTGCGCGACCGCCGAGACCGGTGACGCCGGATCCGACAACGGCGACTCGAAGGGCACCATCACGCTCGGCTTCATCCCCGGATGGACCGACGGCCTGAGCACCGCGTACCTCCTGGAGGACCAGCTCGAGAAGCTCGGCTACACCGTCGAGATGGAGACCCTCACCGAGGCGGCTCCGCTCTACATCGGCCTCGCCGGCGGCGACGTCGACATCTACCCCTCGGCATGGTCCGAGGTCACCCACGCCGCCTACATGGAGGAGTACGGGGACGACATCGAGGACCTCGGCACCTACTACGCGGGCGCCAGCCTGACGATCGCGGTCCCGACCTACACCGAGATCGACTCGATCGCGGACCTCGCCGGCAACGGCGACCTGTTCGACGGCAAGATCACCGGCATCGAGCCGGGCGCGGGCCTCACCGCCCTCACGCAGGACACGATGATCCCGACCTACGGACTGGAGGGCGAGTACGAGCTCGTCACCTCGTCGACCGCCGCCATGCTCACCGAGCTCGGCAACGCGATCGACGCGCAGGAGGACATCGTCGTCACGCTGTGGCGTCCGTTCTGGGCCAACGCGGCCTTCGACATCAAGACGCTCGAGGACCCGGAAGGCGCCATGGGCGGCTCCGAGGGCCTGCACTTCCTCGGCACCGCCGGCTTCTCGGAGGAGCACCCCGAGGCCGCCGAGCTGATCGCGAACATCCAGCTCGATGACGCCCAGTACGGCGCGCTCGAGAACCTCGTCGTCAACGAGTACGGCGAGGGCCAGTACGCCGAGGCGATCGACGCGTGGCTCGAGGAGTACCCCGACGCGTTCGAGGGCCTTCTCGCCAACTGACGCAGTTCGTTCGTGACCGCGGCTCACGCCGCGCGATGAACTGAGAAAGGCCGCTCCGGGGAAACCCGGGGCGGCCTTTTTCGTGCGGTCGCGTCGACCGCGAACACGCCGCGCACGCAGAAGCGCCGGTCACCCGAAGGTGGCCGGCGCTTCTGCGTGCGCGAGCGATCAGTCGCGCGTGAGCTTGCGGTAGGTCGAGCGGTGCGGGTTCGCCGCATCCGGGCCGAGGCGCTTGATCTTGTCCTCCTCGTAGGCGGCGAAGTTGCCCTCGAACCAGTGCCAGTTCGACGGGTTCTCCTCGGTGCCCTCGTAGGCGAGGATGTGGGTCGCGACCCGGTCGAGGAACCAGCGATCGTGAGTGATGACCACCGCGCAGCCGGGGAACTCGAGCAGCGCGTTCTCCAGGCTCTGCAGGGTCTCGACATCGAGGTCGTTGGTGGGCTCGTCGAGCAGCAGCAGGTTGCCGCCCTCCTTGAGCGTCAGCGCCAGGTTGAGGCGGTTGCGCTCACCACCGGAGAGCACGCCGGCCTTCTTCTGCTGGTCCGGCCCCTTGAAGCCGAACTTGCTGACGTAGGCGCGCGACGGGATCTCGGTCTTGCCGACCGTGATGATGTCCAGGCCGTCGGAGACGACCTCCCAGAGGTTCTTGTTCGGGTCGATGTTCGCGCGCGACTGGTCGACATAGCTGATCTTGACCGTGTCGCCGACCTTCAGCTCGCCGCCGTCGATCGGCTCGAGGCCGACGATCGTCTTGAACAGGGTGGTCTTGCCGACGCCGTTCGGGCCGATGACGCCGATGATGCCGTTCGGCGGCAGGCTGAAGCTCAGCCCATCGATCAGCACCCGGTCGTCGAAGCCCTTCTTGAGGTTCTTCGCCTCGATCACGACGGCGCCGAGACGCGGACCCGCGGGGATCTGGATCTCCTCGAAGTCGAGCTTGCGCGTGCGCTCGGCCTCGGTCGCCATCTCCTCGTAGCGCGCGAGTCGCGCCTTCGACTTGGCCTGGCGGCCCTTCGCATTCGAGCGGACCCAGTCGAGTTCCTCGGCGAGGCGCTTGGCGAGCTTGGCGTCCTTCTTGCCCTGCACCTCGAGGCGCTGGGCCTTCTTCTCCAGGTAGGTGGAGTAGTTGCCCTCGTAGGGGTAGAGACGGCCGCGGTCGACCTCCGCGATCCACTGGGCGACGTTGTCGAGGAAGTACCGATCGTGGGTGATCGCGATGACGGCGCCGGTGTACTTCTGCAGGTGCTGCTCGAGCCAGAGCACGCTCTCGGCGTCGAGGTGGTTGGTGGGCTCGTCGAGCAGCAGCAGGTCCGGCTTCTGCAGCAGCAGCTTGCACAGCGCCACGCGGCGCTTCTCACCACCGGAGAGGTTCGAGACCGGCCAGTCGCCGGGCGGGGTGCGCAGCGCATCCATCGCCTGCTCGAGCTGCGAATCGAGGTCCCAGGCGTCGGCGGCGTCGATGGCCTCCTGCAGGGTTCCCATCTCGGCCAGCAGCGCGTCGAAGTCGGCGTCGGGCTCGGCCATCGCGGCCGAGATCTCGTTGAACCGGTCGACCTTGGCCTTGATCTCGCCGACGCCCTCCTGGACGTTCTCGAGGACGGTCTTCGACTCGTCGAGCTCCGGCTCCTGCATCAGGATGCCGACGCTGTAGCCGGGGCTCAGCGTCGCCTCTCCGTTGGAGGGCTGGTCGAGCCCCGCCATGATCTTGAGGATGGTCGACTTGCCTGCGCCGTTCGGGCCGACCATGCCGATCTTGGCGCCGGGGAAGAACGACATGGTGACGTCGTCGAGGATGAGCTTCTCGCCCACCGTCTTCCGGGCGCGGATCATCGTGTAAATAAATTCGGCCATGCCTCGAGTCTACGGAAGCCGAGGCCCTGCTCCTGACGCCCGGGCGCGAGGTCAGCCGACGGGTTCGGTCTCCCCGACCAGGCAGGTGCCGGTCGCGAGCACCGTGAACGCCGCAACGTGCAGCCCCATGTCGTCGCCGTACTGGCCGACGAGGCAGGTGTCGTTGATCAGCACCGAGAACTGGACGCTGTCGGCGTCGAGGTTGACGGTCGTGCGATCGGCCGTGACCTCCATCGCCGAGCGCTCGAAACCGGCCTCGACGAGCGCGTCCACGAACGCTCCGCCCGACTCGGCTCCGTCGTCGACCGCGGCCGTCAGCACGAACTCGAAGTAGTCGAGGTTCTGCAGCGCCGACCCGTCCGGTCGCAGCGTCGGATCGGGGTTCGGGATCGCCGTCGGCGGCGCGCTCGCCGTCACCGTGGGGATCGGCGCGGGCTCGTCAGCAGCGCATGCGGCAACGGTGAACGCGAGGCCCACGGCCACCGCCACGGCCGTGACACGAGTACGAGCAGCCGAAGTCATGCTCACAGCCTAGAGCGACGCTCGCCTCCGGCGCACCGCGGCGACGCTTGGCCTCCGTGGCGATTTTCCCTACGCTCTCGGTCATGACGACTCCGACGCCCCCGACACCGCCCGCCTACGCTCCCCTTCCCGCCAAGCCCTCGAACGGCATGGCCATCGCGGCGCTCGCGCTCGGGATCGCGGCGATCGTGATCGGAATCTGGGCGCTCATCCCGCTCGTCGGACTCGTCGCGGCGTTCCTGGCCTTCCTGCCTGCCGTCCTGGCCGCGATCTTCGGGCACATCGGCGTCGCCAAGTCGAAGTCGATGGACGGCACCGGCAAGGGCATGGCCGTCACCGGGTTCATCCTCGGCTACGTCACGATCGCCCTGATCGTTCTGACGACCGTGTGGTGGATCGTGGCGATCGCGATCACGGGCGCCGGCTCCGGCACCTACTACTCCTGAGCCCGCGTCCGTCGCGACGCCTAGAACGGTGTCGCGACGGGCTCGCGTGTCGCCTCCTCCTCCGCCGCCCCCGCCGCCGCGCCTTCCTCGTCGCCCGACTCGGGCTCGGGCCGCGGGTCGGCGGCGGCCTCGGCAGTCACGCTGCTCGCCACCGAGCGGGTGAAACTGGCGGTGCCCCACGCGAGGTCGTGGCCGATCGCGTCGACGTCGATGTCGACCGTGGTGCCGACCTTCTCGCCGCTCTCCCAGTCGCGCACGCGCAGCCGGCCCGTCACCACGACCCGCTGCCCCTTCTGCACGGACGCGTTCACATTGAGGGCGATCTGGCGGAACGACGTGATCGTGAACCAGTTGGTCTCGCCGTCGACCCAGCGCTGCTGGCTGCGGTCGTAGCGACGCTGCGTGCTCGCCAGACGGAACGAGGTGATCGGCAGCCCTTCGCCGGTGACGAGGTGGCGCGGGATGGTGGCCACGAGGCCGGTGACGGTGATCTGGTCGGACATGTTCGGCTCCTTCGACGCGGTTCGCCTCGCGAGTGCGAGAGCGACCGGATGCCGGGGCGCCGTTCGTGCCGGAGGGAACCCCGGCATCCGTGCGCCCATGCTGGCTCTGTCGCACATGACACAGGCCCCGGCCCCCTCACGATGTGGAGGGACCGGGGCCTGTGCTCCCGGGGAACGAAACGCCCGCGGGATGGGTGCTCAATGCTCGTGGAACTCCGGCCAGTCGGAACCGGGAGTCATGCTGGCGTGCAGCGCGCTCTTGGCGACCTGAAGCGTCGGGTAGGTGCCCCGCGGCTCCTCATCCTCCAAGATCCGGACCGTGTAGCCGTCCTCGGTGTGCTCGATCGAACCGACCGCTCCCGCGGGCCCGAAGGCAACCCAGCGCTGACCGGTCATCATCTTGTCATTCATCGTTGAAGAGCTCCTTTCCGGTGCACTTCGCACGCTACGCCGAACCGTCGCGCCGCGCCAGAGGCGCCCCTCGACTGCCCGTCGATACGGAGGTCTCGCTCAGGCAGATCCCGGCGAATACGGCGCCGCGACTAGGACGCCCGCACGAACTCCGCATAGGAACGGCGCACCTTGTTGACCTTCGGCTGGGCGACCGCGAGGCAGTAGCCCTGGGTCGGGTTCTTGGCGAAGAAGTCCTGGTGGTACTCCTCCGCGTCGAACCAGATGCCGAGCGGCTCGAGCTGGGTCACGATGCCGCCATCCCAGTACTCGGCTGCCCGCGCGAGCGCCGCCTCGAACTCGGCCTTCTGCGCCGCGTCGGCGTAGAACATCGCCGAGCGGTACTGCGTGCCGACATCGTTGCCCTGGCGGTTCAGTTGCCGCGGGTCGTGCAGCGTGAAGAACACGTCGAGAATGACCTCCGCCGGAATCACGGCCTCGTCGAACACCACTTTCACGGCCTCGGCGTGCCCCGTCTGACCCGTGCAGACGGCCTCGTAGCTGGGATTCGCCAGGTCGCCGCCGGTGTAGCCGGAGACGACGTCGTGCACGCCCTTGAGCGTGCGGTAGACCGCGTCGAGGCACCAGAAGCAACCACCGGCGAGAACGAATGTGCGCATGAAGTGACCTTACTTTCCGAACATGGTGGAACATCCAGAAACAACAACGACGACGCACGATTCGTTCCGCCCCGCTGGTTCTACGCTGAGACCATGCTCAGGATGCCTCCGCCCTATGTCGCCGACGACACCCGCTACGACTCGATGAACTACGCCCGCTCCGGGCGCAGCGGGCTGCTGCTGCCCCGCATCTCGCTCGGGCTCTGGAACAACTTCGGCGACGACCGCCCGATCGAGACGCAGCGCGCGATTCTGCGCCGCGCCTTCGACCTCGGGGTCACGCACTTCGACCTCGCCAACAACTACGGTCCGCCCGCGGGCAGCGCCGAGGCCAATTTCGGGCGCATCTTCGCCGAGGACTTCGCGCCGTACCGCGACGAGCTCGTCATCTCGACCAAGGCCGGGTACTACATGCATCCCGGGCCCTACGGCGAGTGGGGGTCGCGCAAGTACCTGCTGAGCTCGCTCGACGCCTCGCTCGGTCGCATGGGCCTCGACTACGTCGACGTCTTCTACCACCACCGCCCCGACCCCGAGACGCCGATCGAGGAGACGATGGGCGCGCTCGCGCACGCGGTGCGCAGCGGCAAGGCGCTCTACGCGGGCATCTCCAACTACGCTCCGGACCAGACGCGCGCAGCCGCCGCAGCGCTCGCCGCTGAGGGCATCCCGCTGCTCATCCACCAGCCGCGCTACAACATGTTCGATCGCGCCCCCGTCGAAGAGGGGCTGCTGCCGGTGCTCGACGAGGTCGGCGCCGGAAGCATCGTGTTCTCGCCGCTCGCCCAGGGCCTGCTCACCGACCGCTACCTGAACGGAGTGCCGGCCGACTCGCGCGCCGCCGAAGGCCGCTGGCTGACGGAGAGGAACCTCACGCCGGAGTACCTGGAGCGAGTGCGCGGCCTGCACCGCATCGCCGAGGCGCGCGGACAGTCGCTCGCGCAGCTGGCGCTGGCCTGGGTGCTGCGGCATCCGCAGGTGACGAGCGCGCTCATCGGCGCCTCCAGCGTCGCGCAGCTCGAGTCGAGCCTCGGCGCCCTCGACAACCTCGAGCTGAGCGCCGACGAGCTCGCCGTGATCGAGCCGCTCGCCGTGCAGGGCACGGGCCGGGTCTAGATGGGCTATGTCTACGCGCTGCTCGCGGCCATCCTGTTCGGCGCCAACGGCAGCCTGACGAAGCTGATCCTGGAGACGGATCTCAGCGCACCCCAGCTGACCCTGCTGCGCACCCTCGGCATCGCCCTCAGCGCGGGCATCGCCCTGCTGATCCTGAACCCCCGCGGGTTCCGCGTCGGCTGGCGCGGCCTCGCGATCATGGCCGTGCTCGGCGTGTTCGGCCTCGCCCTGCTGCAGGCAAGCTACGCCGCGGCGCTCGCGCTGCTGCCGGTCGGCATCACGCTGCTGCTGGAGTACCTCGCGGTGCTGTTCGTCGCCCTGGTCGCCTTCTTCGTCTTCCGCGAGAAGGTCAGGCGACGGCTGTGGATCGCGATCGGCCTCGTGCTCGCGGGGCTCGCCCTCGTCGCCCAGATCTGGGCGAGCAGTCTCAACCCGCTCGGGGTGCTCTTCGGCCTCGGCGCGGCGGCATCCCTCACGATCTACTTCGTGATCGGAGAGCGGCAGGTCACGCGGACCTCGCCGCTCGCGGTCGCCTTCTGGACGGGCGCCTTCGCGACGCTCTTCTGGGCGATCTTCAGCGGCTGGTGGGAGCTCGAGCCATCGATCTTCGCGCAGCCGACCGAGCTCGGAGGCTCCCACGGCAGCTTCGAGCTGCCGTTGTGGATCCCGCTGATCGTCACCGCGATCGGCGGCTCGTTCGTGACATTCCTGCTCTCGTTCACGGCGCTCAAGTACCTCCCCGCGACCGCCGCCGGCGTGGTCGCCTCCAGCGAGGTGCTGTTCGCGTTCCTCTTCGCCTGGATCTGGCTCGGCGAGACGCTCGACGCCGTCCAGCTGCTCGGCGCAGCGATCGTGCTGATCGCCATCGTGCTCGCGCAGACGGCACGCGCGGCCAAGACGGTGGTGGCGGCGGATCTCGCACTTCCGCCATCGACCGCCAGCATCCCCATCGTCGGTGGTTCGACCTAGTCTGAGCCCATGAACCTGCTGCGGGAACGAATGCCGGCACTCGGCGAGCTCGCGCCCCGGCACCTCCGCCACGGGATCCGCGTGGTCGCGCTCGCGAGCGGGCTTCACCGCGTCGTGCTCGGCTCGGGCGAGGTCCTCGGCTACCTCGACCCCCGGGAGCCGTCGGAGCCGGGCGCGCGGTGGGTCAGCAAGCGCCTCGCGCGCGGGGCGTCGCAGCTGACCGAGCTCGGGGAGTTCGACGACGTCGACGAGGCGATCGACGCCCTGCGCTACGGCTGACGACGCCCGCGCGCGATGAGGCGTGGCTGAGCGCCCCCCGAGAGTTCGACGCGCTCGCACGAATCAACCGGGATGCGGCGCATTCCGGGGATAGTGTGCGGCTATGCAGTGGTGGAACAGCTTCGTGGAATGGTTCTGGTCGGCGAACGGCCAGCAATTCGTGACGGGAACGGTCCTGCCGTTCTTCGCCGTCCTGATCGCGGGGTTCATGGGAGCGGCCATCGGCCGCTCGGCGACCCGACGACTCGTGGACCAGCGCGACCGGGAGACACGTGCCGCGGCCGTCGCCGCCCTCGTCGCCGCGGCGACGCACGCCGCCACCTGGCACAGTCAGTCCGCCGCCGCCAAGGATCACTCCCAGCAGCTGGCCGCCGCCGCCGACATCCAGGTGCGACTCCTCCCGATCTCAGGCGCCGCGATGGCAGCCGACTGGGCCGCGCACGAGCTCGCCGACATGCGCGTCAACTCGGTGAGCTTCAGCTTCCAAGCCGAGCAGAGCCTGCGCGAGTACCGCGAGCGTCTCGTCGACTGGGTTGCGCACCCGCGCCGCGCCAAGAAGCTGTTCGGGCTCGACCTCGAGCGCTGGAAGTACGAAACGGATCCGGTCGACCCGGTCGTCGCCGATCAGCAGCGCTGGGCCGCCGAGCAGACGGCTGCCTCCTCGCGCGACGAGCACGGCGACATCGTGCTCGAAGGCGAGATCGAGCCGGAGACCGCGGCACGCTGAGGCGCCCGTTCGGGATGTGCCCTCGGCAGGAATCGAACCCGCACCGCATCGCGGTGCGCGGCGTGGCACGGTCCGCAACTGGGCGAGCGTTCGGGATGTGCCCTCGGCAGGAATCGAACCTGCGACCAAGAGATTAGAAGGCTCCTGCTCTATCCGCTGAGCTACGAGGGCGCCTCGCCAGGGTATCGCAGGGCTCCCCGCTCGGCCCGCACGCCCCGACGCGCGCGCGTCCGAGAAGAGCCGGACTCGGGCGGTTAGGAAAGGCGCCGACTGCGGCGCGACACGAGGAGCACCAGCGAGCCGAGCGCCACCAGCACCGCAGCGAACCAGGTCGCCTGCGACGCGTTCTCCGGTCCTGTCGACGCCAGCTCCGCGACACCGTATTCGAAGGACCCGGCATCGGCGAGAGCCGTTCGCTTCACTCCGCGCTGATCGAAGGTCTCTTCGTCATCAGCCACCGCGAAGTAGTCATCGACCGCGGCGAAGCTATCGCTGGACGCCGCGAAGTCCTCCAAGAACACCTCGTCGGCGGTGAAGATCCACTCGACGTCGATGTCGGGGACCGCGTCGATCGCCGGGCTTCCCGCGACGAGCGCCACGGTCTCGGTGGCACCGCCGTTGTCGGTCGGCGCGGGATTCGGTCCGAAGATGTCCTCCACCGAACGCGAGAACAGCGAGCTCTCGTGCGCCGGCTCGAGATCCGACTCCGCCGCGCGGGACGTGCTGAAGACGTTGCCTCCCAGATCGGTGAACGATGCAGAGTCGTCGCCGGGGCTGTCGAGGCGGAGCTGGGAGTTGCCGCTGGTCCCGGCGAAGATGTTGCCGCCGAGCTCCAGATCGTCGAACTCGCCGGAGCCGAAGCCCTCCTCGAAGATCATCACGGCGTCGGCCTCGTCGGCCTCGTTGCCGAGGAATGTGGTGAACGTGATCGAGCCGCCCGCCGTTGCGAGCGCGCCGCCGACCTCGCCCCCATCGTTGTCGACGAAGGTGGAGTTCTGGATCACGGCGAAGTCAGCGGCGACGAGCGCGCCACCGATTTCTTCGGCCGTGTTGCCGACGAAGGTCGAGTCCACCACGGCGGCGTAGTACACGGAGGCGTTCGCCCCTCCCTGCACCGCGGCGTTCTCGGCGAACGTCGACTCGACGGTGAGGGTGGCGAAGCCGTAGAGCGCGCCGCCGAACTCCGCCTCGTTGTCGATGAACGTCGAGGTCTCGGCCAGCACCACGTAGCCGGCGACCGCGCCGCCGAACTCGCCCGCCTGATTGCCGTCGAAGGTCGAATCGAAGATGTAGACCGTGCTCTCCCCGTCGGCGAAGACCGCGCCGCCGGGAGCGCCGCTCAACCCCGTCGAGTTGTTCGTGAAGGTCGAGTCGAAGATCTCAACCTCAAGGCTGCCGTCGCCATCCGCGAAGATCGCGCCGCCGCCCGCGGTCGCCAGGTTGCCGGTGAACGACGAGGAGCCGACGGTCAGGTCGCCGTCGACGGTGATAGCACCGCCCGAGGTGCCGACCCCGTTGACGAAGGACAGGTACCCCGCCGAGAGGCGTGCGCCCGACGTGCCTTCCAGGATGTTCGTGACCCCGTCGCCGTCGAGAACCGCAGAGTCGAGGCCGAAGATGACCAGGTCGTGGTCGAAGGTCAGCGGTGCCGTCAGGGTGAACGTTCCCGACAGGCAGACCGTCGCGGTGTCCGCGTCCAGCAGCGCCTGGATCTCGGCCGCCCCCTCCCCGGGAGCCGTCACTGTGTTCGCGACGTCGCAGTCATCCGCGGGCGCCGCCCAGGCCGGGCTGGCGCCGATGCCGACCAGCAGCCCGCTGGAGGCGACGGCGGCGGCCGTCCGTGATATGCGGCGTCGCGCCAGAGGTCCGAAAGCGGTCGTCGGGGGCACAGCCTCGGCCACGGGGGCTCCTCACAGAGCGTCGGGGTGAACCCGTGAATCGGGGGGACAAGTCACGGGCAAGTCGGTTCACCCTACAGTGGGGGCGGACACCAGCGACACCCGAGGACCGGAGCGTCATGTTTTCTTCCGTGCATCAGCTGCGAGCCCACGCCGAAGACGACAGCGAAGGCGTGGCGCTCGCGGCGATCGACCGGCAGTGGACCTTCGCCGAACTGGACGTCGCCGTTTCCGCCGTCGCGACCCGGCTTCGCGAGGAGGGCATCCGCCCGCGCCAGCTCGTCGCCATCGACCTCGAGCCCGCGCTCGACTGGATCGTCACCCTCGCTCTCTTCCGGCTCGCCGCGCGTTCGCTGTCGCTGAGCGGACTCGTGGAGCCGATCGCCCTGGGCGCGGACGTGCTGATCACCGACCCCGCGCGGATGCTGGCCACCGCCGCGCTCACCGTGACGATCGACCGGCTCTGGCTGGACGACGCCGTGTCCGAGTACCACGACCGGGGAGAGCCCGGACCGCCCGCGGTGCACTTCCCGCGCCCCGACTCGACGTGCCGACTGATCCTGACCAGCGGCACCACCGGTGAGCCGCGCGCCGCGATGCTCTCGGTCGCGGCCGTCGAGCACCGGCTCAGCAACCTCGACAGCTACTGGACCGATGGCCGGGTCGAGCTGAACCTCATGACGCTCTCGACGACGGGCGGCTTCCACACGGCCCTCGCGGCGCTGCGCCACGGCGTCCCCTACCTGGCGATGAACCAGATCGACCTGCGCACGCTGCGCGCCGCCGCCGCGATGAGCATCGCCGTGCTCGCCGGGTCTCCCGTCCAGGTCGGCCACGCGCTCGGGCTGCTGCGCGAACACGCGATCACGCTGCCCACGTTGAGGGAGATCCGCACGGCGGGCGCCGCCCCGACGCCCGGATTCGTGGCGGCCGCCACCCGGGAGCACGGGGTGCCCATCAAGAGCGTCTACGGGTCGACCGAGGGCGGCGGGATCTCGATGACGCTCCTGGCCGAGGGAGACGATCCGTCCGACACCGGGGCGCTTCTGCCGGGCATCGATCTCGAGATCGTCGACGCGGATGGCATCGGCGTTGCCACGGGCAACTCGGGAGAGGTCCGCTATCGCGGCCCGGGTCTCGCGTCGGGGTATCTGAACGAGGGATCCGGCAGCTCCTTCCGGGCGGGGTGGTTCCACCCCGGCGACCGCGGGATGCTGAACGCATCCGGCCACCTCGTTCTCGACGGCCGCGACTCCGAGCTCATCAATCTGGGCGGGGTGAAGATCGACCCGGCGAGCGTGGACGCCGTGATCGAGGGCTTCCCGGGCGTGACCGACGCGGCAGCCTTCGTCATCGAACGACGGGCCGGCGTTCCGGAGCTGGGACTCGCGGTCGTCGCCGAGGCGAACGGCGACCTGCGCGCACTCGACCGCATGCTGCGCCAACGAATGCCGGGCAAGCATCCGACCGTGTTCGGGCGGGTCGCCACGATCCCCCGCAATCGCATGGGCAAGGTGGAGCGCAGGCGGCTCACCGACGAGTTCCGGCGGCGACTCAGCCTCGACTGACCGACCGGGCCGCGCGCAGCGCGCCGATCAGCACCCGAATCGAACGCCGCGGGTCGGCGAGCTGGTTGGTCGTGCCGACGGCGGCCAGCCCGCTGACCGGGTCGCCGAACATGAAGTGCCCGGTCATTCCCGCGTGGCCGATGAGCAGCCCGGGACGCGGAAGGCCGGTCAGCAGTCGCGGCAGCGTCAGCGCCATCACGCCGAGGCCGTAGCTCGCGCCGGGGAAGATCGGGAGCCGGTCGGAGAGCGCACGCTGCAGCATGCCGTCGCCGAGGGCCTCGCCGTCGAGCATCGCGCGCAGGAACCGCATCGTGTCGGCCGTGCTCGACACCAGGGCGCCTTCGGCTCCGAGCGAGGCGAGCCGACGCGCGCCGCGATATGACTGCCGACCATGGAGAACCGGCGATGCGCGATCGAACAGCTCCAGCGAGGCCGGCGTCAGCAGCGCGGTGTCGCGAAGCCCCATCGGCTCGATGATCTCGCGTGTCAGCGCCTCGGCGAGCGGGACCCCGGTCACCACCTCGATCACGCGCGTGACCAGCTGGTAGTTCGTGAAGCTGTATTCGGCTCGCCCGCTGTGCGGAGCGAACTTCGCCTCCATGCCGCGGGCGATCTCGAGGGCGTCGGAGTAGCTCCACCCGGGATCCGCCGCGGTCACGGCGGCGATGTCGCTGTTCGGATCGAGCGCCTTCGCGGCATAGTAGTTCGGGATGCCCGAGGTGTGGGCCAGCACGTCGCGCACCGTCAGCTCATCGGCACGGTCGGTTCCTCCGACGCGGTTGAGACCCGTGAGCTCATCGCGGGGAACGATGCTCACGAGCGGCTGGTCGAGGCCGAGCTCGCCCGACGCGACCCGCCGCAGGATCAGTGCGGCCGCGAACGGCTTCGTGCTGCTGGCGATGCAGTGGGTGGCCCGCGCCCCGGGAGCGCTCCACGCGGCGTCGATCTCGCCGGAACGGTCGGTCACCCGCAGCGACAGCTCGCTGACATCGGCACGCGCGTTGACGCGAGCGCACATCGCCGTCAGTCGATCCTCGAAGCTCGTCATCCCGACAGCGTGCCCTATCGCCCGAGCATCCGGTGACCCGGATCGCTCACACCGCGAGCGCGAGCGCGCGCAGCACCGCGTCGAGGGGCGGCGCTCCCGCGGCGCGGAACACCTCGGTTCCGTCATCGCGGCGCACGATCACGGTCGGCGTCGCGACGATGCCCTCCCGCTCCGCGTCGTCCGCGAACGCGACGACGTCGCGCTCGACGACGGAGGCGCCCGGCACCAGCCGCGCCGCCTCGGCGAGCGTCGCGCGCGCCGCATGACACGAGCCGCAGAAGGCGGAGGTGTAGAGGTCGACGATCACAGCACTCTCAACGTGCGCGGCCCGCTGCGCATTTCCTCATCGCTCGACCGCGATCACCTGTGCCGACCACGGGCAGAACTGGTCGCTCGTGATCGTCATGTCCTCGACGTAGCTCGGCAGGCCGTCGCAGACCTCGATCGTGATCTCAGCGAACTCGAGCGTCGCCGGGTCGATGTGCCACGACCACGGCTCGTTGACCCCCGCCTCGTCGCGGACGACGGTGCCGAGCGGAATGGCCGCGATCTGCTCGCCCGCGAGAAGCCGCTCGGCGTGGTCGACGAGTTCCGGAGTAGCGAGTTCGATTCGGTAGGTCTCCCCACCGGCGACCTGAAAGGTGGCCACGGGGTTCGATGCATCGCCCGGCGCGCATCCCGCGAGAGCGAGCGCGAGCGCAATCGCACCCGCTGCGCCATACCGCCCGAGCCGGGGTCGCGTCGTCATTCCGTCATGCTATCGACCGAACACGCCCACGCCATGGTGACGCGTTCTCGAACAATCGGCCCGCTTCGTGAACTCTCGTCGACGTTCCGAGAAACCCTGACTCGACGCTCTGGCGACCAGGCCTGCTCCTCGCGACACTGTGATCGTGGCAGCCCGGACCTGGACCCGCTTCATCGCCCTCGGTGACTCCGTGACCGAGGGCTGGTGCGATCCGGTCGTGGGCGACGGAGCACCATGGTTCGGCTGGGCCGACCGCTTGGCGCTCTCGCTCGACGCGGACAGCCGGGCCGCGGGCGGGCCCCGCCTCGAGTTCGCGAATCTGGCCGTGCGCGGGCGGAGGGTGCGTCACGTCGTCGACGAGCAGGCACCGGCGGCGCGCGCGATGGGAGGCGACCTGGTCTCGATCCAGGTGGGCGGCAACGACCTCATGTCGTTCCGCATCGACCCGGATGAGCTCGCCGCGAGCCTCGAGCCGTGCATCGCCGAGCTGCGGCGCGGCGGCGCCACGGTGCTGCTCGCCACCGTGTTCGACCCGGGCCGCGCACGCATGCTGCGCGTGCTGCGCCAGCGCACCGCGCTCTTCAACGCGCACCTCGGCTCGATCGCCGCGCGCCACGGCTGCGTGCTCCTCGACCTGTGGGGGCTCGAGGCGCTCCGCGAGCGCTCCGCCTGGTCGGAGGACCGCATCCACCCCTCCACCCTCGGGCATCTCGCCATCGCACGCACCGCCGCGACGCAGCTCGGCGTCGACGCGATGCCGAGCCACCCGGATGCGGGACGCACCGCGGGCGTGCCGATCTCGACGCTCGACTGGGTTCGCCGGCACGGCCTGCCGTGGCTCGGCCGACGCCTCCGCCGCGTGTCCAGCGGCGACGGGATGGGGCCGAAGCTGCCCGAGCCGCGGCCGATCGACGCCCGTCCATAGTCTTCCGGCTCGGGAGCCCGTCGGTCGGGCCGACTAGACTCGGCGCGTGGCTGCTGGATCAGATCTGCTCGTCTGGATCGATTGCGAAATGACGGGACTCGATGTCGACGTCGACGAACTCGTCGAGGTCGCCGTCGTCATCACCGACTACGACCTGAATCTGGTCGATCCGGGGTTCACGATCGTGATCAAGCCCGACCAGTCGGCGCTCGACAACATGAACGAGTTCGTGACGAACATGCACCGCGAGAGCGGGCTGATCGAGGAGATCCCGAACGGCGTCACGCTCGCCGATGCCGAATACCAGGTGCTCGAGTACATCCTGAAGTACGTCCCCGACCACCAGAGCGCACCTCTCGCCGGAAACACGATCGGCACCGACCGCATGTTCCTGGCAAAGTACATGCCCCGCGTCGATTCGCACCTGCACTACCGCAACGTCGACGTGTCGTCGATCAAGGAGCTCTCGCGCCATTGGTACCCGCGGGTCTACTTCCAGTCGCCCGCCAAGAACGGCGGACACCGGGCTCTCGCCGACATTCTGGAGTCGATCCGCGAGCTCGATTACTACCGCCGCGCGGTCTTCGTTCCCGCTCCCGGACCGACGAGCGAACAGGCTCTCACCGCCTCGACGAGAGTCGTGGACGAGTGGGCGTCTCGGATGCCCTAGAATCGTTGAGTTGCGTAAGCAGCATATGGCGGTCGTAGCTCAGTTGGTAGAGCGCTGGCTTGTGGTGCCGGATGTCGCGGGTTCGAGTCCCGTCGGTCGCCCCGATTCCGTCCTGGTCGAAGAGTTCGCCCCGGACGTCACCCTGGATGTGCCCTGGTGCACCGTGGTCTGGAATGACCCGGTGAACCTGATGCCGTACGTCACCCGTGTCTTCATGACATATTTCGGCTACTCCCGGCCCGAGGCGGAGCGTCTCATGCTGCTCGTGCATCACGAGGGTCGCGCCGTCGTCGCCACCGGACCGCGCGAGGAGATGGAGCGGCACACCGAGGCCATGCACGAGTACGGCCTCTGGGCGAGCGTGCAGAAGGCGGACGCATGAGCGTCGAGGTGCACGTGATCCGCACCGGCGAGAGCGCCGAGCTGGAACTGCGACTCAGCGAGCCCGAGCTCGCGCTGCTGCGCAGCCTGGTCGAGCAGTACATGAGCCTCGTGCTCGACGAGAGCGGGAACGATCCCGCCGTTCAGCGGATCTTCCCGGACGGCTATCGCGGCGACCCCGAGGCCGCCGCCGAGTTCGCCCGCTACACCCGCGACGGACTCGTGGAACGCAAGTCCTCGGCCGCGGCATCGCTGCTGCTCGCCCTCGACGCCGGCAGCGCGGTGCGCGCGGCGACGGACAGCGTCGAGCGGTGGCTGCCGGTGCTCACCGACCTCCGAATGGTGCTCGCCGAGCGTCTCGGCATCCACCACGATGGAGACCATGGCGAGGGGCTGATGGCGGAGGTGTACGACTGGGTGGGCGCACTGCAGTGGAATCTGGTGGAGGCACTCGACGCGACGACGGAGGGCCCGCGATGAGCCTCGAGCTGAGCGAAGACGAGTTCGAGTCGATCGTCGTCGACGAACTCGATGCGCTCCCCGACGAGATGGTCGAGGGGCTCGAGAACCTGGTGTTCGTCACCGAGGCGCGGCCCGAGGACGGCTCACTCGATCTGCTGGGCGTCTACGAGGGCGTCGCGCTCACCGACCGCGACCAGTACGGCTTCGGGGAGCTCCCCGACCGGATCGTGCTGTTCCGCGAGCCGCTTCTCGCGATCTGCGACGACCTGGAGGCGCTGCGCCACGAGATCCACGTGACGCTCGTCCACGAGATCGCCCACTACTACGGCATCGACGACGCTGAGCTGCACCGCCTCGGCTGGGCCTGAGTCAGTCGTCCGTCTTCTCGGGCGAGAGCACGTTGCTCCCGCTGTCGAGAACGGTGTGCGCGATGAGATCGGGGCGCTCGCGCTGGTAGAACGCGCGCTCCTGCATCGCCCAGAAGTCCCAGTGCTCCATGTTGAGGCTGCCGTCACGGAGTCGCTTGCGCTCGCGGCGCTCCAGCAGCGGAAGATGAATCCAGACGCCATAGGTCGCCAGCGCGAGGTTCTCCGCACTGAGGGCGCCGGAGCCTTCGATCACCAGGTGCTTGCGAGGGTTGACCTTGTGCCACTCGGCCTGCTTGCCCGTCGCCCAATCCCAGCGGTGGTAGCCCGGCGACTCGGCAGCCAGCAGAGAACTGGACACGATCGAGCTGCCGACCTCGAGGCCTCCCCAACCGGGGTAGAAGGCGTCCATGTGCACGAGCTGCGCTTTGAGCGCGTACGCGATCTCGTCCGCCAACGTCGTCTTGCCCGAACACGCTGGCCCGTCGACAAGCACGACGATCCGATCTGTCGCGCGCGCCCGAATCCGATCCACCAGGATCTCCGCCGGCCGCTGCTCTTTCCCCCTCGCCATGGCCCCACAGTAGCGAGAAACCCGCGGCTACGAGTTCAGATCGATGACCAGATCGGCGAGCGGCGCCGGGGGCTCCTCCAGCCGGAAGACGGACTCCTGAGCGGCCCAGCGATCCCAGTGCGGAGCATAGAGGATGCCGTCGCGCCCCAGCGCCCGCCGCTTGCGCTCCTCCGCCTCCAGCTCCAGCCAGATCCCAAAGCTCGCACCGCGCCGGTTGGCGGCGCTCAGCGCCCCGCATCCCTCGATGAGAAGCGGCCGCTGCGGGTCGAGCGGATGCCACTCGGCTGACCGGTTCGCCTGCCAGTCCCAGCCTCGCCAGCCCGGATCGCGGTCGCGGAGCACATCCGCGTGCACCATCTCGCTGCCCTCTCGCAGCCCATCCCAGCCCGGATAGAAGTCGTCGAGGCTCACGAGCTGCGCTTCGCCGGCGGGCGTCGCCAGGAGCGACAGCAGACGTCGCGCAAAGGTGGTCTTGCCGGCGCCGGAGCCGCCGTCGATCAGGACGACGGGTCGAGGTGCGGAGCCGAGGCACGCGCGTGCCACCTCGCGCAGCAGGTGCGCGCTCAGCGCGTCGGGGTCACTGGACAACGAACGTCCACGCTCCCGTCAGGACGGCGACGGCGACGGCGATGCCCCCCACGACGCCGGTGGCCACGAGCAGCAGCCAGCCATTCGCGCCGAAACGGGACTCGCGCGCCCAGGTGCGAGGGGTGTCGCCGCCGAATCCGCGCGCCTCCATCGCGGTGGCGAGGGTGCTCCCCCGTCGGATCGACAGCACGAGGAGCGCGAACGCC
Source organism: Microbacteriaceae bacterium UBA1487 (assembly GCA_002325245.1). GTDB lineage: Bacteria > Actinomycetota > Actinomycetes > Actinomycetales > Microbacteriaceae > DCRR01. The sequence continues at coordinate 47,293 of DCRR01000001.1, read as the reverse complement.
ATGCCGGCGAACCGACGGATCCGTCCGCGGTCGGCGATTCCGCGCGCGCGCCGGGCCAGTTCGAGGGCTCGCCAGTCGTCGCGGAGCACTCCCAGCAGGCGGAACGCGGCGAGCGCCCCGAGGACGAACCGGCTGGGCAGGCGCAGCACCTGCGCCAGCCCGTCGGCGAGATCGGTCGGATCGACCCGGGCGAACAGCACGATGCCGGGCAGCGCGATCGCCAGCACGCGCAGCACGGTCGCGAGCGAGAGCAGGAGCGAGCCCTCGCTGATGCGGATGAGTGCCCACTCGAAGAGCACCGCGCCCCCGGCGCGCCCGTATAGCGCCACCGTGAGCCCCGCCAACGGCGCCGCGATCCAGACCGGCCAGGTGCGGGCCCAGAATCCCCGCCAGCCGAGGCCGCTCATCAGCACGAGCGGGATCTCGAGGATGAGGGCCACGCCCGCCGAGACCGGGTCGATCGACATGACGAGCACCGCGGCGAGCAGCAACGCCGCGAGCAGCCGTGCGACCGGGTTGATCCGTTCGAGCGGCGACGTCGTGACGAGTCCGGTCGCCGGCGCGAGCGTCGCCGTCATGAGCCCACCCCGGCTGCCGTCAGCCGAAGCTGCGTCGTGGCAGCCTCGCGCACGAAGTGCTCATCGTGAGATGCCGCGATCACCGCGCTTCCCTCGGCACGCACCTCGTCGATGAGCTCGACGAGGGAGGCCCAGCTCAGCGCATCCTGTCCGAAAGTCGGCTCGTCCAGGAGCAGAACCCGCGGACGCGTCGCGAGGGCGGTGCCGACCGAGAGTCGGCGCTTCTGCCCGCCGGACAGCGTGAACGGGTTCGCGCCCGCGAGCGCGGCCAGGCCGAGTCGGTCGAGCAGGCCGCCGACGTGCGCCTCGACCTCCGCCTCGGACAGCCCCAGACTCCGGGGACCGACCGCGAGCTCCTCGCGCACGGTCGCCGCGACGAACTGGTGCTCGGGCGCCTGGAAGACCATTCCGAAGCGGGTCAGCAGCTCGCGCGAGCGCCAGCGGTGCGGGGCGCCGGCCAGTCCGCCCGCCAGCTCCGGGCTCGCGTCGACGCTCCCCGCGGCGGGGGGAACGAGGCCGGCGAGGGTGAGCGCGAGCGTGGACTTGCCCACGCCGTTCGGCCCGGTCAGCGCGACAGTCTCGCCCGCGGAGAACGTGGCGTCGAGCGTCCACGGCAGCGGGCGGCCGCGCTCCCGGGCCACGCGCAGCGCCGTGGCCGAGACCATCTCGGGGCCGGCCGAGCCTGCTGGCCGAGATGCGAGCCGCGGCTCCCGCCCCGGCACCCACACTCCGCCGGCCGCCAGCTCCGCGCCGCGCTCCTCGAGAATCCGCGCCGGCGTGCCGTCGGCGATGAGCGAGCCATCGGCACCGAGCACCAGCACGCGATTGACGAGGTCGTGCCACAGGTCGACTCGATGCTCCACGACGAGGAGCGTCGCCCCGGTGCGATCGATCACCTCGGCGACCGCGTCGCGAACCTCCCGGGCACCCGCCGGGTCGAGATTCGCGGTCGGCTCGTCCAGCAGCAGCGCCCCCGGCCGCATGGCGAGCACCCCGGCGAGCGCGAGGCGCTGCTTCTGCCCGCCCGAGAGCGCCGAGGTGGAGTGCGCGCGTCCGACGTCGAGCCCGACCGCGGCCAGCGCCGCGTCCACGCGTGACCAGATCTCGTCGCGCGGCACCCCGAGGTTCTCGGGACCGAACGCGACGTCGTCTCCGACGCGGGCCATGACCGCGTGGGACTCGGGATCCTGCAGCACCAGTCCGACGCGCCCGCGCGCGGCGGCGGGCTGATCCCGGTCGACGCGCAGCGTCCCCTCGGTCTCACCCTCCTCCGCACCGCCGAGCACCCCGGCGAGGCCCGCGAGCAGCGTGGACTTCCCGGAGCCCGAAGGACCGAGCAGCAGCACCCGCTCCCCCGGCTCGATGCTGACGTCGAGCGCGCGCACCGCCCAGGCGCGTCGCCCGGCGTGCCGCCAGCCCCACCCGTGCGCGCTCAGACGCGCGGGCGCACCGAGGTGCGTCGCGGTGTCCGAGTGCGTCACGGGTGGGGTCATGAGCGTGCCTAGACCTCGGCGGTCCGCTCGCGTCCGGCGGCGAAGCGGCTGAGCGCCCCGGTCGCCGCGAGCGCCCGCATGAGCAGCCACGAGCCGAGTCCGGCGATCACAGCACCCGAGATCGCGAAGCAGATCGCGTAGACGACCATGAAGGCCGGCTCGACGCCGACGTAGTAGATGACGAACTCGCTGAGTGCCGCCGCGAGGCCGGCACCCGCGCCGGCGAGCATCGCGACGTAGACGCGCCAGTTGGCGTAGAGGAAGGCGAGCAGCACCAGTTCGGCGCCGAGGCCCTGCACGAGGCCGGAGACGAGCGTGAGCGGCCCCCAGTAGGTGCCGATGAGCGCCGAGACGCTCGCCGCGACCAGTTCGGTGAACAGCGCCGCTCCGGGCTTGCGGATGATGATGCCGCCGAGCACGCCCGCGAACAGCCAGACGCCGTACAGCAGGCCCTGGGCCCCGGGGAGGAGCGCCCCGAGCGCGTCGCCCGGGATCGAGTAGGCGAGCCCGAAGGCCCAGAACACCACTCCGGCGGCGACGCCGATGACGGCGGCCACGACGACGTCGACGACGCGCCAGCGCCAGACGATCGTCCGCTTCGCGGAGGTGGGAAGAGTGGATTGCGTGGTCACGAATCGTGCCCTTTCGTTGAGGAAAGTGCACGGGCGATCAATCGCGCGATGGGCGATCAACCAGAGATGCCTCCCTGCGCCGGCATGATCCGGATCAGGTTCGACGGTCGAAGCTTGATGAGCTTCCTCTCAGCCCGGCCTACCGGACTCCCGTGTTCGTCCCCGAGCATAGCGCGTGCGCCTCGCGGCGTCAGCGCAGGGCGGCCCGGCGGGCTCGTGACCAGCGCACCCCGTGCAGCAGCGGGTAGATCGCCGAGAAGATCACCATCGGCGCCCGAAGCGCGGGGTTCGTGATCCCGTGGGCATCGTAGGTGCGGTCGAAGCGGCGCACGTAGTAGAAGTAGTCGCGCGGGCTGTCGTCGAGCCGTCGTGCCGACATTCCGGCGACCATCTTCGAGCCGTACACCACGCGGTGCCCGCGATCGAACAGGTGGATGCTGATGTCGATGTCTTCGTGCATCTCGTCGGCTTCGTCCCGGCACACGACGTCACGGATGTCGTGCCAGGCGCTCGCGCGCACGGCCATGTTGCTGCCGAACACGAAATGGTAGTCGCGCGCGAGCTTCAGAATGCCGCGACGCAGGGTGTCGTCGGCTCGGTGGCCCCAGCGCCGCAACGGCATGTCGTAGTAGATCACCGGCCCGGTCGCCGCGCCGACGCTCGGGTCGGCGAAGATCGCCTTCACCTGCTCGACCCAGTCGGGTTCGAGCACCGAGTCGGCGTCGATTCTCCCGATCACCTCGCCGAGCGCCAGGTCCATGCCGAAGTTCCGCGTCGGGACGAGCCCCTGCTCGGCGGCTTGCGAGAAGACGCGCAGCGGCGCAGCGGGAAACTCCTGCTGCAGCGAGTGCAGCAGCGCGAGCGTGCCGTCGGTCGACTTGTTGTCGATCACGAGGATCTCGTCGGCGGGAACCGTCTGCTCGATCGCCGCGACGACGCACGCGCGAATCGTCGACTCCTCGTTGTACGCCGGAATCACGATCGACACCGTGGGCGCGGGGGTGGTCATGTGTTGATGCTAGGCCCGTGGCACCTCGGCGGCGAACAGCGCGACCTCGACGCGTCCGCCCTTGGTCGACTGCCGCCCGACCTCACGGAATCCGAGCCGGCCATGGAAGGCGAGAGAGCCCGGGTTCGGCGGCTCGACGTTGACTTCGCAGAGCACTTCGGGGTGCCCCGCGGCGCGCGCGGCCTCGAAGACCGCCGCGTACAGTCGAGGGCCGAAGCCCTGGCTCTGAAGTCGAGGAGCCAGCACGATGCGATCGACGTAGAGGAAGCCCCGTCCGGTGCGCTCGGCGCGTTCGCTGAACCAGCGATAGTTCTCGCTGTCGTAGTCACGACCCGGGGGCAGCGCGAAGAGGAAGCCGGCCGGAGCACCGTCGTCCACCACGAGGCGCGGCACGGCGAGCTCGGCAAGCGCGGCAAGCTCCGTGCGCCCCGTGACCGGCACCGCCGGGTACGCGGCGTCGTTGATGGCGACCAGTGCGTCGAGGTCGTCGGGTGCGTAGGGACGGATGCGCGGCGAGGTCACCGGGACAGGCTACCCGCGCCTACTGACCCCACTCGACGTTGACGTGGGACTGCAGCCACGACAGCGGGTCGAAGAAGGTGCCGTCGACGTCGATCATCGCGAGGTGGAGGTGCGCACCGGTGCTGAGACCGGTGTTGCCGACTCGTCCGACGGTGTCGCCCGGCGACACGGTCTGGCCGACCGCCACCGGCACGCTTCCGGACAGCAGGTGCGCGTAGACGCTGCGGACGATCTGACCGTCGATCTCGTGCTCGATCACGACGTGCACCCCCAGGTCGCCTGAGATGCTGTCGAGGCCGACGACGGTTCCCTCGGCGATCGCGCCGACCGCGCTGCCCGACTCCGCATCCCAGTCGATGCCGAGGTGGTACGACGAGCACGTGGCACACGGTGGGACCCGGGATCCGAAGTAGTCGCTGACGGCGGTGCCCGGATTGATCGGCCACTGCACGACGGTGTAGCTCGACACGTCGTAGCCGCTGCGCTCGATCTCCGGCGTGGCGACGTAGCCCGTGGAGAACGACTGCAGGCTCGCCTCCGCTTCTTCCGCCTGGACCGTGGTCGCGGCGGCGGGGAGCTCGTTGATGCCGAGGCTCATCAGGCAGATCGCCGCGGCGCCGACGGCGAGCTTGCGACGGCCGAGGTCGAGAAAGGCGCGCCGAGAGCCGAAGACGTGGTGTTCTTCGATGTCGACGTTGGGGAGCAGATCAGGGTCGTGGGGCAGGGGCACTGCGGGCGGGACGTGGGAGTGGAACAAGGAGGAGCACTTTCGATCGGGCGCACGCCAGTGCGCTGCGCGCATGACGCGCCGAGAAGCCGACTGTGGCCGTTCAACGAGGGGTGAGGGCCCGGCAACCGGGGAACTCGGCGGAAGATGCACACCGCGCCCAACTGGGCCCACATCGATACTGCGACATCAACCTGGACGAGCTCTGGGCGGCTCATGAGAGGACGCACAGGTGGAGTCTCGGCAAATACTCGGGTACGACCCTTGCTCCTCGGCGAATCCGGGTGTGTCATGGAAGTGATTCCGGATCGGCGCGGAGTCCACACTTCGCACCGGCACGATGACGAGCCGGGAGGCACCATGAAGGACACCATCGGGCACGACACGCGAGGCGCGGAGCTGCTCGTCACGCAGGCGGTCGAGGGCATCTACCGCGTCGAGCGCGAAACCGCGACCATCGGCTACGTCGTCTGCGCGGGCCGCGTCTACGTCGCGCTGTCGGGACCCGTCTACAACACCGCGGTCGAGGTGGCCCAGTGCCTCGACCTGGAGACGGCGGCCGAGCGCGTGGCCCGGGCGTAGCCCAACCTAGAAGTCGAAGCCTCCGAGGTCGGCACCGAACGCGCTGTCGAACGAGCCGTCGTCGAAGCCGACCTCGCCAGCGCTCGCTCCGGCGCCCTCGTCGCCGCTCGCGTCCTGCGCGTCGTATGCGGCATCCCACGGCAAGAAGGCGCTCACGAGCGCCGAACCGATCACGTAGCCGGCCACGGTGCCGAGCAGCGTGCTCGCCACCATCGAGCCGAAACTGGGCGCCGACTGCGACGCGGTCAGCGAGCTCTCGAGCGAGCCCGGCGATCGCATCTCGGCGCGCGTTGCGGCGCGCGCCAGAGTCGCGGGCTCGCTGGAGAGCGGTCGTTCGCCGGTTCCGGCGCCGCGGCTGAGCTCTTCGTAGATGACGGCCCGCTGCTCATCGCTCAGCTTGCCGAAGGCCTCGACATGCACCTGCTCGATCGTCTCGGGGGGCGCGGTGCGGATCAGGTAGCGGTAGCGCTCAATGGCCCGCTCATCCGCCGTTGACGACGATCGACGCGAGGGTGACGCAGACCCCGCCGACTGCTCAACGCCGCCGAACAGCCGTTCGAAGAGTCCCATGTCCGTCCTTTCGGGGACAAGGCTACGAACCCCGTCTGGGCGCCCGCTGAAACGACGCTGTATGCACGATAACGGTGTGGTTACGAGGCGGCCCCGGCGTGAATCCGAAGCAGCCCGCCGAGGCACAGCTCCCGCACCTCCGGCAGGATCTCCGCCCGCAGGGCGCCGTCGTCGACGTCGAGAAGCGCCGCGACGGCGACAAGGATGCTGCCGAGCGACAGTTCCCCGTCGCAGGCGCCGACGACCGCGGCGAGCGCCGTGCCGACGCGGAACTCGCGTCGAAAGCCGCCGCCCTGCCGCAGCGTCATCACCGTCGGGTGCTCATCGCCCGGCCAGTAGTGGCGCTCCTCCGTCACATCGGGCGCCACCTCCAGGTGGAGCGCGGCGAGCCCGTCGTCGTCGAGCGCGGCGATCGCGTCATGGGCGGCGAGCGCCTCGGAGAGGTGCCCCCCGAGACCCGCCGCCGCATCCCCCAGCGCCGCGTCGAGCCGCTCGGCGCGCGCCAGCGCAGCGAGCGGAGCGGAGGCCGTGCGGCCCGGCGCGCGCAGCAGCAGATAGCCGAAGCCGATCGCGCGCACGCCCCGCGCCTCGAAATCGTCCAGCCAGGCATCCACCAGGGGCTCGTAGTCAGGATGTCCCGGTCGCGTGCCGCCGTCACGGATCCAGGTCTCGGCGTAGGCGGCCGGATCCTGCGTCTCGCGTTCGATGAGCCAGTACTCGAGTCCGGCCTCCTCGGCCCACTCCACCGCTCGCTCGAGCCCGTCGCGAGCGCCGTACTCCCAGTTGCCGAGCAGCTGCGCGACTCCTCCGGGGGCAAGGTGCTCCGCAAGCCCCGCCACCACCTCCGAGAGCAGCGCGTCGCCGACCCGTCCGCCGTCGCGGTACTCGTACTCGGGCACACCCGGCCGACGCGGAGTGATGACGAACGGCGGGTTCGAGACGATCCGATCGAACCGCTCCCCCGCGACCGGCTCGAACAGGCTGCCGAGTCGCAGATCGAGCGACACCTCGTTCAGCCCGGCCGTCATGGCGGCGAAGTCGAGGGCTCGCGTCGAGATGTCGGTAGCGACGACCTCCTCGGCCTCGCGCGCCAGATGGAGCGCCTGGATGCCGCTGCCTGTTCCCAGATCGAGGGCACGGCCGACGCGGCCCGGCAGCTGCAGCCCGGCGAGGGTCGATGAGGCGCCGCCGACGCCCAGCACGTGGTCGGGCCGGAGCGCGCCCCCGGTCGCCATCTCACCGAGGTCGCTCGCGAGCCACCACCACGCGGCCCCGCGCGCGTCGATGACGTCGTAGGGGCGCAGGTCGAGAGTCGCGACGCAGAGCCCGCCGTGCTGCTCCAGCAGCTCCGCGTCGACGGCTCCCGCAACACCGAGCGTCGGCAGCGCCGCGGCGACCTCGGAGGCGTCGACCTCGAGCCCGAGCACGAACAACCGCGCGAGAATCGCCGCCGGTTCGTCCCGCGACTCCAGCGCACGGGCGGCCGGAACTCGGTCGCCGCGTCCGAGCGCCGCATCCGCCATCGGACCCCAGAGCTCCCGCAGCGTGTCGACACGAAAGGATGCCGTCGAGAGGTCGGCCCGCAGAGCGGCGAGGAGGTGCGCGTGCATCCTCCCATTCAACCCGAGTCTCGTCGGCTCAGCTCGCGCTCGGCGCACCGGGTTCGCGCGAGAGCAGCTCGCTGGCCCCGAGCCCGGTCATGCCCCCGTCGCGCGCATCGCCCGCCACGTCCAGGGGGTGGCGCAGCTCGTCCTGCGGCAGCCTCGCGAGCACGATCACGAGCACGGCGAGCACGGCCGGCACGAGCCCCGCGATCAGGAAGGCGGGGCCGAAGCCGATCCACTCGCCGATCGGTCCCGCGATCGCCATCGACACCGGCATGAACAGCAGCGACACGAAGAAGTCGAGGCTCGAGATCCGTCCCAGCAGCTCCGGCGGGACGCGGCGCTGCAGCAGCGTGCCCCAGATGACCTGGCCGACCGAGAACCCGGCGCCGACGATGAACACCGCGATCACGATGAGCCAGAGCTGGTCGGTGAACCCGACCACGACGAGCGGCAGACAGCTCAGCCCCCACGCGAGGTTCATCACCGTCAGATAGCGCCGCGGCAGCGGCAGCGAGGCGACGACGAGCGAGGCGATCGCGCTGCCGATGCCGAAGGCGGCGAGCACGAGCGCGAAGGCACCGGCCCCGCCCCCGGTCTGGTCGGTGACGGCGAACGGCAGCAGCACCTCGATCGGCCCCATGATGACGAGCACGAGCAGCGAGGCGAAGACGAGGGTGGCCAGCAGCCACGGGGTGCGCACCATGTAGCGGAAGCCCTCGGCGATGTCTCTCAGCAGGCTCCCCACGGCGCTGCGCGCGGACGGAGGTGCGGGGGCGTCGGCAGCCAGGGCCACCTCGTCGCCGGGTTCCGGTTCGGAGCGCCGCAGCGGCGTCGGCCTCAGGCGCGTCAGCACGAGGGCGCCCGCGAACTGCGCTGCCGCGACCACGACGAAGGCGAGCGCGGGCGATGCCGCCGCGATCACGGCACCGGCCAGCGCCGGACCCGCCGCCTGCATGATCGTGGGCCGCAGCGTGCCCTCGACGCCGTTCGCCGCGAGAAGATCATCGGCGGGAAGGATCGCGGGAAGCAGCGCCGAGTACGCCGGATAGAAGAAGCCGTCCGCGACGCCGAGCACGAACCCGACCACCGCCAGGTGCCAGATCTGCAGCGTGCCGGTCAGCGCCAGCGCCGCGATCGCGCCCGCCACGAGAGACTTCGTGAGTTCGATCGTCAGCAGGATGCGCTGCTGCGGGATCAGATCGGCGACCGCGCCGCCGAACAGGACGGCGAGCAGCAGGCCGACCGCGTTCGCCGTCGCGACATAGGACAGGTCGACGGGGCCGCCGCCCAGTTCGCGAATCTGGAACACCGACGCGACGAGCCACACGCCCGTCCCGGCGAGAGACAGGACCAGCGCCACGGCGAGGATCCGGTAGCGGGACTCGAGAAACGGGCGCATCGCGCGGATCGGCGCGCGCGACGAGCGCCGCCCGCGACGCGAACGCTCCGCCCCCCGGCCTTCGGTCACGCGCGCTCCTCGATGATCCCGACGACGTTGCCCGCGGGATCGGAGATCCAGGCGATTGTCGGACCGTCGTCGGGCGAGTCCGAGCGAGCGACGCCGTCCTCGCCTTGCCCGGGGAAGTCCGGATAGCGCAGCAGTTCGATTCCGGCGGCGGCGAGCTCGGCGACGGCAGAGTCCATGTCCGCGACCACGAGGTTCAGCACCGTGAACCCCGCGGCGGCGTGCCGCTCGCCCTTGTCGTAGATGAAGACGGATCCCCCACCGGCGAGCGTCAATTCGAGCCCCATCGGGGTGGCGACGATCGTGAGCCCGAGCCGATCGCGATAGAACCGGAGCGCCTCATCGAGGTCGTCGACCGAGAAGCTGGAGAAGGCGCCGGTGGTGGTCAGCATGGGTCAGATCCTTCCGAATCGATGCGTACAGCGCTCACGATGCCACGATCGCGGAGCGATGCATATCCTCCCTGCGCCAACTGGGTGGCGGCTGACCCCGCGACACCGCGCGCTCGCGAGGAGCCGCCTAGGGTGGAGAGCACATGAAGCCGTTGACCGCATCCGAGATCCGCGCCTCGTTCGTCAATGCCACGCGAGGCGAGATCGACCGTGTTCCGATGCCGGGGCTGCACGAGGTCGTCTGGGACGACCGCGAGTATCTCGGCTGGCGCGACCACAGCGCGCCGCAGCGCGGGTATCTCGTGGTCTGGCGCGACGACGAGCCGGTCGGGCTCGTGCTGCGCGCCGCGGAGAACCATGGCCGCGTCGGATCGGCGATGTGCTCGCTCTGCGCGACGGCCCAGCCCTCGGGCCAGGTCACGATGTTCTCGGCCGCGCGCGCCGGAGATGCCGGTCGCGCGGGAAACACCGTCGGCACCTACATCTGCGCCGACCTGGCGTGTTCGATCCTGATTCGGATCGCGCCGCCGCCCTACGAGCTCCAGCCCGAGCCCGAGGCGCTGATCGCGCGTCGCTCCGCCACGCTGAAGGCGCGACTGCACGCCTTCACGACGCGCGTGCTCGACGACGCCGCCTGAGCGGCGCGGGGGTCAGTCGAACTTCTCGAGCAGGTGGAACGGGATCGCGAACGCGATCGACGACACGATGATGCCGAGGATGAACAGCGTGGCCTCGAACGGGAAGCCCGGGGCGCCCAGCGACGCGAAGATCTCCTGACCCAGGAATGCGTAGCCGAACAGGGCGAACGAGCCGACGAACAGCGCAAAAGAGACCACGAACCAGAAGACCTTCATGGGCACAGCCTAGCGAATTCGGGCACGTCCCTAGCCGCGCGACTCGAAGGCGACGACAGCCGGCGGCGGCGGCGCGACCCAGCGACGGAACCAGCCCGCATCCGGCACGCGCGCGAGCAGCGGACCGGCGACGACAGTGATCAGGACGTACGCGGCGACAAGCGGCGCGAGCTGCGGCTCGATGCCCGCGCTGACGGCCAGGCTCGCGATCACGATCGAGAACTCGCCGCGCGGCACGAGCGCGAAACCGGTGCGCCAGCGTCCGAGCTTTCCGATGCCCGCCATCGCCGCGCCGCGGTAGCCGCTGAACACCTTGGTGCCCATGGTCACCAGCGCCAGCAGGGCCGCGATCGGCAGGAGAGGGAGGATCGAGGCGGCATCAGTCGAGAGACCGAAGAAGACGAAGAAGATCGCCGCGAACAGGTCGCGCAGCGGCGCGAGCAGCTCCTCGGCACGCTCGGCCACCTGGCCGGAGATGGCGATGCCGACGAGGAACGCCCCGACCGCCGCCGAGACGTTGACCTGCTGGGCGAGCCCCGCGACGAGCATCGTCAGCCCGAGCACCCCCAGCAGCAGCGACTCCGAGTGGGTTGACGAGAACGCCGCCGAGATCTTGCGTCCGTGCCGGAGCGCCGCGAACAGGATCACGAGCACGACCACGACCGCGATCACGAGCGCCGTCGCCCCGGCCAGCACGCCCGCGCCGATCACCAGCGCCGACAGCACGGGAAGGTAGAACGCCATCGCGAGGTCCTCGATCACCAGCACCGAGAGGATGACCGGCGTCTCTCGGTTGCTCAGCCGACGCAGATCGCGCAGCACCTTCGCGATCACTCCGGACGATGAGATCCAGGTCGCGCCGGCGAGCGCGAGCGCCGCGAGCGGCCCCCAGCCGAGCGCGAACGCCAGGATTGCTCCCGGCGCCGCGTTCATCACGAGGTCGAGCAGGCCCGCGGTGCGCGCCTGCTTGAGGCTCGCGACGAGCTCGGGCGCCGTGTACTCGAGTCCCAGCATGAGCAGCAGCAGGATGACTCCAAGCTCGCTGCCGATCTCGAGGAAGTCCTCGCCGGCGTGGATCGGCAGCACTCCGCCATCGCCGAGCAGCAGCCCGACGATCAGATAGAGCGGGATGGCCGAGAAGCCGAAGCGGTTGGCGACGCGCGCCAGCACACTCAAACCGAGCAGGAGCGCCCCGATTTCGATCAAGAGCAGGGTCGACTCGTGCACGGTGGGGCCTTACTCTGCGCCGCGGTCGAGCAGTCGCGCCAGGGATTCCAGTCCGGCCCGGGTGCCGACGGCGATGATCGTGTCGCCTCCCTTGAGCGGCGTGTCCGGCGTCGGCGAGGCGATGATGTCGGAGCCTCGGATGATCGCGACGATGGAGGTCTTGGTGCGGGTGCGCGCCTGCGTGTCACCGAGCACGCCGCCCGCGAACGGCGAGGTGGGCGGAAGCAGCAGCTGCTCCGTGAACAGCCCGGCGACCTGCGTGGAGATCGCGGCCAACTGGCCGAGCATGACGGAGGCGCCCAGGATGTCGGCGAGGCCGACCGCCTCCGCCTCCGTGAGGTCCACCGTGCCGAGGGCGGCATCCGGGTCGGCGCCATCGAAGATGGCGAGCTGGCGCTCTCCCGAGCGCTGCGAGACGACCCCGATCCGACTTCCCGACTCCGTCACGAGGTCGTGGCGGGTGCCGATCCCGGGGAGATCGATCTTCTCGATGCGTGCGGCCATGCGCACAGCCTAGGGCGCGGGGCAGAAGTTGCCTGAATCAGGCGTCGAGCACCTCCGGCTCGACGAAGATGGCGTCCTCCGCGACGACGACCGAGATCGCGAGCTGCGTTCCGGACAGCTGGAGGAACACGCTGCCCGAGGCGTCGTCGAAGAGCACCGTCACCGTGTACTCGTCGGAGCTCCAGACGGTGCCGCCACCCGCGGCCGCGTCGAGCGCGTCGTCGGCATTCATCATGGCGAGCAGGTGCGAGTACGCATCGGCGCTCAGCACCGCCCGAAACAGCGACAGGATCTGCATGCGCTCACTGGCCCCGAGATCGCCGAGGCGGATCCCGGTGGCCGCATCGGTGAGCCGCGTGAGCTGCTCGGCGTCGAGCTCCGCGAGCACGTCTTCGAGGGTGCTCGTGAGCTCCGCGTCGACGACATCCCGCTCCTGCACCGTGCTGGATGTCGTCGACGCGGTTGCGGCAGCGGCGACCCCACCGGCGGAGAGCCCGCCGATCAGAGCCAAGGTCGCAATCGCGCCGATGAGCTGACGAAGGACGCCGCGGTGGAACCGGAGGTCCGCGGGACTCGGCCCTCCGGTCCGGGAGGATTCGGACTGGTCGGGGCGAGTGTCGTTCGTGCTCATGAGGACATTCAGCCGTTCGCGGCTATGCGCGTGTCGTGGAGCGGCTGGACGCGAGCCGAGAGAACGGGTTGCCCCCCGAACGCGCGGATTGCGGGGGTAGACAGGTCGCGTCATGCTGGGGACACGGATGCAAGCCGGGGGGGCTCCCGCATCCGCACACGAGGGGGAGCACCGTGGCAGCGGGATATCGATCTGCCGTCGAGACGGCGCGGGGCGGCACAGTCAGCCCCGACGAGCGCGCGCGCTGCACCGGCGTCGCGGCGCAGATCTCGCGCGCCTTCGACGCGGCCGTGTCGCGCCCCGCACGTCTCATCGCCGCGCTGCTGGAGCTCGAGCCGCTCGGCTGGACCCTTCTCACGCAGCGCCGGTGGCCCGAGCGAGCCGCCGGCAGCGTGGATGCGATTCTGGTCGGCCCGGGCGGCGTCGTCGTCATCGATGTCGTGCCGTGGCGCGGGGTGACGCGCCACGCCGAGACGGTGTGGGAGGGCGAGACTGAGGTCACCGAGCACGTCGCCACCACCGGCGACCTGGTCTATTCGCTTCAGGAGCAGTTGGCCGAGATCGGCCTGCCCGCGACCTCCGTGCACGGCCTTCTCGTCGGCTCGGACACCCGCGACGTGGACCACCTGCTCTTCGGGGTGCGGATCCTCGGCGGCGACGCGCTCGCGCTGCGCACCATCGCGCGACTCCCCCGCGCGCTTCGCGCCGACGAGGTCGCGCGCGTGCGCACCGAACTCGAAGCGCGCTTCCCTCCGCCGACGACCGGACCGATCGCCGTCGTCAGCCCCCAGGCCGACACGCGCGACGTGTCATCGTCGGCTCCCGGAGCCGACTCCCCCAGCAGCCCCGGCCAGCAGCTCGAGCAGCGCCTGCCCCCCAACCAGGTGCTCGAGGATCTGCTGGTCGGGGTGTCCTCACCGCCCGCGGCGCCGCGGGTGGGCCTTCTGGAGCCGCCGCAGGCGCGTGCCATCCGACGCAGCTTCGCCGGACCGAGTCGCATCCGCGGAGCGACCGGCACCGGCAAGACGCTCGTCACCCTGCATCGGGCCGCCTACCTGGCTCGCACGACCGGCCAGCGCGTGCTCGTCACCACGTACGTGAAGACGCTCCCCCAGGTGCTCGCCGCGCAGTTCCGCGCGCTGGCGCCCGACGTGGCCGAACGCGTCGAGTTCCACAGCGTCCACTCGTTCGCCTATCGGCTTCTGGTGGAACGCGGACAGCGGCCGCGGCTCGACGGCAAGCTCGCGCGGGACGCGTTCCACGAGGCCTGGGCCGAGGTGGGCGCCTCCGGCGCCCTCGCCCGTGCGGATGCCAACCCCGTCTACTGGCGCGACGAGATCGTGTACGTGATCAAAGGCCGCGGTCTTCGCGCCTGGGAGCAGTACGCGGCGCTCGCTCGCACGGGCCGCCGGCGCGCGCTCGGGGTCGACCTGCGCCGCGAGGTCTGGCAGCTGGCGCTCGCCTACGAGGCCGCGCTGCAGCGCCACGGCATCGCCGACTTCGAAGACCTCGTGCTCGACGCCGAGCAATCGCTGCGCACAACGCCCAGCGCGGCCTTCGGTGCGGTGCTGATCGACGAGGCCCAGGACCTCTCCTGCGCGATGGTCCGCATGCTGCACGCTCTCGTGGGCGACCGGCCGGACGGCCTCCACCTCGTCGGCGACGGCCAGCAGACGCTCTACCCGGGCGGGTACACCCTCGCCGAGGCGGGAGTCAGCACCGCCGGGCGCGGAGTCGTCCTGACCAGCAATCACCGCAATTCATCCGAGATCCTCGCTGCGGCGCACGAGCTGATCGACGGCGACGAGTACCTCGACATCGACGGCGCGCTGACGACGTCACCGCTCGAACTGCCGGAGCTCGCACGGCGCGGACCGGCGCCGGTCCTCCGCGTGTTCCCGTCGCGCGCCGATCACGACGTCTCGTTCATCGGCCACATTCGCGGGCTGCTGGGCTCGGAGACCGGACTTCGCGCGAGCGACATCGCGGTGCTCTCGCTGACCCGATGGAGCAGCCGCGAGGCGGTCGTCGCGCTGGAGGCCGCGGGAATCCGCACCCAGGACCTCCAGGAGACGGATGCGCGCACCGACGCGGTCCACGTCGGCACGATCAAGCGCGCCAAGGGGCTCGAGTTCGCGGAGGTCGTCGTCGTGCAGGCGCCGGGCGAACTGCTCGACCAGCCCGCGGACTCCGACAGCGACGACGGAACCGCCGAGACGCGGGAGTTCCAGCGCCGAGAACTGTACGTGGCGATGACCCGAGCACGACACGGTCTGTGGGTCGGAGTCGCATAGTGCCCCGGAAGCGGCAAGACTGAGGCCATGGCCTCCCCCACTGATCCACGCGTCGCCGTCTACATCGACTTCGACAACATCGTCATCTCGCGTTTCGACCAGCTCCACGGCAAGGGGGCCTGGCGCAACGAGAACGCCCGCGACGCGCGCCCCGGCGAGAAGGGCGAGCTGAGCGCGAAGCTCGCCACCGCCACGGTCGACGTCGGCGCGATTCTCGACTACGCCTCCAGCTTCGGCACGGTCGCGCTGAGCCGCGCCTACGCCGACTGGTCCGTTCCGGCCAACGCGAGCTACCGCAGCCAGCTCGTCGATCGCGCGGTGGATCTGACCCAGATGTTCCAGACGACCAAGGCCGGCAAGAATGGCGGAGACATCCGCCTCTCGGTCGATGTGCTCGAAGACCTGTTCCGCCTTCCGGACCTCACCCACGTCGTGATCGTCGCGGGCGACTCCGACTACATCGCCCTCGCGCAGCGATGCAAGCGCCTCGGCCGCTTCGTGATCGGGATCGGCGTCACCGGCGGCACCAGCCCGGCGCTCATCGCCGCGTGCGACGAGTACGAGATGTATGACGCGATTCCCGGCATCGAGAAGGCCCCGGCGGCCCCCAGCGCACCGGCGCGCCGGCGCGGCGGAAAGTCATCGAGCAAGTCGGAGCCGGCCGCGGAGAGCGAGAGCCCCGAGACGAAGTCCGCCGAGCCCGACGCGGAGAAGCCGACCGGTGACTCCGAGGGCGAGAACGAGTCGCGCGAGCTGAGCGCCGCCGCCGCGGCCCGCCTGCTCGACCGCGCGCTCGAGCTCGGCCACGCCAAGGACGTCGAGTGGCTGAACCCCTCGGCCGTGAAGTCGCAGATCAAGCGGATGAACCCGTCGTTCAACGAGAAGCTGCTCGGCTTCAAGACCTTCACCGACTTCGTGCTCGCGCACGAGGAGATCGCCGAGGTGAAGGTGGAGGGCAGCCAGCGCAGCGTGCGCAAGCGCGAGGCGCCGGCCGCCGAGCCGGAGCCGCCCGCCAAGCCGGCGACCCGCTCGCGGCGCGCACGGAAGCCCGCCGCCTCGCCCGACAGCGACTAGGCGGAGGCGAGGGGCAGCTCGACGACGAACTCGGTGCCGTCCGATGAACTGGTGACCTGAACGCTGCCGCCGTGGCTCTCGACGATCGCGCGAACGATCGCGAGCCCGAGGCCCGTGGAGCCGCCCGGCGCGGTCGTCTGGCGCGCGCGGGCACGCGAGTCGTCCCCGCGCACGAAGCGCTCGAACAGGGTCGGCAGAATCGCCTCCGGGATCCCGGGGCCGTCGTCAGCAATGCGCACGCGCGCGAATTCGTCGTCGGCGTCGGCCGAAACCGTGACCCGGGTTCCCTCCGGCGTGTGGATGCGGGCGTTCGCGAGCAGGTTGGTCACCACCTGGTGCAGCCGCCCCGCATCGCCGGGAATCGTGACCGGCTCCTCCGGCAGGTCGAGCTCCCACTGGTGCTCTGGCCCCGCCGCGTGCGCATCGCTGACCGCATCGATGAGCAGGCGCGAGAGGTCGACCGGGTTGCTGTGCAGCTCCGGCCCGGCATCGAGCCGCGCCAGCAGCAGCATGTCCTCGACGAGCGAGGTCATGCGCTGGGACTCCGAGTCGATGCGCTCGAGCGACCGCGCGAAGTCGGGATCCAGATCCGGCGCCTTCGTCCGCACGAACTCGGAGTACCCGCGAATCGAGGCGAGCGGGGTGCGCAGCTCGTGGGAGGCATCCGCGACGAAGCGACGCAGCTTGTCTTCGCTCTCCTGCCGCGCCGTCAGCGCCGTCTCGACGCGGCCGAGCAGGCGGTTGAGCGCGGACCCCACACGGCCGACCTCGGTGCCCGGGGCCGTGGCCGACTCCGGCACGCGCTCCGCGAGCTGCACCTCGCCCTCGTCGAGCGGAAGTTCGGAGACCCGGGTCGCGGTGGCGACGACGCGGTCCAGTGGGCGCAGCGCGATCCGCACGACGACAGCCCCCAGGGCGGCGGCCGCGCCGAGCGCAAGCGCGGTCACGAAGGCGATCGTGATCGCCAGCTGAGTGACGGTCTCGTCCACGTCGTCGAGCGAGAGGCCGACGATCACGGTGGTCGTCGCGTTCAACGGCTCGGCGATGACGCGGTAGCGGCCGAGATCGCCGCCGAGGTCCACGGTGTAGGGCTCGCCGTCGACGGAGATCGACAGCAGGTCGAGGCTCTGCGCCTCGGTGAGCGACTGGTCGTCGCCGGTCTCTGTCAGATACCCGGCCTGCACGAGCACGCCGTCGATCACAAGCACGCCGATCGCGCCCGCCGCTTCGCCGAGCACGAAGCCCCCGACGGGGGGCGGATCCTCGCGATCCTCGACTCCGCCCGGTCGCCCCAGGGCGGTGCCGGATCGCCCGACTGAGGACTCGAGTTGGCGATCGAGACGATCGATGAGGCTGTTCTGGAGAACAGCCGTGCTGACACCGCCGATGGCGACGCCGAGCGCCACGATCAGCGCCAGGATCCCGGCGATGAGCCGTCGCCGGAGCGACCAGGGTCGACGTGACGTCACGAGGCCGGCTTCAGGACGTAGCCGACCGAGCGCACGGTGTGGATCATCGGATCGCCGAGCACATCGATCTTCTTGCGGAGGTACGAGATGTAGAGCTCCACGACGCTCGACTTGCCGCCGAAGTCATAGCTCCACACTCGATCGAGGATCTGCTCGCGACTGAGCACACGCCGCGGGTTGCGCATCAGGAAGCGCAGCAGCTCGAACTCGGTCGCGGTGAGATCGATCGAGACGTCACCTCGACGCACCTCGTAGCTCTCCTCGTTCAGCACCAGGTCGCCGACGCGGATCTCGGGGCCGTTGTCGACCGTCGCGCCCACCATCGTGCGACGCACCAGGCCGCGCAGCCGGGCGACGACCTCTTCCAGACTGAACGGCTTCGTCACGTAGTCGTCGCCTCCGGCGGTGAGGCCCGCGATGCGATCGTCGACGCCGTCCTTCGCGGTGAGGAACAGCACGGGCGCGTCGTTTCCCGATGCTCGAAGCCGCTGCAGCACCTGCAGCCCGTCGATTCCGGGCATCATCACGTCGAGGACGATGACGTCGGGATTGAACTCGCGGGCGACCCGCAGCGCGGTGTGGCCGTCTTCGACGGCGCGCGCCTCCCACCCCTCGGCGCGCAGCGCCATGCGCATCAGGTCGCCCAGGCTCGCCTCGTCGTCGACGACGAGGGCGCGAACCGGGGAGCCATCGGGGTGCCGCAGAGCGGGTGCTGCAAGTGTCATGAGGACAGCCAAGCGCAGAAGTCTATGGATCAACTGTGTCCGTGGCGCGGAGCCCGCTGGCGCGCCGGAACGCCTGCCCTGCGCGACCGATGCCGCCGCTGCGCGGTCGAATTCCGCCGCGACCGGGGCCTCCCGTGAAACAGGGCATAATTAGTCAATCGAATTGTGCAATTGATGAAGTTCCATCAGGAAATCTGTGAGACTTCTCGGAGATTTCTATTCGCGAGGTGTCACGATTCCGGAGATCGGGACACTACATAGTGGAGGTGAAGACGTGGACCCCGACGTCGACCTGATCCGTCGCGCGCTCGCGCACGACGATCGGGCTTTCGGCGAACTGTTCGACCGGCATTCCATCGCTGTGTACCGATTCGCATACGCACAGACCCACGACGTGGTGAGCGCTCAGGAACTCGTTCAGGAGACGTTCGTGACGGCGTGGAAGAAGCTGTCCGAGATACGACTCATCGACGCTTCGATGCTGCCCTGGCTCCTCGTCACCTGCCGGTACCACGCCCAGAATCTGCGCCGCATCATGGCGAAGCACGCCTGCCTCCCGCTCGATGAGCACATTGCCAACCGCGGGGCGGAGTCGCTCGACCGCGAGCATCTCGCCGACGTGGAAGAGCTCGAGTGGGTGTTCGAGGCGATCAACCACCTGAGCGCCACCGATCGGCGCGTCGTCGAGCTGTGCCTCTACGAGGGCCGCTCCTACCGCGAAGCCGCGAACGAACTCGGGATCAGCGTCAGCAGCGTCACCAAGCGCGTGCAGCGCAGTCGCGAGCGCCTGCGACGCCAACGCGGCGCCGCCGCCGCCGCCGCCGCCGAGGAGAGCGTGTCATGACCCGCCTCCCGAACGACAACGAGATCCGGAGCCAGCTGGCCCCGGTGCGCGCCCGCGTGCTCGCCTCCGCGCGAGCGGAGCACATGATGGTCGACCTGCCGCTCCCCGGCCGTCGCCGGCGCCTGCTCGCGGTCGGCATCGCGGCCTCGGCGGCCGTCGCCTTGACCGCAGGGGCCATCGGCGTCGCCAACGCCTACTCTGACGCCGCCACGACAGCGTGGTGCTACGAAGCCCCCGATCTCTCGTCACGGTCCGTGCAGGTCGTCGACACCCGCGCCTCCCAGTTCATCGGCGTCGCCGACCGGCTCACCGAGATGTCGCCGATCGAACTGTGCGCTGAGCCCTGGGAGTCGGGCGAGCTCAGCCGCTCGGCTCACGCGAGCGCGACCACGACGGCGACCGCGACCCGCGAGATGCCCGCGCTGGTGGCCTGCGCCAAATCGACACGACTCGCGTTGGTCTTTCCCCTCCGGGAAGGGCTGACGCCCGAAGAACTCTGCGGGACCCTGGGTCTCGCGGCATGGGATTCCGACTCAGGGGTGTGAGGAATCTAGCCGGAAATCGAGCCCAGTTCTCGGTCTTCGCAGAGCAAAGGCGGTGCCCGCCCCGTGGATCAGGGCCACGGCGGCGGGCACCGGCCGAAGTCTCCCGCACGGGAGTCATGGCGGTTCAGCGCGCGCAGCGGAACCCGAGGTGCGTCGTGGACGAGTCCTCCGTCTGCGCCGAGCGCGCAGCGGGACGATAGCGCAGGCAGTACTCGGGGGCGCAGAGATGCGATCCGCCCTTGGTGACGCGACGCGAGCGGGGATCGGGACGGTCGCTCACCGCGGCGGCATTCGGGCTGCAGCCGCACGAGGTGACCGGCGTCGTGTGGGTGTCCTCCCACGCATCCGCCGTCCACTCCCAGGTGTTGCCGGTCATCTCGTAGAGTCCGAAGGCATTCGGCGGGAACGAGCCCACCGGCGCCGTGCCAACCCAGCCGCGCGCGCCCGTGTTGAGGTACGGGAAGCGCCCCTGCCAGGTGTTCGCGAACGGCTCCTCGCGCTGGTTCGCCTCCTCGCCCCAGGCGAACGTAGCCCCGTCGAGACCGCCGCGCGCGGCGAACTCCCACTCGGCCTCCGTCGGCAGGCGCTTGCCCGCCCAGGCGGCGTAGCTCGCGGCATCCGGGTAGGCGACCTGCACCACCGGATGCTCGAGCCGGTCGTCGATCGTGCTGTCGGGGCCCTGCGGATGCCGCCACGACGCCCCGGGAACCCAGCGCCACCACTGCCGCCAGTTGCGAAGGTCGACCGGGCCCTCGGTCGGCGTGAAGACGAGCGAGCCCGGTTCGAGGCTGGCCAGATCGGCTCCGGGGAACTCGACCGGGTCGAGCGGTCGCTCGGCGACCGTCACATACCCGGTCTCGTCGACGAACTCGGCGAACTGCCGGTTGGTGACCGCGTAGCGATCGATCTCGAAGGGCTTCACCGTGACCTCGACCACGGGCCCCTCCTCCGGGTAGAACGCCTCGGAGCCCATCCGAAACGTGCCGCCGTCGAGCCGAACCATGTCACCGGCGTCAACCGCCGCACCGCCCGTCATCTGCGCAGAACCCGCCTTCTTCTCGATCCATCCAGACTAGGCGCTCGCCAACTCCAGCGCTCCGCGCAGGAGCGTGCCGAGTCCCCCGAGGCCGGAGAGCACGAGCAGGAGTACGCGGATCCATCGCGCGCTGACGAGCTTCGACACCGCCACCCCGGTCGCGAGCCCCACAAGGCACGATGCCGCCAGTCCCAGCAGCATCACGAACGTGAGATTGGGGAGCACAGCGACACCGCTGAGCAGCTTCGCGGCGATCGCCGCGAGCGCGAGCGCAAGGAAGAACGCCTGAACGGTCGACCGGAAGACACCAGGCCGCCAACCGCGACCCAGTCCATACACGGTGATCGCGGGGCCGGCGAGCCCCGCTGTCGCGTTCATCGCGCCACTGGCGAAACCCGCGATCACCGCGTACCGCCGACGGTCAGAGAAGGCGAGGTCGGGCGTGACGGCGAGCACCGCGATCGCGAGCAGAACGAGCACCCCCACTCCGATGTCGAGACCCGCCGCGGGGATCACCCCGACGATCAGAGCGCCGACGACGACGCCCACAAGGGCCGGCGGCGCCAGCGAGAGAAAGCTCCGCCAATCGACCTCGCGAAAAGTCCCCGCGAGAATCACCGCCGACGTGAGCGCTCCGCCGGCGTTGACCAGCAGCACGCCTTCAACCGGGCCCAGCAGCAGCACCAGGAACGGCGCAACGACCAGTGCGAAACCCACCCCGGTGAGCTGCTGCAGCGCCGCACCGACGAACACGGCGACCGCCGCGAGCGTCGGCACGAGCCACGCGGCATCGGTCACGGGCGGGTGCCGGAGCCCAATTCCTGACTGGGGTGCGGCGTGTCGCCGAGTTCGCGCTGGGCCGCCGCCAGACGGGCGATCATGTCCTCGCGGATCGAGACGTAGGCCGGATCGTGGAACACATTGTTCAGCTCGTCGGGATCCTCCTGCAGGTCGAACAGCTCCCATTCCGCCGGATACGTGAACGGACCGGTTCCCGGAATGCCTAGACCGTCGTTGTAGTAGTAGATGATCTTGTACCGGTCGCTGCGGTAGCCGTAGTGCGCGGGCGCGTTGTGGAAGATGTCGTCGTGCTCCCAGTAGCGGTAGTACATGCCCTCCGCCGCGGGCAGCGCCTCGATCTCGGTGGCGATGTCGCCGGCGAAGCTGCGGCCCTGCATCCGCTCATGCGTCTCGACGCCGGCGAACTCGAGGATCGTGCGGGCGAAGTCGACGTTGGTGACGATGCCGTCATGCACCTGCCCGGCGGGCACCGCGCGAGGGTACGACAACACCAGCGGCATGCGCAGCGACTCCTCGTACATGAAGCGCTTGTCGAACCAGCCGTGATCGCCGAGGAAGAACCCCTGGTCTGAGCAGTACATCAGCAGGGTGTCGTCGAACTCGCCGCGCTCGCGCAGCCAGTCGGTGACGCGGCCCACATTGTCGTCGACGCTCGCGACACAACGGAGGTAGTCCTCCATGTAGCGCTGGTACTTCCAGAGCGCCTCCTCCTCGTAGCTCAGCCCCGCGGGCGGCGGAACCTTGAGGTCGTCCATGTTCAAGTGCTCGGCGATCCGCATCGCCGCGCGACGCGCCGACGCCGTGCGCGTCGCGTAGTCGTCGTGGAACGTCGCCGGGACGGGGATCGGGTCGGTGTACATGTCGCGGTGCTTCTCGTCCGGCTCCCACGGCCGGTGGGGCGCCTTGTGCCAGATCAGAACACACCACGGCTCGTCGCCGCCGAGGCTCTCGACCCACTCCATCGAGAGGTCGGTGATGATGTCCGTCGCGTAGCCGGGGACGCTGCGCAGCCCGTCTTCGTTGAGGAGATTCGGGTTGTGGTACTCGCCCTGCTCGATGAGAACATCCCAGTAGTCGAAGCCTTCGGGGTTGTGCCCCTCACCGTCGCCCATGTGCCACTTGCCGACCATGGCGGTGCGGTACCCGGCCGCCTTGAGCTGCGAGATGAAGGTCGGCTGGCTGGCGTCGAGCGGCGTCACGAGCGTCGAGACCCCGTTGATGTGGCTGTAGGTGCCCGTCAGAATGCTCGCACGGCTCGGCGAGCACAGCGCATTCGTCGCAAAGCAGTTCTCGAATCGCACGCCGTTCTCGGCGATCTCATCGATGCGCGGCGTCTGGTTGACGACCGAGCCGTACGCGGAGATCGCATGCGATGCGTGGTCATCGGTGAGGACGACGACGATGTTGGGGCGTTTCGAACTCATTCTCTTCACTTCGTCGGGGCGGCGCCGTCCAGCGCCGACAGATCAATGGATTCCCAGGTTCCGGATTCGATGGCACGGTACGCGGCATCGATGACGGCGTTGTCGATGTAGCCGTCGGTCAGGGTCTGTCGCGGCGCACGACCGGCGAGAAAACTCTCGACGAAGTGTGCCATTTCGGCGTGGTAGCCGTAGGTCCAAGGCTCGTCGGGCACCGGGGTGACCCATCCGGTCTCGGCGCCCGCTTTTTCGAGCACGTAGCCGGCCGACTGGCCGGCGAAAGCACGGATGCCGGTCTCACCGGTCTCATCGGTGCCGATCCAGCCCTTCGAGCCGTGGATCTCGTTGCGCACGTCCAATCCGGCGACGTGGTTCCAGCCGGTCTCGATCTGGACGATGCGACGGTCGTCGAATCGAACGAGCGCGACCGCGGAGTCCTCCGTGGTCACATCGGTGCGCACGAGCCGGTCTCCCCAGGCCAGAACCTCGACGGGGCGATGCTCGTAGCCGAGGAACCATCGCCCGATCGCGATGCAGTGGCAGCCGAGACCGCGCAGCGGCCCGCCGCCCATGCGCTCCGCGTCCCGCGCGTGCTCGTGCGGGTGCCCGTGCGCTTCGCGCGCCCGGACCGAGAGCACGTCGCCGATCGCTCCGGAGTCGACGAGCTGCTTGGCCTTCACCAGCCCGGGCGCGAACACCTCGGTCTCGGCATAGCCGTGCCAGACTCCCGCCGCCTCCACGGCCTCCAGGCAGCGCCGCGCCTCGGCCGAGTTCCGGCCGAGCGGCTTCGTGCAGATGACGGCCTTGCCGGCGGCGGCGATCTCCTCGACGGTGGCGACGTGCAGGTCGTGCGGGAGTGCGACGATCACCAGGTCGACGTCGTCGCGTGCCACGAGCTCCGAGGTCGACGCAACGACGTTCGGGACCCCGTAGCGTTCGGCGACCTCGCGGCCCTTGGCCTCCGAGCGCGCAGCCAGCACGGTCACATCGTGACCGCGCACATGCTGCAGCGCCCGGAGGTAGAAATCGGCCACGAACCCAGCGCCCACGATTCCAATGCGGGCGTGTGCCCGTGACCGATTCGTCATCGCAGCGCGGCCATCGCCTGGTTGTAGAGGTCGATGTTCACGAACGTGGTGGCGTCGGCTTTCTCCTCGAGGCGCCCGAGCTCGACGAACAGGTCCACGAGCGCGTCGAAGCGCGCGTAGGTCAAGCCGCTCTCGTTGTCGGCGAGGATCTGCTCGGACGGGTACCACTCGAGGTTGTCGGCCTGCCCCCGGAGCTGGTCGACCGGCGCACCGGCTTCGGCAGCTGCGAGCGCGACGCTCTCCTCGACGTTCGCGATGCGGTAGTCGTTGACCTGGATCCACACCTCGAGGAAGCGCTCGACCGCCTCCGACTTGTCCGCGACCGCGTCGTTCGACGCCACCCAGGCGCCCACGAACTCGTTCTCGGGGAAGTCACGGTTGTTCGCGAGCACGACCGCGTCGGGCACGCTCTCGAAGATCTGGTCGCTGAGCGGCGAGAAGATCGCCGCGACGTCGATCTGGCCCGAGACGAAGGCCGACACCACGCTCGGCGGGTCGAGCGGAACCCGCTCGATGTCGTCGAAGGTGAGACCCGCCTCTTCCAGCGCGAGCGAGAGGATCATCTCGCCCGAGCCGCCGTCGGGAACGCCGACGCTGAGGCCCTTGAGGTCGCTCATGCTCGTCGCACCCGATTCGGGCGAGGCGATCAGGTAGTCGCCGAACGTGGACTCGTTGGGCGTGATGATGGTGGCCTGACCCGAGGCGGGCATCCAGGTCGCACCGCCGCCGATGTAGCCGATGTCGAGAGAACCGCTCGCCATCGCCTGGATCTGGGTCGGCCCGTTGGTGAACGGCGTCAGCGTGACGTCGATGCCCGCCTCCTCCCAGAGGCCGAGCTCGTTGGCGACCGCGATGACGCCGACACCGTTGACGCTCGTGTCGATGTAGCCGACGTTGAGCGACACGCGGTCCTCACCGGCGCCTTCCGCCGACGTCGCGCTGCATCCGGTCAGCACCAGTGCTGCGGCGCTGAGCGTCGCCGTGACGGCGACCA
Organism: Microbacteriaceae bacterium UBA1487; assembly: GCA_002325245.1. GTDB lineage: Bacteria > Actinomycetota > Actinomycetes > Actinomycetales > Microbacteriaceae > DCRR01. The sequence continues at coordinate 22,209 of DCRR01000001.1, read as the reverse complement.
GCTTCTTCATGTGATTCATGGGCTCCCTTGCCTTCTTCATGTGGGTTTCAGTCGCGGTGGTGGACTCCGCGCCAGACTCGGGCGCGGATCTCGGCGAACTCCGGCGACAAACGGAGTTCCTCGTTTCGGGGGTACGGCAGTGGGACGTCGATGATCTCGCTGATGCGCCCCGGGCGCGGGCTCATGACGACGACTCGACTGGCGAGGTACACGGCCTCGTCGACGTCATGGGTGATGAACACGATCGTGCGTCGATCGCGCTCCCAGGTGTGGAGAAGCTCGTCCTGCATCTGAACGCGCGTCAGCGCGTCCAGCGCCCCGAACGGCTCGTCCATGAGCAGCAGGGACGGGTTGACCGCGTAGGCGCGCGCGATCGCGCACCGCTGCTTCATTCCGCCCGAGAGCTCCTTCGGCAGTGCGTGGCCGAAGTCCTGGAGGCCGACGAGTTCGAGGTAGTGGTCGGCACGACGCGACCGCTCCTCCTTCGGCAGGTTCTGCAGGCGCAGCCCGAACTCGACGTTCTGCTTGGCCGTGAGCCAGGGGAACAGCGCGTACTGCTGGAAGATGACACCACGGTCGGGGCTGGGGCCTTTGACCGGCGAGCCGTGCACGACGACGTCCCCGGAGGTCGGCGACAGCAGACCCGCAATCAGGTTGAGCATGGTGCTCTTGCCGCAGCCGCTCGGCCCGACGAGGGTGATGAATTCGCCCTCCTCGACGTCGAGGCTGACGTGGTCGAGGCTGACCGTGGTCCCACGAGACGTCTCGTAGATCTTGGTCGCGTCGCGGATCTCGATCATGGCGCTCATGCGCGCACCTCCTGCCAGGCGGTGAGCCGCCGTTCGAGCAACAACAGCAAACGGTCCATGACGAACCCGAGCAGGCCGATCATGATGATGCCGACGACGATCCGCTCGGTGTCGAGGAACTGGGAGGCCGCCTGCATCATGCGGCCGAGCCCGGTCGGTGCCGCCACCAGCTCCGAGGCCACGAGCGTCGCCCACGCGGAGCCGAGCGCGATGCGCATGCCGACGAAGATGAACGGCGTCGATGCCGGGACGACGACGCGCAGGAAGATCGTGAAGTCCTTCGCCCCGAGCACCCGTGCGGCGTTGATCAGCGTGACGTCGGCGTTGCGCACCCCCTGGAACGTGGCGAGCACGCAGGCCAGGAAGGAGGCCAGGAAGATCACGAAGACGCGGGCGTCCTCGCCGATGCCGATGATCACGATCACGAGCGGAATGAGCGCCAGCGGCGGGACAGTGCGGAAGAACTGGATCCACGGTTCGAACAGGCCCCGGGCTAGGCGGTACCAGCCCATCAGGAAGCCCGCCGGAATGGCGAGCAGCACGCCGAGCGCGAAGCCGGTGAACACGCGGGCGAGACTCGCCCAGGTGTTGCTCCACAGCGAGCCGTCCAAAGCACCCTCCCACCCATTCAGCACGACCTCGAGCGGCGTCGGGATGAGGCGGTTGCCGGCGAAGAGCGCGGCGAGCCACCAGAGTCCGATGCCGATCACGAAAGTCGCGATGTAGAGCGGGACGAGCGAGGACGAGCCACCTTTGGCGCGGCCGCGCGTCGTCGCGACGGGGACGGTTTCGGGCGCCTGGATCGTCATTCGGACGACCCCGTGAGCTGTGTGGGTGACATGGTGCGTTCCTTTCGCATTACGCGTAGAAGTAACGGTCGAGGGCGACGGCGCCGGCGCCGATGACACCGGCATCCATCCCCAGGCTCGACGGATCGATGTGGACAGACGAGCGGATCAGCGGGAAGACGGCGCTGCGCGTCTCCTCAGTCACCCGCTCGAAGAAGGGCTCCGGCACGTCGGCGAGGGCGCCGCCGAGCAGGATGACCTCGGGGTTCAACAGGTTGACGATCGCCGACAGTCCTTTGGCGAGCGGCGTGATCACCGCCGCGATGCTGTCGCGCGCGTCGGCGCGGGTGCCGGCGGCCTCCCAGATGGCCGTGATCGGGTTGTCGGTGCCGTCCAGTCCGAGCTCAGCGGCCCGTGCCCGAAGTGCGGGCTCCGACACCACCGTCTCGAGGCATCCGGTGCTTCCGCACACGCAGTCCGCACCGTTGTCGATCACTTGGAGGTGACCCAGCTCGATGGCGCCGTGGACGCCGCCGGAAAACGGCTGACCCTCGACGACGAGACCCGCGCCGAGCCCGGTGCGCAGGTAGACGAATGCGACGCTGCCAGCACCCTGCGCGCTGCCGAAGCGGGTTTCGGCGAGCGCCATGGAGCGCACGTTGTGCTCGACGGTGACCGGAACGCCGAGAATCGGCTCCATCAGGTCAGAGACGGCAACGTCACGCCAGTCGAGGTTGATCGGAAACAGGATGCGCCGACCCGCCGCGTCGACGGGACCGGGCACCGCGACTCCGACGCCGAGCACGAGGCGACGGTCGACGCCCGCGTCGGCAATCAACGACTGAATCGACTCCGCAGCTTGGCAAACGACGTCGCTGGCAGGCACCGCCAGGTCGTAGGAGAAGTGTGCCGTCCCACGGCTGCCCCCGAGGACGTCGATCAGGCCGAGCTGTACGAAACCGACACCGATCTGCACCCCGACGACGAAGTAGCTGTCGGCGTGGATCGAAAGCTCCGTGGCAGGGCGGCCGAGTTTGGCGAGCGAGATCGAGGCGCCCTCTTCGACGACACCTTCGTCGGCGAGCAGATTAACCGCGCGGGTGATGGTGGTGGCCGACAGACCAGACAGTCTCGCGATCTCGATCCGCGCCAGAGGCCCGCGGTCACGCAGCAGGCTCAGGACCTGTCCGCGGACGCTGCGTGCCTCGTCGACACGTGCCATGGCTTCATTGCTCACAGGATGAAAATAAGTGCGGCGACGACAAAAGTCAACTCCGCGCGCCGATCTCGGCGCGCCGCCTCCCCTACGCGTTCGCGGGCAGCAGCCCCAACGCCACGGCGCGACGCGTGCGGCCGAGCGCGAACGCCGCGAACGCCGCGCTCAGCGCACCGAACGCGAGCAGCGCCACCGCCATCCCCACAACGACCGACGCCGAGCCGCTCGTGATGATCTGCTGCAGCCCCGTCGTCGCCCAGGTGAGCGGCAGGTAGGGGCTGATCGCGGCGAACGGCGGCGCGAGTGCCTCGGTCGGCACGATGCCCATTGCGGCGAGCTGCACGGCCAGCACGATGAACGAACCGATGAGTCCCGGGCGCCCGAATGCGATCGTGAGGGCCGCGTGGAACGCGGTGAACGCCAGCGCCACGAGCAGCGAGAACACGAGGGTCGCGGGCAGCAGCGCCCACGAGACTCCGGCGACTACGTGCAGCAGCCCCACGAGCAGCACCGCCTGTGCCGCCGTGACGGCGCTCGCACGCGCCAGCACCGTCGCCAGCAGGCGACCCGAGGCAGCCGACGAGCCGAGCATGCCGCGGGTGAGCGGAGCGAGCGCCAGGAAGCTGACGATGGCACCGATCCACAGCGCCAGCGGCACGAGCGGCGTGGCGATCGCCTGCAGGGCGTCGTCCACCTCGTTGTCGGTGGCGAGCTCGTAGCCGACCGGGTCGGCGGCGACCGCCGCGAGCGCCTCGGCCGAGCCATCCTCCCCCACGAACGCCTCGGCGCCCTCGTCGAGCCCGGTGGCGAATTCGTCCGAGCCGTCAGCCAGCTCGCCGATGCCGTCGGCCAGCTCGTCGGCGCCCGTCGCGAGCGGCGCTCCGTTGTCGGCGAGGGTCGTCGCCCCGGAGGCCAGCTCGGAGATGCCGCCCTGGATCCCGGTGACGGCGCTCGACGTGCCCGCGGCGAGCTCGCTGCCGCCGTCGGCGGCGTCCTCGAGCAGTGCCGAGAGGTAGGCGAGGGTGCCGAGCAGCGTCGGGTTGGTCGGATCGGACTGCAGCGCCGTCGTGGTCGCGGCGATCTGCTCGGAGAGCTGGGCGACCCCGGCCGCGTACTCCTGCGTGCCGGAGACGAGAGCGTCGAGCTCCTCCGCTCCCGCGTCGAGCTCGCGCGCTCCGCTCGCCAGCGACGCCACCCCGCCCGTGTACGAGCCGACCCCGTCGGCGAACTCGACCGCGCCGGATGCCGCGTCGGCGGCACCGTCCGCGAGCTGCTGCGCCGCATCCGCTGCCTCGGTCAACGAATTGCCGACCTCGTCGAACACGCCGACGATGAACTGCTCGGTGATCTCGCTGCCGAACGCGCGCACCATGCCGTCGCCGAGCGCGGAGGCCACGGCGCCGGAGACGTAGGAATGGGCGTCGTCGGTGCGAATCTCGATCGAGGCCTGCTGCGGGTCGTCACCGCCGGTCGACAGGATCGCCTCGGAGAAGTCCGACGGCACGGTGAGGATCGCATAGACCTCGCCCGACGCGAGCATCTCGGCGGCGTCGGAGTCGTTGGTGAGCTGCCAGTCGAGATCGGCGGGCGAATCAGAGCCGGTCAGCTCGGTCACCAGCTGCCGCCCGGCGAGGATGTACTGCTCCTCGCCGTCGTCACCGGTCTGGATGATCGCCTCATCGTCGTTGACGATCGCGACGGGGACCCGCTCGAGGCCCGCCTCCGGATCGCCGACCGATGCCAGGAACAGGCCCGCGAACGCGAGCGGAACGAGAACGACCGCGACGACGGCGGCGATGCGCCACGAGCGGATGCGGCGAGACGCCGACACGGGAACCAGGGCGCTCATCGCGCAACTCCTTCAATCGCGGCAAGGGAAACCGAGGTGATGACGCGGGCCGGTGCGGCGGCGCCGACCGCGAGGCCCGGCACGCCGACGATCACGGTCGTCGACGCCGGCGCGAGCCGGTCGAGCCCCCGCACGAACGCGACCGCGTCGCCGGGCTCGGCGAAGGGGTCCATCGCGTCGAGGATGACCAGCGGCGCGTCCTCGGCGAGCGCGACCGCCGCCAGGGCGAGGGCGCGCTCGAGCTGCGGCAGCTCGGCGAGCGAGGTCGTGGCATCGAGGTCGCCACGGCGCCCGAGTTCGCGCAGCGCCGCGTTGAGACGCGCGATGCGGGCATCGGCCGTCTGCTGCGAGCGCATCGCCCGAGCGAGCGAGCCGGTCACGCGGATCCGCTCCACGAGCAGCGGGCCGAGCTCGGCCGCGACGTCGGCGCGGGCGGGGCCGTCGAGGTCGCTCAGGGCGACGCGGCGGGCGGCGCGGGACGACTCCGAGGGCAGCGGATGCCCGAGCACGTGGGCGCGCCCCGAGACCGGCGGGATGCGGCCCGCGATGGTGGCCGCGAGCAGGCGACGCTCGGCGGCATCCACCCGCCCGGTGTCGAGCAGGGCGATCGCGCCGAGCGGCACGGCGAGCCGGAACGGGCCGACGGCCTCGCGCTCCGACCCGATCGTCAGATCGTCGAGGGCGACGGCCTCGCCCTGCGCCAGGCGCGAGTGGGCCCAGTCGACGGCCTCGCGGTGCTGTGCGAGGCTGGCCCCTTCGACGTCGAGGTCGGGCAGGATGCGGTCGAGCCAGCGCGGGATCTTCCACGCCCAGCGGCCGGCAAGCGCCATCACCGCCGGAACGAGCGTCATGCGCACGAGGAACGCGTCGGCGGCGATGCCCACCGCGAGGCCGAGCGCGATCACCTTGATGACGTCGCTGCCCTCGGGCACGAATGCCGCGAAGACGAAGAACATGATGAGCGCGGCGGCCGTCACTACGCGCGCCGCGCCGGCGAATCCGCGCACCACCGAGTCGCGGGCGATGCGGTTCTCCTCACGCGGCGTGAGGTGCCGACCGGCGACCTGATGCACGTAGGACTCGCGCATGCCCGAGACCAGGAACAACTCGTAGTCCATCGCCAGGCCGAACAGGATCGCCATCAGCAGCACCGGCATGAAGCTCAGGATCGGCCCGGCCTCCGCGTGCAGCAGCTCGGCGCCCCAGCCCCACTGGAACACGGCGACGCTCGCCCCCATGCCGGCGAGCAGGGAGAGCAGATAGCCGAGCGCGGCCTTGATCGGCACCAGGATCGAGCGGAACACCGCCGTGAGCAGCACGATCGAGAGCCCGACGACGATGATGCCGAAGGGCAGCAGCGCCGAGTCGAGCCGCTGCGAGATGTCGATCTGCACCGCGGTGGTGCCGGTGACCGAGATCTCGGTGTCGTAGCGCTCCTCCAGTTCGGGAGCGATCTCGCGAATCGCGTTCACCAGCTCGGTGGTCGCCGCGTCGGCGGGACCGGTCTCGGGGATCACCTGGATGATGCCCGTGTCGAGGGTCTCGTTGGGCACGCCGTCGCTCGTCGACGCGACGCCGTCGAGTTCGGCGAGCTCGTCAGAGATGTCTTCCAGCTGCTCGAAGATCTCGGTCGTCTGCGTGATGTCGACGGTCACGATGAGGGGGCCGTTGCTTCCCTCGCCGAACTCCTCGGCGATGAGGTCGTAGGCGACGCGCATGTCGCTGCCCTCGGGCTGCTGCCCTCCGGTCGGCAGGGCGAGCTGCAGCGAGAAGGCGGGGATCGCGAGCGTGCCGAGCACGCCGACGACCGCCAGGATCGCGACGATCGGCGCCTTCACCACGAGAGCGACCCAGCGCTCCCCCAGCGTCGGCTGGTGGTTCGGCACCTCCTCGCCCGAGGACTCCGCGAGCGCCGCGCGAGCCCGTGCAGCGACCCGCGAGCGCGGACGCGGGGCGAGGCGGTTCTTCAGAAGCCCCATCACCGCGGGCAGCAGGGTGAGGGCCGCCAGCATCGCGGTGATGACCGACAGGGCGGCGGCGACGCCCATCACGCCGAGGAACGGGATGCCGACGACCAGCAGCCCGGCGAGCGCGATGACGACGGTGATCGCGGCGAACACGACCGAGCCGCCCGCGGTGGCGACGGAGGTCGCGGCGGACTCCTCCGCATCCATGCCGTTCGCCAGCTGCTGTCGGTGCCGGTTGAGGATGAACAGGGCGTAGTCGATGCCGACCGCGAGCCCGATCATCAGCGCGAGCATCGGCGTCGTGGTGGAGATCGTCGTGAACGCCGCGGTCACGAGCACGGCACCCAGCGACACCCCGAGCCCGAGGAAGGCCGAGAGCAGCGGCAGGCCCGCGGCGACGAAGGAGCCGAAGGTGACGATGAGCACGAGCGCGGCGAAGATGACGCCGAAGACCTCCACGACGGTGAGGCCGAAGCTGAAGGACTCGAAGACGTTGCCGCCGAACGCGATCTCGAAGCCGTCCGCCTGCAGCGACTCGGTCGCGGCGCGAAGCTCGGTGAGCGAGGCTGAGGTGACATCCTCCATCGAGCTGTCGAACTGCACCTGCACGAGCACCGTGTCGCCATCGGAGCTCACCGCGTCGCTCGCGAACTCGCTGAACGGCGACACCGCCTGGGCGACACCGTCGATGTCGTTCAGCTCCTCGACGAGGGACTCGATCTCGTCCGCGGCGACCGTCTCGAGCTGGGCGCCGCCGGCGTCGTGAATCACGATCTGGGCGCTCGCGCCCGCCGTCTGCGGGAACACCGCGGCCAGGAGGTCGATGGCCTCCTGCGACTCGGTGCCGGGAATCTCGTACGAGTCCTGCAGCGTGCCGCCGAGCAGCAGACCGCCGCCGAGCGCGGCCGCGGTCGCGATCAGCCAGGCGACGATGACGAGGAACGCGCGACGGTACGCGAAGCGTCCGAGACGGAAGAGAAGGGTAGCCACGGTGATGAACTCCGGTCAGCGGGCGGGTCGGGCGATGAGCTCGCCGAGGATGCGGGTCAGGACGGGGCGCAGCTCATCCGCTTCGAGCATGGACGCCTGGTTGAAGCGCCCCGCGGCCGCGAGCAGATAGGCAGCCCCGGCAAGCGCGATGCCGAAGCGCACCTTCTCCTCCATCGAGCCGCCCTGGCGCTCGAAGTGTCCGGCGACGCGTTCGACGAGCGCGTTGGCGCGATCGATGATGGCGATGTCCTCCAGCGCTTCGGACTGGTTGACGAAGATGTGCACTCCGAGTCGATGCTCGAGCAGGAAGTCGACGAACTCGGCGAGGAACGCGCGCCGCGCCGCCGTGGACGTGTCGATGCCTTCCAACGAGGCGACGATGACGTCGAGCGCGTCGACCGTCGGAGCAAGCGCGGCATCGAGCAGAGACTCTTTGCTCTCGAAGTGATAGAGCACGCTCGCCTTGGAGACCCCGGCCGCATCGGCGATGTTCTGCAGCGAGGTCGCGAGATAGCCGGCGCTCGAGAACTGATCGAGCGCGACGCGTCGCAGCTCGTCGGAGGTCGCCATGACATCGACCGTAATTGACCGATCGGTCAGTTCCTGACCGAGCGGTCAGATTGTCGGCGAACGCTCAGACATCCGTCACTTTCCGGACATCTGGAATACGCCCGAGGCGCACGCGTTGACCTCGAACATGACAACTTTCGGAATCATCGGAGCAGGCAACATCGGCAGCCAGGTCGCCCGGGCCCTCATCGGACAGGGCCACCAGGTGGTGATCTCGAACTCGCGAGGCCCCGAGACTCTCACCGAGCTGGTCGCGGAGCTCGGTCCGAACGCCCGCGCCGCGACCCCGGTCGAGGCAGCCGAAGCCGCGGAGGTCGCCGTCGTGACGGTACCGCTCAAGGCCCTCGCCGACATCCCGGTCGAACCACTGGCCGGCAAGATCGTGCTCGACACCAACAACTACTACTTCGAGCGCGATGGCCACATCGACGCGCTCGATCGCGGCGAGGCCACCACCTCGGGCCTGCTGCAGGCGCACCTGCCCACCTCGAAGGTGGCGAAGGCCTTCAACAACATCGTGTGGCGCCAGATCACGACGGACGGCAGCCCGGCGGGGACGCCGGACCGCCGTGCGCTCGGCACGGCGAGCGACCACCCGGAGGCCAGCGCCTTCACCGCGAAGCTGTACGACGAGCTCGGTTTCGACACCGTCGACCTCGGGCCGCTCAGCGAGTCGTGGCGCCTCGAGCGCGACCGCCCGGGCTACGGCACCCGACAGACCCGCGAGCAGATGCTCGCCAACACGGCCGCGGCGAACCGCCTCCCCTAGTCGGACGACGGTTCGGACTGCGCGGCGATTCTCAGGCGCGCAGCCCGAGCTGCACCAGGGCGAACACGATCGCCCACCACACCAGCAGGCCGCCGAGCAGCCCGACGGCCATCTCGCGCTTCCACCGCCAGAGCAGCGTCGCCGCAACGGCGGCGATGAGTGCCGGAGCGGTTTCGACGATCGAGATCTCACCGCGCGGGGCGAGCAGCCCGGGCACGGCGATCGCACCGAGCACGGCGGGCCCGACGAGCGGCAGGTAGCGCAGCGCACGGCGCGGTGGGCGCACCTTCTTGGTGACGAGGAACAGCACTCGGGTCAGATAGGTCACGACGCCGGAGAGCAGGATCGCGAGGCCGTCAAGCATCGGCGATCACCTCCTCCGTCGTGGGCGACGCGGGCGGCGCTTTCGTCGCGAGGACGACGCCGCCGGCGATGAGTCCGGCGACCGCGCCCACGATGATTCCCGCGCCGAACGGAAGAGGATCCGCGATGAGGGCGGCGATGCCCCCGACGGATGCCGCGACGAGACCTGCGCTGTCTTTGATGAGCGGCAGCGCGAGCAGCACGAACGTGAGCGGAATCGCCAGCTCGAGCGGCACCCAGCCGGGGATGAGACCGCCGAGCAGCACCCCGAATGCGATGAGGGATGTCCACCCGATCACGGCGGTGATGGCGGCCCCGAAGTAGTAGCTGAGCCGCTCGGAGCGCGCGCCCGCCCCGCCCGGCCGTTCGAAGCGTGAGATGGCGAGCGCGTACACCGGGTCAGCCAGCATGAAAGCACCGGCGAGCCGTTGCCCTCGGCTCCAGTCGGCGAGGTGCGGCTGCAGCGAGGCGCTGTAGAGCAGGTGTCGGGCATTGATGATGAACACGGTGAAGACGACGAGCGCGATTCCGGCCCCCGAGCCGAGCAGCTGCACCGCGATCAGCTGCGAGGCCCCGGCCAGGATGATCGGGCTCGACAGGATCGACCACTGCGGGTCGACCCCGGTCTGCGCCATCGCGGCTCCGGCCGCCAGCCCGAACGGGAGATATCCGAGCATGACCAGGGCCGCATCCCGGATTCCGGCGCGCGTGGCCGCGCGGGCCCGGTCGCGCTCGGTCAGCGGGGGTTCGGCGGTCACGGAGCGAGTCTGCCAGGTGCGCACGGCGGGCGCGCGGGCCGCGTCCCGGTGCGTGGCCGGAAGCGCCCGGCGCCGCCGGAGCGAGGCTCGGCGCACGAGCGAGCCGCTGTTCTCACGCGCGAGTCCGTGAAATGCTCGAACCCGCACTTCCGCGCTTCGAAGGAGCCAGCCATGTTCTCGCGCCGCCGCGCCACGCCCGAATCCGCGTTGACCACACAGGTGGTTCCGAAGGTCGAGAAGCTCTGGACCGACCGTCTCGGCGTGGTGAGCACCCGAAGCCTGCAGGTGCTGATCGCCATCGCGCTCGCGACGATCGTCGTGTACGCGCTCGTGCAGCTGCGGATCGCCGTCATTCCGGTGCTGCTGGCGGTGATCATCGCCGCTGCGTTCAGCCCGCTGGTCATGTGGATGCGGCGCCGCGGCGTGCCCTCGATGCTCGCCGCGTGGATCGCCCTCATCGGCTCGCTGCTCGTGCTCGGGGGCGTCATCACCGCGATCGTGTTCGCCGTGCGCAGCCAGTGGGATTCGCTCTGGGAGCAGGCGCAGTCCGGCTTCGATCAGCTGCTCGAGTGGCTTCAGACGCTGCCGCTGCCGCTCGACGAGTTCGACTTCGAGGGACTCCAGACCGACGTCATCGACTTCGTCACGAGTTCGCAGTTCGGCACCGGTGCCGTGTCGAGCGCGGTCGCCGTGGGCGAGTTCGTCGCCGGGTTCCTGCTGTTCATCGTCATCCTGTTCTTCTTCCTCAAGGACGGGGATGCGATCTGGCGCTTCCTGATGCGCCCGTTCGACCGCCACGGGCGCGACCGCGGCGAGCGCATCGGCCGCACCGCGGTGACGACTCTCGGTGGCTACGTGCGCGGCACGGCGATCATCGCCGCGGTTGACGCCATCGCCATCGGCATCGCGCTGGCGATCATGCAGGTGCCGCTCGCGCTGCCGCTCGCCGTCATCGTGTTCGTCGCCGCGTTCGTGCCGATCGTCGGTGCGACGGTCGCCGGAGCGCTGGCCGCCCTCGTCGCCCTCGTCGCCAACGGGCCGGTGGTGGCGCTGATCGTGATCATCGTCGTCATCGGCGTCAACCAGCTGGAGGGAAACCTGCTTCAGCCGGTCGTCATGGCGCAGTCCCTCAAGCTGCACCCGCTGGTGATCCTGCTCGCGCTGAGCGCGGGCACCATCCTCGGCGGCATCGTCGGCGCGGTGCTCTCGGTGCCGATCGCGGCGACGGCGTGGGCGATTGTGAAGGTGTGGGATGGGTCGGGTGCGGGGGCGACACCGCGCGCCCCCGTGTGACTCGCGCTCAGTCCGCCAGAGGCTCGTAGCAGTCGTAGGTCGCGAGCTCGATGACCTGCCCGTCTTCGACGCGCGCGAACTGCGCAATGTGCGCGACGAGCTTCTGCCCTGCCGCGAACGGGCCGACCGCCGCGCCGACGACGCCCGTCCAGGTGAGTCGCATGATTGCGCGGTCGGCGAGCTCGAACGACTCGACCTCCTCGTAGGTCTGCGATGCCAGCAGCCCGGCTCCCCGCTCGGAGGCGGCGAGGGTGTCGTCGAGATCGCGCAGCGCGCCCTGCGGGGCGATCGTGTTGGGGTACTCGCGGATCTTCGCCGACGGGTGCCAGTGCGGGCGCAGCTCCTCACCAGAACGACCGGCTTCGAGACTGCGGTGAAGGGATCTCAGAGCGTCAAGCGGTGTCGTCATATCAACAACTGTAGTTGTGCAATTGCGGTTGTCAACCTGCGATGATGTGGGGATGCCCGACCTCGACCCCGCCGGCCTCGACCTGCCGACGATCGCCGCCCTCGCCGCCGAGGCCGCCAACGCGCACCTGCTCGACCAGCTGCACGCCGCAGGCTTTACCGGAGTGCGCGCGGCGCACGGCTACCTCCTGCAGGCCCTCGTCGACGAGCGCCCGAGCGTCGGCGAGCTCGCCGCCCGCCTCGGCGTCACACAGCAGGCGATCTCGAAGACCGTCACCGAGCTGGAGTCGCTCGGCATCGCCCACCGCGAGGCGGATGCCCACGACAGCCGCGTGCGCCGCGTCGCCCTCACCGCGCGCGGAGAAGATCTGCTGGAGACCTCCCGCCGGATCCGCAGCGACCTGGATGCCCGGGTCGCCGCCGAGCTGGGAGACCTGGCCGCAGCCAAGCGCGCACTCGCCGCGCTGCTGGAGGCGGCGGGCGGAGTCGAGGCGGTGCGGCAGCGGCGGGTGCGGCCGGTGGATGGGGAGCTGTAGCGGGGCGCGCCTTGCGTCACCAGACTCCGCCGTCGAGGCATGCAATGTCGCCCACGCGTGTGACAATCGTCACCATGGACTATCCCTCACTTAATCTGACGGCGGAAGCGCTCCTGGCGACATCGGTCGCGTACGTCGTGGTCAGCGTCGCCCTGGCGCTGCTGCTCTACGGGGTCGTGAGGGTCGCCGTCGCGCGCGGCATACGGGACCACCACCGGTGGCTCGAGAAGAACCGCAACAAGAGCAGAGATTGGGCGCACGAGTGACGACCAGCAAACGATCGACGCCGCGGCCGCAGTGGCGTCTGGAGACACACGCATGAGCGGCCCCGGCTTCGCCGTGGTCGACGTGGAAACGACCGGGTTCTCCCCCGCGAAAGGCGACCGCATCGTCGAGATCGGAATCGTGCACGTCTCCCCACTCGGGGAGATCGAAGGCCGATGGGAGACATTGGTCAACCCTCGCCGCGACGTCGGTCCGACGCGCATCCACGGTATCTCGGCGACCGACGTCGCACGTGCGCCTGCGTTCGAAAGCATTGCGCCGCGCGTGCTGAATTTGCTTTCCGGGCGCGTGCTGGCCGCACACAACCTCGCGTTCGATCAGAGGTTCCTGTTCGCTGAACTCGCCAAAGTCGACCCCGAGCTTGCGATCGAATGGGAAGGTCGAATCGACTTCACGGCTGTCTGCACGATGCAGCTCGCGTCGGATTTCTTCCCCGGGCGCGCGCGTTCGCTCGCCGCATGCTGCGAAGCAGCAGGGATACCGCAAACTGGCTCGCATCGCGCAGTGTCGGATGCGCTCGCGACGGCGCAGCTCATCGGACACTACGTCAGTCGCTCACGCGAGAGCCGATACTGGCCCGGTCTGCTCACCGCCGCCCGCCGTTGGAGCTTCGACGAAGCACACGCGGCTGACTGGCATCCCCGCGGGAATGCACGGAATCCCGCGCCTCACTTCGTTGAACGCATTGCGGCTTCCGTGGATGCGATCCCGGCCGAGGGCGCTGAACGTGCGTACCTGGGGACTCTCGACGTCGCCCTCGTCGATGGCTACCTATCTGGCCTCGAGCAGGACGATCTCGTCGCAGCCGCAGCAGACCTCGGGCTTGATCGAACGGCGGTCGGGCGCCTGAATCGCGCGTATCTGGAGGAGCTTGCCGCCGCCGCGTGGTCCGACGGAGTCCTCACACCGGACGAACACAGCCAGATTCTCGATGTGGCGCGCGCACTCGGAATCAGCGACAGCCTCGACGATCTCGTCGGGAGCGCGATACTCGCAGCGGAGGAGAGCACTACTTCTACCGAGACACTCGCGTCGGCACTCTCGCTCGCCCAAGGCGACATCGTGGTTCTCACGGGTGACATGACCAAGCCGCGGGCTGAGTGGGTTGCCCTTCTTGAAAGCCGCGGCATCCGAGTCGCCAACAATGTCTCCAAGAAGGTGAAGCTCGTCGCGGCTGCAGACGTAGAGACGCAGTCGGGAAAGGCAGAGCGGGCGCGACAGCTCGCGATCCCTGTCGTCTCGGAGGGCACACTGTCGCACGTGTTGGCGTCGCGGCCCTGATGAAATCCGTCATACGGCACATCTAACGGTGCCACTCGTGGGTCTCGATACGCGGCTGCGCCGCTACTCGACCGGCAAGTACAGCGGGCTCGCCGCTGCTCGACGGGCGGGCGATTACTGGCCGGCGCGCTCCAGCACGAGCTCGCGCACGCGAGCCGCGTCGGCCTGGCCGCGCATCGCCTTCATGACCGCGCCGATGACGGCACCGGCGGCCTGCACCTTGCCGTCGCGGATCTTCTCCAGCACGTCGGGCTGGGCGGCGAGCGCCTCGTCGATCGCGGCGATCAGCGGGCCGTCATCCGAGACGACCTTCAGACCGCGCTTCTCGACCACCTCGGCGGGAGTCCCCTCCCCCGCGATGACGCCCTCGATCACCTGGCGTGCGAGCTTGTCGTTTACGACACCCTCATCGACGAGCGCCACCACGCCCGCCACCTGGGTGGGCGAGATCAGGGATGCCGGCTCGGCATCCGCGGCGTTCGCAAGACGGGCGATCTCGCCCGTCCACCACTTGCGGGCCTGCGCCGGGGACGCGCCCGCGGCGACCGTCTCCTCCACCTCGACCAGAAGTCCTGCGTTGTAGACGTCCTGGAACTCGAGCTGCGTGAAGCCCCACGAGTCGCGCAGGCGGCGACGCTTCGCGGCCGGCGCCTCGGGCAGTGCGGCGCGCAGGCTCTCGATCAGTTCGGCGGACGGCTCCACCGGCAGCAGGTCCGGCTCGGGGAAGTAGCGGTAGTCATCCGCGTCGCTCTTCGGACGCCCCGCACTCGTCGTGCCGGTGTCCTCGTGCCAGTGGCGGGTCTCCTGCGTGATCGTGCCGCCCTTGGCAAGAATCGCCGCCTGACGCTGGATCTCGTAGCGCACCGCGCGCTCCACCGAACGGAACGAGTTCACGTTCTTGGTCTCGGTGCGGGTGCCGAGCTTCTCCTGACCGCGCGGGCGCAGGGACACGTTGGCGTCGCAGCGCAGGTTGCCGCGCTCCATGCGCGCCTCGCTGATGCCGAGACCGCGCACGATGTCGCGGATCGTCGACACGTATGCCTTGCCCACCTCGGGCGCGCGGTGCTCGGCGCCGAAGATCGGCTTCGTCACGATCTCCACCAGCGGCACGCCGGCCCGGTTGTAGTCGACGAGCGAGTACTCGGCGCCCTGGATGCGTCCGGTGCTGCCGCCCATGTGGGTCAGCTTGCCGGCATCCTCCTCCATGTGCGCGCGCTCGATCGGGATGGTGAACACGGTTCCGTCCTCCAGCTCGATCTCGACGCTGCCCTCCATCGCGATCGGCTCGTCGTACTGGCTGATCTGGTAGTTCTTCGCCAGGTCGGGGTAGAAGTAGTTCTTGCGGCTGAAGGTGGAGCGCGGCGCGATCTCGCAGCCGAGCGCCAGCCCCAGGCTGATCGAGTACTCGACCGCCGTCTGGTTCACCACCGGCAGGCTGCCCGGAAGACCCAGGTCGACCGGCGTGATGTACGTGTTCGGGGTCTCGTCGTGGCTGTCGCGACCGGCGGCGGCCGGGTTCGGCGCATCCGAGAACATCTTCGTCTGAGTACCGAGCTCGACATGCACCTCGAAGCCGAGCACCGGCTCGAACATCTCGAGAGCTTTGTCGTAGTCCATGAGGTCGGGCTTGGCCATGCCCCCAGTCTATTTGGCTCCCGTCGGCCGGAATGCCGCCGCGAAGCTGTTCAATGGTGGGGATGACCGAGCGACTGCGCGCCCTGCCGAAGGCGCACACCCACCTGCACCTTGACGGCGGCTACCCGCTGGCGGCCGTGCAGCGACTCGCGCGGGCGCAGGGCGGCTCGTTCGAGCGGCCCGCGCGGTTCCGCGACGCGGGCGAGTTCTTCACCGCCTACGGCACGATGCCCGCCCTCGTGCGCGACCTCGACGACCTCGCCGCGCTGTGCCTCGCCCTCGTGCATGCCGAAGCGCAGGAGGGGGTGCTCTACCTCGAGCCGTCGATCGAGCCGCAGCTCTACAGCCCGCGGCTCGGCGACCTCGACACCGTGACCCGCACCATCGTCGACGCGCTGCAGCGCGGGGCCGCCGAGACCGGCATCGAGGTGGGCGCCAACCTGACGGTCAATACCGGGCTGGAGGCAGGGCTGGCCGAAGATCTCGCCCGGCTCGCCGCCCGGTTCGTCGGCGCCGGGATCACCGCGTTCGGCACCGCCGGACCGGACGACCCGACCGGCCCGCAGCGCTTCGAGCGCGCCGCCCGCCTCGCACGGGATGCGGGACTTCAGGTGGTCATCCACGCCGGGCAGACTGGTGGTCCGGTCGACGGGCCAGCGAGCGTCCGGGCGGCCCTCGACGTGCTCGGCGCCACCCGGATCTCGCACGGCGTGCACGCCATCCACGACCCCGAGCTGCTCGCCCGACTCGCCGCCGAGGGCATCGTGTGCGACGTCTGCCCCGCCTCCAACCTCGCCCTCGGCGTCGCCGCGTCGCTCGAGGCCCACCCCGCGCCCGCGATGCTCGCCGCGGGCGTGCCGATCACCCTCAACGCCGACGACCCGCTCTGGTTCGGCGCCGACATCACCGCCCAGTACGAGATCGCGCGCCGGGTGTGGGGCATCGACGATGCGGGGCTCGCCCGCATCGCGGGAAACGGGGTGCGGCTGCCGTCGCTGAGTGCGCCGGTGCGGGCGCGGTTCGAGGCTGCGCTTGAGGAGTGGATCGGCTCGGAGGCGGATGGCTCGGGGCCTGATGCGGCGGTGCCGGATGACTCGTTGCCGAATGACGCGGCGCCGGACGCCTCGGCCGGACGCCTCGCCCGCTAGCGTCGAGGCATGACCGTCAGCTGGGCCGGAATCGCCGCCGACTACGACCGCTCGTTCGGGCGGATGTGCGCCGGCGCAGTGCCGGCGCTGCTGGACGCGGTGGGGATGCCGGGGGCTCCCGGGGACGCACTCCTCGACGCGGGATGCGGCACCGGCGTCGCCGCCGCCGAAGCCGTGGCGCAGGGCTGGCAGGTCACCGGCGTTGATGCTGAAGAAAGCATGGTCTCGTTCGCGCGGGAGCGGGTGCCCGGGGCGCGGTTCGAGGTGGGTGAGCTGGCGCGGCTCCCGTACGGTGATGAAGCGTTCGCCGCGGTGGTGGCGAACTTCGCGGTGAACCATGCGGGGCATCCGGATCGATGTGTGGCGGAGCTGCGGCGGGTGGCCAGGCCGGGCGCGCCGATCGCGGTCACGGTGTGGCCCTGGCAGCCGACCGAGCTGAACCAGCTGTGGGCGGCGATCATCGACGAGACCGGCACGAAGCCCGCGGGCGGGTTCGTGATGCCGGAGGCGAGCGACTTCGCGCGCACCGAAGACGGGGTGTCGGGGCTGCTCTCGGCGGGCGGGTTCACGGTGCGGGAGGCGCGGCGGGTGTCGTGGCAGTTCACTGTTTCGGCGGACGACCTGTGGGCGGGCGTCGCGGCCGGGCTCGGCACGATCGGGCAGGCGTACGCGGCGACGACGGATGCGGGGCGCGCGGCGATCGAGCTTGCGTATCGCGAGCGGGTGGCGGGCCTGGGGCCGGTGCTGCGGTATCCGGTCGAGGCGGTGCTCGTGGCGGGGGCTGCGGCGTAGGGGCTGCCTCCCGTCACCACTTCGCCACCGCGCTGCCTCGCCGCCTCGCCGTCTCGGTGTCTCGCTGTCTCGCTGTCTCGCTGTCTCGCTGTCTCGCCACCTCGCCACGATCCCCCGCCGCGTCGTCTCCTCCACAGACCCCGTTTCCCGAAGAACTTGTACTAGTACATATCTTCGAATCTTGGGAGAATTGCCCCATGACGACGACCACCTTCCCCGCCTTCGCGGACCCGACGGTGCCCTTCGTCGCCCCCACGCCCTCGTCCTTCGGCGGCCTGAGCGACGATGCGGTGGTCGACCTGCAGCGCACCCTCGGAGAGCTGCGGCGCCGCGTGGACGCGGTGTCGTCGGCAGTCGCCGGAGAGCTGGCCCGCCGCTCGCGGCACGACCTCGGATTCGAAGGACTCGCGCAGCGCCTCGGCGCCCGCACGCCCGAGGCATTGATCGCACGCGTCACCGGAACATCGACGCGCGAGGCCGCCGCGCTCGTCCGGGTCGGTTCTCTGGTCGCCGACGCGGAGCAGTTCGAGTCGCGGCCCACCGGCGACGGTGAGAGCCCATCCGGGCTGCTCGGCGACGCGGACCCCGCGGCCGACGGAGGCGCGGGTTCAGACGCCGACTCGGGCTTCGCTTCGAGTTGGGGCTCTGGCTCGGGCTCGACCCCGACGCCGTGGCTGCATCCGGTGGCCCACGCCGTCAACGCCGGGCGACTCTCGGTCGGCGCGGCCGACGCGATCCGCACCGCGCTTCGCGCGCCGGGCCCCGATGTGAGCGCCGCGGCACTCGACGACGCCGTGGCCGC
>DCRR01000001.1:2281-3867 GCA_002325245.1 Microbacteriaceae bacterium UBA1487 | reverse complement strand
GCTCGACGAGGCGAGCGTCCAAGATCGCGAACGCGAACTGCGCGAGCGCCGCTACCTGCGACTCGTGCCGCAGCCCGACGGGATGACGCGGGTGCACGGCCTGCTCGACCCCGAATCGGCGGCGATCGTCGTCGCCTCGGTCGATGCCGCCACGTCTCCCCGACGCGGCGGGCCGCGCTTCGTCGACAGCGCCTCAATCGGCCTCCGCGCCGGGCGAAACGGAGGCGCGGGGCACTCAGTGCGCTCGGAGCTCTCAGTGCGCTCAGGGCGCTCGGCCGCTGACGCCTCCGCGACTGAGGCGACCGCAAGCGGACCCACCGCCTCTGACCTCACTGCGGCCGAACGCGCCGAACGGCTCGTTCGCGACCCTCGCGCGACCGACCAGATCGCACTCGACGCGCTCGTCGAACTGATTCGCCTCGGAACGACGGCCGACGACGGCACCGTCCTCGGCGCTCGCACGCCGGCCGTGCGGGTGCTCGTCACCGACGCCGACCTGGCCCGCCGCCGCGGAGCCGGACACCTCGAAGGGCAGAGCGCACCGGTCTCGATCCCCTCGGTCGAACGCCGCATCTGCGCCGACGGCACGGTGCCCATCCACTTCGACTCCGGCGGCCAGGTGGTCAACGTCGGGCGCGACCAGCGCCTGTTCACCGCCCGACAGCGCATCGGCCTGGCCGCGCGCGACGGCGGATGCCGGTTCCCCGGCTGCGAGAGACCGCCCTCCTGGTGCGAGGCGCACCACATCGTGCCCTGGCATCGAGAACACGGCCGCACCGACATCTCGGACGGTGTTCTGCTGTGCCGGCACCATCACCTGCTCGTGCACGACAACGGCTGGCGCATCACGCGCGACGGGGCGTACTACTCGGCAATCCCGCCGCGAACACTCGACCCCGCCCAGCGCCCGATCTCGATGCCGTCGCGCAGCCCCGCCGCGCGTCGCCTCGCCGGGTGAGGTGCTGCCGCGCACGCTGAGCTCCTGCCCCGCCGGCTGAGCTGCCACGTCGCGGGCTGAGCCTCCGCCGCGCGCCGCGCCGCGGCGTGAGCTGCCACCGAGACCGGACCCGCGGGTGGCGATCAGGTCGGCCGCGACAGTCGCGCGCGGATGACGGCCGCGGGCCGCACCGCGGGACTTCGGTCCCTACCCGCCCCGGTGAGTGTCCCTCAGAGTGAGCTCATGCTGATTCCCGCCATCGTGCTCATCACCGCCGCGCTCATCTTCTACTCGATCGGAGTCTGGGCCGAGCGGATCCGTCGCGACCTGCGACCGCGGCATGCCGTGTTCTTCGGACTCGGCCTCGTCAGCGACGTCACGGCGACCCTGATGATGACGCAGATCGCCGCGAACAGCCCCGACACCGACACCGGCGTCGCGGCCGTGCTCGGCACCGTGATGGCGATCACGGGCACCATCGCGATCCTGCTGATGGCGGTGCACCTGGTCTGGGCGATCGTCGTCCTCGTGCGCAACCGCCCCCATGAGCGCCAGAGCTTCCACAAGTTCTCGGTCGTCGTCTGGGCGATCTGGCTGATCCCATACCTCGCCGGCGCGATCGGCGCCAACATCGGCTGACCCCGCCTGA
>DCRR01000001.1:0-2148 GCA_002325245.1 Microbacteriaceae bacterium UBA1487 | reverse complement strand
GCAGCGTGCCCGCGGCGACCTGACCGGCCGCGACGACGGCGACGATGTTCGACGTGTCCAGGTCCTCGATGCGCTCCCACGGCCGACCGCGCAGCACCACGAAGTCGGCAGCCGCGCCCCCGCGCAGCATGCCCACGGTGTCGCCCCAGCCGATCGCGGCGGCCGCCCGCGAGGTCGCCGACTGCAGGGCGCGCTCCGGCGACCAGCCGAAGATCTCGGCCATCCGGCGGATCTCCTCCATCTGATCGCCGAACGCGACGTGGGCGCCGTTGGCGTCGGTGCCGAGTACGAAGTCGACACCGGATTCGGCCGCAGCCCGCAGCAGCGCGTCACGCCGCACGACCAGTTCTTGCGCCTTCGCGGCCTGCTCGGCGTTCGCCGCCACACCCTGCGCGATGCGGTTGTTGATCAGCAGCGTCGGGGCGACGGTCACGCCGAGCTCCACCAGCCGGGATGACTGCGCGGGTTCCAGCAGCGTGCCGTGCTCGATCGAGTCGACACCGGCATCCAGCGCGCGGTCGACGCCCGCCGCCGTGTGGGCGTGGGCGGCGACCCGCATGCCCAGGGCGTGCGCTTCGTCGACGATCGCCTCAAGCTCAGCGTCGGTGTGGTTGCGCCACTCCGCCTTGTCGCCGACCGAGAGCACTCCCCCGCTCGTCGCGATCTTGATGCCGTCGGCCCCGGCGCGCGCCCAGTGGCGCACGAGGGCGCGACACGCATCCGGACCATCGGCGACGGACTTGCGTTCAGCGACCGCGGGAGGCGTGAACAGGTCGCCGTGCCCCGCCGTCATGCTGACCATGCCGTGCGCGAGCACTCGCGGACCGGTGACCAGCCCCGCTCGCAGGGCACGGGCGAGCGCGAACTGCACGTCGTCGGCGGCAAGGTCGCGCACCGTCGTCACGCCGCCGCGGAGGGCGCGCTGCGCGTGCGCGAGCCCGTGCAGCACCTGCTCCTCCGGACGGGTGGTGAGCGGCCAGCTGAGAAAGTCGGCGGGCTGATCGGAGGCGTTGCCGACCAGGTGCACGTGTGTGTCGATGAGCCCCGGGATGACCGTGAAGGCGGAATCCTCGGCGGTGCGGCCATCGGACCCCGGCCGGCCCTCGAGGGAAGGCGCGCTGGCGGAATCTGCCGCGGGAGCGCCGACGGAGGTGAACCGGCCGGACTCCCACTCGAGACGTCCGACCCCCCGGTACTCCGCGCCATCCCAGATGTGGATGCCGCCCAGGCTGCCGCCGGATTCGCCCGTTGTCGTCATGCTCATGCTCCTATCCTCTCGTGGCCGCGAGCCGCCGACCGGCTGCCGTCTCGTGGTCGGCGCCCGGCCGACCGGCGCCGATGGCGCTGGGTACTCTGGAAGCGCGCCGCACCGCCGGGGCGAACACCCCGACCGCCGGACTGGAGCTCCCCTGATGATCGACGCCTACCGCACCCCCGGGCCGGACGTCGCCGCCCACCTGCGCGCCGGAAACGGCCTCGCGCTGCTGCCGTTCGGCGCGCTCGAGATGCACGGCGCGCACCTGCCGCTCGGCACCGACACCTTCGCCGCCCTCGAGGTCGCCCGGCGCCTGGCCGAGCAGTTCGATGCGGTGCTGCTGCCGCCGGTCCACTACGGCGAGACCTGGCTGACCTCCGGATATCCCGGAACCGTGTCGCTGGCGCCGGACACTGTCACCGCGATCGCGACCGACATCGGCCGCTCGCTCGCCGCGACCGGCGCCCGTCGGTACGTGATCGTCAACGGCGACTTCGGCAACCGCGCCCCGCTGCACGCCGCCGCCCGCTCGCTCAGCGACGAGGGCGTCATCCGCGCCGTCGTGCTCGACTACCCCGGCATGGATGCGGCGATCGCCGAGGTGCGCGAGGCACCGTCGGCGCACCCGATGATCGCCCACGCCGAAGAGGCCGAGACGAGCACGATGCTCGCGCTCGACCCGGAGACGGTGCGCACGGATCGCTACGCCGCCGACTACCCGGAGTTCCCGGACGACTTCGGTCAGCGCCCGATTCGCCTGGACGAGATCTCGACGACCGGGGTCTTCGGCGATCCGAGCCGCGCGAGCGCGGCCAAGGGCGAGCACATCCTCGCCGGCACGGTCGCCGGCTGCGCCGCCGAGATCGAACGACTCCTCGCCGCCGACTAGCCGC
>DCRR01000010.1 GCA_002325245.1 Microbacteriaceae bacterium UBA1487 | reverse complement strand
ACCACGCCACGGGACTTGACCATCCCGGAGCGCAACACCCGCAGTTTCGCACCGCTCGCGAGGCGGCGGGGCAGGCGGGAGGACGCGCCCGCCCCGCGCGGCTACCACGCGCGGCCCGCGCGCGGGGCGCGCCCGCCCCGCGCGGATCTAGACTGAACAGCGCGCGGGAGTGGCGAAATTGGCAGACGCGCAGGATTTAGGTTCCTGTGCCGCAAGGCGTGTGGGTTCAAGTCCCACCTTCCGCACCGCACGCAGCACATGCATCACCCGCAGCACCCGAAACCTCCGAGCGGACCCCGACATGGACGTCGGAACTCGCTCACGTTTCACTCGGCCACGGCCACTACGCTACGTACAACACGACCGCCGACTGGCCCTGAAGGCCCGCCGACGACAGGAGCCTCTCCGCAATGACCGCCAGTTCGCTCGCAGCTCTCGCGTCGGTCGCCGTGCCCACGGCGCTGATTCCGTGGCTCGACCCGGTGGCGATCATTCAGACCGCGGGCCCGTGGGCGCTGCTTGTGGTGTGCCTGATCGTGTTCAGCGAAACGGGACTGCTGGTCGGCTTCATCCTGCCCGGCGACACCCTGCTGGTGATCACGGGCCTGCTGACGTTCACTGGCACCATGACCGAGTCGGAGGCCGGGATCCTCATCCCGATCTGGCTGGTCTGCCTCAGCATCGCGGTGGCCGCGTTCGTGGGCGGCGAGGTCGGCTATCTGATCGGCCACAAGGCCGGTCCGCGCATCTTCGAGCGCAAGGAGTCGGGCCTGTTCAGCCGCGAGAACGTGGTGCGCACCAACCACTTCTTCGAGCGCTTCGGGGCACTGGCGATCGTGATCGCCCGTTTCGTGCCGATCGTGCGCACCTTCGCGCCGGTCGCCGCCGGCGTCGGCCACATGAACTATCGCAAGTACTCGCTCTACAATGCCGTCGGCGCGCTCATCTGGGGCGCGGGGCTGACGTTCGTCGGATTCCTGCTCGGCTTCATCCCGCCCGTCGCCGACTTCGTCACCCACTACATCGACCTGATTCTGCTCGGCGCGATCTCGCTGGCCGTCATCCCGACGGTGTACCACTACGTGCGCGGTGCGCTGAAGGCCCGCAAGGCGCGAAGCCTCGGCAGCGTCCCGCTCACCGACGAGGAGGCCGTCGTGCCCGAGTCGGTGCTCGAGCACGACCCGTGGGACGAGAGCGAGCCCCGCTAGCCATCGGCCGCGGTGCGACGCTGCTCGGGCGTCGCCACGCGATCGCGCAGATCCTCTAGAGTCCCGGCATGCGCATCGTGATCTCGGGCACCCACGCGAGCGGCAAGAGCACCCTCATCGCGGATTTCGCGAGCCGCCGCCCCGAGTTCGAGGTGTTCCCCGACCCGTATGAGCTGCTCGACGACGCCCCCGCTGAACCGGATGCGGGCGTGATGTTCGCGCAGCTGCAGCTGTCGGCGGCCCGACTGCTCGACCTGCCGCCGGGCGCGAACGTGGTCGCTGAGCGCGGACCGCTCGACTTTCTCGCCTACCTCGAGGCCCTGGACGCGCTGGGGCGCCCCACCCGCTCGAGCGAGCTGTTCCGCCGCGGCGTCGCCGCCACTATCGAGGCGATGCAGCACGTCGACCTGCTCGTGCTGCTGCCGCTGACCGCGAGCGACCGGATCGAGGTGTCCGAGGAGGAGGACCTCGAACTGCGCACTGCCATGAACGAGGCGCTGCTCGAACTCGCCGACGACACCGACCTGGTGGGGGCTGCGCGGGTCGTCGAGGTCACCGGGAGTCCCGCGGGGCGGCTCGCGCAGCTCACGCAGCTCGCCGAGCAGCACCTCGCCTAGCGAAGCGCTCCCCGGGGCCTGCTACGAGTTCGCGCGCTCCGGCTCCGCCGGCGCGGCGAGCGCAGCCTCCCCGAACCACGCGCGCGAGGCCCAGAGCGACACGTAGACGAGGCCGACCAGCACCGGAACCTCGATGAGCGGCCCGACCACCCCGGCGAGTGCCTGCCCGGAGGTGGCGCCGAAGGTGCCGATCGCGACCGCGATGGCGAGCTCGAAGTTGTTGCCGGCCGCGGTGAAGGCGAGCGTCGCGGAGCGGGCGTACCCGAGCCCCACGAGCTTGCCGAGAAGCAGGCCGGCGAACCACATGATGGCGAAGTAGACCAGCAGCGGCAGCGCGATCCGGGCGACATCGAGCGGGTTCTGCGCGATGGCGTCACCCTGGAGGGCGAACAGCAGAACGATGGTGAACAGCAGCCCATAGAGCGCCCACGGGCCGACCTTCGGAAGGAAGGCGCCCTCGTACCAGGTGCGCCCGCGGCGCTTCTCGCCGATCCAGCGGGAGGCGAACCCGGCGAGCAGCGGGATGCCGAGGAACACGAGAACGTTGACGGCAATCTGCCCGACCGAGACATCCAGCCCTTGACTGTCGAGCCCGAGCCACCCCGGCAGCACGGTGAGGTAGAACCAGCCAAGGAGCGAGAACGCGAGCACCTGGAACACCGAGTTGATGGCGACGAGCACGGCGGCGGCTTCGCGATCGCCGCAGGCGAGGTCGTTCCAGATCACGACCATGGCGATGCACCGCGCGAGGCCCACGATGATCAGGCCGGTGCGGTACTCGGGCAAGTCGGGCAGGAACGCCCAGGCGAGCGCGAACATGACCGCGGGTCCGGCAACCCAGTTGAGCGCGAGCGACGAGATGAGCAGCCGCTTGTCGCCGGTGACGGCCGCGACCTTGTCGTAGCGGACCTTCGCCAGCACCGGGTACATCATCACGAGCAGGCCGAGCGCGATCGGCACCGAGATGCCGCCGATCTCGAGGCTGGCGAGCACCGCAGAGATGCCCGGGATGCCCTGCGCCAGCAGGAGTCCGCCCACCATCGCGAGCCCGATCCAGAGCGGCAGCCACCGGTCCAGGGTCGACAGTTTGCGGGCGGTGGGCGCCTCTGCGCGGACGGCATCAATCGACATGTGTCTATATTGATGGGTGTCTATTCGTGGCGCAAATCCGTGTTCCTCGAAGGGCGTCTCGGGCGCACTGCCGCGAGCTCGTCACCGCAGCGAATCGACCGCCGAGCCCCCGCCATCCCCCGTCAGCTCGCGCATCCGCAGCACTGCGGCGGCCCGGCTGGTGACCTGCAGCACGCGGAAGACCCGCTCAAGGTGCTTCTTCACGGTCGACTCCGACATGCCGAGCTCCACCGCGAGCTCTCCATTCGAGCCTCCCGTGCGCGCGAGCACGAGCACGACCTCCGCCTGCCGGGGAGTGAGGCCCGCAGCCCTCAAGGCGTCGGCGTCCGCGGCCATGTCGTGCTGCCGGCGCAGCAGCAGCACCGTGGGCCCCAGTGGCACCGGGTGCACGATGCAGTGCCAGCGCTGCCCGCCGATCATCACGTCGTGCCGGGCTTCGTCTCCCGGCGCCGCCGTGTCGGCGATGACCGACGCAAGGCTGTCGGGAACTCGCCCGCCCGCCTCCAGCACGGTCGACGATGACGCCTCGACCACACCGTCGGATCGCACCGACACGACCGCCCACGCGGAACGATCCAGCTCCGCGTTCACCACCCGGGTGCGCTCGCCGTCGAGCGCCGAGCGGTGGTGCATGGCGAGATGCCCGCTCAGCGCGTTCATCACGGCGACGTCGCGATCGCTGAACTCTCCCGCCGCCTCGTTGCGGTTGAGGGCGTAGCCGACCACCACATCCGGCGGCGACGGAAGCTCCAGCACCAGCTGAAAGCGCACGTTGAACGGGTGATAGAAGTGGCGATAGAGCTCGGTGGAGGTGATGTCGGCGCCGCCCGCCACATCGCAGAACCGGAGCGCACCCAGCCCAGGCGTCGAGGTCGCCGTCGCGATCAGCGGATGCTGGTGAAAGTACTTGTCGTACTGCGGCTTGAGCCGGGTCGCGCGAGCGATCTCGCCCTCGGGCGCCATCACGTAGCGGAAGTCACGCGTGGCCAGCACCATGTCGTTGAAGGAGGCGCTGTCGCAGTCGATGACCTCGCGCACCGCGTCGAGCACCGCCGCGAACTCCAACCGCGGATGCGCCGTGAGCCGCCCGGCGACGCGCAGGACGGCCTGCGCATCCGCATCGCTCAGCCCCATGGCGAGCAACCCTACCGGCGCGCCTACGTCGAAAGGCCCATTGCCCCCGCTGGCCTCCACCGGGCACCCTCGATCTCATGACTCCCCTGCGCCCGTTTGCCGCATCCGCCCTCCGTCCCCGGGCGCGCACGGCCTGGCTCGCTGCGGGTGCACTCGCGATCACGGCCACACTCGCGGCGTGCGCGCCGTCGAGTGACGAGGCGCCGACGAGCGCCGCATCGGAGGCCGCCGACACGACGGACGGGACCACGACCGACGACGGCACGAGCGATTCGGATGCGGGCGGCTTCACCTCCGACGACGTCGGCAACGCGACCCTCCGCGTCGACGGCGTCGAGTTCCCGGACTTCACCGGCGACTGCGAGATCAGCCGCGAGAACGGCAAGTTCGACGTGGGCGACCTGAACGACGGCGACATCGTCACGATCATCGGCATCGACAACGTCAAGGCGCACGAAGACGAAGCCATGAACTACGTGGCGCTCAACGAGGAGAGCTTCACCTTCCGCGACCTCACCGGAGCCGCAGGCGTGAGCGGCCCCTCCGCGAAGGGCGTCATCACGTCGCTGACCGAACTCGGTCCGCGGACGCCGGACGGCAGCCGCGACATCGTCGAGGTGCGGTTCGCCGGGATGCTCGACGACGGCACGACGCTCGACGCCAACGTGGTGTGCGAGCTGCAGAACGCGTTCTAGCCTCGGGCTGTCCACGACCCCGTCATACAAGAACTCGGACACGCGGTCGGTGCCATCCTCACTGCGCGCTTCGTGCACGGCGTGAAGATCCGCAAATGACCTGTCCCGGGTTTTCCGGA
>DCRR01000017.1:26472-61993 GCA_002325245.1 Microbacteriaceae bacterium UBA1487 | reverse complement strand
CGGAAAACCCGGGACAGGTCACTGGAGGCTGCCGGACGCATCGTCGCCGACGACCAGTACACCGACATCGAGGATGCGGCTGCGATCGGATTCGAGGGCGGCGGCGTTCCGTCTCGCCACGGCCAGCGCCCGATCTTCGTGCGGTTCGAGTCTCGACGTGAGCACGACGAGGCGCTGTGCGCGCGGATCCGTTCGCTCGTCCGTTCGATCGACACCGGCCTTGGCGACATCGGAGTCCTCTGCTCGACCAACGGCCAGGTGCAGGCGGTGCAGCGCCTGCTGGCGGCGCAGGGCATCGCCTCGGTCAACCTGCTCGAGTACACCGGCACCCATGCCGACGCGGTGAAGGTCGGCACCGCCAAGCGCGCGAAGGGTCTGGAATTCAAACAGGTGCTGCTGCCGTGGACGAAGGCGAACCTCGTGTCGCCCGCGACGGTTCGCACGCTCGAGGGCGCCGAGTCGCTGCTCGAGCGTGAGGAGCGGGAACGGCGCGAGCTGTACGTCGCGATGACGCGTGCGCGCGACGGACTGTGGGTCGGGACGGTTCGCAGCTAGCTGCCGCACAGCGCGACCGTCACAGCACCCCCGTCAGCTCCTGCGCCGCGGCCGTCGCCACGATCACCGCGGCGATGAGCGCGACCGCCGCCGAGACGAGCAGCGAGACCGCCATCAAGCCGAGGCGCAGCCGGAGGCGTCGCGCGGGTACGAGGAGGAGCGCAAGCACGATCGTCGCGTAGGCGAGCACCACCACGATCGCCGCGGCGAGCGCGACGCCGGACGGCGGCAGTGTCGTCATCGGCACCAGCACGGCGAGCGCCATCACCGTGAAGATGCCGCCGACGATCAGCCAGATGCGGCCCGTCGAGCGGGTGAGCGCCGGCTGGGAGCGAATGCGGGTGGGGTCGTCGTCGGGAGTTGTCACCGTTCTAGCGTGCGACTGTGGGGTTGGGGTGTGCTGGGTGTTGGGTTTCGATACGCCGCCAGGGGCGGCTACTCAACCCGCAGGGCCTTGCGGTTTCGATACGCGCGCGAAGCGCGCTACTCAACCCGCTCAACCGCGGTTTCGATACGCCGCTTCGCGGCTACTCAACCGGCTCAGTACCAGACGGAGAGGTGCGGGGGCACGGGCGAGCGGAGCAGCGCATCCGCGGTCACGGCGTCGCCGGGGGTGCGCTCGTGGACACGTCCCGCGGCGGCCAAGGTCGCGGCCGACACCCCGCCGAGGTAGAGACTCGACAGCTCCGGCACGCCGAGCGACAGCAGCGGGACGCCAGCCGGCGCCTCGTCGACCGCGCGCACCGTCGCGGTGCCTGCCGCATCCGCCTCCACCAGCCAAGTGCCCTCGGCGAAGCCGTGCGGATCCGTCACCTCGAACGCGAGAGACCCCGCGGCCGAGTAGCCGCGCGCCTCGAACGCCGCCGCCACATCGAGCACGCGCACGTACTCGTGCTCGATCGTGCTGACCTTCGCCGCGCGGAAGTCGGCGAGCATCCAGCGCAGCGGCTCGTCGACGCTGCGCAGCCGCGCCGTCACCTCGCGCACCAGGTCGAGCTCGACGACGAAGCCCCACAGCGCCGCGGAGGCCTCCGGCGTCGCGTCGAGCAGATACTTGACGTCGACGCGGTGCTCGGTGAAGTCCTGCTCGCCGCCGGAGACCGTGTAGATGACGACGCCTTGCACGACGCCGTCGGCGTCGAGATAGCGCACCGCGCGCAGCTTCTTCGCCTCGGCCTCTTGCGCCGGCGCGAGACCCGCGATCTGATCCCACCGCGACGCCCAGACGGCGATCTCGCCGGGGCGCTCCGCGCGCACCCGCTCGTGCAGTGCCGCCACCTCTGACCGGAAGTCCTTCAGCGAGATGAACTCGACCCGCCCCGCCTCGGTGCGCCGCCGCAGCGGACGGGCGCGGCGCGACTCGATCACCCAGTCGGTGGCCAGCACGGCGGGCCCGAAGCCGTAGCGCCCGTACAGCGTCGACTCCGACACCGTCAGAATCGCGACCGGGGCGCCCAGAGCGGATGCGGTGCGCAGCTCCGCCTCCAGCAGCGAGCGTGCGATGCCCCGACGCGTGTGCGTCGGGGCGACGGTCACCGAGCTGATCGCCCAGCCGGTGGTGGTGCGACCGCCGGGCACGCTCAGCTCGGTCGGCCAGGAGTTGATGGTCGCGACCGGCTCGAGGGTGGCGGGGGTGGCGTCGTCCCAGACGCCCGTGGTGCGGCGGTCGCCGACACCCGCACGGTGGAACGCGAGAGCATCGTCGGCGGCACGGTCGAGGTAGAAGCCGCGACCGTCGGCCTGCGTCCACGCGTCGTAGCGCGCGACGCCGGGCTCGGAGTCGTCGAGGCCGTCAACCAGCGAGAGGGTGAGGCCCTGCTCGGCCAGGCGGGCGCGCGAGGTTTCGTCGATCGGGTGGAGGCGGTAGGTGCTCATAGGGTTCCAGCGTAGGCGGGGTGCGGGGTGCGGGGTTTCGATACGCCGCCGGGGGCGGCTGCTCAACCCGCAGAGCGTTGGGGTTTCGATACGCCCGCTTCGCGGCTACTCGACCCGCAGGCTGGCGTACTGGCCGGTGTCGGCCCAGGCGCCCTTGAACCAGAGGTCCTCCAGGTAGTGGGCCTCCTCGACCATGCCGAGACGGCGGCACAACGCAATGGAGCGCTCGTTGCGCGGGTCGAACTCGGCGGCGACGCGGTGCAGCCGCAGCGTGTCGAAGGCGAAGTCGAGCAGTGCCGCGGCCGCCTCGGTCGCGAAGCCCTGACCGTGGGCGTCGGGGTGGAAGGTCCAGCCGATCTCGGCGGCCGCGCTGCCGGGTTCGGCGAGGGCGAAGTACAGGTCGCCGATCACCGCACCGTCGCCCGTCCGCTCGACAGCGAGCTGCCAGTAGTCGCCGCGGGACGCGAGCGTCGTGTGCGCCGCGTGCTCGGCCAGTTTCGCCGCCACCTCGTCCCGCGTCCGCGGCTCGAAGAGCAGATAGCGGCAGACATCCTCGCGGCTCTGATAGCCGTGCACCGCATCGACGTCGTCGGCGGTGAGCAGCCGCAGCTGCAGCCGCTCGGTCCGGATGCCGGGGAACTCGGCCGGAAGCGCCGGGTCGGGCGCATCGCTCGACTCCGCGCCATAGGGCACGTCGCGCACGAAGTCCCGTCCTGCCGGCGCGGGCGCCCCCGCCTCCGCCGCCGCGAACTCGCGGTCGAGCACCGCCCACACCTGCAGGTTGCGCCAGTCGCCACGCAGCCAGCCGAAGTGCTCGCGCTCGGCCTCGATGCGCATCCCCAGACGGCGGCACAGCGCCGCCGAGGCGAGGTTCTCAGGCCGCACCCAGGCGAACACTCGGTGCAGGCCGACCCGGCCGAACAGCTCGCGCAGCAGGGCGCGCGCCGCCTCGCTCGCATAGCCCTGGCCCGCGAAATCCGGGTGCAGCGCCCAGCCGACCGTGGCGGTCGCGTTCTCGACGCTCGACAGCACGACGTGGATGTGGCCGACAACCACATCGTCCTCCCGCCGCTCGATCGCGAGCATCGCCAGGTCGCCGTCGGCGGCGAGCACTCCCCCGGCGGCCCACACGGCAACCTTCTCGGCGATCTCGTCGCGTGAGCGCGGCGCGAACGGCAGATAGCGGCAGACATCCTCGCGCGACTGCACGGCATGGATGGCGTCAACGTCTCGCGCGTTCACCACCCGCAGCCGCAGCCGCTCGGTCTCGATCGGCGCGACGGCGCGCGGCAGCGCGAGCGCGCCGCCGCTCCCGGCGACTACTCCTTCGCGGCCCATACCGCCTCGGCCACGACCGGCGCGATGGCCGCGGCCGTGCGTGCGTAGTCCTCCGACGTGCCGAGCATCTTGCGCGTGCTCGGGGGGATCGCGGGCACGCGATAGGCGCCTGGATGCCGGTCCACCCAGTCCACCGTCGCCGCGTTGATCTTCTCGATCGCCTTGGCAACGCGACGCCGAACCCACGGCGAGACGTCGAGGTCGTTCGGCATGCTCGGCGCCAGCACGACGACGAGCGGGGGCTCCCCCGCGGCGACGGCAGGTTCCAGCAGCGCCAGGTCTTTGCGCCAGCGCGAGCTCGGACGCAGACGCATCGCTTCGATCAGTCCCACCAGCACGACGCGCACGTGGGGGCGCGGGGCGCCCTCCGGGCAGAGCCGGGGCGCCATGTCGTAGAGGTCGGCGCCGGACTCGCCCCAGGCGTCGATGCTGACGCCGCGTGCGAGCGAGCCCTGCAGCAGGCGGCTCAGATGGCCCGCCAATCCGAGTTCGGCCGTGGTGACGCCGAGACTGCGCACCATGCCCCCGCCGACCAGCCGCACCCGCAGCATGTTGTCACCGGGGCGCAGCATGCTCGGCCCGGTCGGCGCAACAGGCAGACTGCCGTCGCTCGCGAGTCCGCGCATCACCGCACGCTCAACGGCACGGCCGCCGAGCAGGTGGATCAGGGTGTGAGTCAGGGTCACGGCACTTCACGGTACCGCTCCCACAGGGAAGCGTCGAGAAGCTCAGACAAATCGCGCCGTCGCCTGGACACGCGACCGCACCTCGAAAAGGTCGGTTCCGCCGGTGCCGATGCCGGCGATCCCGGTCCGCAGCAGCTGCACCACGCGGGGTCGCTGCACAAGCAGCGCATGCGCCCCCTTCACCATGCCGAGCGGCACGACGTCGGCTGGCGCCGCGCCCTCCGGCACCACGATGACGAGACCCGAGAACTTCACCTTCGCCGCGCGCGCGAAGAATCGAGCCCGCGCTCCGAGCGCCTTGAGCGGCTGCTCGCCGGGCTGCAGCCCCGGCCCGATCAGCTCACCGCGCTTGACCTTGACCGGCTCACCCCAGTCCTCGCTCAGGATTCCCCAGAGCCCGGTCGGGCCGAGCACGATGTGGTCGAGCTTCTCGACCTGGCTCATCGGCGTTCCGCCGGGATGCCCGACACCGATCCGCGACGGCGGACCGCCGCCGACCCCGGTCGACACGTCATGCCAGACGGTGAAGCCGATCCCGAGGGTCGACAGCACGCGCGCCGTGTCCTCTTCGGCGATCGCGGAGGCCAGCAGGTGCTTGACGGTGTGCGGTGCGCGGCGCAGCAGCGCCGCGTCGTAGGGGTCGGCGATCGTGACGCCGCGACCGACCCACTCGCGCAGCTCGGCCAGGTACTGCTCGCGGAACCAGCCGCCCGGATGCCCGTGCTGGCGCGTCTGCGGACGCGTGTCCTGACGCGGCGGCGGCCCGCCGGGAGCCCAGGACTGCCCGCCGATCACCGGTTCGCCGGCGCGGTCGAACTCCTCGCGGGCCTCGGGCGTGCCGATCAGCTCCCAGGCGCGCTGCACGCGGTGGAACTGCTCGACGTTGCCGCCGGAGTCGGGGTGGGTGGCGCGCAGCTGCTTGCGGTAGGCCTTGCGCAGCTCGTCGTGACTCGCCGTCGCCGCTACGCCGAGCACCTCATAGGGGCTCGCAGACAAGGGAGAATCGGGCATCGGTCGAGTTTATCGGCCGCGGCCGCCTCCTCCGCCGCCCCCGCCGCCGGAGAACCCGCCTCCGGAGGAGAAGCTGCTCGAGCTCGAACCCCCACTGGACGACCAACCGCCGCCCGACGTGAAGCCGGTGGAGCGGGAGCGCGCCACCACCGGCGGCGCCGGAGTGGACCGGCTGACGCTGGAGACGATCGAGTAGAGCCGCCAGCCGGTCAGCTGATCGCGGCTGGACATCCACTCGATCGGCGTGCGGGCCTCGGCGGCGGCGGCCACCAGCACCTCGCCCCAGCTGCGCTCGACACCCCAGAGCACCGCCCACGGCAGCAGCTTCTCGTACAGCTTGACGAGCTCGGTCTGATCGTCAACGCGGATGCGGTCGGCGCCGGTGACCGACTGCAGCATCGCGAAGCGGTCCTTCTCCGCGAGCTCGAGGTAGTCCTTCATTCCGAGCAGGTAGTCGTTGAGCTTCTCGCCTTTCGAGGTGAGCACGCGACGGCTCGACGAGTGCGAAAAGGTCTGCAGCGCTCCCCAGCCGGCCGCGAGCACCCCGATGAAGGCGCCTTCGCTGCCCGAATACGGAGCCGAGGCGGTGACGAGCGCGACGGCGCCGATCGCGACGCCGGTGCCGGCGAGCATGAGCCCCGCCGACAGGGGACGCAGCCTGGTGCCGGCAGCGTAGCCCTGCGAGGTGATCTCCTCGGTGATCGCCGTCTGGCCCCGGTGGAATGCCGCGGAGAGCGTCTTGCTCGAACTCGACAGCGCGAAGCGCGAGCCGGGCTCGAGGCCGCCGCCGAAGATCCCGACCAGCAGCGCGCGCTCGTGGCGGTCGACGCCCTCGGCCGTCACGAGCTCGGCGGAGTACTCGTCGCCGCCCGCGGTGCCCGGATCGAGCAGGCGGATCTTGCGACGCACCGCGAGGTCGACCAGCTGCGCAGCGAAGGCCCGATCGGGGCGCCCCGCGATGTGCGCCGCGAGCATGATGTTCTCGCGCGGCGGCGTGTACTGCGGCACGATGATGTCGCTGGCCGCGGTCTCGGCGGCCAGGTCCTTCTTCCGCGTCATCCGCGCGATGATGCCCACCAGCACCCCGAGAGGTCCGACCAGGAACAGCGCCATCTCCATCCACCACGGAGCACGCGGCGGGGGCGTGGACGGCCCGTAGTCATCGTCGTAGCTCGACGGCGGGTAGGTCGTCGGCCCTTCGGCGAAGGTGTGGCCCGCGAAGGCGACCGCGATCGTCAGGTTCTCGTACGGGGCGAACGGTCCGGCGGTGGCGCGGAACACCGCCTCCCCCGTCTCGGCGTCGTCCTCACGGGTGATGCCGCCGGGGCATCCGGTCGCTCCGAAGGCGCCCGCGGCGCAGAACGCGTCTCCGACGATCGAGTCGACAAGGCCGGGGTCGACGCGCAGCTCCGCCGAGACCCGGCCGAAGGGCTGGGCCCAGCCGGTGCCGTTGACATCCCACTGGAACTCGTCGACCTCGGCATCGGCGAAGTAGCGGATGGTGTTGCGCTGCTCGTAGTGGATCACGTAGGTCTGCTCGCCGTGGACGTAGCTGTCGTCGCCGAGGCCGATGCTGTAGAAGTCCTCGTAGTACTCGGTGAAGTACGGCACCGCGTCGCCGTCGTCGTCGGTGACGCTCAGCACCGCGGTGTGCAGCTGCACGTTGCCGTAGTACTCGGGGATGTCGCGGTAGAAGCCCTTGTTCTGGTCGATGTCGGGGAACACGGCGACGATCGTCTCGACCACGTCGAGCGTCGCGAAGCCCTCGCCGTCGCGCCCGAGCGTGTAGACGGCGTCGAAGGATGCAATCTCGAAGTCGTCGACATCCGCCCGAGCCGTCGGGGCTGCGGAGGCGGAGGCGGCCGGGATGAGCACTGCCGCCAGCACGGCGAGGACACCGGCGACACGGCGGATGCGTCGCTGAGTTCGACTCATGCCGCGAGCCTAGCCGGACGCGTAGTCTCGAAGGGTGACGAACGAGCGCCCCGAGATGCCCCGCCCCGGGGTGCTGCGCCGCGCCAGCCTCGAGGTGCTGCGCGCCGAGGCGCACGACGAGCTCAGCACCGTCGTCTGGGAGCGGCTGCACGGCGGCGAGGACCCGTGGGCGTTCATGGAGGTGCTGCCGACGATCGACGAGTTCGTCGTGCTCGGCCTGCGCTCCGAACTGATCGCCGCCGACAACGGTCGGCGTCCGAGCGCCGAAGTGGACCGGCGGATGCTTCGCCAGATCGCGCTCGCCTACCCGCAGCTGAGCGAGACCGTCTGGTCGATGCTCGGCAAGCTCGACCGCCTGCGCTGGAGCGCCTAGACCCCGGATCCGCCCTTGCGCGAACCGCTGTCGCGCGGCTCTCCGGCGGGGCGCTTCTCGCGCTTGATGCGCGCGTTCTCGCGCACCACCGCGGCCTGACGCTCGCGCTCGGCGACGAGCCAGTCGGGCATCTCGTCCAGCAGCGCCTTGATCTCGGGCGTGGTCAGCGGTTCGACGATGCCGCCGCGCGCGAGTCCCGAGTTCGAGACGCCGAGCTTGCGGGCGACGACCTCGCGCGGATGCGGCCCGTCGGCACGCAGCGCCTTCAGCCACTCGGGCGGGTCGGTCATGAGCGCCTGCACCTCGGAGCGGGTCAGCGGCTTCGCGCGGAACTCCTCCGGCGTCGCCGCCAGCAGCAGCTCCAGCTTCTTGGCCGCGGTTGCCGGGTTCATCGTCTGCTCACTCACAGGCCCAGGCTAGCCTGAGCGGGTGGCAGATCCCTTCGTCGTGTGTTTCGTGCCGGGTGTCACCCCCACCAAGTGGGAGCGCATCTGGCGCGAACGGATGCGCCGCGAGGCCCTTGAGCTGCGTCCCAGCTCGCAGTCGGAGGCGCTGGCGGCGGTGACGGACGGGAGCGCTGCGATGGCGTTCGTGCGCGACGTCGCCGCGAGCGAGGAGCTGCACGTCATCCCGCTGTATGAGGAGACCCCGGTCGTCGTGGCGGCCAAGGAGCACGTGTTCTCGGTGGTCGACGACGTGAGCGAGGCCGACCTCGCCGAGGAGGTCGTGCAGCCCGGCGACGACGCCGACACGGTCGCACTGGTGGCGGCCGGCGTCGGGGTGGCGCGGATGCCGCAGTCGGTCGCACGGACCCATTCGCGCCGCGACGTCGTCACGCGTCCGATTCGCGACGGCGCCCCCACGAGGATCGGGCTGGCCTGGCGCGTGAGCGATGCAGGCGAGGCCGCGGATCCGCGCATCGACACGTTCATCGGCATCGTGCGGGGCCGAACGGCCAACAGCACGCGGCGCTGAGCGCCGGGGTCAAGGAGACGGCGGGCGAGAACGGCCCGTTAAATGTTACTGGCGGCGGTGACGTCGTCCGCTGTGCCCGGTTACCCCCGTAGCCGGTATTCGCGTTTCGACGATGTCACCGCCGCCCCTAGTCCCCCAACTAGTGCACTTATGAAGTTACTGATCCCACCCATGTCGCGCTCCCCCCACTCTGGGTGTCCCTCACTTGTAGGACAGGACGACCAGTACGGGGTACAAGACCGTGAGTCGCTCAGAGCTCCGAAACGGCATCCCGAAGCATCGTGACGAGCGCCGAGAGCTGCACCGAGCCCTCCTCGCTCTCGTCGAGGTGAACGCCGTCGAGGGCCCGGGCCGCGAGGCCCGCCTTGGCGTCGATGAGCTCGGAGATCCGCGCGTCGAGCGTGCCCGCGGCGATGATGCGCCAGGCGGTCACCGGCAGCCCCTGGCCGATGCGGTGCACGCGGTCGATCGCCTGCGTCTGCTCCGCGTTCGTCCAGCTGAGCTCGGCGAGCACGACGTTCGACGCGGCCTGCAGGTTGACGCCGACGCCGGCCGCCGTGAGCGAGCACACCGCGACGGCGACGTCCTCGTCGTTGGTGAACGCGTCGATCGCCTCCTGGCGCGCCTTCGAGCTCTGGTCGCCGCGGATCGAGACGGTGCGCAGCCCCGCCGCCGCGAAGTGCTTCTCCGCCGTGTCCATCACGTCGATGTGCTTGGCGAAGAACACCACCTTGCCGACGTTGCGGGCCAGGTTGACCGTGTAGTCCGCCGCCGGGGTGGCCTTGGCCTGCCCGATCTTGCGCACCATCGTGAACACGTTGTCGCCCCCCGAGGCCGCGGAACGCGACTCCTCGAGTTCGGCGTGCGCCACGAGACGGATGATGTCCTCGGGGTTCGCCTCCGGGCGCTGCGCGAGCACGCGACGGTAGCGATCCACGAGACGCGAGATGAGCGCCTGCTCGGCGGCGCGAATCGAGCGCCCCGCCTCCCCGTCGAGCTCGACCGGGATGTCGGCGATGCGGCGTGCGGGGATGTCGGCGGCGACATCCTCCTTCTTGCGCCGCACGATGCCCATGTCGATCACGGCGCCGCGCGCGGCGGCGAAGAAGCCGGGATCGCCGGGCGTGCGCTCGGTCTCCTCCAGCTTCTTCATCAGCTGGGCGAGCGGCTTCTTGTCGTCGATCCAGCCGAGGTACTGCCAGATCATCCGGAAGTCCTCGATCTGGTTGATGAGCGGGGTTCCGGTGAGGGCGATGAACAGGGCGTTCGGGCTGACGGCGCGGATGCTCTTCGCGATCGCGAGCACGTTCTTCGACCGCTGCGACTCCTTGTTCTTGATGAAGTGCGCCTCGTCGACGATCATGCCCTTGAATCCGCGACGGCTGAGCCACGCGGCGTGCCGGTCGAGGATCTCGTAGTTGACGATCGTGACGTCGGCGAAGGCGTCCAGATCGTCGCCGTCGCCGTGCACCACGGTGGCGGTGCGCTGCGGCGTCCACTTCTCGACCTCGCGCGCCCAGTTCACCTTGACGACGTTCGGCACGACCACCAGCAGCGGGTAGGAGCCCGAGACGTGGGCCGCGAGCAGCGCCTGCGCCGTCTTGCCGAGACCCGGCTCATCGGCGAGCAGGAAGCTGCGGTGCCCGGTGCGCGCCGACTCGATGAAGCGCGCCTGGTGGATCATCAGCTCGGTGCCGCCCGGCGTCTCGCGGGTGCGCGGCGCGGGCAGGTTCATGGTGGCGGCGCCGCCGCCGGCGCCGACCTCGAAGGAGCGGAACAGCGGCTCGATGAGCTCCCAGTTCGCCAGACGCCCCTCGGTGGCCGGCTTGGCCTGCGCGGCGCTGAAGTCGGGCGCGAGGAACGGATTCGACATCTGGTACTGCTTGACCGACTGCGGAATGACCTGGCGGTCCTCCGCCGGCGTCTTCTCCGGGGTCTCGGTCACGATCACGAGATCCTCGGGGCTGAGCTCGGCGCCCGCCTCCATCAGGATCGTGCGGCGCACCTCGAGGGCCGCCGTCGACAGCGGCGCCGTGTCGGTCAGCAGCCGGATCAGGCTGGTGTCGCGCGAGGCCGTCTTCGCCATGATCGTGGCGATGCCGTCGAGGCGGGTGAGCTCCTTGCTGCGCTCCGCGTCGCCAAGGCTCGCATCCGCCTTGATCCGTGCGCGCTCCTCGCGCACGAGCACCGCGACGACACGGAACCGGGTGCGGTTCGCGGCGTTCACCTTGCCGCGCTCGGCCGAGTTCTCGATCGTGCGCACGATGCGCGCCAGGACGGGGATGACACCCGTCTCGTCCTGGTGCTGACGCTTGCGCTGCGGCGCAGCGCGGCGTCCCCCGTTGCGCGACTTCTGCCCGGTTTGGGCCATGATTCTCCTCGAGCATTCGCCAGAATGCCGGTCGATCCGCCTGATGCTCAGGCCGTTGCTATGTAAAACGGGACCGCCATGCGGGATCGGCGTTCACCGTGTACTTTCCGCGGAATCCCAGACCCGGCTTTGGCCGGTGGGGCGGAACGTGGCCCCAGTCTAGCCGAATCCTCGCCTTAGCGGGTCCGCGACCCGCTCGCGGGCACGACCGCGACGCGGATCAGCATGCCCGCGGCGACCACGACGAGCCCCGCCAGGTACTGGAGGCCGAGCCACCAGTCGCCGGGCACCGCGATCGGCAGCACCGGATTCCACACCACGGCGATCGCGCCGAGCGGCGGCACCCACCACCAGTGACGCGCGCGCACCGCGAACCAGGCGATGATCAGCGCGAAGATCGAGACGATGAACCGGATGACGAGAAACGCATCGGTGTCGAGCAGCGCCACGCCGATGAGCAGGGCCATCGCGGCGATGACGGCGGGCGCGAGCGCGAGACGAAGGAGCACCGGAGCGGACTCGCGCGACCTCGAACTCATGCCGAAAGCATACCGAGCGCGGCGGCCGCGCTCGCACTTGTAGTGTCGAGGAGTGAGCACCCCTGTCGACCGCCTGCGCGAACTCATCCGGATTCCGACCGTCTCCCGTTCGAACTCCGAGGAGCTGGACTGGGAGGCCTTCGCGGCGTTCCGCGCGAAGCTCGCCGAGCTGTTCCCGCTCGTGCACGAGCGACTCGAGCACGAGCTCGTCGGCGAGGCATCCCTCTTCTTCCGCTGGGCCGGTCGGGACGCCGCCGCCGCGCCGCTCGTGCTGATGGCCCACCAGGATGTGGTGCCCGCCGACGAGCCAGGCTGGCAGTTCCCCGCCTTCGAGGCGGAGCTGGTGCGCGATGAGGACGGCGAGGAGCGCGTGCGCGGCCGCGGCGCGATCGACGACAAGGGCGCGCTCGGCAGCATCCTGGAGGCGGTCGAGTCGCGGCTCGCCGAAGGCTTCACCCCCGCCGCCGACGTCTACCTGGCCTTCGGTTACGATGAGGAGGTCGCCGGCCACGGCGCCCCCGCGATCGTCGACCTGCTCGAGCAGCGCGGCATCCGCCCCGCCCTCGTGGTGGATGAGGGCGGAGCCGTCGTCGAGGGCATCTTCCCCGGCGTCAACGCCCCCGTCGCCGTCGTCGGCGTGAGCGAGAAGGGTCTCGCCGGCATCGAGCTCTCGGTGGAGCGCAGCGGCGGCCACGCCTCCACGCCCGTGCGCGACGGCGCGACCACGCGACTCGCGCGGGCGATCGTGCGGCTGGACCGCTCCCCTGCCCCCGCGCAGCTCGCCGAGCCGACCGCCGAGATGATCCGTCGGCTCGGCGCCCACACGAAGCAGCCGATGCGCTTCCTGTTCACCCACGTCGGCCTGTTCCGAGGCCTGCTGACCGCGGTGTTCTCGCGCCTCGGCCCGGAGACCAACGCGATGGTGCGCACCACCTACGCCGTCACCCGCCTGCGCGGCTCGGCGGGCGACAACGTGATCGCCGAGAAGGCCACCGCGATGGTCAACGTGCGCATTGCGGTCGGGTCGAGCCTGGCGGAGGCGCTGGCCCACATCCAGCGAGTGGTGCACCGCGACGGCGTCGAGGCGCGCCTCGTCTACGGCTCCGAGCCCTCGCCCGTCTCGCCCGCGAGCGGCGAGGCGTGGGAGCGTCTCTCCGCCTCCATCGGGGAGCTGTTCCCCGAGGCGATCGTCACGCCCTACGTCATGCTGCAGGCCAGCGACGGGCGGCACTTCACCCGCATCAGCGAGCACGTCTACCGCTTTCTGCCGTTCGATCTGACGACCGCGGAGCGGGCGACGCTGCACGCCATCGATGAGAGCATCCGCGTCTCGACCTACCTGCGCGGCATCGACTTCTTCCGCGACCTGCTCGCCCGCAGCTGACGCCCGCTACGTTCCGGGCGCCGTCTGGGCGATCCAGCCGTCGAGGGCGCTCGGGCGGTCGGTGGCGATGCCATCGACTCCGAGCGCGAGGGCCTCGGCCCAGCTCTGCCGATCGTTGAGCGTGTAGAGCAGCACGCCGAGCCCGGCGTCGTGCATCTCCTCGACGACCTCGGGGCGCTGCTCGAGCTCCTCGGTGCGGGTCATGATCGCGCTGGCGGTGTATTTCTGCACGAGCGCGACCGGGTCCTTCGGGAGGGTCTTCCGCAGCACGATCCGCGGGAAGGCGGCGGCGACCTCAGAGAGCGAGGCGAGCGAGATCTTGCTGAAGCTCGCGAACGAGACGCGGTTCTGCACGCCGCGCGGGAAGATCTCGGCGATCATCGAGCGCACCTCCTCGGGCGTCCAGTCGCCCTTGAGCTCGAGCAGGGCCCGCGAATCCGAGTCCGCGAGCAGGTCGAGGAACTCAGCCAGTGTCGGCACGAGCGTGCCGCGGAACTGCTCGTCGTACCAGGAGCCCGCGTCGAGCTTGCGCAGCTCGTCAAGCGTCTTGTTCGCGACGCTGCCGGTGCCGTTCGTGGTGCGATCCACGGTGGTGTCGTGCATGAGCACCACCTGGCCGTCGCGCGTCAGCTGAAGGTCGGTCTCGACGTAGGCGAAGCCGCTGTTGAACGCGGACTGGAAGGCGGGCAGCGTGTTCTCGGGCGCATCCGAGCGGTCACCGCGGTGCGCGGCGATGAAGGCCGACTCACCGGGACTGCGCAGCTCGCCGAAGGGACTGGCGGCGAAGACGCGGACGGCGTCGGGGTTGAGCGCCATCACGAGCACGAGCCCGAGGGTGAGGGCGCTCGCGACGAGAGCGCGACGAAGCGGATGGGTCGGGTGACCGAGCTTCGGGGACTCGGCAACGGGCTGCGCTGTCGTCATTGACACGCTTTCGTTTCGGGTTCACCACGGATGTGGGCCCCGCGTCGCTGCGGGTGCCTCGAACTTAGCAGGTCGCGTTACCGGTTTGTTATCTATTCGTCACCGAGTCGTGATCTGATCGGCGGCGTTCTCGTCCGCCGCCGACGCACGCGCTTCGGCCTCGGCGCGCGCCGTGATGCGCAGGGCCATGCCGCGAAAGATGACGCCGTGGAACGGCAGGATCGCGAACCAGTACAGGCGCCCGGCGAGACCGCGCGGGAAGAACACGGCGCGCTGCCGGTAGAGCGTGCCGCCGTCCTGCGGCACGGCGGAGAGCTCGAGCCAGGCGCGGCCCGGGAGCTTCATCTCGGCGCGCAGGCGCAGGAAGCGCCCCCGGTCGAGCTGCTCCACCCGCCAGAAGTCGAGCGCTTCGCCGAGCGCCAACCGGTGCGGATGACGACGCCCGCGTCGCAGCCCCACCCCGCCGACGAGCTTGTCGAGCCAGCCGCGCAGAGCCCAAGCGAGCGGGAAGGAGTACCAGCCGTTGTCACCGCCGATCCCCTCGATCACCCGCCACAGCTGCTCGGGTGAAGCCGTGGAGTGCTGCTCCCGCGCATCCACGTAGACGGTATGGCCCGACCACTCCGGGTCGCTCGGCAGCGGATCGCTCGGGGCTCCCAGCACGGCGTCGTTCTGCCAGCTGGTCTCCACCTCGCCGGCGCGCATCTTGCCGAGCGCCAGGCGCACCGCGCGCCGGTAGCCGGTGAGCCCGCCTTCGGGCTCCGGAATCCAGTGCGC
Source organism: Microbacteriaceae bacterium UBA1487 (assembly GCA_002325245.1). GTDB lineage: Bacteria > Actinomycetota > Actinomycetes > Actinomycetales > Microbacteriaceae > DCRR01. The sequence goes on along the minus strand of DCRR01000017.1, from coordinate 47,250 downwards.
GATGTCGTGCTCGCGGCAGACGGCGTCGTTCTGCAGACTCGTCACCAGCGGCACAGCGAGCGCGCGCGGGATCGGAGTGACCAGGTTGACCCAGTGCGAGGCGAGCCACGGCGTCAACACCGGCAGCGAGGCGATCGGGCGCTGATGGAGCCCCGCCTCGACGGCGTATCCGTTCATCATCTGGCCGTAGCGCAGCACGTCCGGTCCGCCGATGTCGAAAGCGCGGTTCACCTCGGGCGGCAGCTCGGCCGCCTCGAGCAGGTAGTAGAGCACGTCGCGCACCGCGATCGGCTGGATGAAGTTGCGCACCCATTTCGGTGCGGGCATATACGGCAGGACCTCGGTGAGGTGCCGGATCATCTCGAAGCTCGCCGAGCCGGAGCCGATCACAACCCCCGCCTGCAGCGCCGCCGTCGGCACCCCGGAGTCGAGCAGGATCTCTCCGACCTCGGCACGGGAGCGCAGGTGCGGCGACAGCCTGCCCTCGGGATGCAGGCCGCCGAGGTAGACGATGCGCGAGACGCCCGCCGCGCGCGCCGCCGCCGCGAAGGTCTCGGCGTGCCGCCGGTCGACCTCGGCGAAGTCGCGGTGCGCGGTCATCGAATGCACCAGGAAGTACGCGATCTCGCGACCCTCGAACGCGCGGCGCACCGAATCCGGATCACTGAGATCGCCCTCGACGACCTCGACGTCGTCCGCCCAGGGCACGTCGCGCAGTCGCGAGCGGTCGCGCACGAGCACGCGCACGTCGTGACCGCGTTCCAGAAGCCGGGGAGCCAAGCGCCCGCCCAGATACCCGGTGGCGCCGGTCAGGAGGATGCGCATGCCGTCACGCTAGGCCTCCGGGCTGAAGAAACCCCGGGTCTCCACGAGATCCAGTCCCCCTGAGGTCCTGCACGAGACAAACGCGCGCCCGTCCCCGCGAGCGGTGCGAAAAGCGCGATCCTGCGCGCCGCAATCGCACTTTTCGCACCGGTCGCGGGCCGCGCGACGGCGAACGCACCGCGCGACTCAGATCAGCGACTTGGTGTGCCAGACGGTCTTCGTCTCGGTGAGTGCGACGATCCGGTCGAGCGAGCGCGCGGGCACGCCCGGTTCCGGATGCAGGACGCGCTTCAGCGTGTCCGCCGCCGCGATCTCGAGGTCGACCCAGTCGAGCGCGTCGGCGCCGCTCAGGTCGAGGGCGTTCACGTCGGCGTGGCTGGCGAGCCACGGGGCGATCTCGGCCGGCGAGCCGGTGAGCACGTTGACGACCCCGCCGGGCAAGTCACTCGTGGCGAAGACCTCGGCGAGGCTGATCGCACTGAGCGGGTGCTTCTCGCTCGCGATCACGACCACCGTGTTGCCGCTTACGATCGCGGGCGCGACCACGTTGACGAGGCCGAGGAGCGATCCGCCCGTGCCCTGCGGTGCGACGACCGCGACGACGCCGGTCGGCTCGGGCACCGAGAGGTTGAAGTAGGGGCCCGCGACCGGGTTGCCGGTTCCGGCGACCTGCACGTACTTGTCAGCCCAGCCTGCGAACCACACCCAGGAGTCGATCGCCGCATCCACCTGCGCGGTGGCCGCGGACTTCGACACGCCCTCCGAGGCGGCGATCTCGGCGACGAACTGCTCGCGTCGACCCTCCAGCACCTCGGCGATGCGGTAGAGCACCTGACCGCGGTTGTAGGCGGTCGCGCCGGCCCAGCCGGGCTGCGCGGCGCGCGCCGCGACAACCGCGTCGCGGCCGTCCTTGCGGCTGGCGAGTGCGGCGTTGGCGAGGAACTTGCCCTTCGGCGTCGTCACCTCGTAGCTGCGACCCGACTCGGTGCGCGGGAACTTGCCGCCGATGTAGAGCTTGTAGGTCTTGGGGATCGTCAGGTGGGTCATTTGCCCGCCCCCTTCAAGTACGCGGTGAGGCCGTGGCGGCCGCCCTCCCGGCCGTAGCCGGACTCCTTGTAGCCGCCGAACGGCGACGCCGGGTCGAAGCGGTTGAAGGTGTTCGCCCAGATCACCCCCGCGCGCAGCTTGTCGGCGACGGCAAGGATCTTCGAGCCCTTGTCGCTCCAGATGCCGGCCGAGAGGCCGTACGGCGTGTTGTTCGCCTTGGCGATCGCCTCGGCGGGCGTGCGGAAGGTGAGCACGCTGAGCACCGGCCCGAAGATCTCCTCACGGGCGACGCGCGAACTGGTCGACACGTTCGTGAAGATCGTCGGGGCGTACCAGAAGCCGTTCTCGGGGAAGTCGCAGGGGGCGCTCCAGCGCTCGGCGCCCTCGGCCTCTCCCGCCGCGACGAGCGCCGTGATGCGCTCGAGCTGCTCTTGCGAGTTGATCGCGCCGATGTCGGTGTTCTTGTCGAGCGGATCACCGAGACGCAGCGTCGACAGGCGGCTCTTCAACCGGTCGATGACCTCATCGTGCACGTTCTCCTGCACCAGCAGACGGCTGCCCGCGCAGCAGACGTGGCCCTGGTTGAAGAAGATCCCGTTGACGATGCCCTCGATCGCCTGGTCGATCGGCGCGTCATCGAACACGATGTTGGCGGCCTTGCCGCCGAGCTCCAGCGTGACCTTCTTGCCCGTGCCGGCGATCGCCTTGGCGATCTCACGGCCGACCGCGGTCGAGCCGGTGAAGGCGACCTTGTCGACGTCGGGGTGGCGCACGAGCGTCGCCCCGGTGGCGCCGGCGCCGGTCACGATGTTGACGACGCCCTTCGGCAGGTCGGCCTGCTGCAGGATCTCGGCGAACAGCAGCGCCGTGAGCGAGGTCGTCTCGGCGGGCTTCAGCACCACCGTGTTGCCCGCGGCGAGCGCCGGGGCGACCTTCCAGGCGAGCATCAGCAGCGGGAAGTTCCACGGGATGACCTGACCGGCCACGCCGAGCGCCTTCGGGTTGGCACCCAGGCCCGCGTAGTCGAGCTTGTCGGCCCAGCCCGCGTAGTAGAAGAACCAGGCCGCCACGAGCGGCACGTCGACGTCGCGGCTCTCCTTGATCGGCTTGCCGTTGTCGAGGCTCTCGGCCACGGCGAGCTCGCGCGCGCGCTCCTGCACGAGGCGGGCGATGCGGAACAGGTACTTGCCACGGTCGGCGCCCGACAGCTTCGACCAGGTCTTGTCGTAGGCGCGGCGGGCCGCGGCGACGGCCAGATCGACATCGCGCTCGTTCGCGGTGGCGATCTCGGCGATCACCTTCTCCGTCGCGGGCGACACGGTCGAGAACGGGGTGCCGTGGCCGTCGACGAAGTCGCCGTCGATGAACAGTCCGTAGGAGTCGCGAAGCTTCAGGATGCTCGTCGACTCGGGCGCCGGGGCGTAGTCCAGGAAGCCGCCGCCGGCGGGGATGTCAATGTCTTTCACCATGCTGCGGTCCTCAGTCGATCGTGACGTAGTCGGGGCCGGAGTAGTGGCCGGTCTGGAGCTTCTGCCGCTGCAGCAGCACATCGTTGAGCAGGCTCGAGGCACCGAACCGGAACAGGTGGGGCTGCAGCCACTCCTCGCCGACCGTCTCGGCCACCGTCACCAGGTACTTGATCGCATCCTTCGAGGTGCGGATGCCACCGGCCGGCTTCACGCCGATCTTCTCCCCCGTGAGCCGGTGCCAGTCACGCACCACCTCGAGCATGAGGAGGGTGACCGGCAACGTCGCCGCGGGGCTCACCTTGCCGGTCGAGGTCTTGATGAAGTCGCCGCCGGCGAGAATCGCCAGCCAGCTGGCCCGGCGCACGTTGTCGTAGGAGTTCAGCTCGCCGGTCTCGAGGATCACCTTGAGGCTCGCGAAGGTGCCGTCTTCGCGGCGGCAGGCCTCCTTCACCGCGACGATCTGCTCGAAGACCTCGCCGTAGCGGCCGGCGAGGAAGGCGCCGCGATCGATCACCATGTCGATCTCGTCGGCGCCCGCGGCAACCGCGTCGCGGGTGTCGGCGAGCTTCACGGCGAGCGAGGCGCGACCGCTCGGGAACGCGGTGGCGACGGCGGCAACGGAGATGAGGCCGTCATCCGGGTCGCCGTGCAGGGCGCCGAGGGCCGCCACCGCATCCGGAACCATGTCGCCGTAGACGCAGACCGCCGCCACGCGGGGCGTGTCAGGCGAGCTCGGGTCGGGCGTGATCGCCTTCGCGACGAGCGAGCGCACCTTGCCGGGGGTGTCGGCCCCCTCGAGCGTGGTGAGGTCGATCAGCTCGATGATGCGGTCAAGGGCCCAAGCCTTCGAGGTGGTCTTGATGGAGCGGGTGCCGAGGGCCGCCGCGCGCTGCTCGAGCCCGACGGCGTCGACGCCCGGCAGGCCTTCCAGATGGAGTCGCAGGCTCTTCTCGGTCAGCTCGGCGCCGAGCAGCCTGGTCGCGCGTTCGGCAGGGGCGAGCGCGGTGCGCGTCGTCACGCCGGAAGATGTGGCATTCACCCCGCGAGTCTAGCTAGCGTGCCTGAAACTCTCAGGGGGACGCGACGGTCGCGGCCCGCAGCAGGTGCTGCTCGTAGCCGGCGCCGTGATCGCGCTCCCAGTGCTCCCAGTCGACGGGATGCCCGCGCAGCAGCTCCTCGAGCTGGTCGAGGCGGGTCTGCCAGCCCGCGATCAGCGGTGCGCGGAAGCGGCTGTCGATGTGCTGCGGAACGCTGAGGACGAGCTCGGTGACCCCACCGCGTGAGCCGCCGCTCGCCTCGGTCAGCTCGACGCGCACATGACCCAGGCGCGGCCCGTCGCTCTCGACGATCGCGGGAACCGCGGGCTCCTCGGGAGACGGGACGCGCCGCTCGAGCAGTTCGACGCCCTCGACGAGGCTCGCATCCGGGTGCAGCCAGCCCTCCATCAGAATCGGGTCAACGATCGCCTCCCAGACGATCGAGCGCGGCAGATCGATCACCCGTTCGAGCCTCGCGACGCCGTTCACGCGGCCAGTGTACGGCGCTGTCGACCCCCGCGCGGGCAACGACGCGGCGGTCGCTACGCTGGGAAAAGCTGTGCATCCGCCGACCGAAAGTAGCGCCCTGCCGTGATCCCTGTAGCCCTCGCCATCGACCTCGGCGGTACGAAGGTCGAAGCCGGACTCGTCACCGCCGACGGCACGGTCGTCGCCTCCTCGCGCCACCGGCGCCCCACCGGCCCCGACTCGAGCTCGGAGCAGCTCGCCGAGGCGGTCACGGGCGCCACCATGGCCGCGCTCGCCAGCGTCGGCCCGGAGCACGAGCTGATCGGCGCGGGCATCGGCGCGGCCGGCCCGATCAACGTGGCGGCGGGCGCCGTCTCGCCGCTCAACCTGGCGAGCTGGCGCGACTACCCGCTGCGCGACCTGGTGCGCAGCATCATCGAGCCGGTCTCCGCTGGCGTGCCCGTGACGCTGCGCATGGACGGGCTGTGCATCGCCCTCGCCGAGCACTGGGTGGGCGCCGCGCGTGACGTCGACAACGCCATGGGCATGATCGTGTCCACCGGCGTCGGCGGCGGGCTGATCCTCGGCGGCCGCACCGTGCCCGGACCCACCGGCAATGCCGGCCACATCGGACACGTCGAGGTCGCCGGCTTCGACGACCCCTGCGCCTGCGGCGGCGCCGGATGCCTGGAGGCGGTCGCCTCCGGCCCCAAGACGGTCGCCTGGGCGCGCCGCGAAGGCTGGGCGGGCAGCACCGGCGAGGAGCTCGCCGCCGCCTACGCCGCGGGCGACGAGATCGCTCGTCGCGCGGTCGCTCGTTCCGGTCGCGCCATCGGCCAGGCGATCGCCTCCGCGACCGCACTCGTCGACCTCGATGTCGTCGCGATCGGCGGCGGCTTCTCGCATGTGACCCCGGACATCTTCGACATGATCCGCGAGCCGATCGCCGAGCACATCCAGTTCGGCTTCGTCACCAAGGTGCGTGTCGTTCCGTCGGGGCTCTCCGGCGACGGCCCGCTGATCGGCGCGGCCGCGCTCATCCACCGCTCCGAGCTGATCGCCGACTAGCCGGCGCGGCGCTCGAGCTCGTCCTCGACGGTCTCGCCGGGCGCCAGCACGAACAGCGCCGGCACGGCGAATACGGCGGCCGCGAGCAGCAGCCACAGCGGTGCGACCCACCCCCCGGTCGCCGAGTGGATGATCCCGACCAGGAACGGTCCGGCCGCTCCGACGAGGTAGCCGAAACCCTGCACGAAACCGCTGAGTGCCACCGCGCCGGCTGCGGTGCGCGAGCGCAGCCCGATGAGGGCCAGCGCGAGCGGAAACAGGAGCGGGCCGAATCCGGCGAGCAGCACCCAGAGCCAAGTCGCGCTCGCGGGGGCGATGAGCAGTCCCAGATAGCCGACGAGGTGGAAGGCGAGCCCGGCGACGACGAGCGGGGTGGCGGAACGCAGTCGCGAGGCGAGCACGGGCACCAGCAGCGCGGCGGGGAAGCCCGCGATCGTGAACAGCGCGAGCAGGCCGCCCGCGGCAGCCGGGTCCACCCCCGCCAGATCACTCACCAGCAGCGGCAGCCACGCGAAGGCCGCATACGCGCTGAACGAAGCCGTGGCGAACACGCCGGCAACCGACCATGCGATCGGCGAGCGCAGAACACTGAGCCGCGAGGAGACGGGAAGCGCGCCCGTCTCGACCGCTTCGGCGGCGCGGGCCGCCGCATCGTGTGTCTGATCGTGACGCCCGAGCAGGCTGATCACCCAGGGAATCGCCACCACGATCGCCGAGGCGAACCAGACTCCGAGCGAGACCCGCCACCCCGCACCCTCCGCGACGGGCACGGCGATGAGCGCAGGAATGGTGGCCCCGACCGACATGACGGTCGCGTAGACGGCGGTGACGGCTCCGACCCGTGTCGGGAAGTAGCGCTTGACGATCGGCGGAAGCAGCACGTTCGCGACGCCCACACCGAGCAGCGTGATGATCGTCGCCGTCACGAGGATCAGGGTGGAGCCGGCGAGGGCGCGTCCCAAGTGGCCGGCGACCATCACGATGATGGCGAGCACCAGGGCGCGCTCCAGCCCGACCCGGCGCACCACCATCGGTCCGATCAGCCCGGAGGCGGCGAACGCGAGCGGGGGCGTCGCCCCCAGCACGCCGAGGGCCACAGGATCGAGGGTCAGCTCCGCCGAGATGAGATCGACGATCGGCGAGATCGCGGCCACCGCCGTGCGCAGGTTGAGGGCGAGCAGGACGACGCCGACGAACACCAGCACACGACCGCGTCGCAGCCTTCGAGCTTCGAAGGCCTCGCGTTCACTCACCGCACGAGTCTAGGAGCGACGGCCGGTGCGGCGCCGTGCCGTGCACACGCCGGCCCGCGTACAGTCACCACCATGAGTGATCTGACACGGCACCTGCCGTTGAGCAGCCGTGCGCGTCGCGACGAGTCGAGCGTGGAGTCGAACTGGTCGCGCCGTCAGGGCGAGCTGCTGCTCGCGGTCGCCGAGATTCTCGAGGCGGAGGGGCCCGGCGCCGCGACGCACGCCACCCTGCGAGCGGGCGTCACCGTCGAAGACCTCGCGCGTTCGATCGCCCGCACCGTCACCCGGGGACGACGCGAGCGCACCTCCCTCGCCAGCGAGAGCCTTGCCGAGCTCACGAGCCGCATCCGCGCGCTCGCCATGGAGCGCCTCGCGGCCCGCACTCGCGTCCGCGTGCCCGAGCTTGGCGCCACGCTCGCCGACGCCTGGGAGCTCGCGCTCGCGCTCGGGCGGCCGCTCGCCGTCACCTCGACGGTGTCGGGCGCCGTCGCGCTCGCCCGAAGCCTCGCTGCGCCGATGCCGATCCGCGCGGTGGTGCGCGGTCGCCGACTGATCGCGAGCGACGCCGGGTGGGAGATCGGCTCGGGGCCCCCGATCACGGGAAGCGCCGCCGCGATCGTGCTCTTTCTCTACGGCCACCGTGGCGTCCCCGGCGGCTGACGCCGGTCAGCGCGGCGACTGCGCGGCGAGGATCTCGCGGACCTTGGCCACGTCGGCAGCAAGCTCGGCCACGAGGGACTCGATGCCGTCGAAGCGCAGCATCGGACGCACGAAGTCAACGAACTCGAGCTCGATCGTCCGCCCGTAGACGTCGACATCGACGTCGAGCAGGTAGGCCTCGACCTGGTGCTCGGGCACCCCGGTGAACGTCGGGTTGTTGCCGACCGACACGGCTGCCGCGTAGCGCGCGCCGTCGATCGTCGCCCAGGCCGCGTACACGCCGTCCGCGGGCACGAAGCCCTCGATTCGGGGGTCGAGGTTCGCGGTCGGGAAGCCGAGCTCGCGCCCCCGGTGCTCGCCATGCACCACGACGGAGCGCACGGTCGGGGCGCGTCCGAGCAGCTTCGCCGCGTCGTGCACCTTGCCCTCGTCGAGCAGCTCGCGGATCCAGGTGGACGACGCCCGCCGAGCCGAGCCGCTCACGCCATCCCCCGACCCGGCGACGTCGCCGACCACGACGGTCTCGAATCCGCGCTCGGCCCCGATCCGGGTGAGCAGGTCGACATCGCCCTGACCGCGCGCACCGAATCGGAAGTCGGCGCCGGCGAGCACGACGCGGGCGCCGAGCGCGTGCACGAGCGTGTCCTCCACGAATTCGGTGGCCGGGACGGCGCTGAGTGCGCGGTCGAAGGTGAGCATGAGGGTCGCCTCGACACCGGCATCCGCCAGCAACTCGAGCTTCTGCTCGTTGCTGACCAGCGCCGGCGGGCACAGCTCGGGCCGCAGCAGCGCGAGCGGGTTGCGGTCGAACGTCACCACCACCGGGGAGACGCCGAGCTCCTCGGCGCGCGCGCAGAGCGTCTGAAGCAGCGCGCGGTGTCCGAGGTGCACTCCGTCGAATTTGCCGATCGCGATCGCCGACGGTCCGAGATCGGCCGGCACCTCGGCGAGGCTGCGGAAGATCCTCACGACGATGCCGCCTCCGCCGGCTTCCGCGTGCTGCGGCGCAACCACCACAGGCCGAGGATCGGCAGGGCGAGCGGCACCAGCAGGTAGCCGGCGCCGAAGGCGCTCCACACGGTCGCCTGTCCGCCGAACGGCGACGCGGAGTCGAGCCCCAGCAGCTCCGGCGCGACGACGCTCATGGTGCCGATGCTCAGCACGCCGACGAGCTCGAAGCCGATCGTGATCCACGCCAGCCGATCCCAGCGCAGCGCCAGCGCGAGCGTCGCCACCACGTACACCACAGCGGCGGCGGCCGAGAGCGAGTAGGCCAGCGGCGCCTCCTCGAAGCGCGTGGCGATCTGCAGCACCGAGCGCCCGGTCGCCGCGATCGCCAGGATGCCGTAGACGGCGACGAGGGCACGGCCGGAGCCGCTGATCCGCCGCGGCGACGGACTCGATTCGGGTGAGCGCAACATCGCCCCCCAGCGTACTGCCGTCGGGCCCGGCACGCCGCGCGGCTCAGGCCAGCTGGATCGCCCAGATCTGCTGCATGCGATAGATCATGATCGCGATCGAGATCGCCGCGATCCCCAGCACCACGCTGCTCCAGCGCGAGCGCTCCATCAGCGCCCAGAGCACGGCGATCGGCGGGATCAGCAGCGCCGTCACGAGATACACGAAGAACTCCAGCACGCTGCCGGTGGCGACGTTGCCGAAGCCGGGCGCCACCAGCGCGATGATCAGCTGCACGATCAGCAGCAGCTCCACGAGCGCGACCGACAGAATCGCGGCGTCGTTGGGCGCGCGCTTGCTGATGCCCAGACCGACGCAGTACAGCCCGGCGAGCGACGCGATGACGACCTGAATGATCGTGAACCAGGAGATCACGAGAGCACCTCCTGGGTGGGGAAATTGACGAGGATGCGCGCGGTGCCGTCGACGACCGAGGCCAGACCCGCCAGCCGGCCGTCCGGTCCGAGCAGAGCGATGACCTCCGCATCCGGGTGGTCGACCGTGATGCGCTTGCCGTGCGCCAGATCGCGCAGCCGAGCCTCGTCGAGGGTCGAGCTCGGGTAGAGGGCGGTCGCCACCGCGCCGGGCGCGAGCAGTGCCGCGCGGGCCCGCTCCGGCTGCTCGGGGTCGAGCACGATCGCGTCGTCGACGGAGAACGGGCCGATGCGTGTGCGCCGCAGCGCCGTCAGGTGACCGCCGACGCCGAGCGCCGCGCCCAGGTCACGCGCCAGCGCGCGCACATACGTGCCCGAAGAGACGCTCACCCGCACGTCGAGGTCGACCGTGCCCTCGGGCTGCTCGGGCCCGCGCCGCTCGTCATCGACGACGAAGGAGCTCACGATGACGTCGCGGCCGCGCAGCTCCACCGTCTCGCCCGCGCGCGCCAGCTCGTAGGCGCGCCGCCCCTGCACCTTGATCGCGCTGACCGTCGACGGGACCTGCGTGATCGAGCCGGTGAGGCTCGCGATGACCTCGTCGATCGCGGCGCGGTCGAGTCCGCGCGCATCCGCGCCGTCCGTGATCTCGCCCTCGGCGTCGTCGGTGTCCGTCGACTGTCCGAGACGGATCGTCGCCGAGTAGTCCTTGTCGAGCCCGACGAGGTAGGTCAGCAGGCGGGTGGCGCTGTCGACGCCGAGCACCAGCAGCCCCGTCGCCATCGGGTCGAGCGTGCCCGCGTGGCCGACCTTGCGCGTGCCGAGGGCACGACGGGCCCTCGCGACGACGTCGTGGCTTGTGAAGCCCTGCGGCTTGTCGACGAGCAGCACTCCCGGGCTTGCAGACACCTCGACATCGTATCGCCGCGCGCCCGCCGCCCCTGCGCCCCTACGATGCCAGAGTGCGAATCGGAATCATCGGAGTCGGAGCCGTCGGCGGCACCCTCGCCGCCCTGCTGGAGAAGGCGGGGCACGAGGTGGCGGTTGCGGCGCGCGGAGCGCACCTGACCGAGATCCGCGAGAACGGCATCCGCTTGGAGGGCGGCTTCGGCGAGCACGTCGCGCGCGTCAGCGCGGACGAGTTCCTGACCGAGGCGCCCGAGCTGGCGATCCTCGCCACCAAAGCGCAGGATGCGCGGGTCGCCCTCGACGCGCACAGCGCGGTGCTGCGCGGCGTGCCGGTGCTCGTCGTGCAGAACGGGCTCGGCGGCCTCACCGTCGCGCGCGAGGAGCTTCCCGACTCGCCGCTCATCGGCGGACTGGCGCTGTTCGCCGCCTCCTACCTCTCCCCCGGCCGGATCACCATCACCGCCGCGCTGACGCTCGTGATCGGCGCCGGCGACGGCACCGGCCCCGAGGAGCTGGAGACCCTCGCCGCCACGCTCGGCGGGGCCCTCCCGACTGAGATCGCGCCGGACCTCGAGTCGGCGCAGTGGAGCAAGCTCCTCGTCAATCACGTGAACGCGCTGCCCGCGATCACCGGACTGAGCGTGCAGGAGGTGGTCGCGCATCCGGGACTTCGCCGGGTGATGACGGCCAGCATGCGCGAGACGGTGCGCGTGGCGCGGCGGCGCGGCATCCGCCTCGGCGAGATGCAGGGCGTCTCCGGCCGACTGCTCGAGACGATCGGTTGGGCGCCGTTGGCGATCGGCTCGCTCTTCCCGCGGATGCTCGCCGACCGGATGGGTGACGTGCCGAACCCCGGTTCGACGCTGCAGAGCATCCAGCGCGGTCAGCTCACCGAGATCGACTTCCTGAACGGCGCCGTCGTCGCCGCGGCGCAGCAGGCGGGGATCAGCACCCCGACGAACGCCGCCCTCGTGAACCTCGTGCACCAGGTGGAGCGGTCGGGGCAGTTCCTCGACCCCGAGGACGTTCTCGCGCGCGTGCCTGTCTAGCGGGGCGCCGGTTGAGCGGGCGTCGGCTTCGCGGGAGCGGGGTCAGCAGAGGCCGCGTCAGCACAGGCCGAGTCAGCAGGAGTCGGCGAACACCCGGCGCGGGCTCTCCGGGTCGGAGTTGTCGACGATGGCGCTCGCACGCGTGCGCGGTTCCGCGTCGGCGACGTACTTCGCGAGCGGCTCGCCCTGCCCGTCGAGCCAGATGCTGAAGTTCCAGATCGAGCGCAGGTCAGAGCGCAGCAGGTACTCCCCCTCGACCAGGAGGATCGTGCTCGCGGGCGCGGTGGTCCAGGTCGGCTCGAGCGGCTGATCCGCGTCGGCGTCGAAGGCGGCCAGCACGAACGCGGCGCTGCCGCCGAGCCGGAACGGATCGATCAGCACGCGGCGGAGCACCGAGTAGTCGAAGGCGTCACGGTAGCGGCCCTCAGGAGTGGCCTCGCCGCGCTCGGCGCGCGGACGCTGGAAGTCGTCGACGTGCGCGACCTCGGCGGCGTGACCGCGGCGCACCAGCACCGCCGCGAGGTCGGTCGCGAACTCGCGCGAGCCGGATCCCTCGGCTCCGTCGACCGCGACGGCGACCCGACCCTTGGCGTAGTGGGTCAGGATCTCGGCGGCAAGCGCCTCCAGCGCGCCCTCGCGGGCGGGCGACCATCTCGGCATGATCCCAGCGTAGCCACGGCGTCGTAGCCTGGCACGGTATGAATTCACCGGACACCCCCGACGACCTCCGCGCGCTGCTCGGCGCGCGGGTCGCGGCCTGGTTCGCGGCGGGGCATCGCGACCTGCCGTGGCGACGGGACGGCTTCGGGGCGTGGGGAATCCTGGTGAGCGAGTTCATGCTGCAGCAGACGCCCGTCGCGCGCGTGATCCCGCGCCTGGAGGCGTGGCTGGAGCGCTGGCCCGCCCCCGCCGATCTGGCCGCCGTGCCGCCGGGTGAGGCGGTGCGCGCCTGGGACCGACTCGGGTACCCGCGTCGCGCACTCGCGCTGCACGGCGCGGCCGTCACCATCACCGAGCAGCACGGCGGGCAGGTGCCCGACGACGTGGACGCGCTGCTCGCGCTTCCCGGCGTGGGCCCGTACACAGCCCGCGCCGTCGCCGCCTTCGCCTACCGGGTGCGCACCCCCGTCGTCGACACGAATGTGCGCCGCGTGCTCGCACGGGCCGTCCGCGGGGATGCGGAGCCCGGCCCGCCCTCGACCCGCCGCGACCTCGCCGAGATGGAGGCGACGCTGCCACCGGATGCGGCGACCGCCCGGCTCGCCAACGCCGGCACCATGGAGCTCGGCCAGACCCTGTGCACCGCACGGGCACCGCGCTGCGAGGAGTGCCCGCTCGCCTCGCTGTGCGCCTGGCGCGCCGCCGGCTACCCGGCGTACACCGGCGCGCGGGCGCCACGCCAGAAGAAGTACGAGGGCTCCGACCGGCAGGTGCGCGGACTCGTGCTCGGCGAGCTGCGGGCGCACGAGCTGCCGGTGCCGCTGGAGGCGCTGCGCGCCCGGTGGGCCGCGGCCGGTCTCGACGACGCCGAGCAGTTCGCGCGGGCACTCGCCGGGCTCGAGCGCGACGGGCTCATCACCGCCACCCCCGAGGGCTACTCGCTGCCCGCCGCCTAGGGTGGAGCCGTGCCCGTTCATCCGCTTCGCCTAGCCCGTGCCACCGCTGAGGCCGAACTGGTCAGTGCGCTCGCGGCGCTGCCCGACACCCTCGGACTCGAGCGCGAGTTCTCGCCCGAGGCTCTCGCCGAGGCGGAGGCTGCCGCCGAGAAGACGCCGCTGCCGAAGACCGACCGCACCGGCATCCCGTTCCTCACCATCGACCCGGAGGGCTCGACCGACCTCGACCAAGCACTTGCGCTGGAACGCGGCGCCGAGGGGCTCGTCGTGCACTACGCGATTGCCGACCTGCCCGCCTTCGTGACGCCCGGCGGCGCGATCGACCGCACGGCGCGCGAACGCGGGGTGACGATCTACGCGGCCGACGGACGCATCCCCCTGCATCCGGTCGCCATCAGCGAGCACGCCGCCTCGCTGCTGCCGAACGAGGTGCGCGGCGCCTTCGTGTGGACGTTCCGCCTCGACGCCCGCGGCGAGGTCGTCGAGACCTCGCTCGAGCGGGCGCGGGTGCGCAGCCGCCGTCAGCTCTCCTACGAGCAGGCGGATGCGGAGCTCGCGGCCGGAGCGGGCGAGTCGATCGAGACGCTGCGTCTGCTGCTCGAACTCGGCGAGCTGCGGCTCGCGCTCGAAGCCGAGCGCGGCGGGGCGAGCCTGTCGACGCCGGAGATCCTGGTCGCCCACGACGGCGAGCGCTACACGCTCGAGCGCCGCGCCCTGCACGCGATCGAGCGCGCCAACGCCCAGCTCTCGCTCATGACCGGCATGGCAGCGGCGCAGATCATGCTTGACGGCGGCGTGGGGATCCTGCGCACCATGCCGCCCGCCGACGAGGAGTCGGTCGAGCACTTCCGCCGCCAGACCCGCGCGCTCGGGCGGCCGTGGCTCGCCGAGCGGGCCTACGGCGACTACCTGCGCGAGCTCGACGGCGAGCAGCCACGCGACCTGGCGATCCTGCACGCGGCCTCGGCGCTGTTCCGCGGCGCGAGCTACACGGCGTTCGACGGCACCGAGCCAGAGGAAAGCATCCAGGCCGCGATCGCCGCGCCGTACACGCACGTCACCGCGCCGCTGCGCCGTCTCGTCGACCGGTTCTCGCTACTCGTCTGCGAGGCGCTCGTGCGGGGCGAGCGCCCGCCTGCCTGGGTGCTGGAGGCTCTGCCGGAGCTGTCCGGAATCATGGGGCGCGCCGCGAGCGCCGCCGGACGCCTGGACCGGCTCACCCTCGACCTGGTGGAAGCGGCCGTGCTGACCCCGCGCGTCGGCGAGGAGTTCGACGCGGTCGTCGTGCGAGCCAACGGCTCGGGCGCGCGCATCCAGCTCGCCGACCCCGACGTCGAGGCCGAGTTCGCGGGAGACGTCGAGCCCGGCGAGTCGCTCCGCGTGCGCCTGACCCGCGCCGATGTCGCCACCGGCACCCTCGAGTTCACCCGCGCCTGACCCGCGCTCGGCGCTCCCCCACGCGCCCGCGCGCCGCGCCCGCGCTCCCCCGCGCTCCTCGAACCCGCGCGCCCGCCACCTCCCCGCGAGCGGTGCCAAACGTGCGATCCGCGAGCCGCACACCCCACGTTTCGCACCGCTCGCGGCTAACCGGGGAGTAGCGAGGGCAAGGCACGCCGCTCGCGGAGGGGCAGGGCGGGCAGGCGCGTGCGCGCGTGCGGCTCAGTCCTCGTCGTCGTCGAGCTCGCGCGGCTTGACGTACGGGTCTTCCTCGCCGGCGTAGCTCGCCCCGACCGACGACTGTCGCGCGACCTCGTCGCGCTCGTGCGCCGTCTTCAGCAGCGAGTCGAGCGCCGCCGCGTTCTCGGGAAGGGCGTCCGGAATGAACTCCAGGCTCGGCGTCAGCCGCGCCGTGATGTTCTTGCCGACCTCGCTGCGCAGCATGCCGGTGGCCGACTTGAGCGCCGCCCACGAGTCGGCGCGCTCCTCGTCGCTGCCATACACGGTGAAGAACACGCTCGCGTGCTGCAGGTCGCCCGTGACGCGCACATCCGTGATCGTCACGAAGCCGAGACGCGGATCACGCAGCCCCTTCTCGAGCCGACGCGCGATGATCTCCTTGATGCGATCCGCCATCTTGGCGGCGCGATCTCCCGCAGCCATCTCTCCCTCTCCTGCTTCCACTTCACCGGCCGTCAGCTTGGGAGCGGTCGGGGTATTTCACCGAGCCGCTGGTTGGGCCTGGCAGCGACCACCTCGAAGGGGTGGTCGCCGGATGCGGCTCGGAGGAATGCCCCGGCCGCATCCGGCACCCAAGCTTTACGCCCGGACCTTTTCCTTCATCTCGATCGTCTCGATCTCGTCGCCGATCTGGATGTCGTTGAACTTGCCGAGACCGATACCGGCCTCGAAGTCCGTGCGCACCTCGGTGACGTCGTCCTTGAAGCGACGCAGCGAGTCGATCTGCAGGTTGTCGCCGACCACGACGCCGTCACGGATGACGCGCGCCTTGGCGTTGCGCGTGATCGTGCCGGAGCGGACGATGACACCGGCGATGTTGCCGGCCTTGGAGGAGCGGAAGATCTCGCGGATCTCCGCGACACCCGACTGGACCTCTTCGAACTCCGGCTTGAGCATGCCCTTGAGCGAGCCCTCGATGTCGTCGAGCGCCGCGTAGATGACCGAGTAGAACCGCACATCGATTCCCTCGCGGGCGGCGCGCTCGCGCGCCTTGACGTCGGGACGCACGTTGAACCCGATGACGATCGCGTTGTCGATCGTCGCCAGGTCGATGTCCGACTCCGTGACCGCACCGACACCGCGGTGCAGGATGCGCAGCTGGACACTGTCGTCGACCTCGATCTTGAGCAGCGCCTCCTCGAGTGCCTCGACGGCACCGGAGACGTCACCCTTGATGATGAGGTTGAGGCTCTCGACCTTGCCGTCCTCGAGCGCCTTGGTGAAGTCCTCGAGCGAGATGCGCTTGCGGGCCTTCGCCAGCAGGGCGTTGCGCTCGGCCGCTTCACGCTTCTCGGCGATCTGACGGGCGGTGCGGTCCTCCTCGGTGACGAGGAAGGTGTCGCCGGCGCGGGGCACGGTCGACAGACCCTGCACCTGCACCGGACGGGCCGGGTAGGCCTCCTCCACCGGGTCGCCGTTCTCGTCGTGCATCGCCCGGACGCGGCCGTAGGCCGTACCGGCGACGATCGCGTCGCCGACGCGCAGCGTTCCGGACTGGATGAGCACCGTCGCGACGGCACCGCGGCCCTTGTCGAGCTTCGCTTCGATCGCGACACCGCGCGCGTCCTTGTTGGGGTTCGCACGCAGGTCGAGTCCGGCATCCGCGGTCAGCAGCACGGCATCGAGGAGCTCGTTGATGCCCTTCTGCTGGAGCGCGCTGACGTCGACGAAGAGGGTGTCGCCACCGAACTCTTCGGCGACCAGGCCGAACTCGGTGAGCTGCTGGCGCACCTTCGACGGGTTGGCGCCCTCCTTGTCGACCTTGTTGACCGCGACGACGATCGGCACGTTGGCCGCCTGCGCGTGGTTCAAGGCTTCCACCGTCTGCGGCATGATGCCGTCGTCGGCGGCGACCACGAGGATCGCGATGTCGGTCACCTGCGCACCACGAGCACGCATGGCGGTGAACGCCTCGTGACCCGGGGTGTCGATGAAGGTGATGGCGCGCTCGTTGCCCTCGTGCTCGGTCCAGACCTGGTACGCACCGATGTGCTGCGTGATGCCACCCGCCTCGCCCGCGACGACGTTCGCCTCGCGGATCGCGTCGAGCAGCTTGGTCTTACCGTGGTCGACGTGACCCATGACGGTGACGACCGGGGGCCGGATCTCGAGTTCATCGTCCGACTCGTCTTCGAGCTCCTGCTCGAGGTCGAGATCGAAGGCGGCGAGGAGCTCCTTGTCCTCGTCCTCGGGGCTGACGATCTGGATCTTGTAGCCCAGCTCCTCACCGAGGATCTGGAAGGTGGCCTCGTCGAGCGACTCGGTCGCCGTCGCCATCTCACCGAGGTGGAACAGCGCCGTGACGAGCGCGCCCGGCTGAACGCTGTACTTGGTCAGCGTCTCCAGCTTGTCGGCGAGGTCGCTGATGGATGCGCCGCGGCGCAGGCGGATGACCTTGCTGCCGTCGCCGCGAGGGATCGCGACGCCGCCGAGCGTCGGCGCCTCCCGCATCTCGAATTCGGCGCGCTTCGTCCGCTTCGACTTGCGGGCCTTGCTCTTGCCGCCACCGCGACCGAAGGCACCCGCGGTGCCGCCGCCGGGTCCACGACCGCGACCGCCACCACCACCGGGACGACCGGCGAACCCGCCGGGACCGCCACCGGGACGCTGGAATCCGCCGCCAGCGCCGCCGGGACGGCCACCGCCGCCGGGACGCTGCTGGAACGGGGCGCCGCCACCGGGACGCGGAGCGCCCGGACGGGGTGCACCGGGGCGCGGGGCGCCCGGGCGGGGTGCGCCGGGACGCGGAGCCGCGGGACGCGGGATGGCGCCTCCGGCACCGCCGGGACGCGGCATTCCCTGCGAGCTCGAGAACGGGTTGTTGCCCGGACGCGGGGCGCCGGGACGGGCCATGCCCTGCGAGCTGGAATACGGGTTGTTGCCCGGACGCGGAGTGCCGGGGCGCGGGCCCGGGGTCGGGGCATCGCCCGACGGCTTGGCGGCCGGCTGCTCGGGCGCGGGCTTCTCCGCGGCGGGCGCGGGAGTCGCTGCGGGCTGCTCGGGCTCGGGGGCCTTGACCTCGGGCGCGGCGGGAGCCGGCTTCGGGCCGGGCTTCGGCGCGGGCTTGGCGGCCGGCTTCGGCGCGGGGGCCGCGGCGGGCTTGGCGACGCCGTCTTCTTCAAGCGCCTTCTTCAGGCGTCGAGCGACCGGCGGAGCGATCGAGGATGAGGCGCTTTTGACGAACTCGCCCATTTCGGTGAGTTTCGCGAGAGCGATCTTGCTGTCGATGCCGAGTTCGTTCGCGATCTCGTGCACGCGGGGGTTAGCCACAATTCTCCTGTCTGGGTCCACTCCAGGCAGGAGCGGACATCAAAGGGTGAGGGAACTCATTTCGAGTTGCTCATTACTTGTCCATGTGCTTTTCGGCCTATTCAGTCCGTTCGATTCCGGGGCGGTCATTCGCACCGGATTCCACTGTGGTCAGACTCGAGGGATCGAGTCCAGTTGCGACCCGCAGCGCTCGCCCGAAGGCGCGGCGCCGGATCGCGGTGTCAATGCACTCGGGGCTGTCATGCACCCAGGCGCCCCGGCCCGGAAGTCGTGCCGCCGCATCCGCGACGACCCGTCCGTCGCGCGCCACCACCCTCAATAACGAGGAGCGGGGAGCGCACTGTCGGCAACCCAGGCAGGTTCTGACGGCCTCCATCCTACCCCGGCTCAGGACTCCATCACCGAATCAGGCTGGATGTCGATGCGCGCACCCGTCAATTTGGCGGCGAGTCGCGCGTTCTGACCTTCCTTGCCGATCGCAAGTGAGAGCTGGTAATCGGGCACGAGAGCGCGTACCGCCTTGAGCGATTCGTCGACGACGAACGCGCTGGTCACCTTCGCCGGGCTGAGGGCGCTCGCCACGAAGGTGGCCAGGTCATCCGAGTAGTCGACGATGTCGATCTTCTCGTTGCCGAGCTCGGCGGTGACGGCGCGGACGCGCTGCCCCAGCTCTCCGATGCACGCGCCCTTGGCGTTGATCCCCGGCTCGAGGGCGCGCACCGCGATCTTGCTGCGGTGTCCGGCCTCGCGGGCGAGGCTGGCGATCTCGACGATGCCGCTCGCGATCTCGGGCACCTCGAGCGCGAAGAGCTTGCGCACGAGACCCGGGTGGGTACGGCTGACCGTGATCGCCGGGCCCTTCGGGCCCTTGCTGACACTGGTGACGTAGACGCGGATGCGCGAACCGTGCGCGTAGTCCTCACCCGGCACCTGCTCTTCGGGCGGCAGGATCGCCTCGACCGCGCCGAGGTCGACGTGGATCATCCGCGGGTTGGGGCCCTGCTGGATCACGCCCGCGACAATGTCGCCTTCGCGGCCCTTGAACTCGCCGAGCACCTTGTCGTCGCCGATGTCGCGCAGACGCTGCGAGATGACCTGCTTGGCGGCGAAGGCGGAGACGCGTCCGAAGTCGGCGGGGTTGTCGATCGCCTCGCCGACGACCTGGCCGTCCTCATCGAGTTCGGGGACGTACACCGTGATGTGGCCGGTCTTGCGGTCGAGTTCGACGCGCGCGCCCACCTCGGGGCCCTGGTCGGTGTGCTTGAGATACGCGATCAGGATGGCCTGCTCGATGATCCCGACCAGTTCTTCAAACGGAATCTCTCGCTCGCGCTCCATGAGCCGCAGCATTCCGAGGTCGATGTCCATCTAGGCCTCCGCTATTCAGATTGTGCGCGGCCTACCCTCGGCCGCATCGATGCAGTCTAACCGAGCACAGCGGACTCGGCACCCGCCCCGGGAATCCCGCTGCGGGCGCCTCCCCCGGCCCCTACTCCCCCGTGAGCGGTGCGAAACGTGGGGTCTGCGGTCGCGAAACCGCACGTTTGGCACCGCTCGCGGGGGTGCTGGCGCGCGGGCGAGGAGGCGAGGGGGCGAGTTGGCGGGTCAGCGGGAGGCGAGGATGCGGCGCACTCGGGCAACGAGGGCATCCGGATGCGCAAAGACGTCCGCCGCGGTCACGCGGATCACGCGCCATCCCGCCGCCTCCATGCGCTCGCGGCGGGTCAGATCGCGCATCCACGTCGCGCGATCGGTGCGGTGCACGTCGCCCTCGTATTCGAAGGCGATCCGTTCGCGCGGGTAGGCGAGGTCGGGGTGCATCGTGCCCTCGGCATCCGCGATCTCGAGCCCGATCACCGGCCCCGGCAGGCGCGCCGCGACAAGCAGGAGCCGCAGGTGGGTCTCGGGCCGGGAGTCGACCCCGACGCGCACGCGGGGCAGCGCCCAGCCGACGGTCTGGGCTCCTCGCTTGCCGGCGTGGCGCGCAGCCGCCGACGCCAGGTCGGCGGGCGTGCACCACGGCGCGATGCGCGGACTGCTGCGTCGGCGCGATACGAGAAAATCGCCGACCGCGACCGCGTCGCGGCGCCCGAGCGACGATGCGGCGTAGCACCACGCATCGGAGGGGGCGAGCACGGGAAGCCCGTCCATAAGGCGGAGGTCGACCTCCGAGAGCCGGTGCCCGCGCACCCCACGGGCTCGTGGCGGGGTGCGCGGGTCGAGCACGCCGACGTCAAGCGGCTCCCCGCGGCTTCGAGTCGGGAGCGGCGCGCCGAACAGCCGCAGGGCGGTGCGATGCGAGAAGAACTGACCCGGCGCGAGCCGCGCCGCGTACGCGTGGCACCGCTCGAGCAGCTCTCTCGGCGCTTCCCCCGCCACCACGACGCCATGGAAAGGATGCGCGATGTCCGCACAGCGCAGACGCCCCGGCGAGACGCCCGCCGCGAGGGCCTCCGCCGTGCGGGCGGGGGCAAGCAGCAGCTCAGACGGAAGCTCGCTGCGGCGCATGCCTCCATGCTCGCGAACGCACGCACCGCGCGCGTCGTGCACGCGGCGTCCTGTGGACGCTCTCCACAGGCCCGCCAGCGGTGCCAAAAG
>DCRR01000017.1:18734-26412 GCA_002325245.1 Microbacteriaceae bacterium UBA1487 | reverse complement strand
CGCGGCGCGCGGCGCGCGGGAGCGCGCGGGAGCGCGCGGCTCGCGGCGCGGCTCAGGAGAGGCGGGCGAGCAGCTCCGTGGCGGGAACCTCGGTGCGCTCGTTCGTGCGCCGGTCCCAGAGCTCCACGAGGCCGTCGGCGGCGCCGCGGCCCACGATCACGATCGTGGGCACGCCGAGCAGCTCGGCGTCGCCGAACTTGACGCCGGGCGACACCTTCGGACGGTCGTCGTAGAGCACGTCGCGGCCGGATGCCTCCAGCTCGCCGGCCACCGAGGCGGCCAGCTCGAAGGCAGCCGCGTCACGTCCCGTGGCGACCACGTGCACGTCGAACGGCGCCACCTCGGCGGGCCAGAGCAGTCCGCGGTCATCCGCGGTGGTCTCGGCGATGGCCGCGAGAATTCGGGTGACGCCGATGCCGTAGGAGCCCATCGTGACGGTGACGAGCTTGCCGTTCTCGTCGAGCACCTTGAGCCCGAGCGATTCGGCGTACTTGCGTCCCAGCTGGAACACGTGACCGATCTCCATGCCGCGCAGCAGCTCGACCGGGCCGGAGCCGTCGGGCGCGGGATCACCCGCGCGCACGTCGGCCACCTCGACGGTTCCGTCGCCGACGAAGTCACGACCGGCGACGAGGCCGAAGACATGCTTGCCGTCGGCGTTGGCACCCGTGATCCACTCGGTGCCGTCGACGATGCGCGGGTCGAGCAGATAGCGGATCTCGGTCGCCGACTCGGCGCCGAGCACCGCACCGGTGGGGCTCCACGGGCCGATGTAGCCCTTGACCAGCAGCGGCTGCTTCTCGAAGTCCTCGGTCGTCGCGGGCTCCACCTCGGCGGGTGCGAACGCCGCCTCGGCGCGCTTCATGTCGACGTCGCGGTCACCGGGAACGGCGACGATGACCAGTTCGCGAGATCCGTCGACGTGGGTGAGCGCCAGCACGACGTTCTTGAGCGTGTCGGCAGCCGTCCACTCGCGTCCGTCGGGGCGCGGGTGGTTCTGGTTGGCGATGTCCACGAGCGTGGCGATCGTCGGGGTGTCGGGGGTGTCGTGCACCACGGCGGGCGCGAGGCCCTCGATCGGCAGCGCGGGGGGCGCGGTGGTGATGTACGCCTCGACGTTCGCCGCGTAGCCGCCCGCCGAGCGCACGAAGGTGTCCTCACCGATCGGGGTGGGGTGCAAGAACTCCTCGGAGCGCGATCCGCCCATGGCACCCGCGTCCGCCTGCACGATCTCGTACTCGAGTCCGAGGCGCGTGAAGATGCGCTCGTAGGCATCGCGCTGCGCCTGGTAGGAGGCGTCGAGCCCGGCGTCCGTGTAGTCGAAGGAGTAGGCATCCTTCATCGAGAACTCTCGCCCGCGCAGCAGGCCGGCACGCGGCCGGGCCTCGTCGCGGTACTTGTCCTGGATCTGGTAGATCGACAGCGGCAGGTCCTTGTAGCTCGAGTACAGGTCCTTCACGAGCAGCGTGAAGACCTCCTCGTGCGTCGGCGCGAGCAGGTAGTCGGCGCCCTTGCGATCCTTCAGGCGGAAGATGCCGTCGCCGTACTCCTCCCAGCGGCCGGTCGCCTCGTACGGCTCGCGCGGCAGCAGCGCCGGGAAGTGCACCTCCTGCGCGCCCGCACGCTCCATCTCCTCGCGGATGACCGTCTCGATCTTGCGGCGGACCTTCAGCCCCAGCGGCAACCAGGCGAAGATGCCGGGGGCCTGGCGGCGGATGTAGCCGGCGCGCACGAGGAGCCGGTGGCTCACGACCTCGGCGTCGACGGGGTCTTCGCGCAGCGTTCGGACAAAGAGTTGAGACAGGAGCGTAGGCACGGCGTACAGCCTATCCGCGCGACACGTCCGGCTCAGTCGATCTCGTTGCCCCCGACGGAAGCCCGGGCGAGCACCACCTCGACGGCGTTGATCGCGCCCACCACTCCGATGACGAGCGCCGCGACGTCGTAGCGCCCGCTGTCGAAGGGAGCGCTGCTCGGAGCCCCCGGGATGCTCGCCCAGGACGGCGGCTCGGCGCCCGCTCCGAGGACCGCCGGGTCCGGATCGTTCTGCGCGTTGACCAGCACCGAGAGGATCCCGTCGGTGCCGAACAGTCCGCCGAGCGTGCCCCCGAGCACCCCGATGAGCGCCGCGGAGGTCGTCGACAGGGTCGACTCGAGCGCGGCGACGAGCGGACCGGTCGCGGTCGACAGCGCGGTCTGGACGAGGCCGCCGACGACGGGCCCGAGCGCCGCGATCGAGCCCTCGACGCCGGTGAGCACACCGTTGACGATCGTCGACACGGCCGCGCAGACCAGCCCGCATGAGCCCAGTCCGAGGCTGGCGTCGATCGTGCCGGAGCCGGCCAGCAGCTCATCAAGCGAGCCGTCGATGTTGATCACCAGGTTGCCGAGGTTCACCGTCGTGACCACGACCGTCACGCTGACCGGCACGGTGACCGCGACGCTCACCTGGACAAGATCGAGCGCGGACTCGATGGCGGAGACCACGTCGGCGACCCAGCCGGCGAGGGCGGCCGAGACCGCGTCGGTGAGCGCGGTGAGCACCGCCTCGTTGATGAGCAGCTCAGTGTTGGGGTCGAGACCGTTGAGTCCGTCGGTGCCGTACTGCTCGCCGAGCAGAGCTGCGAGGTCGACGCCGATGGTTCCGGTGGCGAGGTCGATCTCGACGATGCCCTCGTCATCGCTGATCGTGTCGTCGAGCAACGCATCGACCACCGAGAAGTCGACCGTGACCGCCACGGTCGCCGAGGGGGTGCCCACCCCGAGTGCCCCGAGCACGCCGGAGAGCGAGCCGAGCACTCCTGACGCCAGGGCGTTCGTGAGTCCGGCGTCGCCGGACAGGGCGGCGACCGCCCCTTCGAGTGCGGTGAGCGTGGACTGCACCGAGGTGACCAGGCTTCCGACCAGCGGCGAGTCGACATCGAGGTCGAGCCCGGCGATCGCGTAGTCGCGTTGGAGCTCTGCGTAGATGTCATCGCTCCACGCGGCTCCGCACCCGTCCAGCTGCGCGACGCCCGCGAGCGCACCGAGCTCCAGCCGAAGGTCGGTCAGGTTCGCGGTGACGGCGTCCGACAGCGCTTCGCCGGTGGCACCGGTGAGAACGGTGCCGAGCTCGAGGGTGCCGAACTTCGGGCGGTCCTCCTGCGGGCCGGAGAACGCATCGAGGGCGATGCCCCCGGTGTCGGTCACCGCGCCCGCCGCGGCAGCCGAGCCGAGATCGTCAGAGGCGCGCGCGTACTGGTGGTAGACACCCGTCGCCGTATCGAGGGGAAGCACGAGCACGTCGTCGAGCGGCAGATTGATCGCGTCGAACGCGGCGGAGACCTCGAGCGGGTCACGCCAGGCCTCCGCGTCGGATGCGGGCACTGGATCCGCGCTCGCCGGCGTCGGCGCGGCGTCGGTTCCGTCGTTGTCGACGCGCACGCCGTCGAGCTCGACGATCGTCGCAAGGTCGAGTCCGAGCAGTTCGCCGCCGAGCATGGTGCCCGCGGCCGTGCTGGTGCCGAGGCCCGGAGCCGTGCAATCGAGCCCGGCGGATGCGGTCTCGACCCACTCGCTGTCGGTCCACGCCGCCGTGGAGCCGCCGACCAGTCCGGTGGCGACGATCGAGGTGAGGGCGAGCCCGGCGACCGCGATCGAGGCGCCGCGACGTGCTCGACTGCCGTCGTGCGCGTTCACGAGCGGGCCTCCGACGTGCGCGCGAACCGGGCCCGCGCCGCGGCGACGATCAGCCCGCCCGCACCGAGCAGGATGGCGGCGAGCGCGAGAGCAGCGGCCGGGTTGACCCCGGTGAGCGCGATGCTCGGGGAGGGCTGACCCGAGCCGCCGCCTATCCCCTCGGTGTCGCCGGCGGCCCGGAACTCGATGTCGAAACTCGCCGAGGTCGCCTGAAGCTCACTCGGGGCGAGGTCGGGAAAGCTGATCGTGGCGAGGAAGTGACGCTCGCTGTCGTTGGCGAGCGCTCCGAGCGACCAGAGCTCGTCGGCGCCGATGGCGGCGAACGCGCGATCGGTGAGAGCCGTCGTCGCGACACCCGCGCACGTCGCCTCGTCGGCGGCGTCGGCCGGGACCACCCATGCGGTCGAGCACTCGCGGATCTCGATCCGCAGGCCCTCCGGATGCGCGGCCAGCTCTCCGGAGTGCCGCACGGTCATCCACAGCTCGCCGTCGGTCGCATCCGAGAGTCCGGTCGTGAACGACCAGTAGACGCGATCACCCGGTTGAAGCTCGGCCGCGATGGTGACAGGCGCGGCATCGATCCAGAGCAGGCTCGAGGCGCCGTCGTCGATGATGTCGGCCGCCGCGGGCGCGGCCGCACCGCCGACGGTGAGCATCGCGGCGACGGTCAGCGCACCGCCCACGGAGAGACCGCCGCGGAGCGTCGCACTCATGACGCCGGCTCCGCCCGATGGTCGGGACGACGACGCGGCGGCCACCACGCCCACAGCACGACGCCGGCGGCGACGCTGCTCAGCGCGATGACACCGGCGGGCTGCTGTGCAGCGCCGACGAGCGCCCCGATACCCGGAACCCCGCCGACGACTAGGCCGACTCGCTGCACCAGATACGGCTGCGGGTCGTCGCTCGTATTGGCATCGCCGCGCAGTGTCAGAGCGGCTCCGTCCCCGGCCGTCTCGAGGTCGACGATGCGGTGGGTGATGGGGGCGTGCCCCGCTCGTGTCACGGTCACCACGTCGCCGACGGCCAGCTCGTCGGCACTCGCGTCGCGCACCACGAGCAGTGCGCCCGCGGGGTAGGTGGGCGCCATCGAGCCCGTCTCGAGCCGCACCATCGAGATGCCGAACGCCGGCGCGATGCTCGCGAGCACCATGACGAGCCCGAGCAGTCCGGCGATCGTGATGATCGCCGTCTTGGCGCCCGCGACCACCGCGGTCGCGCGCGATCGGCGGGGCCGTCGCCCGTGAGCCACGGGCGACCGCAGAAGTGTCATCGACATCTCGGCAGGCGAGGTGCGGACTACGGCGCGACCGAGATCGCGTCGAAGTGCCACACCGGCGTCGCGGTCTCACCTTGGAGTGAGTCGTCGCTCGCGTAGCTCGCCGGGAAGGTGAGCGCGAAGCAGACCGTCTGCTCGGTCCCCGGCAGGGTGGCCGTCGCGGCGGCGAGGTCGAACGTGGCCGCCCCGTCGCTGTCCAGCGCCGAGCCGAGCGCCACCAGAGTGGCCGTCGCGTCGTCGGTGTAGTCGGCCGCGTTGCAACTGGTGTGCGCATCCACCACGACGGCGCCGTAGGTGAGCGCCGCCTCGAGACTGGTCGCATCCGAGGTGTCGGTGTCGGCGACGAGACTGAGCTCACCCCCGAGCGAGTCGACCGGCGTGCGCAACCGCACGAAGCCGTAGACCGTGTCGCCCGGTGTCAGCGTCGCCGCCGCCGCACTGAAGTCGACGGTGTTGGCCGTCGGCTCGGTCTCGAAGTGATCCCACGCCGCTGCCGCGCCGGTGTTCTGCTCCACCTCGAAGGTGGAGGCGGTCACTCCCGCGGAGCCGTCGACTCCGCCCGTGACCCACTCGACGTCGGTCCACGCCGCGAGCGAGCCCGCAGCGATCCCGCCGCCCAGCACGAGCCCGGCTGCGCCCAGTGCGATGATTCTGTTGCGTGTACGCGCTCGGCGCGCTTCGATCTTTTGCCCCATGTCCTGACCCCCTGCGGTCGGCGATCAGGAACGCACGAAGACATGCCCATGGAGTCCCTGATCTCCCAATGGGCCGGTCGGCTTCGACCGGCAACCCGGTTGGTAAGTCCGGGTGTCTCCCAGGGTAGACCGAACGGTCTATCGATCAAAGTTCTGGCCCGGCCCCGGTTTTGGGGGTGGATTCGTGAGGAAGTCTTGTGAATCAGGCGGTGACGACTTCGGGAGTTCCGCTCTCCCCGGCGGGCATCTCGGCAGCGATCCGATTGGCCTCCTCGATCAGCGTCGCCACGATCTCCGACTCCGGAACAGTCTTGATGACCTCGCCCTTGACGAAGATCTGGCCCTTGCCGTTGCCCGAGGCGACGCCCAGGTCGGCCTCACGGGCCTCACCGGGACCGTTGACAACGCAGCCCATGACCGCGACGCGCAGCGGCACGCTCATGCCCTCGAGCCCCGCGGTGACCTCGTCGGCGAGCGTGTAGACGTCGACCTGGGCGCGACCGCAGGAGGGGCAGGAGACGATCTCGAGCTTGCGCTCGCGCAGGTTGAGCGACTGCAGGATCTGCAGCCCCACCTTGACCTCTTCGGCGGGCGGAGCCGACAGCGAGACGCGGATGGTGTCCCCGATGCCCTCCCCCAGCAGGATGCCGAACGCGGTCGCGCTCTTGATCGTGCCCTGGAAGGCGGGGCCGGCCTCGGTCACGCCGAGGTGCAGCGGCCAGTCGCCGCGTTCGGCGAGCTGACGGTAGGCCTTGACCATGACGATCGGGTCGTTGTGCTTGACCGAGATCTTGAAGTCGTGGAAGTCGTGCTCCTCGAACAGCGAGGCCTCCCAGACAGCGCTCTCGACGAGCGCCTCGGGGGTGGCCTTGCCGTACTTCTGGAGCAGGCGCGGGTCGAGGCTGCCAGCGTTGACGCCGATGCGCAGGCTCACGCCCGCGTCCTTGGCGGCCTTGGCGATGGCGCCGACCTGGTCGTCGAACTTGCGGATGTTGCCGGGGTTGACGCGCACAGCGGCGCATCCGGCGTCGATCGCCTGGAACACGTACTTCGGCTGGAAGTGGATGTCGGCGATGACCGGGATCTGGCTCTTCTTGGCGATGATGTGCAGCACATCCGCGTCGTCCTGGCTCGGTACGGCGACGCGCACGATATCGCAGCCGGAAGCCGTGAGCTCCGCGATCTGCTGCAGGGTCGCGTTGATGTTCGTCGTCGGGGTCGTCGTCATCGACTGGACGCTGACGGGCGCATCGCCGCCCACCAGCACCTTGCCGACCTTGATCTGACGCGACTTCCGTCGCGGGGCAAGGGTCTCGGGGGCGGACTTCGGCATCCCAATGTTCAGTGCAGGCACAGACCCCAGCCTACGGGTCGCAGCACAGGACTCGCTGTGGCGGGGTCGCGCGACACGACCCCGTCACAGCGCGCACCGCTACTCGGCCGCCGCAATGTGCGCGGCGAAGGCCGAATCGAACTCGGCGGGCTGTTCGAGGTGGGGCGAGTGCCCGCAGTCCTCGAAGGCGAGTTCGCGATACGACCCCCCGGCCTGCGCGTAGCGCTCCAGCACCTCACGGGTCTGGGTGACCATCGGCTGCGGCGGGGCGACATCGGCGCCCGGCCAGCCGGGGACGGCCCCGACCTGCCCGAGCATGTTCAGGTCGAAGAACGAGGCGTCCGAGACGATCGCGTCGGCGGTGCCGCGCACCCACAGCACGGGCGGCTTGCTCGGCAGGTCGACGATCGCCGTCGTGTCGAAGTGGTCGGGCGACATCGTGTTGAGCACGCCGCGACCTCCGGGCGCGAACCCGGGCCAGGCTTCGACGACGCGCGCGTCGCCCGGGTAGTTGTCGATGCCGGTCTTGGTGGTGAGCATCGAGGCGACCCAGAGATCCTCGTGCTCGATGCGCTCCGGATGCGCGACGTACGCCGTGCGGTAGACGGAGCGCGGCGAGGTCTGCTCGTCGGCGCTGGTGTCGCCCGCCTCGAGGCGGGCGACGAAGTCGGGGTTCGCTCCCCCGCCGCCGGT
>DCRR01000017.1:0-18671 GCA_002325245.1 Microbacteriaceae bacterium UBA1487 | reverse complement strand
GGCGAGATGGGCGACTCGAGCGTCATGCTCTTCACCAGCTCGGGGCGGTCGAGCACGAGCTGCATGACGACGCCGGCGCCCATGCTCCAGCCGAGCACGTGGGCGGAGGTGACGCCGAGCGCGTCGAGCACGCTCGCCACGTCGTCGGAGAAGTCGCGCACGCCGCGCGCCGCGTCCACCGGAAGGGTCTGGCTCTCGCCGAAGCCGCGCAGGTCGATCGCGAGGGCGCGGTACTCGGCCGGCAGCGCCAGCATGGTCGGCTGGAAGAACAGCGACGACGACACGTTGCCGTGGATCAGCACGACGGTGGCGGACGCCTCGCCGGCCGCGGCGCGCTCCAGCACGCGCGCGGTGAGGCGCGGGGTCGTCACGTCGTGGGCGACGATTCCGTCGAAGAGGGTTTGCGACATCAAGGAACTCCTTCGTTCTCGAGGGCGGTGCGGGGATCTATTCGGTCAGTTCGACGCGCAGCTCGGGCTCGGTCGCGGCGCGCACCTCGTCGACGGTGACGCCGGGGGCGAGCTCGCGCAGCACGAGGCCGTCCGGCTCGACGTCGATGACGGCGAGGTCGGTGATGATGCGGTGCACGACGGCGCGCCCGGTCAGCGGAAGCGAGCACTCCCGCACGATCTTGGCCGAGCCGTCCTTGGCGACGTGCTCCATCAGCACGATCACGCGCTGGACTCCGTGCACAAGGTCCATCGCGCCGCCGGGACCCTTGACCATCTTTCCGGGGATCATCCAGTTGGCGAGGTCGCCGTGCTCCGAGACCTGCATCGCGCCGAGGATGGCGGCATCGATCTTGCCGCCGCGGATCATCCCGAAACTGGTCGCGGAGTCGAAGAAGGCGGAGCCGGGAAGAGTCGTGACGGTCTCCTTGCCGGCGTTGATGAGGTCGGCATCCACCGCGTCCTCGCTCGGGTAGGGGCCGACGCCGAGGATGCCGTTCTCCGACTGCAGCACGACGGTGCGCCCCTCGGGCAGGTAGTTGGGCACGAGCGTGGGAAGCCCGATGCCGAGGTTGACGTAGGCGCCGTCGGGCAGCTCGAGCGCGGCCCGCGCCGCCATTCCAATGCGATCCAGGGGCATCTCAGGACTCCTTCGCCGAGCTGACGGTGCGCTTCTCGATGCGCTTCTCGATGTCGCCGCCGACCTCGAGGACGCGCGAGACGTAGACGCCGGGCAGGTGGACGGCATCCGGATCGATCTGCCCCGGCTCGACGAGCTCCTCGACCTGCACGATGCAGGTGCGGCCGGCCATCGCGGCGAGCGGCGAGAAGTTGCGGGTCGCCTTGCGGAAGACGAGGTTGCCGTGCCGGTCGCCGCGCCAGGCGTGCAGCAGCGCGAAGTCGGTCGTGATCGACTCCTCGAGCACGAAGTCGCGCTCGCGCCCCGCGTACATCATCCGCCGCACCTCTTTGGCCGGTGAGGCGACGGCGATGGTGCCGTCGGGGGCGTAGCGGCGCGGCAGCCCGCCCTCGGCGACCTGCGTGCCCACGCCGGTCTGGGTGAAGAACGCGGCGATGCCGGATCCTCCGGCGCGCAGCTTCTCGGCGAGCGTGCCCTGCGGTGTGAGCTCCAGCTCGAGCTCGCCGCTCAGGTACCGGCGCTCGAACTCCTTGTTCTCGCCCACGTAGGAGGAGGTCATCTTGCGGATGCGGCCGGCCCCGAGCAGGATCCCGAGCCCCCAGTCGTCGACGCCGCAGTTGTTGCTGACGATGTCGAGCTGATCGGCGCCCTGCTCCAGCAGCGCTTCGATGAGCGCCATCGGCGCCCCGCTCAGACCGAATCCGCCGACGGCGATGGATGCCCCGGAGGGAATATCGGCGACCGCTTCGGCGGCGGTTGCGACGGTCTTGTCGATGCTCATCCGGTGCTCCTTGCGTGTGTCTCGGCGATCCGACGCGCGACGAGGTCGGCGACAGCGTCGGCGCCGCGCTCTCCCATGACGATCGTGTAGTGGTTGACGTCGGCCACCTCGTGGATCTCGACCTCGGGCAGCGCGGCGCGCCAGCGCTCCATCTCCGAGTCGGGGTACAGCGGCGGAACCTGATTCAGGAGCCCCCGCGGTGCGCGCACGAAGTCGACGCCGATCGGCAGCGCCGCGAGCGCGGCGGCGTACTCGAGATCGCCATCCAGCTGCAGCGAATCCTGCTGCACGGCCTCCAGGCGCGTCGCAGGATGCAGGTTCGGCGCCTCGCCGACGAGGTCGTAGTCGATGTACTGCTCGATGGTGGGGCTCCACTCGGCGGCGAACGCGGGGTGGTCGCGCCAGTAGGCCCGGTAGGCCGCGTGGTCGGGGAAGGTCATCGACAGCCGCACGGCTGCGGGTCCGATGAGCGCCGCAGCGAGCTCGTCGTCGCTGATGCCCTCGGGGCGAGGGATCGGCAGACCGCCGTCGACGAGCACGAGTCCGGTCACCCGGTCGGGGTGACGCCGAGCCAGCTCGACGGCGACGAACGCGCCCATCGAGTGCCCGACGACCAGGCAGCTCTCGACCTCGGCCGCATCCAGCAGCGCCGCCAGATCGTCGGCATGCTGCGGCATGCCCCAGGGCCCCGGGAGCCCGCGGCTGCCGCCGCGACCCCGGAGGTCGGGCGCGATGACCCGCGTCCCCGGAAGACGTTCCGCGACGAGCGGCCAGGCCCGATGGGAGGCCGTGATTCCGTGCACCGCGAGCACGGGCGTGAGAGGCTCGGCGCCGTGGCGCCACTCCCCCGCCGCAAGCTCCCCGCCGCGCACCGGCGCGGTGAAGGGTCGGTACCCGGTCATCGCGCCGACCACCCGCCATCCATGGTGTGGCTCGTGCCGGTCACCATGCCGGCCGTGTCACCGCACAGCCAGACGACGAGGTCGGCGACCTCGGAGGGCTCCAGCAGTCGCTTGATCGCCGACTCCGTCAGCATCACCTTCTCGACGACCTCGGCCTCGGGAATGCCGTGCACGCGCGCCTGGTCGGCGATCTGCTTCTCGACGAGCGGCGTGCGCACGTACCCGGGGTTGACGCAGTTGCTCGTGACGCCGTGCGCGGCGCCTTCGAGAGCCGCGACCTTCGAGAGCCCCTCGAGGCCGTGCTTGGCGGCGACGTAGGCCGACTTGAACGGCGAGGCGCGCAGGCCGTGCACCGAGCTGATGTTGATGATGCGTCCGAAGTTCTGCGCGTACATGTGCGGCAGGCTCGCGCGAATCAGCAGGAACGGCGCCTCGAGCATGATGCGCAGCATGCGGGCGAAGAACTCGGGATCGAAGTCTTCGATCGGGCTGACCCGCTGGATTCCCGCGTTGTTGACCAGGATGTCGGCGTCGAGGCTGAGCTCGGCGAGCGCGGCCGTGTCAGCGAGGTCGACCTGCCAGGCCGTGCCGCCGATGTCGCCCGCGACGCGCTCCGCTGCGGTCAGGTCGATGTCGGCCACCGTGACGCGCGCGCCGGCCGCGGCGAGCGCTCGCGCGCAGGCCTCGCCGATTCCGCTTCCGCCTCCGGTCACGATCGCGTGGCGTCCGCTCAGTGGCGCGGTCTGCTCGGTCATGGTGTCGCCGTCCCCTCGGTCTTGGGTGCCGTCAGCGCGCCCCGAATGAAGCGCATCATCTCGTCGAAGACGTGGTCGGGAACCTCGGAGGTGCCGCTCGCGGTGGGGTCGGCGTCGTCGCCGGCCGCATCGCCGTCGCCCCAGAGCACCCAGCGCATCCCGATCATCTCGCCGACGCCCATGAGCGCCCAGGCGGCGACGACCGGATCGATGTCGCTGATCTCGTCGGCGGCCTGCGCCGCGGTGAGACCCTCGATGTAGCCCTCGACAATGCGTGTGTAGTGCAGCCGCAGCGAGCGCGGCGAGACGAACTCGGCCTCGCGGATGATCCGGTAGAGCGCCGGGTGCTCGGCCGTGAAGCGGAAGAAGGCCCGGAAGCCCGCCCGCTCGGCCTCAAGGCGCCCGACGGCACCGCGCGCGCCTTCGCTCATCGCGAGCCGGACTCGGTGGTTGAGATCTTCGACGAGCTCTTCGAAGATCTGCAGCTTGCTCTCGAAGTACAGGTAGAACGTGCCCTGGGCGACTCCGGCGCGCTCGGTGATCCGCACGACGGAGGCGTCGGCGTAGCCGACCGCCGAGAAGACGTGCTCGGCGGCCTCGATCAGCTTGGCCCGGGTGCGCGTGCCGCGCGGGGTTCGCGGCGGCGTGATCGTCATTGCCGGCGCTCCGACTCGGCGTCGGTCGATGCGGCCGGATCCAGCGAGCCGAGCGCGCTCTCGGCGAGCCATTCGGCGACGAGCGCGCGACGCAGCGTCTTGCCGGCCGCGGAGCGCGGCACCGCCGTCACGAAGCGGACGTGCTTGGGCACCTTGAAGCGGGCGAGCGCTCCCTCGCAGTGGGCGAGCAGGTCGTGCTCGTCGGTCGCGACACCGGGCCGCGCCACCACCCAGGCCACCGCCACCTCGCCCCACGTGTCGTCGGGCACGCCCGCGACGGCCACATCGGCCACCGCGGGGTGCTGGAACAGCACGCCCTCGATCTCGGCCGGGGCGACGCCCTCGCCGCCGGTGATGAAGATGTCCTTCAGCCGGTCGATGACCCGGTAGTAGCCCTCCGAGTCGCGCCGGGCGAGATCGCCGGTCGCGAGCCAGCCGCCGCGCATCGTCGCAGCGGTCTGCGCCGAGTCGCGGAAGTAGCCGGCGAAGACGCCAGGGCCGCGCACCAGCAGCTCGCCCGAGCCGGGCCCGGTCACGTGCTCCCCCGTCACCGGGTCGGCGAGCGCGACCTCGACGTGCGGGTACGGCTTTCCGGCGGAGCCGACCTTGCGGCGCGCGTCCTCATCGGGAAGGCACAGCACGTTCGGCGCCGCCTCGGTGAGTCCGTAGCCCTGGGTGAGCGCCACGCCGCGACCGTGCCAGACCCGCAGCAGCGGCTCGGGCATCGGCGCGCCGCCGACGATCGCGTGCCGCAGGCTCGTCAGGTCGGTGGTCGCAAAGGCGGGGTGCTGCGCGAGGAACAGGTAGTTGGCGGGCACGCCCATCATCGAGGTGATCTGGCGGTCCTCGATCAGGTGCAGCACGCGGCCCGCGTCGAAGGTGCGCTCCAGGACGACGGTCGCACCCATCCACCAGGCCAGCAGCGGCTGGATGTTCCAGCCGCCCACGTGGTACTGCGGCATGACGGCGAGCACGACGTCGGAGCTGGTCAGCTCGGCGGTGCGCGAGAGCGAGAGGTTCGTCCAGAAGCAGTTCGCGTGCGTGAGGATCGCCGCACGCGCCCGGTCGAGGGTGCCCGAGGTGAAGATCAGCAGCAGCGCGTCGTCGTCGCGCACGGCTCGGCGGGTGACGGGATCGGCGGTGCGACGAACCGGCGGCACGATCGTGCGCTCGATGCCGGTCATGCCGAGGGCGCCCACCGCGAGCGGGTTCGCGAGGCGCTCCCGGGCCGCCTCGGCGACCGAGGCGAACTCCTCCTCGACCAGCAGCAGAGCGGGGTCGGCGAGGTCGAGCTGCTCCGAGAGCTCGCGCGGCGAGAGCCGCCACGACAGGGGCACGAGCACCAGCCCGGCCTTCGCGCAGGCGAAGAACAGCACCACATGGTCGGCGCTGTTGCCGGTGATCGTCGCGATGCGGTCGCCGACGCCGTAGCCGTTGTCGAGCAGCGCCCCGGCGAGCGCGGTGGCGCGATCATCGAGCGCGCGATAGCTGAGCACGACACCGCGGTCGTCGATCGCGACCCGGTCCGGGGTGGCCAGCGCACGATCCGCTGTCCACCGCCCGAGCGTGTGCAGTCCATCGCCCTGGTTCACGAGACCTCCTCGAGCTCGTCGCGGTCCTTGCGGAGCGAGCCTCGACCGGTGACCGCGGTGCGCGCGATCCCGGCGATGCCCCCGGGCAGGAACAGCACGACCAGGATAAACAGGGTGCCGAGGATGAACAGCGGTTCCGAGAGCGGGATGCGGAGGATGTCGGGCAGCCCCGCGATCGCGTCGGAGCCGGCGAGCGAGGTCAGCCGCTGGTCGAGCAGCGTGTAGATGATGCCGCCCACGATCGCGCCCCAGCGCGAGCCGACGCCGCCGAGCACCACGATCACGAGCAGCGTGAGCGTGAAGTCGGCCGAGGTCGCCCGCGGCGTCGCGCCGCTCTGCAGCAGCAGGTAGGCCATGCCGACGAGCGCGGCGAGCGCGGAGGCGAGCACGAAGGCCGCCAGCTTGATGATGATCGGGCGCAGACCGATCACACGCACGCGCAGCTCGTTCTCGCGCGTCGCCGCAGCCACTCGGCCGCCGCGCGACTTCTCGAACCAGAGCACCGCGAGATACACGACGACGAGCAGCACGAGCGTGAGCCAGTACAGGTTGCGCGTGTTGAGCACACCCACGAGGAAGTCGGGCACGTGCTCGATGTCGAGTCGGATGCCCTCCTCGCCGCCGGTGATCGCCGGGTTGCGGCGCACGATCACGTTGCCGGCCTGCGCGAACGCGAGCGTCACCATCGCGAACGAGATTCCGGTGACCCGGAGGCTCACCGCTCCCAGCAGCGAGGCGATCACGATCGCGGCGGCGAGCGCGAGGCCGATCGCGGGCAGCAGCTCAAGGTCGGTCTGCTCGAGCACGATGCCGAGACCGTAGGCGCCGACCGCGAAGTACAGCGCGTGGCCGAACGAGAGCAGCCCGACGGTGCCGAACAGCAGGTGGTAGCTGAGCGCCAGCGAGGCGAACAGCAGGCAGAGCGCGAGCAGCTGCAGCGTGCCCGGCGTGTAGCTGGCCCCCGGGAACACGCCCGGGATCTCGATCGCCAGCAGAGGCAGGACCGCCGCGAGGGCGAGGAACACCCCGCCGACTGCCCAGGGCAGCCACGAACGGTTCGCGGTGATGAATGCGCGCACGCGGTTCATGCCTTCCTCCCCAGCAGTCCGGACGGTCGCACGAGCAGGACGCCCGCGAGCAGCAGTACGACGACGAGGTCGCCCGTGCCGCCGAGATAGAAGTTCGCGAACTGCTGCAGCACCGCGACGATCACCGAGGCGATCGCGGCGCCCGCGAGCGAGCCGAGGCCGCCGATCACGGTGACGATGAATGCGAAGATCAGCAGCGATCCGCCGAGGTGCGGCGAGACGTAGCCGAAGTAGTGCGAGGCGAGCACGCCGCCCAGCCCGGCCGCGGCGCCGCCGATCGCGAACACGACCGTGAACGCCTTGCGCACGTCGATGCCGAGCGCGGTGACCATGGACCGGTTCTCGACCCCGGCGCGGATGACCAGGCCGAAGCGGGTGAACCGCAGGAAGAACACGATGCCGAGCAGCACGATCACCGCGGCCGCGATCAGGATGAAGCGGTCGTTGGGGATGCGCGCGCCGAGGATCTCGGTGGTCTGCGAGAACCACTCCGGTGCCGAGACGTAGATCGCGTCGGTGCCCCAGATGCCCTCGAACAGGGCGACGCTCGCGAGCGAGAGCCCCACGGTGACGAGCACCTGTTCGATGTGCCGGTTGTACAGCCGCCTGATCAGCAGCAGTTCGGTGAGGGCCGCGACGAGAGCACCGACGAGTGCTCCGAGGATCACGGTGAGGAAGAAGGTTCCCCAGCTGGCGCCGTCGAGCCTCCGGGCGAGTTCGAAGCCCGCGAACGCGCCGAGGGTGAGGAAGCTGCCGTGGGCGAAGTTCAGCACGCCCATCAGCCCGTAGATCAGCGAGAGTCCGGAGGCGATCAGGAAGTAGAGCGCCCCGAGCCCGAGGCCCGTGATGAGCAGCAGGATGACGGTGCTCATGCGGCGTCCTCCGCCGAGTGCACGCCGAGCAGCGACATCGTTCTCTCCTCGTCGTCGAGCAGGTCGGCGGCAAGGCCGGCGAAGACGACGCGTCCCGCCTCCAGCACCACCACGGTCGCCGCCAGGCGGCGCACGACCTGCAGGTTCTGCTCCACCAACAGGATCGGCGTCGCCTCGGCCATCTTCTCGAGGGCGACGGCGACCTCGCTGACGATGCGCGGGGCGAGCCCCTTGGTGGGCTCGTCGACCAGCAGCAGGCGGTTGTCGTTGAGCAGGGCGCGCGCGAGCGACACCATCTGCTGCTGTCCGCCCGACAGCGTGCCGGCCTGCTGGGCAGACCGGGCGTGGATGTCAGGGAAGAGCTCGGCGACCAGTTCGCGCCGCGGCGCGCGGTCGCGCTCGGCGAGGCGCAGGTTCTCGGCGACGCTGAGGCTCGCGAAGACCTCGCGGTCTTCGGGCACGTAGCCGATGCCGCGCTGCACGATGCGGTGGGTCGGTTCGCGGTCGATGCGCTCACCAGCGAATTCGATCTCGCCGCTGCGCTCGATCAGACCGAGGATGCCTTTGACGGTGCTCGTCTTGCCGACGCCGTTGCGGCCGAGCAGAGCCGTGACTCCGGTCGACGGAACCTCGAGGCTGACATCTTCGACGACCTGCTGCCCGGCGATCTGGGCGCGCAGACCCTTCACGCGCAGGATGGGCTCACTCACAGGGACTCCCCCAGGTAGGCAGATTGGACGGTGGCGTCGGCCATGACCTTGTCGGGCGTGTCGCAGGCGAGCACGCTGCCGTGGTGCATGACCGCGACGCGGTCGACGAGGCCGAGCACGACATCCATGTGGTGTTCGACCATGAGCACGGTGCGACCGCTCTGGTGCACGCCGCGGATGACCTCGACGAGACCGGCGACGTCGCCGGAGCTGACCCCGGCCATCGGCTCGTCGAGCAGGATGACCCGGGGCTCCTGCGCCAGCAGCATCGCGATCTCGAGCTTGCGCTTATCGCCGTGCGAGAGGACCCCCGCATCGGTGTCGGCGTAGTCGGCGAGGCCGACCTCGGCCAGTCGCTGGCGGGCGATCTCGGTCGCCTGATCCCGCATGCGCGGGAAGCGGACGACCGAGAGCGCACCGCCGAGCTTGGATTGGGCGGCGAGCCGAACGTTCTCGAGAGCCGTCAGGCCGCCGAAGAGGCTCGAGGTCTGGAACGTGCGGCCCAGACCGGCCCGTGCCCGTCGTGGGATGGAGTGCGACGTGACGTCGACCCCTTCGAGTTCGACGCGTCCCTCGGTGGGAACCATCAGACCCGAGATGAGGTTGAACAGTGTTGTCTTGCCGGCCCCGTTGGGGCCGATCACTCCGAGCATCTCTCCCTCGGCGACCGAGAGCGACACGTCATCGATGATGCGCGCGCCCCCGATCGAGAGGCCGAGGTGCTCGACGGTGAGCACGGGCCGATCTGTCATGACTCAGCCTGCAACCGGCGGGGCGACGCTGTCGGCGTCAACGACGTCGACCAGCTCCGGGATCCAGCTGTCGCCGTCGGCGACGAGTCGGGCCTGGAACATCGGCTGGATGACCGCGTGGTCTTCCGCGCGGATGGTCGTGCTGCCCTTCGGGCCGTCGAAGGTCCAGCCCTCGAGCGCCGCGATCATCGCGTCGACGTCGTCGCCGCCCTCGCGGATGGCCTGGACGATCATCTGCGCCGCGACGAATCCGTCGGGGCTGAAGAGGTCCGGAGTGCCGCCAGCGGCTTCGATGCTCTCGATCATGGCCGCCTCGACGTCGGTGCCTGCGGCACCGCCGAAGTAGTGGTTCAGGAAGTTGAGCTGGTCGCTCGCCGCGCCGTACGCACCGTAGGTGGAGACGTCACCGAGACCGGTCACAACGGTGGTCGCGTCGAAGACGCCCTGCTGCGTGAGGGCCTCCCACATCGCGCCCGAGGTGGCACCGGCCCAGGCGACGAACACGAGGTCCGGCGAGGCGTCGATGATCTGCTGCGCGAAGGGCGTGAACTCGGTCGCGTCCTCCGGAACCAGCACGCTCGAGACGTTCGCTCCGGCGGCGCCAAGAACGGCGTCGACACCGGCGAGGTTGCCCTGGCCGAAGGCGGTGTCCTGAGCGAAGACGAGGATGTCCTGGCCGGCCGGGTCACCGATGAAGGTTCCCGCGGTGGCGACGTCCTGGTAGGTCTGGCGACCCGAGCGGAAGGTGTAGCCGTTGACGCCGGTGATGGCGTCGGCGGCGGCCGGGCCCGAGATGTAGAGCACCTGGTTCTGGTCCGCCTGCTCGGCGACCGCGAGCGCGACGCCCGAGGAGACCGTGCCGGCGATGATCTTGAAGCCCTGGCCGATGAAGTCCTTGGCCGCGCTCACCGCCTTGTCGGCGTCGGCGGCGTCGTCCGCGTACTCGATGTTGAGTTCGCGGCCGTCGACTGTGCCAGTGCCATCGGTGGCGTAGTCGAGGCCGGCCTCGAAGCCGGCGAGGTAGGACGCCCCGTAGGCCGCAAGCGGTCCGGTCTCGGAGGTGATGATGGCGATGTCGATCGGGGCCTCGCCGGAGTTGTCCGGGGTGTCGGACGTGGGCGCGCAGCCCGCAAGGGCAAGCGCGGCGATGCTGATGATCGCCGGCGCCAGCAACTTCTTTGTTACTCGCATGGTGGAACCTTTCCTGCTGCCGTAGAAGGATTGCAAAAAACCTGACAGGTGGTTCAGGTATCAGTCAGCCTAGGAATCGACCCCGCCGAAGTCAAGGCGGCGCGCGCACGGAAACGGCGGACTCCCCGAGGGGAGCCCGCCGTTTCCGCAGTCGCGACTAGAGGATGCTCACCGGATTCACGATGTCGGCGAAGATCAGGAACACGCTCATGAGCGCGAGCACCGTGGTGATCGTCAGCGTCACGGGGATCAGCTTCGCCGTGTCGACCGGGCCCGGATCGGGGCGCCCGAAGAGCTTGGCGAACCCGCGGCGGATCGACTCGACGATCGCGCCCGCGACGTGGCCGCCGTCGAGCGGCATCAGCGGAATCAGGTTGAACAGGAACAGCGCCAGGTTCAGCCCGCCGAGCAGTTCGATCATGCCCGCGGCGCGATCGACCACCGGGATCGTGTCGAGGCTCGCGATCTCGCCCGCGATGCGGCCGACGCCGACGATGCCCACCGGCCCGTTCGGGTCGCGCTCGGTGCCCGAGAACGTCGAGACGGCGAGCTCGTAGAGGCGCCCGGGAAGGGTGATGATGACCTCCCCCACCGCGACGGCGCGATCCCAGACCGCCGGAATGACGGCGGTCACCGGCTCGGTCACCCGTTCGTAGGCGGGCGAGATGCCGACGAAGCCGACCGGCTCCAGCACCGGATCTCCGCTCGCATCGAGCACCACCTCACCCGCGTCGTCGAAGGTGTAGCGCTCAGTGAGGATCGGCGTCACGCTCAGCTCGGTCTCGGCGCTGTCGCGCAGCACCACGAACGAGATCGTCTGGTCGGGGTGCGCCCGGATGATCTCGGTCGCCTCGGTCCAGTCGGCGACGGCAACTCCGTCGACCTCGACGATCTCGTCCCCGGGCAGCAGACCGGCCGCCGCGCCGGGCGCCGCCGGATCGGTGTCGAGGCACTCCTGCCGCTCGCTCGTGATCGGCAGCACGCAGGCGGAGACGCTGCCCACCGTGGTGCTCACCTGCGGGACGCCGAAGCCGCTGTAGACGATCCCGAAGAACAGGATCGCCAGCAGCAGGTTCATCGCCGGGCCGCCGAGCATGATGATGATGCGCTTCCAGGTCGCCAGCTTGTAGAAGGCGCGGTGGTGGCCGTCCTCGAGTCCGTCGAGGGAGGCCTCGCGCGCCTCGGAGATCATGGTGCTGCCGCGCCGTGCGGGGGCATCCGCCTCCTGCATGACGGTGTCGAAGAAGCCGGTGCTGGCGGTGCGCGCGCGGCCGCCGGGCTTGGCGGGCGGGAACATCCCCGCCATCGAGATGTAGCCGCCGAGCGGGATGGCCTTGACGCCGTACTCGGTCTCGCCGAATCTCTTCGACCACAGCGTCGGCCCGAAGCCGATCATGTACTGGCCGACCTTGACGCCGAACTTCTTCGCTGGCACCAGGTGCCCGACCTCGTGCAGGCCGATCGAGAGCATCAGGCCGACGAGCAGGATCAGCACGCCGAGCGCGTAGAGCAGGATCGTTTCCACGCGCTCAGGCTAGCCCGCGGATGCCGAAAGGAGCCTGTCTGCTTCGGCGCGTGCCCAGCGCTCCGCCTCGAGCACCGTCTCCAGGCTGAGCTCGGACTCCGGCTGGTGCGCCTCCACGACACGCTCGACGGTGTCGAGGATGTCGAGGAACCCGATGACGCCCGCGTGGAACGCCTCGACCGCCTGCTCGTTAGCGGCGTTGAACACCGCGGGGAACGTGGCCCCCGCCGTGCCGACCCGCTTGGCGAGCGTGACCGCC
This sequence comes from Microbacteriaceae bacterium UBA1487, assembly GCA_002325245.1. GTDB lineage: Bacteria > Actinomycetota > Actinomycetes > Actinomycetales > Microbacteriaceae > DCRR01. The sequence goes on along the minus strand of DCRR01000017.1, from coordinate 6,499 downwards.
GGAGACGCCTCCTCGTCAAGGGGCGCGAACTCCCACGTGGAGGCCGTCGTCCAGTCGAGCGGAACTCCGACACCGGCCACCCGGTGCGGCCAGTCGAGGCCGAGCGAGATCGGCAGTCGCATGTCGGGCGGCGAGGCCTGCGCGATCGTCGACCCGTCGACGAACTCGACCATCGAGTGCACGATCGACTGCGGGTGCACCGTGACCGCGATCCGGTCGTAGGGCACGTCGAAGAGCAGGTGCGCCTCGATCACCTCGAGCCCCTTGTTGACGAGGGTTGCCGAGTTGGTGGTGATGACCTTGCCCATGTCCCAGGTGGGGTGGGCGAGCGCTTCCGCGGGGGTGACGCTTTCGAGCTGGTCGCGCCGGCGACCGCGGAACGGCCCCCCGGATGCGGTGAGCACCAGGCGGGCGACCTCGGCATCCGTTCCCGAGCGCAGCGCCTGCGCGATCGCGGAGTGCTCGGAGTCGACCGGCACGATCTGCCCGGGCTTCGCAAGCGCCTTCACGAGCGGACCGCCGACGATGAGGCTCTCCTTGTTGGCGAGCGCGAGCGTCGCCCCGGTCTCGAGCGCGGCGAGCGTCGGCGCGAGCCCGACCGAGCCGGTGATGCCGTTGAGCACGACGTCGGCGGGCGTGTCGCGCACCAGCTGCACCGCTTCGTCGACCCCGAGCGCGGTGCGCTCGACGCCGGTCGCGAGCACCTGCTCGGCGAGTTTCGCCTTGTCGCGGCCGGCCGCGAGCCCGACCAGCTCGAAGCGGTCGGAGTTCGCGGCGATCACCTCGAGCGCCTGGACTCCGATGGAGCCGGTGGACCCGAGGACGATGACGCGGCGCATCACGTCAGGCTACGCGCTGCGAACCCCGCAGCGCGCGCCCGACGCGCGTCTCGAATTCAGGAGACCGACTGCGTGGCGAGGATATCGACGACGAAGACGATGGTGTCGTCCTCCTCGATGCCCGCACTGTCGTTGCCGCCGCTCGGGCCGTAGCCGAGGTCGGCGGGGATGATCACGACGACCTGCGAGCCGACGGCCTGGCCGACGAGCGCGTCGCCGAAGCCCTCGATCACGCCCTCGGTCGAGAAGCTCGTCGGGCCGCTCCCCCAGCTCTCGTCGAAGATCTCGCCGGTGCGCCAGTTGATGCCCTGGTACTGCACGGTGACCGTGTCGCCCGCGGCCACCACGGTGCCGTCGCCCACGCGCGTGAGCGCGATCGTCAGCTCGTCGGGGGCGTCCTCGTCGCCGATCGTCACCGTCGGGCGGCCGTCCTCGTCGAACTCCACCGAGAGCGGGAAGTCCTCGGGCAGGTCCTGCTCCTCGCCGTCGGCGGCCGTCGCCACGACGTCGACGACGTCGACGACGAAGATCACCGAGTCGCCGGCCTCGATGCCGAAGTCGGCGTAGCCGCTGTCGCCGAAGGCGTCCTCCGAGGACACGACGCTCGCGATGCGGTCGCCGACGTGCGCGCACTCGACGGTCTTCACGATGCCGGCCAGCGTGACGGCCTCATCGACGGTGAGCTGGATCGACTGGCCCGTGCCGAAGCCGGTCGAGGTGGCGAGTTCGCCGGTCGCCGCGTTGTAGAGCGTGAAGTCGAGCAGCGCCAGGCTGCCGCTCTCCACCAGGTCGCCGTCGCCCTCGCTGACGATCGTGCGCTCGGTGGCGTCGACCGAGACCGGGGAATCGATCGTGACCGTCGGCTCTTCGCCGAAGTTCCCGACGACCGAGATTGCGTCCGAGGCCGAGCCGGAGGCGACTCCGACGCAGGAGCCGTCTCCCGTGCTCGTCTCGGTATCGGTGGTGGTCGCGGTGCAGCCCGCGAGAACGAGCGCGCCAACGCTCAGAGACAGAATGGGCACAGCGAAACGCACGGGACTCCTCGGGTTGGTTTCGTTCATCCTCCTGCAGAAAGCTATGTTCGCGCTGTACGCCCCGCTGGCGGGCGCGAACTACGCTGGGCGGTATGGAATTCAGCGTCCCGCAGCAGCGCAAGCTCGTCAGCGAACTCCCCGGCCCGAAGTCGATCGCGCTGCAGGAGCGCCGCGTGGCGAGCGTGTCGCGCGGAGCGGGAACGCTCGCGAACATCTACATGGACCACGGCGCGGGCGCGATCCTCGTCGACGTCGACGGCAACCAGCTGATCGACCTCGGCTGCGGAATCGGCGTCACCACGATCGGCCACGCGCATCCGGAGGTCGCCGAGGCCGCCTACGAGCAGTCCAAGAAGCTCACCCACACGCTGTTCACGGTGACCCCGTACGAGAACTACGTCGCCGTCGCCGAGAAGCTCGCCGAGATCACCCCCGGCGACTTCGAGAAGCACTCGGTCCTGGTCAACTCGGGCGCCGAAGCGGTCGAGAACGCCGTCAAGATCGCCCGCAAGTACACCGGCCGCCGCGCGATCGTCTCGCTCGACCACGCCTTCCACGGCCGCACCAACCTCACGATGGCGATGACCTACCGCCCCTGGCCCGAGCGCGCCGGCATGGGCCCGTTCCCCGGCGAGCTGTACTCGGTACCGGTCAGCTACCCGTTCCGCGACGGGCTCTCCGGCGAGGAGGCCGCCGCCAAGACGATCGACTACATCACGACCCACATCGGGGCGAGCGAGGTCGCGGCCTTCTTCGTCGAGCCGATCCAGGGCGACGGCGGCATCGTCATCCCCGCGCCCGGCTACTTCGCCGCCATCAAGGCGTTCTGCGATGAGAACGGCATCGTCTTCGTCGCCGACGAGATCCAGGCCGGCATCGCCCGCACCGGCACCTGGTACTCGATCGAGCACCACGGCGTCGTGCCCGACCTGGTCACCACCGCGAAGGGCATCGCGGGCGGCTTCCCACTGGCGGCCGTCACCGGCCGGGCCGAGATCATGGATGCCGTGCAGCCCGGTGGCATCGGCGGCACCTTCGGCGGCAACCCCGTCTCGACCGCGGCCGCTCTCAAGGTGTTCGAGATCATCGAGCGCGACAACCTGCTGGGTGAGGCGCTGCGCGTCGAGCACGCACTCCAGGCCCGCATCGGCGACTGGGCCGAGAAGTTCGACATCGTCGGCGAGGTGCGCGGCAAGGGCGCCATGTTCGGCGTCGAACTGGTGAAGCCCGGCACGCGCGAGCCGAACCCGGAGGCGCTCAGCGCGGTGCTGAAGTTCGCGCTCGCCCGCGGCGTGATCCCCCTGGATGCCGGAAGCTGGGACTCGGTGCTGCGCATCATGCCGAGCGTCGTGATCAGCGAGGAGCTCATCGACGACGCCGCGACGGTGCTCGAAGAGGCCTTCGCCTCGCTCGCCTGACCGACCATGAGCACGACCCTGTCGCCAGCCTCCGGGCGGCACCGTCAGTCGCGGCGCTCGCCCTGGATCTCCCTGATCGCCTCGCTCAGCGTGATCGCCGTCGCGGCGATCGTCATCGCGCCGTGGGATGCGCAGCGGCGCCAGGCGATCGCTGACCAGATCACCGTCTGGACGAATCCGCCGAGCGCCGAGATCGAGGCGATCGCCGATGCGACGCTGCTCACCGAGGACGCCCGCCGCGTGTTCTTCGCGAGCCTTCCGACGATCGAGTCGGCCGAGACCTTCAACGAGCACTGCTCGATCGAGGGCTCCACCGTCCTCGGCTGCTACGCGGCGGAGCGCATCTACGTCTTCAACGTGACCGATGAGCGACTCGCCGGCACGGTCGAGGTGACGGCGGTCCACGAGCTCATGCACGCGCTCTACGACCGGCTCTCCCGCTCCGAGCGGGAGCGCATCGACGCCCTCGTGGCGGCGGCGGTCGCTGAGATCCCTGAGACGGATCCGGTGCGTGATGTGCTCGCCACCTACGCGGAGTCGCAGCTGGCCGACGAATGGCACGCGCGGCTGGCGACCGAGTTCGCCGACCTGGGCCCCGAACTCGAGGAGCACTACGCGCAGTACTTCGAGGACCGCCAGCTCATCGTCGACCTGAACGTGCGGTCGCGCGCGGCGCTGACCGAGCTGGAGGTGCAGATCGACGACCTGGTCGCCCAGATCGACGAGCTCGGGGCCGACCTGGAGGTGCGCGGCGACCAGTACGAGCAGCAGCTCGCGGCGCTCAACGCGGAGATCGAGGACTTCAATCGGCGCGCCGACGACGGCGAGTTCGAGAGCCAGGAGCAGTTCAACTCGGAACGCGCGGCGCTGCTCGCCCGCAGCGACGCCCTCGAGGCGGACCGCGTCGTGCTGAACGCCGACACCGAGCGCTACAACGCCCTCGTGGCCGAGCTGAACGCACTCGATACGCGCTACACCGACCTGTATTCGCAGCTGGACAGCACACAGGCACCGCCGAGCGTCGAGGATTAACCGGCAAAGCGTCGTACGATCGGGTCACGACCTTCGAAGGAGAAGCGATGAGCGACAGGATCTTGGGCAGACTCAGCGGCGGACCGCTCGGCGGTCAGACGCTGCCGCTCTCGGCAACGACGCTTGCCGAGGTCGATGACGAGCTGATCCTGCCCTGGGAGCAGGGACAGCTGATCTACCGTCGCGCGGGCGAGGCCGAGAACACCGGACCGCACGACGGACCCACGATGGTGCCGTTCCGCTACGACGCCGAGCACTCGGCGAACCCCGCCCCCGAGGACTAGGCCCGCACCACGAGCTGAGGCTCGTGGCGCACCGGGAAGTTCACCGAATTGGCGATGAAGCACAGCGCGTTCGCCTCCGCGTGAAGCGCCCGCGCTCTCTCCGGATCGCCCGCCGAGATCGTCACGGCCGGTCGCAGCACGACCTCGCGAAAGCGCCCCGCGCCGTCCGGGTCGACCACGAGGGTGCCCGAGGCCTCATCCTGGTACTCCTCGACCACCACGCCCGCGGCCGTCGCCACGTAGAGGTAGCTCAGCATGTGGCACTGGCTGAGCGCGGCGATAAGCTCCTCCTCGGGATTCCAGCGCGCCGCATCCCCGTGAAAGACGCGCGCGCTCGACGCCTCGAGCGCCGGCTTGCCGGCCGCGGAGACACGATGCTCGCGGCCGAAGCCTCGCGCCGAGCGGGTGCCCTCGCCCCGGTTTCCGGTCCACTCGACGGAAACCGCAAACTCGTGTGCGTTTTTCACCGGAATCCCTCTTTTCGGCGCGTTCTTGTTGCGCTTTTCGTGCATCTTCGTCGCGCCCGGAGTCGTAGGATCTGAGCATGAGCGAGACGCTGTCCTCCCCCACGCTAGCCCCGGTGCCGACCACGCGGCGCGTCGTCACGGCCATTCCCGGGCCGCGGTCCGCGGAGCTGGAGGCGCGACGCCGCGCGGTGGTCTCGGCGGGCGTGTCCTCGGCGCTTCCCGTCTACATCGCGCGCGCCCACGGTGCGATCCTCGTCGACGTCGACGACAACGCGCTGCTCGACCTCGGGGGCGGCATCGGCGTGACCACGATCGGCCACACCGACGATGCCGTCGTGGCCGCCGCGCGTGAGCAGCTCGGCGATGTCACCCACACGCTGTTCACCATCACGCCCTACGAGGAGTACGTGCGGGTCGCCGAGCTCCTGGCCGAGCGCACACCCGGCGACTTCGCCAAGAAGACCGTGCTGGTCAACTCGGGAGCCGAGGCGGTTGAGAACGGCGTCAAGATCGCCCGCAAGTTCACGGGGCGCTCCGGCGTCGCCGTGCTCGAGCACGCCTACCACGGGCGCACCAACCTCACCATGGCGATGAACTTCAAGGCCATGCCCTACGCGATCGGCTTCGGGCCGTTCGCGGGCGATGTGTACCGTGCCCCGAACTCCTACCCGCTGCACGACGGACTCACCGGCGAGCAGGCGGCGGCCCGCACGATCTCGTATCTCGAGAAGACGGTCGGCGCGAGCGACCTCGCCTGCCTCGTCGTCGAGCCGATCCAGGGCGAGGGCGGCTTCGTGGTGCCCGCCGAGGGCTACCTGCCGGCGCTGCAGGAGTGGTGCACGGCCAACGGCATCGTTTTCATCGCCGACGAGATCCAGTCCGGCATGGCGCGCACCGGGCGCTACTTCGCAAGCGAGCACTTCGGGCTGGTGCCCGACCTGGTGCTCTCGGCCAAGGGCATCGCGGGCGGACTGCCGCTCGCCGGGGTGACCGGCCGCGCCGAGATCATGGATGCCGCCCAGCCGGGCGGCCTCGGCGGCACCTTCGGCGGAAACCCGGTCGCCTGCGCCGCGGCGATCGCCGTCTTCGACCGCATCGAGCGCGACGGGCTGCTCGCCGAGGCGATGCGCATCGAGGGCGTGCTGCTGCCGGCGCTGCGCGAGCTGGAGTCGCGGTTCCCCGTCATCCGCGAGGTGCGCGGCATCGGCGCCATGATCGCGATCGAGCTCGCCGACCCCGAGACCGGCGCCCCGAACGCGGCCGCCGTCGGCGCGCTCGTGGCCTTCGCCGCCCAGCAGGGCGTGCTGCTGCTCTCGGCCGGCACCTACGGCAACGTGCTGCGCATGCTGCCGTCGCTCGCGATCACGAACGAGCAGCTGCGTGACGCCCTCGGCGTGCTCGAGGAGGGCCTCGCCGCGCTCTAGC
>DCRR01000003.1:111553-135164 GCA_002325245.1 Microbacteriaceae bacterium UBA1487 | reverse complement strand
GGAAAACCCGGGACAGGTCACACTGCCAACGCGCACCTGACAGGTCGTCGCGCCCGAACTGAATAGCACGACAGCTCCGCCCCCGCCGAGAACGGCAGAGGGGCTACTCGCGTTTCACCCGTTCGGCCCATGACCGCCGAAACGGGCCGGTCGACGACTGCGGAGTCCGCACCCGCCCGGTTAGCGCGCACCCACGCGAAGAACCTCGACCTCGGAACGAAAAGTGGGCCGCCCAGACCCTGTTTTCTGGACAGTAATCTGGACGACCCGTACGTCGGCCTTGTTTACCTCTGTTCCACATATTCGGAAACAGGGGTCACGACCGCCGCGATGCGCCGAATCCTGCGTGATTCCGCCGATGTTCGAACCCCTGGCGAGACCACCGCTACGCGCCGGAAGTGGACGCGCCTCAGCGATGAGGACCGCGCTGCGGTGATTGAGCGATACGAAGCGGGCGAGACGTCAACGGCGCTCGCGGAAGCGTATGGCGTCGCTAAGTCCACGATCCTCGGCATCCTGCGGGCGAACAGTGTGGTTGTGCGACGGCAACCGCTGACGCCGGAGCAGGTGAGTGAGGCGGCCCGGATGTACGAGTCCGGTCTATCACTCTCCGAAGCTGCCGAGCGGCTGAGCGTAAACCAGGAGACGATGCGCGTGGCGATCATCGCGGCGGGCACCAACCTGCGGCCTCCGACAGGGCACTGACCCGCCTTAGCTAGCAATCGAGGAGCCGAGCTTCCTCGCGCGTCGTCCGAATGGAACCTTGCCGCCTTCGAGATGATGTAGCGCGAGCTTATTCAGGTCGTGCCGCTCGAGCGATCCACTCGCCTCGACTTCGCCCTGGTCGGCGGTTGCTCGCATCGTGATGAGCTGCTCGGAGTCGGCACTAACGACAAGGCCGGAGCTACGAGTAGCGAAGATGTACTGCCGGGAGCCACGAAGCTCACGAAGCCTATCCACCAGGTAGTCCTCGATCCATGGAGCGTGCAGGGCGTCCTCTGGCTGGTCAATGAGGACCGGGGTGTCACCATCGGCCAGCAGGATCACAAGAATCGCTGTGCACTTCTGGCCGTGAGACAGGTTCTCGATCGGCACATAGTCAGTGCCCTCTGGCTTCTTGAACTTCACGTCGAGCGTGTCGGGGCAGTCGATCTGCTGAATCTCGAAGACCTCGGACCATAGGTCTCGCTCAGCGACGTTCCCCTGAAGCCGGGCGATGTCCGGAAGGGTCACGCCAGTGGGGAGCTTTCCAACCTTGGATGTGTCCCCTGTCCATAGCGCCCGAGCAAAGCTGTACGGGTGCAAGTTCTCGGCAATCATGTTGAGGACCGCCTCGTTGAGCCGAGAGCCCACCTTGATCCTGTCGAGGGCTGCGCGGAAGGCTCGCGTGTCGCCCTTTGAAGGGATATCGAGCTTCACAAATCCAGCGGTCTTCGCGTTGAGTTCGCGCACGCGAGTTCGGCGGAGCGTGCGCCGCTCGTCTCGCGCGGATTTGAGGTCGTCAAGAAGGGTTTCGCGTTGACTCTCTAGCCCGTCAAGCGCTGGTTGCGCGATGTCTTTGAGTTCTGACGCGGCGGACTTCGCTGCCGACAATGATGTCTGGACAGACTCAAGCTCGCGCCGAAGGCTAGCGAGAGAGTTGTTGCCGGACTTCTCAAGGGTTTCATCGAGCTTCGCCTGAAAGGCCTTGTACTCGACGCCGAGTGCTCCTTGTGCTGACGCAACGGCGGCCTGGAGCGCGACGATGCTCCCGTTGACTAGCTCGGTGGCCTTGTCGATCGCGGTCGAGAGAGCTCCTCGCGCCTGTTCGATCTGATCGAACTCTGCCTTGTGCTCGGGGATCTTCTCAGTGACCGTCGCAGGGGTTGCGGGCGGGTTTAGGGAGAGCGCACCGACCAGCTCTGCGTATGTCTTCAGTTGGCCAAGCTCGGATGTCCAGAGCCCCTGGGCCTTTACGAGCTCCGGATCAAACAAGACAGAGAGTTCACTCTCGCGTTTCTGGAGGTCTGCCACCTTGGCGGCACTTTCGGTTAGCTGCGCGACTCGCTCTCGCGCCCTGATGAGATTCGATGCGTTGCTGCGCAAGCTACTCTCCGCAGCGACGACGCGCCCGTCTATGTCAGCGAGGTCGAGGTGCGCGTCGATGAGACCAACCCGACCAACCGGCTGACGTGCGTATTCGAGGATCTCTCCCTGAGAGAACGCCGCGATGCTGAGGAGTGCGGACGGGGTCCGGTTGATCACCACCCAGTCATCGTCGATCGCCTGCTCAACCGTCGGAGCCGAGCCGGCCGGATCATATGCCCGCCGGACTCGATAGGCCTCGCCGTCGATGTTCAGCCGAACCTGAACCTCGGTTCCGTCGCGCAGTGCGTAGGCAAGGCGGCGATCGACTTCTTCGCGGATGGGGCCAAACTCGCCACGGTCAACCTGCTGATCAAGGGCGAAGCGCACCGCTTCAAGAACCAGTGACTTACCGGCCCCTGTGCCCCCGAGGAAGCAGTTGAGATCGGGGCTCAGGTTGATAGTGGCGCCAGGCAGAAAGCCGCCTGAGATATACACGCCATCGATGGTCGAGTGAGGGGTTGCGAGGGATGGATCTTCGAGTGTGATGCGGAGGTCGGGGTCGTCGAATGCGTATCGAATGCCACGGAGATCGGGACGGGCGGCCTTGATCCAAGTTCGACGGACGCCAATGCCAGACGCCGCATGCCGGCTCAGCGATGCGTCATACGCGTCCGAGCTCTGAATGAGGGCTGGGTGCCGAGAGTTGGCGAGCTTGGCCGCAACCTTTCCTGGCGCATCCGACTTGACGAACTCGAACGCGCTGATGTTTGTATTCGCCAGCAACTGATTGACATGCGTCTGGACTGGCTGCTGCAGCAGGCCCCGCTCCTTGTCGATGTGCGCGGCGATTGCCACTCCACCGGCCTTCGCAATCTCCGCGGCGCATTCGGCCATGCCCTTAGCGCTCACGATGTTGAGGTCGCCAAACTGTGCGCGCGCGATGCCCAGAAGAACTAGGACGTCTTCAAGCTTGGAGGCTGGCGTCCCTTCTTCCCATACTCCGAGGAGATGGCCGTCGGACGTACTCAACTCGAACCCAGGAAGTACAACCAGATCGGTCGCTGCTGCCGCCTCTGCCATCTGATCGCACCAGGCGGCGGTGTTGTGGTCTGTTACTGCGATAGCGCTGAGCCCGGCATCGAGCGCAGCCTGCACGATGGCGGCAGGATCCCCGAAGTCCTCTTCTTTGGCATCATCGGACCCTGGTGTGTGTACATGCAGGTCGACCGCCCAGAAGCGAGCCCAGCCGTGGCTTGACTTCGGTTTCGCTGTTTCTTCCATGCTCTACTCAGCCCCCTGGCTCAGCCCGAAGAACCTCTCAAAGAACGCCCCGAGCCTCTCAATCACGCGTTGCTTCTTCTCGCCGTGGCCGCCATCGGCAAAGAACCGGGAGGCAGGCGGAAGCACCTTGGTAATCGCTGTGCCGGTCGTGCGGAGCGCACCGTCGCGGAACGCGATCTCGATGAATGCGCGAGTGGCGTCGGCGCGGAGGCGCTCGTCCTCGATGATTGCTTCGAGTTCGGCCTCGCGCTTAGCGGCGATGAACGCCTGCCACTCCTCGTCGATGGCGCCGTCGACGGAGACGGAGTCGACAAAGGCTTCGATGAGGTCCTTCTTGTTGCGCAGTGTCGGGCTGGCGTCGACGGCGCGGGAGATCTCGGCGCGGATCTCCTTGTCCTCACCGTCACCGTGCTGGCTGCGGTACTTCTGGACGAGCATCAGGATGTAGTCGACGTTGATCTCGACCTGCTTGATCAGCTCGATCTCGAACACGACGTCGTCGTTGATGAGTTCCTTATCGGTGTCCTTGACCTTGCGGAACTCGGCATACAGGTCGAGGTAGACGCTGCGGTAGTCCTGGCCTTGACGTTCGGTGAGGATCTCGTGCCCGGCGAAGTCGTCGAACGAGGTGAGGATGTTCTCGAGCCGCAGGATCTGTCCGAACAGCTGGATGAACTCCTTCTGCGCCGCCTCCCCGATGATCTGCTGCCCCAGCGGGAACGATGTCAGGAGTTCGTCGACCTTCTCGGCGTACTCGCCGTAGTAGTCGTCGTATGGCTTGAGGAGCACGACACCACGGGCGTCCTTATTGCCGAACAACTCGAGGGCGGCGTTGGTCTCCTCTTCAAGGTCACGGAAGGCGACGATGTTGCCGTACGTCTTGACCGAGTTGAGAATGCGGTTCGTGCGCGAGTACGCCTGGATCAGGCCATGCGCCCGCAGGTTCTTGTCGACGAAGAGCGTGTTCAGCGTCGTCGCATCGAAGCCGGTGAGGAACATGTTGACCACGATGACGAGGTCGAGTTCCCGGTTCTTCAGCCGCTGCGAGAGGTCCTTGTAGTAGTTCTGGAACTTGTCGGCACTGGTGTCGTAGCTCGTTCCGAAGATGTCGTTGTAGTCCTGGATGGCATCTTCGAGGAAGCCGCGAGCGTCCGTACTCAGCGCGTCGGTGTCGAAGGCCTCGTCGTCGAGGATGCCGTCGTCGCTGGCATCGTTCGCGCCGTAGGAGTAGATCAGACCGATCTTCAGGCGCCGGTCGACAGGCAGGGCTTCTTGCTGAATCTGGAAGTGGTTGTAGTAGCGACGCGCCGCATCGATCGAGGCCGTCGCGAAGATGGCGTTAAAGCCACGCACCCGCTTGCGCTCACGGACCGCTTCGGCCTGACGGCGGGCACGGGTCGACTCCGCGACGTTCGTCACGACGGAGTGCTCGTAGCTCGAGGAACGCTTGGTCTTCTGATCGAAGTGCTCCAGCGTGTACCGCACGACCTGGCTGATGCGCTCCGGCGCCAGCAGCGCCTTCTCTGTGTCGATGGCCGACACCTGTTTGTCGACAATGGTGCCGACCTTGACTGTGTTGACGTAGTCGATCCGGAAAGGCAGCACGTTCTTGTCGGTGATCGCATCGACGATCGTGTAGGTGTGGAGCTTCTCACCGAAGGCTTGCTCGGTGGTCTTGAGCTGCGGGTTGCCGCCTGTGCCGGCGTTGACCGCGAAGATCGGGGTACCGGTGAAGCCGAACAGGTTGTAGCGCTTGAAGGCGCGAGTGATGTCGGTGTGCATGTCACCGAACTGCGAGCGGTGGCACTCGTCGAAGATGATCACGACGTGGTCGTTAGTGATCGAGTGGCCCTTGTTTGCCTTTATAAACATCGACAGCTTCTGGATCGTGGTGATGATGATCCGCGCGTTCGAGTCCTCGAGCTGCTTCTTCAGAACCGCCGTTGACGTGTTGGAGTTCGCCGCGCCCTTCTCGAAGCGGTCGTACTCGCGCATCGTCTGATAGTCGAGGTCCTTGCGGTCCACGACGAACAGCACCTTGTCGACGCTTGGCAGCTTCGATGCGAGCTGCGCCGTCTTGAAGCTCGTCAGCGTCTTGCCGGAACCAGTCGTGTGCCAGACGTAGCCTCCCGCGGCAACGGTGCCGAGCTGCTTGTAGTTCGTGGCGATGTCGATGCGCTGCAGTATCCGCTCGGTCGCGACGATCTGGTACGGGCGCATCACGAGCAGAAGCCGGTCGGCGGTGAGCACGCAGTAGCGGGTCAGAATGTTCAGCAGCGTGTGCTTGGCGAAGAAGGTCTTCGCGAATGAGGTCAGGTCGGTGATCGGCTTGTTCTGCGCGTCCGCCCACCACGAGGTGAACTCGAAGGAGTTCGAGGTCTTCCGACCCTTGGTCTGCTTCTTGCCCTCGCTGATGTGCTGAGTACGCGTCGTGTTCGAGTAGTACTTCGTCAGCGTGCCGTTGCTAATCACGAACAGCTGGACGTACTCGAACAGACCGGAGCCAGCCCAGAAGCTGTCGCGCTGGTAGCGATTGATCTGGTTGAACGCCTCGCGGATGTCGACACCGCGGCGCTTGAGCTCGATGTGCACCATCGGAAGACCGTTGACGAGCACCGTCACGTCATAGCGGTTCGCGTAATTCGCGCCGCCCTCGCCTTGGCCAATCTCGTACTGGTTGATGACCTGAAGACGGTTGTTGTGGATGTTTTGCTTGTCCAGCAGCGTGATGTTCTTCGTCGAACCGTCGTCCCGCTTCAGGAGCTGGACATGGTCCTCCTGGATACGTACGGTCTTCTCGACGATGCCGTCGTTCTTGCCCGCGATCTTGTTGTCGAAGAAGTCCGCCCACTCTGCGTCGGAGAAGGTGATGTGGTTCAGCGCCTCCAGCTGGGTGCGCAGGTTCGTCACGAGCTGCGCCTCAGAGGTGACCGGCATGTATTCGTACGCCTGGGACTTGAGGAGTCGGATCAGTTCTTGCTCAAGTGCGGACTCGGACTGGTATGCGGCCGACGCTTGGGCGTCTGGGATGTACTCCGCGACGACCGTGGACTCGGCAGAGATAGCGATCGGATCGTATTTGCGTGGAATGCCTTCACTCATGCAGCAGCCTCTTTGAAGGTAAGCAGCTTGCCGCGGTAATACTCGTACTGTCGGCGACGAGCTGCGAGCTCGGCGGGCAGGCCGATTGTGAAGTCATTGACAAGAGCATTGAGCTGGTCGAGAACCCCAACGATTCGCTGTTGCTCCTCAATAGCGGGGAACGGAAACAGCTCATTCTCGAACGTGCCGAGATTGATATTCGCCTGCGCGCTGCCTTGCCCCTTCGCGGCTAGCTTCTCCTTGAGGGACTGGAGCAGGTACTCCACGTAATCGGTGGATGCTTTCGTCGGGTCGACGACCAGTCCGATCACACTGTCTGGGAAGCAACTGTCAAAGTCCAGAATCCCCGTCTCCGCAATGTTCGCTGCAATTGTGATGCAGATCGTACCTCGCGGCCAGAGTTTGCTCTGGGCTAGGCCCAACGAGTTGTATGTCTGCGAATACTTCGTGATCATGTGGCCACTAGCGCGTACATCACCGGTTTGGATGAACGGGTACTCACCGCCATACAGCCTCGGATCATTTCTGGGGCGATGCTTGGATTTTCCTCGGCCAAAGTCGATGGCAATCGCCGACAACGGCAACCTTTTGCTGCCAGGCTCGACGGCGTCGATTAGCAAGTCGCGGTAGAAAGCGAACTGCACTTTTCGAGCCCTCAGCTCCGCCTCCAGCTCCGCCTCCAGCTGCGTGAACTGATCCAAGACACTGGCTATCTCTCGTTGCACCTCGATGGGCGGAACTGGGATTCTCCAGTCCAGCACGTCCGCCATGGTGGGATGGTTAATTCCTGATCCTCGATAGAAGGACGCGAGCGTGTCGAGATTGGCGAGAAGGAAGTAGTACAGGAACTTCATGTGAAGCTTGCTCGGATCGCTGGCAACAGCAATACGGTTGTCAGAGGTGATGAACCGCCCGTTGTAGTAATGAACGAAAGCGTTTCCACCGCCTGGAATTGCCACGATTTCATCATGATGAATCGGGCCACGAGCGATCTCCTCGGTCGTCCACAGATCGGAATCATTTGTGGTGAGTATCTTGACGTCACCACCTTCGACGACAAGAGGTGCGACCTCCTTGGCGAGCAAGTAGCGATACTTGCGCGTTGAAGGCTGCTTTATGCGATCAACGGCATCGAAGCGCTTGTCCCACGTCGTCAATTGCCAGAGAGGCAAGTAAACGACTCCGTCCGGGCAATGCTCGGCTATCAGTGCGTCAACGCCGCTCACCTCGTAGCCTCCAGGCTCGCGACTATCTCATCTATCGAGGCGCGGAGCTCCGTCTGCCTGTAGGTGATCTCGGCAATCTGGGCGTTCAGCGCAGTGATGTCGACGGCCTCGCGGGTATCCTCCTGCTCGACGTAACTCGAGACGCCGATGTTGTACCCGTTCGTTGCGATGTCTTCATTCGAGATCAGCTTCGCGAAGTGCTCCTCGTCCTCCCGCACGTCGAGCGCCATCAGGATGTTCTGCTGGTTGTCCGGTGTCAGCTTGTTCTTGTTGCCGACGCGTTTGAACTCACCCGAGGCGTTGATGAAGAGCACTGAGTTATCGGTCTTGGACTTCTTGAGCACGATGATGCACGTCGCGATCGTGGTGCCGAAGAAGAGGTCCGGCGGCAACTGGATCACGGCATCGACGTAGTTGTTGTCGATCAGGTACTTCCGGATCTTCTGCTCCGCTCCCCCGCGGTACAGCACACCCGGGAGCTCGACGATGGCGGCTGTACCATTCACGGCGAGCCAGCTCAGGATGTGCATCGTGAAGGCGAGATCCGCCTTCGACTTCGGTGCGAGCACGCCAGCCGGCGCAAAGCGCTCGTCGTTGATCAGGAGCGGGTTCGCGTCGCCCTCCCACTTGATCGAGTAGGGCGGGTTGGAAACGATCGCCTCGAACGGCTCATCGTCCCAGTGCTGGGGGTCGAGCAGAGTGTCGCCGTGTGCGATGTCGAACTTCTCGTAGTTGACGTCGTGCAGGAACATGTTGATCCGCGCGAGATTGTAGGTGGTCAGGTTGATCTCTTGGCCGAAGAAGCCGCCGACGTTCTCGCGGCCGAGCACCTTCGCGAACTTGAGTAGCAGCGAGCCTGATCCGGCAGCGGGGTCGTAGACCTTGTTGACGCGCTTCTTGCCCATGACCGTGATGCGGGCGAGCACCTCGGAGACTTCCTGCGGGGTGTAGTACTCACCGCCAGACTTGCCGGCCTGCGAGGCATACATCTGCATCAGGTACTCGTACGCGTCACCGAAGAGGTCGATCGAGTTGTCCTCGAAGTTGCCGAGCGGCAGGTCGCCGATCGCATCGAGCAGCTTCACGAGCTTCTCGTTGCGCTTGGCGACAGTGTTGCCGAGCTTCGAGCTGTTCACGTCGAGGTCGTCGAACAGACCCTTGAGGTCGTCTTCGCTGTCCGTCCCGACCGCCGAGCCTTCGATGTTCTTGAAGACGCGCTCGAGCGTCTCGTTCAAGTTCTCATCCTTGGCCGCGCGACGACGCACATTCTGGAAGAGCTCCGAAGGCAGGACGTAGAAGCCCTTCTCGGAGACGGTCTCTCTACGTCCGAACTCCGCCTGGGCATCGGGCAGCTGAGCGTAGTCGAAGTCAGTCTCGCCAGCCTCGTGCTCGCCCTTGTTGATGTAGGCGGTGAGGTTCTCGGAGACGAAGCGGTAGAAGAGCATGCCGAGCACGTAGCTCTTGAAGTCCCAGCCATCGACCGACCCACGCAGGTCGTTCGCGATTCGCCAGATGGTCTTGTGCAGTTCTGCGCGCTGGGCTTCTTTGGTGGTCGGCGTCATTGACTTGTACTTCTCCTCGCACCGAATGCGGTGCACTTCATGTTGATGACCTCGGGTGCTCTCAGGCTACTGGCGCGCGACGACATGGCCGGGCTGACAGGACCGCCTCGAGGCAAGGCCGACGCGCGGGAGCAGGCTCGAACCACGCGGCAGCATCTGGGGATAATTGTATATCTATCAGGAGTTTTCGTAAATGCTGCTGACGTCGCTTCTGTCAAACGAGGCGATCGGAGACGTCGATCCCTACGAAGAGCAGCTGATTCGGGATGCCGTAGGTCTTACCTGTGTGGGCTGAGTAGATCGCAACGCGGCCATCATCGAGGCGCAACTTGAACTGCTCGCGATCCTTCCCTTCGAGAGCGACAACCTCGCCTTCGAGCGGTCCGTCGACAACCTGCCACTGATCCATGTTCACGAGGCGACGATATCGAGCGAGGAGCCTGCGACGCGCTCCCGACACGGAGATGCCCCTGCACTGGGTGAAGAAGGGCGGCGACCGCACCGGACGAGAACTCGGAGGTTCTCAAGTCCGGGCAGTCGCCGCCCTGTTGTCAGGCCGCGGATGGCGGACTGACGTTGGTTGACGCGACCTCGTCGTGGAGCACTGGCACCACGCGGGTGTCCTCCGCAGCCGTCCAGCGCTCCGATGTGACCATCGCCCAGACGAGCGCTTCGAAGTAGTCCGAGTACGTCATCTGGTTGCGATACCACTTCGGGTCACCGATTGTTCGAACCTCGACGCGCCACTCCCCCGGGTGGGCGAGCATGGCGACCACTTCGCTCGGGACATCGGTGCTGTCGCCGTTATGGTCGGGCAGCCCCGTGATGATCGCCGGTCCGACGAGCATGGCCTTCTGGCGAGCTTCGGGTACGAAGTACCACCAGAGGAATGTCGCCCGAGGATTGAAGGGGAGATTGAGCATTAGCCCCTCCTCGTGGACGTAGACCGTCACGCCAAGGGCCGGGATGTCGACCGGCTCGATCCAGCCGCCCACCACGGTCTGGTAGTCCTCGAGCTTGTTGACCTCGCACTCCGTGATCGGCTCGCCCTCGGTGGTCGGGATGACGAGCGCCCTCACCATGATCGGTCACCTCCAAAGAGGGGAAGCTCGGCGATGTGAATCGGCGGCTCGCTCCGAACGCGGAACCGAGCTCCGGGACGCATCGTGGCCTCGAACAGCAGACACCAGAGGGCGGCATCGAAGACGCTGTCGAAGCGCGCGAACGAGTCGTACCATGAGTTGCGGTCGTACGGGCGGACCTGCACCACGAAGTTGTCGCGATGGAAGATCTGCTCGATGACCGCCTCCGGGACGTCGCCCTCGTTCTCCTTGTCGCCGACGCCCGTCAGGACGACGTCGCCGAGGATGACGGGGTGGGCCGTCGGATGTGCGCTGTGGAGCCACCAGAACGCAGTGGCCCGGGTGTTCAGCGGACCGTGGGTCCGACGTTCGGCCTCGTTCATGTAGATGGTGACGCCGATGGACGGGATCTCGATGAGATCCAGCCAGCCGTCGACCGCCTCCTGGAACGCGCCGAGATCGGCGAGCTCTACGAGGGTAGGGCGCTGCTCTGTGTCGTGCGGGATGACGATGCTGCGCACCATTCGTCCCACCTCCTTACTGTTGTCGCGGCCGAGAACCCCTCTCGGGTTCTCTTCCGAAGCCGCGGGGCAGCAACGAGGAACTGACCATGTCGGTGGTCACCGGAAGACTCCGACTCATGCCGACCTGCACGAAGACGCGCTATCGCGACCGGATCGCGGCGTTGCTGGTGCTGGCTCAGATTCAGAACCAAGACAAGGCTTCGCGTCCGAAGCAGGAAGCGCGCGTCTACTTCTGCGACGACTGCCGTGGTTGGCATCTCACGTCGCGCAAGCGCTGGCGTTGATGGTGTACCGACTGTCCGGGACGAGCGCGGTGAAGCGCCCAGTCCCGAACAGCCGGATCTCCCTGCATGCCGAACTGCGGTCAGGCGGAACCCGACGACCGGCGCGGCGTCTTGCCGCCGCTCGCACCGCCGAAGATGGCCTCGATCGCGCTCTGCTTGGTCTTGGCTTCGCGCTCGATCTCGGCGCGCACCGTCTCGGCGCGCTCGAGCACCTTCGGGTCGGACTTGCTGGTCTCGACCCACGACTCGAGGGCGAGGCGGATCTCTTCGGTGACGGTGCGGTCGTTGAGCTGGGCGAGCACGTCCAGCTGCGCCCGCAGGCCATCGGTGATACGAACGGCGAGCGTCCGCAACGGACCGAGTGCCGAGGCCGGCACGTCGGCAGGGGTGTTCTCACTCATGGTGAGCCTCCTCATCGGAAGCGACGGACGATCCCCGGTTGGGATCATCTACGCCGCACGCCGACGAGGAGTGAGGCCGATTATGCACCGCCTGTTCGCGGGGTCAATCTTCCGATCGCGAGCGTTGTCAATTCCGCAACGGCGGGCGACGCCAGGCAGCTGTGCTGTCTAGTGATCGCCCAGGCGGGCGTATGCCTCACGGAAGCCCGCGACGAACTGATCACGCACGTTGCCGAGCGGAAAGCTCAGGGCGCGGGTGTGAAGCAATGGCAGCCCAGCTTCGCGCAGCGGCAGCGCGAGCGCATCGAAGACATCGCTGCTGCAGAGAATGATGCCGTCCGGGTTGAGGGCGCGGGCGCGCTCGATGCAGCCTGGGACGTTCTCGCGAAGTATCGCCTTGCGCTGCTTCTTGCTTGATACATCGTTGACGGGGTACGGAACCAGATCGATCAGGAAGACGCCGTCGGCCTGCAGCCGTCGCAGCCATGGGCGCTTGTCGTGCGAGCGCTTCTCCAGCTGACGGATGTCGTACAGCGCCTCGACGACGCCACGGTAGAGGTTGTCGTAGCCGAGGTGGTCGGCGTAGAAGAAGTTCCGCGGCCGAGTGCCGCCGCGGTCGGTCGGCGCGCTCTCGCCAATCAGGAGCAGGCGGACATGCTCGGGCTGATACTGGGCGCGCAGTTCGGCATACCAAGCGTCCTCGATCTCGTTCACCACTCCGGAAGCCCCTCGTGCCACTCGTGGTCTGGCGGTAGGCCGACGCGTTCCGTGAGCGCAAGGTCTCGGAAGCCCGAGGGCAGCAGAACCGGGGCGGCGCTCTGGTCAACTTCGAGCAGGTCCCAGCGGTCCTCGTAGTCGGCAAAGGTCCGAAGGAGCACCCGAGAGCGCTCGACCGGAGCATTCCGCTTTCCAGGGAGCGCATCGGGATGGGTGAGCCAGTTCATGTGCTCGATCCAAGCCGCCGCTGCGACGTGGACGCGGGGCACCACAAAACTGCGGGGATGGTCGCGGAGATCGTGAGGGATTGCGACCATGACGAAGTACTCCCGCTCGTGCAGGCTCGGTGCCTGCGACTTCGAGCCGAGCGGCCAGCTGATCGAGTCCATCTTGGCGCCGCGCGCTGCCTTCACTTGGACCTCGACGAGGCGCCGCTCAGCGCCTTCCGCGAGCACTGCGAGGATGTCGGTGCGTTCGAGTCCGTCGCGGGTAAGCGCTGGTGCCCAACCACGCCGGGCAAGCTCAGCGGCGACATGGTGCTCGCCGATCGTCTTCGTCTGCTTCGTATCGACCACGATCTGAGGCTATCGATGCGGCCGGACACCGATCGGCGTCACTACTGCAGGCATACGACGAGGGCACCCCGAACGAACTGGGGACGCCCTCGTCGTATGGCCTAGAAGCGGATCTTGTCGGGCTTGAGCGTGATCTTCGTGCCGTCGCTGATCAGCTGCGCCCACTCGGTCAGCTCGGGGTCGGTGATCTTGCCGTCGTAGCGCGCGAACAGGCGCTGCAGTGCGGGCTTGATTTCCTCGATCGGGCGGCCGGTGTGGGTAGCGCTCATGCGCTCGAGCTCCCGGTTCTGCTCGCGTGCCATCTGGTCGATGCCCTTCTGGGCCTCGCGCTGGACCTCGCGCATGAATGCGTTCTTGTCGAACTTGAACGAACTGCTCATCTGGTGAACTGCCTCTCCGCTCGTGGGAGCGGGTAGCGAAGCAGTCGGAGTACCGGCGAGGGTATCGCGTCGCGTGAAGGGCTGGCAGGGAGGGCCGACCAGCGGGTGATCGACCCACCCCGGTGCTCAGCCCTTGCCGAGCGTCGAGCCGGCCTTCGACTTGGCGGTCTTGCTCGACGAGTCGGACGCGAGCGTCCGTCCCGCCTTGCTCAGTGCCGCCTTCGAGGGCTTTCCGGACGACCGTGACGACGACTTCGCCATCAGGTACTCCTTCCGCTTCTTGAGTTGAAGCAGATCTCCCGAGGACCGGCTCGCCGGGTCGCGAAGAGGCCATCTGAGCCTCTAGAGTCGAGTAGTCCCGCAAAGACACTCAGCCCCGATCTGCTGCGATTCGAGCCCCCGTGCCGAACCAGTCGGTCGGGGCTTTCTCGCACTTCGCAGTCTACCGCGCACCGCCGACATACGGCCAGCTGTGGCATTGGGTGCCCGTTCGGGTACCCGAACCTTATCCACACGCGTTTCGGGCGTTAGAAGCGCCCCTGAGGGCCTTCTAGGCCCGAATTTCCGGCCGCGTCGACCGAATCGATACTTACATCCGTGTAATTCTCCACAGGCAACGCCTGCTTCAACGAGTTATCCACAGTCCGATGTTGTGGAAAGTACGTCAACGGATTGCTTGCCAGGATCGCGCTCGCGCTTCATAGTTAGGGCAGCTATGCCTGGACGCAAGGTCTGGGTGCTCCCCCACATCGACGGTGCCCGGTTCGCTGTCACTGAAGAAGGGGGGCTGTACACGCTTGGAACACGAAGGGATATCTACGCCGACATGGTGAAGGCCCAGGAGAAGCTCGCCCGTCGCCTCGGTTTCGTCTACTTCGAGCACGGGCTCGCGACCATCGATCCGAGCAAATGCAGCGTTAACCCGGCTAGCGGAACGGTATGCCTAAGCCCCAGACACCCCGACATCGAGTACATGGTCGGAAAAGCCATCGGCCTCCTCGAGGTGCAGAGCTAGCAGCCCACTCAGCGAACCTCCCAGCCCTCTGGGAGGTTCATTGTGTTCGGGTCACGTCGTTCTGCCCAGATGGCGCCGTCGGTGACGAGGCCAGCGACGTCGCCTGGGGAGGTGTGTCGCCACCACTGCAGCGACACCTCGACGGCGCGCTCACGGAACGTGCGCAGGTGAACGGCGATGCGCGGATCGGCGGTCCACGCGAAGACGCTCCAGACCGGCCATATCGGCATGCTCCAGCCGACGCGGACGACGGCCATGCGCTCGGCGAACCCGACGTCGAGGTTGAGCGATGATTCGGGGAGCACGACGCGGCGATGGACGAAGTCGGGCAGCGTGGGGTGAGGTCGGACGGTGAAGTCGAACGCGACCGGTTCGCCGTCGATCTCAACCACGGGAGGCGCCCATGCCTCTTTGCGGAGGTTGAAGTCGAGGACCGGCTGGAACGCGTTGCCGGACTGGAAGACGGAAACGAATGCCCAGGGGCGAGCGTGCTCGTCGCGGTCACGGATGAGCGTCACAAGCTCCCTGATGCCGCGCTCAGAGCGACGCCAGGGCGTCGACACGTCCGCAGCGAAATGCTCGCTCACGTACTGGGTGCGCCGCTGATCCACGGACCCGAGCCCGACGCCTTCGCCTGACAGATAGAAGAACGCGCCGACCGACGTTGACGGGTCGGTGCCGTGCTGATCGTAGAGGCGCATCAGCTCATCGAACGCGCGCTCGGGGATTCCATCGCCGAGCGCTTCAACGAGGTAGAACAGCCCGGTCATTCGCGTGACGGTCGGCTCTCCCTGCCCCCGCCGGAACAGCCGCAGCTCGCGGATCAGTTCGTCACGCACTGGATCAGCGGGCTCTGCCATGTTGCCAATTTTGCGCCAAAGACAGGACGAACGCCGCGCCTGAGCCTAGAAGTACGAACTCCCCATCCGCAGGGAGCAACCTCCAGGAGGCAGAAGATGACCGCATCCGAACTGCTCCCCACCACGGGGAGCGCCATGAGCCCGCAGGGGCTCTCTTCGCTGTCGCTGGGCATCCAGCGGCAGACCCGCCGCGAGGTGGAGCGTGTGCAGTCCCGCGCCATCGTCGCCAAGCTCACCGAGGACGGCCGCGCGTTCGTGACGCACACCGCCCTCGAGCACGTCGGCGCGCTGACGGCGCTGGAGCAGCACCTCATCACGGTCGCGCCGCTCGGCGAGGCCCGCTACCGCGAGATTGTCGACAGCTACACGCTGGGCGCCTCGGCAGCGATTCGGCGGTGGCAGTGATGACCACCACGACCCAGGGCGCCTTCGACCGCCTGGTCGACGTCTCGGCCGAGACGATCCAGTGGGCGCGCGACCTCGTGGTCGCCGTCCGCAACTCCTTCGGTGAGCGCCGCCGGGCGCGTATCGAGGCCGAGCTCGACCGCAAGCAGGACGAGCTGCGCCGCACCGTGCTGCAGCTGGCCGACGCACTTGGCATGGAAGCTCACGAGGCGCGCAAGGCGCTCATCCGCGAGTCTTTCCTCGCCTCGGGTCGCACGCCGAACGAGTCGTCGGACTCGTGAGCTGAACCGCGGCGGCGCGGACGAGGACCACCCGCGTCCGCGCCGCCGCACCAACTGCTCGTCAGTTTCCCGGTCGTTGTGGTTTTCGCAACGACAGCGACCGGAACATTGACGACTCGTTCTTGAACGCGCATAACCAGTCCTCGCCATCGCTCGCCCTTATCGCTGCGGGCTGGAGAAAGGAGTTCCTTGACATGACCAACCAGACCCCGGGCGCCGATGCGGCGTCCACGCACAAGAAGTACGCCGTGATCTACGCCGATCCGCCCTGGGATATCGCCCAGGCCGGCGCCCGCGGCGCCATCAACCACTACGACCTGATGACCTTAGACCGCATCAAGCAGATGCCGGTCGCCGAGCTCGCCGCTGAGAACGCGACGCTGCTGCTGTGGACGACCAATGCCGCACTGCCTGGAGCACTGGAGGTTATGAAGGCATGGGGCTTCACCTATAAGACGAACGCCGTCTGGGACAAGTACTACATGGGCCTCGGGAACTACTTCCGCGGCTCCCACGAGATCCTGCTGCACGGCGTGCGCGGCCGGGCACCGTTCAAGTTCCGCGGCCAGCGCTCGACACTGCTCTTCCCACGGCAGGCGCACAGCCAGAAGCCCGAAGAAATGATCCCCCTGATCGAGCGCGTCCTCGACGGCCCGTACCTCGAGCTGTTCGCGCGGCAGCGTCCGAACAGCCACGCGGACTGGTCGGTGTGGGGGAACGAGATCGACTCCGACATCACGATCCCGGGGTATCCGGTGCCGAGCGACTTCACCAGAGCCGGCGCAGATGGAGGGGTCGGTGATGACTGATGCCCGACGACACCCCCGCGCCCACGCCGATGCGCTTCTTCCGCGCCTGCCTGCTCATTCTCGGCGGCATCGTCGCTCTCTGGCTCGCCTTGGAGCTACTCGCGCAGTTCTGGGGCTGGGTCCTCCTGATCGTCGGCATCGCTCTCGTCTGGTGGTGCGCGGTCATCGTGTACCGCTACTGGTGGGGTCGACGGTTCTAAGCATGAGCGAGTTCACCTCTGTCGGGTAGTTGTGGAATGGACAACGGCGCTTGAAAACGCTTGACAAATCGAGCGTTCGAGTTCGTAATAGGCGCCATTGTGCTCATTCGGCTTATGGCTATGAGCGATCCCAACGTCCTTCCGCGGCCGTGACGCGAACCAATCAGCCCTTCATGGGCAGCGGTGGGAAGGAGGTTGTCTCATGACCCGACACACCCGCGGCCGTCGCCGCTATCGGAAGAGCGTGGACCGGCGCGTCCAGGTGTTCTCCGAGTCCAACAGCGATAGGCGCACCGAGCGGATCGCTCGCATCATCACCAGCGCCGGTCTCGAACAAGCTCGCCTCGAAGCCGCAGCTCGCGCCGAGTACTTCGAACGTGACAAAGGAGGCGACCATGCCTGACTTGGTCTTCACACGTCTGCATCTGCCGCGCCCACTCGGCGCCGACAGCGTGGCTCAGCTGATGACGCGCCTGATGAGCGCCGACGCTCCACGACCGCTCGTCTTCGAGGTACACGCCAGCGCGGACGGCGTGACGCATCTCGTCGGCTACCCGTCCGCGGCCGCACCGCGCCTCAAGCGCCTCCTTCGGGGCCACCTGCCAGGCCTCGCCCTTGAGCCCGCCACACGGCCGGACGTGGCCGCTGTCAGCCGGGTCGTGGCGCACCCCGCCATCCTGCCGCTCGCCGACACCGACCCGGAGCAGGTCACGTCGGCGATATACCTCGCACTCGCGGCACGACGAGGCGAGGAGCACGTTGCGCTGCAGCTCGTCCTGGGACGTACGCAAGCGGCGCATTCGGTCTCAGCGAAGTCGGCCGACCCGATGCAGCCACTCGCGTCCCTCGTGTTCGAAGGTGTCCGCGCCGTGGAGCCTGAGACGCGCCGTCGGCTTCAACTGCGAGCTGGCCAGCCCACGACCGCAGTGACGCTCCGGATCGGGGTCACGGCTGGCACCCAGAAGCGAACCGGCGCGCTCGTCTGGGAAGCGTTCGGTGCCCTCCAGCTACTGCAGAGTCCCGGACTTCGGCTCAGCCTCAACTACGACTCGTCGAGCCGCTGGCGCGCGGCAACCGCTCGCGCCGCGTTCCGGCTTTCACCGGACGAGCTGACGTCGATGCTGGCCTGGCCGCTCGGCGAGCGCGACTATCCCGGCATCGCCGGCACCCATCCGCGTCGCTTGCCGGTGCCCGAGATCGTCAGCGCGACGTCGTCGGTATTCGCGACCGGTACCGCACCGGGTCCGGAGCGTCTGATCGGGATGGATCCGGCCAGTCGGCTGCAGCACCTGGTGGCGACCGGGCCAACGGGCTCGGGCAAGTCCACCGTGCTGGAGCACCTCATCCTCTCCGACATCGAGGCTGGTCGGGCCTGCGTAGTCGTCGAGCCCAAGGCGCAACTGGTCGACAGCATCCTCGATCGCATCGCCCCCGAGCATGCGCAGCGCGTTGTCGTGCTGGACGCTGCCGACACGATGCCGGTGGGCTTCAACCCGCTCGACATCGGCGACCGCGATCCGGACGTCGTGGTCGACGGCATCATCGCCGCCCTCGCCGCCGTCTTCGAGGAAGGGTGGGGACCACGCACCGAGTACCTGATCCACGGTGCGCTCCTATCGCTCGCCCGGGCTGGGCAACGGACCATCGATCCGTACACGCTCATCGATCTGCCACGCCTCCTAACGGACGCTGCCTTCCGACGCCCAGTGATCGCCGCGATGCAGGACGACGCGACGCTGGCCTCCTTCTGGGCCGAGTTTGAGGAACTCAGCCCCGCCCAACGCGCTGCCATGATCGCTGCACCTCTGAACAAGCTTCGCAAGATCCTGTTGCGCGCACCGCTGGTTCTCGTGCTCGGGCAGGCACGACCGCGCTTCCGGCTCCGCGACGTCTTCCGCGAGCGCAGCGTCGTCCTGGTACCGCTGAACGATGCGCTGATCGGGACAGGTGCCGCCAAGCTACTCGGCAGCCTGATCGTCGCCGAACTCTGGAACGCGACGCTGGAGCGTGCCCGCGAAAAGCACCCGATGAAGCGGCCGGGCATGGTGTTCATCGACGAGATGCAGAACTACCTGCACCTGCCGACCTCGATCGCCGACGCCCTCGCGACCTCACGGTCCTATGGCGTCGCCTGGCATCTGGCGCACCAGTATCGAGGCCAGCTTCCACCCGCCATGCGGGCGGCGCTCGATACGAATGCGCGTAGCAAGATCTGCTTCGCCGTTGGTCCGGACGATGCTCGTGATCTCGCCCGCATGGCCCCGCAACTGTCTTCCGACGACTTCCAGGCGTTGCCTCGCTTCGAGATCTACGCCCACCTGGTTGCCGGGAGCGTGCCAGCCGGATGGTGCTCGGGGCACACCCTGCCACCGCGCCCAGCGCTCGGTATCCGCGACGATGTCCGCCAGCGCAGCCGAGATCGCTACGGCGCCCTGCCGCCGACCACCTCCGAAGTCGCAGCAACCTCGTCACCAGAGCACCAGGCGGGCCGCCCGACGCACCAGAAGGCGAGGCGCGCATGATCGCTCGGCACGCCCTCAACCACTGGATCGCCCTGTCCGCTCGGCGCTCCGTCCGCTGTTCACTTCACGACGAACACCCGCCGCCACGTTCGGCCACGTTCCGGCGAACCTCGGCCGGTGCGGGCGCGGACTGCCCCTGCGTTCCAGGACGCTTCACCCCAGCCCGGAGGGCGGCCTCATGGTGACCGCTGTTCGCCATCTCGACCTCGAGGAGCACCTCACTGAGCGCGACGTTCGCATCCTCGAGGATCTCGAACGCTTTCGACTTCTGACTACTCGACAGCTGCAGCGACTGCACTTCCCGGCGGCACCCCTGGGTCCACATGTCACCGTGAGCGGTGCGACGCGAGGGACGACCCGCGTGCTGAACCGTCTCGAAGCCCGCGGTGCAATCACTCGGCTAGCCCGGCGTATCGGCGGCATCAAGCACGGCTCGGCCGTCACGATCTGGCAGCTTGGGCCAGCGGGCGACCGCTACCTTCGTGCCCGACGCGGCGAACCGCGGAGGCGGCGCTACGACGAGCCAGGTCTCACATTCGTCGCTCACACCCTCGCCGTCGCCGACATCGCGGTCAGTCTGCTTGAGCAGGCACACGCCCACCGCTTCGAACTCCTCGAGCTCGAACTCGAGCCGGCCAGCTGGCGCAGCTTCAACGGCAGCGGCGCCGCCGTGATCACGCTCAAGCCCGACCTCCTGGTCGTCACTGCCGACGCCAGCACCGAGACGCACTCGTTCATCGAGGTCGACCGCGCCACCGAGCATCTGCCCGCCGTACTTCGAAAGTGCCAGACCTACCAGCGCCACCAACGCACGGGCATCGAACAACAGGCGCGGGAGCTGTACCCGGCCGTCGTCTGGATCGTCCCCACCATCGACCGCGCCCAGAAGATCCGCGAGGCCATCGCAGCTGATCGCGGACTCGAGCCGGGCATGTTCACCATCATCACCGGCGAGCAGACACTCGCCACGCTGGCCCCGTACGGGCCGTCATCATCATTCACCCCGAAAGGAGGAATCACATGAACTCATCAACCATCCCCGTCGCGCCGACTGGCGCCGAAAACAACGACCTGCGCACCAAGCCCAAGTTCCCGAAATGGATGCGCACCATCGACCAGACCGAGCACGCACACTTCATCATCGATGCCTGGCTCACGCTCGACCCGAACAGTCGCGATGCCTTCCTGGCGCAGCTCATCGCGGCCACCATTCACGATGGCCCCGGCAGCGCACTCGAGCGCTTCGCCGGAACCGGCATCCTCGACGCCGAAGTGGCGCTCGCTGAACTCAACGACGTCACCGTCCCGATCGAGCGAGAGCCCTGGCTCGACGCGCTCGGGCGCTACATCATCACCGCGGGGAAGCGCTCATGAGCGAGCACGAGCCCACTGTCACACCCGAAATGCGTCTCGCACCTGAACGCATGTCACCCGACTGGCGTCGACTCGAAGTCGCCTCCCACCGCTTCGAACATCCCATCGCGAACGGCATCGCAGCTGCACTCGCGGAACACCGGGAAGTCGACCACGACACCGCCCGCTGCATCGCCCACGCGCTCGGGCGCGCGCTCGGACGAGAGTCCGCCCTCGCCGAGTTCGGGAGGACGGGCGAGAGCACCTACCTCGATCTTCGCGAGGAATACCTACGCCTCTACACCGACGAGGACGCCACCGCCGAGGTCAAAGAACTCATCGACTGGTTCGGTACGTACCTCATCGACAAGATGGGAACCGGCTCCGGGCGGACGTATCAGAACGAGCATCTGCCACCCAAGCTCGACCGTCTCCTGGTGCGTACCACTCTCACCACCAGCGGCAGGCCCGTCACGGTGCATGTCCCCGCCAGCCTCGACGCCGCCGGGATGGAGCAACTGATCGTCCGTCTCGAAGAGTGCGACGAGTTCTTCGGTCCCGCATTCAGAGCGTTCCTGGCGCTGCCGGATGTGAACGCCGCCGCGGCGGATCTGCTCGACAGCTTCCAGGAGAACTACGTCGGCAGTTTCAACTCCATCGATGACGCGGTCTACGCGCTCAGTCCACTCGAGGACTGGGAGATCGAGCTCGGCAACTGGGCTGATGATCACAGCCTGCCCGCTGACGCCGTCCACCTGAACATCGACTACGTCATCGAACGCACCCGCGACGTCTATGACTTCGTCGAGGAGGGGGGCATGCTCTATGCCTTCAACAAGTAGCAGTGACCCACCCCGCAGACGAGGGCGCCCACGCGCAGACCGGCGCATCGACATCACACCCGTCTGGCGTGCGCGACCCGATCCGCGTCGGCTCGCTCGCGTACTCCTCGGCCTCGTCGTTCACCTAGAACAGCCAACGAAAGAGCCCCAGACACAAGAAGGGAAGGGCCATGGACGAGCGCCCTGAGCGAGGTGAAAACTACATCGCCGACGCGACCCCGGTCGACGGCGGTGTAGGTGCCGGGAAAGCCGCCAAAGGACTGGACTTCCCGGCCGAGAAGAGCGTAAATGCGGAGGACCTAACCGAAGGAGGGCCTCATATGTACCAAGAAGGCGAGGAAGCGGCAGCCACCCTGGCAAAGCCGAATCTCACATCAGTCGCAGGGCTTGAACACCTATTCAAGGGCGACGACACGATGCACGTCCCGCTCCGCACGGGCGTGGCAATCAGCTATCTGCGCGTCTCCACGACGCGCCAGCTCAACACCGCAGCCGACCTCGACGAGGACGGCAACAGCATCGCCACTCAGCGCGAGTGGGCGATCCGCAAGGCGAAGGAGCTCGGCGTGCCGATCCTTCGCGAGTTCGTCGAACCGGGCCAGTCCGCGCAGACCATTGACAAGCGGCCGGAGTTCAAGAAGCTCCTCCGCTTCGTCGATGCCAATCCGGATGTGCGCTACGTCGTGATCTACATGCGCTCGCGCGTCTTCCGCAACCACCTCGACGCCGCCATCACCAAGCGCCAGCTGCGCGATAAGGGCGTCGAGCTCATCTCGGCCAAGGAGAACTTCGGCGACGGGTACATGGGCGACGCGATGGAGGCCATCACCGACGTCGTCAACGAACTCCAGGTCCGCATGAGCGGCGAGGACATCCGCATCAAGATGGCCCACAAGGTCGAACGGGGCGGCAGCGTTGGGCGGGCCAAGCTCGGCTACCTGAATGTGCGCAAGGACTTCGACGGACGACTCGTCAACACGATCGACGTCGACCCCGTCCGCGCACCACTCATCATCTGGGCCTTCGAGCAGTACGCCACGAACCAGTTCTCGATCACGCAGCTTCAGATGATGCTCGAAGACCAGGGCCTGACCACGCGGCAATCGAGCAAACGTGCCGCCAAGCCGCTGTCGAGCAGCCAGCTCGCCATGATCCTGCGCGACCCGTACTACACCGGAGTCATCCGCTACAAGGGGAAGCTCCACCCGGGCAGGCACACGCCCCTCATCTCGAAGGAGCTCTTCCTCGCGGTGCAGAAGATCCTCGACGGACGAAACCGCAAGGGCGACCGCGACCGGATCCACTTCCACTTCCTCCGCGGCCTGCTGTACTGCGCCGAATGCAAGTCGGAGGGGCGCACGAGTCGACTCGTCTACAGCCAGAACAAGGGGCACGGCGGCACATACGAGTACTACGTCTGCACCGCGAAGCAGCGCGGTCACTGCTCGATGCCGTCGGCGCGACTGGACGAACTCGAGGACGAAGTGGCGCGACGGGTAGCGGCCGAACGCTTCGATGCTGACGACATCGCGTCCGTTCGTGAGGAAGTTCGACGCGCCCTCGTCGAACTCCAAGCCGCGGATCAGGAGGAGAAGGACGCCCTGCGCACCCAGCTGAAGAAGCTCGAAGCCCAGGAGGAGCGACTCATCGAACTCGCCGCCGACGGAACGATCGCGGTCGAGAAGCTGCGCCAACGCCTCGAGTACGTCACGCTCCAGAAGGGCGCCATCACCGAGAAGCTCACCCGGACGGTCGAACGAATCCGGCACGGCGTCGACAAGGCCTTCGCGTTCGTCGACCTCCTCGAAGATCCCGCCGCGCTCTACAAGCAGCTGCCCGACAACGTCCGCCGCGAGCTGCTCACCGCGTTCTTCACGCGACTCGACGTCCAGGTCACCGACCGCGAGGTGAGCATCGGCGTCGAACGCACCGAACTCAACGCCGGCCTGCACGACTGGCGCGCCCAGCACCGCCTCAGCGCCTCGGCCCACACACCGGCCAAAGAAAAGAGAGCCTCCCGCATTCCTGCGGAAGACTCTCTTTCGGACCCATACCCGCTTACTCAGTCCAAAGGTTTGAATAAGCCTGTATTGGTCGGGCTGACAGGATTTGAACCTGCGACC
>DCRR01000003.1:107793-111524 GCA_002325245.1 Microbacteriaceae bacterium UBA1487 | reverse complement strand
GTGCGCTACCAAGCTGCGCCACAGCCCGTGGCTTGTGCGCCCGCCAAGCGGAACAGCACGATGGACAACTCTACCGTGTCTCGCCGTCCAGGTACGACCATCGGCCGGCACTGTCGCGCACGAACCGGCTGCGCTCGTGCAGCAGGCCCGCGGCGCCGTCCGGGTCGCGGTACGAGGCCCGGAACTCGACCACACCCTCGGCGTCACCGGCCGCCCCAGCCACCGCATCCACGATCTGCAGACGGCGCCACTGCACCCCCTCGTCCAGCTCGAGCGTCGCCGGCCTGGTCGACGGATGCCAGCTCGCCAGCAGGTAGGCATCCAGCCCCCGAGCGAAGGCACTGAACCGCGAGCGCATCAGCTGCTGCGCCGTCTCGGCCGCGCCGCCCGCATGCAGCGGGCCGCAGCACCGCTCATACGCGCGCCCCGAACCGCAGGGGCACGCCTCCGGCTCGGATGCGGTCACGACACCGCCGCGAGACGCTCCGGCACGCGCGGGTCGTGGGCCGCCACGACGGCGAGCCCCGGCAGCGCCTCGGTGAGCGCCACGATCTTGCGAGCCGTCTGCAGCTGCACCTCGCGCGCCCCCGTGTCGGGCACGACACCCTTCGCGAGCAGGTCCGGATTGTAGGTGACATCGCCCACGAGCAGCACCGGCGCCGCCCCCTCGCGGCGCACCAGCAGGCTCATCGAGCCCGCCGAATGCCCGGGCGTCGGCAGCAGCAGCAGGGTTCCGTCGTCGAAAATGTCGAAGCTCGCGCCGAAGGCGGCGAGCGCCGGGTCATCGTTCGGCTCGAACACGACCGGGGAGAACTCGACGCCGTCGACCTTCACGTGCTCGGCCAGCACGCCGTGCATCTCGGGCGCCTTCTCATCCAGAAGCGCCAGCTCGTCGGCGCTCACCAGGAACTTCTTGCCGGTGAGTTCGGCGACGTTGCCCGCGTGATCCTGGTGCAGGTGCGAGATCGCCACCACATCGATGTCGTCGACCGAGGCACCCGCCGCAGTCAGCTGCGCCGACAGGCTCTGCTCGACGCTCACCCGGAACTCCGCCTGACGCCGGAACACCAGCCCCACCAGGCCGCCCGGGTAGTAGTCGGGGTCGTCGATCGACGCCGCCGACTGGCCGGTGTCGAACAGCACGGTGCCCCGCTCGTGCTCCACCAGGAACCCGAACACCGGCAGCCACGGCGACCAGGTGCGCGAGGTGAACGTCCACCACAGCATCGGGGTTCCGGTGCCGGCGATGTTGTTCGGGCGGATGCGGACCTCGCCGAGAGTCAGCGGGCGGATCGTGAGGGGTGGGGTCATGAAGGACAGTTTGGACTGTGTTCGTTTCGATGGGGTTTCGATACGCCGCTTCGCGGCTACTCAACCCGCAGAGCCTTGCGGTTTCGATACGCCGCTTTGCGGCTACTCAACCCGCTGACGGGCTACGGGCCGCGGTAGAGGTCGAGGATGGTGGGGGCGTCGTCGGGGATGTGCACGACCGCGATCTCGTCGCCGGATCGGATGCGGCCGGAGCGGGTGACTTTGAGGTAGGCGCCGAGGCGGCGGGCATCCGAGAAGCGCTTCACCCAGCCGCGGCTCTCCTCGCCCATCCAACGGGCGAAGGTCATGCACGGCGTGCGCGGGCCGGTCACCTCCAGCTCGACGGCGTCCTCCCCCGCGCCGATGCGCCAGCGGGTGCCGACGACGGCGTTCGACACCTCGAGCCCTTCGACGCGGATGTTCTCGCCGAACAGCCCCGGCGTGATCTCGCGGCCCAGCTGCTCCTCCCACCACTCGGCGTCCTCGACGGCGTAGGCGTACACCGCCTTCTCATCGCCGCCGTGGTGCTTGCGGTCGGCCTGAAGGTCGGCGTAGAGGCCGCGCGGCCCCACCTTCACCGCCCCGTCGACGGCGCGCTTGTCGATCGCGGTCGTGCCGACCGAGCCCGAATCCGGGTGCAGCGAGGCGACAACGCAGGCGGCGAGGAGGCGTCCCATCCCACGAGGGTAGCGGCAGCCGGGGTGGCGGCGGCGAGCGCTACTCGGTGACGATCGGGATGCCGGTCGCGTCGGAGGCTTCCTGCACCGAGCCGGCGTTGACCGCATCGGTGATGCCGAGCGCCGCCAGACGCTCGATCGCCGTGCCCGCACGGTTGCCCGAGCGGCAGTAGACGATGTACGAGGCATCCGGGTCGAGCTCCGCGGCGAGCGCGTCGAACTCGGCCGACTGCACGTCGAGCAGCAGGGCGCCCTCCAGATGGCCGGTCGCGAACTCCTCGGGGGTGCGCACGTCGATGATGATCGTGTCGGCGGTGACCTCGATCGGCTCGGCGGGCGTGCAGCCGGTGAGGGTCAGGGCGAGACCGAGGGTGAGCAGGGCGAGGAGCTTCTTCATGGGGTCGCTTTCGGGGTCGACAGCAGTGTGGGGAACAGCGGGCGGCAGTCGAGGCAGACCTCGCCCGCATCGTCGGCGTCGACGAGCCCCGCGAGCACGGCGGCCTGCCGACGTTCGGCGTGGCGCACCGCAGCACTTTCGCGGCGCAGCCGGTCGACGAGCCCCACCGCGAGCACGATCAGCCCCGCGACGGCGAGCACCGGCTGCGCGATGCCGCTGACGAGGCTCGCCTCGCCGGCGTCGGTTCCGAGCCCCAGCAGCAGGCTGCCGATGAGCGGGCCGCGCAGGTCGCAGACGGTTGCCTCGGCACCGAGCGGCGGGCGGCGGAAGGTCGCGAAGGTGGCGCCGGCGAGCAGACTGCCCGCGACGAGGGCGGTCGCGGCGAGCGCGTCGAGGCGCAGCCCGGTGGCGCCGTCGGCGAGGGCGAGCATCCCGGTGGAGCTCGCGAGGACGGCAAGGGTGAGGGCCGCGGAGATCAGGGTGACGGCGAGGCGGTCGGGGCGCGCGAGCGGGGCGAGCAGGTGGCGCAGCGCGGGCGCGCGGGGGGTCGCGGTCGCAGGCATGAGGTGAGCATACCCTAGGGGGTATGGGGCGGAGGGGGCTTGGGTTTCGATACGCCGCCAGTGGCGGCTACTCAACCCGCAGAGCCTTGCGGTTTCGATACGCCGCCAGTGGCGGCTACTCAACCCGCTACAGCGCGGTTTCGATGCGCCGCTTCGCGGCTACTCAACCCGCTGGGGGTCAGATGCGGAGGGCGCGGGAGGGATCCCAGGGGCGGGTCCAGCCGAGTTCGTCGAAGAGGCGGTCGAGCACGATCGCGGTGAACCCCCAGACGAACACCTCGCCGACCGTGAACGCGGGGCTGGGCGGCCGCCGCTGGCCGCGAATCGAGACGACGCTCGCGCGGTTCTCGGGCGCCAGCAGGTCGGCGACCGGCACCCGGAACACCTCCACCGTCTCGCGCCGATCCGCCGCCGCGATGCGCGACGGGGTCGACCACCAGCCGAGCACCGGGGTCACCAGGTTGTTGCTGACCACGAGCGGCACCTCCGGCAGCTCTCCCAGCACGTCGACACCGGCCGGGTCGAGCCCCGTCTCCTCCACGGCCTCCCGCAGCGCCGCCGCCGCGGGGCTCGCATCATCGGGATCGATGCCGCCGCCCGGAAAGGCGACCTGCCCGGCGTGGTGGCGCATCCGGTCGGCGCGTCGCTGCAGCAGCACGTCGAGCTCCGGCGCGACCCCGTCGTCGGCGGTCGCGGGCGTCGCGTCGAGCACGCCGAACAGGATGAGCACCGCGGCACGGCGGGCACGATCCGGATCAGGGAACTGGAAGCGGCCGTCGATCG
>DCRR01000003.1:107383-107685 GCA_002325245.1 Microbacteriaceae bacterium UBA1487 | reverse complement strand
GCCGTGCCGGAGGCCTCGGCCACCGCCGCCTCGGTCGCCACCCAGGCGAGCATCGCGCACTTCACCCGCTGCGAGTACTTCGAGACGCCGGAGAGCGCGGCGACGTCGCCGAACTCCTCCTCGTCGAGGGTGAGCGTGCCGCGCGAGCGCAGCACCTCACGGAACCGGTCGATCCGGGCCTGGAGCGCGCCCAACTCGACGGGCGCATCCTCGTCGATCAGCGCCGCGAACATCGAGGCGGAGGCCTGCGAGATGGTGCAGCCGTGCCCCTCCCAGCGCAGACCGGTCAGGTGGGTGCCCGC
>DCRR01000003.1:107003-107155 GCA_002325245.1 Microbacteriaceae bacterium UBA1487 | reverse complement strand
GGCGACACGCTCGCGCGCGTGGTCGCGGTCAGCCCGAAACGGCGGTGCAGCGGCTGCGCGCAATGGTGGCCGACCCGCACGGCGATGCCCCGGTCGTCGAGGAACTGCCCCGAATCGTGCGCGTGCACCCCCTCGACGTCGAAGGCCGCGAG
>DCRR01000003.1:105357-106830 GCA_002325245.1 Microbacteriaceae bacterium UBA1487 | reverse complement strand
GGCAGGTACTCGGCCGATTCGAGGGTGACGCGGGTGATCATCGAGCCGCCGGTCAGAAACGGCGGCAGCGCATCCAGCAGCTCCGCCTTGCCGTAGAGGGCGCCGATGCCGGTCGGGGCGAGCATCTTGTGGCCCGAGACGGCGGCGAAGTCGACGTCGAGCGCGCGCAGGTCGACGGGCAGGTTGGGCGCCGACTGGCAGGCGTCGAGCACCACGAGGGCGCCCGCGTCGTGCGCCAGTCGCGTGAGGTGCTCGACCGGGTTGACGATGCCGAGCACGTTCGAGACGTGCGCGAAGGCGACAAGTCGGGTGCGCTCCCCGATGACCTCGGCGGCGTGGTCGAGGTCGATCCGACCGTCGTCGTGCACCCGGATCGGGCGCAGCACCGCGCCGGTGCGCGCGGCGAGCTCCTGCCACGGGATCAGGTTCGCGTGGTGCTCCGCCTCGGTGACGACGATCTCGTCGCCCGCAGCCAGCCGGAAGCGCTCGGCCGCGGCTCCCCCGCGCCCCAGCGTGGCGTTGCCGATCGCGTAGGCCACCAGGTTGAGCGCCTCGGTCGCGTTCGCTGTCCACACCAGTTCGCGCTCCCCCGCGCCGAGGTAGCCGGCCACGCGGGCCCGGGCGTCCTCGAACAGGTCGGTGGCTTCACCGGCGAGCGTGTGGGCGCCACGGTTGACGGCCGCGTTCGCCGTCTCGTAGTAGCGGCGCTCGGCGTCGAGCACGACGCGCGGCTTCTGACTCGTCGCCGCGGCGTCGAGGTAGTTGAGCGGCTTGCCGTTCACGGTGCGGTCGAGGATCGGAAAGTCGGCGCGCGCCGCGACCGGGTTGAAAACGGAGCGGGTCACGCCTCCCGAGCCTACTCGGGAGGCGCGACCCGCGCCGTGTGGTGGTCGTCAGGCAATGGCCTTCTTGGGCGCGATCCGCGTCAGCACCCAGCCGGTCGCGGCCACGAACAGGCCCATGCCCATCGCGAAGGCGGCGACACCGAACGACACGACGGAGGTGAAGAGCGAGGCCCGCAGGAACGACGCGTTCATGACCGTGTCGCGCACCGGGTCGTCACGATCGAGCTCGGCGTACGTCAGCCCGCCGCTGGACTCGAGGGCGTGACCGCTGATGACCTCGGCCTCCGCGTAGGCGGTGAGCGGCCCGGCGACCGCGGCACCCGGAAGCAGGGCCGAGTCCTCCGAGACGACGATCTTCTCGGCGGCGAGCTCGCTGCTCACCATGCCCCAGACGACGCCTCCGGCGAGCACCATGCCGATGCCGGCGATGAGCGCGAGCACTCCGAACAGTCGAACGAAACGGGCGGTGCCGCGAGTGAACTCGACGACGACGCGGTCAGATCCGGTGGTCTCGGCGGGAGTGGTGGCGGAAGTCATGGTGTCCCCTTGTCGATGCTGAATCGGTTGATGTGACTCAGCTTCTCGGAGACCCGCTCAGCTTCCCAGGGCCGAAGGTCCTACGTCCGCT
>DCRR01000003.1:94082-105313 GCA_002325245.1 Microbacteriaceae bacterium UBA1487 | reverse complement strand
GCTAGCGCTTCCTCTTTTCTCGAACGCGCATGTTCACATTGATCGGGGTGCCCTCGAAGCCGTAGATCTCGCGCAGGCGGCGCGTGATGAAGCGGCGGTAGCCGGGGTCCAGGAATCCGGTCGTGAACAGCACGAAGGTCGGCGGGCGCGTCGACACCTGGGTGCCGAACAGGATGCGCGGCTGCTTTCCGCCGCGAACCGGGTGCGGGTGCTCCGCCGTCAGCTCCGCGATCAGCGCGTTCAGCTTGCCGGTCGGAATGCGGGTGTCCCAGCTGTCGAGCGCGAGCTCGAGCGCGGGCACCAGCTTCTCCAGGTGACGGCCGGTGCGGGCGGAGATGTTGACGCGCGGCGCCCAGGTGATGTGGGCGAGATCCTGCTCGATCTCGCGCTCCAGGTAGCGGCGACGCTCATCGTCCAGCAGGTCCCACTTGTTGTAGGCGACGACGAGGGCGCGGCCCGACTCGAGCACCAGGTCGATGATGCGCATGTCCTGCACCGAGATCGGCTGGGTGACGTCGAGCACGACGACGGCGACCTCCGCCTTCTCGAGCGCGGCGCTGGTGCGCAGGCTCGCGTAGAAGTCGGCGCCCTGCTGCAGGTGCACCCGCTTGCGGATGCCGGCGGTGTCGACGAAGGTCCAGATGCGACCGCCGAGCTCGACCTGCTCGTCGACGGGGTCGCGGGTGGTGCCCGCCATCTCGTTGACGACGACGCGCTCCTCACCGGCGGCCTTGTTGAGCAGGCTCGACTTGCCGACGTTCGGGCGCCCCAGGATCGCGACCCGGCGCGGGCCGCCGATCTCCTGCTTCGCAACCGTGGATACCTCCGGCAGCACCTCCATGACGTGGTCGAGCAGGTCGGCCACGCCGCGGCCGTGCAGCGCCGACAGCGGCCACGGCTCGCCGAGCCCGAGGCTCCACAGCTCCGCGGCGAGCGGGTCCTTGACGGTGTCGTCCGACTTGTTGGCGACCAGGATCACGGGCTTGTGCGAGGCGCGCAGCATGCGCACGACGTGCTCGTCGGTCGCCGTGGCGCCGACGTTGATGTCGACGACGAACAGCACCGCATCCGCCAGATCGACCGCAACCTCGGCCTGCGCCGCGACGGAGGCGTTGATGCCCTGCGCGTCAGGCTCCCAGCCGCCGGTGTCGACGAGGGTGAAGCGACGGCCCAGCCACTCGGCCTTGTAGCTGACGCGATCGCGCGTGACGCCGGGCACATCCTCGACGACCGCTTCGCGGCGGCCCAGGATGCGGTTGACGAGCGCGCTCTTGCCGACGTTCGGGCGGCCCACGATCGCGAGCACGGGAAGCGCCGGCAGGTACGTGATGCCGTCGGGACCGGCGGAGGCCGCATCCAGCAGCTCCAGGTCCTCGTCGTCGAGGTCGTAGTCGGACAGGCCCGCACGCAGGCTCGCGGCGCGGTTCTCCGCCGCCTCGTCGTCCAGGTCGGCGAGTCGTTCGGCGAGCGCCTCGACGGCGCCCTCGTCGTTTCCGAGCTCGTCGAATTCGCTGTCCGCCTCGGGGGGCGTCGACGACGCGAGCTCCGGGTCACGCTCGGTCATGGTTCCTCAGTTCTGGTGGGCGGTGCTGGCCTCGGCGGTACGCCGCACATGCTCGATCACCGCGTCGACGGTCTGCTCGAAGTCGAGTTCCGTCGAATCGATCGTGGTCACGCCCTCGGCGGCGGTCAGAAAATCGACCACCTGGGCGTCTTTGCGGTCCCGCTCGCGCAGCTGCCGGGCCGTATCGGCGTCGGCGGAGGCGAGTTCAGCGGACCGTCGCGCAATTCTAACCGTCTCATCGGCGGTTAAGAGGATTCGCACCTGAGCATCCGGTGCGACCACCGTGGTGATGTCGCGGCCTTCGACCACGATGCCGGGCGCACGGGTCTCGGCGATGATGCGCCGGAACGCCGCGGTGAGCGCCTCACGCACCTCCGGAACCCGTGCGATCTGGCTGACGACGGCGCTGATCCGCGGCTCCCGGATCGCGATCGTCACGTCGGCGTCGCCGACCCGCACGTGCGAGCCCTCGGGTCGCGCCTCGGTGCGGTACGGGAAGTCGGCCAGCTCGGCGACGATCGCGCCCGAGTCGTCGAGGTCGATGCCGCGCTCGAGCGCGAGCCAGGTGAGGGCGCGGTAGGCGGCGCCGGTGTCGAGGAAGGCGTAGCCGAGACGCGTGGCGGCGGCACGGCTCACGCTCGACTTGCCGCTGCCGGCCGGCCCATCCACGGCGACGACGATCGGGGTGCTCATCGGTCTTCTTCTCCCAGTGCCCAGCCGCGCTTCTCCAGCGCGGCGGCGAGTGCGTGCGCCGCCTCGGGAACCACCGAGATCTCGGCGAAGCCCAGCTGCGCGCCCGGCGAGTGCTCCAGGCGCAGATCCTCCATGTTGACGCCCTCTTCGCCGATCTCGGTGAGCAGACGCGCCAGCTCGCCCGGCTTGTCGTCGATCTTGACCACGAGCGTCGCGAAGCGCTTCGCCTGGCCGTGCTTGCCGGGCAGTCGGGCGACGCCCGCGTTGCCGGCGGCCATCACCTCGGCGATCGTGCGACGTGAGCCGGAGGCTTCCGGCGCCTCCAGCGCCGACAGCACCGCGTCGAGGTCGTCGCGCAGCGGCCGCAGCACGTCGGCGACCGCGGCCGCGTTCGCGCCGAGGATCTGCACCCACAGCGCCGGGTCGCTCGCGGCGATGCGCGTCGTGTCGCGCACCCCCTGCCCGGCCAGCCGCAGTGCCGGGTCGGTGCCGGCGTCGAGCCGCGCCGCGAGCATCGAGGCGACCAGCTGCGGGGCGTGCGAGACGAGGGCGACGGCGCGGTCGTGCTCGACGGCGTCCATCTCGATGAGCACGGCCCCGAGATCGAGAACGAGGTCTTCGAGCGGACGGGCGCGGCCGTAGCTGATGCCGTCGTGCCCGGCGAGAATCCAGGGTCGCCCCTCGAACAGGTCGGCGCGCGCCGAGATCGTGCCGCCGCGCTCCCGCCCGGCCATCGGGTGCGAGCCGAGGTAGCGCGAGAGGTCGGCACCGCGCTCGCGCAGTTCGGCGAGCGGAGCCAGCTTGACGCTCGCGACATCGGTGACGAGCGCGTCGGGGAAGCGCGCCAGCTCGGCGGCCACCACCTCGGCGGTCACATCCGGCGGCACGGCGACGACGATCACGCCCGGCGCGTCGCCCTCGGCCGGGGCCCGGCCCGCGCCGTAGTCGATCGCGAGGCGGCGCGCGGCCGGCGAGGCGTCGTCGACGATGACGTCGACGCCCTTCGCCCCGAGCGCGAGGCCGATGCTCGCGCCCAGCAGCCCGCTGCCGACGATGCGGACCTGATCGGTCACGCGACGGTCGCTCATTCTCCGGAATCCTCACTCGGGCGCTCGGTGCCGACGTCGCTCTTCCGCGCGATCGTCAGCAGTTCGCCGAGTTCCACCCTAGTGATCTCGCGGGTGCGTCCCATCGGCAGCGTGCCGAGGTGCAGCGGCCCGAACTGGCGTCGCACCAACTCCAGCACGGGGTGCCCGACGGCGGCGAGCATGCGGCGCACGATGCGGTTGCGTCCCGAGTGCAGCGTGATCTCGACGATCGTCTTGCCGCGGGAGGCCTCGCCCACGATGCGTGCGCGGTCGGCCTGGATCGGGCCGTCGTCGAGCTCGATGCCCTTCTCCAGCTTGCGCATCGTGGCGGGCGTCACCTCGCCGCGCACGGTCGCGATGTAGGTCTTCGTCACCCCGAACGACGGATGCGCGAGCACGTGCGCGATCGCCCCGTCGTTGGTGAGCACCAGCAGGCCGCTGGTGTCGGCGTCGAGCCGGCCGACGTTGAACAGCCGTTCGCCGTCGTCCGGCAGGAACTGCCGCAGATCGGGTCGACCGTGCTCGTCGTTCATCGTGCTGACGACGCCGGTCGGCTTGTTGAGGATCAGGTAGCGGCGCGAGCTGTCCAGCTGCACCGCCGTGCCGTCCACCGCGACCTCGTCGACGAGCGGGTCGACGCGGCGCCCCAGCTCGGTGACGACCTGGCCGTTCACCGACACCCGGCCGGCGACGATGTACTGCTCGCTCACCCGGCGCGAGGCGACCCCGGCGGCGGCGAGCACCTTCTGCAGGCGCTCCCCCTCGGCGCTGGCGTCGGTGCTGTCGCCGCTCATCGCAGGGCCGCCGCATCCTCGAAGCCGTCGGCGCCGTCCGGCAGCAGCGGCGAGATCGCCGGCAGCTCCTCGATCGAGTTGATGCCGAGCTGGGTGAGCAGCAGCGGCGTCGTCTCGTAGTGGATCGCGCCGGTCTCGGAGTCGGTGAACGCCTCGGTGATGAGCCCGCGGCCGAGCAGCGTGCGCACCACCGAGTCGACGTTGACAGCGCGGATCGAGGCGATCGATCCGCGCGAGATCGGCTGCTTGTAGGCGATCACCGCGAGCGTCTCGAGCGCCGCCTGCGACAGCTTGGTGGGGCTCTGCGTGAGCACGAAGTCGCGCACCACCTCGTCGTGCTCGGCGCGCACGTAGATGCGCCAGCCGCCGCCCACCTCGCGCAGCTCGAAGCCGCGCCGCACCGAGCCGGAAGCCGTGCCGTCGAAGTCGGCGACGAGCCGTTCGATCGCCTGCCGGACGTCGGGCACGGGTGCGCCGAGCGCCGTCGCGAGCGCGATCACCGACTGCGGCTCGTCCACCACCATGAGGATCGCCTCGAGGCGGCGGTCGAGGTCGAGATTCGGATCAGTTGTCATAGTCGGCTCCCAGGTGGGCGAGCTGGTCATCCGACCAGTGCTGCGCCGTCCAGCGCAGCGTCAGCTCGCCCAGCGGTTCGAGTTGTTCGAAAGAGATCGCGGCGTGGCGGTACAGCTCGAGCACGGCGAGGAAGCGCGCCACCACGACGCCCTTCAGCTCGGCACCCGCGACCAGCTGGCGGAAGCTCAACGGCTCGCCCTGCCGCAGCATCGCCACGACGTGCGCGGCCTGCTCGCGGATGCTGATCAGGGGCGCGTGCAGGTGGTCGAGCCCGACCACCGGGATCTCGCGCGGGGTGAACGCCAGCAGCGCGAGGGCCGCGAAGTCGTCGGCCGTGAGGTTCCAGACCAGCTCCGGGGTCTGCCGGCGGAACCGGTCCTCGAGGCGCACGTTGCGCACGTGCCGGGTCGACTCGGCGTCGAGATGCTGGCCGAACCACGCGGCCGCCTCCTTGAAGGCCCGGTACTGCAGCAGCCGGGCGAACAGCAGGTCGCGCGCTTCCAGCAGCGCCACATCCTCGGCGTCGACGAGCTCGCCCTGCGGCAGCAGCCCCGCGATCTTCAGATCGAGCAGGGTCGCGGCGACCACCAGGAACTCGCTCGCCTGATCGAGGTCGTCCTCCGAGTCGAGCGCGCGCAGGTAGGAGAGGAACTCGTCGGTCACCGCGCTCAGCGCGATCTCGGTGATGTCGAGCTCGTGCTTGCTGATCAGCTGCACGAGCAGGTCGAAGGGGCCGTCGAAGTTCGACAGCGTCAGACGGAAGCCGGGGGACTCGGCGCCTTCACCCGCGGGCGACAGCAGTTCCGTGGTCGGCATCGCCTCAGGCGACGGCGCCACGCGCAACCAGTTCTCTCGCGAGCTGACGGTAGGCGTCCGAGGCGGCGTGCGTCGGGGCGAAGCTGGTGATCGGCTCGGCGGCGACCGTCGCATCCGGGAACTTCACGGTGCGGCCGATCACGGTCTCCAGGGCCGCGTCGCCGAAGGTCTCGACCACGCGCTCCAGCACCTCGCGGCTGTGCAGCGTGCGCGGGTCGTACATCGTCGCGACGATGCCGTCGAGGCGGATCGCCGGGTTCAGCCGGTCGCGGATCTTGTCGATCGTCTCGATCAGCAGCGCCACGCCGCGCAGCGCGAAGTACTCGCACTCCAGCGGGATCAGCACGCCGTGCGCGGCGGTGAGCGCGTTCACGGTGAGCAGTCCGAGCGAGGGCTGGCAGTCGATCAGGATGACGTCGTAGTCGTCGGCCACCTGACGCAGCACGCGGGCCAGGATCTGCTCGCGCGCCACCTCGTTGACGAGGTGCACCTCCGCGGCCGAGAGGTCGATGTTCGCCGGGATCACGTGCAGATCCGGCGTCGCCGTCTCGATGATCGCAGCCTTGGTGTCCTTCGAGCGGCCGAGCAGCAGATCGTAGATCGTCGTCACGTCGTGGGTCGGCACGCCGAGGCCCGCGCTCAGGGCGCCCTGCGGGTCGAAGTCGATCGCGAGCACGCGGCGGCCGTATTCGGCGAGCGCCGCGCCCAGGTTGATCGTCGTCGTGGTCTTGCCGACGCCGCCCTTCTGGTTGCACAGCGCGATGATCCGCGCCGGGCCGTGTGAGGGCAGCTTCTTCGGCAGCTTGAAATCCGTCACCGGTCGACCCGTGGGGCCGAGCGTGGCGTTGCCGAGATCGCCGGAGAAGCCCGGCAACTCGGTGACATCCTCGCGTGGCGCTGGCATGGTGTCGAGTCTAAGTCGGTGTCCCCCGCCTCCTGGTTGCCACGCGCCCGTTGCGCGCGGTTCACCTGAAGCAGAGGTTGAAGGTTAACGGGCGCGCGGATGCGAGGTCAGGTACACCTCGCGCAGCGCATCCGCCGTCACCCGCGTGTAGATCTGCGTCGTCGCGACGCTCGCGTGACCGAGCAGCTCCTGCACAACGCGCACGTCGGCGCCGCCCTCCAGCAGGTGCGTCGCGAAGGAGTGCCGCAGGCTGTGCGGCGACACCTCGACGCCGAGTTCGGCCCGTTCGGCGGCGGCCCGGATGACCAGCCACGCGCTCTGGCGCGACAGTCGGGCGCCGCGCATCCCCAGGAACAACGCGGGCGTCGCGTGACCGCGGCGCGAGAGCTCGGGGCGCACCCGCACGAGGTAGGTGTCGAGCGCCGCGCGCGCGAAGCTGCCCACCGGCACGATGCGCTCCTTGCCGCCCTTGCCGAGCACCCGCACGTGCTCGGCGGCGCCCTCCTCGCCCACCAGGTCGTCGACGTTGAGGGCGACCACCTCCGAGACGCGCGCGCCCGTCGCGTAGAGCAGTTCGAGCAGCGCGGCATCCCGCACCCGGCTCAGCTCCTCGCCCGCGCAGGCGGCCAGCAGCTTCTCCACCTGGTCGAGGGTGAGCGCCTTCGGCAGGCGCATCGGCAGCTTGGGCGCGACCAGCTTCGCCGCCGGGTCGGTCTCGAGCACCCCCTCCTCGAGCAGGAAACCGGTGAACCCGCGGATCGCCGAGACCTTGCGCGCCAGCGTCGCCGCGGCGACCGGCTCGGCGCGCTCGCGCAGCCCGGTCGTGTGCGCGGCCAGTGTCTCGGGCGTCAGTGTCGAGACCGGGACGGCGCCCTCCGCCTCGGCGAGGTCGGCCAGCAGGGCCTCCAGGTCACGCCGATAGGCCGCGACCGTGTGCGCCGAGCGTCCGCGCTCGATCGTCAGGTGGCGCAGGAAGCGCTCCAGCTGAGCGCGCGCGTCAGACGGTGCGGCGGGCATGGGCGGTCAGCACCGCGACGATCAGGATCGAGTTGCGCAGGCGCCCCTCGAGCACGGCCGACACGAGTTCGGCGAACGGGATCCAGCGCGGCACCAGCTCGGCCTCCTCGTCCATGCGGGCGAACGGCTCGGGCGAATCGCTCAGGCCGCGCGCCTCGAAGACGTGCAGGAGCTCGTTGCTGCCGCCGGGGCTGGTGTGGAAGATGACGAGTTCGCTCCACTCGGCGGCCTGCAGGTCGGCCTCTTCGGCGAGCTCGCGCTGCGCGGCTTCGAGCGGCGGCTCGCCCGCCACGTCGAGAAGTCCCGCAGGCAGCTCCCACTCGCGCTCGCGCACCGGATGCCGGTATTGGTTGATCAGCAGCACGCGATCCTCGTCGTCGATCGCGAGCACCGCGACGGCGCCCGGGTGGTCGACGAAGTCACGGGTGAGCTCGGCGTCGCCGAAGCGGAACGACTCCCGGCGCACATCCCAGATGTGGCCGTCGAAGACGGCGGCCGACTCCACCACCTCGGCGGGGTCGGAGACGTCGACGACCGGACCGGACTCGAAGCGCGCGCGGTCCACGGTCGCCTAGGCCTCGACCGGCGCGCCGTGCGTCTCGTCGGCCTCGTCGTTCTCGGGAACCTCGAACAGGCGCGACGCCTTCTGGCGCTCGATCGCGGCGCCGATCAGGCCGCGGAAGAGCGGGTGCGCGCGGTTCGGGCGCGAGCGCAGCTCCGGGTGAGCCTGCGTGCCCACGTAGAACGGGTGCACCTCGCGCGGCAGCTCGACGAACTCGACCAGACCGTGCTCCGGGTTGGTGCCCGAGAAGCGCAGCCCGGCAGCGGCGATCCGCTCGGTGAAGTGGTTGTTGACCTCGTAGCGGTGCCGGTGGCGCTCGTGGGCGATCGGCGAGCCGTACAGCTCCTCGACGATCGAGCCGGGCGTGAGCGCCGCCTCGTAGAGGCCCAGGCGCATCGTGCCGCCGAGGTCGCCGCCGGCGAGGATGTCGACCTGCTCGGCCATCGTCGCGATCACCGGGAACTCGGTGTCGGGGTCGAACTCCGAGCTGGAGGCGCCCGGCAGGTCGGCCACCTCGCGGGCGTACTCGATCACCATGCACTGAAGGCCCAGGCACAGCCCCAGCGTCGGGATGCCGTTCTCGCGCGCGAACTTCAGCGCGCCGAGCTTGCCCTCGATGCCGCGGATGCCGA
This sequence comes from Microbacteriaceae bacterium UBA1487, assembly GCA_002325245.1. Classification (GTDB taxonomy): domain Bacteria; phylum Actinomycetota; class Actinomycetes; order Actinomycetales; family Microbacteriaceae; genus DCRR01. The sequence continues at coordinate 96,667 of DCRR01000003.1, read as the reverse complement.
AGCCGCCGGGCACGCAGATGCCGTCGAGGTCGCTGAGCGCCTTCGCGGCGCCGTCGTGCGTCTCGCACTCATCCGAGGGGATCCAGCGCAGCTTGACCTTGCTCTCGTGGGCGAAGCCGCCGGCGCGAAGCGCCTCGGTGACCGAGAGGTAGGCGTCGGGCAGGTCGATGTACTTGCCGACGAGGCCGATCGTGACCTCGTGCTTGGGCTCGTGCACGGCCTTCAGCACGCTGCGCCAGCCATCCCAGACGACGGGGCCCGCCTCGAGGTCGAGCTCGTTCATGATGTACGAGTCGAGGCCCTGCTCGTGCAGCACCGTGGGGATGTCGTAGATCGACGGCACGTCGACCGCGTTGACGACGGCCTCCTCGGCGACGTCGCACATGAGCGCGATCTTGCGCTTGTTGGCCTCCGAGACGACGCGGTCGCTGCGCAGCACCAGGGCATCCGGCTGGATCCCGATCGAGCGCAGCGTCGCCACCGAGTGCTGGGTGGGCTTCGTCTTCTGCTCGCCCGAGGCGCCCATGAACGGCACGAGCGAGACGTGCACGAAGAACACGTTGCGGCGGCCGAGCTCGTGGCGCACCTGGCGGGCGGACTCGATGAACGGCTGCGACTCGATGTCGCCGACGGTGCCGCCGATCTCGGTGATGATGACGTCGGGCTGCGGGTTCTCGCCGTCGAACGGCCCCTGCGCCTGAAGGCGCATCCGGCGCTTGATCTCGTCGGTGATGTGCGGGATGACCTGCACGGTGTCGCCGAGGTACTCGCCGCGGCGCTCCTGGGCGATCACGTTGGAGTAGATCTGCCCGGTCGTCACGTTGGCGGCCTGGTCGAGGTTGATGTCGAGGAAGCGCTCGTAGTGCCCGATGTCGAGGTCGGTCTCGGCGCCGTCATCGGTGACGAACACCTCGCCGTGCTGGAACGGGTTCATCGTTCCGGGATCGACGTTCAGATACGGATCCAGCTTCTGCATCACGACGCGCAGACCGCGCGCGGTGAGAAGGTTTCCGAGACTCGCGGCGGTCAGGCCCTTCCCGAGGGAGGAGACGACACCTCCGGTCACGAAGATGTGCTTGGTTACTACGCTTCCCGAGATGTCCGCCACGGGGTTTCAGCGTATCTCACAAAACCGTGAGCTGGCCCAGGTCGCCCGGAACGCGCCGAGCGAGTCGCCGAGATCAGCTCGCGCGAGCCATGCCGAGCAGCTCTCGGGCGTGCTCGAGACCGGTCTCGGAGTCGGGAAGCCCGCTCAGCAGTCGCGCCATCTCGGCGGCGCGCTCCTCCCCCTCGAGCCGGTGCACACTCGACGCGGTGATCGTGCCGTCGCTGCCCTTCACCACGGTCAGGTGGTTGGTGGCGAAGGCCGCGACCTGCGCCAGGTGGGTGACGACGATCACCTGCGCGGTTTCGGCCAGGCGCGCCAGTCGCCGCCCGACCTCGATGGCGCTCGCGCCGCCGACCCCGGCATCCACCTCGTCGAAGACGAAAGTGGGAACGGGATCGCTTCCGGCCAGCACGACCTCGATCGCCAGCATGACGCGCGAGAGCTCACCGCCCGAGGCGCCGCGGCTCAGCGGGCGCGGTTCGGCCCCGGGGTGCGGCTGCAGGCGGATCGCGACCTGGTCGCGGCCGGTGAGGCCAAGATCGCGCGGCGCGACCTCGATCGAGAGACGGGCGTCGGGCATCGCGAGGGCGTCGAGTTCGCGGGTGACCGCGGCCGAGAGCCGCTCGGCCGCCTCGCGGCGGCGCACGCTCAGCTGCTCGGCGAGCTGGTCGACGCGGGCGAAGTCCGCGGCCACGGCGGCGCGCAGCGCGTCGATGCGATCCGAGTCGCCGTCGAGCTCCAGCAGTCGGGTGCTGCCGGATTCGTAGAAGTCGATCATCTCGTCGATGCTCGGGCCGAAGCGGCGTGCCAGCGCGGCCAGGGTCGCGCGGCGCTCCTGAATCGTCTCCAGCTCGCGACCGCCGTCGGTGTCGAGCGCCGCGAGGTAGCTCGAGATCTTGGCCGAGCTGTCCTCCAGCGCGAACCGGGCCGCGGCCAGCGACTCGATCACGGGCGCGAGCTCGGCGTCGTGTCCCGAGACGCGGTCGAGCGCACGCCGCGCCGACTCGACGAGCACCGTCGCGTCGCGCGCGTCGTCGCTCAACTGCGCCGAGATCGCCTCCTGCGCTTCGACCGCCGCGAGGCGCAGGTCTTCGAGGTTGCTCAGCCTCTCGGCGCGGTCCGCCAGCTCGGCGTCCTCACCGCGCTGCGGCGCCGCCGCCTCGATCTCGTCCATCGCGTTGCGCAGCTCTTCGGCTTCGCGCTCCCGGCGGTCACGCTCGGCGACGAGCACATCGAGTTCGGACTGCGCGGTCTGCCAGCGGCGGAACACGTCCTGGTACTCGGCCAGCACGGCGCTGAAGCCGGGGCCCGCGAAGCGATCGAGGGCCTCGCGCTGCGCGGCAGCGGAGCGCAGCCGGATCTGATCCGACTGGCCGTGCACGACGACGAGCTGCTGGCCGATCTCGTTCAGCACGCCGACGGGGGCGCTGCGGCCGCCGACGACGGCGCGCGAGCGGCCCTCGTTCGAGATGGAGCG
>DCRR01000003.1:85815-94032 GCA_002325245.1 Microbacteriaceae bacterium UBA1487 | reverse complement strand
CCCTCGGCGTCGACCTCCCAGCTGCCCTCGACGACCGACTGGCCGCGGCCAGAGCGGATCGCGCCGCTGTCGGCGCGCTCACCGAGCAGCAGCCCGAGCGCGGTCACGACCATCGTCTTGCCGGCGCCGGTCTCGCCGGTCAGAGCCGTGAATCCCGGCCCGAGCGGAAGCCGCGCCTCGCCGATGACCCCCAGATCGCGAATCGAGATCTCGTCGATCACGCCGGCGCCTCCTCGGTCGCTCCGTTGTCGCCGTTCTGCGGCCCGCGCCAGCCCGCCACCGGGAGTCGGAACTTGTTGACCAGCCGGTCGGTGAACGGGCCGGGGCTCAGCCGCGCCAGGCGCACCGGAATCGAGGAGCGCCGCGCGACGACGCGCGAGCCCGGCGGCAGGTCGAACGTGCGGCGGCCGTCGCACCACAGCACGCCGCGACCGTCGGAGCGCTCGAGCAGCTCCACCGCCAGTGCGGATTCGGGGCCGACGACCAGCGGACGGGCGAACAGCGCGTGGGCGGACAGCGGCACCATCAGCAGCGCGTCGACGCTCGGCCAGACGACCGGTCCGCCGGCCGAGAACGAGTAGGCGGTGGATCCGGTCGGGGTCGAGATGACGACACCGTCGCAGCCGAACGTGGAGAGCGGCCGCACGTCGACCTCGACGGCCACCTCGAGCGAGCGCTCGCGGCTGGCCTTCTCGATCGACGCCTCGTTGAGCGCCCAGGTCTCGTAGACGACCTCGGTGCCGACCTTGACGCGCACGGCGAGCGTCATGCGCTCCTCGACCTCGTAGTCGCGCGCGAGAGCGCGCTCGACGGTCGAGGTCAGGTTCTCGCGCTCCGCCTCGGCGAGGAAGCCGACGTGGCCGAGGTTCACTCCGAGCAGCGGGGCGCCGCAGCCGCGCGCGAGCTCGGCGGCGCGCAGGATCGTGCCGTCGCCGCCCAGGACGATGACGAGTTCGAGTTCGCTCGTGGCGACGTCGCGGCCGAGCAGCGCGATCGGCGCGAGCTCGGGCGCCGCCCGCATCAGGTCGGCGTGCTCGTCGTCGGAGACGACGGGGGTGAGCCCCGCGGCGATCAGCTGACGGCAGACCTCGATGCCGGCGGCGAGGGAGTCGTCGCGGCCGGTATGCGCGACGACAAGCAGGTGGCGCTCCTCGGCCATGCGCGGCCCCTTCCCTGCCTCGAAGTCGTCCGCCCGTCGGGCGCTGCGCCCCGGAGGGCGGAGGCCGTCAGGCGAGGGCATCGATCGCCCTCCCCCATTCTGTCGGATTGCTCCCACACTCGCGCTGCAACCAGGCGAGGTACTCCTGATTCCCGTTGCTGCCGAGCACCGGGGACGAGATCACGCCCGCGGTGCCGAGTCCCAGATCCCAGGCGGCCCAGAGCACGGTGCTGACGGCCTCGAGGCGCGCGGCGCGGTCACGCACGATGCCCTCCCGCGCGCCGCCGCGTCCGACCTCGAACTGCGGCTTGACGAGCACCACGAGGTCGGCGTCAGCGGGGAGGCTCGCCGCCAGCGCGGGCAGCACGGTCGTCAGCGAGATGAACGAGACATCGACGACGATCAGCGTGGGCTGCTCGGGCGAGCCGGACAGCTCGGCCAGCCGTTCCGCGCTGAGCTCGCGGGCGTTCTCCCCCTCGACCACGACGACCCGGTCGTCGGCGCGCAGCTCCGACACCAGCTGCCCGTGCCCGACATCGAGGGCGATCACGCGACGCGCGCCCCGCTCGAGCAGCACCTGCGTGAACCCGCCGGTGGAGGCCCCGACGTCGAGGACGAGCCGCTGGGCGGGGTCGATCTCGAAGGCGTCGAGGGCCGCGATGAGCTTGTGCGCCGAACGCGCCACATAGTGATCCGCTCCCTCGACGGTGAGCTCGGCGTCCGGCGCGACACGCGTCGCCGGCTTGACCGTGGCGACACCGTCGATCCGGACGCGTCCCTCCTCGATCGATCGCGCCGCCTGCGCGCGGGAGCGCGCGAGGCCGCGACGCACGAGTTCGGAATCGAGCCGAGAAGCGGATGCCGGATCAGGCATGCGCGCGCGGGCCGTCGCCCGCCTCGAGCTGCGCGCGCAGCTCGTCGTGCAGGTGCGCGAGCGCCTCGGCACGCGAGGCGAGCGGCTGGTCCTCGATCACCCGCAGTCGCGACACCAGCTCGTCATCGCCGTGCCGTCCGGCACCGGAGCGGTGCGCGTCGGCGGAGTCCTGCTGCGGCGCTGCGTCCTCGTGCTCGCTCATGCGTCCGAATATAGCCGCGCATCCACGTCGAGCGCGTAGATCGCGAGCCCCGAGCCCCACACCGCCGCGCAGCCCGCGCGGATGATGTCAATGCGACTCGCCTTCGGCGTCCGCAGTTCGACCTTCGGCCCGCGCAGTCGCACGCGCGCGTCGCCCGAGCGGAACTCGCGCGAGCCGTCGCGCGCGACCGACTCCTCGATCTCGGGGTACGGAGCGTCGAGCTGGCGCAGGTCGTCGAGGATGAAGGTCGGGCGCTGCTCGGCGGGTGCCGCCAGCAGCTGCTTGGCCTGATCGATGCCGGTGAGCACGTGCGCGGAAGCGATGCCGGCGCGATTCGCCCCGAGGATGTCGGTGTCGAGTCGGTCGCCGAGCATCAGGGCCTTCTTGCCGCCGAACCGCTCCAGCGCGGCGGTGAAGATCGCCGTCTCGGGCTTGCCCGCCACGATCGGCAGCCGGCCGATCGCCGTGTGCACGGCGGACACCAGCGTGCCGTTGCCCGGAGCGATTCCGCGCGCCTGCGGGATCGTCCAGTCGGTGTTCGTCGCCACCCACGGCCGGTCCTCGCGGCCCTCGACGGAGTGCAGCGCGTACGCCGCCTCGGCGAGGTCGGCCCAGCCGACGCTCGGCGCGAAGCCCTGCACCACGGCGGCGGGGTCATCCTCCGCCGAGCGCGTCACGCGGAAGCCCGCAGCCTCGACAACGCTCGTGAGACCCTCTCCCCCGACGACCAGAATCGTCGATCCGGCGGGCACCAGCCCGGCAAGCAGCACGACGGCTGCCTGCGGCGAGGTCACGACCTCATCGGCCGTGACCGTGAGACCGAATTCGCGCAGATGCGCGGCCACCGATTCGGCGGTGCGCGAGGCGTTGTTGGTGATGTAGCCGACGCGGCACGAGGCCTGAGCGCGGTTGATGCCGTCGACGGCATATGGAATCGCGTTCGCTCCCGCGTACACGACGCCGTCGAGGTCGGCGAGCAGCAGATCGACTCCGGTGAGCGGCGTCGACACGACGCGCGCCCTACTCATCGCGCGCGCTCTCCTTCGCCGACGTCGCCTCGGACTCGCTCGTCTCGGCCGGCTCGGCAGACGCGGCCGCTCCGGCGGTCTCGACTGGCTCGTCGGGCTGGGCAACCTCGGCTGGCTCCCCCACGTCGGCGGTCGCCCCGGACTCGGCGGTCTCGGCGTCGGCCGGTGCGTCGGGGGCGCTCTCATCCGAGGCCTCGTCGACCTCGAGGAGCTCCTCGATCACCTCAACGGTGACCTCGCCCTCGGGGATCGCGGCGTTCTCGAGCGCGATCGTGGCGCGATCGGAGCGCTGCCACCACTGCTCGGCCTCCTCGGTGTGACCGAGGTCTTCGAGCACCGTGGCGTAGGCGTCGAACAGCGCCGGGCTCCAGGCGAAGGCGCGCTCGGGGTCGAGCTGCGGGATCTGCAGTTCGGTGAGGGCGAGCTCCGGCTGGCCGAGGTCGAGGCGCGCGCCGGACATCGCGATCGCGAGCGCCACCTGCACCTCGACGTCGAGCTCCGACTTCGGCACCGAGCGGCCGAGCTCGAGCGCCTTCTCGGGGCGCCCGACACCGCGTTCGCTGTCGACCATGAGCGGCAGCTGATCGTTGTTGCCGGAGATCCGGCGATAGGTGCGCAGCTCACGCAGAGCCAGCGCGAAGTCCTCGGTCGCATAGGCCGTGATCGCGAGGGTCTCGCGCACGACGGCGATGCGGCCGGCGCGACGCGCGGCCGCGAGAGCGTGCCGATGCGCGAGCGCCGGATCCTCATCGATGAGCCGGGCCGCCATGACGAGGTGCTTGGCAACCCACTCGGCGTTCTCCTTGGAGAGCGTCTTCAGCTGGTTGCGTGCCACCCGGTCGAGGTCGGCGGGAACGACCGCGTCGGGGATGTGCGGGTCGTCGTGCCGCGGGCCCGAGTCGGACTCGAAGCGGTCGTCGCGCGGCGCACGGTCCTTGTCGAAGCTGCGCGGCGGGCGCGCACCCGAGGGGGCACCGTCGCGACGCTGACGCGAGTCCCCGTCCCGGCGGGGCCACGACGAGTCGCCGTCGCGACGCGGACGCGAGTCGCCCGAACGCTGCGGGCGCGAGTCGCCCGAACGCTGCGGGCGCGCATCGCCATCGCGACGCGGACGAGCGTCACCATCACGGCGGGGACGCGAGTCACCGTCACGACGGGGTCGAGCGTCGCCATCACGGCGCGACGGCGCCCGGCCGTCACGCGGAGGTCGACGATCCGAGTCGCGAGCCGGCTTCTTGCGCTCGGGCTTGTCGTTCGGCGTCTCGTCTGATGCGCTCATCTGGATCTCCTCCTGGGGCAATCGTGCCCTGAAACCAAGAAAGGCCACCCAAACATGTTGGGTGGCCTCTCTCGAAAGAAGTCCGGCGGTGTCCTACTCTCCCACAGGGTCCCCCCTGCAGTACCATCGGCGCAAAGAGTCTTAGCTTCCGGGTTCGGAATGTAACCGGGCGTTTCCCTCTTGCTATGGCCGCCGAAACACTATTGATTTACAGTCTTCGCGACATAGCTCTCACTTCATCAGTGACAGAGCTTGTCGAGATTCCCGACCGTAGATCGGGAACCACAAAGTGGACGCGAGAATCATCAAAAAACATGATGTTGTCAAGTTATCGGCTTATTAGTACCGGTCAGCTGCACGTGTTGCCACGCTTCCACATCCGGCCTATCAACGCAGTAGTCTAGCTGCGAGCCTCTCCCCCTAAGGGATGGAAATCTCATCTTGAAGCTGGCTTCCCGCTTAGATGCTTTCAGCGGTTATCCATTCCGAACGTAGCTAATCAGCGGTGCTCCTGGCGGAACAACTGACACACCAGAGGTTCGTCCATCCCGGTCCTCTCGTACTAGGGATAGATCTTCTCAAATTTCCTACGCGCGCAGCGGATAGGGACCGAACTGTCTCACGACGTTCTAAACCCAGCTCGCGTACCGCTTTAATGGGCGAACAGCCCAACCCTTGGGACCTACTCCAGCCCCAGGATGCGACGAGCCGACATCGAGGTGCCAAACCATGCCGTCGATATGGACTCTTGGGCAAGATCAGCCTGTTATCCCCGAGGTACCTTTTATCCGTTGAGCGACAGCGCTTCCACAAGCCACTGCCGGATCACTAGTCCCGACTTTCGTCCCTGCTCGAGCCGTCACTCTCACAGTCAAGCTCCCTTGTGCACTTACACTCGACACCTGATTGCCAACCAGGTTGAGGGAACCTTTGGGCGCCTCCGTTACTTTTTGGGAGGCAACCGCCCCAGTTAAACTACCCATCAGGCACTGTCCCTGAACCGGATTACGGTTCTAAGTTAGACATCCAGAGTGACCAGAGTGGTATTTCAACAATGACTCCACGAACACTGGCGTGCCCGCTTCAAAGTCTCCCACCTATCCTACACAAGCCACACCGAACACCAATACCAAACTGTAGTAAAGGTCACGGGGTCTTTCCGTCCTGCTGCGCGTAACGAGCATCTTTACTCGTAGTGCAATTTCGCCGAGTTCGCGGTTGAGACAGCTGGGAAGTCGTTACGCCATTCGTGCAGGTCGGAACTTACCCGACAAGGAATTTCGCTACCTTAGGATGGTTATAGTTACCACCGCCGTTTACTGGGGCTTAAATTCGCAGCTTCGCTTACGCTAACCGCTCCTCTTAACCTTCCAGCACCGGGCAGGCGTCAGTCCGTATACATCGTCTTGCGACTTAGCACGGACCTGTGTTTTTAGTAAACAGTCGCTTCCCACTGGTCTCTGCGGCCTTCAAGGCTCAGGGAGTAAATCCCGTCACCAATCCGGCCCCCCTTCTCCCGAAGTTACGGGGGCATTTTGCCGAGTTCCTTAACCACGATTCTCTCGATCTCCTTGGTATTCTCTACCTGACCACCTGAGTCGGTTTGGGGTACGGGCGGCTGGAACCTCGCGTCGATGCTTTTCTTGGCAGCTTAGGATCACCCACTATCCCTTTCGGGTCCGCATCGTGTCTCGGCCGTCACGAGAGACGGATTTGCCTATCTCTCAGCCTACGCACTTGCACCGGGACAACCATCGCCCGGCTTGGGCTACCTTCCTGCGTCACACCTGTTAATACGCTAGCCGCACCAGCATGGGGTCGAGCGTTAGGCCGGCTGCTTCACCCCGAAGGGATCCATCTGCCGGATTAGGACTCTTAGCACTACTGGATTAGCTTGGGCGGTTCTTCGCCGGTACGGGAATATCAACCCGTTGTCCATCGACTACGCCTGTCGGCCTCGCCTTAGGTCCCGACTTACCCAGGGAAGATTAGCTTGACCCTGGAACCCTTGGTCTTTCGGAGGACATGTTTCTCACATGTCTTTCGCTACTCATGCCTGCATTCTCACTCGTGTGGCGTCCACGGCTGGGTCACCCCGCCGCTTCACTCGCCACACGACGCTCTCCTACCGATCCGTACGGCTGGACCACGAAGGCCTACCTATAATACGAATCCTACGACTTCGGCGGTGTGCTTGAGCCCCGTTACATTGTCGGCGCGGAATCACTTGACCAGTGAGCTATTACGCACTCTTTCAAGGGTGGCTGCTTCTAAGCCAACCTCCTGGTTGTCTCTGCAACTCCACATCCTTTCCCACTTAGCACACGCTTAGGGGCCTTAGTCGGTAGTCTGGGTTGTTTCCCTCTCGACGATGAAGCTTATCCCCCACCGTCTCACTGCTGCGCTCTCACTTACCGGCATTCGGAGTTTGGCTGACGTCAGTAACCTTGTAGGGCCCATCGGCCATCCAGTAGCTCTACCTCCGGCAAGAAACACGCAACGCTGCACCTAAATGCATTTCGGAGAGAACCAGCTATCACGAAGTTTGATTGGCCTTTCACCCCTATCCACAGCTCATCCCCTCGGTTTTCAACCCAAGTGGGTTCGGTCCTCCACGACGTCTTACCGTCGCTTCAACCTGGCCATGGATAGATCACTTCGCTTCGGGTCTAGGGCATGCGACTGAATCGCTCTATTCGAACTCGCTTTCGCTACGGATTCCCCTCACGGGTTAACCTCGCCACATACCACTAACTCGCAGGCTCATTCTTCAAAAGGCACGCTGTCAGGGCTACTAGGGCCCCTCCAACGGTTTGTAAGCAGACGGTTTCAGGTACTATTTCACTCCCCTCCCGGGGTACTTTTCACCTTTCCCTCACGGTACTTGTCCGCTATCGGTCATCTGGGAGTATTTAGGCTTACCAGGTGGTCCTGGCAGATTCACACGGGATTTCTCGGGCCCCGTGATACTTGGGATCCCTTCCGCCTCTGCGCGACATTTCGGTTACGGGACTGGCACCCACTATGGTCGGCCTTTCAATGCCGTTCACCTATATCGCGCAAGTCGACGTGTACTTCGGCAGAAGTACGTGAAGGTCCCACAACCCCGACCATGCAACGCCTGCCGGCTATCACACATGATCGGTTTGGCCTGTTCCGGTTTCGCTCGCCACTACTAACGGAATCACTGTTGTTTTCTCTTCCTGTGGGTACTGAGATGTTTCACTTCCCCACGTTCCCTCTACCCGCCCTATATATTCAGGCGGGAGTCATCAGGTCGCACAAGTACGCCTGACGGGGTTTCCCCATTCGGAAATCCTCGGATCAAAGTCTGCTTATCGACTCCCCGAGGCTTATCGCAGATTGCTACGTCCTTCTTCGGCTCCAGATGCCAAGGCATCCACCGTCTGCTCTTAGAAACTTGACTACATGAGTTTTGAATCGCTTCGAGCTCAGCTGCCAAAGGCAACCGAGCGCGAAATGACCAGTGTGTCTGATCGAAATCAGACCACTATTTGTAGATCAGCGATTTCCGGCTCGACCGAAGTCGTTCCGTACTTTCGCGAATCTAAGATGCTCGCGTCCACTGTGTAGTTCTCAATTTACGGGCGGTACTCCGTCTGTTTCGGATCTCAGATCCGAACCAGTCGAAGTCCAGAGGATGGTTTCGGCTGC
>DCRR01000003.1:0-85729 GCA_002325245.1 Microbacteriaceae bacterium UBA1487 | reverse complement strand
CGGCAAGCCGACGTACTGGAATCTCGAGGTTCTGCTCGAGGCCTATGTCAATGTTCCACCCATGAGCTCCGGCCGAGAACATGTGTCTCGGATCCGGCTCTGTCAGATCCGAAGATCTGCAGTGCTCCTTAGAAAGGAGGTGATCCAGCCGCACCTTCCGGTACGGCTACCTTGTTACGACTTAGTCCTAATCACCGATCCCACCTTCGACGGCTCCCTCCAAAAGGTTGGGCCACCGGCTTCGGGTGTTACCGACTTTCATGACTTGACGGGCGGTGTGTACAAGGCCCGGGAACGTATTCACCGTGGCGTTGCTGATCCACGATTACTAGCGACTCCGACTTCATGAGGTCGAGTTGCAGACCTCAATCCGAACTGAGACCGGCTTTTTGGGATTCGCTCCACCTTGCGGTATTGCAGCCCTTTGTACCGGCCATTGTAGCATGCGTGAAGCCCAAGACATAAGGGGCATGATGATTTGACGTCATCCCCACCTTCCTCCGAGTTGACCCCGGCAGTCTCCTATGAGTTCCCACCATTACGTGCTGGCAACATAGAACGAGGGTTGCGCTCGTTGCGGGACTTAACCCAACATCTCACGACACGAGCTGACGACAACCATGCACCACCTGTATACGAGTGTCCAAAGAGTTCTACATTTCTGCAGCGTTCTCGTATATGTCAAGCCTTGGTAAGGTTCTTCGCGTTGCATCGAATTAATCCGCATGCTCCGCCGCTTGTGCGGGCCCCCGTCAATTCCTTTGAGTTTTAGCCTTGCGGCCGTACTCCCCAGGCGGGGAACTTAATGCGTTAGCTGCGACACGGAATCCGTGGAATGGACCCCACATCTAGTTCCCAACGTTTACGGCATGGACTACCAGGGTATCTAATCCTGTTCGCTCCCCATGCTTTCGCTCCTCAGCGTCAGTTACGGCCCAGAGATCTGCCTTCGCCATCGGTGTTCCTCCTGATATCTGCGCATTCCACCGCTACACCAGGAATTCCAATCTCCCCTACCGCACTCTAGTTTGCCCGTACCCACTGCAGGCTGGAGGTTGAGCCTCCAGTTTTCACAGCAGACGCGACAAACCGCCTACGAGCTCTTTACGCCCAATAATTCCGGACAACGCTTGCACCCTACGTATTACCGCGGCTGCTGGCACGTAGTTAGCCGGTGCTTTTTCTGCAGGTACCGTCACTTTCGCTTCTTCCCTACTAAAAGAGGTTTACAACCCGAAGGCCGTCATCCCTCACGCGGCGTTGCTGCATCAGGCTTGCGCCCATTGTGCAATATTCCCCACTGCTGCCTCCCGTAGGAGTCTGGGCCGTGTCTCAGTCCCAGTGTGGCCGGTCACCCTCTCAGGCCGGCTACCCGTCGTCGGCTTGGTGAGCCGTTACCTCACCAACTACCTGATAGGCCGCGAGTCCATCCTTGACCGAAATTCTTTCCAGCTCCTAGCCATGCGGCTGAAGCTCGTATCCGGTATTAGACGTCGTTTCCAACGCTTATCCCAGAGTCAAGGGCAGGTTACTCACGTGTTACTCACCCGTTCGCCACTAATCCACCGGAGCAAGCTCCGGCTTCATCGTTCGACTTGCATGTGTTAAGCACGCCGCCAGCGTTCGTCCTGAGCCAGGATCAAACTCTCCGTAAATGTTTGATTGCAACAGCGGCCGAAACCGCTGCGCACATCTGTTGTCACAGCTGCCGGGGAAAACCGGTGGGCTGCGACGAGTTTGATCTGACTGTTAGATCGTCTACTGACAATCAATCAATCCAAAGGAATCTCTACAACCGGTCAGACCGGTTGCCGAGGTTATTTGGCATTTGACATAGTGCACGCTGTTGAGTTCTCAAGGATCGGGCGCTCAAGAATGCTTTCCGTTTCCGGAAGGCTTTCAGGGCAACTGTCCTAACTTACCACACCCCGCCACAAGTTTTTCACGGCCTGGCCGCTTCAACTCTTCAGGACTCGAGGCCCTGGATTCGGAGTGGGTTTCCCATCCTAAACATCGAATCTCACACCATCAAGGTGCTGTTCAAATCTTCAGGAGGATGGTCCCGCTTGAGGCCGGGAAGCTCTTCCGCTTCCCGCACCTTTGGGGTGACGAGTGATTACTTTACGGGTGACCGGGGGTCGTGCCAAATCTTGGCGCATCCCGGGCGTGTCGCCCAATTTTCCGGGCATCATCCCGCCGGCACGCAATAGGTCTCGACCCAGTCGTCGATCCCCGAAGCCGAAACCGCAGTGGAAATAATCTCCACGTTCTGGTCATTGTCGATCTGGCGCGCGATGGCGACGTTGTCGACGATCCCCTGGCCGGTTTCGGCCAGGTTGGCGACGCCGGCCTGGATCTCCGTCGGCGCGACCTCCGCGGCCGCCGTCCAGCGATCGACCCACACCTGCATCTCGTCGAGCGACGAGTCGATGGAGAAGCCGCGCTGCGGCCAGCTGTAGATCGGCGGCTCGAGGTAGGTCGGATCCGCCTGCACCTGCGCGCAGAACTCCGCGCTGCCGGCGACCGTCGCCTCGAACTCGCGAGCGTCGGTCCATGCCCCGTAGGCGACCACGCCTCCGACGGCGGAGACGCCGGTCATGATCAACCCGATCACGATCGTGGCCTTGTCGAGCACGATCGTCCAGCCTCGGCGCCGCGCACTCAGCGCTGCCATCACGATTCCCGCGACGAAGCCGACGGGCGGGAGCACGAAGGCTAGCGCGAAGGAGATCCATTCGGCCGGCCGAGGCTTCGCCAGGTCGCCGAAGTCAACGAGGGGCGAACCGGAGCCGACCACCGCCGGATCCACCGGGTCATCGCCCGGCGGCAGAGCGCCCGAGTCGTCCACCAGTCCGGTGTCGCCGCGCAGCGCCAGGTGTGCCGTCGCATCCGACCGCGCGGACACGGGCTCGGCGGCGGGCGGTTCGAGTCTCGGCAGCTCGGCCGAGAAGTACGGCGAGGCGGTGTCGACCGGCTCGACGGCATCGGCCTCGTCAGCATCGGAGCCCGCGAGCCCCAGCGCTTCGAGCCCACCGCCGATCGCGTCGTCGGGCTCGGGCGTGCGCGGCTCGGCGCTCGGGGCGCTCGGCCATCCGCTCACGGCGATCGCGGGCGGCACCTCGGCCGGCGGAGCCGGCTGCTCGGCGCTCGACTGCTCGGTGTGGGGCCGCTCGATGTTCGGGGTTTCCGTGGTCGACGGCTCGGGGACCCAGATGTCTCCGGCCGGCTCCACGGGAGGCGTGGTCGGCGCTGCCGCAAGCGGGGCGGGCGGAGCCCAGTCCGGCGCAGGGGAACCCGCTGCGGCCGCCGGGGCTTCCCAGGTCGGCGGCGGGGCCGGCGTCGATGCCTCGGGATCGCCAAGCTGCGGCGGGGCCGGGGCGGCTGGCGGCTCCCAATTCGAGGTCTCGGCGGGAGGCGCAGTCTGCTCCCAACTCGGCGCAGCAGAGGGAGGCGCGGCCTGTTCCCAGCTCGGGGCCTCGGCGGCCGGGGCCGGAGGCTCCCATCCGGGCGTCTCGGCGGCCGGGGCCGGGGGCTCCCATCCAGGCGTCTCGGCGGACACCGCCGGCCGTTCCCAGCTCGGCATCTCGGCGGCCGGCGGTTCCCAGCTCGGCGCGGCGGGAGCGTGCGGCTCCGCGCTCGGCGCCTGCTGTTCGGGGGCCGGCGGCTCCCAGTTCGTGTTCTGCGGTTCGGGCGCCGGCGGCTCCCACGCGGGCGTGGGAGCGGGCTGCGCCCAGCTGGGCGCGGGCTCCTGCGGTGCGGCGGCTGGCGGCTGCCAGCTCGGCGGGGCCGCCGGGGCCGGGGGGTCCCAGCTCGGGGCAGCCGCGGGCGGCGAGGTCGGCGGCGGGCCCCACTCCGGGGCAGCGGGGGCCGCGGGCGCGGCCGGGGCACCCCAGCTCGGGGCGGCGGTCGGCGGCGCGTCGGCAAGCGGAGTCGCCGGCGGAGCATCGGCGGCGAAGCCGTCGAGCGAGGGCGCGACGTAGTCGCGATCAGACCACGGACTCGGCGCGGCGGACTCGGGCGCGGCCGCCAGCTCGTCGGCGCCGGCGAACTCGGGAGCCTGTCCCTGCTCTGCGAGACGGCGCGCTCGCCGCGACATCTCGCCGGGTACGGGCGTCTCGCCGTTGTTCGGGTCGCCCCCGGGCGTCCAGTTCATGGTTGTCCTCCGATAGCGGCGGCCTCAGCCCGCCAGATGTTTCGCACGATGGCGAAGCTCCCCCGGACAACGCGGTGTCTCATCCGATCACAACACCCGCGAGAGTCTTCTTGCCTCGCCGAAGAATAGCGACCCCACCTGCGAGAACCTGATCGCCGACCACCGCCGACGGGTCCTCGACGCGCGCGTTGTTGAGATACACGCCGCCCTGCGAGATCGCGCGTCGCGACTCGCTCAGGCTCTTGGTCAGGGTGGTGTCGACCAGCAGCTGCTCGATGGTCGAGCTCGCGGAGGCGGACGCGGACGGCAGCTCGGCGACCGCGGCGCGCAGCGTCTCGGCGTCGAGCGCGGCCAGGTCGCCGTTGCCGAAGAGCGCCGCGGCGGCGGCGAAGGCGGCGTCGGTGGCGGCGTCGCCGTGCACGAGCCGCGTCACCTCGCGCGCCAGGACCCGCTGCGCTTCACGTCGGAACGGCTCCTCGGCGACCGTGCGCTCGAGCCGCTCGATCTCGTCGCGGCCCAAGAACGTGAACACCTTGAGCCGCGCGATCACGTCGGCGTCATCGGTGTTGAGCCAGAACTGGCTGAAGGCGTAGGGGCTCGTCATCGCGGGGTCGAGCCAGATGGCATTGCCTTCGCTCTTGCCGAACTTGGTGCCGTCGGAGTTGGTGATGAGCGGCGTGCCGATCGCGTGCACGCTCACGCCCTCGGCGCGATGCACGAGGTCGGTGCCGCTGGTGAGGTTGCCCCACTGGTCGCTGCCCCCGGTCTGCAGCACGCAGCCGTAGCTTCGGTACAGCTCGAGGAAGTCCATGCCCTGCAGGATCTGGTAGCTGAACTCGGTGTAGCTGATGCCCGCCTCGCTGTTGAGGCGTGCCGACACGGCATCCTTCTTCAGCATCGTGCCGACGCGGAAGTACTTGCCCACCTCGCGGAGGAAGTCGATCGCGCTGAGCGGCGCCGTCCAGTCGAGGTTGTTGACGATGCGCGCGGCGCTCTCGCCGTCGAAGTCGAGGAAGCGCTCGATCTGGCCCTGGAGGTAGCCGACCCACTCGGTGACGGTCTCCCGCGTGTTGAGGGTGCGCTCGGCCGTCGGGCGCGGATCACCGATGAGTCCCGTCGAACCTCCGACGAGTCCGAGCGGCCGGTGTCCAGCCAGTTGCAGTCGTCGCATCGTGAGCAGCTGCACCAAGTTGCCCAGATGAAGACTCGGAGCCGTCGGGTCGAAGCCGCAGTAGAAGACGATCGGCGGGCCCGCGAGTAGGGCCTTCAGCTCCGCCGGATCGGTCGAGACGTGGACCAGCCCGCGCCAGTTCAGCTCGTCCCAGATGTCATCGAAATGGGGGTCATTGCGCTGTTCAGGAAGCGTCGAGGCGGCGGACACCGGGCAAGACTACCAGCGGGCCCCCGCATTCCCCGGTCTCCGAGCATCAAGGTTGGATACTTGATTGTGATGAATAAAGCTCCTATGCTTTATATGTTAGGAATCAAGGAGCAGGCCATGATTGTTCTCACCGCTGACCAGATCGACAGCCGGCATCAGCGCGATCTCGCGGAGCCGACCCTGCGCCGCCTCGACGAGCTCATCGGCACCCGACTCGCGCGACCCGCTGAACGCACCGCGGGCGACGAGATCCAATTGGCGACGACCGATGCCGACGCGGCACTCGCCGCACTGCTCGCCCTGACGCGCGCCGAGGAGTGGAGCGTCGGCATCGGCATCGGCACCGTGCGACGCCCGCTGCCCGCCACCACCCGGGCCATGAGCGGCAGCGCCTTCATCCACGCACGCGACGCGGTCGAGGCGGCGAAGAAGCGGCCCACCCGGTTCGCGCTGCGCGCCGACCCCGATGTCGAGCCCGCCGCCACGGAGCTGGAGCCGCTGCTCGACCTGCTCCTGCTGCTGCGCGCGCGACGAACCCCCGAGGGCTGGGAGCTCGCCGAGCTGCTCGAGACGGGAATCACCCAGCGCGCAGCCGCCGAGCAACTCGGAATCAGTCCGCAGGCTGCCAGCCTGCGTGGACAGAGCGCCCACCTGCGCGTGGAGTCGGCGGCGCGCGCGGCACTGACCGCGATGCTCGCCCGCGCCGAGCAGACTAGAGACGGGAAGGACCAGTCATGATCATCGCCCTGCTCTTCGCCTGGATCGGCGGACTCCTGCTGATCGCGGGCGCCCTCGTCGTCTCCGCCGCCGCCCTCCCGCTGCGTCAGCCCGCTCTCGCGCTCGCCGCGCTCCTGCCGGTGGGCGTCGCGGGAGCGCTGATCGCCTTCGACGCCGAACTCCCCGCCCCCGACCCCGCGTTCGAGACACTGCTCGGCCTCGGCTTCGTGCTGCTCGGCGTGATCGCCGGCGGCCCGCTCGCCAGCTTCGTGCTGCAGCTCGCGACCCGCGGCTCGTCGCTGCCCGGCGCCCACGGAGGCATCCTCCTGGCAGAGACCAGCGACTCCCCCGCCCGCGAGGTGATGCGCGGCGGCTCCACCATCGGCTACCTGGAGCGCACCGCGATCGTCGGAGGCATCCTGCTCGGCCGCTTCGAGATCGTCGCGGTCGTCGTCGCCGTCAAGGGGCTCGGACGCTACTCCGAGCTGGATCGCCCCGAGTCGCGCGAGCGATTCATCATCGGCACCCTCGTGAGCTTCGTCTGGGCGGGAGCCTGCGCCCTGCTCGTCGTCCTCTAGCCCGCGGCGCCAGCAGACAGGGTCGCCGCTCGAGCTCGGAGCTCGGCGAGCTGCTCGGCGACACGCGCCGGTGCCGTGCCGCCGACGCCCGCGCGGCTCGCCAGCGAGCCCTCCACGGTCAGGACATCGCGCACATCGCCCGTCAGTCGCGGGTCGATCGCGGCGTAGTCGGCATCGCTCGGCTCGTGCAGCTCGAGCCCGCGCTCCTCGCACAGCCGCACCAGTGCGCCCGAGATCTCGTGCGCCTCGCGGAACGGCACCCCCTGACGCACCAGATGATCGGCCACATCCGTCGCGAGGGAGAACCCCTGCGGAGCGAGCTCCGCCATCCGCTCCTCATCGAAGGCGAGGGTGGCCACCATGCCGGTGAACGCCGGCAGCAGCACCTCGAGGGTGCGGACCGAGTCGAAGACCGGCTCCTTGTCCTCCTGCAGGTCCCGGTTGTAGGCGAGCGGAAGTCCCTTGAGGGTGGTCAGCAGCCCCGTCAGGTTTCCCAGCAGCCGACCCGACTTGCCGCGCGCGAGCTCGGCGATGTCGGGGTTCTTCTTCTGCGGCATGATCGAGGAGCCCGTGGAGTACGCGTCATGCAGCCGGACGAACCCGACCTCGCGCGTCACCCAGAGGATGATGTCCTCCGAGAACCGGGACAGGTCGATGCCGATCTGCGCGGCGATGTAGGCGAACTCGGCCACCACATCCCGTGCGCTCGTCGCGTCGATCGAGTTGGGAAGCGGGTCGCCGAGGCCGAGCTCCGCGGCGATCGCGCGCGGGTCGAGGCCGAGTGCGCCGCCCGCGAGGGCGCCCGCGCCGTACGGCGAGCCGGTCGCGCGGGCGCGCCAGTCGCGCAGGCGCTCCAGGTCGCGCACGAGCGGCCAGGCGTGCGCCATCAGGTGGTGGGCCAGGAGGATCGGCTGGGCGTGCTGCAGGTGCGTGCGTCCCGGCATGACCGTGGTCGGATGCTCTGCGGCACGATCGGCGATGACGCCGATCAGCTGCGAGACCTGCGCCGTGATCGTGTCGGCATGGTCGAGCAGGTAGAGCCGCACGAGAGTTGCGATCTGGTCGTTGCGGCTGCGGCCGGCGCGCAGCTTGCCGCCGAGCTCCGGACCAAGAGCGGCCACCAGCTCGCGCTCCAGCGCGAAGTGCACATCCTCATCGGAGTCACGCGGACGGATCGAGCCGTCGGCGACCCCCGCGTCGATCTCGTCGATGCCGGCGAGCATCCGCTCGAGCTCGTCGGTGGTCAGGAAGCCCGCCGCGGCGAGCGCGCGGGCGTGTGCGCGCGAGCCGCGCAGGTCGTAGGGCGCCAGCTCCCAGTCGAAGTGGGTCGAGCGGCTCAGCGCCTCGAGCTCGGGCGAGGGGCCATCCGCGAAGCGTCCGCCCCAGAGCGCCGCGCCGTCGCCGTTCGCGCTCACGAGCGGAACCGTCCCACGGTCGAGGCAACGAGCTCGGGAACAGTCATGGCGTGCTTCTCCTCGGACATCGTCGTTCAGTCTAGGGCGCGCGACGACCGAGGCCGCAGTAACGTGGTGCCATGAGTGACGACGCCGCCGTGCCGCCGATCCCGCCCGCACCGTCGACCGGATCCGTGCCGCCGCCGATCGCCGAACCGGCCGCGGCTCCCACCCCCGCGGCAAGCCCCGCGGCGACTCCGGCAGCCGCCCCCGCGGCCGCTTCCCCCGCCTCGCCGTACGCCGCGACTCCGCCGGCGGCGAACCCGTACGCCGCGAACCCGTACGCGACGGCGACCTACGGCGCGCCGCCGCCCGCGAGCACCGGGCGCCGCGTCTGGGACGTCGTGCTGACCGTGATCCTGCTCGTCCTGGGCCTGTTCGGCATGCTCCTCGGACTCCTGATGGCCGCAGTTCTTCCGCTGACCATCGCAGACTCCGGCGGCTTCGCCGACCCGAACCTGATCGCGGGCGACCAGGCCGTCATCATCATCAGTCACCTGGTGCTCTACGCCGCCGCGGCCACCGTCTCGATCATCCTGCTGGTGCGCTGCAAGATCGCCTTCTGGGTGCCGCTGACGGCGGGGATCATCGCCGCGATCATCTTCTGGGCCACTTTCGTGGGTGCGATGATCGCCTCCGGCGCCTGACCCGCGCGCTCAGGCGCGCTCGAGCAGCCAGGCGAGCAGCGCCTTCTGGGCGTGCAGACGGTTCTCCGCCTCATCCCAGATGACGCTCTGCACGCCGTCGATGACCTCGGCCTCGACCTCGTACCCGCGGTCGGCCGGCAGGCAGTGCAGGAAGATCGCGTCCGGCTTCGCGAGCGTCATCAGCTCGCGCGTCACCTGGTAGCCGCCGAAGGTCGCCACGCGGTGCGCCTTCTCCTCCTCCTTGCCCATCGACACCCAGGTGTCGGTCACCACGACGTCGGAACCGGCGACCGCCTCGAGCGCATCGGTGTAGATCGTGACCGAGCCGCCGGTCTCCGCGGCGCGGCGGTCGGCATCCGCCACCACCGAGTCGGCGGGGGCGAACTCGGCGGGGGCCGCCACGCGGACGTGCATGCCCGCGGTCGCGCCGGCCAGCAGGTAGCTGTGCGCCATGTTGCTCGCGCCGTCGCCCAGGAACGTCACCGTCAGGCCCGCCAGCTCGCCCTTGTGCTCGCGGATCGTGAGCAGGTCGGCGAGCAGCTGGCAGGGGTGGAAATCATCGCTGAGCGCGTTCACGACCGGCACCCGGGTGCCCGCCGCCATCTCCTCCAGCCCCGCCTGAGCGTACGTGCGCCAGACGATCGCGCTCACCATGCGCTCGAGCACGCGCGCGGTGTCCGAGGGGGTCTCCTTGCCGCCGAGCTGGCTCGACGCCGTCGAGATGATCAGCGGGCTGCCACCGAGGTCGGCGATGCCGACCGCGAAGCTCACCCGTGTGCGCGTCGACGACTTGTCGAAGATGACCGCCACCGTCTGCGGGCCCTCGAGCGGGCGACGGCCCCAGCGATCCGCCTTCATCTCGGCGGCGAGGTCGAGGATCTCGGACTGCTCGGCGGCGGTCAGGTCGTCATCGCGAAGGAAATGGCGGGTCATGGGGTGTCTCCTGCGGGGGTCTGGACGTCGGACAGGGCGGCGGCGAACTTCTTGGCGAATTCGGCGATCTCGGCGTCGCCGATCGTGAGCGGCGGAGCGAGACGGATGCGTGAATCGGTGGTCGCGTTGATGATCAGCCCGCGCTGCTGCGCGGCCGCGACCAGCGCCGCGGCGACCGGCTGGGTGAGCACGATGCCGATCAGCAGACCGGCGCCGGTCACCTCGCGCACCAGCGGCGAGGCGAGACCCTCGACCGCCGCACGCAGCTCGAGACCGCGGCGGGCCGCGTTCTCGACCAGGCCGGCGCGCTCGATCTCGGCCAGCACGGCATCCGCCGTGGCCGTGGCGAGCGGGTTGCCGCCGAAAGTGGACAGGTGCTGACCGGGCTGGAACAGGTCGCTGGCGGAGCCGAACGTGACCAGGGCGCCGATCGGCACTCCGCCGCCGATGCCCTTCGCCAGGGTGATCGCATCCGGGACGATGCCCTCGCGCTGGAACGCGAACCACTCCCCCGTGCGACCCGCGCCGGTCTGGATCTCGTCCAGGATCAGCAGGGCGCCGTGCTGGGTGGTCAGCTCGCGGGCGCGCCGCAGGAAGCCCTCCGGCAGCTCGACGACCCCCGCCTCGCCCTGGATCGGCTCGATCACGATCGCCGACAGCTCACTGCCGTGCTCGGCGAATTCCGCCTCCAGCGCCTCCATCGTCGGGGCGATGTGCGCCGCCCCCGGCACGAGCGGTTCGAACGGGGCCCGCAGCGCCGGCTTGCCGGTCAAGGAGAGCGAGCCCATCGTGCGCCCGTGGAACGAGGCCTCCAGCGCGACGATGCGGGTGCGCCCGGTCAGCCGGGCCAGCTTGATCGCCGACTCGATGGCTTCCGCCCCCGAGTTCGCGAAGTAGACGCGGGAGCCTCCGCTCAGCCGCACCAGCCGTTCGGCGAGCGCCAGCTGCGGCTCGCTCGCGAAGTAGTTTGAGATGTGCACCAGACGTGAGGCCTGCGCGTGGATCGTCTCGACGACAGCCGGATGCGCGTGCCCGAGCGCGTTCACCGCGATGCCGGCCAGGAAGTCCAGGTACTCGTTGCCGTCGACATCCCACACGCGGGCACCCTCGCCGCGGTCGAGGATCGCGAACGGGCGCGGGTTGGTGCGCATCATGACGTCGGTGAACCGCGCCACGATCTCCGGGGTCCGCGCGCTCATGCGGGCACCACCTCCGTGCCGATGCCGGCGTCGGTGAAGATCTCCAGCAGGATCGAATGCGGACGACGGCCGTCGATGATCGCCGCCTTGGCGACCCCGCCGTTCACCGCCTCCAGGCATGCCGACATCTTCGGGATCATTCCGCTCTCCAGACTCGGCAGCAGGGCCGTCAACTCGGTCGCGTCGATCATCGAGACGAGCGAATCGCGATCCGGCCAGTTGCGGTAGAGGCCCGCGACATCCGTCAGCACCACGAGCTTCGCGGCCCCCAGCGCGACCGCGAGCGAGGCGGCGGCCGAGTCGGCGTTCACGTTCAGCGACTGACCGGCGGCATCCACATCGGGGGCGATCGACGAGACGACGGGGATGCGCCCCGCCGCGATCTCGGCCAGCACCGCCGCCGGGTCGACCTCGACCACGTCGCCGACCTGCCCGATGTCGACCGTCTCGCCGTTCACGACGGCGCCGCGGCGACGGCCCTTGAACAGTCCCGCATCCTCGCCCGAGATCGCCGAGGCGAGCGGGCCGTGCTCGTTGATCAGCGTGACGATCTCGCGGCTCACCTGACCGGTGAGCACCATGCGCACGATCTCCATCGCCTCCGGCGTCGTCACCCGGTAGCCACCGACGAACTCGCTGGGGATGCCGAGCCGGTCGAGCATCGACGAGATCTGCGGGCCGCCGCCGTGCACCACCACCGGCTTCAGGCCGAGGTAGCGCAGGTAGACCATGTCCTGGGCGAAGGCGCGCTTCAGCTCGTCGTCGACCATGGCGTTGCCGCCGAACTTGATCACGACGATCTCGCCCGAGAAGCGCTTCAGCCAGGGCAGCGACTCGATCAGCGTCGCCGCCTTCAGCTCCGCCTGGGCGGCGCGCGGGTCGAGGGATTCCAGTTCGTTCTCGGTCATGAGCTGTAGGCGCTGTTCTCGTGCACGTAGTCGTGGGTCAGGTCGTTGGTGAAGATCGTCGCGGTCTGCTCGCCCGCCTTCAGGTCGACGAGCACGTGCGTCGCGCGCGGGCTCAGGTCGACCTCCTCGCGCGGACGGTCCGGGCCGCCGTTCGAGCAGACGCGGACGCCGTTCATGCTGACATCGACCGCGTAGGGGTCGAACTCGGCGCTCGTGGTGCCGATCGCCGCCAGCACGCGGCCCCAGTTCGGATCGTTGCCGAACACGGCCGCCTTGAACAGGTTGTTGCGGGCGATCGAGCGGCCCACCTCGACGGCATCGTCCTCGGATGCGGCGTTCACGATCTCGATCGTGATGTCGTGGCTGGCGCCCTCGGCATCCGCCTGAAGCTGCGTCGCCAGGTCGAGGCAGAGCTCGGTGAGCATCTCGGTGAACAGCGCCAAGTCGGGGCGGATGCCGGAGGCGCCGCTCGCCATCAGTGTCACCTGGTCGTTGGTCGACATGCAGCCGTCGGAGTCGAGGCGGTCGAAACTGACCCGGGTGGCCGCGCGGAGGGCGGTGTCGAGCTCGGCGCTCGACAGGTCGACGTCGGTCGTGATGACCACGAGCATCGTCGCGAGGCCCGGGGCGAGCATGCCCGCCCCCTTCGCCATGCCGCCGATCGTCCAGCCGTTTCGGGCGCGGATCGCGGTCTTGGGGTGGGAGTCCGTGGTCATGATCGCGCGGGCAGCGGCGGCGCCGCCGTCGGCGCGGAGCGCGCCCGCCGCCGCCGCGACGCCGGGCAGCAGCTTCTCGCGGTCCAGCTGCAAGCCGATCAGGCCGGTCGAGCAGACGAGCACGTCGCCGGCCGAGACGTCGGCGTCGAGGCGCTGCAGGGACTCGGCGACGGCCTCGGCGGTGGCGTGGGTGGTCTGGAAGCCTTCGGCGCCGGTGAAGCAGTTGGCGCCGCCTGAGTTGAGCACGATCGCGCTCACCTCGCCATCGGCGATGACCTGCTTCGACCAGATGATCGGATTGGCCTGCGCGCGGTTGCTGGTGAACACGGCGGCGGCGCTGCTCAGCGGGCCGCGGTTGACGACGAGGGCGAGGTCGGGGTTGCCGTTCGACTTCAAGCCGACGGCGATGCCGGCAGCCAGGAATCCGGTGGGGGCGGTGACGGTCACGGGGCCACTCCGTTCACGGGCAGGGCGCGGTGCTCGTCGAGTCCGAGCGCCAGGTTGGCCGACTGAATGGCGGCACCGGCGGTGCCCTTGACGAGGTTGTCGACCGCCGCGACGACGACCACCCGCGCAGCCGCCTCGTCGACGGCGAGGCCGAGCAGCGCCGTGTTGGCGCCGAGCACGTCGGCGGTGCGCGGGAAGACGCCCTCGGGCAGCAGCTGCACGAAGGGCTCGCCCGCGTAGGCCGTCTCCCAGGCAGCGCGCACCGAGGCGGCGTCGACGCCGGGGGAAAGCCGCGCCGTGGAGGTGGCGAGGATGCCGCGCGACATCGGCACCAGCACCGGGGTGAACGACAACGTCACCTCCGACGCCCCCGCCCAGCGCAGCGCCTGCTGGATCTCCGGGATGTGGCGGTGCGTTCCACCGACCGCGTACGGGTTCGCGGAGCCGAGGATCTCGCTCGCGAGCAGGTTCGTCTTCAGACTCTTGCCGGCGCCGGACGGTCCGACCGCGAGCACGCTCACCAGATCGGTCGGCTCGATCACTCCGGCCGCGATGCCGGGGGCCAGGGAGAGTGCGACGGTGCTGGCGTTGCAGCCGGGGGCGGCGATCCGGCGAGCGGCGGCGAGGCGCTCGCGCTGGCTCGGGCCCTCGTGGCGCGGGAGCTCGGGCACGCCGTACTCCCAAGCGCCGAAGAAGTCGCCACCGTAGAAGGCTGCCCAGTCGGTCTCGGACTCGAGGCGGTGATCCGCCCCGCAGTCGATCACGAGCGTGTCGGCGGGCAGCTGCGCGGTGATCGCGCCGGAGGCGCCGTGCGGGAGGGCGAGGAAGACAACGTCGTGACCCGCGAGCGTTTCGGGGGTCGTCTCGACGAGCGTCAGATGTGCGAGGGAGCGCAGGTGCGGCTGGGCCGCGATGAGGGGCTGACCGGCGTTGCTGTGAGCGGTGACGGTCCGGATCTCGAAATCGGGGTGACCGGCGAGCAGCCGCAGCAGCTCCCCGCCCGCATAGCCGCTCGCGCCAGCGACGGCAACGGAATAGGGCATGACTTCAACCTTAGGGTTCGACGGGACGGAATCGGAGCGGCGACGTCGAGCCTGGCTGAACCGGAAGGGGTGGGATCAGCGGCGCGGCGTCGCCGAGATTCGGCGCGCGCGACGCAGACGGCGGGAGGCAAGCCCCCGAGCGCACTCTGCACGTGATCCATCCCCCGACCCTACCCCTTCTGGGTGCGGGGGATGCATCCCTGACGCGAGCGAGTGCCGCGCGCGGCACGCGGTAGGGGCAGGGATGCATCCCCGCGGGGCTACTCGCGGAGGGTGGCGGCGTGGCGGGATGTCGCTAGGGCGGCGCCGGCGAGCTTGGCCTCGGTGGCCTCGGCGGCGGTGAGCGTTCGATCGGGAGCGCGGAAGCGAAGGGCGAAGGTCAGGGACTTCGTGCCCTCGGGCAGGCCCTGACCGCGGTAGTCGTCGACCAGCTGGATGTGCTCCAGCAGCTCGCCGGCGCCCTCGCGCACCGCGGCGAGAACATCCCCGGCCGGGATCTCGGCCGCGACCACGAGCGACAGGTCCTGCGTCGCCGCCGGCAGCGTGCCGATCGGCTGCGCCGTCACCTGCTCCGGCGCCGCCGCAAGCAGCGCATCCAGGTCGAGTTCGAGCAGCGCGACGACGCGCGGCAGATCCAACTCGTCGGCGATCGCCGGCAGAAGCTCGCCGGCTACGCCGACGACGGTCTCGCCGACGCGGACCTCCGCCGTGCGGCCCGGGTGCAGGGCCGGATGCGCGCCCGCCACCGCGGTCAGCTCGACGCCGANNTCGCTCGCGCTCGGCAGGACGCCACCGCTCGGGTTGGCCGCGGTGCCGTAGTCGACGCCGGGCTCCGGGCGGAACACGCCGCCGATCTCGAAGAGCGCGAGATCGGTGAGACCGCGCGACAGGTTGCGGCGGGCGATGTCGAGCAGGCCCGGCAGCAGACTGCGGCGCAGGAACGGCGACTGCGCGTCGAGCGCGTTCTCAAGCTTCACAGCGGGAGCGCCCGGCTCGAAGCGGTCGATCGCGGCCGCGGTGAGGAACGGGTAGGCCAGCACCTCGGTGGCGCCGGCCGCGGCGAGCGTCTGCGCGACGCGACGGCGGGCGCGCTGGCCGCGGCTGAGCCCGCGTCCGGGAGGCGCGACCGGCAGCTCGGAGCCGACCCGGTCGTAGCCGGTGATGCGCGCCACCTCTTCGATGAGCGCCGCCTCGTCGATCAGGTCGGGGCGCCAGCTCGGCGGGGTGACGGTCGCCGTCTCGCCCGAGACGTCCACGGTCGCGCCGATGCGCTCGAGCGCCTCGATGACCTCGCCCTGCGTGTAGGCGACCCCGATCAGGGCCTGCGGACGCGACAGCGCCAGCGTGATCGGCGCGGCCTCGACCGAGTCGTCGAGGTCGGTGCCGATCACGTCGAGCGTGCCGCCGGCGAACGAGACCAGCAGCGCGGCAGCGCGGGTCGCGGCGGCACGTGCGATGCGCGGGTCGACGGAGCGCTCGAAGCGCTTCGCCGCCTCGCTCGGCAGCTTGTGGCGGCGCACGGCGCGCGCGATCGAGACCGGGTCGAAGTTCGCGGCCTCGATCAGCACGTCGCTCGTCGCATCCGAGATCTCGGTGCTCGCCCCACCCATGACACCGGCCATGCCGATCGGGCCGGACTCGTCGGTGATGAGCAGGTCTTCGACGTCGAGCTTGCGCACGACGCCGTCGAGCGTCTCGAGGGTCTCGCCCGCGCGCGCCCGGCGCACTGTGATGCCGCCGTCGAGCTTGGCGAGGTCGTAGCCGTGCAGCGGCTGGCCGAACTCGAGCATGACGTAGTTGGTGATGTCGACCGCGAGCGAGATCGAGCGGATGCCCGCCAGCCGCAGCCGCGACGCCATCCACGGCGGCGTGGGTCGGGTCGCATCGATTCCGCGCACGACGCGCGTCGCGAAGGCCGAGCAGCCGACCCGACCGCGGATCGGGGCATCGTCGGCGATCGTCACCGGGAAGCTCTCGCTCGGCGCCGTGACGGCGACAGCATCGACCGGGTCTCGGAACTGCGCGCCGGTCGCGTGCGAGTACTCGCGCGCCACCCCGCGAATCGAGAACGCGTAGCCGCGGTCCGGCGTGACGTTGATCTCGACGGCAGCATCAGCCAGGCCCAGCAGCTCGATCGCGTCAGTCCCGGGCTCGGGGTCGAGGCCCAGCTCGATGAGGCGCAGGATGCCGTCGTGCTCGTCGCCGAGCCCGAGCTCACGGGCGCTCGCGATCATGCCGTCGGAGATGTGGCCGTAGGTCTTGCGGGCCGAGATCGGGAACGGCCCCGGCAGCACGGCGCCGGGAAGCGAGACCACGACCTTGTCGCCGGGCGCGAAGTTGTGCGCTCCGCAGACGATGCCGCGCGGTTCGGCGTCGCCGACGTCGACCTGGCACCAGTTGATCGTCTTGCCGTTGGACTGCGGCTCGGGCTCGGCCGAGATCACCCGCCCGACGACGACGGGACCGGTGATGTCGGAGGTGTGAACGTCCTCCTCCTCGAAGCCGACCTTGACGAGCGCCTCGTGCACCTGCTCGAGGGTGACGTCCTCGGGAAGGGTCACCCACTCCCCCAGCCAACTCAGCGGGACGCGCATCAGACCACCATTCCGAACTGCCGGGAGAAGCGAACATCGCCCTCGACCATGTCGCGCATGTCATTCATCTCGTTGCGGAACTGGAGGGTGCGCTCGATCCCCATGCCGAAGGCGAAGCCCTGGTACTCGTCCGGATCGATTCCGGCGCTGCGCAGCACGTTCGGATTGACCATGCCGCAGCCGCCCCACTCGACCCAGCGCGCGCCGCCCTTGGCGTTCGGCTGCCAGACATCCATCTCGGCGCTCGGCTCGGTGAACGGGAAGAAGTTGGGGCGCAGGCGGATCTGCGCCTCGTGCCCGAACATGGCGCGCGCGAGGTGCTCAAGCGTTCCGCGCAGGTGCGCCATGGTGAGGCCGCGGTCGATGGCGATGCCCTCGATCTGGTGGAACACGGGCGTGTGCGTCGCGTCGAGCTCGTCCTTGCGGAACACCTTGCCCGGGCTCACCACGTACACCGGCAGGTCGCGCTCCAGCAGCGAGCGGATCTGCACGGGGCTGGTCTGGGTGCGCAGCACCAGGTGGCGGTCCTGCGGCGCGACGAAGAAGGTGTCCTGGTCGCTGCGCGCCGGGTGGTCCTCGTCCATGTTGAGCGCGTCGAAGTTGAACCACTCGTGCTCGAGCTCGGGGCCTTCTGCCACCTCCCAGCCCATCGCCACGAAGACGTCGCTCATCTCCTCCATCAGAAGGGAGAGCGGATGCCGGGCTCCGGCCCGCCAGCGCGACGGCAAGGCGGTCACATCGACCGTCTCGCTCGCGAGGCGCGCCTCCTCCTCGGCGGCGAGCACGACCGCCTCCTGCGCGGCGAGCGCCTGGTTCACGCGGCCGCGCGCCTGGCCGACGAGCTTGCCGGCGGCGGCCTTCTGGTCGGCGGGCACGTCGCGCATGCCGGCGTTGAGCTTGGCCAGCGGCGACGCCTCTCCGGCGTGGGCGGATCGCGCCGCCTTCAGGGCTGCGGAGTCGGTCGCGTCGGCGATGGCGGCGAGCGCCGCGCCGACCGCGGCGTTGACCGTCTGTTCGGTGATCTGCGGGGAGTCGGACACGAGCGTCGAGTCTAGTCGGGCGATGCCCCGCAGTTCGCGGGCCCCGACGTCATCCCGGGCGAGATTGCGGCTAGCTGGGCGGTTTCCCGCGGTTGGGTCGCACCATGGTGATCGCCTGGGTGCCCTGCGCGCCGACCGGCGGCAGGTCATCGGGCGTCACCTTGCCGAGCTTCGGCCCGCTGCGCTTGGCGATCACGCGCGCGAGCCAGGAGAGCGTCAGGTTCATGATCAGGTAGATCAGGAGTCCGATGATGAACAGGGTGAACAGGTAGCGGTTGCCGAGCGCGTTCTGCAGATTCTTGATCGTGCGCGCCAGCTCGTTGTAGCCGACGACGTAGGCGAGCGAGGTGTCCTTCAGCAGCACGACGAGCTGGGCGATGATGATGGGCAGCATCTGCCGGAATGCCTGCGGGAACTCGATCGAGAGCCGCGTCTGCAGCGGCGTCAGGCCGAGGGAGTATCCCGCCTCGCCCTGCCCCTTGGGCAGCGACACGATGCCCGCGCGCAGCGCCTCGCCGATGATCGCGCCGTTGTACACGGCCAGGCCGAGCACTCCGGCCCAGTACGCCCCGGTCGAGAAGACCAGGAAGACGAAGAAGATCATCAGCAGCACGGGCATGCCGCGCACGAACTCGAGCAGGCCCGCGGCGGGCACCCGCACCCACATGCTGCGCGCGGTGCGGGCGAACGACAGCAGCACGCCGAACAGCACCGCGAGGACCGCCGCGACGGACGCCATCGCGAGCGTCGCGAGCACGCCGCGACCGAAGTTCTCCCAGAGCAGCGGGTTCAGCGCGATGTCCCAGCGCGACGCGTCGAACATGCCAGGGGTCTCAGCGCCGTTGGCGGCGACGCGCGGGGCGGCGAGCGTCGCGATGATCCACGCGCCCGCGGCCACCAGAACGAGTGCGGAGACGACCGAGGCGATCGCCGAACGGCGCCGCGTCTTCGGGCCGGGGGCGTCGTAGAGAACCGATCCGCTCATCGCAGCACCCGCACCTTCTTCTCGATGGCTCCGGCGATGAGCCCGAGCGGCACGGTGATGACGAGGTACAGCGCCGCGGCGTAGAGGAGCATCAGGATCACCTGGTCACCGTGATCGCGCGTACCGCGCGTCGTCGCGCCGAAGAGCTCGAAGACGAAGAACGCTCCTGCGACGGAGGTGTTCTTGGTGAGGGCGATGAAGACGTTGATGAGTGGCGGCACCACCATGCGCGCGGCCTGCGGCAGGACGATGAGCGAGATCGTCTGCCCGAAGGCGAAGCCGAGACTTCGGGCGGCCTCGGCCTGCCCGACGTGCACGCCGTTGATGCCCGAGCGCACCGCCTCGGCGACGAAGGGCGACGTGTACGCGGTCAGGCCGATCACCGCGAGTACGAAGAAGTCGAGCTGAACACCCAGAAGCGGCAGCACGAAAGCGCAGAAGAACAGGACGAGCAGGAGCGGCACGTTGCGCAGCAGCTCGGTGTAGGCGGTGGCGAAGCCGCGCATCACCGGCACCGGCGAGATGCGCAGCGCGGCGATGAGCACGCCGACGACGAACGCGCCCGACCCGGCGAGCAGGAGCAGCGCGAGGGTCTGAAGGAATCCCTCGATGTACAACGGGGTGACGTCGATCAGTGCGTCCACCGCGTCTCCCTCCTCGTCTCGGTCAACTGTCGTGGGGCATCGGTGCGGACCCGCTCGCGCGCGGCGAGCGGGTCCGCACCTGATCTCTAGTAGCGGTCGACCGCCGGGGGCTCCGGCAGGTCGAGCACGGTGCCCGCGGTGGAGTTCCACGCGTCGGCCCAGCGGCCGTCGGCGTACGCCTCCTCGAGCACGTCGTTGATGAACGAGCGGAAGACGTCGTCGTCCTTCATCAGGCCGATGCCGTAGGGCTCCGATGTGAAGGGGTTGTTGACGACCTCGAACTCACCCGGGTTCTGGTCGGCGAGTCCCGCGAGGATCACGTTGTCAGTCGTGACCGCGATGACGTTGCCGTTGCGCAGCGGCTCCAGGCAGTTGGAATAGGTGTCGGTGGTGATGAGGTTGACACCGTACTCGGCGATGTTGGCTTCCGAAGTCGATCCGGCGACACTGCAGACGTCCATGCCCTCGAGATCCTCGGGGCCGGTGATGCCCTCCGGGTTGCCCGCGAGCACGAGGATGTCCTGACCGGCGAGGTAGTACGGTCCCGCGAACGAGATGACTTCCTTGCGGGTGTCGTTGATCGTGTACGTCGCCACCACGATGTCGACGGTGCCGTTCTCGATGAAGGGCTCGCGGTTGGCCGAGACGGTCTCGACCCACTCGATGTTGTCCTCCGAGATGCCGAGCTCGCTCGCGATGATCTTGCCGATCTCCACGTCGAAGCCCTCGGGGTTGCCGTCGAGGCCCTGAAGACCGAACAGCGGCTGATCGAACTTGGTGCCGATCGTGATCGTGCCGGCCTCGTTCAGCGCGGCCATGGTCGTGCCGGCCTCGAACGTCACGTCATCGGGGTCGGTGGTGTCGCCCGTCGTCGTGCACGCGCTCAGCGCAAGCACGGCGGTCGCGGCGATCGCGACAGCCGTCAGTGATGTGCGGAGTCTCATGGATTCCCTCTCCTTGCTGTGTTGCTCTCCCACCGGTTAGTGGGTGAGCACCTTCGAGAGGAAGTCCTTCGCTCTCGAAGTCTGTGGGTTCGTGAAGAACGCCTCAGGGGTAGCTTCTTCGACGATCTCGCCGTCGGCCATGAACAGGACACGGTCGGCCGCCTTGCGGGCGAAGCCCATCTCGTGGGTGACGACGACCATCGTCATCCCCTCGGAGGCGAGCTGCACCATGACGTCCAGAACTTCGTTGATCATCTCGGGGTCGAGTGCGCTCGTCGGCTCATCGAAGAGCATGATCTTCGGATCCATGGCGAGCGCCCGGGCGATCGCGACGCGCTGCTGCTGGCCGCCAGAGAGCTGAGAGGGCATCTTCTGCGCCTGATTGGCGACGCCGACCCGCTCGAGGAGCTCCATCGCGCGCTTGTCGGCCTCGGCCTTCGACCGCTTGCGCACCTTGATCTGGCCGATCGTGACGTTCTGCAGCACAGTCTTGTGCGCGAACAGGTTGAATGACTGGAACACCATGCCCACGTCGGCGCGGAGCTTCGCAAGCCCGCGGCCCTCGCTCGGCAGCGGGGTGCCGTCGATCGTGATCGTGCCGTCGTCGATCGTCTCGAGTCGGTTGATCGCACGGCACAGCGTCGACTTGCCCGAGCCCGAGGGCCCGATGACGACGACGACTTCACCGCGACCGATGGTCGTGTTGATGTCGTTGAGCACGTGCAGCGCACCGAAGTGCTTGTTGACGTGGTCGAGGATGACGAGCGGCTCCATCGACCCAGCAAAACATGACCCCCGCTCGGGGGTCAACGGTTCGAATGGAAACGTGACCCGAGTGCAACCTCGGGCCGCGGAGTCCCGAAGATCTCAGGAGCGCTGGGCGAACGCCGACTCGTACAGGCACACAGAGGCCGCCGTGGCGAGGTTGAGCGACTCGGCACGGCCGTAGATCGGCAGCCGCACCGGGCGGTCAGCGCGCGCCAGCTCCTCGTCGGTGAGTCCGCGCGCCTCGTTGCCGAACAGCCACGCCGTCGGCGCGCTCAGCAGGTCGCGCACCGCAGGCAGATCATCGCCCTTGATGTCGGCGGCGAGCACCTGGAGACCCGCGGCGCGCACCGTGCTGAGGGCGTCGTCGAGGGTGCCGTTCTGCACGATCGGCACGTGGAAGAGAGACCCGGTGGTCGAGCGCACGACCTTGGGGTTGTAGGCATCGACGGTGCTCCCGGTGAAGATCACGGCGTCAGCACCGGCGGCATCCGCCGCCCGGATGATCGTGCCGGCGTTGCCTGGATCGCGCACCTCGTGCAGAATCGCGACCAGCCGTGGGCCACTGGCCATGATGTCGCCGACCGACATCACCAGCGTGCGGCAGACCGCGATCACGCCCTGCGGCGTGACGGTGTCCGCCATGGCCGCGAGAACCTGCTCCGAGACGAGCTCGACCGAGACGCCGGCGTTCTCGGCGGCGCGCACCAGCTCGGACGAGCGGTCGCGCGTGGCCACGGTCATGTACAGCTCGACGAGCAGCTCGGGGCGGTAGGCCAGCACCTCGCGCACCGACTGCGGCCCCTCGACGAGGAAGAGGCCGGTGGAGGCACGGGCCGCGCGCTTGGCGAGCTTGTGCACCGCGCGCACTCGCGGCGAGCGCGGATTGTCGATCATGCCCGCATGCTATCCAGGGCATCCGAACGAACCGCGAAGAAACGACGAAGGCGCGCATCCTGAGGGATGCGCGCCTTCGTGGGCGGTCTCGATACGCGGGCTTCGCCCACTGCTCGACCAGCAAGCACCGCGGGCTTCGCCCGCTGCGTGGGTGGAAGCTCAGGCCGCCGAGGCGGGCTGGTTCACGTCGGTCGGCAGGGCCTTCTTCGCGACCTCGACGAGGCCGGCGAACGTGGCGGGTTCGTTGACCGCAAGCTCGGCGAGGATGCGACGGTCGACCTCGACGCCGGCGAGACCCAGACCCTGGATCAGACGGTTGTAGGTCAGGCCGTTCGCACGCGCCGCGGCGTTGATGCGCTGAATCCAGAGGCGACGGAACTCGCCCTTCTTCGCGCGACGGTCGCGGTAGGAGTAGACGAGGGAGTGGGTGACCTGCTCCTTCGCCTTGCGGTACAGGCGCGACCGCTGACCGCGGTAGCCCTCTGCGCGCTCGAGCGTAGTGCGGCGCTTCTTGGCGGCGTTGACCGCCCTCTTTACACGTGCCATGAGTTTCGTTCCTTTTCGGGATCCGGGCTTACTTGCCCAGGAGCTTCTTGATGACCTTGGCGTCCTGCGGAGCGAGGACGACGTCGCGGTTGAGGCGACGCGTGAGCTTCGAGGACTTGCGCTCGAGGTTGTGGCGCATGCCCGCGCCCTGCTTCACGACCTTGCCGCTGCCGGTGACCCGGAAACGCTT
Organism: Microbacteriaceae bacterium UBA1487; assembly: GCA_002325245.1. Classification (GTDB taxonomy): domain Bacteria; phylum Actinomycetota; class Actinomycetes; order Actinomycetales; family Microbacteriaceae; genus DCRR01. The sequence continues at coordinate 62,948 of DCRR01000003.1, read as the reverse complement.
CTTGGCACCCGAGTGCGACTTCTGCTTAGGCATTCTTCTCTCCTGCGGTGGTGGGCGCCGCGACTTCCTGCGCCTCGCTCTGGGCACCGGACTGGGTCCGTGCCTTGGTCTCGGCCTTCTTGGCCTGGGCTTCGGCTTTCGCCTCGGCCTTGTTCTTGTGCGGTCCGATCACCATGACCATGTTGCGACCGTCGATGGTCGGCGTGGACTCCACGGTGCCGAACTCGGCAACATCTTCGGCGAAGCGCTGCAGAAGGCGAACACCCTGCTCGGGTCGGGACTGCTCACGGCCTCGGAAGAGGATCATGGCCTTCACCTTGTCGCCCGCCTGGAGGAAGCCCTCCGCGCGCTTGCGCTTGGTCTCGTAGTCGTGCTTGTCGATCTTCAGGCGGAAGCGAACCTCCTTGAGGATCGTGTTCGCCTGGTTGCGTCGAGCTTCCTTCTGCTTCTGGGCCTGCTCGTACTTGAACTTGCCGTAGTCCATGATCTTCACCACGGGCGGCTTCGAGGTCGGGGAGACCTCGACCAGGTCCAGGTCGGCCTCCTGCGCCAGGCGCAGGGCGTCCTCGATGCGGACGACGCCGACCTGCTCTCCGTTGGGTCCGACGAGGCGGACCTCGGGGACACGGATCCGGTCGTTCGTTCTGGGATCGCTGATGCGGAACTCCTTCGTGTGTGTGCGTAGCCCTGCTGCCAGGCACGAACGAAGACGAATTCCCTGAGGTGCGTCGAACCGACGCCCTTCAACAATGCACCCTGGCTACCGCGTGAGCGGCGGAGTGCAACTGACCCGATAACCTGTTGGAAGCGGTCGGCGGGTGGGATTTCTCCACTTTCGTGTCCGGGGATCTGGCCCCGGAGCCCGCATAAGAATAGCAGAGGACAGCGCGTGAGCGAAGAGCAGGGCTACGACGACGAGATTCGCGACATCGCGGACGTTCCGGCGGTCGAGGTGATCAACACCGTCGCCGTGCATCTTCTCAGCGCTGCGGCGGTCAAGACCGGGCTCGCGGATGACCCGGATGCGGCCACCGACCTCGACGAGGCGCGCAAATTGATCGACGCGCTCGCGGGACTCGTGACCGCCTCCGCGCCGCACCTCGGCGACCACCACGCGCGTGCGCTGCGCGACGGCCTGCGCTCGGTGCAGCTGGCCTTCCGTGAGGCCTCCGCCATCCCCGACGAGATCGGCAAAGGCCCGGGTGAGAAGTGGACCGGACCGGTCAACTAGCCGGACGGATCCCCACCCCGAGCGAATCGACCCGCTCAGCGACGATCGCCTCGGCCGCCCAGCGCGTCGCGAGCCGCGCCACGAGCTCCTCGAGGGCCGCCGCGTCGAGCCCCGGGGCGACCGCGAGCCGGATCTGCAGCTCCGGGCCCGCCAGGCGCGCCTCGGGGTCGCCGGCGACGGTGTCCAGATCGGAGACGGCCGGCTCGGCCTCGATCGCGCGCCGGAGCACCGAGCGCACTTCCGCGTCGGCGTAGGAAGGGATCCACTCCTCCCCCAGCGCGAGGGCGCGGAACGCGGGCCGCCGCAGCACGAAGCCGTTCTCGCTCGCCGGGTCGATAGCGATGAGCTCGGTTCCCTCGGAGGCGGCGGCGATCGCGACGCGCGGGGCCTGAATCGGGATCGGTCGCGCATCCGGGTTCCAACGGCGCATCGACTCGACGCCGCTGAAAGCCGGGAGCACCGCGCGCCCGTCCGGCCCTTCGACCGTGACGATCGAGAGCTCTTGCGTCTTGTCGACGAGCTGCCCGTGCGCCCCGACGCCCTCATCGCCGCGGACCGCGATCAGCGGAACGAGGAGTCGCACCTCGTGAAGCGCCACGATCAGCTGCGGGAAGGCGAGCTCGCCGGATCGGAACGCCGCCACCGCCTCAGTCAGTCGCGGGTCGGGCGAGCCGTCATCGCTGCTGGGGGCGGTCTCCGGAAACGAGCGTCCCTCCCAGGGCACGCCCGCCGAATCGGTGGCGCCGGTCACGGCTCGGGTCAGCCGCCGGCGACGTCGAGCGCCTCGGGCAGCGTGAACGCCCCCGAGTACAGCGCCTTGCCGACGATCGCGCCCTCGAGCCCGAGCGGCACGAGTTCGCGCAGCGCCGCGATGTCATCGAGGTTGGCGATGCCGCCGGAGGCGATGACGGGCTTGTGCGTCTTCTCCATGACCTGGCGCAGCAGCTCGATGTTCGGGCCCTTGAGGGTGCCGTCCTTGGTGACGTCGGTCACGACGTAGCGGGCGCAGCCGGCGGCCTCGAGTCGCTCCATGACGGTCCAGAGATCGCCGCCCTCCTGCGTCCAGCCGCGGGCTGCGAGCGTCGTGCCGCGCACGTCCAGACCGACGGCGATCGCCTCGCCGTAGGCGCCGATGACGTAGGAGGCCCACTCGGGGTTCTCCAGTGCCGCGGTGCCGAGGTTGATGCGCTTGGCGCCGGTCGCGAGCGCCGCCTCGAGCGTCTCGTCGTCGCGGATGCCGCCGGAGAGCTCGATGTTGACGTGCTTGGGGGTGTTCTTGATGACCTTCTTGATCACCGCGCGGTTGTTGCCACGACCGAAGGCCGCATCCAGATCCACAAGGTGGATCCACTCGGCTCCGTCATCGGTCCACTGGTGGGCCGCGTCAACCGGGTCGCCGTAGCTGGTCTCGGAGCCGGCCTCGCCCTGCGTCAGTCGAACGGCCTTGCCGCCCGCAACGTCGACGGCGGGCAACAGGGTCAGGGCAGGGGCGATATTGAATTCGCTCATCTCGGTCTTCCCGCGGGGAGGTCGCAACCCGCAAACAAGATTCAGATCGTAGCGCGGTTTCATGGACGCCGTGACCGCGGCGACGTCCGCGCGCTCAGAGTCCGCGCAGCCAGTTCTCCAAGAGAGCGATGCCCGCGACTCCGGATTTCTCCGGGTGGAACTGCGTGGCGGCGAGCGGACCGTTTTCGACGGCGGCGACGAAGCGCTCGCCGTGCTCCGCCCAGGTGACCCGCGGCGCCGGGAATGCGCCGGTCGCCTCCAGCGTCCAGTCGCGCGCCGCATAGGAGTGCACGAAGTAGAAGCGCTCGTCGCGGATGCCCGCGAACAGCCGGGAGTCCTCGGGCGCATCGATCCTGTTCCAGCCGATGTGCGGCAGCACGGGCGCGTGCAGCTCCTCGATCGTGCCAGGCCATTCGCCGAGACCCTCGACGTCGCTGCCGCGCTCGATGCCGCGCTCGAACATGACCTGCATGCCGACGCAGATGCCCAGCACAGGACGTCCGCCCGCGAGCCGACGCTCGATCAGCTCGCCGCCGCGAACGCTCTCCAGCCCCGCCATGACGGCCGCGAACGCGCCGACCCCGGGAACCAGGAGCCCGTCGGCCGCCGCGACCCGGTCGCGGTCGGCCGTGAGCTCGACGCGCGCGCCCGCCAGCTCCAGCGCCTTGGCCGCGGAGTGGACGTTGCCGGATCCGTAGTCCAGGACGACGACCGTGGGGGATGCCGTCACGAGCGACGCTCCACGGTCACAGCGAGCCCTTGGTCGACGGCACGCCGCTGACGCGCGCGTCGGGCTCGACGGCGCGACGGAAGGCGCGCGCCAGCGCCTTGAACTCGGCCTCGGCGATGTGGTGCGGATCGCGACCGCCGAGCACCGTCAGGTGCACGGTGATCCCGGCGTGGAAGGTGATGGCCTCGAGCACGTGCCGCACCATCGAGCCGGTGAAGTGGCCGCCGATCAGGTGGAACTCGAAGCCTTCGGGCTCGCCGGAGTGCACCAGGTACGGGCGCCCGGAGACGTCCACGACGGCGCGCGCGAGCGCCTCGTCGAGCGGCACGTGGGCGTCGCCGTAGCGGCCGATGCCGGCCTTGTCGCCGAGCGCCTGCTTGATCGCCTGCCCCAGCACGATGCCGGTGTCCTCGACGGTGTGGTGCACATCGATCTCGGTGTCACCGTGGGCGCGCACCGTGAGGTCGATGAGCGAGTGCTTGGTGAACGCGGTGAGCAGGTGATCGAAGAACGGGACCGTCGTGGAGATGTCGGCGATGCCGCTGCCGTCGAGGTTGAGTTCGAGTTCGATGCTCGACTCGCTCGTCTGACGGCGCAGGCTCGCGACGCGGGATGTGCTCATGCCTGCGAGTCTATCGAGCGCCGCCCGGCCCGAGCTCGGCGAGGGCCGCGAGAAACGCGCTCGTCTCGCCTCGCGTGCCCGCCGTCACGCGCAGCGATCCGGGGATGCCGACGTCGCGCACCAGGATGTCGCGCTCGAGCAGCGCCTCGAAGGTCGCCTTCGGGGAGTCGAGACCGCCGAAGAGCACGAAGTTCGCCCAGCTCTCGTACGGCCGGTACCCGAGCTGCGCGAGCTCCACAACGAGGCGGTCGCGCTGGCCGCGGATGTCGTCGACCATCGCGAGCATCGCGGGGGCGTGCTCGAGCGCGGCGACGGCGGCCGCCTGGGTGAGCGCCGACAGGTGGTACGGCAGGCGCACCAGCCGGAAGGCGTCGACCACCGCCGGGTCGGCGGCGAGGTAGCCGAGGCGCGCGCCGGCGAAGGCGAACGCCTTGCTCATCGTGCGCGAGACCAGGAGTCGTTCGCGGCCTGCGAGCAGCGTGAGCGCGCTCGGCGCCCCCTCCGGCATGAACTCGGCGTAGGCCTCGTCGACGAAGACGATGCCATCGGTCGCTGCGTAGGCGGCCTCGATCGTCTGGAGCGGCACGGGGGTGCCGGTCGGGTTGTTCGGCGCGCAGAAGAAGACCACATCGGGCTGCTCGCGCTCGATCGCGGCGACGGCGGTCGCGGCCGAGATCTCGAAGTCGTCGTCGCGCTCGGCCTCCACCCATTCGGTGCCGGAGCCGTGCGCGATGATCGCGTGCATCGAGTAGGTCGGCGGGAAGGCGAGCACCTTGCGGCCGGGCCCGCCGAAGGCCTGCAGCGTCTGCTGGATGATCTCGTTCGAGCCGTTGCCCGCCCAGATGTTCTCGGGCGCCAGTTCGTGCCCGAGGTAGGCCGCGAGGGCCTCACGCAGCACGGTGAACTCGCGGTCGGGATAGCGGTTGATCTGCAGCACCGCTCGCGCGAGCGACTCCACGATGTGCCGCGCCGTGTCCTCGGGGATCGGGTGCGTGTTCTCGTTGACGTTGAGCGCGTAGCGCACGTGCAGCTGCGGCGCCCCATAGGGGGTCTGACCGCGGAGGTCGTCACGGATCGGGAGGTCGGAGAGGGATACCACTCGCCGAGTCTACTGAGCGTGGCAACGCTCAGTCGGGCTGGCGAACGCCGCCCGAAACGGCCCCGCCGATCAGGGCGCGTAGGCCGTCGGGATGGCCAGCTTCTGGCCCGGCTCCACCGCGCTCGAGGCGAGCTGGTTCAGCGCCATGATGTCGGCGATGACCTCGCGCGGGTCAGCCTCGGGGGCGAGCGTCTCGGCGACCTGCCAGAGCGACTGCCCCGGGGCGACCGAGACGTAGCTGAAGGTGTCGAGCGAGGCCGCGGCCCCGGCATCGGCGCTCGGCGCCCCCACGCCGAGGGCGAGCGCCAGCAGCACGAGCGGGATGGCGGCCAGCGTGCCGAAGACGGCACGACCGCGCGGGGTGAGCCGCAGACGCGGCAGTGCGACGACGGTCGGATTCATCACCATGGTGCTCATCTGTCGTTCCTCGCTCTCGAGTCGTTGGACAGCTCGGATCCGGTCACGGCCGGGCGACCGGATCCGAAGCTGTGTTCCGAACATATCTTCGATCGAACATATGTTCAAGTCCTGATCGGGACTTTCTCGCATCCGATGTGCGACACACTCGAACATTTGTTTGCTCGGGCCCGTCGGAACGGATACAGTTTCGATCGTTGAGGACATTCGACCAGAGGCCACCGACATTGGTCTCGCCTCGACAGACAACGCCTTCAGGAGGATGCGATGAGCGAGATCGATTCGACCGAGAACGGTCGCCCCGGAACCCGCCGGCGCACCAGCCTGAGCGACAAGCAGCGCGCGATTCTGGAGTTCGTGCAGCGCTCGGTCGCCTCGCGGGGCTACCCGCCGAGCATGCGTGAGATCGGCGACGCCGTCGGCCTTGCCTCGCTCTCGAGCGTGACGCATCAGCTCGGACAGCTCGAGCTGAGCGGGTACCTGCGCCGCGACCCCAATCGCCCGCGCGCCCTCGAGGTCCTCATCGACCTGCCGGGCAGCGAGGAGGCCGAGACCGCCATCCCGGTCGGCGACGCCGCCATGGTGCCACTGGTCGGACGGATCGCCGCCGGCATCCCGATCACGGCCGACCAGCAGGTCGACGAAGTGTTCCCGCTCCCCCGCCAGCTCGTCGGCAAGGGCGACCTGTTCATGCTCAAGGTCGTCGGCGAGTCGATGATCGACGCCGCGATCTGCGACGGCGACTGGGTGGTCGTGCGCCAGCAGCGCGACGCGCAGAACGGCGAGATCGTCGCCGCCATGCTCGACGGCGAGGCGACCGTGAAGGTCTTCCGTCATCGCGACGGCCACACCTGGCTGCTGCCGCGCAACTCCGCCTTCGAGCCCATCCTCGGCGACGAGGCCGAGGTGCTCGGCAAGGTCGTCGCGGTGCTCCGCTCCGTCTAGTCGGTCTCGGCGGCCTCCGCCGCGTCGCTCGCCGCCACCGCCGAGCGCAGCTGCTCCGCCACCCGCGCGGTGGCCAGCAGCGACAGGCGCGTGCCTGCCTCCTCGTAGGAGGTGTCGACGACGCGCGCCCGCTGGTGCGCGAGCGACACCAGGTCGCCGCGGTCGTAGGGCACCAGGATGTCGAGCTCCACATCCGGGTACGGCAGCAGCTCGGCGATCCGCTCGCGCAGCTCGTCGATGCCCTCCCCGGTGCGAGCCGAGACGAACACGGCGCCCGGCTCCAGCCCGCGCAGCAGGATGCGGTCGTTCTCGTCGACCAGATCCGCCTTGTTGAAGGCGACGATCTCGGGAAGGTCGCGCGCCCCCACATCGCCGATCACATCGCGCACGGTCGCCAGCTGCGCGGCCGGGTCGGGATGCGAGGCATCCACCACGTGCACGATGACGTCGGAGCCGCCGACCTCCTCGAGCGTCGATCGGAACGCCTCGACCAGCTGGTGCGGCAGGTGGCGCACGAAGCCGACGGTGTCGGCCAGGGTGAACTGGCGCCCGTCCGGCGTCTGGCTGCGCCGCACCGTCGGGTCCAGCGTCGCGAACAGCGCGTTCTCGACGAGCACGCCCGCGCGGGTCAGGCGGTTCAGCAGACTCGACTTGCCGGCGTTCGTGTAGCCGGCGATCGCGACGCTCGGCACCTCGAACCGGTCGCGGTTCGCCCGCTTCGCCTCGCGCGCGGGAGCGAAACCCTTGATCTGGCGGCGAAGCTTCGCCATCCGGGTGTGGATGCGTCGCCGGTCGAGCTCAATCTTCGTCTCACCCGGGCCTCGGCTTCCCATGCCGGCGCCCGCACCGCCGACCTGGCCACCGGCCTGACGGGACATCGACTCACCCCAGCCGCGCAGACGCGGAAGCAGGTACTCGAGCTGGGCCAGTTCGACCTGGGCCTTGCCCTCACGGCTCTTGGCGTGCTGGCTGAAGATGTCGAGGATGACCGCGGTGCGGTCGATCACCTTGACCTTCACCCGGTCCTCCAGCGCGCGACGCTGGCTCGGCGAGAGCTCGGTGTCGGCGATCACCGTGTCGGCGCCCAGATGGGCCACAATCGATCGCAGCTCCTCCACCTTGCCCCGACCCAGATACGTCGACGCATCCGGGTGCGGCCGGCGCTGCAGCAGCCCGTCGAGCACGACGGCGCCCGCCGTCTCGGCGAGGGCGGCGAGCTCGCGCAACGAGTTCTCCGCGTCCTCGAGGGCGCGCGCAGCGTTGCCCGAGCTCGAGTACACGCCGATCAGCACGACATTCTCGAGCCGCAGCTGGCGGTACTCGACCTCGGTGACATCTTCGAGCTCGGTCGAGAGGCCCGCGACGCGGCGCAGCGCGGCGCGCTCCTCGCGGTCGAACTGCTCCCCGTCGAGTTCGGACTCCTCCGAGGTCGCGTGGAGGGCGGTCGCGCGTCCGCGGCCGAACACGGAGATCTTCTCGGCGTGCGCGTCTTCGCGCCCCAGGACGCGGTCCAGCATCCGGTCGTCTTCTTCAGTCATGGACTCTCACCCTCTGGTGCGGTAGTTCGGTAGATTCTCTGCATGGCCCCGCCCGATCATTACTTCTCGTCGGAGCCCGGAAGTGGATACGTGCCGCGCGAGATCACGGTCCGTCTCGCGGGCGAGGACCGTGTCCTGACCTCCGCGCCCGGGGTCTTCAGCCCGGAGCGCCTCGATGCGGGCACGAACGTCTTGTTGTCGAATGTGCCAGCGCCTCCGCCGGGGGGAAACCTGCTCGACCTCGGCTGCGGCTGGGGACCCATCGCTCTGTCGCTCGCGCTCGAGTCGCCCCACGCCACCGTGTGGGCTGTCGACGTCAATCAGCGGGCGCTCGACCTCGTGCGCCAGAACGCCGCGCGTCTGGGTCTCGACAACATCACTGCCTGTACACCTGACAATGTTCCCACAGATGTGCGATTCATGACGATCTGGTCGAATCCGCCCATCCGCGTCGGCAAGAGCGAGCTGCACTCGATGCTCTCGACCTGGCTGCCGCGACTCGAGGTGGGGGCGGATGCCTGGCTGGTCGTGCAGCGCAATCTCGGCTCGGACTCCCTGCACCGCTGGCTGCAGGCGGAGTTCCCTGACGATCTCACCGTCACGCGCGCCGCCACCAACAAGGGATACCGCGTGCTGCGGGCGCGGCGCCGCTCCGGCTCGGGACTGACCGAGCCGATCTCGGTGGTCCCCGACGCGAACTAGAGCTCCAGCGCGCCGTCGAAGACGAGCGCGGCGGGCCCGCTGAGCGCGACGTGCGACGCGCCGTCGACCTCGAACACGCGCACCCCGACGACACCGCCGGGAACCGTGACGCTCCAGGAGTCCGGTGCGCCCTCGCCCGCCCAGTGACGGGTCGCGAGGGCCGCCGCCGCGGCGCCCGTGCCGCACGACAGCGTCTCGCCGCTGCCACGCTCGTGGACGCGCATGCGGATGCGCCCGACACCGGCCTCGAGGAGCGGGTCGGCGGGCACCACGAACTCGACGTTCGCACCGTTGGGCGCTGCGGGAAGCAGTTCGGGGGCACGGCCGAGCTCGAGTCCGTCCAGCTCCGCCTCGTCGCTCAGCGCCACGACGACGTGCGGGTTCCCGACGCCGATCGCGAGCCCCGGCCGCGGCACGTCGAGCCCGTCCGCGTCGACGCGCACCTCGCCCGAGGCGACGAACCAGGCGCCGAGGTCCACCTCGAAGCCGTCGGCCGTGCGCGTGAGGTGGCGGACGCCGCCCCGCGTGCCGATCGCGATCGTCTCCCCCACCTCCAGGTCGATGAGACCCCGATCCAGCAGGAACGCCCCGTAGACGCGGATGCCGTTTCCGCACATCTCAGCGGGGCTGCCGTCGGCGTTGTGGTAGTCCATGAACCACTCGGCGGCGGGGTCCTCATCGAGCGCTGCGGCCCCCTCCGGCAGTCGCGCCGAGCGGACCGCGCGGATCACGCCGTCGGCGCCGACGCCGAAGTGGCGATCCGAGATCGCGGCGAGAGCCTGCGCATCGAGTGTGCGCTCGCCGTCGGGGTCGGCGAAGAGGACGAAGTCGTTGCCGGTGCCGTGCCCCTTGGTGAAGGCGAGAGTGCTCATGCTTCGAGCCTATCCGCGTGCGGTCGACAGCGCCGCGCGCACCACGTCCGCCGCAGCGTCGGCTCGAGCCGGGTCGCGCGCCTCGAACCAGTGCGTGTCGCGGTAGCGGCCGAACCAGCTCACCTGTCGCCGCGCGTAGCGCCTCGTCAGCGCCGCCGTCTGCTCCATCGCCTCCTCAGCGGTGATCTCGCCGTCGAGCTGTGCGAGGGCCTGCGCGTAGCCGATCGCGCGGCTCGCGGTCGCGCCGAGTCCCGCGGGGCGCAGCTTCTTCACCTCGGCGACGAGGCCGCCGGCCCACATGCCGGCAACGCGCTGGTCGAGGCGCTCGACGAGGGCGGCGCGCTCGTCGCGGAGCCCGATCGTCGTGGTCGGGTGCCACAGCTGGGTCTCGCTCGGAAGCCCCGCCCCGAACGGCCCGCCGGTGATCTCGATGACCTCCAGCGCCCGCACGAGACGGCGGCCGTTGTGCGGACCGATCGCCTCCGCTGCCGCCGGGTCCACCTCGCGGAGCCGTCGATGCAGGATCCCGGGGCCCTCGGCCTCGAGTTCGGCCTCGAGTCGCGCGCGCACCTCGGGGTCCGTGCCGGGGAACTGGAAGTCGTAGATGACGCTCGAGACGTAGAGACCGCTCCCGCCGACGAGGACGGGTACCGCGCCGCGGCCGAGGATGTCGTCGACGAGCGCGCGCGCCTCCACCTGGTAGCGGGCGACGCTCGCCTCCTCGCTCGGCTCCAGCACGTCGAGGAGATGGTGCGGGATGCCGCGGCGCGCAACCGGGCCGAGCTTGGCGGTGCCGATGTCCATGCCGCGGTAGAGCTGCATCGCATCGGCGTTGATGATCTCGGCGGCGACACCGTCGGCGCCCAGGCGCTCGACGAGGTCGAGCGACAGCTGGGACTTGCCGGTCCCCGTGGGACCGACGATGGCGACGATCATGCGCGACGTCGCCGGGTCACCGGGGATCGGTTCCGGGACCGACCCGCAGGCTCGGCAGCCCGAGGCTGACGGTGCGCTCGGAGCCGGCCACCGCGCCAGCCGGCGCGGGAACCGCGCAGCTCTCGGCCTCGGAGCGGTCCCAGGCGTCGCCGGCGCGGGTGCGGCGCACCTCAAGTCGCTCGCCCGCGGGGGCGGCGATGAGGAAGTGCGGCGAGCTGCGGGTGACCGTCACGCGCACGACGTCACCGGGGCGCGGGATCTCGCTGCCCTCGGGCACGTCGAAGTGCACCAGCCGATTGTCTTCTGCGCGACCGGAGAGGCGATCCCGCTCGGCGTCGCGTCGGCCCTCGCCGGCCGCCACGAGCACCTCGAGCTCGCGGCCGACGAGCGCCTGGTTCTCTTCGCCCGAGATGCGCTCCTGCAGGGCGACCAGGCGCTCGTAGCGCTCCTGGACGACCTTCTTCGGCACCTGGTCCGGCATCGTCGCCGCGGGCGTGCCGGGGCGGATCGAGTACTGGAACGTGAAGGCGCTCGCGAACCGGGACGCCTCGACGACTCGGAGCGTCTCGGCGAAGTCCTCTTCGGTCTCGCCGGGGAAGCCGACGATGATGTCGGTCGTGATCGCCGCGTGCGGGATGCGCTCGCGGACGCGATCGAGAATGCCCAGGAACCGCTCCGAGCGGTAGGAGCGACGCATCGCCTTGAGGATGCGATCGGATCCCGACTGCAGCGGCATGTGCAGCTGCGGCATCACGGTCGGTGTCTCGGCCATCGCGTCGATGACGTCGTCGGTGAAGGCGGCTGGGTGAGGGCTGGTGAAGCGGATGCGCTCGAGACCCTCGATCTCGCCCGCGGCGCGGAGGAGCTTCGAGAACGCCTGGCGGTCACCGAACTCGACGCCGTAGGAGTTCACGTTCTGGCCGAGCAGGGTCACCTCGATCGCTCCGTCGTCGACGAGCAGCTGGATCTCGGAGAGGATGTCGCCGGGGCGGCGGTCCTTCTCCTTGCCGCGAAGGCTCGGCACGATGCAGAACGTGCAGGTGTTGTTGCAGCCGACCGAGATCGACACCCATCCGCTCGACACCGAGTCGCGCCGGGTCGGCAGGGTCGAGGGGAACACCTCGAGCGCTTCGAGGATCTCCAGCTGCGCCTCGCCGTTGTGGCGCGCGCGCTCGAGCAGCGTGGGGAGGGACCCCATGTTGTGGGTGCCGAACACGACGTCGACCCAGGGGGCCTTCTCGAGGATGACGTTCTTGTCCTTCTGGGCGAGGCAGCCGCCGACGGCGATCTGCATTCCCTCGCGCTCGCGCTTCGTCGACGCGAGGTGGCCAAGGGTTCCGTAGAGCTTGTTGTCGGCGTTCTCGCGCACCGCGCAGGTGTTGATGACGACGACGTCCGCGGGGGCGCCCTCGGCGCGCACGTAGCCGGCGGCTTCGAGCGAGCCGCTCAGCCGCTCGGAGTCGTGCACGTTCATCTGGCAGCCGAAGGTGCGCACGTCGTAGGTGCGGACCGCCGCGGTCGCGTCGCTGGGCTGCGCATCAAGAAAAGTCATGATGGCCCCAGTTTACGCCGGGCCCTCGGCGTCGCCGCTCAGCGGAAGCGCACCGAGCTCGCGGAGCGCTCCGAAAGCGCGTGCGCGACCGCCGCACGCACGGTACCGCCGTCGTAGCCGCGACGCGCCAGGTAGCCGCTGAGTCGCCGCACCGCGGTCTCCCGGTCATAGCTGCGCAGCTGTCGTGCGCGCGCCTCGGCGAGCTCTTTCGCGCGGGCGAGCTCGTCGCTGCTCTCAACGAGTTCGAGGGCGTACTCGATCGCGGCGGGCGAGAGCAGCCGGCGGGTAAGCTCGGCGGCGACCCCCTGGCGCCCGAGCCCCTTGCGCTCCTGCAGGCGACCGACGAGGTCTTGAGCCAGCGCGGTGTCGTCGATCAGGCCGACGCCTTCCAGTCGCTCCAGCTCGGCCTCGATGGTCTCCTCGTCGAGCTCGCGTGCGCGAAGCGTGCGCTCGACCTCGCGCCGGGACATGCCGCGGCGGGTGAGCGCGTGCAGGGCGACGTTCTCGGCGCGCTTCCGCGCACGCTCGGTGTCGCGCTCGACCGCGTCGGCGACGACGTCACGGAGGGAGACAGGTTCGTCGTGGTCGCTCTCGGCGGTTCGGAACTCGGCGGATCGGGGCTGGGCAGCCGCGACCGGCGGGCCCTCCGGCGGCCTCGCCCCGGGCAGGTAAGTGACCGGGGCGAGCCGCTCTTCGGGATACGTCACCAGCTTCTCCGTCGTCGTCCGCGGACGGCTACGCGTTGGCCACCTTCGCGAGCGGGGCCGGTTCGGCCTTCGCTGCGGGGGCCGCCTTGCTGGCCTTGGCGGTGACCGCCTCGGCAGCCGCCGTCTCCTCGGCAAGGGCCGCGGCCGCAGCCGCCTTGCCGAGCGCCCCGATGCCGAGCTTGCTGAGGATCTTCGTCTCGATCTCGTCCGCCATCGCGGGGTTCTGGATCAGGAAGTTGCGGGCGTTCTCCTTGCCCTGACCGAGCTGATCGCCGTCGTAGGTGTACCAGGCGCCGGACTTGCGCACGATCGAGTGCTCGACGCCGTAGTCGATCAGGCTGCCCTCGCGGGAGATGCCGACCCCGTAGAGGATGTCGAACTCGGCCTGCTTGAAGGGCGGCGCCATCTTGTTCTTGACGACCTTGACGCGGGTGCGGTTTCCGACCGCGTCGGTGCCGTCCTTGAGAGTCTCGATGCGACGGATGTCGAGTCGCACGGAGGCGTAGAACTTGAGCGCCTTGCCGCCGGCGGTCGTCTCGGGGCTTCCGAAGAAGACGCCGATCTTCTCGCGCAGCTGGTTGATGAAGATCATCGTGGTCTGCGTCTGGTTGAGGCCACCGGTGAGCTTGCGGAGCGCCTGCGACATGAGGCGGGCCTGAAGTCCGACGTGGCTGTCGCCCATCTCGCCCTCGATCTCGGCGCGCGGCACGAGCGCCGCCACCGAGTCGACCACGATCAGGTCAATCGATCCGGAGCGCACGAGCATGTCCGCGATCTCGAGCGCCTGCTCACCCGTGTCGGGCTGCGAGACCAGGAGCGCATCGATGTCGACGCCGAGTTTCGCGGCGTACTCGGGGTCGAGCGCGTGCTCCGCGTCGATGAAGGCGGCGATGCCACCGTTGCGCTGCGCGTTGGCAATCGCGTGAAGCGTGAGCGTCGTCTTTCCGGAGGACTCCGGTCCGTAGATCTCGACGATGCGGCCGCGCGGCAGCCCGCCGACGCCGAGCGCGACGTCGAGCGCGATGGAACCAGTGGGGATCACAGCGACGGGCGCGCGCTCGTCGCTGCCGAGACGCATCACCGTTCCCTTGCCGAACTGGCGGTCGATTTGTGCGAGTGCGGTCTCGAGGGCCTTCTCGCGGTCTGCGGGTGAGGGCATGATCGGTTCTCCTTCAGTTCGGCGACGCCGTCTCACGGTGCCGCGGGGTGATGCGCCCATCGACTGTCGTTCCTGCGGGGTCCGATGGTGCCAGGACTCCGCGCTTCCGACAGGGCTGTCAGAGTGTGCTCTCCGACTGAGGTTGACGCTACGCTCCGGCACCGACATTGGCAGTCAGGCACGGCGCTCAGCTCGAACAACTCGTCTTCGAACGACTCTGGTGAGGAGACTATCCCGAATCGAACGGATGTTCGACAGGCTCGTCCGCGGCGTGTCGCCGGCGGCGGCCGTCGCGCGGCACCCTCGTCGGCCTCAGCCGCGCGGCGGCGCCGGGCGCCCGGCGCCGTGCCAGCGGTCCCGCGGAACCTCCTGCTCGCGGCACAGGGCGATCCACACCTCGCGCGGCGCCACCCCGCGCGCCAGCGCCTCGGCACCCGTGCGATTGCCCAGCTCGACGAGGGTCGTCTCGCGCAGCAGAACCCGCCCGAAGGCCCCGAACTCGCCCTCGAGCGCGCGTTCGAACTCGCTGAGCTTCATGACTCTCCTCGAGGATGCGGCCGGGGCGGTGGGAACGACGAAGCCCCGACCGAGGTCGGGGCTTCGCTTGTCTTGGGGTCGACTACCGGACCGCGAGATCCGCGTCGAATTCGGCGACCAGCTCGTCGGGGAGCGTGTCGGGCACGACCGAGTCGGCCTCGACGCCCTCGATCACGGCCAGGCGGTCGCCCACCTCGCGCATGATGACGGAGATCGGGGTCTCGAGCGCCTCGGCCACCGAGGCGAGAATCTCGGAGCTGGCCTCTTTCTGACCGCGCTCGACCTCACTGAGGTAGCCCAGGGCCACGCTCGCGCGACCGGCCACCTGGCGCAGCGTCATCGCCTTCTGCAGACGGTAGTCACGGAGAACATCGCCGATTTCCTGACGGACCAGAACCATGGTGTCCTCCTCACTCAGTTCCGCGGGGTTGCTCACGCTACCCCATCGAATACCGAAAACTCTAATCTCTTCCGCCTGCGGGATTGCTGGGACGGCAGCAGATGTAACGTGATCGAAACGCCCGTTATTCCGCGATCGTCTCGATCAGCATCAGCAGTGATTCGGAGACGACCCTCCGACGGATTGCCTCGCGGTCGCCGTCCAGTCGCAGCGCGCGCACCGACTCCCCCGCCGCCGTGGCGACCGCGATGAATACGGTGCCCGGCGCCTGGCCGTCCTGGGGGTCGGGACCGGCGACACCGGTCGTCGCGAGCCCGAAGGCCGTCGGCTCGTCACCGTGCCCGAGCCGGAGCCGGACGCCGCGTGCCATCTGAGTCGCCACCTCCGCATGGACCGCGCCGACCCGCGCCAGCAGAGCGTCGTCGACGCCGAGCAGTCGCGCCTTCAGGTCGGTCGCGTAGGCGACGACACCGCCGCGCACCACGAGCGAGGCGCCGGGGACGGTGATCAGTTCGGCAACGAGGAGCCCGCCCGTCAGGGACTCCGCGACCGCGATCGTCTCGCCGCGCCCGGTGAGCGTCTCGACGATCTCCGCGGCGAGCGTGCGCATCGGCGTCTCAGCCGTGCGCGCGGGCGACGCGGATCGCCTGCCAGATGTACTGGGCGCCGCTCACGACGGTGAGGACGAGCGCCGCACCCATGAGCGTCCAGTTGACCCAGAGCACCCAGTCGCCCAGCCACTCCCAGAGCGGCACCAGCGCGAACGAGATGGCGACCGCCTGGATCACCGTCTTGAGCTTGCCGAGGAAGCCCGCGGCGATCACGCGATCCTTCAGCAGTGCGAAGCGCATCAGCGTGATGCCCAGCTCGCGCACCAGGATCACGATCGTGACCCACCACCAGAGCTCGCCCAGCAGCGACAGTGCGACGAGCCCGCTCAGCACGAGCCCCTTGTCGGCGATCGGGTCGACGAGCTTGCCGAAGTCGGTGACGAGGTTCTGACGTCGGGCGAGCATCCCATCGACCGAATCGGTCGCGATCAGCACGACGAACATGATGCCGGCGATCAGGCGCCACTGGCCGTGCTCTCCCCCGTCGAGGAAGAGAAGCCACAGGAACACCGGGGTGAGCAGGATGCGCACCACGGTGATGATGTTGGCGAGGTTGCCCATGCTGGCGGGGGTGTCACCGTGGCGGGCGACGCGGCCGCGCATCGGGTTGGGTCGCTTCGCGGGCGACTCGGTGCCGTCGGCGCCGGTCGGGACTTCAGCCACCCGGATCACTCCCTGCCGGTCAGATTCCAGGCGTCCTCGTCCGAGGGGCCCTCCTCCTCAGGATACCCACTCGTCATCGCCTCGATCGGGTCGACGGGGGCGGCGGGCGAGCCCGTCGCGGGCGCGGAAGCGGCGCGCGCGGGAGCGGCGGCCGGCCCGTCACCGCGCAGCTGCGCGAGCACCTCGGGAAGCTGCTCCGGCGTCACGAGCACGTCGCGCGCCTTGGAGCCCTCGCTCGGGCCGACGATCTCGCGCGACTCGAGCAGATCCATCAGGCGGCCCGCCTTCGCGAAGCCGACCCGGAGCTTGCGCTGCAGCATCGAGGTGGATCCGAACTGCGTGTTGACGACCAGCTCAGCGGCCTGCAGCAGCACGTCCAAGTCGTCGCCGATGTCGGCGTCGATCTCGCGCTTCTCGGTGACCGCGGCGACGTCGTCGCGGTACTCCGGGCGGGCCTGCTCGGTGACGTGCTTGACGACGGCATCGATCTCGTCCTCGGTGACCCATGCGCCCTGCACGCGGATCGCCTTGGAGGCCCCCATCGGCAGGAACAGGCCGTCGCCCTGGCCGATGAGCTTGTCGGCGCCGGGCTGGTCGAGGATGACGCGGGAGTCGGTCATGCTCGACACCGCGAAGGCGAGCCGCGAGGGCACGTTGGCCTTGATGAGTCCGGTGACGACGTCGACGCTCGGGCGCTGCGTCGCGAGCACCAGGTGGATGCCGCTGGCGCGCGCCAGCTGAGTGATCCGCACGATCGAGTCCTCGACGTCGCGCGGGGCGACCATCATGAGGTCGGCGAGCTCATCGACGACGACGAGCAGGTAGGGGTACGGCTGAAGGACGCGCTCGCTGCCCTCGGGCAGCTTGATCTCGTCGGCGAGCACCGCGCGGTTGAAGTCGTCGATGTGCCGGAAGCCGAACGACGCCAGGTCGTCGTAGCGCATGTCCATCTCTTTCACGACCCACTGCAGCGCCTCGGCCGCCTTCTTCGGGTTCGTGATGATGGGCGTGATGAGGTGCGGGACGCCCTGGTAGGCGGCGAGCTCGACACGCTTGGGGTCGACGAGCACGAGCCGCACCTCGGCGGGCTTGGCGCGCATCAGGACGCTCGTGATCATCGAGTTGATGAAGCTGGACTTTCCGGATCCGGTCGCACCGGCGACCAGCAGGTGAGGCATCTTGGCGAGGTTGGCGATCACGAAGCCGCCCTCGACGTCCTTGCCGAGCCCGATCGTCAGCGGGTGCGCGGTCTTGGTCGCCGCGCCGGAACGGAGCACGTCGCCGAGCGAGACGATCTCGCGGTCGCGGTTCGGGATCTCGATGCCGATCGCGCTCTTGCCGGGGATCGGCGAGAGGATCTGCACCTCGTTGGAGGCGACGGCGTAGGAGAGGTTCTTGGCGAGCGCGGTGACGCGCTCGACCTTCACCCCGTGCCCGAGCTCGATCTCGTAGCGCGTGACACTCGGCCCACGGCTGAAGCCGGTGACCTTCGCATCGACCTGGAACTGCCCGAGCACTCCGGTGATCGCGGCGATGATCTCGTCGTTCGCGGCGGTGCGCGCCTTGGGCGGCGTGCCCGGCGCGAGCACGGAGGCGGGAGGCAGCCGGTAGGGACGCCGCGGGCTGGTGGCGCGCGCCGGCGGATCGACCTGGGGAACCACAACGGTGTCGCCGTCGTCGAAGTCGCCCGCGGCGCCGCGCTCGCTCGTCGAGTCGGAGAAGCCGGGCAGCAGGTCGGCAAAGTCCTCGCGGATGTCCGTGGCGGCCGGGGCGACCTCGCCGGTGAACCGCTTGACGGCGTCTTCGGCCTTCACGAGCTCGTCGAGCAGCTCGATGTTGAAATCGCTCGGCTCCTCGGGCGTCGCCGACAGCGCGACCGGGTCGACGACCTCGGTCTTCTCGTCGCGCCCGATGACCGGGCTGTCGAAGGCCGCCTCGCCGCGGTGCTTGCTGCGACGCCACCACGGCATCGAGTTGGGGTCGTCGACCTCGAGGCCGAGGTCAGTGAGCGAGCCGAACTCGGTGGTCGCCGAGGTCGGCGCCGCCGCGCCGGGCGCGGACGGCTCGGGAAGCTGCGCCCCGAACAGGTAGGCGTAGAGCTCGCGCAGACGAGCCCCGATGCGGTTCGGCGGCGTCTTGGTCATGATGAGCAGCGAGAGAACGAGCAGGGCACTGGCGACGACGACGCCGAGCCAGGCGACCCCGAGCTGCACGAAGACCTGGCCCACGACCCAGCCGAGAATCCCGCCGCCCCGGGCGAGCGCCACGGCGCCATCGCTCGGCTGCGGTGCCCCGGCGAAGAGGTGGCAGAGCGCGCTGATGCTCGCCAGCAGGAGGCCGAGGCCGATGCCGATGCGGGTGTTGTCGTGCACGCTCGACGGATGCCGGAACAGCCAGACGGCGAAGACCGTCATGATGACCGGCAGCGCGAATGCGACCCGTCCGAGCAGACCGCCGAAGGTGTAGGCGTCGAGCGCGATCGCGACCTCGTGCGTGGGGTTGAACCACTCGACGACCGCGCCGGCGGCGGCCAGCAGCACGAGGAAGAACGGCACCCCGTCGCGGCGCTCGTCCTTCGCGAGGCTCTCCTTGCCGAACAGTCGCGCCGCGCCGCCCACCGTGTGCGCGACCGCGAGGTAGGCGGTCGTCGCGAAGCCCGGCTCGTCACCGGCCGCGGCCGGCTTCTTTGCAGGGAGCTTCTTGGTCGGCTGGGCCCGCGTCGACTGCGAGCGCGCGCCGGAGGAGCGCGACCCGGCTCGGGCGCGCGAACTCGTCGACCTGGTGCTCGTGGCCATGCCGTCACGGTACCTGCGGCGACCGACGGGGCCGCGGAGGCGGGGCGCGTGTCCCTCGGCGGGGGTGCCAACCCGAGCGGTCAGAACGGGCAGACGCCGGCGATGTTGCCGCTCGCCACCACGGTGAAGGTGTCACTGCCGTAGGAGGCATTGATGTAGCGCACCGTGTCAGTCTCGCCCGGGCTCCAGTACGGCGTATCGAACAGGCCGTTCTCGCGCGCGATCTCCAACTGGAGCTTGCCGTAGTCGCCCTCGACGACTACCAGATCGGTCAGATCTCCCGTGATGACGGTCGCGTCAGGGTAGGCCGCGAAGACCACGGTGTCCGGATCGCCGATGCGCACCCCCTTCGTCGTGGGGATGAGGTAGGTGAACAGATCGATGCGCGTGACGACGCCGCCCGGCTGCACGTTGACGCCGAAGTAGGCCGCGTCGCTCGCATCGCGATACATGTCGTTCGCGATCCACAGGGCGGCGAGCGGGTCGCCCACCTCGATGCCGGCGTCGAAGCCGGTCTCGGCGTCGGTGCAGGCGGCCGCGTCGAGATGGATGAGCCCCAACTCGGCGTCGTCGTCGACCGGCTGGCCGAGCACCAGATCGTTCATGCCGTCAGGCCCGATCGCCAGGTCCTCGAGGGCGATCGGCCGCGTCTCGGTCGGCGTCGGAGTCGCCACCGGAGCGGCATCGATCACCGTTTCGGTCGGCTCGGGGGCAGGCTCCTCCGCTGCGCACCCGGCGAGGGCGACAGCGGCGATGAGGGAAGCAGACAGAACAGCAGCGCGACGGCGCAAGGTAAGCATGGCTTAACTTAACCTGCGCGCAGACCCCGGCTCAACCGAATCGGGAGCGGAGGCCGAACTACGCCTCGATCACGACCGGAACGATCATCGGGCGACGACGGTGCTGCGTGTTCACCCAGCGCCCGACCGTGCGTCGCACCACCTGGCTGTAGCCGTGCGCGTCGCGCATCCCGTTGTCCGAGGCCTCGGTGAGCGCCTTGACGATCTGCGGCCGCACGTCATCGAACACGGTCTCGTCTTCGGCGAAGCCGCGCGCCTGGATCTCCGGCCCCACGATGACCCGGCCGGTCTGGGCGTCGATCGCGACGAAGATCGAGATGAAGCCCTCCTCGGCGAGGATGCGGCGGTCCTTGAGGTCGGCGTCGGTGATCTCGCCGACGGTCGAGCCGTCCACGTAGACGTAGCCCAGGTCGAGCTGGCCGACGACGCTCATCTCGCCGTCGCGCAGGTCGACGACGATGCCGTTCTCGCCGATCACGGTGTTCTTGCGCTCGACGCCCGACTCGATGGCGAGTTCAGCGTTCGCGTGCAGGTGGCGGGTCTCCCCGTGCACGGGGAGCACGTTCTTCGGGGTCAGGATGTTGTAGCAGTAGGTGAGCTCGCCGGCGGAGGCGTGTCCCGAGACGTGCACCTTGGCGTTGCCCTTGTGCACGACGTTGGCGCCGAGCTTCATCAGGCCGTTGATGACCCGGTAGACGGCGTTCTCGTTGCCGGGGATGAGGCTCGAGGCGAGGATGACGGTGTCGCCCTCGCCGACCTCGATGCGGTGGTCCTGGCTCGCCATGCGCGCCAGCACCGCCATCGGCTCTCCCTGCGAACCGGTGCTCATGTAGACGACCTTGTCGTCGGGCAGGTTGAGCGCCTTCTTCAGGTCGATGAGCACGTTGTCGGGCACGTTCAGGTAGCCGAGCTCGGCCGCGATGCCCATGTTGCGCACCATCGAGCGTCCGACGAGCGCGACCTGGCGACCGCTGCGCGCGGCGGCGTCGAGCACCTGCTGCACGCGGTGCACGTGGCTGGAGAAGCTGGCGACGATGACCCGGCGGGTGGCGCGCGAGATGACGCTCTCCAGCACCGGGCCGATGTCGCGCTCGCGCGCCGTGAAGCCAGGGACGTCGGCGTTCGTCGAGTCAGGCAGGAACAGGTCGACGCCCTCCTCGCCGAGCCGCGCGAAGGCGCGCAGGTCGGTGATGCGACGGTCCAGCGGCAGCTGGTCCATCTTGAAGTCGCCCGTGTGGAGCACCAGCCCGGCGCTCGTGCGGATCGCGATCGCGAGCGCATCCGGAATTGAGTGGTTGACCGCGATGAACTCGAGCTCGAAGGGTCCGAGCTTCTCGGTCTGCCCCTCCTTGACCGCCATCGTGAACGGCGCGATGCGGTGCTCCTTGAGCTTCGCCTTGATGAGCGCCAGCGTCAGCTGCGAGCCGACGATGGGGATGTCCCGGCGCATCTTGAGCAGGTACGGCACGGCGCCGATGTGGTCCTCATGGCCGTGCGTCAGCACGACCGCGAGGATGTCGTCGAGCCGATCCCGGATCGGGGTGAAGTCGGGAAGGATGAGGTCGACCCCGGGCTGGTGCTCCTCGGGGAAGAGCACGCCGGCGTCGACGACGATCAGCTTGCCGTCGAGCTCGTAGACCGTCATGTTGCGGCCGATCTCGCCGAGCCCGCCGAGCGGGACGACGCGAAGCGTGCCGGGCTCAAGCGCCGGCGGGTCGAAGACCTGGTTCACTGTTCTCCTTGCGGGCCGAGGCCCGGCGTTTAGCGGGTCGTGCCCGCGACTTTCGGCAACGCTCCCCCCGCGGCCGCATTGCGGTCGGGGCGGAAGCGGGACGGGTCGACGCCCGCGATGCCGGTGACGAGCGCGAGCTCGTCCTCGATGAGTGCTGCCTCGTGCTCTTCGGGTCCGACGAGCGGCAGACGCACGCGCGGGCTCGAGATGCGACCGAGGCCATGCAGGATGTACTTCGCCGCGACAGTGCCGGGCACATGCGTCATGGTCGCGCGCACGAGCGGCTCCAGAGCACGGTGCGCCTCGGTCGCGGTGCGCAGATCGTTGCGATTGACGGCGTCGACGATGGTTCGGTACGAGGCCGGGGCGATGTTGGCGGTGACGCCGATGAGCCCCACGGCGCCGATCGAGAGGTGCGGCAGCGCGTTGGAGTCGTCACCCGAGAAGTAGAGCAGGTCGGTCTGGTTGAGCACGCGACTGACCTCGCTGAAGTCGCCCTTGGCATCCTTGATCGCCATGATGTTCGGGTGCTTCGCGGCGCGCAGGATGGTCTCGTACTTGATCTCGACGCCCGTGCGGCCGGGGATGTCGTAGAGGATCACCGGCAGGTCGGTCGCGTCGGCGACCATCCGGAAGTGGGTGAGGATGCCGGCCTGGGTGGGCTTGTTGTAGTACGGCGTGACGATCATGATGCCGTCGGCGCCGACCTTCTCGCTGTGCTTGTACAGCTCGATCGCGTGCGCGGTCTCGTTCGAACCGCCGCCCGTGATGATCTTCGCGCGGCCCGCCGCCACCGACTTGGCGACCTCGACGAGGCGCACCTTCTCCGGGTCGGTGAGGGTGCTGGTCTCTCCCGTGGTGCCGGTCACGACGATGCCGTCGGCGCCCTGCGAGATGAGCGAGTCGATGTGCTTCTCGACGTCGCCCCAGTGCACTTCGCCGTCGGCCGTGAACGGAGTCACGAGCGCGACGAGCACCTGACCGAAGGGGTTCTCAAGCGTCGACACGTAGTACAGGCTATCGGGCCGCGCGGCGGTAGCTCACAAAGCGGTAGCGCAGGCCGGTGAGCGATTCCCACCATTCGTCGAGGCCCTCGGGCGCGGTGGCGACCGCGGCCCACTCCGATCCGAGCTCGGGCGCGTGGGCGTCGCCGTCGACCTCGACATCGATCTCGGTCACCTCCAGCCGGTCGGCGAGCGCGATCGTGGCGGCGTAGAGCTGCGCTCCGCCCATCACCCACGCCTCGGGTCCGGCGAGCGCGAGCGCCGCGTCGACGGAGTGCGCCACCTCGGCCCCCGGGGCGACGAAGCTCTCGTCGCGGGTGACCACGATGTTGCGACGGTCGACGAGCGGGCGGAAGCGGGGCGGGATCGACTCCCAGGTCTTGCGGCCCATCACGACCGGGTGGCCGAGGGTGAGCGACTTGAAGCGGGCCATGTCCTCGGGGAGGTGCCACGGCATCCCGCCGTCGGCCCCGATCACACCGCCGCGCGCCTGCGCCCAGATCAGGCCGAGCTGCGACGTCGTCATACGGCGACGGCGGCCCGGATGGCCGGGTGGTGCTGGTAGTCGTGCACCGTGAAGTCGTCGAAGCGGTAGTCGAAGATGCTGTCGCGTTGGGTCGAGAGCTCGAGGCGCGGCAGCGGGAACGGATCACGGCTCAGCTGCTCGGTGACCTGCTCGAGGTGGTTGTCGTAGATGTGGCAGTCGCCGCCGGTCCAGACGAAGTCGCCGAGCTCGAGCCCGGTCTGCGCCGCCACCAGATGCGTCAGCAGCGCGTAGCTCGCGATGTTGAACGGCACGCCGAGGAACAGGTCGGCGCTGCGCTGGTAGAGCTGGCAGGAGAGCTTGCCGTCGGCGACGTAGAACTGGAACAGCGCGTGACACGGCGCGAGCGCCATGCTGGGGATGTCGGCCGGGTTCCAGGCGGTGACGATCAGGCGCCGCGAGTCCGGGTTGACCCGGATCTGCTCGATCACGTCGCTGATCTGGTCGATCTGCTCGCCGCTCGGGGTGGGCCAGGAGCGCCACTGGACGCCGTAGACCGGACCGAGCTCGCCGGCCTCGTCGGCCCACTCGTCCCAGATGGTCACACCGTGCTCGTGCAGCCAGGCGATGTTCGACTCGCCGCGCAGGAACCAGAGCAGCTCCACGGCGATCGACTTGAAGTGGACGCGCTTCGTCGTGATGAGCGGGAAGCCCTTCGCGAGGTCGAACCGCAGCTGGCGCCCGAAGACGCTGCGGGTTCCCGTCCCGGTGCGGTCGGACTTGTGAACGCCCGACTCCAGGGTCTCGCGGAGAAGGTCCTCATAGGGTGTCGGAATCGCGCTCATCGAGTGCGATGCTAACCGACGTAGAGTGATTTCCGATCGAGGAGGATGCGATGACGGTGACAAGCGAAGCCACGACGCTGTGGTTCGGCGATCTGACGAGCGGCTCGGGGACCACCTCGCTGGACTCCTCCGACGCGGCCGAGTTCCCGGTGACCTGGGCCGGGCGATCCGAGGGCGTCACAGGGCAGACCAACCCCGAGGAGCTCCTGGGGGCGGCCCATTCGGCCTGCTTCTCGATGGCCTTCTCGAACGAGCTCGCACGGGCGGGCTTCCCGCCCGAGAGCCTTCAGGTGACCGCGGCGGTCACCTTCCAGCCCGGCGAGGGCATCACCGGCTCGCACCTGCTGGTGAGCGCCAAGATCCCCGGCATCGGCGAGGAGCAGTTCGAGGCGATCGCCGAGAGCGCCAAGCAGAACTGCCCCGTCTCGCAGGCCCTGACCGGGATTCCGATCACACTCGAAGCGAGTCTCGCCTGAGCGCGTCAGCGCCGCTGCGCGTCCTCGTCTCGGGAGCCTCCGGGTTCATCGGCACCGAGTTGGTGCGCCAGCTCCGCGCGGAGGGCCACGAGGTGCGCCGGCTCGTGCGACGCCAGCCGCGCAGCGACGACGAGGTGAACTGGGCGCCCGCCTCGCGCACCATCGACTACCGCGTCATGGACGAGGTCGACGCGGTCATCAACCTCTCGGGTGCCTCCATCAGCCGCATTCCCTGGACTCCGGGATATCGCAAGGTGCTGCGGCAGTCGCGCATCGACACCACGCGCACCCTCACCGAGGCGATGAATATGGCCCGCACT
Organism: Microbacteriaceae bacterium UBA1487; assembly: GCA_002325245.1. Classification (GTDB taxonomy): domain Bacteria; phylum Actinomycetota; class Actinomycetes; order Actinomycetales; family Microbacteriaceae; genus DCRR01. The sequence continues at coordinate 38,262 of DCRR01000003.1, read as the reverse complement.
CCCCCGCGCGTGTTCATCAGCGCCTCCGCGGTCGGCTTCTACGGCGACCGCCCCGGCGAGCGCCTGACCGAGGTCTCGAGTGCGGGCGAGGGCTTCCTCTGCGACCTCGTCGCCGAATGGGAGCAGGCCGCCACCCTCGTGCCGAAGGCCACCCGGGTGGTGCAGGCGCGCAGCGCCGCCGTCATCGGAGCCGGCGGCGGGGCGCTGACGCCGCTGGCGCTGTTCACACGACTCGGGCTCGCCACTCGGTTCGGCACCGGAGGTCAGCACTGGAGCTGGATCAGCCGCCACGACGAGGCGGCGGCACTCATCCACCTGCTGCGCTCACCGCTTAGCGGGCCGGTCAACCTCGTCGGCCCGGTGCCCGCGACCTTCGACCGGGCGGCGGCGTCGATCGCCCGCGAGGCGCGCCGCTGGTACCTGCTCCGGGCTCCGGAGTGGGTCGTCCGGCTGCTGCTCGGCGAAGCCGGCCAGCACCTGCTGCTCGACAGCGCGAAGGTGATTCCGACGCGGCTCGCCGCCGACGGCTTCGCGTGGGCGCAACCGCGCATCGAGGATGCGGTCGCGGCCGCGTTCAGCGAGCGTCGCGCTCGAGCCTGATCGCGGTGCGGGTCGCCCAGCGGGCGCGACGGCGGTCGCCGCTCGCGTCGTAGGCGAGCGCGAGCCGGTACCAGGCGCGCCAGTCCCCCGGCTCCGCCTCGACGGCCTGCTGATAGGTGGGGAAGACCGCCAGCGCGGCGGCGCGATCGATCCGTCCGCTCGCGACGGCCGGAAGCTCGTCGCTCGGCACGGCGTCCTCCGCCTCGAGCCGGCGGGCGAGCCGCTCGGCGCGCACGCCGAACACCACCTCGGCCACGATCGTGCCCGCCGCCAGCAGCGGAAGCACGAGCAGGGCGATGCCGATCGCCACCGGGACCACGCCGTCGAGTCCCAGCATGAGCACGCCGTAGCGGATCGCGAAGACCAGATACAGGGCGAGCAGCGCCGCCATCACGACGACGCCGATGCGGGTCGTCACCGGATCAGCTCCGCCGTCGCGGGGCGCCGAGGCCGAGCAGCTTGTCGAGTCCGACGGTCAGCCCGGTGTGCTCGCGCGCCGCGCGCAGGCTGATCAGGATCCCGGCCTCGTAGGAGGAGTCGGAGAGCGTCTGGTGGCTGATCCGCACGGTCTCGCCGGTGCCGCCGAAGCGCACCTCCTGCTCGGCGAGGACGCCGTCCATGCGCAGGCTGTGGATGGGAACGCTCGCGACCTGCTGTCCGCGCGCGCGCTGGTCGTTGTGCGGTGCGCGCACCGGACCGGATTCGGCACGCGCAACCCCGATCAGCTCGGCCGTGCGGACGGCGGTGCCGGAGGGCGAGTCGACCTTCTCGGCGTGGTGGCTCTCGACGATCTCGATCGAGTCGAAGTGCGGGGCCGCGAGGGTCGCCAGCCAGGTCGCGACGGCGGAGCCGAGCGAGAAGTTCGGCACGATCACGACCGCCGCCTCGGGCAGCGTGCGCAGCTTGGCGCGCAGCGCATCGATCCGGTCGGCGCTCCACCCGGAGGTGCCCACCAGGACCGGGATTCCGCGCTCGAGCGCGGCGTCGACCACGCTTGCCGAGACCGAGGGGATCGTCAGATCGACGACGAGATCGGCCCGATCGATGCGCTCGATCGGATCGCTCGACCCGACGAGCGCGTGCACCTCGAAATCTGGCTCCTGCTCGACGAGTCGCGTCGTGAGCCTTCCCATGCGACCCGAGGCTCCGACGATCGCGACACGTGTGACCATGCAGTCATGCTACCGAGCCGCGGCGCGCGCGTTCGGCGGCGTAGCCTGTGCGAGTGCTGCAGTTCGTCCCGACTCCGACCGATGACCCGCTCGCTCGCGAGCTGCTCACCGAGTACTTCACGAGTCGCCAGCTGGGATTCATCTCCCGCCCCGAGGGGTACCGGGTCGTGTTCCCCGACACCGCCGCGTTCCTGCCGCCGGCGGGGGTGTTCTTCGTGGTCACCGCGGCGTCGACGGAGGCTGAATCGCGCGTGCTCGGCTGCGGCGGCATCCGGCTTCTCGACGCCGAGCGGGCTGAGATTAAGCATCTGTGGATCCGCGAGCACGCGCGCGGACTGGGTGCCGGCCGGGCGCTTCTGCTCGCCCTCGAGGAGGCCGGGCGCGGTCTCGGCGCCCGCACCGCGGTGCTGGACACCAATCAGAGCCTGACCGCCGCACAGCAGCTCTACCGCTCGACCGGCTACCTCGAGATCGAGCCGTACAACGACAATCCGAACGCGACGCACTGGTTCCAGAAGCCGCTGTAGCCGCGCGCGTGCGGGCTCAGTAGGGCTGCTCGACCGACAGACCCGTGCGCAGCTCCGGCGGCAGGTGGCCGAGATCGTTGTGCGTGACCAGCACCGCGGGCTTGGCGGAGCGCACGCGGATGATCGTGAGACCGCAGTTGGCCTGGTTCACGCCGAGCCAGCGCCACGGGGCCGCGCCGAAGGTCTCGCGCACGAACCAGCCGATCACGAAGTTGTGGGTGATCAGCAGCTCATGCCGGTCCTCCCGCGCGGGCGCGATCCACTCCGCCGTGGCGTCCGTCATCTGCGCCTCACCCGCGGCGATCTCCTCCTCGGTGATGCCGCCGAAGAACGCCTCGAAGGCGTGTGGGAGGTCGGGCGTCGGCCCGGACGGAATGCAGTCCATGAGCAGCGTGTGCGGCTGGATCGTCAGCGCAGGCAGCCGGGATCCGATGATCTGCGCGGTCTCCTGCGCGCGCTCGAGCGGCGAGGTCCAGGCGGCGTCGAAAGGGACACCGCTGAGCCGGTCGGCGATCGCCTCCGCCTGCCGCACCCCGCGAGGGCTCAGCGGGCCGTCAGGCAGGCCGTGCTCGGCGTCCAGCTGCTCGCCGTGGCGCACGAGGTACAGATATCGCGACATCGAAGGATCCCCCGGTCAGGCAGCGGTCGGCTCGACGTCGAGCTTCGTGAACGTGTCAGGCTGCACCGCGCCGACGGCTGCGATCGAGAGCGGGCCGGCGATGAGCTCGGCCGCGAGCTCGCGCACCTCGTCACGGGTGACGGCGCCGAGGCGGACGAGGGTCTCGTCGAGATCGGCGAACTCGCCCAGCGTCAGCTCGCTGCGCCCCAGGCGCGACATCCGCGCGTCGGAGTCCTCCAGCGCCAGGGCGGAGGCGCCGCCGAGCTGACCGCGCGCGCGCCCCAGTTCCTCCTCGCTGATGCCCGTCTCGGCGAGCTTGCGGAACTCGGCGAGCATGAGCTCGGCCACCTCGCCGGCGCGCGCGGGCGAGCAGCCCGCGTACAGGCCGAAGAGCCCGCCGTCGGAGTAGCCGGACGAGAAGGAGTAGACCGAGTAGGCGAGGCCGCGCTCTTCGCGGATCTCCTGGAACAGCCGCGACGACATGCCGCCGCCGAGGACGGAGTTCAGGATCGCCAGGGCCGGACGTCGCGCATCGACGGCCGAGATCCCCGGAACACCGAGCATGACGTTGACCTGCTCGAGCGGTCGGATGACGAGGCGGCTCACCCCGCCGACGCCGGGGTCCAGGGGCGCCGCCGGATGGGCGACGTCGCTGCGCCGCGGCACCGGCGAGGCGGGCGCGTCGCTCGGCCACCCGGCGCGGTCCAGCGCCGCGATGGTGGCAGTGACGAGTTCATCGTGGTCGACGGCACCGGCCACTGTGACGACCAGATCCTGCGGGCGGTAGTTCTTCTGATAGTGCGCCCAGACCGCGTCGCGGCTGACCGCGCCGATCGATGCCGGGTTGCCGCCGATCGGCCGACCGAGCGGGTGGTCGCCGAAGACCGCCTCGAAGATTCGCTCGCCGACGACGTCGCCCGGATCGTCATCCGCCATCGCGAGCTCTTCGAGAATGACGCCGCGCTCGCTCTCGAACTCGTCGGATTCGAGAATCGACGAGGTGAACATGTCGGCCAGAACGTCGATCGCCATCGGCACGTCGACGTCGCGCACCTTCGCGTAATAGCAGGTGTGCTCCTTCGCGGTGAGGGCGTTGTGCTCACCGCCGACCGAGTCGAAGGCGACCGCGATGTCGAGCGCGGAGCGCGTCGGGGTGCCTTTGAAGAGCAGGTGCTCGAGGAAGTGGGTCGCCCCGTAGGTGACCGGCTCTTCGTCGCGTGACCCGACGGCGACCCAGAATCCGACGGTCGCGCTCTGCGCTCCGGGGACCTGCTCGCTGAGGATGCGCGCACCGTTCGGAAGGAGGGTGCGGCGGACCCGGGTCGACCCAGAAGCGAGGATCTCGAGTTCGGGAGTTTCCAGCGGGAGCCGCACTGCGCCATTCATCACCGCGAGCCTACGTCATCAGTTCGAGCCGGTGACGCTCCGTGACACGCCGATCTGAGAATTCCACAAATACCTGGCTCTTTCGCGAAAGCAGGCGTACGCTCGCACAGAGAGACTGGCGGCGCCCTACCGTCATGTCTCGGGATGCACCCTCATCCCGCACAACTGAACAGCATCTGCACCAACCCGAGGTCTGACGAAGACCACCCGCCCTAAGGACACCGGCGTCGATGATGATGACGGAGTCCCGACAGAACCCGCCCGAGGAGTCGCTGTCATGTTCGTTTCCGTACCCGAAAAGCCCGATCAGCGACCGCTGGCCCCCGCCAAGCAGCGCATTCTCGAGACCGCCGACGTGCTGTTCACCCGCGAAGGCATTCGCGCCGTCGGCGTCGACTGGCTCATCGAAGAGTCTCACGTCACCAAGGCGACGTTCTACAAGCATTTCCGCGCGAAGGACCGCCTCGTGCTGGACTACCTCGCGGATCGCCACCGCCGGATCGGGCTCGACGTCGCGCTGCGCCTGAGCTCGATCACCGACGCCGCCGAAGCGCTGGTCGCGATGCGGGACTGGACGGCTGACGACGTCGGAAACCCGGCACTGCGCGGGTGCGCATTCCTGTCCGCCGCCGTCGAGTATCCGGAGAGCGACCACCCGGTGCGAGTGAGCGTCGGCATCCACCGCCGCTGGCTGCACGACGTCTTCGAGTCGCTGCTGGCCCAGCTCGGGCACCCGGCGCCGCGCGACGGAGCCGAAGACCTGATGCTTGCACGCGACGGCGCACTGCTCGGCGGCTACGCGGGCGACCCCGCGGATGCGCGCGCCGCCCTGCACCGCACGTTCCAGTGCGTGATGACCTCCGCGGCCGTCCCCGCCTAGTTCCGCACCGAAGGGCTGCTACGAGCTCGCGCGATCGAGCTCGAGGAGCTGATGGCGGCTGAGCCGAAGCCGTGTGGCGGTCGCGAAGTCGTCGACGTGCTCGGCCCGGCTCGCCGAGACGACGGGCGCGACCACGTTGGGCTTGCTGAGCAGCCAGGCGAGCGACACGGCCGCGGGAGTCGACTCCTGCTCGCTCGCGACCTTGTCGAGCGCCGCAAGGACCCGCAGCCCGGAGCGGGTGAGGTACTCGGCGATCTCGCCCCGACGCTCTGAGCGGGCCACATCGCCCCGGGTGCGGTACTTCCCCGTGAGAAAGCCGCTCGCGAGCGCGAACCGCGGCATCACAGCGAGCTCGAGGTCACGAGCCACCCGGGCGACCTCCTGCTCGTGCTCGCGGCGGTGCATCAGGTTGTACTGGTTCTGCACGGCGACCATGCGCGCCACCCCCAGCTGCGCCGAGGCGATGCGGGCCTCCACCAGCCTGTTGCCCGCGTGATCGGAGGCGCCGAAGGCCCGCACCTTGCCAGCGCGAATGAGCTCGTCGACAGCCAGCAGCGTCTGCTCGAACGGCACCTCGGGATCGTCGACGTGGAGGTAGAGCAGGTCGATGCGGTCGGTGCGCAGCCGACGCAGCGAGTCCTCGACGGCGGCCGAGATGGCGCGCGTCGTCACGCCGGGGTGATCGGGTCCCTTGCCGACCTTGGTGGCGACCACCAGGTCGTCGCGGTTGCGCCGAAAGCGCATCCAGTTGCCGATCATGATCTCGCTGCGACCACCCGCGTAGGAGTCCGCAGTGTCGATGAAGTTGCCCCCGAAATGCGCGTAGCGATCGAGGATGCGCTCGGCCTCCTGGGCGTCCGCCGTCCAGCCGAAGACGTTGCCGCCGATCGCGATCGGGAAGACCCGGAGCTCCGAGTTCGGGATGGGGCGGCGGACCGACACGATGCCGTCGATGACGACCGCGGTCTCGTTCGTGCCGAGGCTCGGCGTGAGGGAGACCGTGCCGACCTGCTCGTGTCGCTTCACTCCCCGCACCTCCTCGAGCTCAAGGCGCCGGGGTTTCGTTCGACGCGATGTGTCGGGGGCCTCGAGCGATGCAATGCGCTCAGAGTAACTGTCAGCACCGCGTCGACGGCGTCAAGTGGCCGAATCGTTACGGCGTGGCGCTCGACGGCGGCTTGGCTCGCGCCTTGAGTTCGCTGTGCCTGTGCCTGCGAGTGCGGCGACGCGCGTCGGCAGGTGGCACCGTGGAAGAGTGATCACCGATTCCACGCGCCCCGCGTCGCGCTCCCGCCAAGGGGCCGCCATCGCGGCATCGGTGGCGCTCTCGACGCTCGGCACGGCGGGCGCGATCGCAGCGCTCTGGTACGTGCGTCCGCGGTGGACGACGTGCGTGGCCGATTCGATCGAGCGCGGATGCGTCTCCGGCGTCTCCAGCGTGACGGCGATGGCCAGCGCGGTCGCCCTGATGACGGTGCTCGCCGCCATCCTGCTGATCGCCGCGTTCGTGCGCGGCCGCATGCGACTGCCGCTGCTCGTCTCGGCGAACGCAGCGGGCGTCATCGTCTTCGCGACGGCTCTGCTCGCCTCGATCGGCTGAGCTTCAGCCCGGAGAACGGCACAAGGCCCGCCCCGCCGAAGCGGAGCGGGCCTTGTGCTGACGTGAGCGATCAGCCCTCGACCGGAGCCTCCGGGCTCTCGGCAGCGGCGCTGTCGTCACCGGCGGCCTCATCGACCACCGGGGCGAGCGAGAGCTTTCCGCGGTCGTCGATCTTGGTGATCTCGACCTGGATCTTCTGGCCGACGCCGAGCACGTCTTCGACGTTCTCGACGCGCTTGCCGCCGGCGAGCTTGCGCACCTCGCTGATGTGCAGCAGGCCGTCCTTGCCGGGGGTGAGCGAGACGAAGGCACCGAAGGTCGCGATCTTGACGACCGTTCCCAGGTAGCGCTCGCCGACCTCGGGCTGCAGCGGGTTGCCGATCGCGAGGACCTGCGCGCGCGCCGCCTCGGCCGAGGGACCATCGACGGCGCCGATGTACACGGTGCCGTCCTCCTCGATCGAGATGTCGGCGCCGGTCTCGTCCTGGATCGCGTTGATCGTCTTGCCCTTGGGGCCGATCAGCTCGCCGATCTTGTCGACCGGGATGTTGACGCTGATGACGCGCGGCGCGGTCGGCGCCATCTCGTCGGGGGCGTCGATCGCCTGGTTGATGACCGCGAGGATGGCCGTGCGGGCCTCCTTGGCCTGCTTGAGCGCACCGTCGAGCACGCTCGAGGGCAGACCCGCGAGCTTGGTGTCGAGCTGGATCGCCGTGACGAACTCGCTCGTGCCGGCGACCTTGAAGTCCATGTCGCCGAGCGCGTCCTCGGCGCCGAGGATGTCGGTGAGCGCCGCGTAGCGGGTCTCTCCATCGACCTCGTCCGAGATGAGGCCCATCGCGATACCGGCGACGGGGGCCTTGAGCGGCACACCGGCGTTCAGCAGCGACAGGGTCGAGGCGCAGACCGAGCCCATCGACGTCGAGCCGTTGGAGCCGAGCGCCTCGGAGACCTGACGGATCGCGTAGGGGAACTCCTCGCGCGGCGGCAGCACCGGAACAAGGGCGCGCTCGGCGAGGAAGCCGTGCCCGATCTCGCGACGCTTCGGGCTTCCCACACGGCCGGTCTCACCGGTCGAGTAGGGCGGGAAGTTGTAGTGGTGCAGGTAGCGCTTCTTCGTGACGGGGTTCAGCGAGTCGATCTGCTGCTCCATCTTGAGCATGTTCAGCGTGGTGACACCCAGGATCTGGGTCTCGCCGCGCTGGAAGATCGCCGAACCGTGGACGCGCGGGATGACCTGGACCTCGGCGTCGAGCGCACGAATGTCGGTCAGGCCGCGGCCGTCGATGCGAATGCCCTCGGTCAGGACGCGCGTGCGCATGACCTTCTTGCTGACCGACTTGTACGCGGCGCTGACCATCGGGGGCACCTCGCCGCCGAGCTGACCGGCCTCGACCTTCTCGTTGATCGCGGTCTTGACGCGCTCCTTGAGCTCGTCGTCGGCCTTCTGACGCTCCTGCTTGTCGGCGATCTGGTAGACCGTCTTGAGGTCGTCGTAGGCGATCTCGGCGACCGCGTTGTAGGCCTCGTCCGAGTAGGGCGGGAACAGCGGGTAGTCCTGAATCTCCTTGGCCGACTGCGCGGCGAGCTCGGCCTGAGCCTTCGCGAGCTGACGCAGGAACGGCTTGGCGGCCTCGAGGCCCTGGGCGACGACCGCCTCGTCGGGCTTGGTCGCACCGCCGCGGATGAGCTCCCAGCTTCCCTCGGTGGCTTCGGCCTCCACCATCATGATCGCGACGTCCTCGTTGCCGTTCTCGTCGGTGACGAGGCGGCCGGCGACCGTGAGGTCGAAGACGGCCTCCGCGAGCTGGCTGTGCTTCGGGAAGGCGACCCACTGGTCGCCGATGAGCGCCATGCGGATGCCGGCGACCGGTCCGTAGAACGGCAGGCCCGAGATCTGGGTCGAGGCGCTCGCGGCGTTGATCGCGAGGGCGTCGTAGAACTCGTCGGGCGCGATGCTGAGCACCGTGATGACGATCTGGACCTCGTTGCGCAGACCCTCGACGAAGGTCGGGCGCAGCGGGCGGTCGATGAGACGGCAGACCAGGATCGCCTCGGTCGAGGGGCGGCCCTCGCGGCGGAAGAACGAGCCGGGGATCTTGCCGGCGGCGTAGGAGCGCTCTTCGACATCGACCGTCAGCGGGAAGAAGTCGAAGCCGTCGCGCGGGTGCTTGCCCGCGCTGGTGGCGCTGAGGATCATGGTGTCCTCGTCGAGGTACGCGGCAACCGCGCCCTGGGCCTGCTGCGCGAGCCGGCCGGTCTCGAACCGGACGGTGCGCTTGCCGAACTTGCCGTTGTCGAGAACGGTTTCGGCGAACTTGATTTCGGGACCCTCCATGGGCCTCTCCTTAGCTGCCATGCATCCGGCATGGCGTTTCTCGCGAAGGAGCAGGAGTAGGCAGGAAGGGAACCGGCGAATGCCGCCGGGATTCTGCTCTGGTCAACAGTAGAAGCGCTCCGACTCGCACCTTCGCGACCTTCGGAAGACCACCACCGGTGACCAGCTTCGTGCCGGCCTGCTCCGTGATGTTCCCACGGCGTTGTCTCCGCGCGCGGGCAATCGCCGAGTGGCGATCAGTTTGATGCTAGCAGTTTGCCCCTGTGAGGCGTTGAATGAGAACGCGGGTCGCGATCCGCGCCCGCCTGATTCAAGGAGGAATCATGGCCACTGTGGCTCGAGTCACCACCATCACCGCGCGCTCCGAGACCAGTTTCGAGGACGCCACCCGATCAGGAATCGAACGCGCGAGCACCACGATCCGCGGGATCACGGGCGCCTGGGTCAAAGAGCAGCAGGTCTCCGTCGAGGGCGGCTCGATCACTGCCTGGCAGGTGACCCTCGAAGTGACCTTCGTGCTCGAAGACTGATCCGACACCGGATGTTCACCGGAGGTGCGTAGAACGGCGGGGTGACGACGGAACCCTGGGTGCTCGACCTGGCGTCGTCGCCGTGGCTCTACCCGCTCGTCTTCGCACTCGTGGTCGGCGACGCCTTTCTGGTGGTGCTGCCGAGCGAGACGGTCGTGGTCGCGCTCGGAGCACTCGCGGGTGCGACCGGGACGCCGTGGCCGGCGGTCCTCGTCCCGGTCGCCGCGGTCGGCGCGGTCACCGGCGACCTGCTGTGCTTCCTGATCGGGCGCCGGGTGGGCCTGGACCGCTGGGCATGGCAGCGCCGCGGCCGGGTCGCCGCCGCGCTCGGCCGCGCGCAGCGCACCGTCGAGCGCCGCACCGCCGTGCTCATCTTCACGGCGCGCTACATTCCCTTCGCGCGCATCGCGGTGAACCTCAGCGCGGGTGCCTCAGGCATCCCGCTCGGCCGCTTCCTGCCGCTCTCTGCCGCGGCGGGCCTGGGTTGGGCCATCTACAACGTCGCGATCGGCGCGGGCTTCGGAGCAGCGCTGCGCGACCAGCCGGTGCTGGCGATCGTGCTCTCCGTCGCGGTCGCGATCACCCTCGGCGTGATCGCCGATGTGGTGATCGGGCGGCTCACCGCGCGGCGCGAAAGCTAGGCTCAGCCCATGAACGACGAAGCAGCGGAGGGCTCGCCCTCCGACGAGACCAAGCGCAAGTTCCGCGAAGCGCTGGAGCGCAAGAAGAACGGGCACACCAACCCGACCGGTCACGCCGGCGGAGAGTCCGCGGTGCGCGGCGTCCACGCCAAGGCCGACCTCAAGCGCGAGTTCCGACGCAAGAGCGGCTAGGCGCCCGCTCGGGGCGGAACCGCAGCGCAGCCCCACCCCGTTCCCCGCGCTACGTCTCCTGGAACCCGCCCACGCCGGTCGGGCTGAATCCCGCCGGAAGGGCGAAGGGGTCGCGCACGCGCTGCGCGCGGTCATGGTCGACCGCGAGCGCCGCCAGCTCCCTCGCCGCCCGGTCGATCCGCTCCGGCAGCCCGCCCGAGGAGGCGTCGCCGGCGCTCCCCCAGTCGCTGGATGCCACGAACACCGCGGTGGGCACGACGACGGTATGCAGATAGGTGAACAGCGGCCGCAGCGCGTAGTCGAGGGCGAGCGAGTGCCGCTCGGTGCCGCCGGTCGCGCCGATCAGCACGGGCATCCCGGTCAGCGAGTCCGGCTGCAGGATATCGATGAACGACTTGAACAGCCCCGAGTAGCTGGTCGTGAAGATCGGCGTGACCGCGATGAGCGCGTCGGCGCTCACGACCTTCTGGATCTCCGCGTCGAGCCTGGGGCTCGCGAACCCGGTGAGCATGTTGTTGGTGATGTCGGTGGCCACGTCGCGCAGCTCGAGCACGCTCACCTCAACCTCCACCCCGTCGTCGGCGAGGCGACGCCGCGTCGCCTCGACCAGCCGATCGGCGAGCAGCCGGGTCGAGCTGGGCTGACTGAGACCGGCCGCGATCACGGCGATCCTGCGGGTCGTGCGGGCAGTCATCTCAGACCTCCATAGCGGTCGGCTCGGACGCGGCGTCGGCCGTCGCGCGGGACGCCTCGCGCGCGGCGAGACGGTTGGCATGGGTGGGCGCATCCGGCACATCGGCAGCGCGATTCCGGGCGAGCTCCTTGCGGAGCACCGGCACCACCTCGCCGCCGAGGAGGTCGAGCTGCTCGAGCACGGTCTTCAGCGGAAGTCCCGCGTGGTCGATCAGGAACAGCTGGCGCTGGTAGTCGCCGTAGTGCTCGCGCATCCCCGCGTAGCGGTCGATGACCTGCTGCGGGCTGCCGACAGTGAGCGGCGTCATCTCGCTGAAATCCTCGAGGCTCGGGCCGTGGCCGTAGACGGGCGCATTGTCGAAGTACGGGCGGAACTCGCTGACCGCATCCTGGGAGCTGGCCCGCATGAACACCTGCCCGCCGAGTCCGACGATCGCCTGCTCGGGCGTGCCGTGGCCGTAGTGCTCGAAGCGCTGCCGGTAGTAGCCGACGAGCTGCTGGTAGTGCTCCTTCGGCCAGAAAATGTTGTTCGCGAAGAAGCCGTCACCGTAATAGGCGGCCTGCTCGGCGATCTCGGGGCTGCGGATCGAGCCGTGCCAGACGAACGGCGCGACGCCGTCGAGCGGGCGCGGGGTCGACTGGAACCCCTGAAGCGGGGTGCGGTACTTGCCCTGCCAGTCGACGAAGTCCTCGCGCCAGAGCCGGTGCAGGAGCGCGTAGTTCTCGATGGCGAGCGGGATTCCCTCGCGGATGTCCTGCCCGAACCAGGGATACACCGGTCCGGTGTTGCCGCGCCCGAGCATCAGGTCGACGCGGCCGTCGGCGACGTGCTGCAGCATCGCGAAGTCCTCGGCGATCTTCACCGGGTCGTTCGTGGTGATGAGCGTGGTGGCGGTGGAGAGCAGCAGCCGCTCGGTGGTCGCGGCGATGTAGCCGAGCGTCGTGGTGGGGCTCGACGAGAAGAACGGCGGGTTATGGTGCTCGCCGAGCGCGAAGACGTCGAGACCGACCTCCTCGGTGTGCTTCGCGATGGTCAGGATGTCCTTGATGCGACGGTTCTCGCTCGGCGTCTGGCCCGTGGTGGGGTCGGGCGTCACGTCGCTGACGGTGAAGACTCCGAACTGCATGGCGTCCATCGTGGCTCTGCTTTCTCTCCGGTCGACTTCCATGCATTCGCATGGATACGGTCGAGTCAACCTCGCCGACGTCCGAACTATTCCCGCCCCGGTTCTCCGCGCAGCGAAACCTCCGCCCAGGTGCGCATCCTGCGGCGGCGGCGCGGATTGCCTACCCTGGAACCATGGCGACAGTAGACCTGACCGAGCAGACCTTCGAAAACACCGTTCTGGGCGAGGGCATCGTGCTCGTCGACTTCTGGGCCGAGTGGTGCGGACCGTGCAAGGCGTTCGGCCCCGTCTACGAAGAGGTCTCCAACGACAACACCGACATCACCTTCGCGAAGGTCGACACGGATGCGCACCAGGGCCTGTCGGGCGCACTCGGCATCCAGTCGATCCCGACCCTGATGATCTTCCGCGACGGCATCGGCGTGTTCCAGCAGGCCGGCGCGCTGCCGCGCCCCGCCCTCGACTCGCTCGTCGAGCAGGTGCGCGCGCTCAACATGGACGAGGTGCGCGCGCAGGTCGCCGCGCAGCAGTCGGGCGACGCGCCCGCCTGAGCGCCTCGAAGCGCGGTCGCGCGGCTGGCTAGAGTGAGCGCATGACCGACTCCACCGAATCCGTTGTCCCGGCCGCCGAGGCCCCGACGCGCAAGCGCCGCGGCCTTGGAATCACCTCGCTGGTGCTGGCGATCCTCGCGGTGCTGGGCGACCTGATCACCATCGTGGTGGCGATCACGTCGTTCGCCTCGTTCAACCAGGACCTGACGACCGCGTTCGGGCTGCTCGCGGTGTTCCTGAGCGTCGGGGCGATCGCCCTCATCGGCGGGCTCATCCTCGCCGGGATCGCGCTCATCCTCGCGATCATCGCACTGATCATCGACCACGGACGCCTCCCCGCGACGTTCGGTCTGATCCTGTCGCTCGGCGTGGTGGTCTCCCACCTCGCGGTGATTCTGCCGATCGCGCTCGGCGTCGCGAACCTCCCTGGCCTCACGGCTTAGGGCGCGGTCAGCGCACGGCGCCCATCAGCAGCTCGACCCGCAGCGCGCCGCGCTTCTGCACGATGCGCGCCGGGATGCGCGGCTTCAGTCCGGAATCCTCGAGTCGCCGAAGCGTGTCGTCGACGATCGACTCGAGCCCGCGCGGCACCTGGCCGACGACGCCGCTCACGCGGCGGTCGGCGAACAGCCGGACCTCGATCGGCGCGTCCACGCCCTCCTGCTGCATCGTCCGCGGCGACATCGCCGTCTCGATCACGGCGTCGCCCGCCTCGAGGACGGCGCGCAGCTCCTCCTGGTGCGGGTCGCTTCCCGCCAACCGGATCACGGTGCCCTTGCGGCGAGCCCGCAGCGCGTAGTCGTACTGGCCGAGATCACCCGCCCCGCGGTCCTCTTTGGGAAACGTCGTGTCGTCATCGCGCCGTCCGAACAAGCCCATGGATGCGAGCGTAGCGGGCGCCGGACGCACGCCGGGCGGCACCTCGCGCGCACCACCCGCATTTGTAAGCTTTCGTGATGACCGACACGTTGCCGACCATGTCCGACCGCGCCGCGCGACACGCTCGCTGGGCCGCGGCGACCGAATGGCCGCTCGCGGGGGCGGCGATGCTCTTCCTCGTCGCGTACTCATGGCAGGTCATCGCCAACCCGGCAGGCGCTCTCGCGATCGGGCTCGATGGCATCGTGAATGCGATCTGGCTCGTGTTCGTCGCCGACTACATCATCAACGTCGTGCTTGCGGAACATCGCTGGCGCTGGGTCCGCACCCATCTCCTGGATCTGGCCACCGTGGCGCTGCCGTTCCTGCGTCCGCTTCGACTCCTGCGGCTGCTCACCGTGCTCCGGGTTCTGCAGCGACACGCCGGCACCGTGCTGCGCGGCAACCTGCTCGCCTACGTCGGGGCGGCATCTTTGCTCTTGGTCTACATCTCGGCACTCGCGATCCTCGACGCCGAGCGAGGCAACGGAACAATCTCCACGCTGGGAGACGCCCTTTGGTGGGGCTTCGTGACGGTGACCACGGTCGGATACGGCGACTTCTTTCCCGCCAGCGCTGTGGGGCGCGCGGTCGCCGTCTTCCTGATGATCGGGGGCATCGCCCTGATCGGTGTCGTCACCGGGTCGATCGCCTCCTGGATCGTCGAGAAGGTGCAGCGTGACACCGACGAGGCTCAGAGCGCGACCAAGGCCCAGGTGCGAGATCTGCACATCGAGGTGGCCGCTCTGCGCGCCGATATCAGTCGACTGATGGATCGCGCCGGCGAGCAGTCGCCGCCGGAGAGATGAGAGCGCGGCACCCCGTCGCGAAACGCTAGATTGTGAGCGATTGTCGCCTCATGGTGAGGCGACCGCGAGCGGGGGCAGTGCCGTGAACGAGCAGCGCGGCAGCGACGGCTGGGTGAGCCCCGGCGGAACCCCGGTTGCACCGGAGCCCCTCACCGGAAGCGACCCTGCACCCGCCGCGGAGGCGCCGGCGAACAACCACGGTCCCGGAGCCGTCGCGGCACCTGCCGCTGGGTCGCCCGAGCGTCGCGGGCTCAGCACCGGGGCCACGGCGGCGATCTGGGTCGGCTCGATCACCCTCGGGCTGCTGATCATCGGCGGCATCGCCGCCGGGCTGATCGCGGTCGTGACGACGGTGACGAACTCGCTCACCGAGCTGGAGAGCGAGTACACGACCACGGTGCCGCTGCTTCGCGGCGAGCCGGGCGAACCGCGCGCCGCGGCACCGCTGAGCTGCACCGACCGCTGCATCACGGGCCTCAAGCTCCCCGCCGTCGTCCTCACCGAGGACGAGCGCCAAGCCCTCGACCTCTCCGAGACCTTCGGGGCTTTCGGCGACTACCCCGAGACCACGCCCGGCGCCGAGCACAGCGCGTCCGTGCGCGTCTGGCGCGGGGAGAAAGCCGAGCCCGACGAGTGCTTCGTCACCAGCCCCGCCGCCCCGATCGCCTTCGGCGTCGATGAGCGCCCCCGCTACGACGGCAGCACAGTGCACTTCGTCAGCAGCTTCGGCGATGCCGACTACTGGCAGTCGGCCACCCAGTACGCGCGGGTGTTCTCGGACTCCGCGACCGCGGTCGAGCACATGGAGATGGTGGATGCGCTGCTGGCGGGGTGCGATCAGTACACGATGGGCTCCGGGCTCTCTGCCTGGTCGCCGCTGGTGACCCCCGCCCCCGCCCTCGATCTTCCTGACGAGGTCGCAGCGGTCGGCTGGCGCGAGGACGAGGCCGGCAGTCGCTACTACGCCTACGACCTGCAGCTCGGCAATATCGTCGTACGCGTCACCATGTCCGCCTGGCAGTCGAGCGAGCTCGAGTTCCGCGAGGTTGTGCAGGCGGTCGCGGAACGACTCGCCGCGATCGAGGTCGCCGATTAGCGGTGTGTGTGCTGCTCGCGTTCGGCATGGTCGGCAGGTTCGAGCTGGAAGGTCGAATGCGCGACGTCGAAGTGCTCGCTGAGGCAGGCGCCCAGCCGCTCCAGCAGCGCACCGGTGTCGCCCGAGGCGAACAGCTCGGCGTCGACCACGACGTGCGCGCTGAACACCGGTGACCCGGAGGTGATCGCCCAGACGTGCACGTCGTGAACTGCGATCACACCCTCGGTCGATTCGAGGTGCTCGCGGATCTCGACCACACTGGTCTCCCGCGGCGCCGACTCGGTCAGCACGCGCACGACATCGCGCAGCAGCACCAGTGCGCGCGGCACGATCAGCGCCGCGATCAGAAGCGAGGCGATCGCATCCGCCGGAACGAAGCCCGTGGCAAAGATCACGACCGCCGCCGCGATTGCCACGATCGATCCGATCAGATCGCCCAGCACCTCGAGGGTGGCGCCGCGCATTCCGAGGGATTCGCGCTCCCCACCGCGGAGCACCAGCAGGGCCGCGACGTTCGCGAGGAGCCCGGCCGCGGCGACCAGCAGCATCGGGCCCGCGATCACCTCGGCCTCGGTCGGATCGATCAGCCGTCGAACGCCCTCCACGGCGACGGCGACGGCGACCACGGTCAGCAGCACGCCGTTCGCCAGAGCACCGAGCACCTCGACGCGCTGGAAGCCGAAGGTGTGCCGATCAGTCGCCGGCCGTGCGGCGATGACGCTGGCGACCAGTGCGACGGTCAGCCCGATGACGTCGCTGACCATGTGTCCGGCATCGGCGAGCAGCGCGAGCGAGCCCGACAGGATCGCCCCGACCACCTCGACCACGAGGAACACGCCCACGATCGCGAGCGCGATCGCCAGGCGGCGGCGGTTCGCCGTTCCGTGCGCGTGGTCGTGGCCCATGCCCACCAGCCTAGGCAGAGCGGCGCACTCGAGACCCGACTTCCGCCCTCTCGGGAACGATGACGATTCTCAGTCGCGGGCGCTCAGCCGTACAGTTCGCGCATCCGCACGACGAGGGCGCCGAACGCCCGCGCGCGGTGCGAGATCGCGTTCTTCTCGTCCGCCGTCAGCTCGGCCGAGCTGACCTCCAGGCCCTCGGGCCGGAAGATCGGGTCGTAGCCGAAGCCGCCCTCGCCCGCCGCCTGGGTGAGCACCTGGCCGGGCCACTCCCCCACCTCGACGATCTCCCGCTCGCCGTCGACGAGCGCAGCGGCGCACCAGAAGCTCGCGGCGCGGTCCGCGACGCCGTCCAAGTTGGACAGCAGCAGTTCGAGGTTGTCACGGTCGCTGCGCGTGCCCGCGTAGCGCGCCGAATGGATGCCCGGCTCGCCGCCGAGCGCCCGTACCGCGATGCCGGAGTCGTCGGCGATCGCCGGCAGACCGGAGTGCGCCGCCGCCGCCCGCGCCTTGATGAGCGCGTTCGCGGCGAAGCTGTCGCCGTCCTCGATCGGCTCGGGGCCGTCGTAGCCGACGATCTCGTGCGGGCCGAGCCGCTCGCCGAGGACCGCCCGCAGCTCGACCACCTTGTGGGCGTTGTGGGTGGCGAGCACGAAGGTGGTCATCTCAGCTCCCGGTGAAGACCTGAGGGGCCGTCACGCCGAGGGCGGCGGCCTGGATCTGGGCGAGCTCGGCGGTTCCCGAGAGGGCGAGGTCGAGCAGGGCATCGAGTTCGCGCTTGTCGAACGGGGCCCCCTCGGCGGTGCCCTGCACCTCGACGAACAGCCCGCGGCCGGTGACGACGACGTTCATGTCGGTCTCGGCGGCCGAATCCTCGACGTAGGGCAGGTCGAGCATCGGCTCGCCGTCGACGATGCCGACGCTGATCGCCGACACGGAGTCGATGAGAGCCTTCGCGTTCTTGCCGATGAAGTTGTTGGCGCGACCCCACTCGACCGCGTCGTACAGGGCCACGTAGGCGCCGGTGATCGCGGCGGTGCGCGTTCCGCCGTCGGCCTGCAGCACGTCGCAGTCGATCTGGATGGTGTTCTCGCCGAGCGCCTTCAGGTCGATGATCGGGCGGAGGCTGCGGCCGATCAGCCGGGAGATCTCGTGCGTGCGGCCTCCCACGCGGCCCTTCACCGACTCGCGTCCCATGCGCTCGTTGGTGGAGCGCGGCAGCATGCCGTACTCGGCCGTCACCCAGCCGCTGCCGGAGCCGGTCTTCCAGCGCGGCACGCCGTTGGTGAAGCTCGCCGTGCACAGCACCTTCGTCTTGCCGAACGTGATGAGCGCACTGCCTTCGGCCTGTTCGCTCCACCCGCGCTCGATCGTCACGGGTCGAAGCTGGTCGGCGGCGCGTCCGTCGGAGCGAGGCATGGGGGTCCGTTCTGTCGAGGTCATGCAGACGCCGAGGCGGAGATCGCCCGGCGGAAGTCGGCGGCGCGGTCGGCGTAGTCGCGGTAGCGACCGTAGCTGGGCGCCGCGGGCGAGAGCAAGACGACGCCATCGTCGATCACTTTGCGCGCGGTGCGGATCGCGGCATCCATTCCGTCGACCGGCACCGTGAGGATCCCGGTGGGCGCGAGCGTCTTCAGGATGCGCGGCCCGCTGTCGGGCAGTCCGATCACGGCGGCAACGGGATGCTGCTGAAGGTAGTCGGCGAGCGGCGCATAGTCGACGCCGCGATCCTGACCGCCGACGATCAGCACCAGATCGCGCGTGTCGAGGGCTTCGAGCGCGGCGATCGCGGCGAACGGGCTCGTCGACAGCGAGTCGTCGATGAACACCAATCCGCTCGGGTCGGCGACGCGCTCCAGGCGGTGCTCGAGGGGACGGAACCCGGCGAGCGCGGCGAGCGCGGCCTGGGGGTCGAGTTCGGTGCCGGCGGCCTCGACGGCGGCGAGCGCGAGCGCCGCGTTGCGCAGATTGTGGCGCCCGACGAGCGGCAGCGTGCTCGCATCGACGAAGCGGGCGCCGTCACGCAGGATCTCCCGCGCCCCGGCGCGCCCCGAGACCGTCCAGTGGCTCCCCGTGGAGCCGACCCATTCGATCTCGGCATCCGGGTGGAAGCGCTCGAGCGCCGCCACGAGCCGTGGGTCTTCGCCGTTGGCGAGGACGCGACGCGGGCCGTGCGCGATCAGGTTGAGCTTGTCGGCGTAGTACTGCTCCTCGCTGCCGTGCCAGTCCAGGTGCTCGGGGAACAGCGCCGTGAGCACGACGACGTCGGGCGACGTGGTCACCGATGAGCACTGATAGCTCGACAGCTCGGCCGCGTAGCGCTCCGCCTCGGGAAGACCGAGCAAGGGGATGCCGATGTTGCCGCCGAGCTCGCAGCCGACCCCGTGCGCGACCGAGATCGCCCGGACGAGAGCGGCGGTCGTGGACTTGCCCTTGCTCCCGGTGACCGCGGTCGTGCGAGCGGCGTTGTCGCCGAGCCACAGGTCCGTCGCGGTCGTCCGACGCAGCTTCGCCTGCTCGGTGGCGCGGCGCAGCGCGCTGTGCGGCGGGATCCCGGGCGAGGCGATCGCGACCTGGATGCGCTTGCGTCGCAGGGTGGCCGCGGTCGGGGCGATGAGCAGCGGCACCGCAGCGCCGAAGCGTCCCCGCCATGCCGTGGCCGAGTCCCCATCGCGCTCATCGGCGGCGGAGAGAGATTTCACGCCCGAGCCGAGCAGGTGCTCGGCGATCGCGACGCCCTCGCGGCCAGTGCCGAGGATGACAACTCGCTGACCCTCGAGCTCAGACCAGCGCACGACGAGCCCTCTCGTAGACCGCGGCGACCGCGAGGGCCTCCGACTCGCCCAGGATGTGCTCCTCGAGCGCCGCGTCGCCCGCGGCCAGCTCGGGCGCCTCGGCCAGCAGGGCGCGAATCACCGGGGAGTCGGCCCAGCGCGGCATGCGCGACACGAGCGTCACGGCGACAGAGCTCTCGGCCTCCTCGCCGACGCACTCGAACGGCTTGTGATCGCCGAGCCCGAGCAGAGCGCGGAAGCCGGGCAGCTGCGCCTCATCGGCGAAGAGGTCGTGCCCGATGATCCCGAGCAGGCGCTCCGGCTCGAGGTGCGGCGCCAGCGCGAGGAAAACGAACCGGCACTTGTCGCACTCGCCGCACCAGGTCGGGGTCGCCCCGGCCAGCCGGAAGGCGCGGTTGCAGCTGACGATCGCTGCGTCGTAGCGGGTCGTCGCGGCGAACCCGCGCGCGATGCGCAGCTCGCTGAACGGACGCAGCAGCGAGAAGGAGGCCCCGCGCAAGCCTGCCTGCGGCTCCAGCACGGCCGAAAGCAGCCGCTCCGCCTCCAGGCTCTTCGACCACTGGTGGTTGACGCTCTCGCCGTCCCACTCGAGCGTCGGGTCCGATGCCGAGCTCTCGTTCGACATGACGACGGGTCCCAGCCCCAGCAGCAGCGACTGCGCCACCGCGATGAGCGTGTTCATCGCGGTGACCGGCACATGCCCGTTGAGCGCCCCGCGCGCGTTGAGGTCGAGAAGCGCGGGATCGAGGCGACGGCGTGCGGCGATCAGCGGCAGCTCGCTCGCCTCGGCGACGCGCGTGATGATCGCGTTCGGGTTGACGGCGAACTGCACCGGCTCGAGTCCGACGGCGCGCAGCGACTCGACCGAGACCACGGAGTCCTTGCCGCCGCCAATCGGGACGAAGGGCGTGCCCTCGGCATCACGAATCGGCAGCGCGGGCGCGAGGTCGGCGGCGACGATGTCGGGATCCAGCAGCGACGGGAGCCCCGCCCGATACGCGAACTCGGCAAGACCGTGCCGCAGCACCTGACGCAGGTACTCGACCGCCTCGGCCGTGAGCCCCGCGACATCGAGCTCGACGCGCGGCGGGGCGGCCGCCTTGAAGTAGCTCAGACCGAGCACCGCGCCAAGCAGCGCGAGCACGCGCTGCAGGCGCTCGGCGTCCTCGGCCGACAGCACGGGGGCGGCCGGACCGGTCGTGAAGGTGATCGACTCGGTGAACCGCAGCGGCTCGCCCTCGCCGATCAGCTCGAAGTCGAACTCGGCGACCGCCGTCGCGGCATCGAAACGCGCCGCCGCGTAACGGAATGCGGTCACCGACCGCGGCTCGAAGCTCATCCCCCTCAGTCTAGGCGGCGACCCGGTCCTAGGCTCGGAGCATGACGAGTGCGCTCTTCACCGACCGGTACGAGCTGACCATGATCGACGCCGCCCTGCGGGCGGGCACCGCGCACCGGCGCAGCGTGTTCGAGCTGTTCGCGCGGCGACTGCCCGACGGACGCCGCTTCGGCGTCGTGGCCGGCACCGGGCGACTGCTCGATCTGCTGCGCGAGTTCCGCTTCGGCGCCGAGGAGCTGGAGTGGCTCTCGGCCGAGCGCGTCGTCTCCGACGAGACCCTCGCCTGGCTCGCCGACTTCCGCTTCACCGGAGGCATTCGCGGCTATCGCGAGGGCGAGCTCTACTTCCCGGGCTCCCCGATCCTCGTCGTCGAGGGCACCTTCGCCGAGGCGGTCGTGCTCGAGACGCTCGCGCTGAGCGTCTTCAACTACGACTCCGCGGTCGCCTCGGCCGCCGCCCGCATGGTGGCGGCCGCCGACGGCCGCCCGCTCGCTGAAATGGGCTCACGCCGCACCGGCGAGCACTCCGCCGTCGCGGCGGCCCGCGCCGCCTACCTCGCCGGCTTCGCCGCCTCGAGCAACCTGGAGGCCGGTCGCACGTGGGGGGTGCCGACGATGGGCACCGCCGCGCACTCCTTCACGCTTCTCCACGACTCCGAGACCGACGCCTTCCGCGCCCAGCTGGACGCCCTCGGCACCGGCACCACCCTTCTCGTCGACACCTTCGACACCTCGCGCGGCGTCGAGGCCGCGATCCGCGTCGCCGGGCCGGAGCTCGGGGCGGTGCGCATCGACTCCGGCGAGCTGCGCACCGTCGTGGCTACCGTGCGGGCCCAACTCGATGCCCTCGGCGCCACGGACACGCGCATCACGGTGACGAACGACCTCGACGAGTTCGCGATCGCGGCACTGCGCGCCGCGCCGGTCGACTCCTACGGAGTCGGCACCGCCCTCGTGACCGGCTCCGGGGCTCCCGCCTCCGGCATGGTCTACAAGCTCGTCGCGGTCGAGGGCGGTTCGGGCTGGCGCGCGGTCGGCAAGACCTCCGAGGCCAAGGCCACGATCGGCGGACGCAAGCAGGCGTTCCGAGCGCTGCGTTCGGGCGTCGCCACGAGCGAGGACATCTACGTCGACGACCCCCCGGTGACCGACGGCCCCGAGCGTCGCGAGCTCATGACCGACCTCGTGGTCGCCGGCGAACCCGCCGCGGAGCATCTCGGCGCCGCGGGCCTGCTCCGCGCGCGCACACACCACGCCCGCGTGATCGGCGAGCTTCCGGATGCGGCGCTCGCACTCGCCCACGGCGAGCCGGCGCTGCCGACGCGCTACCGCTAGCCGCGTCTCGGGCGATTACTCGTCGCGCATCCGCTCGTAGACCTTGAGGCAGTCGGGGCAGACCGGGAACTTGTCGGGGTTGCGCCCCGGCGTCCACTTCTTGCCGCACAGCGCCCGCACCGGCTTGCCGGTCACGGCCGACTCGACGATCTTGTCCTTCTTGACGTAGTGGGCGTAGCGGTCGTGGTCCCCGTCCTCGGTGAGCTCCTCGTTGAGGAGCTTCTCGAGTTCGCGATCGAGAACATCGGTGCCGCCGCCCTGTCCGGGCTCACCGGGAAGCGTGTCGCTCATGGCTCTAGTTTCGCATGGTGAAGGCCAGAAGCTCCGGCCCCGCTTGATCGAAGGCGCGACCGCCCACCCGGATCCCGAGCGCGAGCACTGCCACGCCGACGACGGCGCCGACCGCGAGCGCCGCCCAGTTCCACGATCCGGGCATCCCGAGCAGCCACGGCACCGCAACCACGATCGCGGGCACGGCCGTCAGGATCGAGAGCAGGAGCGAGCCCACCTGCGCGAGGGCTCCCGTGCTTCCGATGAGCTCGGGCTGCTGGAACGCGGCATCACCGGGACGCGGCGCCGGGTACGGCGACCGCGCCGACTCGGCGCTCGAGATGCCGACCGCCCCGAACAGGGTCGCCACACCGACACCGAGAACGATCGGCATGACGTCAGCGTCGCCGAAGGCCCAGGCCGTCAGAGGGGTGCCGACCGCCAGCAGCACCGCGCCGATCACCAGCACCGGGACGGCGCGGCCGATTCGATCGGCGCGGCCGCGCAGCTGGGCCGCCAGCAGCGTCCAGACGGCGGTCGAGTCGTAGGCGACGTCGTTGTGAAGCGTCGACCATCCGACCAGCAGCAGCATGAGCGGGAGCGGAATCAGCACGCCCCACTGCAGCGGCATGCCGCTGACCCAGAACGCGAGCAGCGTCACGATCGGGATCAGCGGGAGGAAGACCAGCACGGTGCGATACCGCGGGTCGCGCACCCAGTAGGTGAGGCTGCGCGCCGTGACCGCACCGATCGGGGTCGCCGGGAAGCCCCGGAACCAGCCCGGGACACCGCGACGCCGCACCGCTTGGGTGCGCCACGTCGAACGGAAGGCCGCGCGGACGACAAGATGCCAGACCACGCCGAGCACGACGAGCGTCACCACGCCGATCGGCAGCGCGCGCGCCCACACCGACGGGATGCCGAGCTGGGCGGGAATCGTGGCGGCCCACAGTGCGCCGAGCGGCGTCACCGCAAGAGTGTCGACGATCGCTCCGTAGCCCTGCTCACCTGCCTGACCGAGCATCCGGAGAGCCCAGTCGAACTGGGCGGCCGGCACCCGGGTGATCGCGCGCGGCAGGAGGGTGAGCGCGAGGAACGCCGCGGCGGCGACGGCCGCGGCGACCAGCAGCAGCCGCACGATCACGCGCACCCGCGGTCGCGGATTCAGCACCGATCCAATGGCGCGGCCCAGCCGCCACGAGACGACGAGCTGCAGCGCGAGCAGCACGCCGACCCCGATGATGCGGGAGGCAGGAACCGAGTCGCTCCAGACCAGCAGCGGGAGGAAGGCCAACGGCACGATGAACAGCAGAGCGGGTCCCGCGAAGGAGATCAGCACGAGCGTGATCGACACCCGCCACGGACGCAGCCCGTAGCCGCGCAGCGCGCGGCGGTCCAGCGGCTCGACGCGCGCGGCGAAGGCGGGAACGGCGATGGCGGCGACGCTCACGATCGATCCGGCGACGATCACGACCCGCCGCGCGAACGCCTGATCCATCTCGCCGAGCAGCAGCGCGCCGACGATGAGCGCCACGACGGCCGCGAGGATCACCGCGGATTCGAGCACCGCGCGGGCGACGCGTCGCGGGGACCGGCTCAGGCTGTTGAGCGTGAGCCGTACGTTCAGTCGGAGAAGCTCTGCAACCACTCCATGCCCTCCACCGCGTCGGTGCCGCCTGCGAGCTCGACGAAACGGGACTCGAGCGTCTCCGAGCCGATCACGTCGGCCATCGGCCCGTTGGCGAGAATCCTGCCCTCGACGATGATCGTGACCGAGTCGCAGACCCTCTCGATCAGATCCATGCTGTGGCTCGAGAGAATCACCGTGCCCCCTGCGGCAACGTAGCGCTGCAGGATCTCGATGATGACGGCGGCCGAGACCGGGTCGACCGACTCGAACGGCTCATCGAGCACGAGCACGCGCGGCGAGTGGATCATCGCGGCCGCGATCGCCACCTTCTTGACCATGCCCGCGGAGTAGTCGGACACGAACCGGTCGAGCGAGTGCTCGATGCCGAACGCGATCGCAAGGTCGGCCGTCCGGTTGACGATCGTGTCGTGATCGAGTCCGCGCAGAGCGCCCGCGTGATGCAGGAACTCGACCCCGGTGAGCCGGTCGAAGAGGCGCAGCCGGTCGGGCAGCACGCCGAGGTTCCGCTTGGCGACCGTCGGGTTTCGCCACACGTCGACGCCGTACAAAGACACCGTGCCGAGGTCGGGCCTCAGCATGCCCGTGATCATCGCCAGCGTCGTGGTCTTGCCCGCGCCGTTGGGTCCCACGAACCCGGCGAAGGACCCGCTCGGGATCGTGAGACGAACGTCGTCGACGGCGGTGACGCCGCCGAAGCGCTTCGTCAGCGAGTGGACCTCGATCGCAGACTCGACCCGATGGTCGACCCCGTCGAAGAGCGGCGCGCCCGATTTGGCGACGCGGGTGCCGCGACGCGGGCCGCCCCTCCCCGCCGGACGGCTCTTGCCGGGGCGCTGAGCCTTCGAGGCGGCGGCGGAATCGACGGACGGCGCCGCGGACGGCTCGTCCGTCGGCTCAGCGACTGGGTCCACCTGCGGCTCAGCTACCTGCTCAGCGCGCGACTCCGCTGCCTCCTCGCCGCTCGGCTCGGCGGTCGGCTCGGCGGTCGGCTCGGCGGTCGGCTCGATCACGGGCTCGACCGCCGGATCGACAGCGGGCTCGACAGCGGGCTCGACGACCGCGATCTCCGGAATCTCGGCGACCGTGCGTCCCGCCGGGGAGATCCCCGGGCGTCGTGCGGCGCCAGCTCGCGGCGTCGACGGCCGGCGCGCGGGCGACTGCGCCTGGGCGCGCGGTTTCTTACGGGAAGCGGGCACGACGCAACGGTATCAAGACCCCACAGTCGAGTGACTCTCAGCACTCTCACAAAATCACGATCAGAGAACGAAGCCCGGATTCGCTCCGTGCGCACACACAGCGGCCCTTACCATAACTTTCAGCACAAAGAGGTGTCCTGAATCAGCTTCAGTCGGTGAACAGCGCGTGAACTTTCGCGATCGCCGACCTGCAACCACTACGAAGGGACCACCGTGCCGAAGACCTCTGCGCACACGACCGCGCCGCACATCGTCATCCTGGCCGCCGGCATGGGAAGCCGACTCGGACGCTCCCTCCCGAAGCCGCTCACCGAGCTGAGCGACGGCCGCACGATCATGCAGCAGCAGTTCGACAACATCCACGCCGCCTTCGGTCCGTCGGCCCGCGTCACCATCGTCGTCGGCTACAAGCTCGAGCACATCGTCGAGGCCTTCCCGCAGGCCGACTTCGTCTACAACGAGCAGTACGACCAGACCAACACCTCGAAGAGCCTCCTGCGCGCCCTCAAGTCCACGAAGGACGGCGGCGTGCTCTGGATGAACGGCGACGTCGTGTTCGACCCCGAGGCGCTGAAGCGCTCGCGTTCGCTCGTCGCGGCCGACCGCAGCTTCGTCAGCGTCAACACCGCCAAGGTCTCGGACGAAGAGGTCAAGTACACGACCGACGCCGAGGGCTTCATCCAGAAGCTCTCGAAGCAGGTCCGCGGCGGCCTTGGCGAAGCGGTCGGAATCAACTACATCTCGAGCAGCGACAAGGCGGCGCTCATGCACCACCTGCGTCGCGTCGACGACCAGGACTACTTCGAGCGCGGCATCGAGCTCGCGATCGAGCACGACGGCGTCCTCATCGAGCCGGTCGACATCAGCGACCTCTACGCGGTCGAGATCGACTTCGCCGAAGACCTCGAGCGCGCCAACCTGTTCGTCTGAACGGGCTCGCGCGACGTCGCGCCACTAGATTGTTGGCGTGAGCTCCGACACCGACGCGTTCGCGCGCCCGCGCACCGGCGTCCGCCGCTATGCGCGGTCGCTGTGGCTCCTGACGACGCGCGATCTGAAGGTCCGCTACTCGACCTCGTTCCTCGGCTACGTGTGGTCGGTGCTGGATCCGCTCGTCATGGCGGGGATCTACTTCTTCGTCTTCACGCTCGTCTTCCAGCGCAGCGTGGGCGACGACCCGTACATCGTGTTCCTGCTCTCGGGCCTCCTGCCGTGGATGTGGTTCACCGGGGCGATCTCCGACAGCACGGTCGCCTTCGCGCGCGAGGCGAAGCTGATCCGATCGACGACGATCCCGCGCACCATCTGGGTGGCGCGTCTGGTGCTCTCGAAGGGCATCGAGTTCGCCTTCAGCCTGCCCGTGCTCGCCGGCTTCGCGATCGGCGCGGCGCTGCTCGGCTTCTCGATCAGCCTGCAGCCGGAGGCGGCGCTGTTCCCGCTGGCGATCATCATGCAGGCCACGCTGATCTTCGGCATCGGCCTCACCGTCGCGCCGCTCGTCGTGTTCTTCCGTGACCTGGAGCGGGCGACGAAGCTCGTGCTGCGCTTCATGTTCTACGCCTCGCCGATCATCTACGGACTCCCCGACCTCGCCCCGCTCGGGCTGCAGGGCTGGGCGGCGCTCAACCCGCTCAGCGGGATCTTCGGCATCTACCGCGCTGCGTTCTTCCCCGAGCAACTCGACTGGCTCGCGGTCGGCGTGAGCGGTGTCATCACGATCGTCGTGCTCGGGATCGGCATCCTCGTCTTCCGCCGCACGATCCGACCCGTGCTGAAGGAGATCTGATGGCGACGACGCAGACGACCACCGCGGTCGAGGGGACGATCGTCGTCGACGGGCTCGGGGTCCGCTTCAAGCGCAGCCGCAGCTCCCGCCGCAACTTCAAGGATCTGTTCGCCGGCCGAACGCGACGCACGCGCCCCGGCGAGTTCTGGGCGCTTCGCGACGTCTCGTTCGCGGTGACGCCCGGTGAGGCGATCGGGGTCGTCGGCCGCAACGGCCAAGGCAAGTCGACACTGCTCAAGCTCGTGGCGGGCGTCATGCTCCCGGACGAGGGCGGCGTCACCGTCGCCGGCGGCGTAGCGCCCCTGATCGAGATCACCGGCGGCTTCGTCAACGACCTGACGGTGCGCGACAACGTCTACCTGACCGCGGGGCTGCACGGGATGCCGCGTCGCGAAATCGACGCCCGCTACGACGAGATCATCGACTTCGCCGAATTGCACGAATCCGTCGACACCCCGTACAAGCACCTGTCCAGCGGAATGAAGGTGCGGCTCGCGTTCGCCGTCATCTCGCGGTTGGAAGAGCCGATCATCCTCGTCGACGAGGTGCTCGCCGTCGGTGACAAGGCGTTCCGCGAGAAGTGCTACGCGCGCATCGAAGAGCTGCTCGCCGGCGGACGCACCCTGTTCTTCGTCTCGCACAGCGAGCGTGATCTGCTGCGCTTCTGCACTCGCGGCCTGTATCTCGACAAGGGCGCGCTCGTCATGGACGGCGCCATCAAGGACGTCGTCGCGCGCTACAACGCCGAGTACGGCGTCTAGATGGGCGCGCAACTGCCCGCCGTCACGACGGCCGACGGACTACACCCGCGGGTCGCGCACGGCGTCGACAAGCTGCTGTCGATCCAGCGGCCGGTCGTCCTGGCGCACATCCGCTCGATCCGCCGCTCGCGGCCCAACGCGAGCCCGGATGAGCTGTGCCGGATCCTCGAGCGCCGCTACCTCACCGCCGTGACGAGCGGCGGGGCGCTCGTCGGCGCGAGCGCCGCGATCCCCGCTGTCGGGGTCGGCACCTCGCTCATGCTCTCGGGCGCCGAGACGGCCGGGTTCCTCGAGGCGAGCGCGCTGTTCGCGCAGTCGGTCACCGAGATCCACGGGATCCCCGTCGTCGACCCGGACCGCGCCCGCACCCTCGTCATGACGATGATCCTCGGCAACGGCGGTCAAGAGCTGCTGACCCAATTCGCGGTGCAGGCCTCCGGGCGCGGCACGTCGCGCAACGTCTACTGGGGCGAGCTCATCATGCAGAACCTCCCCGGCCCGGCGGTCGGACTCGTCGCCGACAAGGTCAAGCACGCCTTCGTGCGCCGGTTCGCGGTCACGCAGAGCGGCTCGATCATCGGGCGAGCCGTCCCGTTCGGCATCGGCGCCGTCATCGGCGGCACCGGCAACCACCTCCTGGGCCGCGCCGTCGTCCGCTCCTCGCACAGCGCCTTCGGCCGGGCTCCCGCCGAGTTCCCGGAGAGCCTCGAGACCGTGGATGTCGCCCCCCGCGCGCGCTGGAGCGCCGCGAAGATCGCCGAGCGGCTGCCGAGCACGCCCGATCTGAGGGGTCTTCGACGCGCGCTCACCCGCCGCAAGACCGCGGGCGACCCCGAGGAGAGCTAGTCGTCCTGGACTTCGGAGGGCATGCCCTCCTCGTCCACCTCATCGTCGAGCGGGTCGTGCTCGTGGGTGCGGGGATCGCTCGCGTGCAGCACCGCATGCTGCTCCCATTCGGCGATCATCGTCTCGATGGCCGCGTGGAATCGCGCGGTCGCGGCGCCCGGGGTCGTGTCGCCGAAGTGATGCGTCGACCAGTGCTCGGCTCGCGCGATCGCCTTCGCGTCGGTGAGCACTCGATCCACCGCCGCGAGCACGGACGGCGCCCCCGCAGCGGTCAGCCACTCGCAGTCGCCGAGGAAGCCGGACTCGTCCACGTCGGCCTCCGGCGCGAGCGGACGCGTCACGATCACCGGCTTGCCGGTCGCGAGACGGTCGTAGACCATGGCCGAGATGTCGGTGATCGCCACGTCGGCCGCGGCCAGCTGCCAGCCGAGGCTCGGCCCGTCGTCGAAGACGTGGTGCACCGTCGGGTCGGCCTCGTTCGCGGCGCGGATCGCCTCGATGATGGCCCGGTTCGCCGCCCGATACTCGCGGTCCACGACGCCGCTGCGCGGGTGCGGCCGGTAGATCAGGCGATGCCGCGGCGAGGCGAGCACCGCCTGCGCGAGCGCCACCCCGTGGCTGGCGATCGAGCCGTAGCTCGCCGCGGGACGGTCGCCCTCCCAGGTGGGGGCGTAGAGCACCGTGACGCGGTCGTCCTGCGGGTAGGGCACCTCGCCGGCGAAGTGATCCGCCTGCGGCCGGCCGATCTCGATCGTCTTGCGATCGAGATCGAAGTTCCAGAGCTTGCGCGAGAGCCGCTCCCGCGCCGCCTGCCCGGCGATCAGGGAGAAGTCGTAGGCCTTGAACTGGTTCGTCGTCATGTACATCTTGTCCGACTCGCCGTGGTTGATGAACACGTGCCACATGCGGCCGTACCGGAACATCTGGAAGTTCTTCATGTTCTGGTTGACGTACAGGACGATCTTGATGTCGTGGCTCTCGACGAAGTCCTCGAGGTCGGTCACCCTGCGGCAGTACGCGATCGGCACCGGGGCCTCGTCGAGCAGGGTGAGCGAGGTTCCCGGGCTTCGCGTGATGACCGCCACCGGATGCGTCCGCGCCAACTCGGCCAGCGGCGCGTACCACTGCCGGATCTGGTAAAGATTCACGCGGGTGTCGGCGAAGTAGACCGCGATCTCGATGCCGCTGTCGGAGAGGTCCGGGAACCCGCCGCCCTCCAGCCGCTCCGCGATCTCGCGGCGATTCCGGCGGGACCGCAAGGCGTTGCGGAACATCCGCCGGGCGGCCCGGAAATCACGCAGCAGCGGCACGACGGAACTCCGGATTCACCATACGTTCATCGTGCCAGACCGCTCGGGCCTCTCCCGCCGAGAGGGCTGACCGTGCCAGAATCGTGACGATTATGGCCCGCTTCACCTTCGCGGCCGGGAACGCCGGCAAACTGCTCCGGCTCCCGCTCTACGGGCTCGGAGCCGTTGCCGCGTGGCTCGTGCCGCGCAGCGACCGGATCTGGGTCGTCGGCTCGGGCATCGGCTTCGGCGAGGGGGCGGCTCCGCTCGCGCGGCTCGCGCGGGAGCGCCTCGGCGCCTCGCACCGCATCATCTGGCTCGCCGGATCGGATGCCGAACTCAACCGCGCGCGAGCCGAGGGCTTCGAGACGGTGCGCCGCGACGGCCCCGGCGGTCTCTGGGCGACCTTGCGCGCACGCGTCGTCGTCGTGACGCACGGCTTCGGCGACGCCAACCGCTACGGCTCGCGCGGTGCGTTCATCGTCCAGCTCTGGCACGGCATCCCGCTGAAGCGCCTGCACCTGGACTCCCCGACCGCACTGCGCATCCGCGGGCTCCCCGACCACCCGCGCGTCCGCGCGCTGATCGCGAGCGCCTACCGCCGAGCGGGACGCTCGATCGGACTGTTCCCGGTCGCCTCCGAACTGGTGGCAGCGCGCATCGTGAGCGCCTTCGGCATCGCACCGCACCGCGTGGTCGCCACCGGGGATCCGCGCGACGACGTGCTGCACGGCGATCCGGCCGCCGCCCGCGTCGAGGCGCGCGAGCGCATCGAAACGGCGATCGGGCCGCTGCCCTCCTCCGGCTCAGTCGTGCTCTATGCGCCGACCTGGCGCGACGGTCGACCCGACCCCTCGATTCCGAGCGCGGCCGAGTGGGACCGGATCGCGGCGTGGGCCGAGCGCAGCGACAGCACGCTGCTGGTGCGCACGCATCCGCTCGGGCTCGGCGACTATGCGGACGGGCCCGCCCGGAGCGCGCGGATTCGGATGCTCTCTCCGCGGGAGCTGAACGAGCTCACCCCCGCGCTGCCCGCGATCGATGTGCTGATCACCGACTACTCCTCGGCGGCCTTCGACTTCGCTCTGCTGGACCGGCCGATCGTCTTCCTCGCCCCCGACGTCGAGGAGTACGCGAAGCGGCGGGGACTGTACAGCGACTACCGCGACGTGACACACGGACGCCAGCACCGCACCTGGGGCGGGGTCCTCACCGAGCTGGAGGCGCTGGGGCGACCCGACTCCGCCGAGACGCTGCAGGCTCGCCTGCACACCCGCTGGCTGCGCGAGGAGCACTTCGACCTGCCAGACGGTCATGCGACCGAGCGCGTGCTCACCGAGATCCTGCGCCGACTCGCGCCGATGTCGACGGTCTCGGCGGCGGAACCCGCGCCGCGCTTCGACTCGCCAGCCCGCATCGTGCGGCCCCGGATTCTGGAAGCCGAACTGATCGACGGCGACGAGGACGCGACCGGCGTGCCGCACCTCGAACTCGAACTGGCCGGACTCGGCGACGACGTCACCGGAATCGAGCTCGCAGGCGGGCGCGCCCGCGTATCGGCGACGCTCGAGCCCGCGGACGACCGGACCCTGGTGCGGATCCCGCTGCTGGTCGCGCGGTGGGGAAGCAACCCGCTGGCGCTGCCGAGCGGCGACTACGACATCATCCTGCGCGGCGAGGTCGACTCGACGCGCCTCGACATCGGGCGCCCGCGGGCGCTGGTGCTCACCCACGAGCTGTTCCATGTGACCGCCCGCGCCGACGCCGGCGGCTTCCGGGTGCGGGTGGCGGCGCCGCTCGCTGCCGATGAGCGCGGGCCCCGCGCCCAGCTCGAGCTGGAGGCGCTGTACCGGGCCTCCCGGGGCATCCGCGAAGACGCGGTCTACTTCGAGAGCTTCTACAGCCGCACCGTCGCTGACAACCCGCTCGGCATCGACCGGGCTCTCGCCCGGGCACGCCCGCAGACGCGCCGCTACTGGAGCGTCGTCGACCGCTCGATCGAGGTGCCGGACGGGGCGATCGCGATCGTCGAGGGAAGCCGCGAATGGTGGCGCGTGCGCGCGGCGGCCCGCGTGCTCGTCGTCAACGACTGGCTGCGCAAGCGCTACCGTCGCCGCCGCTACCAGCACGTGCTGCAGACCTGGCACGGCACGATGGTCAAGCGTCTCGCGCTCGACCGGATCGGCCGCTCCGGCCTGCTCGGCCGGATCTCCTCCTCGCGCACCGCGATCGCGACCAAGCGCGAGCAGGCCCGATGGGACGTGCTGCTGGCGCAGAACCGGTACAGCGCCGAGATCTTCCGCTCCGCCTACGCCATGGAGGGCCCGATCTGGGTCGAGGGCTACCCGCGCGACGATGTGCTGCACGATCCCGAGCCGGAGGCGCGGATGGCGCGCATCCGCGAGCGGCTGGGCATCACCGAGTCAGCTGGCGAGGGCCCGCGCATCGCGCTGTACGCCCCCACCTGGCGCGACGATCGCACCGAGGTGATCGACTTCCTCGACGTGGAGAACTTCGCCACCGAGCTCGGCACGGGGTGGATCGTGCTGGTGCGGGGGCACTCGCGCACGCTCGGCTTCGGCCGCGACTTCCGCGGGCCGAACCTCGTCGATGTGACGAGCTATCCGGATGTCGGCGAGCTGCTCCTCGTCGCCGATGTGCTCGTCACCGACTACTCGTCGACGATGTTCGACTGGATGACCACCGACAAGCCGATCGTGTTCTTCACCCCCGATCTGGCGCACTACTCGACCGAGCTGCGCGGCTTCTACTTCGACTTCATCGCCGAGGCTCCCGGACCGGTGGTCGAGACCGCGGACGCCGTGCGCACAGCCGTGCTGCGCGCGCACGAGAGCATGCCCGAGTTCGTCGAGCGCCGCGCGGCGTGGCGGAAGAAGTTCACCCCGCTCGAGGACGGCCGGGCCGGGGAGCGCGTCGTGCAGCGGATGCTCGACGCCGGCTGGTTCGACTGAGTGCCGCCGGAACCGGACCCGGTCAGGACTCGGTGCGCGAGGTGTCGACCGCGTCGCGCGCCCCGCGCACGACGCCGACCAGGAATCCGGCACCCCAGCTGAGGTGCATCGTCGCGACGACGGCGACGAAGCGCAGGCGATCGGCGAGCGACCCGGTGTCGGTGATCCCCGCGGCGACGAGCAGCGCGAGGTAGGCAAGCGGGCCGAGGGCCGCCAGACCCGTGATCGCCAGCAGCCACGTCGGCAGCAGACCGAACGCCGCGAACGGCGTGAGCAGCACGGTGACCACGAGCGAGATCAGCAGCACCGGCGGCGCGAAGAAGCGAAGCGGATTGCGCCCGCCGAGGCGCCGCACCAGCTCGCCGCGCCACACACCGGTCGCATAGAACTGCCGCGCCAGGCGAGCCCAGGTGCTGCGCGGCCAGTAGCTGACGCGCAGCTTCGGGTCGAGCCAGACGAGCAGACCAGCCTGGCGCAGTCGGAAGTTCAGCTCCCAGTCCTCACCGCGGCGCAGCGACTCGTCGAAGCCGCCCACCTGATCGAACAGCTCACGGCGGAAGATGCCCATGTAGGCGGACTCGGCCGGGCCTTCGACGGCACGATCACCGTGATAGGCGCCGCCGCCCAGCCCGAACGGGCTGTTGTACGCGCGCGCGACGGCCGCCTGGAATCCCGGACGCCCGGTCGCAATCATCACACCGCCGAGGCTCGCGGCACCGGTGCGCTCCAGCGTCTCGACGCCGCGCCGCGTGTAGCCGGGCGCCAGCTCGGTGTGCGCGTCGACGCGGATCACGATCGGGAACCGGCTCGCCGCGATGGCGCGGTTCAAGCCGATCGGGATGTCCATCCCCGGGTTCGGCACCGAGCGGATGCGGGTGTCGGCGGCGATCAGCCGTTCCACGATCGCGTCGGTGCCATCGGTCGAGGGGCCGAGCGCGAGCACGATCTCGACCTCGCCGGCGTAGTCCTGGGCGAGGATGCTCGCGACCGCGGCCTCGAGATAGCCGGCCTCGTTGAGGACCGGCATGACGTACGAGACGCCCGACGCGCTGGTCTGCTCCACTGCCACGCTCCCGAAGTGCGATACCCACGACGCCCGGCGGGCCCGACCGATGCTATCAGTCGGGCCCGCCGGGGCTGGGTGCGCGCGCTCGAGGAAGGAGCGCGGTCGGGGCGAACCGGGGTCTACTCGAGCGAGCCGAGCGTCACGTCGAAGGTGAGCACCTGCTCGTCTCGCACCACCGTGATCGTCGTCGAGGTGCCGGCCGCGAGGGCGCGCACCTGCGCGGTGATGTCGGTGGCGCTGGTGATCGGCAGCTCGTTGAAGTAGGTGATCACGTCACCGGACTGGATGCCCGCGGCATCCGCCCCGGATCCCGGAGTCACCTCGCCGACCACGGCGCCGAGCGTCGAACCGGTGTCGCTGCTGGCGTTGCCGACCGTGACACCCAGCAAGCCGTGCGAGGCGGTGCCGTCGGTCATCAGGTCCTCCGCGACGCGCAGGGCGAGGTCGGACGGGATGGCGAAGCCGACACCGATCGAGCCGGACGTCGAACTCGAGTCGCTTCCGGTGCTGGCGATCGCGACGATGATGCCGATCAGCTCGCCCTCGTCGTTCAGCAGAGCGCCACCCGAGTTGCCCGGATTGACGGCGGCATCGGTCTGGATGACCGGGATCGAGATCGACGACGACGTGGTGCCGGTGCTTCCCGGGAAGTCGAAGTTGAACTGCGGGCCTTCCGAGCCCTCGGCGTCCCCGGTGCTGTCATCCGGCACCGCCGACGAAGCAACGCTGATGCTGCGGTTGAGGGCGCTGACGATGCCGTCGCTGACCGAGTTCGAGAGGCCGAGCGGGGCCCCGATGACGACGGTGCGATCGCCGACGTTGAGCTCGGAGGAGCTCGCGGTGTCGATCGGCGTGAGGCCGCTGGCGTCCTCGAGCTTGATGACGGCGAGGTCGGTGATCGCATCCGTGCCGACGATCGTGGCGCTGTAGATGTGGCCGTCCGAGGTGGTCACCTCGAGCTGCGCGGACGCGGTCGCGCCGTCGAGCGTGACGACGTGGTTGTTGGTGAGGATGTAGCCGTCCTCGGTCAGGATCACGCCCGAGCCGGAGCCGGAGACGGATCCGCCCGAAGCGCTGATCGTGACCACCGAGGGGGCGGCCTTCGCGGCGATCGCGGTCACCGCGGTGACGTCGTCGGGGTTGTTGACGGTGATCGTGCTGGGGGCCGATTCGGTCGTCTGCGAGGTGGAGGTCGAGGATCCGACTGCCCAGGCGGCGACGCCGGCACCGGCGGCACCGCCGATGAGCGCGCCGACGGCGAGCGCGGCGACGACGGGGAGGCCTGCGGTGCGACGCGGGGAGGTGCTGGCGGCGGGGACCTCACCCTGCTCGGCGGCCGCGGAGGCTGTGTCGAGCGGCTGCGGGGCCGGCGGGGCCTCCGGTGCCGGCGGCGCGCCGGCAGGCGTCTCGGGAACGCCGAGCGGCGGAGCGTCGTCTCCGCCTGCCGCGGGGGCGGCGGGGCTGGACGCGGTGTCGGCCGCCGTCGAGGCGGTGGTCGAAGCGGCAGGCGTTGCGGCGTCGGCTGCGGGGGTCGCAGGGATGCTCTCGTCGGGGGCAGTCGGAACGGCGGCGGTCTCGTCGGTGGGCCGCTGCTCGCCCGGCGTCGGGGTGTGATCTGTCATGGGTGCTCCTTCCAGCGTGGCTAGCATCACGCCAGAACCTGTGTGTCAGTTATGTCGGCGATGGGAGCCTACTTGAGCATTCGAAACGGGGCCGGGTCGCGACAGGTGGCGGACGCGGCGCTGTTCCGCACGGCATCGCTCCGCACCGCTGGGCGCTGGCGCGGTCAGCAGCCCGGGCCGGCCGGGTTCACGCGGCAGTCGTCGGCGACCAGCACCGTCGTGGCGCCGCCGACGGTGATCGCGAGATCGTTCGCGGGAAGCACGAGCTGCCCGGCGATCGGCACCCAGGGCGAGCCGGCGTAGCGGTACTCGGCCGTGTAGCCGACCGAGAGACGGATGACGTAGGGTCCCGCCGTCGCGTACACGTGGCTGGTCGGCGTGACGTCGAACTCGGCCACCCCGAGCGCCGCCCAGGTGC
The DNA here is from genome assembly GCA_002325245.1 of Microbacteriaceae bacterium UBA1487. Classification (GTDB taxonomy): domain Bacteria; phylum Actinomycetota; class Actinomycetes; order Actinomycetales; family Microbacteriaceae; genus DCRR01. The sequence continues at coordinate 2,336 of DCRR01000003.1, read as the reverse complement.
CACCGGGCCGCGAGCGGGTGGCACTGCTGCCATCGCCGTAGTCCCAGTAGTACTGCACCGGTGTGAACCGCACCTCGGCGGGGCGCCCGAGCAGCGTGCCGGGCACGATCTGGGTTCCCGTCTTCGCGTAGAAGTTGGTCGGCAGCCCGGCGATGGTCCAGCCGTTCGGCTGCATGTGGTGCGTCGCGGATGCGGGCCGAAAGCTGGCGATGTCGACCAGCGTCACCGGAGCGACGACATCCCAGCCGTCGCGCTCGACGTCGGCCGTGCAGGTGGGCACGCCGTTGGCGTAGGTGACCAGCGCCGTCTCGCACGGCGGAAGCGGCGCCGCCGCATGCCCGTCACCGGAGCCCGCGCTCCCGGAGCCGCCGCCCGAGCCCGGTGAACCGTCGTTGCCGGTGAGCTCGACGTCGTCGTCGGTGATTTCGCCGGTGACCCCGCAGCCGCCCGCGAACACCGACCCTGAACTGCATTCGCTACTCGCGGGCGCAAGAACCGAGGCCGCGGCGAGTGAAGCAGCTAGCAGAAGCTCGAGTCCGGCCATCTCTCACTCCCGTCAACCTTGAGAGCACCATCAGCATCGGACACGAACGTCACTTCGAGTGCGAGTACCTCATCACGGTCGGAAGGCGTTGCGTCGGCACCCGACTCATCGACGAGTTTCGTAGCCGAGATGTCGATGCACCCATAAGCCACCACGGTCACGTGATCACTGCCCGCCTTCAAAGACTGGAGTTGTGCAAGGCGAGCAACAGTGTTTCCGACCAGCCGGTAATTGGCGTCGCTCAGCTCCTGCGCCGATTCGGACTCGGCCGCCAACTTGCTCGGCGTGACGACTGCCTGAAGCGGCTCGAGTGACTGCCAGCCGTCGTGCCCGACTGAATCGGCGGCCAGCCAGTAGGCAACATACGCCTCCTCCGCCGCGGCGAGCGCCTCCTCCTCGGAGGCGAACAGCGGCGTGCTGCTGGGCTGCGGCGGGACGGCGATCGGTGCAGGTTCAGGCGTGCACGCGGCCAGTCCGAGGCTGAGGCTGAGAGCGACGGCGGCAGCTACGGCGGCGACCGCGCCCGGCGAGGCGATCCGCATGCGACGACGGTAGGACATCCGCTCGGCGCGTGGACGAGTCATCCACAGAGCGGCAGTAAGTTGGACTGCATGACTGCTCCGGGCGCCTGGGAACGAGCCGCGCGCGGAGCGATGCTCCTCGGCGAGGACGGAGCCCTGCGGCCCACCATCTTCGGCGAGATGTCGGCGCTCGCGGCCAGCACCGGTGCGATCAACCTCGGCCAGGGCTTCCCCGACGAGGACGGTCCGCGAGAGGTGCTCGACGCCGCCAAGCGCGCGATCGACGAGGGCCTGAACCAGTACCCGCCCGCGCTCGGCATGCCGGTGCTGCGCGACGCGATCGCGCGCCACCACGACCGCTTCTACGGCCTGCGCGTCGACCCCGACCGCGAGGTGCTCGTCACCGCCGGCGCGACGGAGGCGATCGCCGCCTCCCTGCTCGGCCTGCTCGACACCGGCGACGAGGTCGTCACCTTCGAGCCGTTCTACGACTCCTACGCCGCCATGATCGGACTGGCAGGCGCGCGCCACGTCACCGTACCGCTGCGGGCACCCGATTTCCGCCCCGATCTGGATGCCCTGCGCGCCGCGGTCACCGACCGCACCCGCGTGATCCTGATCAACTCGCCGCACAACCCGACCGGCATGGCGCTGGATCGCGAGGCCCTCGAACTGATCGTGGAGCTCGCGCACCGCCACGACGCCTGGATCGTCAGCGACGAGGTCTACGAGCACCTGGTGTTCGACGACCCGGTCGGCGGCGCCCGGCACACCCCCATCGCCACGCTGCCGGGGGCACGCGAGCGCACCGTCAGCATCGGCAGCGGCGGCAAGACGTTCAACACAACCGGCTGGAAGATCGGCTGGATTACTGCGCCGCCCGCGCTGATCGCCCCGATTCAGGCGGTGAAGCAGTTCCTCACCTACGTGAACGGCGCCCCGTTCCAGCCGGCGATCGCCGCCGGGCTCGACCTGCCGGACGACTACTTCACCGGCGCCGCGGCCGCGCTCGCCGCCAAGCGCGACCTGCTCTCGGCGGGCCTCGTCGCGGCGGGCTTCACCGTCTCGCGCCCGGCGGGCGGCTACTTCGTGATCGCGGATGCCGCCCCGCTCGGCACGACCGACGCCGACGAGTTCTGCCGGGCGCTTCCCGCCCGTGCCGGCGTGGTCGCGATCCCGCTGACGGCGTTCATCCGCCCGGAGAACCGCGACGGCTACCGCACGCTGGTGCGCTTCGCGTTCTGCAAGCGGCACGACGTGCTCGAGCGTGC
>DCRR01000019.1:78895-84583 GCA_002325245.1 Microbacteriaceae bacterium UBA1487 | reverse complement strand
AGCAGCGGCGCACCCCAGCTCTCGACGAGCGACTGCTCGAGCGCCGCGCCGACCGTGTAGAGGCGGGCGTCCTGCCGTGCCGGCGCCATGAACTGGATGCCGACCGGCAGCCCGTCCTCGGGCGCGAGCCCGGCCGGGATCGAGATCCCGGGCACGCCGGCGAGGTTCGCCGGGATCGTCGTCAGGTCGTTCAGGTACATGGCGAGCGGGTCGTCGAGCTTCTCGCCCAGCTTGAACGCGGTGGTCGGCGCCGACGGCGTCGCCAGCACATCGCACTGCTCGAAGGCGGCGTCGAAGTCGCGCTGGATGAGCGTGCGCACCTTCTGCGCGCTGCCGTAGTACGCGTCGTAGTAGCCGGCGCTCAGCGCGTAGGTGCCGAGGATCACGCGGCGCTTCACCTCGGGACCGAAGCCCGCCTCGCGCGTCGCCGCCATCACGTCCTCGACGGTGCCTCCGGGCACCTCGACGCGCATGCCGAAACGGACCGAGTCGAACTTGGCGAGGTTGCTCGACGCCTCCGCCGGGAGGATCAGGTAGTACGCCGAGATCGCGTACTCGAAGCTCGGGGCGCTCACCTCGACGAGTTCGGCCCCCTGCGCCTCGAGCGCTGCGAGCGACTCGTGGAAGCGCTGCAGCACACCCGACTGGAAGCCCTGCGACTCCTGCGACATCTCCTTCAAGACGCCGATCTTCAGGCCCTTCACCGCGCCCTCGCGGTGTCCGGCGCGCGCCGCGTCGGCGAACGACGGCCAGGCATCCGGAATCGACGTCGAGTCGCGCGGGTCGTGCCCGCCGATCACGTCGTGCAGCAGTCCGGCGTCGAGCACAGTGCGGGTCACGGGACCCACCTGGTCGAGCGAGGACGCGAGCGCGATCGCGCCGTAGCGCGAGACTCCCCCGTAGGTGGGCTTCATGCCGACGGTTCCCGTCACGGCGCCCGGCTGGCGGATCGATCCGCCGGTGTCGGAGCCGAGTGCGAGCGGAGCCTCGAAGGCGGCGACGGCCGCGGCCGATCCGCCGCCGGAGCCGCCGGGGATCCGGTCGAGATCCCAGGGGTTGCGCGTCGGACCGTAGGCGGAGTGCTCGGTCGAGGAGCCCATCGCGAACTCGTCCATGTTGGTCTTGCCGAGCGGCACCAGGCCGGCGGCGCGCAGGCGCGCGACGACCGTGGCGTCATACGGCGGGACCCAGCCCTCGAGGATCTTCGAACCCGCGGTGGAGGGCATGTCGAGGGTGCAGAGCACGTCCTTGATCGCCACCGGCACACCGGCGAGCTCCGGCAGCGTCTCCCCCGCGGCACGGCGCGCGTCGATCGCGGCGGCGGTCTCGATCGCGGCGGCGTTCACGTGCAGGTAGGAGTGCACGTCGCCCTCGACGGCGGAGATCCGGTCGAGGTGGGCCTGGGTGGCGTCGACGCTCGACACCTCGCCGGATGCCAGCATCCCCGCGAGCTCGGCGGCGGTCGCGCGCGTCAGGTCGGCGGCGCTCACTGCTCTTCTCCCAGGATCGCGCTGACCTTGAACCGGGATCCGTCGTGCGCGGGCGCGCCGGAGAGAGCCTGCTCGGTCGTGAGCGTCTCGCCGACGACGTCGGGGCGCGTGACCATGCCGAGCGCGATCGGGTGGCTCGTGGCGGGCACGTCGGGCGTGGCGACCTCGCTGACCTTGGCCACCGAGTCGACGATCGCACCGAGCTCGTCGGTCAGGTGACCGATCTCGTCATCGGTCAAGCCGATCCGGGCGAGGTGGGCCAGATGGCGCACCACCTCGGGGGTAATTTCAGACACAGACAACTCCGGACGGTCGACGGCGGATGCGCTTTGCGGGACGCCTCCAGTGTATTCGGGCGGGCGGCATGCCTCGCGCCGCCCGCCATGCCTCACCCGAGCCTGACCGGGCTCAGAGCGAGCCGACCTGCTTTCCGAACGCGTACTCGGTTCCATCGGAGCCGGCCGGGATCACCAGATCGGTGCGGTCGATGCCGATGAGCGCGAGGTTGCGGAACGACTCGCCGCCCGGGGTGAAGTAGTCGTTGTGGCTGAAAGCGCTGCCGAGCGCCTCGCCGGTGATCGGGTCGATCGCGCCGTCGACCGCGAAGTGGTTCGCGCCGTAGGCCTCACTCGCGGGCTGGCTTCCGAAGACCCCGGTCGACGGGATCGGGTCCCACGGCGCCACCCCGACCCACACGTTCGCGTTGCGCACGTGGAGCTCGCTCACGGTCTTCGCCGGGCTTCCCGGCGAGCCGAGCAGCGCGAGCGCGTCCACCGTGACGTCGTTCTCCTCCAGCGCGAGCAGCGCCGCCGTCGAACCGTAGGAGTGCGCGAAGACCGAGACGAACGCGCCGCTCGGCCGCAGCGCATCGAAGCCCTGAAGCGCCGAGGTGAGCGTGTCGCGACCTTCGCGGGCCAGATCCATGGATGCCACGTTGAGCAGCGACGGGGTGCGGTAGCCGATCCAGGAGATCGTGGCGGCCTCCTGCCCCGCGCTGGCTCCCTCGACGAAGGCGTCCACCGAGCCCTCGGCGGCGGTGCTCCCCGAGCCGGCGAGGCGCGACAGCCACTCGTTCTGCTCGACGGCCAGCGCATCCGCCATCTCGGTCCAGGCCACCAGCTGCGCGTCGACGCCGAAGAACATGCCCGGAACGAGGTAGCTCACATAGTCGGCGCTCTCGAGAGAGCCGATGCCGATCGCGGCCCGACCGTCGTCCGCCGTGTCGAGGAGGATGAGCGTGCGAGGCAGCCCGGAATCACCGGGTTCGAGCGCCGCGACGATCTGCTCCAGCATGTGAAGACGGGTCTCCAGCTCGGCGGCCTCCGCGCGGCCAGGCTGCTCGGCAAGGCGCGTCTCGATCTCGTCGACGGCCGCGGCCAGCTGCGCACGGTTCGCGGTATCGCGCGCCGCGTACTCGATGCCGTCGAGCCCCCCGACCAGCTCGGGGGCGACGTCGATGAGTGTCGCGCGCTCCGCCTCGGCGGTGGACTCCCACCAGAGCACCACCTCACTGGCGCGCGGGGGTGCGGCGAGCATTTCGGCGATGACCGTCGGGTTCTCGGCGACGAACAGCTCCAGCTCGGCCTTCGGAAGCACGGACAGCTGGCTCAGCAGGGCAACCCCGCGCAGGTTGGCGATCGACGTGGTCTGACCGACCCCGACGACGGCGCGCGGCCCGATGAACGGGTCCGGCGAGCCGATCCACGGCGAATCGGATCCGCCGCCCGCGGCGGTGGGCACGCCGGCGGTGGGCGCGGAGGCGGTCAGCATCGACTCGAATGCGAGCCGGTCGGCGGAGGCGGCGGCGGCGGGGGCTGCCGCGGAGGTGACGGCGGATGACGGAGCGACAGCAGCGGCACGGTCGAGCATGCCGATGGCCTCGGCGACGCCCGTCACGGCCGCCGAGGTAGTGAGGATTGCGGTGATCTCCACCAGCAAGACGGTTGTCCCCTCGCCCCAGCGTGCGGTCAGGTCCCTAGAAATCTTCTATGACCGCACGGGTGCATTCTATGGTCCGATTGCGCCCCGAACGGGGGCCGAATGTGTCCGATTTGTGAATTTGTTCGAGAAACCCACGTACGTACCCCAAACGGGGGGCAGAAAACCGTGTCTTGCCTGGGAATCCCTGGTCAGACTGCCCAGAGCGACACGCCGTCAGACGCGCGATGTCCTCCGAAAGGAGGATGACCTAGTCGTCTGCCTCATCGTCGAGCGCCGCGGGACCGCCGTCGACCAGCAACGCGAACTGGGCGGCGTCGAGGACGCGGATTCCCAGCTCCTCCGCCTTCTGCAGCTTCGAGCCGGCTCCCGGCCCCGCAGCCACGAAATCGGTCTTCTTGCTGACGCTCGAGGCCGCCTTGCCTCCGGCGCGGATGATCGCCTCCTGCGCCCCATCGCGGGTGAAGCCGTCGAGCGATCCCGTCGTGACCACCGTGAGACCGGCCAGCGGCCCGTCAGCCGCCGCGGCATTGCCGGGGCCCGGATGCCCGGGAACCGTGAACGGCACGCCCGCGGCCGCCCAGCGCTCCACGATCTCGCGGTGCCAGTCGACCTCGAACCAGGCGAGCACGGCCTCCGCGATGATGTCGCCCACGCCGTCGACCGCCGCGAGCTCCTCACGCGAGGCAGCCCGGATCGCGTCGAGCGAGCCGAACCACCCGGCCAGCGCGCGCGCCGCGACCGGCCCCACGTGCCGGATGTTGAGCGAGACGAGGAACCGCCAGAGGTCCTTCGACTTCGCCGCCTGGATATTGGCGAGCATCTCGCCCGCGACCTTCGACGGCACGAACTCGGCGTCGCCGAACCAGTCGTCGCCGGTGGCGCTCGGGTCGAACTCGGGGTCGGCGCTCTTGCCGCTCTTCTTGCGCTGACGCCGGAACGGGGTGTCGGTCTTGACCCGGATCACGACCCCGTCGGCGGTGGTGATGTCACGGCCCGGCTCGCCCGGGTCCACCTGCTTGGGCAGGCCCGTCTCGGAGTCGCGCACGATGACCTCAATCGGGAAGATGTCCTCGATCCGCAGGTCGAAGAGTCCCGCCTCGGTCGGCAGCGGCGGCGCGGAGGGGTGCAGCGGCTGGGTGAGCGCGGCGGCCGCCACCTCGCCCATCGCCTCGATGTCGAGGCCGCCGCGGCTGGCGATGTGCTCGACGCGGCCGCGCACCTGCGCCGGGCAGGTGCGGGCGTTCGGGCAGCGCAGGTCGACGTCGCCCTCCTTCGCCGGGGCGAGCGGCGTGCCGCACTCGGGGCAGTTCGCGGGCATGACGAACTCGCGCTCGGTGCCGTCGCGCAGTTCGATCACCGGGCCGAGCACCTCGGGGATGACGTCGCCGGCCTTCCGCAGCACGACGGTGTCGCCGATCAGCACGCCCTTGAGCTTGACCACGTCCTTGTTGTGGAGGGTCGCCTGACGCACCTCGCTGCCCGCGACCCGCACCTTCTCCATCACCGCGTACGGTGTCGCCCGGCCGGTGCGCCCGACGCTGACGACGATGTCGAGCAGCTTCGTGTTGACCTGCTCGGGCGGGTACTTGTAGGCGATCGCCCAGCGCGGCGCCCGACTGGTCGCCCCCAGCTCGTCGTGCAGCGCGAGCTCGTCGATCTTGACGACGATGCCGTCGATCTCGTGCTCGACCGGGTGCTCCTTCGTGCCCTGCCGGTGCTCGCCGTAGCGCGCGATGAAGTCGGCGGCGGCCTCGGCGGTATCGCGCACCGCGAAGTGACGGCTCGTCGGCAGCCCCCACCGCGCGAGCAGCGCGTACACCTCGCTCTGGCTGCTCACCGCACTGCCGTCGTCGGCCCGCGGGTCGGGCCAGGCGCCGATGCCGTGCACGAGAAGCTCCAGGCGGGCGATGCGGGCGCGCATCCGCTCGAGCGCGTCCGCGCTCTTGCCCTCCTCCTTCTGGCGCAGGCTGCCCGAGGCGGCGTTGCGCGGATTGGCGAACACGCGCTCCCCCGCCTCGACCTGGGCCGCGTTGAGCTGCTCGAACGACTCGACGGGGAAGAACACCTCGCCACGCACCTCGACGAGCGGCGGCGGGCTGTCGGTGTCGAGCCGGGTCGGGATGCTCGTGATGTGGCGCACGTTCTCGGTGACGTCTTCGCCGACGACGCCGTCGCCGCGGGTGGCGGCGCTCACCAGCCGACCGTGCTCGTAGCGCAGGTTGAGCGCGAGCCCGTCGATCTTCAGCTCGCAGAGGTA
>DCRR01000019.1:60771-78811 GCA_002325245.1 Microbacteriaceae bacterium UBA1487 | reverse complement strand
CTGTCCTGCCCCTGCAGCTCGGGGAAGGCGTGCTCGATCGCCTCGAGCCGGTGCATGAGCGCGTCGTACTCGGCGTCGCTCGAGACGGCTGCATCGTGCGCGTAGTAGTCCTCGCGCAGCGCCAGGATGCGCTCGGTGAGCGCGGCGGCCTCGTCGCGCGCCGCCTCCCGGCTCAGACTCTCGACGTCGGTCGTTTCCAGCTCGTCTGCCACGCTCACAGCCTAGATCCGAGGGCCGACGCTCGCGCGGTCTGTGCCTTAGGAGACGGGGGCGCCCGCCCCGACCGGCACCGCGCTCACGGTGCGGTCGATCGTGCACTGCCCGAGCACGCGGGTGCCGACGTAGAGCACCGCCGTCTGCCCGGGGGCCACGCCCTCGAGCGGCTCGCGCACCCGCACCACGAGTTCATCGGCAGCATCTCCGTCGCCGCGCACGACCCGCGCCTCGGCCGCGACCGGGTCGCCGTGCGCGCGCACCTGCACCTCGCAGTCGAACCAGCTCTCCGCATCCGCCGGCGGCTGACCCGCCCAGGTGTGCTTGACACCGGCGAGCTCCGAGATCGCCAGCGCCTCCTTCGGGCCGACCACGACCTCGTTGGTCTTCGGGCGCACCTCGAGCACGAATCGGGGACGGCCGTCCGGGCTCGGGTATCCGATGTTGAGGCCCTTGCGCTGACCCACGGTGAAGGCAGCCGCACCCGCGTGCGATCCGAGACGGTTGCCCTCGCGATCGAGGATGTCGCCCTCCTCGGCGCCGACCTTCTCGGCGAGCCAGCCACGTGTGTCGCCGTCGGGGATGAAGCAGATGTCGTGGCTGTCGGGCTTATTGGCGACGGTCAGCCCGCGCTGAGCGGCCTCCGCGCGCACCTCGTCCTTCGACGGGGTCGCCCCCAGTGGGAACCACGAGTGGGCGAGCTGCTCGGCGGTCAGCACCCCGAGCACGTAGGACTGGTCCTTCGCCCAGGTGGCGGCGCGGTGCAGCTCGCGGTGGCCCTCGGCGTCCTCCCGGATGTCGGCGTAGTGCCCGGTGACGACCGCGTCGAAGCCGAGCGCGAGCGCCTTCTCGAGCACCGCGGCGAACTTGATGCGCTCGTTGCAGCGCATGCAGGGGTTCGGAGTGCGGCCGGCCTGATACTCGGCGATGAAATCGTCGACGACGTCTTCGGCGAAGCGCTCCGAGAAGTCCCAGACGTAGAACGGGATGCCCAGCAGGTTGGCGGCGCGACGCGCGTCGAGCGCGTCCTCGACGGTGCAGCATCCGCGGGAGCCGGTCCGCAGCGTGCCGCGCTGCCGGCTGAGCGCGAGGTGCACGCCGACGACCTCGTGGCCGGCATCGACGGCGCGCGCGGCCGCCACGGCGCTGTCGACGCCGCCGCTCATCGCCGCAAGAATCTTCATGCCCCCAGGGTACGGGAGCTGGGCCTGACGCACCGGGTGAGCCCGGCCGGGACGGTGCCGGGGCGGTGCGGTGCCGCGGCGAGCGCCGCGGGGTCAGCGCGAGCGAGGTGGCGGCCGGGGCCACCTCAGCGCGGCGGGCCGCCCAACCGCGGGGCGCGCCCCGCGAGCCCCGCCTCGCGCGCCTGCGCGACCACGCGAGGAAGAACGGCGAGCACCCGATCGATGTCCGCGTCGGTGGTCTCGTCGCCGAGCGTGAAGCGCAGCGCGCCGCGTGCGGTCGACTCATCGAAGCCCATCGCGAGCACGACGTGCGAGGGCTCGGGAACGCCCGCCTGGCACGCCGAGCCGGTCGACACCTGGATGCCCTCGAGGTCGAGCAGGAACAGCAGGGAGTCGCCTTCGCAGCCCTCGAAGGTGAGGTGGGCGTTGCCCGCCAGTCGGCCCGCGGGATCCGGGTCGCCGCGCAGCGCGGCCCCGGGAACGGTGTCGAGAATGCCCGCGACCAGCCGATCGCGTCGCGACGCCAGCGCGGCGGCGCGCGAGCCGAGGTCGGCGGTGACCAGCTCGGCGGCGAGCCCGAAGGCCGCCGCACCCGCGGCGTCCTGAGTGCCCGAACGGGCCCGCTGCTGATTGCCGCCGTGCTGCAGCGGCTCCAGCAGCGTCGAGCGGGCGACGTAGAGCGCGCCGATCCCGACCGGTCCGCCGATCTTGTGCGCCGAGACGCTCACCGCCGCGGCCGGCACCGCGCGCACATCGATCGGCGCCTGGCCGAAGGCGGCGATGGCGTCGAGGTGCACCGGCACGCCGTGCGCCGCGGCGAGCGCCACGATCTCCTCCGCCGGCTGCCGCGTGCCGACCTCGTTGTTGGCCCACAGCGCCGTGACGAGCGCGATCGTCTCGGGGTCGCGCGCGAGCGCCGCCTCCAGCGCATCCAGCCGGATGCGGCCGAGCTCGTCGACCGGGATCCACTCGAGCTCGGCGCCCTCATGCTGCTCGAGCCACTGCACGCTGTCGAGGGTGGCGTGGTGCTCGGCCCGCGTGCTCAGGATGCGCCGGCGCGGCGCGCGCGCCCAGTAGAGGCCCTTGACGCCCAGGTTGACGGCCTCGGTGCCGCCCCCGGTGAACACGATCTCGACCGCATCCGCGCCGATCGCCGCGGCGACGCGCTCGCGCCCGTGCTCGAGCACATCGCGGGCGTGCTGACCCGCGGCGTGGATCGACGACGGGTTCCCGACCTCGCCGAGCGCATCCAGGAGCACGGCCCGCACCTCGGGCGGCATGGGAGCGGTTGCCGCGTGGTCAAGATAGATGCCCATGGGTCCTAACCTAGAACGCATGTCACCCCACGCGACCCCGGCGCCCCTGGGTGTGCGGCGTGCCGACGGCGGCGGCGAGCTTCGGGTCTGGAGCGCGAACGCGACCGCGCTGGAGCTGTGTCTGTTCGACGCGACCGATCGCGACTGGGTGACCTCGACCGTGCCGATGGTGCGCGATGCGGACGGCGTCTGGAGCGCGACGAGCCCCGAGCTGACGACGGGCACCTACTACTCGGTGCGGGCGACGGGACCGAGCGGCCCGCGTCACGCCTTCGACGCCGGGCGCGACCTGATCGACCCGTACGCGCGGGGACTCGCGCGCAGCACGCGGGGCGAGTGGCGCTCGTTCGTGACCGACGAGGACTTCGACTGGGGCGGCGTGGCGAAGCCCCGCGTGCCGATGGATCACACCGTGATCTACGAGGCGCACGTCAAGGGCCTCACCAAGCTGAACCCCGAGCTCCCGGAGGAGCTGCGCGGCACCTACGCGGGCCTCGCCCACGACAGCACGATCGCCTATCTGAAGGATCTCGGCATCACCGCCGTCGAACTGCTGCCGGTGCACCAGTCGGTCAGCGAAGAGCGACTGCAGAAGATGGGCCTGGTCAACTACTGGGGCTACAACACCCTCAACTTCTTCACCCCGCACGCCGGCTACGCCTCGCGCTCGGCGCAGACCGGCGGCGCGGGCGCGGTGCTGCGCGAGTTCAAGGGCATGGTGCGCCGGCTGCACGAGGCGGGCCTCGAGGTCATCCTCGACGTGGTCTACAACCACACCGCCGAGGAGGGCCCGGGCGGCCCGACCTCGAGCTTCCGCGGTCTCGACAACGCCAGCTACTACCGGCAGGACGAGCGCGGTCACTACATCGACGTCACCGGATGCGGCAACACGCTCGACTTCTCGAACCCGGTCGCGCAGCGCCTGGTGCTGGACTCGCTGCGCTACTGGGCCAACGACGTCCAGGTCGACGGCTTCCGCTTCGACCTCGCCGCGACCCTGGGCCGCGACGGCGACGTCGAGTTTCAGCGCGACCACCCGCTGCTGACCGCCATCATCGACGACCCGGCGCTGCGCGACGTGAAAATGATCGCCGAACCCTGGGATGTGGGGCTGGGCGGCTGGCAGGTCGGAAACTTCCCCGACGGCTACTCGGAGTGGAACGACGGCTACCGCGACCGGATGCGCAACTTCTGGCTGCGCGACATCGCCGCCGCGCGCCACACCGACGGCCTCCCGAGCGAGGGCATCGGCTCGCTCGCCCGCCGCCTCGCCGGATCGAATCACGTCTTCTCGATCGAGCGCGGTCCGCTCGCGAGCGTCAACTTCATCACCGCGCACGACGGCTTCACCGCCGCCGACCTGGTCGCCTACAACGACAAGCACAACCTGGGCAACGGCGAGGACAACCGCGACGGCTCGAACGACAACAAGTCCTTCAACCACGGCGTCGAGGGCCGCACGAGCGATCCGGAGATCCTGCGCACGCGCCGCCGCGCGATCCGCAATCTGCTCGGCACCCTGCTGCTGAGCGCGGGCGTGCCGATGATCACCGCGGGCGACGAGTTCGGGCGCACCCAGCGCGGCAACAACAACGCCTACTGCCACGACAGCGAGCTGACCTGGATGGCCTGGGACCGTGAGCCCTGGCAGCAGGAGCTCCATGCCGTGGTGCGCGAGCTGACGCGACTGCGACGTGAGAACCCGGCGCTGCGGCCGGTGCGCTTCGGCCGCTGGGGCGAGACCACGCCGAGCGCCTCGCAGATGGACTGGTACAACAAGCAGGGCCTCGCGATGAGCGAGGCGGACTGGGACTCCCCCGCCGAGCGCACCCTGCAGTACCTGGCGGCGTCCACCCCCGAGCACGAGTCGTCGAATCGGATCCTGCTGGTCGTGCACGGTCTCGAGACCGACGTGACGGTGACCCTGCCCGAGCACGAGGGGGTGAACGGCTACACGCTGCTCTGGGACTCCGTCCACGAGGATGTCGCCGATCGCGCCGAGGAGTTCGTGCCCGGCCACGACCTCGAGGTCGGCCCCACCTCGATGAAGCTGTTCCGGGCGCACGACTGACGGCGGATGCGCCGACGCCGAGGGCACTGACAGGCGCCGGCGCCGCACGCTCGGTACCCTCGAAGCATGACTGACGGCCCCGGAACCACCGGCGCAGGCTGGTATCCGGACCCCGACCGGACCGGCCAGGATCGCTGGTGGGATGGCCATGCCTGGACGAGCAAGCGCCGCCCCCACGACGCGCCGCACCTGACCCCCACGGTGATCGCGGCGCCGACCCGCTCGGCCCGCCCGAACCCGTACGCGCGCTCGAGCGGCTCGAGCACCGGAGCCGGAGCCTCGACCGGGTCGCCGTGGGGCGCGCGCACGCGTCCGCGCAGCACGACCTGGGGCGGCGCGTCGGGGGCCGGCTTCGGCGGCCGGTCCACCACCGCCAACCCGAACCAGCTCGCCACCGTCGGATTCGTGATGTCGCTGGTCGGCATCGTGATGAGCGTCTTCGGCCTGCTGAGCCTGGCGGGGGCCATCGTGTCGCTGCTGGCGCTTCCCCGCGCGCGTCGACTCGCCGCCGCGGGTTCGGCGCGCACCGGCCGCGGCATCGCGATCGCGGGTGTCGTGATCGGCGGTCTCAGCTTCTTCGGCTGGATGCTCATCTGGCTCGTCGTCGGCCTGACGACGCTGCTGCCGACCACCATCGGCGCGGGCTGAGGATCGGCGTGAGCACTCCCGCCACCGTGGCGCTGCGCGCCGCCGGCATCGAGTTCCGCGAGCACCCGTACACGCACGATCCCGCCTCGCGCGACTTCGGGACCGAGGCCGCCGAGCAGCTCGGACTCGACTCGGATCTGGTGTTCAAAACGCTTCTCGCCGAGGTCGACGGGCGACTCGCCGTCGCCGTGGTGCCGGTCAGCGGCAAGCTCGACCTGAAGGCGCTCGCCGCCGCGCTCGGTGGGAAGAAGGCGGTGATGGCGGATCCCGCGCTCGCCGAGCGCAAGACCGGCTATCTGGTCGGCGGGATCAGCCCGGTCGGCCAGAAGACCGCGCTGCCGACGGTCCTCGACGAGACCGTGGAGCTGTTCGACACGATCTTCGTCAGCGGCGGTCGCCGCGGCTTCGACATCGAGCTCGCCCCCGCCGACCTGCAGCGGATCACGAACGCCCTGATCGCCGACATCGCGCGCTGAGCGTCCGCGCCGACCGCCCGTGACCCGGCGCGCCGCCTAGCGCGCCGCCGAGCGCGCCGGGCGACGGAAGCGCAGCGTGACGAGCTGGAAGGGCCGCAGCGCGAGCGCCACCGAGCCCCCCGCCGCCGCGCCCGCCGCATCCGCGCCCTCCTCCGCCGCGCTGACCGCCCGCGCGTCGATGGCCCGCTCGAGGAGGTCGGTCTCGCTGACCTCGGCCCAGTCGAAGCCGGTGCGCAGCTCTCCGCGCGCCTGGCCGCCGTGCGCCTCGTAGAGCCGCACGATCACGTCGCCCGAGCGGTCCTCGGCGAGCTTGACCGCCTCGACCACGATCGCCGGCGAGCTCACCGAGACGAGCGGGGCGACGGGAGACTCCCCGCTGACGGTGCGCAGCGGCAGGTTGATGCGATAGCCCTCTTCGACGGCGTCCGGAATGCCCGCGCCCACCGAGACCGCCACCCGGAACTCGTGCCGCCCCTGATCGGAGCCCGGGTCGGGGAACAGCGGTGCCCGCAGCAGCGACACACGCGCCACCATGGCCGTCCCAGCACTGGCCACCCCGCCACCGCTCGCCCCGCCGGCCGCCGGCGCGCGCGGCGGCTCGGTGCGGCGGATGTCGTGGCCGTAGCTGGCGTCGTTGCTGATCGCGACCCCGTAGCCCGGCTCCCCCACGTGCACCCAGCGGTGCGCCGCGGTCTCGAACCGGGCCGCATCCCAGGATGTGTTGGCGTGGGTGGGCCGGTGGATGTGGCCGAACTGGATCTCGGACGCCGCCCGGTCGGCGTGCACGTCAAGCGGGAAGGCGAGCTTGAGCAGCTTCTGGGTCTCGTGCCAGTCGACCACGGTGTCGATCTCGAGCGTCGTCGAGTCGCCGAGCAGGCGCAGCTCCTGCACCACGCTGGAGCTGCCGAAGGAGCGCGCGACGCGAACGCCCCGGCCGTCCTCGGTGACGTCGATCGCATCCACCTCGGTCAGATCGCGCCCGCCGCGTCGATAGCTCTCGTCGATGTCCCAGGCATCCCACTGGTTGGGGGTGTCGCGGAACAGCTGCAGCAGGTTCGCGGCCGCGCCCGCGGGGATGACCTCGCGGTCGGCGTTGAGGTCGAGGATCGACGTCACGAGTCCGCGCGAGTCCACGCGCACGCGCACCCGCCCGTTGTCGAGCACGTGCTCGTCTCCCACGCGTGCCACGGCGCCGGAATCGGCGACGACCGCAACGGCGGCACCGTGCGCGGGCACGCCGTCGCGCGCGAACGGCCCGGCGTTGAAGGTCAGCGGCACGTCGCCCTGCCCCGCGAGCGCGGCGATCGAGCGCGCGATGATCGCCTCGAGCACGCGCGCGACCTCCGCGTAGTTCCGCTCGGCCTCCTCGTGCACCCAGGCGATGGAGGAGCCGGGCAGGATGTCGTGGAACTGCTGCAGCAGCACCGTGTGCCACACGGTCTCGAGCTCGTCGTAGGGGTAGTCGAGCCCGCCGAGGGCGGCCGCGGTCGCCCACAGCTCCGCCTCGCGCAGCAGGTGCTCGCTGCGCCGGTTGCCCCGTTTGGTCCGCGCCTGCGAGGTGTAGGTTCCGCGGTGGAACTCCAGATAGAGCTCGCCCGACCAGACCGGCGCCTCCGGGTACTCGGCCTCGGCCGCGGCGAAGAACTCCCGCGGCGTCGCGATGCTCACCCGCGGCGAGCCTTCCAGGTCGGCGGTGCGGGCGATCGCCGCGAGCATCTCGCGGGTCGGGCCGCCGCCGCCGTCGCCCCAGCCGTAGGGAAGCAGCGACATCGTGCCGACGCCCTTCTCCGCGTACTGGCGCGAGGCCTTGGCGAGCTCGCCGCCGGAGACGTCCGAGTTGTAGGTGTCGACCGGCGGGAAGTGCGTGAACACCCGCGTTCCGTCGATGCCCTCCCACCAGAAGGTGTGATGCGGCATCCGGTTGGTCTCGTTCCAGGAGATCTTCTGCGTCAGGAACCACTGCGATCCGGCGGCCGCGACGATCTGCGGCAGGGATGCGGAGTAGCCGAACGAGTCCGGCAGCCAGACCTCGCGCGGCTCGACGCCCAGCTGCTCGATGAAGTACCGCTTGCCCGCGACGAACTGCCGCGCCATCGCCTCACCGCCCGGCAGGTTCGTGTCGGACTCCACCCACATGCCGCCGACCGGGACGAAGCGGCCGGCCGCCACCTGCGCCTTCAGTCGCTCGAACAGCTCCGGGTAGTGCTGCTGCACCCAGGCGTACTGCTGCGCACTGGAGGCGACGAAGCTGAAGCTCGGATCCTCCTCCATCAGCGCGAGCGCGTTCGAGAACGTTCGGGCCGCCTTGCGCACCGTCTCGCGCACCGGCCACAGCCAGGCCGAATCCAGATGCGAGTGCCCGACCGCGGAGAGCCGGTGCGCGCTCGCGGAGGCAGGGCGCGCGAGAACCGCGGCCAGGGCCGCGCGCCCCGCAGCGGCGGTGCCGGCGACGTCGTGCGGGTCGACCGCATCGACCATCCGGTCGAGCGCGTGCAGGATCTCGGCGCGACGAGGAAGCTCGGCCGGAAGCTCGCGCATCAATCCGGTCAGCGTCCAGACGTCTTGGATCAGCTCCCAGACGGTCACATCGAGCAGTCCGAGCTCGAGGCTCCGCAGCACGTAGGCGTGCCCCTGCCCGGCCGTCGACTTCTCCCCCAAGAGGGTCGGCGCGAACGTGAAGTCGCCCGCGACGTTCGGGTTCGCCGCCGCCTCGAGATAGACGTCGATCGGAGTGCCGGCCGAACCGGCGGGGAGGTAGCTGTTGAGCGGTTCGATCGCCTTGATGATCGAACCGTCGGGGCGGTATGCCATCCCCTCGGCCTGGAAGCCGGGCGTGGTGCGGTCGTAGCCGAGGTCGACGACGATCTCGGCTCGCGTGCCGTCGGCGGTCCACGCCGCGGGCACCTCCCCCGTGGCGTGGAACCAGACGGTGCTCCACGGTCGCCCCCACGACGACCCGACGGCGAACGCGCGGAACTCCTGTTCGCGCGCCTCGGCGAACGGAACCGGCTCGTCGGGGACCTCCCACGCCGAGATCGTCAGCGGAGCGCGGTCGCGGTAGAGCGCCGGAATCAGACGCTCCCGGGTGAAGCGCTCGATTCGCGCTTCGACGAGGCCTCGGTTGTCATGCATGCGTGCTCCCGGTGGTGGGGGTCGGGCGGCGGACGAGTCGGTGCATCCCTCAGCCCTTCACCGCACCGGCGAGGGCGAAGGATCCGCCGATGCCGCGCGCGACCAGAACGTAGAGGAAGATCACCGGCACTGCGTAGATCAGCGAGAACGCGGCCAGTTGGCCGTAGGCGACCGTGCCGTACTGCCCGAAGAAGCTGTAGATGCTGATCGCGGCGGGCTGCTTGCTGGGCGAGAGCAGCAGCACGAACGGCACGAAGAAGTTGCCCCAGGCCGCGAAGAACACGTAGATCGAGATGACCGCGATGCCGGGGCGCATGAGCGGGACCACGATCGTGCGCAGGGCGCGCATCGCCGAGGCGCCATCCATCCAGGCCGCCTCCTCGAGTTCGATCGGAACCGAGTCCATGAAGTTCTTGGCCATGTAGATCGCGACGGGCAGCGACGTGGCGGCCAGGAACGCCACGGTTCCCACCATCGAGTCGAGGAGGTGCAGCGCGACGAACAGCGCGTACACCGGCACCATGATCGCGGTGATCGGAAGGCAGGTGCCGAACAGCACGACGTACATGAACGACCGGGTGAAGCGGGCCTGGCAGCGCGACAGCGGGTAGGCCGCGAGCAGCGCCAGAACGACTGTCAGCACGGCCGTGGAGACGGAGATGACGAGGCTGTTCCACATCGGCAGGAAGGTCAGTTCGGGCGTCAGCACGGCCGTGAAGTTGTCGAGCGTCGGCTCGGTCGGCAGCCGCGTCTGATAGGTGCTCGCGCCGTCGAAGGCGGCGAACACGAGCCAGGCCAACGGGAGGGCGAAGCAGAGCGCGACGAGCAGCAGCGAGGCGTTCGCGACGACGGCGACGGTCCGCTTCGACGGCGAGGCGACGGAGCGCGCCCGAGGAGCGGACCTCGGGTGCGGGCGCTCGGCGGAAGGCCGCACGGCGGCGGGGGCGCTCATGCGATGCGCTCCCGGGGGGCTCGCAGCGCCCGGATGTAGACGACCGCGAAGATGGCCCCGACGACGAGCATCACGGTCGCGATGGCCGTGCCGTAGCCGATGTTGCCGAAGCGGAACGCCTCCTTGAACGCGTAGAGGGGCAAGGTCGTGCTGGCGTTGCCGGGCCCGCCCGCCGTCATCACCCAGATCAGCGTGAAGACCGAGAGCGTCTGCAGCGTGATCAGCATGAGCGTGGTCGTGATCGTCTGCCGGATCATCGGCAGGGTCACGTGGAGCAGGCGCTTCGCCCCGTTCGCGCCGTCGAGCATCGCCGCCTCGATGATGTCGCGCGGCACATCGTCGAGGGCGGCCTGGTAGATCATCATCGAGAACGCCGTGCCGCGCCAGATGTTGGCGATGATGACCGCGATCATCGGGAAGCCGAACAGCCAATTCGGGCCTTCCAGCCCCAGCAGGGCGAGGAGCTGGTTGAGGGTGCCGTCCTGGCTGAAGAACGCGTAGGCGACGAACGCCGCGACGAGCTCCGGCAGGATCCACGCCGCCACGATCACGGTCGCGACGACCGCGCCGAGCCGCGCACTCGCGCGGGTCATGATCACCGCCACTCCGAGGCCCAGGATCGTCTGGGCGAGCACCGCCGAGACCAGGGTGAACAGCACGGTCAGTCCGACGGACTGCGGGAAGACGGGGTCGGAGAGGAGCCGCGCGTAGTTCTCGAGTCCGACCCACTGCGGGTCGGCCGCGGCGCGGCCGGTGAGCGCCGCGTCGGTCAGCGAGCCGTAGAGGGACCATGCGATCGGGCCCAGCAGGAAGATGCCCATCAGGATCGCTGCGGGCACGAGCGGAAGCGTCCGCACCGCTCTGCGCCGGAGTGCCACCGTCACGATTCGGCTCTTTCTGATCGCTCGCGGGCGGTCGCTCGGATGACCGAGGCGACCTATCCCTTGTTGATGACGCGGTCGGCGCCCACGATCGACTCGACCGCGGCGTCGTATGCCGCCGCCGCCTCGGCAGGCGTGGCGGTTCCCGTGAGCACGGCCTCGGTCGCCTTCTGGATCTCGACCGAGATCTGTGCGTACTCGGCGGTTGCGGGATGGAAGTGCGTCACCGCCACCAGGTCGGTGACGTCCTGGACGAAGGGGTTGGCCGCGGTGTAGCTGGGGTCCGCGGCGACGTCGGCGCGCACCGCGATCTGGGAGTTCTCGTTGACGTAGGCCAGCGAGTTCTCGAAGTTCAGCGCCATCGTGAGGAACTCGAAGGCCAGGTCGGGGTGCTCGGTCTGCGCGCCGATCGCGAGCGTCCAGCCGCCCGACATGCTGACGCCGCCGGGTTCCTGCCCGTGCTGGGTGGGAAAGGCTGCGGTCGCCATCTCCTCGGCGTACTCGGGCCACTCGAACGAGCCGCCCTCGATCCAGAACGACGGCGTGTAGGAGCCCTCGACCGTCGCCCCGAGTGTGCCGTCGGGGAACATGGTTCCGAACACCTCCTGCCAGATGTTGCCGTCGAGCGCCTCGGCGACGCTGAGCGCGTAGCCCTCGGCGTAGAGCGTCTCGACGAACTCGAGCGATTCGACGAATCCCGCCGATCCGACCACCCAGCGGGAGGTCGCCCGGTCGTAGAGCGCATCGGAGCCGAGTTCGGTGCCGTAGAGCAGCTGATAGAAGCCCTGCATGTTCGAGCCTTCACCCGTCGCCGTGCCCGCGTACAGGTTGAACGGCACGACGTCCGGCTGCGTGGCCGTGATCGCGGCGGCGGCATCCAGAATGTCCTGCCAGGTCTTCGGCTCCCACGGAACGGCGATTCCGGCGGCCTCGAAGACGGAGGTCCGGTACCAGATCGCCCGGGTGTCGGTTCCGAGTGAGACGGCGTAGATGCTGCCGTCGTCGCCCGCGCCCGCCGCCTTGGCGGAGTCATCGAACTGGGCCCAGTCGTCCCACCCCGCGACGTGCGAGTCGAGGTTCAGCAGGAATCCCGCGTCGACGTCAGCGCGCAGCGCCATCGTGTCCTCGTAGAAGACGTCCGGCGCGGTCTCCGGCGAGCGGTGCGAGAGGGCGAGCTTGGTGGTGTAATCGCTGTCGGTTCCGGCAACCGGGAGAAGCTCGACCGTGACGCCCTCGTGCGCGGCCTCGAACTCGGCCTTGACGTGGGTGAAGAGCGTATCCAGAGCAGTGAAGGCGTCGGTCTTGATGTAGGTGACCTTCAGGACCGCGGTGCCATCGTCGGCGGTGGGCGTGCAGCCGGCGACCCCGAGCAGGGAGCCCATCGCGAGCGCCGCAGCGCCGAGTCGGGTGGTGGTTCGCATGGTGCTCCTTCGCTCCACGGTGGACGATGCCGCGCCGCTCATGCGAGCATCAGCGCCTTCGGGTTCGGGGCGAGCCCCCGGTTCAGCACCAGACACGCCGCCCCCACGGCGGCGACATCCTCGCCGATGCCGGTGCCCATCACGGCGACGTCATGAACGCTGCGGGCGGCGAGCCGCTCGCCGAGCAGGTCCGGAACGCTGCGCATGTAGTGCGCCGAGAGTCGCTCCCAGAACGGCCCGCCGAAGACGACGTGGTCGACATCGAGGAGGTTCGCGATCACGGCGATCGCAGTGGTCATCCGCACGGCCGAGCGGTCGAGAATCTCCCGCGCGGTCGCGTCACCCGCTGCCGAGGCCTCGCACAGCTGAGTGAACCGCGCGTCGACGGTGTAGTTGTCCAGGCCGCCGGTCGCCGGCGGGAAGACCCCGGCCTGCTCGGCCTCCAGCACGAGGGCCTGCGGCATGCAGGCGACCAGAACGCAGCCGCGCAGGCCGCAGAAGCACTCCGGTCCGTCCGGGTCGGTCACGATGTGGCCGATCTCGCCCGCGTTGTCGGAGCTGCCCCGCACCACGTCATCGTGCACGACGAGGCCGGCGCCGATTCCGGTGCCCATGTAGAAGAAGATGAAGCTGCCGGAGCCGCTGGGGCCCCCCGCCCACATCTCGGCGATGGCGGCGGCCGTGACGTCCTTGTCGAGGATGACGGGAAGACCGGTGCCGCGGGCGAGCGCATCGCGCAGCGGGACATCGCGCCACCCGGCGAGGTGGGGCGGATTGACCACGACGCCGTTGAGGCTGTCGATCGGGCCGGGAGCGGCGATCCCGACGCCCGCGATCCGCTCGCGGTCGACGCCCGAGATCGCGACGAGCTCGTCCAGCTCGGCGACGAGGCTCGCGATGATCACGCCCGGGTCGCTCGACGTCGGCGTGGGTCGACGCGAGCGGGCCACGATGGAGCCGGTCAGATCGAGCATGACGAAGGTCGTGACCGTCGGGTCGAGGTGGACCCCGAGCGCGAATCGCCCGGTCGGATTGAGCCGCAGCATCGTGCGCGGCTTCCCCGGGCCGCTGATCTCTTTGCCAGCCTCCTCGATGAGGCCCTTCTCCAGCAGCCGTCGGCAGATGTTCGAGATGGTCTGGGCGGAGAGCCCGGTGGAGGAGGCGAGCTCGACGCGGCTCAGACCCGTGCGGGCCCGCCGGATCGCGTCGAGGATGACGGACTGGTTGAAGTCCCCCATCGCGGGGAGGTTCGTTCCACGACGCGAGGCGGCGGGGTGCGAGTTCTGGTTGCGCGCGCTTGGCACTTCATCCACCCCTCGGGAATCGCGTCGATGTCGCCGCAGCGGGACATCCGGAGCTGGTCGTGCCCCAGCCTAGGACAATTTTTCAATTCATTGGGGAAATTCGCGCGATCCGAGCGAATCCCCTGCACGGCGCGAGGGAGCGCTCCCTCGCTCGCCACGATACAAGGCTTCGCCCCGCCGACACGCCTAGGCGACCGCCACCACGCCGAGCTCCGCGGGAGTCGCCAGCAGAGCGTGGCGCGGCACCACGCGCACCGTGTAGCCGAAGCTGCCCGCGCGCTCGAGGGCGACCCGACCCGTCCAGATCGACGGCTCGCCGGGCGCCGCCGACTCGAGCGTCAGCGCCAGCCGCGAGGTGTCGCTCAGCTCATCGCCCTCCTGGGCGCGGCCGGAGATGAGCTCGACCTTCACGTCGTCGGCGCTCAGCTCGCCGAGCGCGACGGTGGCGCGCACCTGCAGGGTTTCCCCCACGTGCGGATTCGATTCGACCCCACCCGATTCGACATGCACCACCGAGACCCCTGGCCAGGCGGTGCGCACGCGCCGCTTCCACGCGGCGAGCTCGGCGGCCGGGCCGAACCCGTCCGCGCTCACCGCACGCTCGGCTCGCGCAGCGGGCAGATAGTAGGACTCGACGTACTCGCGCACCATCCTGTCCGCCGACAGTGCCGGCGACAGCGTCGCGAGGGTGTGGCGGATGTCGCCGACCCACTTCGCCGGCACGCCCTCGGGGCCGCGATCGTAGAACCGCGGCGCGATCTGGTGCTCGAGCAGGTCGTAGAGCGCTGCCGCCTCGAGCGCGTCGCGCTCGGCCGCATCGCCCGCGCTGACCGCCGAGGGGATCGCCCAGCCGTTGTCGCCGTCGTAGAACTCGTTCCACCAGCCGTCGAGAATCGACAGGTTGAGCACTCCGTTGAGCGCCGCCTTCATCCCGGAGGTGCCGCACGCCTCGAGCGGGCGCAGCGGGTTGTTCAGCCAGACGTCGCACCCCGGGTAGAGCAGCTGCGCCATGCCGATGTCGTAGTTGGGCAGGAACACGATGCGCCCCTGCACCGCGGGTTCCTGAGAGAACTCGACCAGCCGCTGGATCAGCCGCTTGCCCTCGTCATCGGCCGGATGCGACTTGCCCGCGACGACCAGCTGAATCGGGCGCTCCGGATGCGTCAGCAGCGCCCGCAGCCGCTCCGGATCGTGCAGCATCAGCGTCAGCCTCTTGTAGGTGGGCACGCGGCGAGCGAACCCGACGGTGAGCACCTCGGGGCTCAGCAGCGTCTCGTGCCAGCTCGGCCCGTCGGCGCCGGGATGGAGCTCGGCCCACTCGGCCGCGACCCGACGCCGGGCGTCCGCCACGAGCTGCGCGCGCAGATGACGGCGCAGCTCCCAGATCTCGGCGTCGCCGACAGCCGCACCCGCCCAGTCGCACGCGGTCGTGTCGGCGGTGCCGAGCCGCGACTCGGCGAGCGCGCGCACCGCCGGGTCCGTCCAGGTGGGCGCGTGCACGCCATTGGTCACCGAGCCGATCGGCACGTCGGCCGCATCGAAGTCGGGCCAGAGCGCCCCGAACATCCCGCGACTGACGGCCCCGTGCAGCTGGGAGACTCCGTTCGCCCGCTGCGCGAGCCGCAGTCCCATCACCGCCATGTTGAAGGTGCCGGGTGCCTCGCCCTGCTCCTCGGTGCCGAGCGCCAGCACCGCGGCGGGGTCGACGCCGGGAAGCAGCTCGCTCGACAGATAGCGGGCCAGCAGGCCCGCGTCGAAGCGGTCGATCCCGGCGGGCACCGGGGTGTGAGTGGTGAAGACCGTGCCGGCACGCGCCGCTTCGAGCGCGGCCTCGAAGGTCAGCCCCTCGCCGATGAGGTCGCTGATGCGCTCCAGCCCCTGGAAGCCCGCGTGCCCTTCGTTCATGTGGAACACCTCCGGCAGGGGTGCGCCGGTGATCTCGGCGTAGCGCTTGATCGCGCGGACTCCCCCGATGCCGAGCAGCAGCTCCTGCAGCAGCCGGTGCTCGCCGCCGCCGCCGTAGAGCCGGTCGGTGACCCCGCGCAGCTCGGGCTCGTTCTCGGCGGTGTCGGTGTCCAGCAGCAGCAGAGTCACCCGCCCCACCGCGAGGCGCCAGATCCTCGCCTTGAGCACGCGCCCTTCCGGCAGCGCGAGCGTGACCGTCGCGGCTGTCCCGTCCGGTCGGCGCATGAGCGCCATCGGCAGTCCGTCGGGGTCGGAGACCGGGTACGACTCCTGCTGCCAGCCGTCGCGTGAGATCGACTGGCGGAAGTAGCCGGCCCGGTAGAACAGGCCGACCCCGAGGATCGGAACGCCGAGGTCGGAGGCGGACTTGAGATGGTCGCCGGCCAGAATGCCGAGCCCTCCGGAGTACTGCGGGAGCGCCGCCGCGATGCCGAACTCGGGCGAGAAGTAGGCGATCGACGCGGGCAGGTCGTCGCCGAGGGACTGGTACCAGCGCGGCGCGGTCAAGTAGTCGCGCAGCTCCTGCGCGAGGTGCTGCGCCCGGGAGATGAAGGCCTCGTCGGCCGCGAGCTCGTCGAGGCGTTCGCGGCCGACCTCGCCGAGCAGGGCGACCGGATCCTTCCGCGAGCTCTCCCAGAGCTCGGGCGCGATGTCGCGGAACAGCTCCTGCGTGGGCCGATGCCACGACCAGCGCAGATTGGCGGCGAGCTCGTCGAGTGCGCCGAGCGACTCGGGAACGACGGTGCGAACGGTAAACCGACGGATGGCCTTCACGGCGTCACTCTAGGTGAGCGACATGTCCGCGCGGTTACGTCTCAGTTCCGCCGCGCCGGACCCTCCGCCGCCGCGGAACCTGCCCCCCGCAGGCGTGGACGGCGGACGGTCGCGGCCGCCCCCCGTGCGATCGAATAGCCCGCGTAGCCGAACAGCCCCAGCGCGAGCACCGTGACGATGGCCTCGCGCTGCTCCCCGCCGACCAGCGTGTTGACCCAGCCGAGGTACGGGATGCTGTACCAGACCGTCCCTCGGATCTGCACCTCGCGCACCGGCTCCGGGTCGGCCACCGAGTTCGCGTCGCCCTGCGTGGTGAATCGGATCTCGCCGCCGGAATGGGAGATCGCGACCACGCGGTGCGTCACCAGCTCGGGCTCGCCGGAGCGCAGCTGGTAGGTGAGCGCGTCGCCGATCCGGATGTCGTCGACCGCGGTGGGTCGCACGATCACGAGCGTGCCGGGCGGGTAGGTCGGGTTCATCGATCCGGTCAGAATCGTCATCGGCGTCGATCCGGTGACCGCGGGCACCCCGACGGCGATGACGCCGAGCAGCAGGACGAGCGCGAAGAACCCGGCGCTCAGCCCGAGGAGGACGAGCGAGCCGAGGCTGCGCTCGCCGAGCGGGATGCGCTCGGGCGCCGGCCGGGGCGCGCCGCTGCGCGGCGAGCGCGTCGTCGCGGGACGTTCCAGAGTTGCGGTCATGACGATGCCTCCTCGGTGCGGCGGTGCCGCCGAATGACGATCCACAGCAGGATTCCGGAGAACGCGCCCCCGGCGATGACGATGAACTGGGCGAACCAGTCGGACATCGTGTTCAGCGCCACCGTCGACCACGGCAGGCCTCGACCCTCCCGGGGCGCGCGCGGGACGGGGTTGGCCTCGGCTGTGTCATCCGGCACGACGGGGATCACCAGGTCCGGTTCCGCCCCGCACACCGAGTCCGCGCGAGCATCGCTGGTCAGCGTCACGGCCAGATCGAACGTCGCGCTCGCGCCCTGCCCGACGAGGTCCTCCAACTCGCCCAGTCGAAGCTCGATCAGCACCGGCACGGTCGCGCCCACCGGCAGCGGGATCCCCGTGACCAGGGTGACGCAGTCCGCCGCGGAGCTCAGGCGCTGCGCGGATCCGGAGAACGTCCGCGCCGTGGCCTGGACGCGAAGCTCGCGCGCGAAGTCGAGGTCGCTCCACCGGGCGCCGGCCAGCGCGATCGACAGCACTCCATCCGATTCGGACGCGTTGCGCACGCTGAACTCGGCCTCGGCCTGCGCATGCGGCACGAGGGTCGGCGTCTCGGCGAACAGCGCTCCGTCGACGTCGGAGACGAACTCGCCGCCGCCGATGCTGATCTCCAGCTGAGCGGCGGACGGGGCGGCGCTCGCCGCCGCGGGAGCCAGCGGCGTGAGCACGACGGCGACAGCGACGGCGCCCGCGATGGCCCCGAGCATCTCTCGCGGGAACGCGCGGCGCGGGCTGCGAGCCGGGAGCGTGACGGGCATGATGCTCACCCGCAGTCCACGCGACCCGTGGCGGAGTCGCCGAGCATCGTCCCCGCGCCCGTGGCCGTCCAGAGCCCCGAGTCGATCGAGTGCTGCATCGCGGTCGTGGACGGAGCAGTGCAGGTGAAGCTCGACGCGGTGTCGACCTCCGGATGCATCGGCGTCGCGATCGGCTCTGCTGTCGGCTCTGCTGTCGGCTCTGCGGTCG
>DCRR01000019.1:43527-60727 GCA_002325245.1 Microbacteriaceae bacterium UBA1487 | reverse complement strand
GTCGGCTCTGCGGTCGCGCTCGACTTCGAGGAATCGCTCGACGCCGACGACCGGGACGCGCTGATCGGCTCGATGTAGCGCTGCAGCCGGAACTTCTGGGCGGTCACGCTCGAGTCGCAGGTCGCCAGGTGAAGCGGCGAGCCCGCGACGGGAGCGGCGTTGCTGATTTGGAGGCACAGACCGGGCGCGTCGTGCACCTCGAGCTGCACAGCGCCGTCGGTGAGGGCAATGAAATTGAACTCGGCGATCTTGTGGCTCTTGTTGTCGAGCTTGAGGGCCTGGCCGGATTTCGCGGTCGAGAACGCCCACGCCTTCGTGGTGTCCGTTTTCCCCACGACGTTGAAGTACCCCGGGGTCGTCGTGGCGAACTGCCAGAGCTCCTGCGACGGCGTCGCCGATCCAAGGTCCGCGCACGATTGGATGGACGGCTGCGCGGGGTTGAGTGCTTCGATGCAGCGAGTGGAGTCGCGCTCCGCCCACAGCCAGTACCAGCCGGTCGGGTCGACCGTCGCCGGCGACAGCAGCACCGCCTGGCCGAATGCGGTGGGCGCGGCGCTCGCGGACCAGGTTCCCATCTGGATGCTGGCCGCGACGCTTCCCGCGACCGTGCTGCCGCCGTTCGCGGCAATGCCGAGGGCCGTCATCGAGGTGCGAGTGCACACCGTGACGCTCGCCCCCGCGGCAAGCGTTGTGGTGAAGGTGACGCCGCTCGCCAGAGTGCCGCTGCTGGACGACGTGAACGACCCGCCGGTCGAACAGGTTGCGGCGATCCCCACCTGGACGGCGACAGCGGAGCGCAGCGCAGTCGGGCCCGACGTCGCCGCGACGATGACGGACACCGTTCCGGCGCGCGAGCCCGTATTGGTGAGCGATACCGAGCCGACGGCGTCGGTCGCGGTCGGCGCGTAGGTGTGGTCGAGGCTCGACCCGGAGAGCCAGGTCTGGGAGAGCCCCAGAGATGCGGTCGAGGCGGTCGATGACGTCTGCTGCTGGACGGTCCAGACCGCCGACGCCCCGGTCGTGCCCGCGGCGAGGAGTCCTACGACGGCGAGCGCGACGATCGCGGCGCGACCCCGCAGCGCTCGGACGCGGAGGCCGATCACGACTGGACTCCGCGAACGGTGAGCGTGAAGCCGGTGCTGGCTCCCGGCGAGGCGCTCGACGGGATGGTGACCTGCACGCAGAGCGTGGTGCTCGCTCCGGCGGCGAGCGCCCCGAGCGCGGTGGGGGTCGACTGGGCGGTGGCTCCGCCGAGGGCGGCGCCGCACGCCGCGCGCGCCACGCGGATCTCGACGCCGGTGGTCGGCGTCGCGCTCGCATCGAGTGTCAGGTCGACGGTTCCGGTGTTGGTGACCGAGATCGATTGGCGGACCGATTCACCGGCGAGCAGATTGCTCCAGCCGGCGGAGCTGAGCGAACCGCTGAGCGACAGCGCCGCGCTGCCGGAGGTGACGACCCCGGAGGCAACGGGTTCGGCGTCCGTCCAGGCCGCGAGCGTTCCCTCGGCGCGGCCGACGCCGCTCAGGGTGGCGACGCCGACGATGAGGGTGGCGACCCACAGCATGCGCATCGACGCCCGGCGCGAGGAGTCCTCTCCGGGAACCGGGCACGAGTAGGGGCGCGGTGTGTACATCGGGATCACCACCTTGGAGGAGCGGGGTGGTGGGGAGCCGGGGAGCCGACTCCCCACCACAGTTGGTGCCGTGCGATCGGGTCAGACCTGGGTCAGCTCGATCTCGATGTCGGCAAGGTCGAGCGACGAGTCCATGCCGCCGGTCTCCGCCCACGGGAAGGTGACGACGATCTGGACCGTCAGCGTGTAGGTGTCCGGGCTCAGCGTGTAGACGCCCGCGGTCGCGGTGACCGGGTCGGAGCCGGAGTCGAGCAGCGTGAAGGTCTCGGCGACGTCCACCCCGGTGATGCCCACCGTGAGGTCGCCGATGTTGGTCGTGAGCTCGGCCTCGAGGTTGTCACCGACGGCCTCGATCTCGAAGGTCTCGGTGTAGGTGATGACGTCGCCCGGCACGATGTTCGTGATGGTCTCGTCCCACGCGCCGTCCGCGTTCGAGGTGAGCGCGAGCGTTCCGGAGTTGACCGTGCCGCCGTTCAGCGACTCGGTGTCGCTCCAGAAGGCCAGCGAGCCGGCGCCGCCCAGGAGAAGCGCGAGTCCCGCCGCGGCGGCGATGCCGCCCTTGACGAAGCTGTTCATTTCGGGTTCCTTTCGGGTTCGATCCGACTGAGTCCGGCCGGAGCACGGGTCAGGACTCGTGGCCCGGAAGCCGGGCGACACCGCGCTAGGGTCGCGGCGCCGCCCGGTACTCGAGACGTTTCGGTTTTCGGTTGATGCGCCGTCCAGCGAAACCGAACAACGCTCGAGGTTTCCCCCCACTCCGAACGCTAGACCCGGCGCGCACTCGCATCTGTCCCCCGACCAGCCCCCACTGTGGGGGACCCGAGTGCGGGGGGCAACAGGTCGTTCCATCGGGGTCTGACCAGGTATTTTCGTGAAGAAGCGGGCATGCGATCGGGGTACACGGGATTATTTCGAGGGATAGACAACTGTGACCACCCCGCGCGCCACGCCCGCCGATCGTGAATCCTGCACCGTGATTCCCAAGGCGCCGGCACTACGGTGGGAAACGTGGCAACCGCGGCGTCAACCCCGTCCCCCGCGCACCCCCGCGCGCGCATCGGACGCATCCCGATTCGCGACCTTGCGCCCGCGCAGCCGGAGGAGCGCTGGCCCGCCAAGGCGTTTCGCGGCGAGGTCGTCCCCTTCGAGGCGACCGCGTTCCGCGAGGGCCACGGCGAGCTCGGCGTCGACCTCGTGCTCGTCGACCCGGAGGGCCGCCAGCAGACCCATCGGATGCGCAGCGTCGCCCCCGGAACCGACCGCTGGCGCGCCGACGTGCGCCTCGATGCCGAAGGAACCTGGCTCTGGCGCGTGAAGGCGTGGACCGACGACTGGGCCACCTGGCTGCACAACGCCGAGATCAAGGTCGCGGCCGGCCAAGACCTCGAGCTGGTCTTCGCGATGGGTGCAGAGCTGCTCGCGGGCCGCACCGCCAAGGCGTGCGTCGAGGCGCGCGCGACGCTCCTGAACACCAGCCTCGCCCCGGAGGAGCGCCTCGCCGCCGCGCGCGAGCCGCGCCTGACGCGCCTCATCCGCACCCGCCCGATCGCCTGGCTCTCCAGCGTCTCCGAGCAGAAACCGCTGCGCGTCGAGCGCGACCGCGCCGCCGTCGGATCCTGGTACGAGTTCTTCCCGCGCTCCGAAGGCGCGACGCGGCGGGACGACGGCTCCTGGACGAGCGGCACCTTCCGCACCGCCTCCGCCCGGCTTGCCGCCGTGGCGGCGATGGGCTTCGACGTCGTGTACCTCCCGCCGATCCACCCGATCGGCGTCGCGCACCGCAAGGGGCCGAACAACTCGACCACCGCCGGCCCGAACGACCCGGGCAGCCCGTGGGCGATCGGCGGTCCGCTCGCCGACGGCACGCCCGGCGGGCACGACGCGATCCACCCGGACCTCGGCACCGCGAAGGACTTCGCCGCGTTCGTCGCCGAGGCCGACCGGCTCGGTCTCGAGATCGCACTCGACCTGGCCCTGCAGTGCTCGCCCGATCACCCCTGGGTGACCGAGCACCCCGACTGGTTCACGACCCGGCCTGACGGCTCGATCGCGTACGCCGAGAACCCGCCGAAGAAGTACCAGGACATCTACCCGATCAACTTCGACAACGATCCCGAGGGCATCCGCGAGGAGGTGCTGCGGATCGTCGAGCTCTGGATCTCGCGCGGCGTGAAGATCTTCCGCGTCGACAACCCGCACACCAAGCCCCTGGACTTCTGGGAGTGGCTGCTCGCCGAGGTCGCCCGAGAGCACCCCGAGGTCGTGTTCCTCGCCGAGGCCTTCACCCGGCCCGCGATGCTGCACTCGCTCGCAGGCGCCGGCTTCCACCAGTCGTACACGTACTTCACCTGGCGCAACACCAAGACCGAGCTCGAGGAGTTCCTCGCCGGGCTGGCGGGACGCAGCGCCGACTATCTGCGCCCCAACCTCTTCGTCAACACCCCCGACATCCTCACCGAGTACCTGCAGTTCGGCGGGCCCGCCGCCTACCGCGTGCGCGCGGCGATCGCCGCCACCGGCGCGCCGACCTGGGGCGTGTATGCGGGCTACGAGCTCTTCGAGGACGTCGCCCGCCCGGGCAGCGAAGAGAACATCGACAACGAGAAGTACGAGTACAAGGCGCGCGACTGGGCGCGCGCGGCCGCCACCGGCCGGACGCTCGCCCCCTACTTGACGCGGCTCAACGAGATCCGCGCGGCGCATCCGGCGCTCCGCCAGCTTCGGAACCTGCGCATCCACTGGAGCGACGACGACGCCGTGCTCGTCTACACGAAGCACCTCGCCGCCGAGTTCACCGGCGACAGGAAGCCTGACGGACTGATCATCGTCGCGAACGTCGACCCGCACTCGGTGCGCGAGACCACCGTGCACCTGGACCTGCGGCAGCTCGGTCTGGCTCCCGACGCCCAGTTCGAGGTGCGCGACCTGATCTCGGGCGAGCGCTGGGCGTGGGGCGCCGACAACTACGTGCGACTCGACGCGTTCCGCGAGCCGGTGCACATTCTCGCGGTCGACTACTCGAAGGTGCGCTGATGGAGACCCTCCCCCCGCTCGACGAGGCGCTCACCGCCGAACTCGCCACCGGTCGGCATCCGCGACCGCACGACTGGCTCGGTCAGCATCCGGCGGGCGACGGCCACGTCATCCGCGCCGTGCGACCGCTCGCCGAGACCGTCACCGCCATCCGCGCGGACGGCTCGCGCATCGCGCTGGCCCACGCTTCCGCGGGACTCTGGCAGGGCTTCGCGCCCGGCGCCGGGCAGAGCTACCGGCTCGAGACGACCTACCGCGACGGCCCGACCTGGACCGCGGATGACCCGTACCGCTTCGTGCCGAGCGTCGGCGAGATCGACCTCTACCTCTGGGGCGAAGGGCGCCACGAGCAGCTCTGGCACTGGCTGGGGGCTCACGTCAAGGAGCACGAAGGCGTCGCCGGCACGAGCTTCTCGGTCTGGGCGCCGCACGCCCGCGCCGTGCGCATCGTGGGCGACTTCAACCACT
Source organism: Microbacteriaceae bacterium UBA1487 (assembly GCA_002325245.1). Taxonomy (GTDB): domain Bacteria; phylum Actinomycetota; class Actinomycetes; order Actinomycetales; family Microbacteriaceae; genus DCRR01. The sequence continues at coordinate 55,593 of DCRR01000019.1, read as the reverse complement.
GGAGCGGCGAGCAGCACGCCCTGCGTCGACTCGACGACAACGGGGTCTGGGAGCTGTTCGTCCCGGCGCTCGATCCGGGAACGACCTACAAGTTCGAGCTGCTGACGGCGCGCGGCGAGTGGGTCAAGCGGGCCGACCCGATGGCGCGCTACACCGAGCGCCCGCCCGCCACCGCCTCCGTCGTCGGCCACAGCCAGTACGCCTGGCGCGACGCCACGTGGCTCGCCCAGCGCGCCGCGCACGACGCGCACAACGGCGCGATGAGCATCTACGAGCTGCACCTCGGCTCCTGGCGCCCCGGGCTCGGCTACCGCGAGCTCGCCGATCAGCTGATCGAGTACGTGCACGAACTGGGTTTCACCCACGTCGAGTTCCTCCCGGTCGCCGAGCACCCGTTCGGCGGTTCGTGGGGCTACCAGGTCACCGGCTACTACGCTCCGACCAGCCGTTTCGGGCATCCCGACGACTTCCGCTACCTGGTCGACCGGCTGCACCAGGCCTCGATCGGCGTCATCGTCGACTGGGTGCCGGCGCACTTCCCGAAAGACGAGTGGGCGCTCGCGAACTTCGACGGCGAGCCGCTCTACGAGCACTCGGACCCGCGGATCGGCGAGCACCCGGACTGGGGCACGCTCGTCTTCAACTTCGGCGATTCGCAGGTGCGCAACTTCCTCGTCGCGAACGCGCTCTACTGGCTCGAGGAGTTCCACATCGACGGGCTTCGCGTCGACGCGGTCGCCTCGATGCTCTACCTCGACTACTCGCGCGAGCCCGGCCAGTGGGTGCCGAACATCCACGGCGGGCGCGAGAACCTCGAAGCGATCTCGTTCCTGCAGGAGGTCAACGCGACCGCCTACCGCCGCAACCCCGGCGTCGTGATGATCGCCGAGGAGTCGACCTCGTGGCCCGGCGTCACGAAGCCGACCGAGAACGGCGGGCTCGGCTTCGGCCTGAAGTGGAACATGGGGTGGATGCACGACTCGCTGCAGTACATGCACGAGGACCCGATGTGGCGCTCGCACCACCACAACGACATCACCTTCAGCTTCCTCTACGCGTTCAGCGAGAGCTTCCTGCTGCCGATCAGCCACGACGAGGTCGTGCACGGCAAGGGCTCGCTGCTGTCGAAGATGCCCGGCGACCAGTGGCAGAAACTCGCGAATGTGCGCGCCTACCTCGCCTTCATGTGGGCGCATCCCGGCAAGCAGCTGCTGTTCATGGGCAGCGAGTTCGGGCAGCCCTCGGAGTGGAGCGAGCAGCGCGGACTCGACTGGTGGATTCTCGACCAGCCCGCCCACCAGGGCCTGGCGCGCCTCGTCGGCCAGCTCAATCGCGTCTACCGCGAGAACGCGGCCCTGTGGTCGGTCGACAACGAGGCGACGGGCTTCGAGTGGGTCGCGAACGATCCGGAGCACAACATCGTCGCCTTCCTGCGTCGCGGACGCGAGGGCGAGACGATGGCGTGCCTGGTGAACTTCGGCGGCAACCCGGTCGGCCCGTACCGGGTCGGGCTGCCGACGGCGGGCCGCTGGGACGAGGTGCTCAACACCGATGCGCTCGAGTTCGGCGGCTCCGGCGTGGGCAATTTCGGCGGCGTCGACGCGGGCGACACCCCGTGGCACGGCCGACCGGCCTCCGTCGAGCTGACGCTACCGCCGCTCGCGGCGGTGTGGCTGCGGCTCGCGCCCGCCTCCGTCTAGCGCGGCGGGCCTCGGCGAGCGGCGCTCGCCTAGTAGAGCAGTCCGGTGAGGTGACGCCGCGCCACCGCGACGCGCTCATCGTCGGAGCCGGCGATCTCGAAGTACTCGAGCAGGCGCGTTCGCACCGCGGCCTTGCCGTCGGCGTCCAGCGCGGGGAAGATCTCCAGCAGCCGCGCGAACGCGTCCTCCAGGTGCCCCCCGCTCACGTCGAGGTCGGCGACGGCGAGCTGCGCGGCCACGCTCTGCGGGGCGTGGGCCGCGGCGGAGCGGATGGTCTCCGCGTCGGCGCCCTTCAAGCGAAGCAGCAGTGAGGCCTGCGCACGACCCGCGATCGCATCGGCATCGCGCGGGTTCTGCGTGAGGGCCTTCTCGTACGCGGCCACGGCGGCCGCGAAGTCGCCCTCCGAGATCGCGTCGAACGCCTCCTGGTGCAGGGGCGGCAGCGGCGGCTCCTCGGGCGCGGCAGCGTCGCCGCTGTCGGCGTCGCCCGGCTCGCCCGCTCCGTTCACCGGCACCTGGCCGGTGACGCCGTTCTGCGCCGCGAGCTGCAGCAGCTCGTCGAGCACCTGACGCACCTCGGTCTCGGCCGGCATGCCGAGGAACAGGTTGACGGGGCGCCCGCCGACGACCGCGGCGACCGCGGGCACCTCGCGGATCTGGAAGGCCTGCGCGAGCTGCGGATTCGCCTGGCCGTCGACCACGGCGAGCACCAGGCGTCCGCCGTAAGACTCGATGATCGCGCCGAGCGCCGGCTCGAGCCCCGGAGCGATGAACTCGACGACGACCGGAACCGTCGACGACAGCTCCAGCACGCGCGTGAAGTTGGCGTCGTTGGCGGGAACGACCAGCGGCGAGCCGGGCGTCGCCGCTCCGTTAGCGGGCGTCGTCGGCGAGGCCGCATCGTTCGGGGCGCCGGTCGGCTTCGCTGAGGCTCGCTGCACGAGCGAGGACAGGTCGACGGCGCCGCGGAGGCTGGGTCCGGGAGGTACGGAAGTCACGTCTCTACTTTGCCACGCGGCGCAGGCCGTCGCCGCGCCTAGTCGACCTCGGTCGCGCTGATCAGGCCCTGCGAGTATCCGAGGAGCTGGATGAGCGCGCCCTCCTCGGCGACCGGGGGCACGTAGAACAGCAGCTGGACGCCGTAGCGCGCCTCGACGCCCTTCGTCGTCTGCGAGAGCCCGAGCAGGGCCTTCACCCGATCGCGCGGATTGATGGCGGCGCCCGCCTCCACGGGAGTCACCTTCTCGACCTCGACGAGCTCGACCGCGACCAGCAGGCCGGCGTCGTTGGTGCCGAAGGCGATCGGATCCTCATCACCGGCGACGTTGCTGAACGTCACCTTCGCCGTGGCGGGCAGCGAGGTCTTGACGCTCTCCTTGTACTCGGCACCGATCTGCTCGCGCAGAGTGTCAGTCTCCGCATCGAAGAACACGGCGTACTCGCTCTCGTCGCCGTTCAGCAGGATGTCGCCATAGGCGTCCGCGAGCTCGCTCGGCTGCAGCACGCCGAGCGCGACGTCCGTGCCGACCCGGGGGGCGCCGATCGCCGTCGCCGCCATGTCAGGCAGCGTCGTGCTCGGGCCGAGGGAGATGACGTAGTGCGCCTTGTAATTGTCGCGCGGGGTCTCCTGGATGAGCATCACGGCAACCGGCGCGACGGTCGCGTTCTCGTCCTTGACGACGGCGAAGACGGTGCGCGGCCAGGTGTCGATCTGCTGCGGGAGGATCACCTCGACCGGGCCCTGCGGCAGCACGGGCACGGCGGTCTGCGACGAGTCGCTGCTCAGGATCTCGTAGTTCGCCGCGCGCAGTTCGAGCGCGGGACCAGCGAGCCTCGTCTCGGCGAGATCCTCATCGCCCTCCGCATCGGCCTCGGCGACCGTCGTCTCGATGCGCTCCATGATGCGCTCCAGCTGAGGCCGGGTGACCGCGGGCGCGGGGAGGTCCTCGGTTCCCGCGGCGCCGGGCGTCGGGCTGGCGGTCGGGGTCTCGACGGGGAACAGCTCGGGAGTTCCCGAGAACGTGCAGCCCCCGAGCGCGAGCGCCGTGACGACCGCGACGCCGGAGGCGGCGAAGAGCCGGCGCCGACCGCGCGGCGGTGCGGCCTCGATGGCCTTGCGCTGCTTCGCCGGCCGCAGCTGCGGCGGCTTCGGAGGCTTGGGAAGCTTCGGCTGCTTGCGCCGCGGGCCGCGGGCTCGGCGCGCGTGCAGCAGCGCCCAGACGAACGCGGCCAGGCCCGCCAGGAGGGCCAGTCCGCCGCCGACGATCAGCGGTCCGGACCACGGCGCGCTGTTGTCCAGCGGCCAGGTGATCGAGATCGAGCTCGGAGCCGGAGTCTCGCCGTCGCCGACGATCAGGATCGAGGCATCCGCGGGCACGTTGATCTTGCGGGTGAGCTCCTCGACACCGCTGAACTCCTGCACCCAGAGATCCGAGCCGGAGGGCGCCGGAACCGTGGCCTCGAGGCCCGCCTGGACGCTCGATCCGAGGGTCTGCGCCTCGGTGTCCCACTCCAGCAGGTTGTAGGAGGCGTCGCCGACCCACGCGAGAACGTCCGCGGTGCGACCGTAGGCGAGGAAGACGGTCTCGCTGCCGGAGGCATCGATCGTCTGCGTGCCCGGAAGGGCGTTGAGAATGGAGCCGTCGATGACGGTGACGGGCGCGGTGCCGCTGGTGGTGGTCTCGACCGTGACATGGTCGGGACCGGCCAGGACGGTGCGCTGAGCGATGCCCAGGCCGATGCCGACGAAGGCAACGACGAACAAGACGATCGCCACGACGAAACGCACGGATGACTCCTCTCAGGCCGCGGGGATCTCACGCCGCCGGGTGTGACTTCGTGATCCAGACACGAAATCCGTGGCGCAGGACTGCGGACAAGACATTTCAGAGTAGCCGACGGGTTCCCCGACAACCCGGGGAAAGCTGGGCGAAGTCCGAAAGAACGCCGTACACCGCGCCTCCCGCACGCGGTGCGCGCGGGAGCGTCACGCCCTAGACTCGGGAACGATCTTCCCCTCCTGGGGCCCTTTTCCCTGAGACTCCCGTTCGCGACCGAGTGTGCGAACCGGGACCACACCGATCGAGGAGCAAGCGCAGTGGCGGTAGACGACGCGGGATTCGGCACCGAACTCCGGGGCTACAAGAAGGACGAAGTCGACCAGGCTCTCGGCGAGCTTCGGCGCGACCTGATCAAGGCGAACCAGGCCAAGACGGACCTGAGCAAGGACGTCAAGCGACTGCAAGCCGTCACCGACGACCTGCAGGCTGAGCTCGACGAGGTGGGCCGACCGACCTACGCCGGTCTCGGCACACGCCTCGAGAGCACCCTTCGCGTCGCCGAGGAGCAGGCCACCCGGCTGATCGCCCAGGCCGATATCGATGTCGAGCGCTTGCGCGCCACCGCCGCCGAGGAGGTCCAGGCGCTGCGCGCCGAGGCCGCCGAGCAGGCCCAGCGCCTGGTGGAGACCGCACGCACCGACGCCGCCCACATCGTCGACAACGCCCGTGCCGAGGCGACGAGCACCGCCGAGCGTGCTGCCGCCGAGGCCGAGACCACGATCCAGGATGCGCTGCGCGAAGCCGCCGCGACTCGCGGTGCCGTCGCGACCGAGACCGCCGAAGCGCGCGCCGCCGCCAAGCGCGACGCCGCGGCGCTGCGTGCCGAGGGCGAGCGGGAGATCGCCGAGCTCAAGGTCGTCGCCCAGCGCGAGGTCGCCGAGGCGCGCGAGGCCGCGGCCGCGCTGGCCCGCGACACCGAGCGCAGCCGCGCCGAATTCGAGGCGGAGAGCCTCCGCCGACGTGAGGACCTCGAGCGCGAGCTCGAAGAGGCTCGCACCAACCTCGAGCGCGACATGGCGCAGGCCCGCGCCGCCCTCGAGGCCGACACGAAGGCAGCCAACGCCGCACTCGCGGCCGAGACCGAGCAGAGCCGCGCCGAGCTCGCGGCGGCCACCGAGAAGGCCACGGCCGAGCTCGAGGCGAGCACCGCGGCCACCCGGGCGCGCCTGGCGGCCGAGCTGTCGACCGCCCGCAGCGAGCTCGAGCACGAGGTGACGTCGCGCCGGGCCGAGCTCGAGAACGAGATCACCACGCGTCGCGCCGAGCTGGAGAGCGAGCTCGAGACCGCACGCACGTCGCTTGCGACCGAGCTCGACGCCGCGCGCTCTGCGCAGGAGTCGGAGCTCACCGGGGCGCGCTCCGCGTGGGAAGCCGAAGTCCGCGGAGCACGCGAGTCTCTCGCCGCCGAGCTGTCGGGTCTGCGCTCCGCGACGGAGAACGAGCTCGCGCAGCAGCGCGCCGCGGTCGCCGCCGACCTGGAGAAGCAGCGCACTGATCTGGCCCGCGACGTCGCCGCCCAGCGCGCCGAGCTCGCGCAGGAGGTCGAGTCCACCCGCGCCCGCATCGCCCACGACACGCAGGAGCTCGCCGCAAGCCTGGTGACCACGGCCGAGCAGGCGCGCGCCGATCTCGAGGTGGAGATCACGGCTCGCCGTGACGCCGCCGAGAAGGAGTACCAGCTCAAGCACCAGGAGGCCGCCGCCGCGACGCAGCGCTACCTCGACGAGGCCCAGGCTCAGCTCACCGAGGCCACCGAGCGCGCCGCTGCGAAGCGCGCCGAGGCGGATGCCCTCGAGGCGAACGCGAAGGCCGCCGCATCGGAGGCGGCCGAGCGTGCCCGCACCCAGGCCGCCGAGGTGCTCGACAACGCGGAGAAGCGCGCCGCCGCTCTCGTCTCCGAGGCCGAGGCCCGCGCCGCGGAGCTCGTCGGGGACGCCGAGAAGCGACTCGAGCAGCTGCGCCTGGAGCGCGAGTCGATCGCGAGCTACGTCGAGGGTCTGCGCGGGGTGCTCGCCACCACGGCTCCGGTCGCACAGGAGAACAGCGACTTCCCCACCGAACGCGATGACGACCCGATCGACGGCGGCGAGAACGCCGCGATCGCGGAACACGAGCACAGCGCCTAAGTCGGCGCGTCGCCCGAGTTCGATACTCTTCGCTCAACGGCTGCAACCGATCGGGACGCCCGCCACGCGCTGGCACCCCGGCGATGCGCCTCAGCTCACGTCGAAAGGTCCTTCTCGGTGAAGATCAACAACGCGTTCAGTCTCGGCCTCTTCGGCGGTCTCGGCGTTCTGGTCGCGCTGCTCATCGGCTCCTCGGTCGCGAACCTCGCGACGATCCTGACCTACATCGGCGCGGCGATCTTCCTCGCCCTCGGAATCGACCCCGCCGTCTCGTGGCTGCAGCGCCACAAGGTCTCGCGGCCGCTCGCGATCCTGATCGTGCTCGTCGGCGTGCTCGCCGTCGTCGCGGGCCTCGTGCTCGCGATCATCCCGGTGATCGTCGACCAGGTGAACAAGCTGATCGAGTCGATTCCCGACATCGTCGTCACGGTGCAGGACACCCAGGTGATCCAGGACTGGTGGGCGCAGACCCTTCCCTGGCTCGCCTTCGACGATGTCGTCGGCAACCTCGAGGACTTCTTCACCGAGAACATCGGTGCGATCACCGGCGGGGTGCTCAACACCGCGATCGGAATCGCAACCGGCACGTTCGGCATCCTGATCGTGCTGATCCTCACGCTCTACTTCGTCGCCTCGCTGGCGAGTATCAAGCGGGGCCTGTACCAGCTCGTTCCGGCGTCCAAGCGCGAGCGCTTCATCGACCTCGCCGAGCAGATCTCGAAGTCGGTGGGTCGCTTCGTCATCGGGCAGGCGCTCCTCGGCCTCTCCAACGGCGTGCTCACCTTCGTCTTCCTGAGCGTGCTGGGCCTGATTCTCGGCGAGCCGATCCAGTACTCCGCACTGCTCGCGTTCATCGCGTTCCTGTTCTCGCTCGTCCCGCTGGTCGGAACGATCTCCGGATCCGTGATCATCACGCTCGCCGTCTGGCTGTTCAACGACGTCCCCGCCGTGATCGTGGTCGGGATCTGGTACCTGGTGTACATGCAGGTCGAGGCCTACGTGCTGAGCCCGAACATCATGAACCGCGCCGTGAAGATCCCCGGCGCCGTGGTCGTGGTGGCGGCCCTGGCCGGCGGTACGCTGCTCGGCATCCTCGGGGCGCTCATTGCGATCCCGGTCGCCGCCTCGATCCTGCTGATTGTCAAGCAGGTCATCGTGCCCCGGCAGAACGAGCTGTAGCGCGGCGTCTCGGCTAGGCCGCCGGCGGGGTCCACTCGGTCGGCAGCGGCAGCGCCGCGGGGTTCACGCGCTCGACGATCTCGGTCAGCACGCGGAAGGTCTGCTTCTCCCCCACCCAGAGGTGCTTGCCCTCTTCCACGGCGACGAAGTCGACCTCGGGCACGACCGCGAACTGCTGGCGCGCCTCGTCGGGGCGCAGGAAGTCGTCGTGCTCCGGCACGACCGCGACGAGCGGCACGCCCCGCCCCGCCCACAGCGCGAGCTCGTCGCTCGTCGTGCGCCGCAGCGGCGGCGACAGCAGGATCGCGCCAGCGATCGCATGCTCGAGCCCGTGCTTGAGGGCGACCTCGGTGCCGAAGGACCAGCCGACGAGCCACGGCGTCGGGAGCCCGCGCTCGGCGACGAACGCCATCGCCGCGGCGAGATCCTCCGCTTCCGTGATGCCGTCGCCGAAGGCGCCCTCCGACGTGCCGCGCGGCGAGGTGACTCCGCGGAAGTTGAAGCGCAGCACCGCCAGGTCGGCGAGGGCAGGCAGGCGGGCGGCGGCCTTGCGGATGATGTGGGAGTCCATGAATCCGCCCGCGGTCGGCAGCGGATGCAGGAACACGAGTGTGGCGACCGGCGGCCGCGACTCGGGAAGCGCGAGCTCCCCCACGAGGCGCAGCCCGTCGGCGGTGCGAAGCTCGATGTCCTCCCGCCGCGCGGGCAGCATGACGCTCGACGAGATGCGGATGGGGGCGGGCTCGGTCACGGGGATCCTCAGCTTCGGGTCTTCCAGCAGTGCGTGTGCCAGTGTCGGCGTGCCGCGAGGTCGTCGGCCTCTCCGAACAGGCCGTCGGCGCGCCAGGCGACGAGATGCGCCGTCCCCGGGGCGATCTCGAGACCGCATCCGGGGCACACGTAGCTCTTGATCGCCGCGTTGGCCGCCTGCGGCTGGACGTTCCAGCTGCCGTCGCGCTTGGCCTCGACTCGGCGCGTCCCCGCGAGGATGCGCTCCAGGTCGAGCGGCTCCGGCTCGACGTCGCGCCGACGCGCGCGCGAACGAGAAGACCGAGCCATTCCTCGATTGTAGAAGAGGCACCGCGGGGATGCCGTCGCGACGAGGACACGCCGGCGGCCGCGAGGACTCAGTACCAGCCGCGCGTCTCGCTCGACTCCCAGGCGGCGCACGGCGTTCCGTAGCGCCCCGCGATGTAGCCGAGCCCCCAGGTGATCTGCGTCGCTGCGTTGGTCTGCCAGTCGGCACCCGCGGTTGCCATCTTGTTGCCCGGCAGTGCCTGCGGGATGCCGTATGCGCCGCTCGTGGGGTTCTCGGCGTACAGGTTCCAGTTCGACTCGCGGGTCCAGAGCGCGACGAGACAGGAGTACTGGCTCTCGCCCCAGCCGCGCGCGAGCACCATGTCATAGGCGATCGCCTGCGCGCTGCCGGGGTCGGGGGTTCCGACCACCGGCGCGGTCGCGGCGGCGGGCGGCGGCGGGTCGGTCACGTCGTAGCCGTCGCGCTCCACGCGCGACTCGACGGCATCGCTGACCGCGAACTCCTGCACCGGAGCCGCCACGGCGGCGGCGGCGGGATCGTCGAGAGTCTGGCTGCTGGCGTGCGGAACCCCGGCGACCGAGACGAAGGCGAGCGACACCAGGGCCGCGAAGACCGGGAGCGACCGGGCCGTGCGGGCATGCCGCTCCGGCGCCGGCACCGGAGGGCGCAGACGTGCCGTCACACCTCGCCGCCGGTACCCGCTCACAGTTCCGTCAGTCTACTGACGCCCCCTGGGAGTCCGGGGAGCCGCGCGCGGCCCCCAGTTCGGGGAGGCAGTGCGCCGCGATCGCGGGTCGACCGGGGCCTGCCCGGGCGACGCGCGCCGCTCAGCGCACGGCGAGCATGACCTCCGTGACGCGATCGATCAGAAGATCGACCTGTGACTCCAGGTAGCCGCCGCGCTGGGCGGAGAAGGCGACCGTGCGCAGCTGCTCCAGCTCGATCGGGGTGCCCTCCTGGAAGTAGCGGGTGATGCGGTCGCCGAGCGCGTCCACCTCGCGGACCGAGTAGCCGCCGGTGAAGATCCCCACTCGGCGGAAGCGCTGGCCGCGCGGGCGCACCAGACGGTCGAGGATCACCTGGGCAGAGGCGCGCGCATCGGCGTACCACTCCTCGGAGCGCTCGCTCAGCGCCTGCTCGCGCTCGCGCTGGGCGAAGACGTCCTCGAGTCGCTCGAGCGCGGCGTCGACCGCGTCCGGCTGGTAGCCGCCGCGGCGCATCGTGAACGCGGCACGACGAACGCTCTCCGAGGTGATCACGGTCGACGTCGGCTCGCCGACGTAGGCGCGGTGCGCATCCTCGAGGAAGTCCTCGACCTCATCGATGTCGTAACCGCGCTGGGAGCCGCGCGTGCGCGGGAACGTCGTACTCACGCGGCGATTCTAACGAACACTCGCTGTGCGTCCGTCACCGCTCGGCTCAGCTCGCGAAGATCAGGAAGAACGCGTAGATGACGATCGCCGAGGGCAGGACCGAGTCCAGCCGGTCGAGGAATCCGCCGTGGCCGGGAAGCCAGCTCGAGATGTCCTTCACGCCGAGGTCGCGCTTGATCATCGACTCGGTGAGGTCGCCCATCGTCGCCACGACCACGAGCACAGCGCCGAGCGCCAGTCCCACCCACCAGGGCTGGCCGAGCATCAGGACGGCGAGCAGGCCACCGGCCAGGAGCGCGGCGGCGACCGCCCCGGCGAAGCCCTCCCAGGTCTTTCCGGGGCTGATCGTGGGGGCCAGCTTGTGCTTGCCGAAGCTGAGCCCGGCTGCGTAGGCGCCGATGTCGGTGGAGACGACGATGATGATGCCCGCGAGCGTCCACCACTCGCCCCCCTCGCTCCCGGTCACGACGAGATAGAACCCGGCCATGAGCGAGACGTAGATCTGGACGAGTGCTCCCGCACCGATGTCCAGCAGCACCTCCCGCGTCGGGGCGCGGTGCGAGGGCAGCACGAGCTCCGCCAGGCGCCACAGCGTGACCACGGCGATCGCGGCGACGAGCGCGATCCAGAGCGCCTCGATGCCGAAGAAGAAGGCGACCGGGGCGATCGAGACGCCGACGACGGCAGAGACGATGCGCGGGATGGTGCGCCCGGCCTGGCGCAGCGCCTGCGCCAGCTCGAGCGTCGTGAACGCGATCAGGGCGGCGCCGAAGAGGATGAACACCCACTTGAGCACGATGAGGCTCGCCAGGAACGCCCCGCCCAGCAGCACGCCGATGCCGATGGCCGCCAGGAGGTTGCGGCCCGTGCGGGCCTGGATCTTCTCGTTGGTCGCGTCGAACTGGGCGCGCGCGTGGTGCAGCTGCTCCTCGATGTCGGCGCGGGCCGCCGTGGCGCGCTCCTCCAGATCGAGGCGAGCGGCGTGCGCTCGCTCCTCGAACTCGCTCAACGCGGAGGGGTGCCGGCGCGCAGGGTGCTGCTCGGCGGAGCCGGGCTCCGCCGACGGCTCGTCATCGGAGTGCGACGTCATCAGACCTCGAGAAGCTCGGCTTCCTTGCGCTTGAGTGCGTCGTCGACCGCGTCGACGTTCGCCTTCGTGAGCGCGTCGAGCTCCTTCTCGCCGCGCGCGATGTCATCTTCGCTGACCTCGCCGTTGAGCGCATCCAGGTCGTCCTTCGCCTTGCGGCGCACGTTGCGGATGGCGATCTTGGCGTCCTCGCCCTTGGTGCGCACGATCTTGACGTACTCCTTGCGGCGCTCCTCGGTGAGCTCCGGCATCGTCACGCGAATGATCTCGCCGTCGTTCGACGGGTTCGCGCCGAGGTTCGGGAAGTTGACGATCGCCTTCTCGATCTCCTTGAGCGCCGTCTTGTCGTACGGCGTGATCAGGAGCGTGCGCGCCTCGGGGTTCTGCAGGCTCGCGAGCTGCTGCAGGGGCGTCGGCGTGCCGTAGTACTCGACCATGATCTTCTCGAACAGCGCGGGGTTGGCCCGCCCCGTGCGCACGGTCGCGAAGTCATTCTTCGCGTAATCCACAGCCGAGTGCATCTTCTCCTTGGCCTCGGCGAGAACGTCACTAATCACGGCACACTCCTTCAACGACGACCGTTTCGGCCTTGGTCCAGCTTAGTCGGGCGCGCGGCGCGCGACCTACGAGTCGGCGCCGTCCGGCGTCGTCACGAAGTCGATGAGCTCTTCGACGCGTCCGAGCAGGCTCGGCTCCAGGTCGGCATAGGTGCGCACGGAGCC
>DCRR01000019.1:30737-43434 GCA_002325245.1 Microbacteriaceae bacterium UBA1487 | reverse complement strand
GGCCGGACCGACTGCCACACGTCGACGTAGGGGTGCCCCACGATGAGCACGTGCGGATGCCGGATCGACTGGGCGATCCGGCTCTCCTTGGATCCGGGAACGAGGTGATCCACGAGCACCCCGAGTCGCGCGCCCGGTCCGGGCTGCCGTTCGCCGATGACGGCCGCCAGATCGTCGATGCCGCCGAGGTACTCGACGACGACGCCCTCGGCCCGCAGATCGCTGCCCCAGACCTTCTCGACCAGTTCGGCGTCGTGGCGCCCCTCGACGAGAATGCGGCTGGCGCGCGCCACGCGCGCGCGGCGCGCGGCATTCGGGTTCTCGGCCTCGATGACGCGCGCGCCGGAGGCCGTGCGTGCGGCGCTCCGGGGCGCCGCACGCGGCGGATCGAGCACGACGGGCGCGCCGTCGATCAGGTACCCGCCGCCGAGCGGGAACCAGCGCACTCTGCCCGCGCGGTCCTCGAGCGCGACCCGGCCCTTCTCGAATCCGACGATTGCGCCGACCCATCCGCCGGGGTCGATCTCGGGGGCGAGTTCCACGACGAGGCCGCGCTCGACGGCCACGCGGGGCACGCTGACCTTCCCCCGGCCGCGCCAGTCCCCCGCGAGCACGTCGGCGCCGTAGGGATCGAACTCAGCCACTGACCGCGACGCCGTAGAGCAGGAAGCCGGCCACCCAGACGAGGATGACGCCGACCAGCGTGAGCAGTGCCACCCACCAGGCGCGGCGGCGACGCACCAGGGCGACGACCGTGCCGATCACCCCGGCCGCGACCACGATCACCGCGGCCGCTCCGGCGAGGAACAGCGCGCTCGTGGCCCCGTCGAGCGAGCAGTCGCCGACGCAGGTGCCGAGCGTGGCGAAGGTCACGGTCGCCAGAAGCGCGCCGAACACGCCGATCAGCGTGGTCAGGATCAGCAGCAGGATCGACAGCGCGATGTCCCAGACGCTGCGGGCGCGCGGTCCGGTCACGGGCGGACGAGCGTGCCGATGTGCTCGCCCTGAAGCACTCGCGTGACGTTGCCCGCCGGCTCCATGCCGAACACGCGCATCGGCATTCCGTTGTCCATGCAGAGGCTGAACGCGGTGGAGTCGACCACCTTGAGGCCTTGCACGAGCGCCTCCTGGTAGCTGATCTCCTCGAGCCGCACGGCGTCGGGATTCGTGCGCGGGTCAGCCGTGTAGACGCCGTCGACGCCGTTCTTGGCGACCAGCACGGCGTCGGCGCCGATCTCGAGGGCGCGCTGGGCGCTCACGGTGTCGGTCGAGAAGTAGGGCAGCCCCGCTCCGGCGCCGAAGATGACGATGCGTCCCTTCTCCAGGTGCCGCTCGGCTCGCAGCGGGATGTACGGCTCCGCGACCTGGGTCATGGCGATCGCCGACTGCACCCGGACCTGCGCCCCCGCCTGCTCGAGAAAGTCCTGAAGCGCGAGCGCGTTCATGACGGTGCCGAGCATTCCCATGTAGTCGGCGCGGCCGCGATCCATGCCGCGCTGGCTGAGTTCGGCGCCGCGGAAGAAGTTGCCGCCGCCGACGACGACCGCGACCTCGACGCCGTCGGGATCGTCTTCGCGCTGGGGCGCTGCGACGGCGATCTCGCGGGCGATCGCGCTCACGATGTCGGGGTTGACCCCGAGCTGTCCACCGCCGAACGCTTCACCGGAGAGCTTGAGCAGGACACGGCGGCGACTCGACATGGGACTTCCTCAAGAGTGTGGGGGATGCCTTTTCAGGATACCTGGGCCGGGCGCGATCCCGGCGCGGCGCGACGCGGAGCTCGCGCACCCGAACGTCGGTAGTTATAGTTTCACTAGAACAACTTTTGACTTGGTGAGGAAGATCGATGCGACTGCCCGTCCGCTCCATCGTCGTCTTCACGCTGCTCGCCCTCGGCGGCGCGTGGCTGGTCGCACTCCCCCTGTGGTTCACCGGGGGCCTCACCAACCCGTGGTTCACCGCGTTCGCGATCGCCATGATGGCCACGCCCGCCATCGCCGCGATCCTCGTGGTGCGCGTCGTGGACCGCGAGCCCGACTGGCGCACCGCGCTCGGGCTCCGGAGCCCCGGCCCCGGCCGCCGCTTCGCGCTGTTCCTCGTCCTCGGCCTCGTGCTCGCCATCGGCATGATCGTGGCGGCGCTGCTGACCGGTGCCGCCTTCGGGCTGTACCGCTCCGACCTGGTCGGCTTCTCGGGTTTCCGCGCCTACCTGGAGCCTCTCATCGCCGAGGCGGGCCCACTGCCGATGCCCCTCGAGCTGCTCGTACTGCTGCAGGCGGTGTCAATCGTGCCCGCGGCGCTGCTGAACACCATCCCCGCGCTCGGCGAGGAGCTCGGCTGGCGCGGCTGGCTGCTGCCCAAGCTGATGCCGCTCGGCGCCGGTCCCGCCGTTCTCATCTCGGGTGTGATCTGGGGTCTCTGGCACGCGCCGCTCATCCTGCTCGGCTACAACTACCCGACCGCGCCCGGCTGGCTGGCCGTGCTCAGCATGTGCGGCATGTGCATCGTCGTCGGCGGCGTCTTCGGCTGGCTGCGGATCCGCTCCGGCTCCGTCTGGCCCGCCGCCCTCGCACACGGGGCCTTCAACGCCGCGGCGGGACTGTCGCTGCTCGTGGTCGCCGCGGGCGACATCGTCGACCCCACGCAGGCCACCATCCTCGGCTGGTCCGGCTGGATCGTGCCCGCGCTGCTCGTGGTCGTGCTCATCGCGACCGGGCGATTCCGCCCCGCGCGGAACATTGCCGAGACCACGAGCACCGCCAGCCCCGTCGCCTGACGCACCGGGGCCCGGATCGCCTCCGGCGGCCGCAACGCACAGCGCCCCGCCGATCCGAGGATCTGCGGGGCGCTGCGGCGATGATGCGGACTGACTAGGCGCCGACCTTGAAGCGGGCGAAGCCCGTCACGGTCAGGCCCGCGTCGGCGAGAACCTTGCTGATCGACAGCTTGTTGTCGCGCGCGTAGTCCTGCTCGAGCAGCGAGACCTGCTTGAAGAAGGCGCCCAGGCGACCCTCGACGATCTTCGGAAGGGCGGCCTCCGGCTTGCCCTCCTCGCGGCTGATCTGCTCGACGATGCGGCGCTCGTTGGCGACCTCGGCCTCGGGCACGTCCTCGCGCGACAGGTAGACCGGCGCGGCGAACGAGATGTGCTGGGCCACGCTGCGTGCGGTGTCGGCGTCGTCACCCGTGTAGGCGACGACAACGCCGATCTGCGGCGGCAGGTCCTTGCTGGTGCGGTGCAGGTAGACGGCGAACTTCTCGCCGGCGATGCGCGAGACCTGGCGGAGCTCGACCTTCTCGCCGATGGTCGCGGCCTGGTCCTCGATGAGCGAGCCCACCGTGCCGCCGTCGACGGCCACCGCGAGCGCGGCATCCACCGTCTCGGCGCCGGAGTCGGCGAGAGCGGCAACGACCTTCTCGGCGAGCGCGACGAACTTGTCGTTCTTCGCGACGAAGTCGGTCTCGCAGGCGAGCTCGATCATCGTGACGGCCGTGGCCGACTCGACGACGGCGATGAGACCCTCGCTCGTGGAGCGGTCGGCACGCTTCGCGTTGCCCTTGGCTCCCTTGAGGCGCAGGATCTCGACGGCCTTCTCGATGTCGCCATCGGCCTCGACGAGAGCGTTCTTGGTGTCGACCATTCCGGTGCCCAGGCGCTCGCGCAGGGCCTTGACGTCTTCCAGGCTGAAGTTGGCCATGGATGCTTCCTAACTGGCTTGAGTGTGAAACAGATGAACGGCGGGTTGCGCCGGGAAGTCCGGGCGGGCGTGTGCCCGCCCGGCTCTCGGAATTACTCGGCGGCGGCCTCGGCCGGCGCGGCCTCGGTCTTCGCGGCAGCCTTCTTGGCGGGCGCCTTCTTGGCGGGCTCCTCAGCCTTGGCCTCCTCGGCGGCGGGCGCCTCGGCCTTGGCATCCTCAGCCTTGGGCTCCTCAGCCTTGGCTTCCTCGGCGGGCGCCTCGGCCTTGGCCTCCTCGGCCTTGCCGGCCTCGAGGAGCTCGCGCTCCCACTCGGCGAGCGGCTCGACGGCCGAGACGTTGCCCTCGGCCTCGGGCTTCTGGTGCTTCTGGATGAGGCCCTCGGCCGCGGCGTCCGCAATGATGCGGGTCAGCAGGCTGACCGAGCGGATCGCGTCGTCATTGCCCGGAATCGGGTAGGCGAGCTCGTCCGGGTCGGCGTTCGTGTCGAGGATGCCGATGACCGGGATGCCGAGCTTGCGCGCCTCGTCGATGGCGAGGTGCTCGCGCTTGGGGTCGACGACCCACATGGCGCTCGGGGTCTTGGTGAGGTTGCGGATACCACCCAGCGACTTGTGCAGCTTGTCGAGCTCGCGCTTCTTGATGAGGAGTTCCTTCTTGGTGAACCCCTTCGTGGTGTCCTCGAAGTCGAGCTCCTCGAGCTCCTTCATGCGCGCGAGACGCTTCGACACCGTCTGGAAGTTGGTGAGGAGTCCCCCGAGCCAGCGCTGGTTGACGTAGGGCTGGCCCACGCGCTGCGCCTGCTCGGCGATGGCCTCCTGGGCCTGCTTCTTGGTTCCGACGAAGAGCACGGTGCCGCCATGGGCGACCGTCTCCTTGACGAACTCGTAGGCCTTGTCGATGTAGGCCAGCGACTGCTGCAGGTCGATGATGTGAATGCCGCTGCGCTCGGTCAGGATGAAGCGCTTGACCTTCGGGTTCCACCGACGGGTCTGGTGTCCAAAGTGAACGCCGCTGTCGAGCAGCTGGCGAATCGTGACGACGGCCATGGCCGTGCTCCTTTTCTGGCAGGCGCGGCATGCCGCGACCTGCGGTTCTCAGTTGTGTGTCGCACCCGGTTGGGGGCGAGCCCTGGTGCCCTGGCCAGACATCCACCTCGCGCCGGAGAACCGGGGTGAGGACTGATGGATGCGGCGGCCAGCGTTTCGCCGAGTTCGGCGGAGCGCGGATGGGCACGCGAAGTCACCTCGCCGAGGCGAGATGCTGGGATGAGTGTAGCACTGCGGACTCCGCCTCCCCAGAGTGCGCCGAGGCGCCACTCTCCCCTGCCCCCGGGGCGCGCGCCGCGCACCGCGTCTCGGCTCACAAGACTCGAGCGATGATCCCGCTTCCGGCCCGCGCCTCCCGCGCGGCGGCTGCCCTGCTGGCGCTCGCGGTGTGGGCCTGGCCGGTCGCGGATCCGATCGTGATCGCGCGGCCGTACGTGGCTCCGGCCACGCCCTACGGGGCGGGCCACCGCGGAGTCGACCTGCACGCGGCGGAAGGGGCCGAGATCCGGTCCCCCGCCGACGGCGTCGTGCACTTCGCGGGCGTCGTCGTCGACCGGCCGGTGCTGTCGATCCGGCATGCCGACGGCGTCATCTCGAGCTTCGAACCGGTCATCGCGGTCGTAGCCGCGGGGGACCCGGTGCAGCGCGGGCAGCTGATCGGCCACCTCGAGCCCGGCCACTGCGCGCTCCCCTGCCTGCACCTGGGAGCGCGCATCGACGGCGGCTACGTCAATCCGCTGCTGCTCCTCGGGGGTCTCCCCCGATCCGTGTTGTTGCCGACGAGGGCACCACCTTGAGCTCGGCCGAGATCGCGCGTCCCGGCCACCAGAACCGTTCGCCGGTGAGGAAGGCGAGCGCCGGAACGATCACGGTGCGCACCAGCAGCGTGTCGAGCAGCACGCCGATGCAGACGATGATGCCGATCTGGGTGAGTGTGATGAGCGGAAGCACCCCCAGCACGGCGAAGACAGCCGCGAGCAGGATGCCGGCGCTCGTGATCACGCCGCCGGTCGCGGCAAGCGCGCGGGTCATGCCTTCGCGCGTCCCGTGAGCGAAGGCCTCCTCCCGCGCTCTCGTGACCAGGAAGATGTTGTAATCCACACCGAGCGCCACCAGGAACAGGAAGCTGAACAGCACGACGTTCGTGTCGACCGCGGGGAACCCGAACAGGCTGTCGAACAGCAGCCAGCTCGCGCCGAGGCTCGCGAAGAACGAGGCGACGACCGTGGCCAGCAGCAGCACCGGAGCGACGAGGGCGCGGAGCAGGATCACCAGCACGAGGAAGACGAGTCCGAGGATCAGCGGGATGACGAGCGCCTGATCGCGCTGCTGCGCGTCACTGACGTCGAGGGCCTGCGCATCCAGGCCTCCGACGAGCGCGACCGCGTCATCGATCGCGTCGCCGTCGACACTCGTGCCCACCAGGTCGGCGAAGGCGGCGCGCAGCGCCTCGACGGTCGCGAAGGATTCCGGCGTCTCGGCGGCGGCGTCCAGCACCACGCTCAGCTGCGTGATCTCACCGTCGGTCTCACCCAGGGTGACCGACTCGACCCCGTCGGTCTCCTCGGTGATCTCGGCGACACGCTCGGCCGCGTCCGCCTCGGCGATCACGACAACCGGCGATCCGCTGCCGGCGGAGAACGCATCTGCGATGATCTCCTGGCCTACGACCGCCTCCGGCACGGTCGTGAACTGCTCGGTCTGCGCGAGACCGACGCGCAGCTGCGTGCCACCGAGTGCCAGTGCGCCGAGCAGCAGCACGCCGATCGTCGCGACGACGGCCGGCTTGCGCGCGACCCGCACGCCGAGACCGCGCCAGAGGCCGCGGTTCATGCTTCCTTCACTGCCGACGCGCGGGATGTAGGGCCAGAACAGGCCACGTCCGAACTGGACGAGCGCCGCCGGAAGCACGACCGTGGCGAAGATCATCGCGATCACGACACCGGTGGCGCAGGCGATGCCGAGGGCGCGGTTGCCCGCGAGCTCCGCGAAGACGAGCGTCAAAAGGCTCAGCACGACCGTGCCGCCGCTCGCGATGATCGCGGGGCCGGCTCCGCGCAGGGCGCGCGCCATCGCCTCACGGCGATCCTCGAACACCCGCAGCTCGTCGCGATAGCGCGCGATCAGCAGAAGGGCGTAGTTGGTGCCGGCACCGAACACGAGCACCGAGAGAATGCCGGTGACCGAGGCATCGAGGACGATCCCGAAGATCGCCGAGACGCGGGTGGCGACCACGCCGGCGAGACCATCGGCGGTGCCGACGACGACGAGCGGCACGAGCCACAGCCACGGACTGCGGTACGTGACGAGCAGCAGCACCGCAACGACGATGACCGTCGTGAGCAGGAGCGTGAAGTCGGCGCCTTCGAAGACCGCGGCGATGTCGACGGCGAAGCCCTCGGCGCCGGTGAGCAGAGCCTCAAGGCCGCTCGGCAGCCCCGCATTGGCGATCTCGCGAAGCTCATCGGCGCGCTCCGCCTGCTCGCCCGCGTCCTCCAGGACGTCCAGCGGCAGCGCGAGCAATGCGGTGGTGCCGTCGTCGGAGACGGTCGGCGGCGGCACGAACCCGCCAGCGGCGAGGTCGGCCAGCTCCTCGCTGCGCTCGACAACGGCGGCCAGATCGGCATCGGAGAGCACGTCGCCATCGCGCGAGAAGACCAGCAGCGCACTCGTCGAGTCGGCGCCGTCGAGCGTCTCCTGCAGCGCCGTCGCTCGCGACGACTCCGCGGAGTCAGGCAGTCCGACCCCCGGGGAGAGCTCCCCTTCGGAGCCGCTGCCCAACGCGAAGATCCCGCCGGCGAGCAGCCCGGCGACGACGAGCACGATCCAGGAGGTGCGGCGGGAGGTGATGAAGCGCGTGACGGCGTGCATATCTCTCATTCGATCATCTAATTACTAGGACTTCGAACAACATAGCGATAAACTTACTCCATGCCAAGCACTCGACCCCGCGTCCGGGACGCCGCGCCGCGCGATGGCGCGCCGCGCGTCGGCGTGCGCGACGCGACGATGCATGTGCGCGAGATCCTTGAGGTGAGCGCCGATTTCGAGTCCCACGTGGGGAAGCAGCTCGAGGTGAACCACACCGACATGCAGGCGATGGAGCACCTGGTCATGCACGGGAATCTCTCCCCCACCGAGCTGGCTCGGCGACTCGGCATGTCCACCGCCGCAGTCACGACCGTGGTGGATCGGCTCGTCGCGATCGGCCACGCGACCCGCGAGCCGCACCCGACCGATCGCCGCGGGGTGGTCATCGTGCCGAACCCCGCCTCCGTGGAACGCGCGATGGCGGCGATCATGCCGATGTTCATGGGGATCGATCGGGTGCTCGACGAGTTCAGCCCCGAGGAGCAGGAGACCGTCACTCGCTACCTCGCGCGCGTGCTCGAGGTGTACCGCGCGCAGCTCGAGTAGGCGCAGCCCGGTGGGGCCTCGTCAAGCCCGCGGGTGCGCGAGCCGGTAGCTCTCGCGCAGCCGCTCGGTCGACACGTGCGTGTAGATCTGCGTCGTCGACAGGCTCGAGTGCCCGAGCATCTCCTGCACGGCGCGCAGATCGGCGCCGCCATCCAGCAGGTGGGTCGCCGCGGTGTGGCGCAGCGTGTGCGGACCGGACGGGCCGGAGCCGGGCAGGTCGGCGAGCAGCCGCGCGATGACCTGATACACCGAGCGGGTGTCGATCGCGCCGCCGCGCGCGCCGACGAAGAGCGCACCGGGATCAGTGCGATTCTTCACGAGCTCGGGCCTGGACCGTCGTTGATAGTCGTCGAGGGCGCGCGCGGCGGGTCCCCCGTAGGGCACGACGCGCTCTTTGCCGCCCTTGCCGAGCACCCGCACGGTGCGCCCGGCGGGGTCGAGCGAGCCCGGGCGGAGCGCGGCGAGCTCGCTCACCCGGATGGCGGAGGCGTAGAGCAGCTCGACGATCGCCAGGTCGCGGATCGCGACGGCGTCATCCGTCGCGGCCCGGGCGGCGAGCCCCGAGAAGAGGTCGTCCATCTGCGCCCGCGTCAGGACGCGCGGCAGGTGCTGGTCCGGGCGCGGGGCGCGCAGCCGCGCCGCCGGGTCCGCCGCCAGATGCCCGTGGTCGACGAGCCAGGCGGTGAACGCGCGCACTGCGGCCGTGCGCCGCGCCAGGGTCGCGCTGGCGAGGCCGCGCTGCGCCGAGAGCCAGAGCCATTCGCGCAGCAGCTCCAGGTCGAGGCCGTCGACCTCGGTGACCGCGCGCTCGGCCGCCACCTCGGCGAGCTCCGTCAGGTCGGTGCGGTAGCCGCGCACCGTGTGCGCCGACAGGCCCCGCTCGGTCTCGAGGGAGCGGGCGAAGCGGTCGATCGCAGCGGACACCTGCATGGGTTCCATCGTCGCGCGCGCCGGCGCTGATGGGGTGCGGCCACGCCGCTGGGCGATCCTGCGGCCACGCCGCTCTGCGGTTCTGCGGTTCTGCGGCTCTGCGGCTCTGCGGCTCAGCCAGCCGTCGCGCCGCCCGAGGCGTCGGCGTCGGCGACGTTGAAGGTCGAGGACTTGTCCGAGAACGCGGCTCGGCGCTCCTCCGGGGTCATCGCCGCGAGCCGCCCCAGCACGGCGTCGGAGAAGCCCGCCACCTGCGGCGCGTCGGTGATGGGCACGATGGAGTGCACGACGCCGGAGTCGTAGACGTTGACAACGTTGACCGACTGCGCCGCGTCGATGCCGCGCAGGGTGCCGCGCGGCGCGCTCACGTCGATCGTGTAGCAGGTGGCGGCGGCCACCGAGACGGGGATGCCCGCGAACGTGCCGTGCGTGGAGTGGTGCAGGTGGCCTGCGAGGATCGCGCGCACATCGCTGCCGCGCAGCACGTCGGCGAGCTGCGGCTGGTTGTCGAGTTCGAGGATCGCCATCAGCTCGACGGGGCTGGGCAGCGGCGGGTGGTGCAGGGCGAGGATGGTGCCGTCCGGAGCCGGGGTGGCGAGCACGCGGCGCAGCCAGTCGAGCTGCTCGTCGGTGATGTCGCCGTGGTGGAACCCGGGCACGGTCGAGTCGAGCACGACGACGCGGAGTCCGCCGAGCTGGTGCACGCGGTCCAGCGGTTCGCCGCTGTTGGCTTCGTCGAGCAGTTCGGCGGCGAACGGGCCGCGCTCGTCGTGGTTGCCCATCACCCAGATGATCTCGGCTCCGAGTCGCTTCGCGGCCGGTTCGATAAGGGCGCGCAGTCGCCGGTAGGCATCCGGCTCGGCGAGGTCGGCGAGGTCACCCGTGATGACGATCCCGGAGGGGCGCACCCCGGATCGCTCCAGCTGCTCGAAGGCCCGGCCCAGCGCGAGGTCGGTGTCGACGGCGCCGTACAGGGGCGCGTGACCGGCGAGGAAATGCGTGTCGCTGACGTGCACGAGCGTGTGCCGCGGAGCCGGATAGTGACCCAGCTGGACGAATCCCGGCGCCTCGGATGCCACCATGTTGCCTCCCACCCTCGCGTGCACTCGGGGGAACTCTAGTCGGCACGGGCGGCCTCCCGGCGGTTCGCCGCGGCCTTGAGCCATCCGGTGGGACGCTCGCGCACCCACCCGTCGAGGTCGAGCAGGCCGAGCGTCGCGCGCACCTCGTCGACCGCGAGCCCCGCCGCGGCGGCGACGTTGTCGATCGTTCGGGGGCTCCGCTCGCTGAGAGCATCGAGCACCCGCGCCGCCACGCCGCTCGACTCGGGCGCGGCCTCGGCCGCAGCCGATGAGCTCGGCGCGCCTGACGCGCCGCGGGCCGCACCGGTGCTCTCGTCCGCCACCAGCTCTGCCGCCTCGCCCGGATTCGTGACGCACACCACCGGCGCCTCCCGCAGCAACCGGTGGCAGCCCGCCGAGGCCGAGCTGGTCACCGGACCGGGGACGACGCCGACCGGGCGTCCCAGCGCGAGCGCGTGGTGGGCAGTGTTGAGCGAGCCGGAGCGCCATCCCGCCTCCACGACGACTGTCGCGCGGGTGGCCGCGGCGATCAATCTGTTGCGCTGCAGGAAGCGCCAGCGCGTGGGAGCTGTGCCGCACGGCACCTCGGCGATCGCGGCGCCGCGCTCGATGACGCGGGTCAGCAGCGCCTCGTGTCCGCTCGGGTAGAACCGGTCGAGCCCGCCGGCGAGCACCGCGATGGTGTCGCCTGCGCTTGCCAGCGCGGAGCGATGCGCAATGCCGTCGATGCCGTAGGCGGCACCCGAGACGATCGCGAAGCCGCGGTCGGCCAGGCCGCTCGCCAGTTCGACCGCCACGTGCTCGCCGTAGCCGGTGGCGGCGCGCGCTCCCACGATCGCAATCGAGTTCTCGAGCACATGCAGCGCCTCGCGCCGACCGCGCAGCCACAGTGCATGCGGAGCGTGGGCTCCGAGGTCGCCGAGCAGCGCCGGCCACTCCGGATCGCTCGGCACCACCAGCTGCACGCCGAAGCGCTGCGCCTGACTGAGGGCGCGGATGACCTGGCGGGAGGAGCGGCGCGGTCGCCACCGCAGCACCGCCTCCCGCAGCAGCTCGACGCCGGGCGAGTCTCCCGTCGCCTCGGTCAGCTCCGCGGAGAGCTCCCGCGCGGCCCGCTTCTCGTCGTCGCCGAGCCGCACGAGCCGTTCGAGGGCTCCCGGCGCGCCGAAGACCTGCACGAGCAGGCCGCTCAGCGCATCCCCCGGTTCGGCGAGGTGGCTCCACGCGGCGCGCGCGAACCGCTCCGCCGCCTCGTCCGGTGCCGCCGCAGCTCCCGGCGCGCTCACCGCGCGCACGAGCGGGCCCGCCACGTCGTCGTCCACACCTGCGATGCTCATGCCGCCGCCTTTCGAAGCAGAAGCGCCCGACCCACCTGGTCGGGGCCGGGTCGTTCGACGCCGTCCAGGTCGGCGAGGGTCCACGCGACGCGCACAATGCGGTCGAAGCCGCGCATCGTGATCGCCCCGCGCTCGAGCGCCCGGTCGAGCACACCGGTGGCACCCGGTGAGGGGCGACCCGCCTCGGTGCGAAGCCAGGACCCGGGCACGTGCGCATTCAGTCGCCACGGAGTGCCGCGAAGTCGACTCCGGGCCCGCTCGCGCGCCGCGGCCACGCGGGCCCGTGCCCGGGTCGAGTCGGTGGCCTGGGACCCGGGCATCCGCAGCTGAGCCGCGGTCATCCGCGGGATGCGCAGCTGGATGTCGACGCGGTCCAGCAGCGGCCCGCTCAGCCGGCCGAGATAGCGTCGCCGGGCCATGGCGGTGCAGGTGCAGACCAGGTCGCGGGCTCCTGCATTGCCGCACGGGCACGGGTTCGCCGCGAGCAGCAGCTGAAATCGGGCGGGGAACTGCGCCGTCGCGTTCGCGCGCGCGATGCGGATGACGCCCGATTCCAGCGGCTGTCGCAGCGCATCCAGCGCACCGGGCGCGAACTCGGGGGCCTCGTCGAGAAACAGCACCCCGTGCGCCGCCCGCGCCGCCGCCCCGGGGCGGATCAGCGTGCTGCCGCCCCCGACGATCGCCGCCGCGCTCGCGGTGTGATGCGGGGCCTCCAAGGGCGGACGGGAGGGCAGCTCCCCCGCGACCGACAGCCCCGCGAGCGAGCGGATGCAGGAGACCTCGAGCGCCTCCGCCGGCTCCAGGTCCGGGAGGATGCCGGGAAGCCGCGCCGCGAGCATCGTCTTGCCCGCACCGGGCGGCCCCAGCAGGAACATGTGGTGCCCGCCCGCGGCGGCCACCTGCAGCGCCTCGACCGCGTCCCGGTTGCCGAGGATCTCGGAGAGGTCGCCCGCCCGCTCCTCGGTGCTGTCGGGCGCGATCGGCCCCCGCGCGAGCGGCTCGACCTCGACGGGTTCCAGCTCGGCGCCGTGCCAGATCGCCGCGTCGCGCAGGCTGGCGATCGACACGATGCGGATGTCGGGGACCAGCCCCGCCTCCGCCGCGTTGCCCGCCGGCACCAGCGCGGTCGCGAAGCCGGCGCGCCGGGCCGCCAGCACCGCCGGCAGCACTCCCGGCAGCGGCCGGAG
>DCRR01000019.1:4359-30647 GCA_002325245.1 Microbacteriaceae bacterium UBA1487 | reverse complement strand
AGGTCGAAGCCGGAGCCGTGCTTGGGCAGCGCCGCGGGCGACAGGTTGATGGTGAGCTTCCGGGACGGCAGCGGGATCCCTGAGTTCTGGGCCGCCGCGCGCACGCGATCGCGCGCCTCGCCGAGCGCCGCATCGGGCAGTCCGATGAGGACGAAGGCGGGAAGCTGCTGCGAGATGTCGGCCTCGATCTCGACCACGGCGCCGTCGATGCCGAGCAGCGCGATCGCGTGGGCGCGCCCGACCGGCATCAGAACACGCCCTCGAGGTGGTCGATGCGCGCGGGCGCGTCGACCGGCGCGATCACGCCGACCGCGTCGATGCGGATCCGGCCGACGGGCTGCCCGGCCGCACGCCGATGCTCGCACCACTCCCCCGCGAGCCGTCGCAGCCGCGCGAGCTTGACCATGGTGATCGCCTCCAGCGGATGCCCGTAGCCGAGCCCCGCCCGCGTCTTCACCTCGACGAACACCGTCTCATCGCCATCGCGCAGCACCAGGTCGATCTCGCCGCTCGGGCAGCGCCAGTTGCGATCGAGCACGACCAGCCCGCGCTCGGTGAGGTGGTGCTCGGCGATGCGCTCGCCGCGCCGCCCGAGTTCGTCTTTGGCCGCCATGCACCGAGGATGCGCGCTCGGCCCCGGGCGCGCACCGGCCGGCATCCGATCGGCGCACTGCGCCGCGAATCAAGCGCTGCGGAGGAGTCGAGGTCACCGCGTCGCGAGACCGCGCCGACGGCCGCCGCGCGACTACTCGGGCGAGCCGAGGTCTCCCGACTCCTCGAGCTCGCGCCGCCGCCGCTGCGCGGCGCGCGTCAGCGCCCAGGTGACGCCGATCACGAGGCCGACCATCACCAGGGTGACCGTCAGCACGATCGGAAGGTAGAGATCCACGGATGCCTACTCGTCGAGCGCGAGCTCCTTGGGGAGCTCCAGATCCTTGTCGCCGCGCACCTCGACGTTGACGTCCTTGAAGGTGAGCACCCGCACGCTCTTCACGAAGCGGTCGGCGCGGTAGACATCCCACACCCAGACGTCGTTCATCGTCAGCTCGAAATAGAAGTCGTGCTCGGTGTCCTTGCGCTCGAGCGACACCTCGTTGGCGAGGTAGAAGCGGCGCTCCGTCTCGACCACGTACTTGAACTGTCCCACCACGTCGCGGTACTCGCGGTAGAGGGCCAACTCGACCTCACGGTCGTAGTCCTCAAACTCGTCGTCATCCACGGCTGCGAGTCTAGTTCGTCAGGCGCCCGGCGACTCGACCGCGACATCCAGGGTGGGTTCGCGCAGCCACGAGCGGCGGTGCAGCGGATGCGGACCGCGCGCCTCCACCGCGGCGTAGTGCGCGGCGCTCGCGTAGCCCTTGTTGCTCGCCCAGCCGAACTCGGGAGCCTCCTCGTGCGCCGCGATCATCAGGCGATCGCGGTGCACCTTGGCGAGCACGGAGGCGGCCGCCACGACCGCGCAGTCGCGGTCGGCCTTCACCTGCGTGATGACCCGCGGCAGCACGCTGCGCCGCGGCAGGGCGGCCGTAAGCCAGTCGTGCGAGCCGTCCAGCAGCACGACAGCGCCCTGGAAGTCGACGCCGGCGGCGTGCAGCTCCCCCAGCGCGCGGCTCGCCGCGAGACCGAGCGCCGCGATGATCCCGCGCGCCTCCACCTCGGCGGGGCTCGCCAGCCCCACCGCGGAGCGCGGCAGCCAGGCGCGGGCAAGCGGTTCGAGCGCGTCGCGGCGCTTCTCGCTCAGCAGCTTCGAGTCGCGAAGCCCCGCGGGCACCGGGGCCGCCTCGAGCTCGTCGAGCGACGCCGCCGACACCCCCACGGCGACGGGACCGGCGATCGCGCCGCGGCCCACCTCGTCGCAGCCGATGACGAGCGCAGCCCCGTCGGCGAACAGGGCGCGCTCCCGCTCCAGGGTCGGTTCAGCGACAGCCATCGCGGCGGATCACTCGCCGCCCGTCGTGGCCTGCGGGCTCGGAGTCCCGACCTCATCCGTCTCGTCCTCGCCGGACGGCGTCTCGACCGCGTCATCGACCCCGGAGAAGGCGAACTCGTGGTTGTCGAGCCAGGTCCACCGGTCCACCGGCCACGAGATCAGGAAGGCGCGTCCCACGACGTTGTCGTAGGGAACGAAGCCGTTGCCCGGCTTGTCGCGGTTGTAGCGGGAATCGGCCGACTCATAGCGGTTGTCGCCCATCACCCAGAGCGAGTCCTCCGGCACCGTGACGGTGAAGTCGTCGCGGGAGACCTTCGTCACGCCGTCCGGCAGCAGGACGTAGGGCTCGTCGATCGGAACGCCGTTGATCGACAGTCGTCCGTACTCGTCGCAGCAGGTCACGACATCGCCCGGCAGGCCGATGACTCGCTTGATGAGGTGGTCGTTGCTGTCCGGGGCGGTGAGACCGACGAACGACAGCACCCAGTCGAAGGCGGCCGCAAGCGGTTCCTGCTCCACCGTCGGCTGCGGGACGAGCCAGCCGCCCGGATCCTGGAACACGACGATGTCGCCGCGCGAGATCGGCACGACCCCGGGCACGAGCTCGTTGACGATGATGCGGTCGTTGACCAGCAGCGTCGACTCCATCGACTCCGACGGGATGTAGAACGAGCGGATCAGGAAGGTCTTGATCAGGAAGGAGATGACGACCGCGGCGACGAGGATGACGAGCACGTCGCGCAGGAAGCGGAGCACGCCGGAGCCGCGACGCGGTCGCTCGGGCGCCGGGGCCTCCGCGGGAGGCGCCAGGGGAAGGGATCGCTCGGATCGCGGTTGTTGTGAATACATTGCACCTCGGTTGGCTCGAAGCAAGCATAGGTTGCAACTGCGCCCACACGGCGGCACCACCCACCGCGTGTGTCGAGCTACGCTCACGGTGCGTCGACCGCGAAACGACGAATCCCGGCGCCGGAGGACCGGGCCGGGATTCGAACAGGACAGCTCGAGAACTCAGTTCTCGCGCTTCTCCTTGATCTTGGCCTTCTTGCCGCGCAGGTTGCGGAGGTAGTAGAGCTTCGCGCGACGCACGTCACCGCGGGTGACGATCTCGATGTGATCGATCACCGGGGAGTGCACCGGGAAGGTGCGCTCGACGCCCACCTGGAAGCTGATCTTGCGGACCGTGAAGGTCTCGCGGATGCCCTCGTTCGAGCGGCCGATGACGACGCCCTGGAAGACCTGGATGCGCGAGCGCGAACCTTCGACGATGTTGACGTGCACCTTGACGGTGTCGCCCGGACGGAAGTCGGGGATGTCGCTGCGCAGGTTGGCTGCATCGACGGAGTCGAGAATGTGCATGTCAGTTCGCTCTCTGCGTTCGCCACAGGTCGGGACGCGGGGTATCGGTGATGAAGAAGAAAAGTTGTGCTGTTCGGCAGAACCGCGACTCCCCTATGGCAGAGTCGCGCCGGGCACAAACGCTTATTCTGCCACATTCGGGGCCGCGCCAAAAACCGGCTGGCGTCGGGCCGTGCTCGCACCGCCTGAAGTGGCTAGGCTCGTGCGGTGATTGAATTGCGCACCCCGGCCGAAATCGATGAGATGCGCGCGGCGGGCGCGTTCGTGGCGAGCGTGCTGGAAGCCACCCGCGATGCCGCCGCGGTCGGCGTCAACCTGCTCGAGCTCGACGCGCTCGCGCACGACATGATCCGCTCGGCGGGCGCCGAGTCCTGCTACATCGACTATCACCCGTCCTTCGGCGGTTCGCCGTTCGGCAAGGTCATCTGCACCTCGGTGAATGACGGCGTGCTGCACGGGCTTCCCCATGACTACGCGCTGCACGACGGCGACCTCCTCACGCTCGACTTCGCCGCCAGCCTCAACGGCTGGGTCTCGGACTCGGCCTTGACGATCGCCGTCGGCACGCCCCGCGAGGAGGACCTGCGCCTCATCGAGATCACCGAGAAGGCGCTCGAGGCGGGCATCGCGGCCGCCGTCGTCGGCAACAAGGTGGGCGACATCTCCGGCGCCATCGGCGAGGTCGCCAAGGCGAACCGACTGAAGGTCAACCTCGACTTCGGCGGGCACGGCGTCGGCCGCATCATGCACGGCGACCCGCACATCCCGAACGACGGTCGCCGCGGGCGCGGCCTTCCGCTGCGCGCGGGCCTGGTGTTCGCGATCGAGCCGTGGTTCCTGCACACCACCAACAAGATCTACACGGATGCGGACGGCTGGACACTGCGCTCGCGCGACGGCTCGCGCGGCGCGCACGCCGAGCACACGATCGCGGTCACGGACGACGGCCCGGTCATCCTGACCCAGCGCTCGAGCTAGGACTCCGTCGGCGGAAGCAGTTCGGGCCGCACGCGGCGGGTGCGCTCCATCTGCTGCTCGTGACGCCAGGCGGCGATCGCGGCGTGGTTGCCGCTGAGCAGGATCGACGGGGTCTCCAGACCTCGCCAGACGGCGGGCTTCGTGTAGCTGGGATACTCGAGCAGGCCGTCCTCGTGGCTCTCCTCGACGAGGCTCTCGGGGTTTCCGACAACGCCCGGCACAAGACGGCCGATCGCCTCGACCATCGCCATGACGGCGACCTCGCCGCCGTTCAGCACGTAGTCGCCGAGGCTGACCTCGCGCACCTCGGCCACCTCGGGACGGCTGCGGGCGTGCTCGATCACCCGCTGATCGATCCCCTCGTAACGGCCGCAGCAGAAGACCAGATGCGTGGTATCGCTCAGTTCGCGCGCCGCCGCCTGAGTGAACAGCGAGCCGGCCGGGCTCGGGAAGATGACGACGGCATCCTGCGCGCTGCTGAGCACCGCATCGAGCGCCTCGCCCCACGGCTCCGGCTTCATGACCATGCCGGCGCCGCCGCCCGCGGGGGTGTCATCGACGGTGCGGTGGCGGTCGTGCGTGAAGTCGCGCAGGTCGTGCACGCGGACGTCGATCAGGCCCGTCGCCCGCGCCTTGCCGAGAAGGGAGACGTCGAGCACGGAGAAGAACTCCGGGAAGATCGTGACAATGTCGATGCGCACCCGTTGAGCCTAGCCACCTCGGCGGGCGACGCTACTCGGCGTCGTCGGGCTGCGCGTCGGGCTTCGCCTCGGAGTCGGCGGCGCCGGTCGACTGAGAACACGTGGGCGACGCGGCCGGCTCGGGCTCGTCGGGCAGGTCTTCGAACAGGCCCGCGGGCGGCGTCAGGGTGATCCGGCCCGCCGCGACATCGACCTCGGGAACGATCGCCGCCACGAACGGGACGAGCACCTCGCGCTCGGCGGTGCGAATGGCGAGCAGGTCCTGCGCGGGGAAGTGGTCGACGCGCACGACGCGGCCGATCTCGACGCCGTCGCGGAAGGCCTTGAGGCCGACGAGCTGGTGGTCGTACCAGGCGTCCTTCTCTTCGGGAAGCTCGGCCGTCTCCTGGTCCACCCAGAGGATCGCCTTGACGAGCGTCTCGGCGGCGGTGCGGTCGTCGACGCCGACGAAGAACCCGACCGGCTGCGCGTTGTACCAGCGCAGCTCGACGAGCTCGAGCGTCTTGCCGTGCCACGGCGACGAAGACGGAACCTGCAACGAGAAGCTCGAACCCGGTGCGAACCGGCGATCCGGGTCGTCGGTGTAGAGCTCGATCTTCAGCGCGCCCTTGAGGCCGTGCGCTTTCGTCAGGCGCCCGACTCGGAGCTGCGTGACGCCGGCGCGCGGACCGGACCCTCCACCGGGTCGGGGAGCTGCGGGGCTCACGCCTCGTCGGTGTCGACGACGTCAACGCGAACGCGTCGACCGTCGGCGAGGGCATTGACGAGCGTGCGCAGTGCCTTGGCCGTGCGACCGGCGCGGCCGATCACGCGGCCGAGGTCCTCGGGGTGCACGCGCACCTCGAGGACCTCTCCACGAGCAGAGCTCGAGGAATCCACCTGAACATCGTCGGGATGCTCGACGATCCCCGTGACGAGATGCTTCAGAGCGGATGCCAGCATGATGACTACGCCTGGTCGGCGTCGGCCGGCGCCTCGGCGGGCGTCTCGTCGGCGGGAGCCTCGGCAGCGGCCTCCTCGGCAGCAGCCTCAGCCTTGGCCTCGGCCTTCTTCTCCGCCTTGGGCTTGAGAACCGGCTTCTTCTTCTCGTCGACGACGAACGCGACGGGGGCTTCCTTGGTCTTGATGGTGCTCTTGGCACCCTTCTCGCCCTTGAAGATGCCCCAGTCGCCCGAGAGCTTGAGGAGAGCCGCGACCTGCTCGGTCGGCTGCGCGCCGACGCTCAGCCAGTACTGGGCGCGCTCGGAGTCGATCTCGATGAACGAGGGCTCCTCGGTCGGGTGGTACTTCCCGATCTCTTCGATGACGCGACCGTCGCGCTTGGTGCGCGAGTCGGCAACGACGATTCGGTAGTACGGCGCACGGATCTTTCCGAGGCGCTTGAGGCGGATCTTGACAGCCACGATTCTCCTGAAACGTTGAATGAAGGTCGAACTGCTCCCGTGCGCGTGGGGCACACTCGGCAGGAAAGTTCTGAAGGGGGATCGTCCGCGACCGGATAGAGGGTCGGGTAGCGGGGACCCAAAGAACTATTCTGGCAGATTTCGCCGCGAACTGTGAACAGGTCGCCCGATGAGCGGGATCAGGTGGCGGCGGGAGGCGCGGCGACCGGTGCCGGCGGCGCGGCGGGTGGGTGCGAGCGCCGTCGACTCACGGCGACGCCGAGCAGGCAGACCGCGCCGCCGACGACGGCGAGGATCGCGGGGATCTCGCCGAGCACGATCCAGGCGAACAGGACGACGAGCGGCGGCACGATGTAGGTGGAGACGCCGAGCCGCCCCGCGGGCATCCGCGCGAGGGCGTAGCCCCACGTGGTGAAGGCGAGCGCGGTGGGCACGATGCCGAGGTAGAGGACGCCGACAAGCGCGAGCGCGCTCGCTTCTCGCGCTTCCGCCGCCAGCTGGCCCACGAAGGGCAGCGTGGCGATCGCCCCGACGACGCAGCCGACGAACGTCGTCTGAATCGCGGGGATCCGGCGCGAGACCGGCTTCTGCGCGAGCACCCCGGCGGCGTAGGTGACGGCGGCGAGAAGCGCCCAGAGCATGCCGACGAGGTCGATCTCCCGGCCGGGCACCGCGACGCTCGAGGCGAGGCCGATGATGACGACGCCGAGGAACGCGACCAGCGCCCCGATCACGAGCCAGCGCGGGACGCCCTCCCCCAGCAGCACGCCCGCGCCGAGCGCGATGAGGATCGGTCCGATGTTGACGATCATCGCCGTGGTGCCCGCATCGAGCGTGTGCTCGGCGAGGTTGAGCGCGACGTTGTAGGCGCCGAACCACGCGAGGCCGTAGAGGGCGAGCAGCAGCCATTCGCGGCCGGTCGGGCGCATCCAGGTCCGCCGCACCGCGACAAGGAGCCCGAGCGCGAGAGTTCCGATGAGCAGCCGCCCGAGCGCGAGGGCGCCGCCGCCGATCTCGGGCGCGACGTCGCGGATGGCGACGAACGCGCTCGCCCAGGCCAGCAGGGTGATCGCGATGGCGGCGAGGACGGCGGCGCTCGACCGCGGCGGGGAGGTGACGCTCACTCGTTCAGGCTAGGCCGAGCCGCCGGCGCGCTCCGCACCAGAAGCGTCAGACTTCGAGCGTTTCGCGCCAGTCCAGAAGCCGGCGCACGGGCGCCAGGTCGAACTCGGGTCCGTCGAGGGCGGGAACGAACAATCGCACGCCGAGCGCGTGATAGGCCCGCAGCGAGGCGGCGTCGAGCATGCCTGCACCGCCGAGACTGGTTCCGGTGGCGAGGCGGATCTCGCGCGGGTCACGGCCGATCTCGGCGCACCAGTGGCGAACGACGCCGAGTCGTCGCACGAAGGTGTCCGGGTCGCTGAAGGAGTGCCAGATGTCGGCGTGCTCGGCAACGGTGCGCAACGTTGTGTTCTCTCCGTGCCCGCCGATGAGCAGCGGGATCGAGCGCGTCGGCGGCGGATTGAGAGCGGCCCAGCGCTCGCGCACGCGCGCGACATCGTTCGCGAGCCGCTCGGCGCGGGCGGCGGGCCCGTCGAAGGGGTAGCCGTAGGCGCGGAAGTCGCGCTCCTGCCCGCCGGAGCCGGTGCCGAAGATGAACCGACCGACCCCGGTGGCGTGCGCGCTGATGTGGTCGATCGTCCGCGCCATGTCGGCCTGCAGGTCGGGGTTCCGGTAGGCGGTGGAGGAGACGAGCGGCCCGAACTCGACGCGATGGGTGAGCTCAGCGATCGAAGCGAGAGTCATCCAGACCTCGAACTGAAACCCCTCAGCGGCGGGCCCGACCGGAAAGAAGTGGTCCGAGACGAAGATGGTGTCGACACCGAGCTCCTCGAAGCGCAGCACGGCGTCACGGATCTGGGCGAAGCTCGCGTGCTGGAGCCCCAGTTGCACACCGATGCGGACTCGATCGGTCCTTGCTGCCGTCACGGCGCTAGCGTACGCGTACCTTGAGACTTTCTCGTAATCTTGCACCTCGACGCAATCCGGGTCGCGTGAACCGTGATCAGAAAGACGCCGCGGCACGCGCGGCGGCCGGAGCCGCGTCGAGGATGCGGCCGATCGCGAGCTCGTCGTGCGAGGCGGAGACGAACCATGCCTCGAACACGCTCGGCGGCGGCATCACGCCGTGGTCCAAGAACGCGTGGAACAGGGCCGGATACCGCTCGGCACGCTGGTCCTGCACCTCACGGTAGCCGCGCGGCAGCTCGGCCCGGAAGGCGAACGAGAACAGGGTCCCTGCCCGGGGCACCACGTGCTCGACCCCCTCCGCCGTCAGCGCGGCGGAGACGCCGGTGGCGACGGCATCCGCGGCGACCGCCAGCCGCGCGTAGGCGGCGTCGTCGGCGAGGCGCAGCGTCGCCAGGCCGGCCGCAACCGCGACCGGGTTGCCGCTCAGCGTTCCCGCCTGGTAGACCGGCCCGAGCGGTGCGAGCAGCTCGAGAAGGTCGGCGCGTCCGCCGATCGCGGCGACGGGCAGCCCGCCGCCGATCACCTTGCCGAAGCAGACCAGGTCGGGAAGGTATCCCTCGCCCGCATCGACCTCGATGCCCCAGTAGCCGGCGGGACCCGAGCGGAATCCAGTCAGCACCTCGTCGACGATGAGCAGGGCGCCGTGCTCGTGGCAGACATCCCGCAGCGCGCGGGTGAAGCCCTGGACCGGCGCGACGACGCCCATGTTGGCGCCCGCCGATTCGACGATGATCCCGGCGATCTGGTCCGGATGCTGGGCGAACGCGGCGCGCACGGCATCGAGGTCGTTGTACGGCAGCACGATCGTCTGGCTCGCGGTCGCGGCGGTGACGCCCGCCGAGCCCGGGAGCGCCTGCGTCGCCAGCCCCGAGCCCGCCTCGGCCAGCAGCCCGTCGGAGTGGCCGTGGTAGTGGCCAGCGAACTTGATCACCAGGTCGCGCCCGGTGGCGCCGCGCACCAGGCGGATCGCGGTCATCGTCGCTTCGGTGCCGGTCGAGACCAGTCGCAGCCGCTCGATCGGGGCGAGGCGCACCCCGTCGGGCCCGGTGCGCGCGAACCGCTCGGCGATCAGCTCGGCGAGCTCGACCTCGCCCTCGGTGGGGGCGCCGAAGGACAGGGCGCGGGCGGCGGCGCGCTGCACCGCGTCGACGACCTCCGGATGCGCGTGGCCGAGCAGCGCCGGACCCCAGGAGCCCACCAGGTCGACGAGTTCGGTGCCGTCGGCATCCACGACGAACGCTCCGTGCGCGGACGCGAGGAAGCGCGGGGTTCCGCCGACCGAGCCGAAGGCGCGCACGGGCGAGTCGACCCCGCCGGGGAGAATGCGGCGCGCACGGTCGAACAGCTGCTCGGAGCGCGAAGGCTCGCGGGCGGTCACTTCGCCCACTCCGCCAGCTCGAGCGCCCAGTAGCTGAGCACGGCGTCGGCGCCGGCGCGGCGGATCGAGATCACCGACTCCTCGATCGCGCGACGGCGGTCGATCCAGCCGTTCGCGGAGGCGGCTTCGATCATCGCGTACTCCCCCGAGACCTGATACGCCCAGACCGGGACGGGGCTCTCCGCCGCGACCTCGGCGAGCACATCCAGGTAGAAGCTGGCCGGCTTGACCATGACGATGTCGGCGCCTTCGGCGACGTCGAGCGCCGCCTCGCGCAGTCCTTCGCGGCCGTTCGCGGGGTCGAGCTGGTAGCTGCGACGATCGCCGCGCAGCTGCGAGTCGACGGCGTCGCGGAACGGGCCGTAGAGCGCGGAGGCGTACTTCGCCGAGTAGGCCAGCAGCGCGACGTCGGCGTGTCCGGCGGCGTCGAGTGCGTGGCGGGCGACCGCGGTCTGACCGTCCATCATCCCGGACAGTCCGAGCAGGTGAGCCCCGGCCTCGGCCTGCGCGACGGCGGCCTGCGCGTAGAGCTCCAGAGTGGCGTCGTTGTCGACCGCACCGTGGGCGTCGAGCACGCCGCAGTGGCCGTGATTGGTGAACTCGTCGAGGCACAGATCCGCCTGGATCACCGTGGCGTCGCCGACCTCGACGACGGCGGCGCGGATCGCGCGATTCAGGATGCCCTTCGGGTCGAGAATCCCCGAGCCGGTCGCGTCGCGCGTCTCGGGCACCCCGAAGAGCATGATGCCGCCGAGCCCGGCCTCGGCCACGCGCGCGGCCACCCGGCCGACCTCGGAGAGCGGATGCTGGACGACGCCCGGCATCGAGAGGATCGGCTGCGCCTCGGTGAGGCCTTCGCGCACGAACACCGGCAGCACGAGCTGCGACGGCGCAAGGTGGGTCTCGCGCGCGAGGGCGCGCACGGCGGGCGTGCGGCGCAGCCGGCGCGGTCGGATCGTGGGTCCGCTCATGCGGAGTCGTCCTCTCCATCGTGGGCCGGGCGACGCTCGCTCGCGGCCGGCGCCGACCAGCAGTCGGCGAGCACCTGCTCGACCGCGTCGGCGAGCGCGGCCGGCGTGCGGTCGAGTGCGAAGCCGTCGACGCGGAGTCCGACGTCGCGCGTGGCCTCGGCGGTCGCCGGGCCCATCGCGATCAGGTGCGTCGTCTCGGGCAGCGGCGCGCACTGGCTCTGCACCTCATGCCCGACGCTGCCGGAGCTGACGACGAGGGCGTCGAATTCGCCTGCGCGGATGCGCTCGACGAGCCGCGGCGGCGCCGGGACCGCCTCGATCCGGTAGGCGACGAGCGCCGTCACGTCGTGGCCGAGCTCGGCGAGACCCTCGGCGAGCAGCGGCGCGGCGAGCTCGGACTGCGGCACCAGGATGCGGCGCCCTGTGGTCGCGGCGAAGCTCGGGTCGGCGAGCAGGCCTCGCGCCGAGTGCTCGGCAGGCACCAGCGACACGGTCAGCCCGGTCGCGGTGAGAGCGCGCGCGGTGGCGGGGCCGACGGCGGCGACGCGGGTGCTCTCGGGGATGTCGAGGTCGAGCGCGGCCAGCGTCCGCACGGTCGCCTGGCTGGTCACGATCACCCAGTCGAAGCCGCCCGAGACGAGCTGGGTCACGGCGTCGCGCCAGGGCTGAGCGGCGGCGGGCGCGGTGCGGATGAACGGGGCGAGCTCGGGGTGCCCGCCGCGCGCCTCCAGCTCGGCGGCGAGCTCCTGCCCGAACTGGGGCGAGCCGGCGATCAGGACGCGGCGGCCGTCGAGCGCCCCGGTCATGACGTCACCAGCCCGTCGAGGGCGGCGTCGGCGCGCATGCGCTCGCGAAGCTCGGCGCCCGCGCGGTGCCCGAGGGCGAGGGAGGCACTGCGCTGCTCGTCGCCCGCGGCGGAGACCCACGCGACCTCACCCGAGGCGTCGGCGAGAGCCGCCCCGTCGGGGCTGATCACCCGCGCCCGCAGCCGCAGGCGGTCGTTCGCGACCTCGGCCCAGGCCGAGATCGGGGCCGAGCAGCCCGCCTCCAGCTCGGCGAGCACCGCGCGCTCGGCGATGGCAGCGGCGTGCGTCTCCGGATCGTTGAGCGCGTCGAGGGCCGCCAGCAGCTCCGCGGGGGCGTCCTCCCGCACCTCGAGCGCGAGCGCTCCCTGCGCGGGCGCGGGCATGACCGCGTCGAGGTCGAAGAATTCGGCGACGGCGTCCTGGCGGCCCAGTCGGGCCAGCCCCGCGGCGGCGAGCACGACGGCGTCCAGCCCGCCGTCGAGCGTGCCGAGCCGGGTGTCGACGTTGCCGCGGATCGGCTCGATCCGCAGGTCGGGACGCAGACGCAGCAGCGCGGCGGCGCGGCGCGGAGAGCCGGTGCCGATGCGCGCGTTCGGAGGCAGCTCGGCGAGCGTTCGCCCGTCGCGCGTGCAGAGCGCATCGCGCGCATCCGCCCGCTCGGGCACCGCGACGACCCTCAGACCCGGGTACTCGGCGACCGGCAGATCTTTGAAGGAGTGCACGAGCAGCTCGCAGGCACCGTCGAGCAGCGCCTCGCGCAGCCGGGTCGCGAACACCCCGGTCGTGCCGAGGCCGGTGAGCGGTCCGCGAAGGTCGTCTCCCTCGCTGCGCAGCGGAACGAGCGGAACGGGGGTGCCGAGCACGCCGGCGAGCGCCTCGGCGACCTGGCCGCTCTGTGCGAGCGCGAGCTGGCTGCCCCGCGTTCCGATGCGCGCCAAGGTCACGGGGCGACCCCGGAGACCGCGGGTTTGAACCCGGCGCGGACGTTCTCGCAGCAGCCGGGGCGGCACACGTCGAACCACGGCCCGAGCTCCGTGAGCGCGGGGCGCTCGGCGGGCGGGGTGCCGTCGCGCCGCTCGAGCACGAGGTCGACGAGGCCGCGCACGAAGGCGGCGTGCGATCCGGGAGTCGCCACGCGGACAGAGAGCAGCCCGGCCTCCTCCGCCGACTCGGTCGCCTCGTTGTCGAGGTCCCAGAGCACCTCCATGTGGTCGGAGAGGAACCCGACCGGCACGATCGCCACGGCGCGCACGCCCGCGGCGGGCAGCTCGGCGATGCGGTCGTTGATGTCCGGCTCCAGCCACGGCTGCGTGGGCGGGCCCGAGCGCGATTGGTAGACGAGCTCCCAGTCCAGTCGATCGAGCCCCAGCGCGCGGGCGGCCTCGGCCGCCACGATCTCGCTCACGGCCAGGTGCTGCGCCGCGTAGGCGCCGCCCTCGCCGAAGTCGCGGTCGCGGGGACCGCTGCGCTCGGCATCGGAGGTGGGGATCGAGTGGGTGGCGAACAGGACGCGGATGTCGCGGGCGGCATCCGCGCCGTCACCCAGCTGCGCGAGCAGGTCGCGCACGCCGTCCGTGAGGGCCTCGATGAACGGCTCCACGAATCCGGGGTGATCGAAGTACTGGCGCACCTTGTCGATCGTCACCTCGCCGTGCAGGCCCGTGGCCTCGAGCGCGAGCGCGAAGTCCTCGCGGTACTGGCGGCAGCTCGAGAACGAGCTGTAGGCGCTCGTTGCGATTCCGAGCAGCGCGCGGTGCCCGTCGTCGTGCGCCGCCTGGACGGCGTCGGCGAGGTACGGGTCCCAGTTCCGGTTGCCCCAGTACACCGGCAGGTCGATGCCGCGCCGGGCGAGCTCGGCTTCGAGCGCGGCCTTCAGCTCGCGGTTCTGGTCGTTGATCGGGCTCACCCCGCCGAAGTGGCGGTAGTGGTGGGCCACCTCCTCGAGGCGCTCCTCGGGGATCCCGCGCCCGCGGGTCACGTTCTTGAGGAACGGGATCACGTCGTCCTGGCCCTCCGGTCCGCCGAATCCGGCGAGCAGGATCGCGTCGTAGGCGACCGGCGTCGCCACGTGCTCGGCGCCGTCGGCCGCAGGCGGGCTCGCGGCGAGCACCCGCGGCGGGGTGCCCGTGGATCCGAGGTTCTCCGCGCTCACGCGAGCACCTCCGCCAGTTCGGCCGACGTGATGCGGCGACCGGTGTAGAACGGCACCTCCTCGCGCACGTGGCGACGCGCATCCGTGGCGCGCAGCTCGCGCATCATGTCGACCAAGTCGGTGAGCGAGTCGGACTCCATCGGCAGAATCCACTCCCAGTCGCCCAGTGCGAACGAGGCGACGGTGTTGGCGACGACGCTCGTGAACGCGGCGCCGGCGCGGCCATGCTCGGCGAGCATGGCGCGACGCTCGGCCCCCGGCAGCAGGTACCAGTCGTAGCTGCGCACAAAGGGGTAGACGGTGAGCCACTCGCGAGCGTGCTCGCCACGCAGGAAGCCGGGCACGTGGGCCCGGTTGAACTCGGCGTCGCGGTGCACGCCCATCGCGTTCCACACCGGGAGCAGCTCACCCAGGACAGTGCGGCGGCGCAGCTCGCGCAGGGAGCGCTGCAGGCCCTCGGCGCTCGGGCCGTGCAGCCAGACCATCAGGTCGGCGTCGGCGCGAAGCCCGGAGACATCGTAGATGCCGCGCGTCACGACCTCGGCTGCGGCGAGATCCCGGATGGCGGAATCGAGGCGCTCCGCGACCTCGGCGGGATCGGAGACGTCGGGTGCGGCGAGCGGCGGACGCTGGAGCACCGCCCAGAGCGCGAAGCCGGAGGACGACGATGACGGTGACGGCATGGGGGCGATTCTTTCATGGAGAGTTGAGCGGGAACGGGGAGCAGCAGCGGGGCATGCGCGGCTAGCCGGCGCGGGAGGCGACGGCGGTGCGAGCGTGTGCGATCACGCGTGCGAGTCCCGACCCCGCGACCGCCGCACCGAGGCGCAGCACGGCATCGGAATCCGGGGGCGTCACGCGCTCGGACTGGCTCCAGTGCGCGACGTGCGAGGCCACCGGTTCGCGGCTCGCGAGGTCGATGCCGAGCAGCCTCGACGCGTCGGCGAGAGCCCGGCCTCGCAGCGCGGCGTCGTCGGCACGGTGGCCGTCGTAGCTGACGCGCACCGCGTGACGGTGCGGTGCGAGCCGGGCGGCGAGCCACGGCCACTTCGCACTCGAATGGGTGAGCGCGCGCGGCACGTCGCCGCCGGATCGGGTGACGAGCACGCCCGTGCCGCGCGGCGCCGCGTCGAGCTCGGGGGCGTCGAGCACGAGCGTGACGACCGTGGTGCGGCTGGCGGCGGGTCCGGGGCGCGCGTCGACGACGAGATCGTCGCCCGGCTCCCCCGGCTCCCCCGCCTCGCGTGCGTCCTCGAGCCGGATCTGCACACCCAGCTCGCGCAGGCGCGCTTCGAGGCTCTGCACCAGCACGATGATGCCGCCGTCGAGCCCGGCGACGGCGGCGCCCGCGGGGCGGTTCTCGC
Organism: Microbacteriaceae bacterium UBA1487; assembly: GCA_002325245.1. Classification (GTDB taxonomy): domain Bacteria; phylum Actinomycetota; class Actinomycetes; order Actinomycetales; family Microbacteriaceae; genus DCRR01. The sequence goes on along the minus strand of DCRR01000019.1, from coordinate 15,574 downwards.
GGATCCGGCGCACGGCGGCACGAAGCGAGCGCGTGCACCCCTGGGTCAGGAGCTCGGGCAGCACCTCGCGCACGCGCAGCTGATCCGGCGAGCGCGAGTACACGCCCTCGGCGATGGGCGCGACCAGCCGATCGGCGACGCGCGCGCCGACCCGGCGTCGCACCAGCGAATCCACGGTCTCGTCGCCGCTCACCTCGCCCAACGGCACGACGGCGTCGCCGAGCGCGCGCAGCACGCCGCGAAGCCCGATGACGCGGCGCACGTCGCGGGAGAGCACGCTCTGCGGGATGCCGAGCACACCCGTCGCCGGCAGCGGCAGGTCCCCTGCCGGGCCGCTCAGCCAGGCGCTGCGCGGAGATGGCGCGACGATGCGGGAGGCGAGCCCCAGCTCGTCGAGCAGTGCGGCGACCGTGCCCTGCCGTGTCGCGAAGCTCTCGGCGCCGACATCCAGCAGCACCTCGCCGCCGAGCCCATCGGGAACCGCGATCGCGTGAATCGTGCCGCCCAGCCGGTCGCTCGCCTCGTGCAGCGTGACCTGCCAGCCGCGTTCGGCGAGCTCGCGCGCCGCGACCAGGCCCGCGACACCGCCCCCGATGACCCTCGCGCGCGGCATGGTCAGAGCGAGTGCACCAGGTCAACGATGCGCGTGAGCACCGTCGGGTCGGTGTCGGCGGGAACGCCGTGACCGAGGTTCACGACGTGCGCCGGCGCCGCCTGACCGCGCCGCACGACGTCGCGCACGTGCGCCTCGAGCACCTCCCAGGGGGCCGTCAGCAGCGCCGGGTCGACGTTGCCCTGCACGGGCACGCCCGCGCCGAGGCGCGAGACCGCGACGTCGAGCGGGATGCGGTGGTCGATGCCGACGACGTCCACCCCCGCGTCGCGCATCGCGGGCAGCAGCTCGAAGCTGCCGGTCGCGAAGTGCACGAGCGGCGCCCGGTCCGCCCCCTCGCCGAGCGCGGGGCGCACCACGTCGAGCGCCCGGCGCGAGGCGGGAGCGGCGAAGCGCTCATAGTCGGCGAGCGAGAGCCCGCCCGCCCAGGAGTCGAAGAGCTGCAGCGCGCTGGCTCCCGCCTGCACCTGCGTCTGAAGGAAGCGCCCGGTGAGCCGCGCGAGCCAGTCGACGAGCGCATCCCAGGTCTCCGGCTCCGCGTGCATGAGCCGCCGCGCCTGCAGCTGATCGCGATCCGGTCCCCCGGCGACCAGATAGGCGGCCAGGGTGAACGGGGCGCCCGCGAAGCCGATGAGGGGCGTGGCCCCCAGCTCCGCCACCGTGAGGGCGACGGCGGCCGCGATCGGCGCCATGTCGACGCTCTCGGGGTCCGGCAGCGCGTCGATCTGCTCGCGGCTCGTCACCGGGGTGGCGAACACTGGCCCGCGCCCGGCGACGATCTCGACGTCGAGCCCGGCGAGCTTGAGCGGCACGACGATGTCGCTGAAGAAGATGCCCGCGTCCACGCCGTGCCGACGCACCGGCTGCAGGGTGATCTCGGCGGCCAGCTCCGGGGTGAGGCAGGCGTCGAGCATCGCGTGGCCCACGCGCAGCTCGCGGTACTCGGGCAGCGAGCGGCCGGCCTGGCGCATGAACCAGACGGGCAGGGTGTCAGGGCGGGTGCCTCGCATCGCGGCGAGCAGCGGAGAGTCGGCGACGACTCCGGAGCGCAGCGGATGGGTCGGAGGCAGGGCGTCAGGTGGCATCAGTAAAGTCTCGCATCCCGTGACTTAGACTTTGCCGGTGCTCGCCTGCGTTACCGCCCATCACCGTGTGACGCCCCTCCCCATTCTTGAGAAGCTCGCGAGCGACCATGACGGCATCGCCGAGCAGCTGGTCGCCGAGTTCGACTGCGTCAACGGCGCGATCGTGGTGGCGACCTGCAACCGCTTCGAGGCCTACCTGGATCTCGAGGAGCCGCTGAGCCCGGCGAGCGAGATCGGCTTCGAGATCGTTCTCGAGCAGCTGAGCGAGCGAAGCGGCGTGCCGCTGGCCGAGCTCGAGCCCTCGCTTCAGGTGCACACCGGGATGCGCGCGGTCGAGCACCTGTTCGCCGTCGCCTCGGGCCTCGAGTCGGTCGTCGTCGGCGAGACGGAGATCGCCGGGCAGGTGCGCACGGCGCTGGAGCAGGCCCGCCGTGCCGGAACGACCTCACGAGACCTGGAGCGTGCCTTCCAGCAGGCCTCGCAGACCTCGCGCGGAGTGCGCGCCGCGACCGGGCTGGAGACCGTCGGACGCTCCCTCGCCGAGCTCGCCCTCGAGCTGGCCTCGAGCCGCATCGACTCCTGGGAGACGGCACGCGTGGTGCTGATCGGCACCGGCCAGTACGCGCGCGTCGCCGTCGCCGCGCTGCGACGTCGTGGGGCGCGCGACATCGCGGTGCACTCGCGCTCGGGTCGCGCCGCCGCCTTCGGGATCCCGCGCGGGCTCACCCCGCTCGAGCACGAGGAGGCGCCCGCGGCGCTCGCGGCCGCCGACGTGATCGTCACCTGCTCGACCGGAGACATCGTGGTGGAGGCAGCCGATCACGCCAGCACGCGCGATCGCTTCGCCCAGCGCCACCCGCAGCTCATCGTCGACCTGGGCCTGCCGCGCAACGTCGACCCGGCGATCTCGACCCTGCCCGAGATCACCTTGCTCGACCTTGAGACGGTCCGCCTGCACGCCGGCCTCGACGAGTTCGCCGTCTCGGACGACGCCCGCGCGCTCGTCTCACACGCGACCGATACCTTCGCCGCCGAGTCCCGCGAGCTCGACGCGGTACCCGCGATCTCGGCGCTGCACCGTCACATGGCGGACATCCTGGACGCCGAGGTCGCCCGCTCCGCCGCGCGCGGCGAAGGCCCCGAGGTCGCAGCCGCACTGCGCCATCTCGCCGGGGTGCTGCTGCACGAGCCCACGGTGCGGGCCCGCGAGCACGCCCGGGCGGGCCAGGCGGAGCGCGTCGATGCGGCGCTCGAGACGCTCTTCGACGTCACCGTCGATCGCTCCGAGCGCCGCGGCCGCGGCAGCCTCGACGCCGCGGCCGGCTAGCGCTACGCGTTCGCGGCGTCGCGCCAGGCGAGCCAGCGGCGCACGGTCTGCACGTCGTAGTCGGGACCGGTGATCCCGATGGTGAACAGGCTCACGCCCAGCTCGCGCAGCGCATCCGCCTCGTGCTCGTCGCGGTTCCGCAGCTCGTTCGAGATCTCGATCTCAGAGACGTCGCGCCCGACCGCGGCGCCGTGCTCGGCCAGGATGCCGAGCTTGCGCTGCAGGTCGGCCGGGGCCGCGAAGCTGTGCCAGATGTCGGCGTGCTGGGCCACGATCCGCAGCGTCTTCTTCTCGCCGCCGCCGCCGATGAGCACGGGGATCTTGCGCGTGGGCGGCGGGTTCAGCTTCGCCCAGCGCTCCTCGATGCGCGGCATCGCCGCCGCGAGGTCGTTCAGGCGCGAGCCGGCCGTGCCGAACTCGTAGCCGTACTCGACGTAGTCCCGCTCGAACCAGCCCGAGCCGGTGCCGAAGATGAAGCGGCCGGTGCCGTCCTTGGCGCTGATGTGGTCGATCGTGCGGGCCATGTCGGCCTGCAGGTCGGGGTTGCGGTAGCTGTTGCAGTTGACGAGCGCCCCGAACTCGACCCGGCTGGTCAGCTCCGCCCAGGCGGCCAGCTCCGTCCACGACTCGAAGTGCAGGCCCTCGCGGTCGCCGGAGAGCGGGAAGAAGTGGTCCCAGTTGAACAGCACGTCGACGCCGAGCTGCTCCAGCTCGAGGACGGTGTCACGGATGTGTGGGTAGAGCGTGTGCTGCGGCGCCATTTGCACGCCGAGCCGGACGGGGCGAGAAGTCATTGCTCGACGCTATCGCGCGGCGAGGGCCGCCCGCTGGCGCGACATCAGCGCCCGAGGAACTTCTGCAGCGATTCGAGCTCTTCGGGGCTCGGACCGCCCGGCGCACCCTGCGCGCCCAGGCCGAAACCGCTGCCGCCCGAGGTCGCCGGGGCGCCGCCGCTCGCGCGGGCCGCCTCCTCCGCGGCGCGCTTGGCGGGGTTGCCGCTGCGCGAGCCCTTCTTCTTCTTGGCCTGCGCCGCGCGCTTGCCGCCGCCGTAGCTTCCGCCGGGGATCGGTCCCATGCCGGGCACCTGAGGCACCCCGCCCTTGGCGACCGTCTTCATCATCTTGGCGGCCTGCTCGAAGCGCATGACGAGCTGGTTGACCTCAGTGACGGTGACGCCGGAGCCCTTCGCGATGCGCAGCCGTCGGGAGCCGTTCAGCAGCTTCGGCGTGCGGCGCTCGGCGGGCGTCATCGACTGGATGATCGCTTCGGTGCGAACGATCTCGCGCTCGTCGAAGTTCTCGAGCTGGTCCTTCATGCCGCGCGCGCCGGGCAGCATGCCGAGCATGCCCTTGAGCGAGCCCATGTTCTTGAGCTGCTGCATCTGCTGGAGGAAGTCCTCGAGCGTGAAGCTGTCGGTGGCGAACTTCTCAGCGGTCTGAGCCGCGGTCTCTTCGTCGAACGCGGACTGCGCCTGCTCGATGAGGGTGAGGATGTCACCGAGGTCGAGGATGCGGCTGGCCATGCGATCGGGGTGGAACGGCTCGAAGTCGTCGAGCCCCTCCCCCGTCGAGGCGAACATGATGGGGCGCTCCGTGATGCTCGCGACGCTGAGCGCCGCGCCACCGCGGGCGTCGCCGTCGAGCTTGGAGAGCACGACGCCGGTGAAGTCGACCCCCTCCTGGAAGGCGCGCGCCGTCGTGACGGCGTCCTGGCCGATCATCGCGTCGATGACGAACAGCACCTCGTCGGGGCTGACCGCCTTGCGGATGGCGGAGGCCTGCTTCATCATCTCGGCGTCGATGCCGAGACGGCCCGCGGTGTCGACGATGACGGTGTCGTACTGCTTGCGCTCGGCCTCCTTGACGCCGTTCTTGGCGACCTTGACCGGGTCGCCGACGCCGTTGCCGGGCTCGGGGGCGAAGACGGGCACGCCCGCCTGCTCACCGACGACCTGCAGCTGGGTGACCGCGTTGGGGCGCTGAAGGTCGGAGGCGACCAGGAGCGGCGTGTGCCCCTCCTTCTTGAGGTGCTTGGCGAGCTTGCCGGCGAGGGTCGTCTTGCCGGCACCCTGGAGGCCGGCGAGCATGATCACGGTCGGCGGCTTCTTGGCGAACTCGAGGCGACGCTGCTGCCCGCCGAGGATCTGCACCAGCTCGTCGTTGACGATCTGGACGACCTGCTGGGCGGGGTTGAGCGCCTTGTTGACCTCGTCGCCGAGGGCGCGCTCGCGCACGCGCCCGGTGAAGGCCTTGACGACCTCGAGCGCGACGTCGGCGTCGAGCAGGGCGCGACGAATCTCGCGCACCGTTCCGTCGACGTCCGCCGGGGTGAGCTTGCCCTTGGTGCGGAGATTGCGGAAGGTCGCGGTGAGGCGATCCGAGAGAGTACCGAAAGTGGCCATGACTGACCCAGCTTAACCGCTCAGACGGTGGCGTTGGCGGCGACGGCGGTGAGCGCCACCAGCGCGACCGGCACGAGCGCGAAGCCGAGCGCGATGAACGAGAGCCCGCGGCGGCGTCCGCGCACGATGCCGATGACGGCGATCACGAGCGCGACCAGGTCGATTCCGGCGCCGAGGAAGAACAGGATCGAGAGCCCGAGCGTGCCGCCGCCGCCGAGCGCGAGATCGATGATCTCGACGAAGGTCCAGAGCATCGTGGAGGTGCCGATCACCGCGAGGAGCATGGCCAGGAGCGGCGGAAGCAGCGGCGCCGACTCGCGTTCCGTTGACGTCTCGGTCATCGCGTCCCTCCCAGCGTCGATCGCGCGGCACGACGGCGCATCGTGTGCTCGTTGCCCGCAGTCTAGGGGGTGGCCACCGGCGGCGCGCCGGTTGTTCACTGGGACGCGGGTCTACCCTGAAGGCATGCCTCTCATTCCCTTCCAAGGCACCACCCCGAGCGTGGATGCGAACGCCTGGCTGGCCAACAGCGCCACCCTGATCGGCAAGGTCCGCGTCGAGCATTCCGCGAGCGTCTGGTTCGGCGCGGTGCTGCGCGGCGACATCGACGAGATCGTGCTCGGCCCCGGCAGCAACCTGCAGGACAACGTCGTCGTGCACACCGAGCTCGGCTCCCCGACCGTCATCGGCGCGGGGGTGAGCGTCGGCCACGGCGCCGTCGTGCACGGCTGCCGCATCGAGGACGGCTGCCTCATCGGCATGAACGCGACCGTGCTGAACGGTGCCGTCGTCGGCGCCGACTCGCTCGTCGCGGCCGGAGCCGTCGTGCTCGAGGGCACGATCGTGCCGCCGCGCTCGCTCGTCGCGGGTGTGCCTGCGAAGGTGCGCCGCGAGCTGAGCGACGAGGAGGTCGCGGGTCTGCACGGCAACTCGGAGCGCTACGTCGAGCGCGCGGCCGTCTACGCCGCGGAGAGCGCGTCCGGGGAGGGATAGCCAACACCATGACCGAGCTGCGACCTCGGTGGCGGACGCTCCGCACCGCGGTCAACCAGGACTCCCGCTGGCTGGGCCTCGCGCTCGGACTCGGCGCGGTGCTGGTGTTCGGCATGATCGGAGCAATCGGCTCGGGAGAGCCCGTCCTCGCCGTGCCGCCGCTGCTCGTCATTGCGGGGCTCGGGGCGCTGGCGTGCCTGCACGTCCTCGTGCCGCGCATCCGGATCCGCACCGACACGCTCGAGCTCCGCACCGCGTGGGGGGTCACCACGGCCTGGCGCCTCGTCGACCTCGTCGACGTGGTCGACGTCGAGCGCGTCGAGCCGCCCTGGTGGGACCCCGAGCATCCGCCGGTGCGTCGACGGCTCGTCAGCGCCATCGACCGCGAGGGCCGGCTCGCCCTCGCCCTGCGCGGCGACCGGTGGTCGGAGGATCAGCTCGCCGCCGTGATCGCCGCGCTCCCCCACGCGGCGCTCGCGCGCTACGAGCGCGCCACGGTGGAGGAGATCATCGCGACGCACCCCGGCGCCCTGCCGATCGCCATGGAGCACCCGATCCGCACCGTCGTCATCACGGCGCTGGCGATCACGCTCGCCCTAGCGGCCGCGATCGGCTACCTGGTGTCGGTCGCCACTGCGACCTAGCTACCCGACGAGCTGGGCGACGAACGCGGTCGGGTTGAAGCCGGTGAGGTCGCTGATGCCCTCGCCCTGGCCGACCAGCTTGATCGGGATGCCGGTCTTCTCCTGCACGGCCAGCACGAAGCCGCCCTTGGCGCTGCCATCGAGCTTGGTGAGCACGAGCCCGGTGACCCCCGCGTGCTCGATGAACGCCTCCGCCTGGGCGAGACCGTTCTGACCGGTCGTCGCATCCAGCACGAGCAGCACCTCGGCGATGGGCGAGAGCTTCTCGACCACGCGCCGCACCTTCGAGAGCTCGTCCATCAGCCCGCTCTTGGTCTGCAGACGCCCGGCCGTGTCGATCAGCACGATCTCGATGCCGTCGCGCTGGGCGGCCTCGACCGCCTGGAAGGCGACGGAGGCCGGATCCTGACCCTGCTGCTGCGGTCGCACGATCGTGGCGCCGGCGCGCTCGGCCCAGGTGGCCAGCTGCTCCACCGCGGCGGCGCGGAAGGTGTCGGCCGCGCCCACGAGCACGCTGCGGCCGTGGTTGGTCAGGAACTTGGCGAACTTGCCGATCGTCGTCGTCTTGCCGACGCCGTTGACCCCGACCACCAGCACCACGGCGGGTCGCGCGCTCAGGGTCAGCGTCGGGTCGAGGCGGGCGAAGCGCTCCTCGAGCGCCTCGCGGAGCATCCGCTGCAGGTCGGCCGGGTCGGTCGTGCGGAACTTCGCCACCTGGCCGCGCAACTCCTCGACGAGCTGATCGGCGAGGTCAGGTCCGAAGTCGGCGCCGATCAGGGCGTCCTCCAGCTGCTCCCACGTCGTCTCGTCGATCGTCGCGCGCTGGAACATGCCGCGGAGCGCGCCACCGAGAGACCAGGATGCTGCCATGCGGCAAGCCTACCGAGCGCGCTTGCCGTGGGCGCTCGGCGAGGCGACGGGTCCGGCGATCAACACGTTCGAAGGCTCGCGACGTCCGACGAGAGCGTCACGGAGCTGCCCAAGAGCACCCGCTCGTCGGCGCCGAGCGCGAGCACGAGGTCCCGGGTGTCGGAGGGAACGCAGGACTTCGGGGTCACAATCAGTGGAACGCCCAAGCCGCCAGCGAGCGCCGCACCCGCGAGCGCATCCGGGAACTTCTCACCGGTTGCGAAGAACGCCGCGTCCGCGCCTTCGAAGAAGAAGTCGACGAGTCGCCAGCTCGTCTCGTAGCGGTTCACCCCGGCCACGCGGGTGACGCTGGATGCGCCAAACGTGCCCTCGAGTTCGCTGTAGATGGCGCTCGACACCGAGTTCGCATCGCCGGCGACGATGACCTGATCCGGATCGAGCTCCGCGATCAGCGCGAGCGTCTCCGAGGGGATCGCCGACTTCCGCCCGTCGACGAGGATGACGGCCCCGCCATCGGTCGCGACCGCAGGGCCCGCAGACAGCGCATCGGGGAAGTTACCTCCGTTCGCGACGACGATGGTGACGGCGCGATCGTGACCGCCGAGACCATCGTCCCACGCGAAGTCCACGACCTGCCGCATCGTGTCGTAGCGGTCAACTCCGCCGAAACGGCTGACGTTGTCCGCCCCGAAGAGGGAGGTCAGTGAGTTGTAGACGGACGACGAAACGGAGGCTGTGCTCCCCAGCACGATGACCCGTTCGGGGTCGAGCTCGATGAGCTCGTCACGCACGCTGTCCGGAAGTGAGCCCTTCGGAGTCAGCAGCACCGGGGCGCCCAGATGTGCGGCCGCGGCGGCGGCGCTCAGGGCATCCGGGTAGTTCTCGCCGGTCGCGATGAAGACCAGTTCGGCATCGAAGCTCTGATCCCAGACCTGGGCAATGCCGACAGCGGTCCGGTAGCGATCAGCTCCCGCGATACGGTCGGGAAGGGAGGGCACGTCCGTGACCGAGAACGTGCCCGTCGCGGCGACCGACTCCTCCGTCCCCCAGATCGCCTTCACGACGTAGTCGTGGGTGCCCAGCGCGAGGTCGTCGAGGGCGAAGCTCCACGCGGAATCCGCGGATGCCGGACTCGTGGTGGCCGTCGGAGCCACGGCATCATCGAGGTACAGCACCATCGTCGGAGTCGTGCCCATGTGGACGCACGGCAGCGTCCCGGCGAGCGGGTCGGGGGCGGCGTAATAGCCGCCGGGCTCTGAGGTCACCACGGGAACCGGCCCGGTGCACAGAGTCCAGCTCGCGCCGTAGCGCTCCTCGACGCTCTCGTAGCCGCCGGCGGAGACCATCGGGAAGAAGACCGAGCTCTCGCCCGTGTATTCGCAGTCGTCCCCGGCGGTGCTGGGGAACGAGGAGCCGGAGTTGATGCCCGCGGCGGCCGTGCCGATGACGGCGGCACCGCCGCTGTCGCCGGGCAGCATGCAGGCGTCCGAGATGATGACATTCACCAGTTCGTCGCTGACCATGACGAGCTGATCGACGTGGGTGACCTCGCCGCACGTCCAGCCTGAGGTCGCACCGCTCTTGCAGATCGGGGCGCCCACGGTGGCCGCGGTCGCGCCGGTCATCGTCACCGGGCTCTCCGACAGCGGGGCGCTCCGGCCGTCACTGCCCCACGACAGCACCGAGGGACGCGCGACGGCGCCCGAGGCGCTCGCCTTCACCAGACCGACGTCGTAGCCGTCGCCGTACTGGGAGGAGCCTGACACCCGAAGGCCGATATCGCCGCCGAGCGACACGGAACCGCCATACTCCTTCGGCTTGGTCCAGTTGATCGCGAGCGGATCGTCGCCGCGACTGCTGTAGCTGTCGAAGCAGTGCCCCGCCGTCACCATGACGTCGGCGCCCGCAGCGTCGTAGCCCGAGAATCCAAGCGAGCAGGTCACATACTTGCCGCTCTCGCTGGTCTCGTAGGCCCATCCGGCGCCGCCGTACAGGTCGTCGGCTGCCTCGAACACGACATCGCTCACATCGGGCAGGATCTGCTCGCCGACGATCGCGGTCGCCCCCACCGACTCCACGACGGCGGCGTCCGCGTCGTCGCGCACCCACACCGTCAGCTCGGTGCCATCGATCTCGGAACCGGCGACCTCGACGCCCGCCTCCGCGAGCGCGTCGACGACGACCGTCGCGTCGACCGCCGCCTCCGCCGAGGCGAGATAGTCGGCCGCCTCGATGCCGAGATCGCGCTCCACGGCCTCGACCAGGCCCTCGGGAAGCAGCTCCGCGGCCGCCTCGAAATCGCGTGCATCCGGGGTGCTCATGCGGGGCAGATCATCGAGGGGATCCGGGGTGCGCGCGACCGCCGGAAGCGCCGCCGACAGTGCCCCCGACATCGCGACGGCGGCACCCACGAGCAGCGCCGTGGCGCCTCGAACCTGCTTCTTCACGATGTACCCCCGCAACGAATGTAAAGGAAGCGGCCCGCATCACGCGCCCCCCGTTTGCGGCGCGAGGCCCGCACGCCGCCTGCCGCCGCGCAAGTGGGGGCGCGCCGCCGCCTAGGTTGGAGGGGTGACCTACGCCTTCATCCGCCACGGCCAGACCGACTGGAACCTCCACGGTCGCATCCAGGGATCCAGCGACATCCCCCTCAACGACACCGGTCGCGCGCAGGCGCACGCGGCAGCCGCGCGGCTCGCCGAGGAACGGTGCGAGGTGATCGTCAGCTCACCGCTGCAGCGCGCCCGCGAGACCGCGCAGATCATCGCGACCGACCTCGGGCTCGAACTCGGTCCCGCCTACCCCGACCTGGTCGAACGCGACTACGGAGAGGTCGAAGGCCTCGACGACGCCGAGTGCCGTCGCCGCTACCCCGAGCGCAACTACCCCGGAGCCGAGAGCTTCACCGCCGTCACCGAGCGGGGGCGCCGCGCCCTCGACGCGATCGCCGCCGAGTACGGCGACCGCGAGGTCATCATCGTCAGCCACGGATCGATCATCCGCTACACGCTCGAATCGATCGCCGGGCGCCAGCTCGAGACCATCAGCAACGGGGCGATCTCCCGCGTCGCGCTCGAGGCCGGCGCGTGGCGCGTGCTCGCGGTCAACGGCGCCGCGGTGGCGGCGGAGCGCTAGGAGGCGCGCTCCTCCTCGGCCACGACGCGCTGTCCGACGACGGCGCTCACGCCGTCCTGGCGCATCGAGACGCCGTAGAGCGCATCCGCGATCTCCATCGTGCGCTTCTGGTGGGTGATGACGATGAGCTGCGAGTTCTGCCGCAGG
>DCRR01000019.1:0-4240 GCA_002325245.1 Microbacteriaceae bacterium UBA1487 | reverse complement strand
ACCGCGGCGAGGGAGCGCTCGCCTCCGGACAGCAGCGAGAGGCGCTCGATCTTCTTGCCGGCCGGCTTCACCGTCACCTCGATGCCCGTGGTGAGCAGGTTCTCGGGATCAGTCAGGTGCAGGCTGCCGGTGCCGCCCGGGAACAGGATCGGGAACACCTGGTTGAACGCGGCCTTGGTGTCGTCGAAGGCGCTGCCGAAGATGTCCTGCATTTTCGCGTCGAGCTCGTCGATGATCGTCAGCAGATCCTTGCGGGTCGCGGCGAGGTCGGTGAGCTGCTCGGTGAGGAACTTGTGGCGCTGCTCGAGCGCGGCGAACTCCTCCAGCGCGAGCGGGTTGACCCGCCCCAGCTGGGAGTACTTGCGCTCGGCGCGCGCGAGCCGGGTCTCCTGGCGCCTCCGGTCGAAGGGCTCCGTGGGTCGCGTCTCCGCGGCCGTCTCCCCCGCCTCGTCGGCCGCCGCGTCCGCCGCATCCGCCTCCGCACTTTCACCAAATGCAGGATCGGATGCCTCCGGCGACGCGCTCTCGCCCGCGGTTTCGGCATCCGGCGTCGAGATCTCCTGCATTTCGTCGCGCACGGGGGCGGGCGGGGTGGCCTCGTCCAGCGGGACGGGCACGTCGGGGCCGTACTCCGCGACGAGGACGTCCTCGTCGAGCCCGAGCTCCTCGGCTGCGCGCTCCAGCAGGGTGGAGAGGTGCAGCTTCTTCTCGTAGGACTGCATCTCGAGCCCGTGCACGTTCTCATTGAGGGCGGCGAGCCGCTCGCGCAGGCTCGCCTCGGTGCGGCGCAGCTCCGAGAGCTCCTCGTTGTGCTTGGTGCGCTCGGCCTCCGCCGCCGACAGCTGCACGCGCGCCTCGGACAGCGACCGGTCGGCGGTGTCGAGCACCGCGGGGAGCGCCTCGATGACGCGGGTCGCCGCGGCCACCTGGTGCTCACGGATCACGGCGCGACGCGCGGCCTCCTCGGCCGCCGCCCGCTCCGCCTCCAGCTGACGCTGCAGAGTGTCGGCCTGAGCATGCTGGGCGCGCACGCGCTCGCGTGCCGTCTCGAGGCCGATGCGCGCCTGCACCTCCGCCTGACGCGCCGACTCCAACTCGGCGAAGAGCTCGTCGCGCGCGGAGACGTCGAGGATGGGCCGAGGGGTCGCCGCGTGGCCGTCACGCTCACTCGTGGCGCGGTCGAACGCGGCCTCGGCGGTCGCGACCGACTGCTCGAGCTCGCGGACGGCGGCGGCGAGACGCTCCCCCTCGCCTGATGCCGCTTCCAGCTGAACGCGCGAGCGCCCCAGCGCCTCGCTGCGCTCGGCGAGCCGGGCGTCGAACTCCTTGAGGGCGGTCTGCGCCTGCGCCAGGTCGATCTGCGCCACGTCGAGCGCCTCGCGCTTCTCGGCGAGCGCGAAACGGCCGCGCTCGATCGAGGTGGTGACGTCGACGAGACGCTCCTGCGCCGCATCCCGTTCGGCGACCAGCTCGAGCATGCTGCGCGCACCCCCGGCGCCGCCGCGCAGCACGTACTCGGTGAGCACATCGCCGTCGCGCGTGATCATGGTGAGCGCGTCGAACTCGCGCAGCTTCGGCCAGGCGGCCCGCGCCGCGGCAAGATCATCGACGACGACCACGCGGGCGAGCAGCCCGCGCACCCCCGCGGGACCGGTGACCAGATCGGTGGCGGCGGTGACTCCCGCAGGCAGAGCGGCGAGCAGCTCGGGCTCGCGCGCCTCGGCCACCACGATCTCGACCCGTCCGACGTCGGCGTCGCGTGCGACCACGAGCGCGTCGCTCGCGGCATCGCGCGTCGAGGCGAGCACCGCGTCGGCGAGCGTGCCGAGCGCTGCCGCGATCGCCGCCTCGAAGCCCGGCGTCACCTTGATCTGCTCGGCCACGCGGCCCAGGATGCCCTCGGCCGTCGCGATCGACGCCGAGCCGTCGCGCTGGTCGACCGCCATGCTGAGGGCGCTCGTGCGGGCAGCGAGAGCGTCGCGCTCGCGCTCGGCGGTGTGCAGCTCCTCGCGCAGCGTCTCGACCTCGGCCTGACGCTCGCGCACGGCCTCCTCGGCGGCGACCACCGCGGATTGCAGCCCCGCGTTGTCGTCATCCACTTCCGAGTCGCCCTCGACCTCGAGCAGCTCGGCGCGCGCCGCCTCGCGACGCTGCTCCGCCTCGGCGAGCGCGGTGCGCTGACGCTCCAGCTCGGTGCGGGTGGCGGTGAGGCGCGACTCGGCGGCCGCGACGACGCCCTGCAGCCGCCCCTTCTCGAGGTCGTGCTGCGAGACGAGCGCGCTCTGCGCACTGATCTCCTCGTCGAGGGCATCGAGGCTCGCCCGCGCGGTGGCCGTCGCGGCGCTGACCCGGCCGAGCTCCGCCTCCGCCTCGGCGACGCCGGCCTGCAGCCGGACCGCCTCCTCGCGGGCCTCCTCGACCATGCGGGGCGAGATCGTCGTCGACATGCCCGGCAGCTCGGCCTGCTGGCTGAGCAGCGTCAGGCGCTGGTTGGCGAGGGTGAACAGCGAGCGCAGGTGATCCTGCACCTGCTCCAGCGCGAACGCCACGCGCCGCGCCTCGTCCACGCCCTCCGAGTTCTGCGACTGCTCCAGCCGGGCCTGCCGCAGCTTCGACTGGTCGAGCTGCTCCTGCAGCACCAGCCGTTCGGTCTTGCGCTCGCTCTCGCTGCGCCCCACATCGGCGATCGCCGCCCGCAGCTGCACGACCTCGTCGGCGAGCAGGCGCGACTTCGCGTCACGCACGATCGCCGCGATCGACTGCGCCTCGCGCGCGATCTCCGCCTGATGCCCCAGCGGCTTGAGCTGGCGCCGCAGCTCTCCCGCGAGGTCGTTCAGTCGCGTCAGGTTGGTCTGCATCGCCTCGAGCTTGCGCACGGTCTTCTCTTTGCGACGACGGTGCTTGAGGATGCCCGCCGCCTCCTCGATGAAGCCGCGGCGCTCTTCGGGGGTCGCCCGCAGCACCTGGTCGAGCTGGCCCTGCCCGACGATGACGTGCATCTCGCGGCCGAGACCGGAGTCGGAGAGCAGCTCCTGCACATCCAGCAGGCGGCACTGCTCGCCGTTGATCGCGTACTCGCTGCCGCCGTTGCGGAACAGGGTGCGGGTGATCGTGACCTCGGTGTACTCGATCGGCAGCGCCCCGTCGCTGTTGTCGATCGTGAGGCTGACCTCGGCGCGGCCGAGCGGCCCGCGGGTCGAGGTGCCGGCGAAGATGACGTCGTCCATCTTGCCGCCGCGCAGCGTCTTGGCGCCCTGCTCGCCCATGACCCAGGCCAGCGCATCCACGACGTTCGACTTGCCGGAGCCGTTGGGGCCGACGACACAGGTGACGCCGGGTTCGAAGGCGAAAGTCGTGGGCTGGGCGAACGACTTGAAGCCCTTGAGGGTCAGGCTCTTCAGATACACCTGCTCCCCTTTCCGGCTCCGCTCGGCGTGCTGGGACTACGGTACCCGAGGGTTGCGCTCAATCCGGGGAGCAGTAGGCTGATCGGCTGCCCTGTCGGCGGCGGAAAGGGCTGCCATGGTCACCGTCGAGGAGTTGGAGATTCCCCGCGAGCTGGATGACTCCATCGCGGCGCGGGACTTCCTGGCCTGCGCCGAGGTGCGCAACGCCGTCGACACTCTCGGCTTCGGCAGCGCCGACTTCGCCTATCCGGCCGAGGAGGAGCTTCCTGGCTGGCTCGATCAGGTCTACACGCGCCGCCGCTCGTTCGCGGCGCGCGTCGGCGGCCGCATCGTCGCGCACGCGTACCACCAGACCCAGCCGGACGGCGAGGGCGTGGACACGGCATGGCAGAACGTGCGCGTGCTGCCGGAGTTCCGCGGTCGAGGCATGGGCACGGCTTTGGCGACGCACCTGGAGGATCTGGCGCGCTCGGAGGGCAAGCGCCGCATCCTCTGCTGGGCGGCGTCACCACCGGCGCCCGGGCCGCGATTGGACTCGCCCACCGGGCATGGCTCCCTCCCCGCCGACAACCCCGAGGTGCGGTTTCTGCTCTCCCGCGGCTTCCGCCTGGAGCAGGTCGAGCGCGGCAGTCGGCTCGCGCTTCCGGTCGACGACGATCTCCTCACCGCGCGACGCCGTGCGGCCGAAGCTCACGCAGGCACGGACTATCGCGTTCACCACTGGGTCGATCGCACCCCGGAGCGCTGGCGCGCCGACCGGGCGATGCTGATGACGCGGATGAGCACCGATGCCCCGAGCGCCGGCATGGAAGAGCCCGCCGACGTCTGGACCG
>DCRR01000002.1:43538-70758 GCA_002325245.1 Microbacteriaceae bacterium UBA1487 | reverse complement strand
GCCGGAGCGCGAGGCGTGCTCGGGCCGATCCAGCCCGTGGGAGACTGCGGGCGTGGACGACTTTCTCGACTCTCTGGCCCGCACCGATCCCGTCGAGATCTCGCCGACGCTGCTGATCGTGCTGGTCGCAGCGGCGGCCGCCCTCAGCATCCCCCAGCCGATCTGGAGATGGTTCGGGCTGTTCACCACCCTCGTGCACGAGCTCGGGCACGCCGTCGGCGCCATCCTGACCGGGCGCTTCGTGCACGGCATGAAGATCCGGATGAACCACTCCGGCGAGGCGGTGAGCAGCGGCCGCGGCAAACTGGGCGCCGCCATCAGCGGCTCCCTCGGCTACCCGGCGCCGGCGATCGTCGGCGCTGTGCAGCTGTGGTGCGTCACGCAGGGCTACACGGCGCTCGCGCTCGTCGTGGGCGGCGCCATCCTGGTGCTCACGCTGCTGGTCATCCGCAACCTTGTCGGGTTTCTGGTGGTTGCCGTCTCGGCCGCGGCGAGCGTCGCGCTGTGGCTGTGGGCGACGCCCACCCAGCAGAGCTACGCGCTGCTGGTGATCGCGATCGCTCTGCTGGTGGGCAGCGTGCGCGGCTTCGCCGCCGTGCTCGCCGTGCACACCCGCGGCCGCACCCGGCTGACCTCCTCGGATGCCTACCTGCTGTCTCGGCGCACCGGCATCCCGTCGATCTTCTGGCTGCTGCTGTTCAGCGCGCTGATCGGCGCGAGCGTGGTGTGGGCGGTCACGACGGTGCTGGAGGCGTACTAGCGCCCCGGCCTCAGCTGTAGCGGTAGAAGCCCTCGCCGGTGGCGACGCCGAGCTTGCCCTGATCGATGTAGTCGCGCTTGACGAGCTCCGCGAACTTCTTCGAGGTCTCGTCGCCCATCACCGAGACGTTGTACGCGGTGGTCAGGCCGACGACGTCGAAGATCTGGAACGGTCCCAGGGGCGCGCCCGTGCCGATGCGCCAGGTGGCGTCGATCGTCTCCGGCTCGGCAACCTCGTTGACGAGCAGCGCCGACGCCGCGTTGAGCAGCGGAACGAGCAGCGAGTTCAGCACGTAGCCGGGCTGCTCCTTCTTGAGCGGGATCGGAACCATGCCCTGCTCCGTCGCGAACTCGACGACCGTGTCGAACACGGCCGCGTCGGTCTTCGAGGTGCCCATGATCTCGGCGGTGTTCATCGCCCAGATGCGGTTGGCGTAGTGCAGCGCGAGGAACTTCTCGGGCCGCCCGGTGGCCTCCATGAAGGAGCTCGGCAGCAGCGTCGAGGTGTTGGTGGCGAAGATCGTCTTCTCCGGCGCGAGCGCGCCGACCTTCGTCCAGGTGTCAGTCTTGATGGCCGGGTTCTCCGGCACGGCCTCGATGACGAGGTCGGCGTCCTGCACCGCGTCGGCGAGATCGCTGGTGACGGTGATGCGCTCGAGCGCGGCGGCGGACTTGCCGCCCTTGGCGCCGTCGACTTCGGCGTCGTAGGTCGCGGCGAGCCCCGCGAAGCGGGTGTGGGCGGCGGCCACGGCGGCATCGTCGATGTCCCACGCGATGACCTCGAAGCCGTGGAAGGCCGTCTGGTAGGCGATCTGGGAGCCGAGCACGCCGGTGCCGAGAACGGTGACCTTCTTGATGGCGGTCATGGGGTTGTCCTTTCAGGGGGTGTTGTCAGGTATCCGCGCAGGATGATCTCCGCCTGCGCTCGGATGTCAGCAAGGAAGTTGGCGCGGCGCCGCTCGTCACGCTCGGCGCCGAGCACCTCGAGGTGGATGGCGGCGTAGATCGCTCGCGCGGCCGGTTCCGCCGCGGGCACCGGGCCGGGGCCCTGCCACGCCTCGGTGAGGATGCTCGCCACCTGGTCCACGATCTGCTGCACCATGTGCAGCGCGATGTCGCGCTGGTCGCCGCTGGCCGAGCCGTCGACGACGCGGCGCTGATACGCGGCGAGGTTCGGCAGGCTCCAGCCGTCGCCGACCACCGGCGCGATGAGCGCCTGGAGTCGGTCCAGAGGCGCCGTCTGATTCGCCGCCGCGGCGATGCCGCGGTCGATCGCCCGCGCGAGGCTCTCGTTGCCGACCATGATGAACAGCTCGGCCTTGGTGGCGGCGTAGCGGAACAGCGTCGCGTGCGACACGTCGGCGCGGTCGGCGATCTCCGCCGTCGTGGCCGCGGCTTCGCCCTTCTCGGCGAAGACGGCGCGGGCGGAGTCGAGGATGCGGGTCAGCTTCTCGACCTTGTTGCGCTCACGGCGACCGAGTTCCGACATCCTCGCCTCCTTACGGACTTCACTTATTTATGAGTGTACTCCGTTATGCGCGGTCGAGTCCGGGTGGGGTCGGTCTACGCCGAGGCGAGCGCCTCGAGGGTCTGCTCGCGAGCGAGACTGCGGTCGACCGGGTCGGCCTCGCGGGCCCCCGCCGTCGGCGAGACCATCACCTCGTCGACGCCGAAGCGCTCCGCGAGCGCACGCACCGCGGCGGCCGCCGCCTCGGGCGCATCGACCACCCACCGTCCGCGCATCGCGGCAATCAGCTCGTGCTGCGCGGGGCTGACGTCGGCGCGGGCGGCCTGCTCGACCGTCTCGAGCACCGTGAGCGGCTGCCCGGAGCGCATCCGCGCCATGTTGAGCAGGCTCGGCAGCGCCCGCGCCTCCGCCTCCTCACGGGTCTCCCCCACGACAACGTTGACGGTGACGAAGGTGCGCGGCGCGGCCGCGTGCTCGCTCTGCTGGAACCCGGTGCGGTACAGGTCGAGCGCGCGCTCGGTGCCCTCGCCCGCGAAGTGGTGCGCGAAGACGTAGGGCAGCCCGAGCCTCGCGGCCAGCTGGGCCGAGAAGTCGCTCGAGCCGAGCAGCCACACCTCGGGAACACCCGCCGCCGCCGGAGTGGCGCGCACCGTGTAGTCGCGCTCGCCGAGCTGCAGCGAGGCGCCATCGCGGCGCAGCAGGGCCAGGATGTCGTTCACGTGCGAGGGGAACCGGTCGGCGTCGCTCGTCGGTCCGCTCGAGCGCAGCAGCGCCGTGATCACCGGGTCGCTTCCCGGCGCGCGCCCGAGCCCCAAGTCGATCCGCCCCGGGGCCGCCGCCTCGAGGGCGGCGAACTGCTCGGCGACGACGAAGGGCGCGTGGTTCGGCAGCATGACGCCGCCGGATCCGAGCCGGATGCTCCGGGTGCGCCCCGCCGCGAGGGCGATCAGCACCGGCGGCGTCGTCGAGGCGACCGCGGGCATGTTGTGGTGCTCGGCGAACCAGTAGCGGCGGAATCCGAGCTCGTCGGCGCGCTCGGCGAGCCGGAGCGAGGCGCCGACCGCGTCGGCGGAGGTCTGGCCGCGCCGCACGGGCACGAGGTCGAGCACGGAGAGGGCGGGTGCGGCAGTCATCCTCCGGCGCAACGCCGGCGCCTAGTCCGGTATTCCCGGCTGAGTCGCCGGGTCGCCGAGAGCGGCCGCAAAGAAGCGCTCAATGCGCTGCCAGGCGTCGGTCGCCGCCTCCGGGTTCGGGCCGAGCCCGAGGAACCGCGTGAACAACAGGCGCGCCGCGAGCGGACCGGAGTCGGCGTCGTTGAGGAAGGCGTGCCCGGCCTCCGGGTACTCCTTCACGTCGTGCGGCACGTCGAGCCGCTCAAGCGACGCCTCGAGCCGGTCCGCGGCGCCGCGAAGCGACCGGTCGCGGCCGCCGAAGCTGGCGACGATCGGGCATGCCCCGCGCAGGTCGTCGTCGAGGTTCGCCGGCAGCATGCCGTAGTTGGCCGAGGCGACGTCGAAGCCGCGACCGCTGGCGGCGGCGAGCGCGAACCCGCCGCCCATGCAGAAGCCGAGGATCCCCACCCGGCCCGTGCAGTCCTCGCGCGCGAGCAGCCACTCCCGTGCGCGCTCGATGTCGACGAAGGCGCGGCCCTCCCCCGCGCGCAGCGCCCGGAACGTCGAGACCAGGCAGCGGCGCGCGCCGCCCTGCGCGAACAGGTCAGGCATGAGCACCAGGTAGCCGGCCGAGGTCAGCCGTTCGACCTGGCGTCGCATCACGTCGTTGATCCCGTAGGCCTCGTGCACCATGACGACGGCGGGCCACGGCCCCGCCCCGTCCGGAACGCCGAGCACCGCGGTCAGTCCGCGACTGCCCCCGGCTCGTTCGGGGAGGTCGATCTCGCTGAGCGCCGCGGGCATGCTGAGAGCGTAGGCGAGTCAGCGCATCCGGGACAGCCGAAACGGGCCGCCACCCGAAGGTGACGGCCCGTTTGGCAAGAAGTTCGCGGAATCTATCGACGCAGACCCAGGCGCTCGATCAGCGAGCGGTAGCGCTCGATGTCGATGTCCTGGAGGTAGCCGAGCATGCGGCGACGCTGACCGACGAGGAGCAGCAGGCCACGACGCGAGTGGTGGTCGTGCTTGTGCTCCTTGAGGTGCTCGGTGAGGTCCTTGATGCGCTTGGTCATGAGAGCGACCTGCACTTCGGGGGATCCCGTGTCACCGGGCTGCGTTGCATACTCTTCGATGATCGCCTTCTTGGTCTCGTTGTCGAGTGCCATAGATGGGACCCCCTCCTCTCGTTGCGCGGCGCCCATCACCGAGTGTGTGGGCTCTCTTCATCCGCGGCCGTTCTGACGGCAACCTTGGGAGTTTAGCAGAGCGCGGGGGGGCGTTCCCCGCCGAATCTAGATCCGCGCGACCCGGCGCAGGCTCCCCCGCGGCTTGGGCGACTCGGTGAGCGACTCGACCGCGGCATCCGGGGCCGCCGCGACCGCCTCCGCGCCGTGGGTGAGCGCCCCGCTGAGCCTCCCGGCGAGCGCTCGGCTCGAGGCCGGCAGGTCGAAGCCGGGCGGATCGGTGGGGTCGATGTGCAGCTCGGCGCGGCCGCGGCGGTAGGCGCCGAGGAACTCGGGCAGCGTCGCCATGAGCGCGCGGTAGCGCACCCAGCGGTGGTTCGCCCAGCCGTCGAAGCCGCGGTAGTGCGGCTTCGTGAACTGGTCGATCAGCGCCGAGGCCGCCGCCTCGCCGCGCCGGGCCAGGCGCTCGATCGCGTCATCCGACATGTTCAGGTTCAGGCCGCCCTGATCGCTGGTCTGCTGCACCCGCACGATGCGGTCGCGGTAGCCGGGCATCGTCACGTAGGAGTTGTCCTGCCAGTTGCGGGAGGTGTCGAGCATCGTGCCGGCGAAGTCGACGAGCGCGCCCACCCCCTGCTCGGCGATCGGCTGATACGGCGGGTGGATGCCGCTGGAGTTGCGGGTCGCGAACACGATGTTCTCCGACTCGTCGGTCGGATGCTGCTCCGCGTCGTCGCGGAACGACCCGAGATTGATGGCGAAGGTCGGCCTCGTCGGCAGCGGCGACTCGAACAGGTGCAGCGGGAAGTTGCTGCACATGCCGCCGTCGGTGAACCAGAGCTTCTCGAACTGCAGCTTCTCGCCGCGCCGCCGACGCACTGCGTGCAACGGGATGGCCGAGATCAGAAGCGGGAAGCTCAGCGACATGCGCACCGCGACGATCACCGGCAGGTCGCGGGCCTCCGGCAGGCGGACCAGCCCGCGCTGCTTCGCCGCCTGGTTCTCGCGTCGGCCCTTCGCCGCCGTCGCGCCCTCCTCCGCCTCGGCGCAGCCAGCCGGGGCGGCCAGCAGCGAGGCCATGACATTCGGCGGGAACAGGGTCGCCCACTCATCCGGGTCGAAGAAGAAGTTGGAGCCTTCGAGCGGCATCTCGTACGGCCGGCCGCGGCTCAGGCAGGTGGTGATGAGGCGCAGATCGATGTCCCGTGCCCGACGGTCTCGGCTCGCCGCCTCGTCGTCGCCCCAGAGCTGCCCGAAGGTGAGCGGAGGGCCGCCCGAGGGAAGGCCCGCGACTTCGTCGATGAGGTCGGAGAGCCAGTCGGTGAAGCCGGGGCCGCCGCCCTCGGCACCGAGGCCGCGACAGATGCCGAACAGGTTCTGCGGCACCGCGACCGTCAGCAGATCGACCATCCGGGCGGCGAGCGCGAGCGCCCAGCCGACCACCACGAGCGCCAGCGCGGCGAGCGCGAGGGCCGCGCCAGGCGCCACCTGGAACCACTGCTCGCCGAGCACGGCAACCACGACACCCGCGACTCCGAGCACGAACAGCAGCACGCCCGCGAGCGCCCCCAGCGCGCTGCGGCCTGGAAAGCGCGCCACCAGCGCACCCACCGCGGCCCGCACCTTTGCCGCCGCGCCCGGCCTGGCCCGCAGCACGGCGAACAGCACCCGCAGCAGCGGCTCGGTGCTCGGCTGCGCCTGGAACAGCGCCTCGAGCCGGCCGCCTCGCAAGCGCTCCGGGATCTCGGTGAGGGTGCGGAAACCGCCGGTCTCGCGTCCGAACTCGGCCGCCCCCGCCAGCGCCGCGCCGATCGCGCCCGCCGACGATCCCCCGACGCCGCGCAGGCGGTACTCCTCGGCGAACCTGGCGATCGCGAGAGGGTAGACGACCCCCGAGGTGATGCCGCCCTTCATCACCAGATCGCACTGCCTGGGCGGGTCCGCCCAGCGATCCGCGCCCGCCTTGTCGATCGTCTCTCCCCGTGTGCGCGCCATCGGCCCGACCTCCCGCGTCGTCGTGGCGCCACCTTGGCATCCCCGCTCGCCAGCGTCAACGCTCATCGGCGGTCGGGCCCGACTCCCGGGCGCCCCGCGTGTCAAGCTGGACGGGTGACCACGCCCGTCGACCCGCCCGCGCAGCTGCGCATCCGCGTCAAGCCGGGCAGTCGCAAGGGACCGCTCATCGAGACGGATGCCGAAGGCACTCTGGTCGTCTTCGTGCGCGAGCGCGCGGTGGACGGCGCCGCGAACACGGCGGTTGAGAAGGCCCTCGCCGCGCACTTCGGCGTGGCCCCTTCCCGCGTGGCGATCACGCGCGGCCACGGTGCTCGGTTCAAGACCGTGCGCATCGACTGACCGCACCGCCGCGCCCGGCGCACGTCACCCCGCGTCGCGAACCGCCGCAACGTTGAAGTTGTCGCGGAACACGTTCTGTGGGTCGCACTCCGCCTTGAGCGCACGCAGCCTCTGCAGCGTCTGCGGAGACCAGGCACGTGCGAGCCGGGCCGGGTCGAGGCTCGAATCGAAGTTCAGGTATGAGCCCGACAGCAGCGGCTCGATCTGCCGCCACTCCGCGTCGAGCGCCCGCTCCTCGGAGCCCTGCGCCACGATCGACACCGTCGCCGAGCGCCCCGAATAGGCCGTCGCGTCGCTCTCCACGTCGGAGACGGCCCCGCCGAGCGAACGCAGCTGAACGAAGTGGCTCACCCGCTTCTCCAGCAACCGCGCCGTGCGCGTCGCGAGCTGGATGCCGAAAGTGTCGGCGAGCCCCGAGCGCGACACCGGCTCGCCGTGCTCGTCGTGCGGCGCGTGCTCGATGAGGGAGGCGACCACCTCCTCGTAGGGCGCCATCTGCACCTGCTGGCCGACGATCGGCGCCAGACCGGCGAACGGCCGCAGCCGCTCGATCACGACACCGGAATCCGCCGTGTCAACCACCGCCAGCAGGCGCACGATGTGCGGCAGCCCCGGAACGGACGGAGTCAGCACGAGTGACGACGTGACGTCGCGCGAGGTCACCACCATCGCGGCGGCCCAGTTGACGAGGAACCCGGCCACGCCGCCAGGCGCCGCGGACGCCTCGAACGCCAGCTGGGCCCAGCCGACATGCGGCGGCACCGGGTGCGCCTCGAACTCGAACGCTGTCGCGACACCGAAGTTCGCGCCCGCACCGCGCATCGCCCAGAACAGCTCCGGATGCTCCTCCTCGCTCGCGCGAACCAGCTCACCGGAAGCGGTCACCAGCTCGACCGCGCGCAGATGGTCGATCGTCAGCCCATGCTCACGGGCGAACCAGCCGAAGCCGCCCGCCGTGGCGAGCCCGCCGACGCCGACCGCGCCGTAGTCACCCGAGGTGAGGGCCCAGCCGTGGGGCGCCAGCACCGCGGACACGTCCATCCAGCGTGCGCCCGGCCCGACGCGCACCCGACGAGTCGCCTCGTCGAGCACGGTGATCTCGGCGAAGTGCGACATGTCGATCACGACGCCGCCGTCGTTCGTCGAGCGTCCACTCACTCCGTGGCCGCCGCTGCGCACGCCCAGCGGCACCGGCTGATGGCGGGCGAAGGCGATCGCATCCGCCACCTGCTCGACGGTGCGAGGGGTCACGACCAGTCCGGGCGCGCCGCCGCGGTTGTACGTGTTGCGGACCGCGGCGTAGCCGGGATCGCCGGGCTCGATCGCCTCCGCGGCGAGAGAGGCCGGAAGCCCGTCGTAGTCGATGCCCGCGATCCTCTTGGCGCGGGCAGCCGCACTTCGCACGCCGTTGGGGGCGCGCCCCTCCAAGCCCCGCGCCTCTGTGACCGCGTCGCGCAGCGCCGGGATCACCTCGAGCGCGAAGGCCTCCATCACCGCCGGATCGTCGGTCGCCAGAATGAATGTCGAGATGCCGTCCTGCACCGCCAGCGGCAGCAGGTCATCGACCCACCGCTCCGCAGGACCGTGGAACGGCTCGGTGCCCGAGGCCGAGATGTCGCCGCCCACGTTCAGCATGCGGCGGATCGCGCGCGGGTCGCGGTCGGCCTCGAGGGCGGTCTCATCGATGATCTCGTTCGCCCGAGCCAGATCGCCCGGCTCGAGACCGAACAGCGAAGGCAGCCAGCCGTCGGCCCGGCGCGCGATCAGACGCAGCATGCGCGGCTTGTAGCCGCCGACCCAGATCGGAATGTCGTGCGCGGGTCGCGGGCCGCGCTTCGCGCCCTCGACGCGATAGTGCTCCCCGTCGACGCGCAGACGATCCCGATCGTCGACGTCCCAGATGCCGCGCACGATCTCGATCGCCTCGTCGAGCGCCTCGACGCTCTCGCCCGGGGTGCGGCGCGGCCCGCCCATCGCGACAATCGCATCCCAGAACCCGCCGGCGCCGAGCCCCAGCGCCAGCCGACCGCCCGAGAGCGGGTCGAGGCTCGCCGCCGCGCGGGCGAGCACGGCGGGCGGGCGCAACGGAAGGTTGTGCACGTTCGCCGAGATCTGCACCCTCGAGGTGTGCGCCGCCACCCAGGTCATGAGCGTCCAGGTGTCGAAGAACGCGAGCTGGTAGGGGTGGTCCTGGAAGCTCACCAGGTCGAAGCCGAGCTCCTCGGAGTGCCGCGCCAGCTGGAGCGCGCCGTCGCTCGGCGACACGTTCGGCGTGATGAACGTGCCGAACGACAGCTCATGGCCGTAGTCGGGCATGACCCCACTGTCCTCCGATGGGACGGGCTTCGCTACCCGCCGCGTACGCTGGTCGCATGACCGCCCGGTACCGGAACGAGCCCATCTACACCGCCGCGATCGGCGCCGGTCGGCTGATGTTCGGTGCCCTTCGCGTGAAACGCGACGTGCGCGGCGCCGAGAACCTGCCGGATGACGGCGGAGCCGTGATCGCGATCACCCACTTCGGCTTCCTGGAGTTCGCCCTCGTCGAGTGGGTGCTGTGGCTGCACAACCGGCGCCGCATCCGCTTCATGGCGAAGAAGGGCGCGTTCCGCGGCTGGCCGCTCGGCTTCTGGATGCGCAACATGAAGCACATCCCCGTCGACCGCGCGGCGGGCGCGGGCGCCTACGACGCCGCGATCACCGCGCTGCGTGACGGCGAGCTGATCGGGGTGTTCCCCGAGGGCACGATCAGCCGCAGCTTCGAGGTGCAGAATCTGAAGACCGGAGCCGCCCGACTCGCGCAGGAGGCGGGCGTTCCGATCATTCCGATCGCGGTCTGGGGCGGACACCGCATCCTCACCAAGCAGGCGAAGGGGCGCCGCCGCGACCGCTTCGGCGTGCCCGTCCACGTGCTGGTCGGCGAGCCGGTCACGGTCGCAGCCGACGCCGACGTCACCGAGGCAACCGATGCCCTGCGCGCCACCCTGCAGCGACTCACCGACGACCTTCAGGCGAACTACCCGGTCGACGGCGCAGGCCAGTGGTGGCACCCGGCGCGCCTCGGCGGCACGGCCCCGACCGTCGCCGAGACCGCGCATGAGCAACGCGGTTCACGCCGGCCCGACGGGACCGCGGGCTAGCTGCTCGGCCGGGCGCCCGAGTCACTCGGGTAATGGAACACCTCGTCGAGCGGCACCTCGAGAGCACGCGCGATCTGGAACGCGACCTCGAGCGACGGGGAGTACTTGGCCTGCTCGATGGCGATGATGGTCTGCCGTGTCACTCCGACCCGGTCGGCCAGCTCCGACTGGGTCATCTCGCCGCGGGCGAACCGAAGCGCCCGGATCGAGTTGGTGACCTGGGTGGACTTCATGCGCGCAGACCCCAGCGGTAGGCGGCGAGCTTGAAGATCGCGCCGAAGATCGCCGAGGCGTAGAAGCCGAGGAAGACCACGTTGGCAATCCAGAAGTGCCCGAACTCGAACCACGCGAAGACGAGGGCGGCGAGCGCCCCGGCGACGACGAGCCAGCGCGCGGCGAGCTCCCCCGCCTTGTTGATGGCGCGATCGCGTTCGTCGCTGTCCTGCATGACGCGCCGCACGGTCTCGTCGGCGGTCTTCGGGTCGCGCGCGCCCGCGACGATCGCGGCGATGATCGCGACGGCGACCGTCAGCACGACGGTGCCGATGACCGAGCCGATGATGACGATCAGCATCGGGGTGATGTAGTCGGCCTCGGCGAGCGGACCGCCGGCGGCGGCACCCATGACGAGCGAGAAGTAGACGGCGTAGCCGATGACGGCGACGGCGAGGGCGATCCAGGCGTTGCGTTGCTCCGCAACCATGTTGTGTCCTCCAGATTCGGCGGTGTGTAAAAGAAACTTGACACCTGAAAAGTACACACATCTAGACATAGTGTCAAGATTCTTTTACACAATGTCTGGCGTGATAGACACGCCTTGACGTGCACTGAACGCGCGTTTAGCCTATTGAACATGCGTTCAGCGGCGAGTCGGCGGTCCGACGATCGCGCGACGCCAGCCCGCATCCGCGACGCCGCCATTGCGCTGTTCGGGCGCGACGGAGTCGACCGCACCAGTGTGCGCGCGATCGCGACCGCAGCGGGTGTCAGTCCCGCGCTCGTCATTCACCACTTCGGCTCGAAGGACAGGCTGCGCGACGCCTGCGACCGCTACGTGATCGATGAGCTGTTCGATCGCAAGGCCGACACCGACGTCGCGCAGCTGGGCGAGCAGCTGCAGCGCTGGCTCGCCGACATCGACGAGTACCGCCCGCGGATCGACTACCTGTCTCGCATGCTCACCGACGGCTCCCCCGCCGCCGACCGCCTCTTCGACGAACTGCTCGCCTCGACCCGGGACATGCTCGATGCGCACACCGACGCGGGCACGATGCGCCGAAGCGACGACCCCGAGGCCCGCGCCGCGCTCGTTGCGCTCTCCGGCCTCTCCTCGCTGCTGATGGCGAAGCAGCTCGGTCGCGTGTTCGGCGCGGACTACTTCGGCGACGCCATGGTGCGCCGCATGACGATCCCGACGCTCGAGCTCTACACGCACGGCCTCTACACCGACGATCGCTTCCTCGTCGCCGCTCGGAGCGCGCTCGCCTCAACCGACCCCGCCGGCCACGACCGGCCCGCCCCCTCCGAGGGAGAAACCGCATGAACTACGCCATCGAGACCACGGAGCTCACCAAGGCCTTCGGTCAGGTGACCGCCGTGCGCGACCTGAGCATCCGGGTCGAGCGCGGCACCGTGTACGGCCTGATCGGACCGAACGGTGCCGGCAAGACCACCACGCTGCGCCTGCTGCTCGACATCATCCGCCCCAGCTCCGGCTCCGCGAGCGTTCTCGGCGTGGACCCCCGCGCGGGCGGTGCGAACCAGCGCCGTCGCATCGGATTCGTCCCCGGCGAGCTCCGACTCGACGGCCGCGTCAAAGGGCTGGCCCTGCTCAAGCACTTCGCCGACATCAGCGGCCCGGTCGCCCCCGGCACCATCGAAGCGCTCGCGGAGCGCCTCAACTTGGATCTCAGCCGCCCGGTGCGGGCGCTGTCGAAGGGGAACAAGCAGAAAATCGGACTCATCCAGGCCTTCATGCATCGTCCCGAGCTGCTCGTGCTCGACGAACCGACCAGCGGACTGGACCCGCTCATCCAGCGCGAGTTCCTGCAGATGATTCGCGAGGCGCGCGAGGCGGGCCAGACGGTGCTGCTCAGCTCGCATGTGCTCAGCGAGATCCAGCAGGCCGCCGACCAGGTGGCCGTGCTCGCCGATGGCCGGCTCGTCGCCGACGGCGACGTGGCCTCGCTGCGGCTGAACGCGATCCGTCGACTCAACGCCGGCATCGCCGACTCCCCCGGCGCCGAAATCCGAGAGGCGCTGTCGCGCATCGCGCATCTACGGGACATCGACGTGATCGATGGCGCCACGGTGCGCGTGCACGCGACCGTGAACGGCAGCATCGACGAGGTCGTCAAGCTGCTCGCGCGCTACCGGATCACCGATCTGACTGTCGAGGAGCCGGACCTCGAGGAGTCGGTGCTCGATCTCTACGGACGTCAGGAGGTCAGCTCATGACCCGCACCGGAACGCCCGCCCCGGGCCACGTCTCCACGCCGCCGCTTCGCCATCTGCCGCTGCCGATCTTCCGGCGCCTCGTCGTCGACAGCTGGCGCGGCACCCTCGGCTGGACGGTCGGCGTCAGCGCCGCGCTGTTCCTGTACCTGCCGCTCTACCCGTCCATCGGCAACGACCAGATGGCCGCGGTGCTCGACAGCATGCCGGAGGAGCTCATCAAGACCCTCGGTTACGAGAACCTCACCAGCGGCGCCGGGTACGCGCAGGCGACGATCTTCGGACTCATCGTCTTCGCCCTGCTCACCATCGCCGCCACCGCGTGGTCGTCGTCGGCGATCGCCGGGGCCGAGGAGAGCGGCCGGCTGGAGCTCACCCTCGCGCACGGAGTCGGACGGATCCAGTTCGCTCTCGAGTCCACCCTCGCGGTGGTGGTGCGCCTGGCCTGGCTCGTCGCCTACACGGGGGCGATCACGGCACTCCTCAACGAGCCGTCCGAACTGGGTCTCGACGTCGCCAACATCGTCGCCGCCTCCCTCGCCCTGCTCGGTCTGTCGCTGCTCACCGCGAGCATCGGGCTGCTCGCGGGTGCCCTGACCGGAACCCGCGCGATCGCCACCGGCGCGGCCGCCGGCATCGCGATCGCGGGCTACGTGCTGAACGCCGTCGGCAACCAGAACGCCGACGTCGAATGGCTCCAGCGCTTCTCGCCTTACGACTGGGCCTACGGCAATGCGCCCCTGGTCGACGGATTCGACCCGGCCGGCCTCGGCCTGCTGTGGGGAATCGCCGCCCTCGCAGTCGTCGGCGCGGTCGTGGCGCTGCACCGTCGCGATGTGACCGGCTGACCCGGCAGAGCACCGCGCTCAGCCAAAGGACGGACGCATCCGACAGACTGGATGCGTCCGTTCTGTTGACTGGAGCATCTCGGTGACCGCTGCCCTCACCCTCGACGTGATCCTCGTGATCGCGCTCGTCGGCTTTCTCGTCTCGGGCCTGCGACGCGGTCTCGCACGGAGCCTCGGCTCGATGCTCGGCCTCGCGGCCGGCGCGGTCGCGGCGTACTTCCTCGCGCCCCTGCTCACGGGCATCGTTCCGTGGCCGCTGTGGCGCGTGTTCTTCGTCGTCACCGCGGCCGTGTTCCTCCTGATCCTCGGGCACTCGATCGGCAGCGCCATCGGGCGACTCATCGGGCGCGGGGTCGACCGCACCGCGCTCCGACCCGTCGATCGACTGCTCGGCGGCGCCGCCACCCTCGTCACCGCCGCTCTCGCTGTGTCCCTGCTCGCGGGAAGCGTCACCGCCCTCGGCGCCCCCGTCTTCTCGCGCGCCGCCAGCGAATCGACCGTGATCACCGGGATCCAACGGCTGACCCCCGACCCCGTCGACAGCGCGCTCGCGCAGCTGCGCTCGCTCGTCCTGGCCGACGGCGTGCCGGTGCTGGGGCAGGACATCGGCGGGGTGACGACGGCCCCGAGCACCGCCCCCGACGTGGAGACCAGCACCGATCCGCTGGTGACCGCTTCCGCTTCGGTCGTGCGCATCACCGGGACCGCGTACGCCTGCGGTCAGAACCAGTCCGGTTCGGGATTCGTCGTCTCGGCCAACCGCATCGTCACCAACGCCCACGTCGTCGCGGGCGTCGACCAGCCGGTCGTTCAGGCTCCCAACGGCCAGAGCATCGAGGGACGCGTCGTCTACTTCGATGCGCGCGACGATCTCGCCGTGATCGCCACGACCGGGCTCACCGTTCCGGCGCTCGACCTCAACGAGCCTCTTGCGCCGGGCGACGAGAGCGTCGTGCAGGGCTACCCGTTCGGCGGGCCGTTCGTCTCCGGCGGTGCCGAGGTTCTCGCCGTGTCATCCGAGCGCCTCCGCGACATCTACGGCGACTCGACGAGCGAACGCGAGGTCTACACGCTCGCCGCGGAGATCAACCCCGGCAACTCGGGCGGCCCGTTGCTCGCGCTCGATGGCGAGGTCGCGGGAGTCGTGTTCGCCAAGAGCGCCGACTCCTCGCAGCTCGGGTACGCGATGACGAACACCGAGCTCGCGCCCGTCGTCGACGTCGCTCCCGAGCTCAGCGCCGCTGTCTCCTCCGGGAGCTGCATCGCCGAGTGAGCGCCCCGCGGCGCGCCATTCGAGTGAACGGCGCTCTCCGAATCGCCTCTTGACGCCGACGCCCCCGGGGTGCACCCTGATTACAGAACAACTCGTCGCCCAGAAGAGCCGGAGTCACTGACCCGCCGCTGGGCGACGAGTCTGTTAAGCCGCGAACAAGCCTCACGACCCGCTTAGATGGGCAGATGGGCCGCACCGTCGACTACACCCCGCTCCTGGCCGCCCCGCCCGAGGCGGAGGTGCGCGAGTTCCGACGCCGAGCGCGCGCCCTCGGCCTGCCGGGAACGCTGCTGGCACCCGGAACCCTGGTCCAGGTCGTCGTGGTGCTGCCGCTCGCCCTGATCGGCGGATCGATCTTCTTCGGAGCTGCCGCGACCGCGATCCTCGGTCGCGTCGACTCCGCACTGCCGGCATTCGTGGGCGCGCTCCTCGTCGGTGCCGTCGCAGTCGTGGGCATCGGCGCGATCATCGTGCTGATGGGGCGCCGGAAGTGGGTGCGCTGGGCCCAGCTGAACCGCTTCGCGTTGGTCAACGGCCTCGAGTTCTCGCCGCACAGCGCTGCTCCGAGCTACCCGGGGTCGATCTTCAAAATCGGTTCATCCCGCGCTTCGATCGAGCACTTCCGCAGCGCCGACGGGCGCTTCCTCGACTTCGGGAACTACCAGTACACGACCGGTTCGGGAAAGAACCGACGTGTGCAGCGCTGGGGTTTTCTCGCACTCCACCTCGACCGGCGCCTGCCGCACATGGTGCTGGACTCCCGTGCCAACAACGGGCTCTTCGGCGCCTCGAATCTGCCGACGACCTTCGATCGCTCGCAGCGTCTCCGCCTCGAGGGCGACTTCGATCGCCACTTCACGCTCTACTGCCCCGCCCGCTACGAAACCGACGCCCTGTACGTCTTCACCCCCGACCTGATGGCCCTGCTGATCGACGAGGCCGCCCCCTTCGACGTCGAGATCATCGACGACTGGCTGTTCGTCTACCACCCGGGCGGATTCGAGTCCGGTTCTCCCGCGGTGTATCAACGGCTGCTGCGCATCGCCGACACCGTGGGGGCGAAGACACTCGATCAGACCGAGCGCTACCGCGATGAGCGCGTCGCCGACGCTCTCGCGGTCAACCTCGTCGCGCCCGCCGGTCAGCGACTGCGTCGCGGTCTTCCCCTGCCGGCGATCATCGGCCTCGTCGCGGTCGCCCTGGTCTGGATCCTGGGCATCGTTCCCGACCTGCTGGGAAGCCTGTTCAGCCTCAGGCCGTAGCGCTCGTCGGCCGCGCCTCGGCGAGCCGGCGTCGCGTGTCGGTGATCTTCGCAAGCAGCGCCGCCTCGTCGGCCTGATTGCCGATCAGATCGCGGCCGGTCATCATCCGCTGACGCGCGTAGGCGAGCTTCGTCGAGTCGCGAATGTAGTCGCGCATGAGCGACCCGATGCCGTTCGCCTTCGCCCACTGCATCGCCTGCCGCCGACCCGCGGGCGTGGCCAGGCTCGGCACCTCGGCGGCGCTGATCCAACCGGCCGCCGCGTACTCGGACAGCCGCTCGCCGGTGAGGCGCACCTCCTGGCGGCGCATCAGCACGACCATGCCGACGGCGACAACGAACATCGGCACGTGGATGGCGATGTAGACGACGAAGAAGTCGGCGAAGAAGGTGGAGCCGTTCCAGAACGCGTGCAGCACGATCGCGGGGATCAGCCCGACGAGGAACGCGCCGAAGGTCCAGAGCGCACTGCCGCGCTTCGCCGCCACGCCGATCGCGTACCCGATGCACGCGGTGAACAGCACGTGCGCGAAGGGCGACAGGATGCCGCGCACGAAGAAGACCAGGGCGACGTTGGAGTCTTCGCCGTAGTACCCCGACACCTCGAGGCCGAAGTACTGGATGTTCTCGGTGAACGCGAAGCCCGCAGCGACCACGGCCGCGTAGACGATGCCGTCGATCGGACCATCGACGTGGTGCTTGGCGGCCAGGTAGATCAGGAATACGCCGATCCCCTTGCCGACCTCCTCGACAATGGGCGCTTGGATGGCGCTCTGCGCGAAGTTGGTGAAGTCGGTCGGCCCGCCGATCGCCGCAATGACCTCCTGCAGACCGGAGTCGACGAACAGGGCGACCAGGATCGCGATCGTCGCGCCCCAGAGGAATGCGAACAGCAGCGCGCCGCGCGGCTCGGGCTCCCAGCGGTCGATCCATCCCACGCCGACGAGCACGACCGCGAGCGGGATGAGGGCGATGATCGCGGCGATCAGCGTGAACCCAGGACCAAGGATGGTCAGGAAGTAGGCGGCGAGCAGCAGGAGCGCGCCGCCCATGATCGTGAAGCCGATGACGGCAGCGACCACACGCCCGGTGCGCGGACGCGCCGGGCGCTCCAGCACCGCCTGAGGCGCGTGATCGGTCGTCTGGCGGACCTCATCGGGTGCCGCGTCGGGGCTCTCCTGGCTCATGGAGCCAGCCTATTCCAGGGTGGGTATACGGAGAGGGATGTTCACCGAGCCTCGCCCCGACCCCGGCGACTTCGGCGCGAGTTCGCGGCCGGTCCTAGCCCTGCTGCTCACGCAGGATCGCGAGCGCGCGGCTGACCCGGTCGCGGAGGCCCGGGACGCGACGACGCTGCGGGATGCGCGCGCGCTCGAGCAGGGCGACGACCTCCGCGCGCTGCGCTTCGAGCACCACGTGCAGCGCGGCCTGGCGCACCGCGTCGGCGCGAACCGCGAGTGCGCCCGCGGCCAGCGAGATGACGGCGCCGACCGTGAACACGATCGAGAAGGCGCCCGGGGCCAGCAGCCAGCTCGCGACCGCGAGTGCCACGACGACCGACACCCCCAGCAGGCGCAGCGGAAGCGCGTTCTGCACGCGGCGCGCCCGCATGCGATCGGCGAGTGCGAGTCGACGCTCGAAGTCGAGCAGCTCGTCGTCATCGAAGCTGTAGATCGCACGGTCGCGCAGATCGCGACGGATGCGCGCGTAGCTGGGGCGCTCGCGGCGCCCGGCCGCGACCACCGCCCCGATCCCGACGAGGAACGAGAAGACCGTCACGGCGAACAGGATCAGGGCCGCCGCCACCGGATCGTCGGCATCCCAGACGGCGCGGGCAGCCGAGTCCACCGCGAAAGCGACGATCACCGCGAGCGCGGCGACGATCGCCACCAGCCAGGCGAGGTCGCGGATGCGACGACGGGTGAGCGCATCCGAATCCTCGTCATCGCGCACCTGCCGTGCCTCGACCCACGCCGAGATCGCGTCGGCGATCAGCAGGGTCAGAACGACGAAACCGACGAAGGCCGAACTCGCAATCAGGGCATCGGTGTTCACCTTGCGACCCTACCCCGCGTTCGCGGCAGCGCCGCCGGACTCAGGCCGCCAGGTTCGGTCGGCGCCCTTCGATCGGCTCGACGTCGTCGAACACCCCGGCGCGAATCGCCTGGAACACCTCCACGGCGGCCTGCGCGAGCCGGCCGTGGCTTCCCAGTCCGATGCGGCGGGCCTGCGGCTCGTCGCGGATCGCGACCGCCTGCTCGGCCTCGACGACGCGTGCGCCCAGCGAGCGCACCCAGGCCCCCGTCATGGCGGTGACGACCGGGTCGGTCGACTCAACGCGCACGTCGGCACCGCGCACGACCGGCCGAGTCCGCATGAGGGCCCGCGCGATGAGGCCGGGAGCCAGGTAGCTGACGACCTGCTCGTCGCTGATCCAGTCGGGCACCCCGAGGACATCGGTCTGGTCGAGAAGCACGAGATCGTCGAGCTCCTGACCGCGGTCGCGCCAGGCGACCCGGTCGCGCGGTGCGAAGCCGTTCGTGTCGGGACCCGCGGCGTCGACGACGCCGACCACGAAGCCGCGACCGCGGCGGGTGGGGCGAAGACGCAATCGTCCCGTCGACGGGCGCGGAATGCCGGAGCGCGTGCGGGCGCGGCCCGTGCGCTCGGACAGCGGACTGGGTGTGCTGGTAACGGCGTCGATCGTATTCATCGTGTTGGACGTACTCACCTCAACAGGAGAAAACCCGGTCTACCTCTGCGACATTCCCGGGTTTCCTGAGAATTCGCTCAGAGCGAACTGGGCCGCCGGGTCAGTAGACCTTGCCGGGATTCAGGATCCCGCGCGGGTCGAACACCCGCTTGATCTCGCGCTGCAGCTCAAATGAGACGTCGCCGATCTCGGTACGCAGCCAGCGCCGCTTCAGCAGTCCGACGCCGTGCTCGCCGGTGAGCGTGCCACCCAGCCGAAGTGCCGCCGTGAACATCGCGTCGGCTGCCGCCCAGACCTCGTCGGGCACGATCGGCTCGCCCGCGGCATCGAAGCCCTGGCTCTGGAACGTGAAGTTCGGGTGCAGGTTGCCGTCGCCTGCGTGCGCCACCGTCGCGATGTCGACGTCGAACTGGGCGCCGATGCGCTCGAGCTCGTCGAACATGTCGGCGAGCGCGCTGCGCGGGACTGCGACATCCTCGATCAGCACCTCCCCGCGTGCCGCCATGGCGCCGTGGAAGGCGCGTCGCGTCGCGAACAGCTCCTCTCCGGCCTCCACGCTCACGGCGAGCTCGCCGCGACCGCCGAGCTCCGCCGCCAGCTTCAGCGCGCGCTGCGCGGCCTCGGCGGCACCCTCGCCGTCGGTGCGGATGAGCAGCTGTGCGCCCCGATCGGAGAGATCCTGATTCAGGTAGTCGCCGATCGCCCGCAGCGCCGCCGCATCCAGGATCTCCAGTGCCGAGGGCTGCATGCCGGCGGCCATGATCGCCGACGCCGCGCGTGCCGCGTCGCGCGTCGACGCGAAGCTCACGCTGACCGTGTCGGCGGTGCCCTGCGGCCGCGGCCGCACACGCAGCGTCGCCTCGACGATCACGCCGAGCGTGCCTTCTGAGCCGACCATGAGGGCCGCCAGATCGAGACCGGTGACGCCCTTGACAGTGCGATGCCCGGTGCGCAGCAGCCGCCCGTCGGCGAGCACGACCGCGAGCCCCAGCACCGCCTCGCGGGTGACGCCGTACTTCACGCAGGAGAGGCCCCCGGCATTCGTCGCGATGTTGCCGCCGATCGTCGAGATCGCCCGGCTCGCGGGATCGGGGGCGAACCAGAACCCGTGCGCCGCCAGCTGGTCGTTGAGGTCGCCGTTGAGGATCCCCGGCTCCACCACCACCAGTTCATCGGCCACGGAGAGCTCGAGCACGCGCTGCATCGCGCGCGTCGAGAGGACGAGCTCGCCGGCGCCGCCGATCGCACCACCCGCGAGGCCGGTGCCTGCTCCGCGCGGAACGACCGGGATGCCGTGCTCATTCGCGTAGCGCAGCGTCGCCTGCACATCCTCGATGCTGCGTGCCTCGACCAGGGCCAGCGGCGGCGCCCCGGAGAGGTGGCCCGACTTGTCGGCGCGCAGCGTCTCCAGCACCGCCGGCTCCACGATGAGCGCTGGTCCCAGCAGCTCGGCCAGCGCGGCCCGATGACGATCGACGTGCTCGTGACTCATGCCCCGAGGCTATCCGGCGCTGGCGCCCGCTCGCGATGTCCGATTTCCGCTGACAGACCCGCCTCCCGCGTGACACCCTGAAGCATGCCCGACGCCGCCTTCGCCGAACGCTACGCCGCCCTGTCGGCCCGCGACGCGCGCTTCGACGGGCAGTTCATCGCCGGGGTCACCACCACCGGCATCTACTGCCGACCGAGCTGCCCGGCCGTCACCGCGAAACCGCAGAACGTGAGGTTCTTCCGCACCGCGGCCGCCGCCCACGAGGCGGGTCTGCGAGCCTGCAAACGCTGCCAGCCCGACGCGGTTCCCGGCTCCCCCGAGTGGAATCTGCGCGACGACCTCGCCTCGCGCGCCATGCGCCTGATCGACGACGGCGTGGTGGAGCGCGACGGCGTCGAAGGCCTCGCGCGGCGCCTCGGCTACAGCAGCCGCCACCTCGGTCGTGTGCTGCGCACCGAGCTCGGGGCGGGGCCGCTCGCCCTCGCCCGGGCGCACCGCGCGCACACCGCGCGCACGCTGCTCGCCGTGACCGAGCTGCCCATCACCGACGTCGCCTTTGCGGCCGGATTCGGCAGCCTCCGGCAGTTCAACGACACGATCGCCGAGCTGTACCGCACGAGCCCGACCGAACTGCGGGCGCTCGCTCGTCGCGGGTCTCGAGCGCTCGCCCCCGAACCCGCGGGTGTCGGCACCACCCCGGGCACCGCGCTCACGCTGCGACTCCCCGCCCGCGAGCCCTTCGACGGCACCGGCCTGCTGCACTTCTTCGCCGACCACGCCGTCCCCGGCCTCGAGAGCGAGGACCCGGCCGAGTTCGCCCGCACCTTCGCCCTGCCCCGCGGGGAGGCATCCGTGCGCGTGCGCGTCGACGCCGATCGGCCCGGCGTCATCGTGCGAGCCCGGCTCGACGATCTCGCCGACGTGCCCGCGCTCTCGGCCCGGCTCCGACGGCTGTTCGATCTCGACGCCGATGCCCTCGCTGTCGACCGCGCCCTCGCCGCCGATCCGGTGCTCGCCCCCCTCGTCTCCGCGCGCCCTGGCGTCCGCCTGCCCGGCAGCGTCGACGGCGCCGAGACCTTGTTCCGCACCCTCCTCGGGCAGCAGATCTCGGTCGCCGCCGCGCGCACCGTCACCGGTCGCCTGGTGACGGAGCTGGGCGGCGGACGCTTCCCCTCCGCCCTGCAGTTCGCCGAGCACGGCGCCGAGGCGCTGCGCGGTCCCGCCCGCCGGATCGCGACGATCGTCGCGGCCGCCCACGCGATCCTCGACGGACGCCTGCGTCTCGACCCCGAGACCCGCTCCGAGGAGCTGCGCGCGGCGCTCCTCGCGGTGCCCGGCATCGGACCGTGGACGGCCGGCTATGTCGCGATGCGCGTCCTCGGGCATCCCGACACCTTCCTGGCCGAAGATCTGATCGTGCGCCAGACGGCGGCGGCCCACAGCCTCCCCGGATCCGCCGCCGCGCTCGCGGCCCACGCCGCACGGTGGGCGCCCTGGCGCAGCTACGCGACGATGCACCTCTGGCGGGCGCGGCCCGGCCCCCCGCCGCCCCGCAGAGCCTCGACTTCGAGTGCGCCGAATCTCCGCGACAGCGACGGCGCCGACTTCTAGGATCGGGACCATGGCGACGGAGCAGTCAGGCGCCCGCGAGGACGCACACGCACAACCGGGGAGCGATGGTCGCAACGGCGGCGGGGCGGACGGCCGCAACGAGACCGAGGTCGAGCGTCTCGACCGCAACTGGGGCGAGATCCTGCAGGAGCTGCGGGTCACCCAGACCGGCTCCCAGATCCTGACCGGATTCCTGCTCACGATCCCCTTCCAGTCCCGCTTCAGCGAGCTCGAGGCCCATGAGCGCATCATCTACCTCGTGCTCGTCGGCTTCGCGGTGCTCGCCACCCTGCTGGCGCTCACGCCGGTCACCCTGCACCGCGCACTGTTTCGGCAGCGCGCGAAGCCGCAGCTCGTCGCGCTGGCGAACGTCATCATGCGGATCACCTTCGTCACACTCGCCGGCACCCTCACCGGCACAGCGCTGCTGATCTTCGATGTCGTCCTCGGCCGCACCGCCGGGATCGTCGCGGGCAGCGTCACGCTCTCACTCGCGATCGTCGCCTGGTTCCTGCTGCCGCTCGTGGCGCGGTCGCGAGACCTCGCGCCGTAGCGGTCCGGCGGACCCCTTCGGCTGAACGGGCGCTGTGCGCGCGGTGAGAAGGCGGGCAGAACCGACCCGCGGAGCCACGTGACGACGTAAACCGGAGACATGACGAACCTCGACCTGAATCCGGTGACCCGCTACCGCACCGACGGCTTCCCCGAGCAGCAGCAGGAGCAGCCCGGCCTCACCCAGGCGACCGTTCCCGTGCCCGACCACGGCGAAGAGAGCTATGTCGGCTCCGGACGTCTGCACGGGATGCGCGCCCTCATCACCGGCGGCGACTCCGGCATCGGCCGCGCCATCGCGATCGCCTTCGCCCGCGAAGGCGCCGACGTCGCCATCACCTACCTGCCCGACGAGGTCGACGACGCCGCCGCCACCATCGGCTGGGTCGAGCATGCGGGCCGGGTCGGCATGGGGCTTCCCGGCGACCTCCGCAGCGAGGAGGCCAACGAGACCGCCGTCGAGACCGTCGTCGAACGGTTCGGCGGACTCGACATCCTGGTGCTCAACGCCGCCTACCAGGAGAACCGCGACGGCCTTGAGCACCTGCCGACCGAGGAGTTCCAGCGCGTGTTCGAGACCAATCTGTACTCGCCGCTCTGGATGGCGCGCGCCGCCATTCCGCATCTGAAACCCGGCTCCTCCATCATCTCGACCACCTCGATTCAGGCCTTCGACCCCTCCCCGGCTCTCATCGACTACGCGATGACCAAGGCGGCGCAGGTCGCGTTCACGAAGGCGCTCGCGCGGCAGCTCGGCTGCCGCGGCATCCGCGTGAACGCCGTCGCGCCGGGCCCGATCTGGACCCCGCTCATCCCCGCCACCAGCTGGCCGGAATCGCTGCCCGACTTCGGCCAGGACACGCCGCTGCGGCGCGCCGGGCAGCCCGCCGAGCTGGCGCCCGCCTACGTGTTCCTCGCCGACCCGGCCTCCTCATACGTGTCCGGGGCGATCGTTCCGGTCACCGGCGGCAAGCCGCTCTGACCCCGAGCCGCCGCCTCCGGAGCCGCCGCCCGACCACCGCCCTGAAAGGAGAGATCGAATGCCCACCACCCGCGACACCTCACTCAAGGATCCGGAGCTCTACGAGAAGCTCCGCGCCGAAGGCAGCAGCAAGGAGAAGGCCGCGCGGATCTCCAACGCGGCCGCTCGCGACGGCCGCAGCGCCGTCGGCGAGCGCGGCGGGGAATCGCCCTCCTACGACGACTGGACGGTCTCGGATCTTCGCTCCCGGGCGAAAGAGCTCGGGCTGACCGGCTACTCCGACCTGCGCAAGCACGAGCTCATCCGCCGACTGCGGGAGCACTGATCCGCAAGACCTCCCCCTCGCCCGCACCGCACGCGACAATGACAGCACGGAAGGAGTCCGCCATGGAACGAGAGCCGAACACCGACGACACCCTCGAGTACGTTCCGAACCCCGAGGACGAGCGCGAGGTGCCCCTCGACGACGCCGTCGAGACCGAACTGCCGCCGCCGACGATCGACCCCGACGAACGAGTCGAAGTCGAGCCGGAGACCGATCCCGAAGCCGAACTGGACGGGGCGACCGCGGCGCCGGTCGACGACGCTCAGTAGACGAAGATCGGGATCCAATCGCGATGGTGCGCGTGCACGATCGCGAGGAACACGATCGCGTCGAAGAGCAGGTGCACGATCAGCACGTAGCCGAGCGAACGCGTGCGGCTGAACAGGTAGCCCTGCAGCAGCGCGAACGGGATCGTCAGCAGCGGCCCCCACGAGCGATAGCCGAGCTCCCACAGGAACGAGACGAAGATCGTCGCCTGCAGCAGGTTCGCCTGCCAGACCGGGAAGTGGCGCCGCAGCAGCGCGAAACAGGTGCAGATGAAGAACAGCTCATCCCAGGTGCCGACCGCGTTGACGCCGACGAAGAAGCGCGCCAGCTCCGACGCGTTCTCGATGTTCGGCCAGTTCTCGTACGCGCCTGACCGGATGAAGTAGAACGGCAGGATCGCCCAGCCGAGCGCGGGCACCGCGAACAGATACAGCAGCTCGAGGCGCGTCTTCTTCTCGCGGCTGCGCCAGGGGAAGCGCACCGCCCGGCGGCGATACACGAAGCGGTCGATCAGGAACGGCACCAGCACGGCCGCCCCGAGCACGATCCCGATCCGGATGAAGCTCGGCCAGGAGACATCCGCCTCCACGCTCGTCGTCGACACGATCGCGATGCCGACGCCGATCAGGAGCAGATCCTGCGCGAGCGCCCGATCGAGCAGCAGCGCCCACACCAGGCCGCCGACCAGCAGCGGATAGCCGAGCAGCGGCAGCTGGAGCGCGAAGAGCGCGAACGCCGAGAGCGCGATCGCGAGTGCCGGGATCAGCTTCGCCGTGCGCTCGCCATCGAGTTCGAGCGGTGTGGACGACAGGGCCGCGTGAGGTGCCGCGCTCACGCCATGTCCTCCGGGGTCGGCAGCGTGATCACCGAGGTGGCGGGCACGAGTCCGCTCAGCCGTTCCGGTCTCAGCACCTTCGCCACCTGCTCGGGCGTCATCAGCCCGGCATCCAGCACCAGCTGCGAGATCGACGCGTTCGAGGTCAGCGCTTCGTGCGCGAGCGAGGCGGCCGCCGCGTAGCCGATGTACGGCGTGAGCGCCGTCACCACCCCCACGCT
The DNA here is from genome assembly GCA_002325245.1 of Microbacteriaceae bacterium UBA1487. Taxonomy (GTDB): domain Bacteria; phylum Actinomycetota; class Actinomycetes; order Actinomycetales; family Microbacteriaceae; genus DCRR01. Next base: position 45,906 of record DCRR01000002.1, on the reverse strand, counting down.
CGACTCGACCTGCATCGCCAGACGCGCCTCGTTGGCTTTGATCCCGTCGATGCAGTTCACGCGCAGGGTGCGGCAGGCATTCGTCATCCAGAACAGCGACTGCAGGATGCTGTGCGCGATCACCGGCTCGAAGGCGTTCAGCTGCAGCTGGCCGCCCTCCGCCGCGGCGGTGACCGTCGCATCCGCCCCGATCACCGCGAAGGCGACCTGGTTGACGACCTCCGGAATGACCGGGTTGACCTTGCCGGGCATGATGCTCGAGCCGGCCTGGCGCGCCGGAAGCGAGATCTCGCCGAGTCCCGCCTGCGGTCCCGACGACAGCAGCCGCAAGTCATTGCAGATCTTCGACAGCTTCACCGCCGCGCGCTTCAGGGTGCCGGAGACCGTCATGAAGATGCCGGCATCCGCCGTTGCCTCGATCAGGTCCGGCGCCGTCTCCTGCGGGAGTCCGGTCAGCTCCTCCAGGTGTCGGCGCACCGCCTCCGCGTAGCGGGGGTCGGCCGTGATGCCGGTGCCGATCGCCGTCGCACCGAGGTTGATCTCGTTCAGCCAGGGGATCACCTCGCCGAGCCGGTCGGAATCCTCCTGCAGCGTCGTCGCGAAGCCGTGGAACTCCTGGCCGAGCGTCATCGGCACCGCATCCTGCAGCTGGGTGCGCCCCACCTTGAGCACGTTCTCGAACTCGCGCGACTTCGCCGCGAAGCTCTCGATGAGCAGCGCGTGCTCGGTGAGCAGCCGGCGCAGCCCGAACACCATCGCGAGCTTGATGGCCGTCGGGTAGACATCGTTCGTCGACTGGCTGCGATTGACGTCATCGATCGGATGCAGCGCCTGGTACTCACCGAGTCCGCAGCCCATCATCTGAAGGCCCGCGTTCGCGATCACCTCGTTCGCATTCATGTTGGTGCTCGTGCCGGCGCCGCCCTGCACGACACCCACCACGAACTGGTCATGCCACTCGCCGTCGGCGATGCGGGCGCAGACCTTGTCGATGATGTCCGCCTTCTCGGCGCTGAGCACCCCGAGGTCGCGGTTGGCACGGGCGGCGGCCTGCTTGACCAGGGCGAGGGCGCGGATCAGATCCGGGTAGTTCGAGATCGCGCGGCGCGAGATCGGGAAGTTCTCGAGCGCCCGGGCGGTGTGGATGCCCCAGAGCACGAAATCCGGGATCTCCATCTCGCCGAGCGAATCGCGCTCGGTGCGCGTCGGACCGGGCGAGGCCAACAGCGTTGGGGCCTGCTCAGGACCGGAAGTGACTGGCGTACCGTCGGGGTCGTCCACGAATCCGAGTGTACGTCGGGTCGCGCGCGTTCGGAGGCGTTAAGCCGGCCAGACGCCGATGATCAGCGCCATGACGACGAGCGTGACGAGTTCGTGCGCGACATTCAAGACTGTGAGGCCCGCGGGGCGACGATCGAACAGGTCGTGCGTGATGAAGCGCGCGGCCGTGAAGCCCGCCCAGAGGACGATCGCGGTGATGACGGCGGAGAGGAGGAAGCTGCCTCCGCCGTAGTAGTCGTGCACGATCGTCGCCGTGCCGGCGAGCACGAGCGCGGTGATGAAGCTCACGATCAGGGTGATCACGAGCGCTTTCACGAACCCGGTCTGGGTGTCTTCGCGGGTCATCCCGGAAAGCTTCATCCAGCGCGCGCCGAACACCTTCTCGGCGTACCAGATGGAACCCACCACCATGCTCGACAGGGTGGCGAGGATGACGGCGATGTAGTTGATCTCGGGAATCATGCCCCGCATCCTCCTCCCCCTCCCCCTCCCCCGCAACCCCGCCCGGCGATGCTGCGGGGCGGCAGGGATGCATCCCGAGCGCCGGGGAGTGCCGCGCGCGACACGCGGTCGGCGCGGGAGGTACGCGGCAGCGGGCGGTGAGGGCCCGTCGTCGTGACCGACGGACTCACGCCGCATCGCAGAGCTCGAGTGCCCCCCAGTCGCGGGCGCCCCAGACGGGGGAATGTGCCGGCGCAGCCTCGCGCCCTACGCTGACAGAGCAACCGCAGGGGGCGGGCGGCAGGGGGCTTGACAGGTGCATTCACGACGCGCGCTCGGAGCGTTCGCCCTGGCGGCCATTGCCGTCGCTGCGATCAGCTTCGCGATCGTCGACGTCGCGATCGCCAGCCAGCCGTGCACCGCAACCGAGCTCGGATGCGCGGGGGTCGCACCACCCGTCGTCGCGATCACCTTCTCCGCCCTCGGCGCCCTCGGCCTGCTCGTCAGCGTGCTGCCGGCCGTCAACTGGGTCTTCGAGTCGATTCACAGCGCGGCGCACGAGCCGCACGAGCTTGAGGCCGCGGCCGCGCGCGCGGTGATGCCCCGGCGATTCTCCGCGCTGGACGACGAGGAGTAGGTCGCTCCG
>DCRR01000002.1:39347-43491 GCA_002325245.1 Microbacteriaceae bacterium UBA1487 | reverse complement strand
CGCGCGAGGCGTCCCTAAAGCCTCTCGACTGAGACCACGCGTACGACCGCGATGCCCTGCTCGGCCGACGCCTCCAGATCGACCTCGGCGTTGATGCCCCAGTCGTGATGACCCGCCGGGTCGTCGATCACCTGACGGACGACCCAGCGATCCGTCTGCTCGTCGATCTGGATTCGAGCGGCGCTGCGGGCATCCGGACCGATGCCGATCGTGTCGTGCTCCTCGAAATACGCGTCGAGGACCGCGGGCCAGTCGACCTCGAGGTCGAGCGCGATGAGCTCGTCGTCCTTCTGCAGGGCGGCGAGCTGCACTCGCCGCCACAGCTCGTTGCGCACCAGCACCATGAACGCCCGCCGGTTCGAGAGAACGCTGCGCGGGGTCGCCGTACCGAGTGACTCGCGCCCCTCCCGCGTGCCGCGCGCCTCACTCCCCGACGCCCGGGATGCATCCCCGCCGCCGGAATCGGAGAGGAGGGCTTCCCATTCGTCGAGGAGGGAGGAGTCGACCTGGCGGACGAGTTCGCCGAGCCACTCGATGAGGTCGGTGAGGTCTTCCGTCTTGCGCTCGTCGGGGATCGACTGTCGCGCCGTGCGGTAGGCGTCCGACAGGTACCGCAGCACGAGCCCCTCGCTGCGCCCCAGCTGGTAGTAGGCGATGTACTCGCCGAAGCTCATCGCCCGCTCGAACAGGTCGCGCACCACCGACTTCGGCTTCAGCTCGAAGTCGCGCACCCACGGCTGCGACGAGGCGAAGGTCTCGAAGGCCTGGTCGAGCAGCGCCTCCAGCGGCTTCGGCCAGGTGATCTCCTCGAGCAGATCCATGCGCTGCTCGTACTCGATGCCCTCGGCCTTCATCGCCGCGACCGCCTCGCCGCGAGCCCGATACTGCTGCTGCGCGAGCACCGGCCGCGGGTCGTCGAGCGTCGCCTCGATGATCGAGATCATGTCGAGCGCGTAGTGGTCGGTGCCAGCGGCATCCGGATGCGCCTCCGGCCCGCCGCGACCCACCTCCGCCTCCGGGTCGAGCAGTTCGAACGCGGCGAGCGCGAACGGCGACAACGGCTGGTTGAGCGCGAAGTGCGGCGGCAGATCGACCATCAGCCGGATGCTCGCCGAGCCGTCGAACCCGCCGCCGTTCTGCAGCACCACGCCGCCCTGCCGCAGGGTGCGGTACACGCCGATCGCCCGCCGCGCGAGCTCACGCTGCCGCGCGGGCGGCTCGTGGTTGTCGAAGACGAGGTCGCGCACCAGCTGGAAGGCGCTCGACGACTCGCGCGCGGGCGCGTCGGCGCCGGGTCGGCCGATCAGGTTGATCAGCATCGCGGCCGTCACCTGCATCGAGCTGGTGAGCGTCTCCGGCTCAGCGGCGATCAGCCGCTCGAAGCTCGCCGGCCCCCAGCTGACGAAGCCTTCGGGCGCGCGCTTCTTCGGGCCCTGCTTCTTGCCCCGCGCCTCCGCCTTCGCGGTGGCGATCGCGTTCTCGATCTCGTGCTCGGGCGCCTCGGCCACCACTTCCCCGGCGGTGTCGAAGCCGGCGCGTCCGGCGCGCCCCGCCACCTGGTGGAACTCGCGCGCGGTGAGCTGCCGCATCCGGGTGCCGTCGAACTTGGTGAGCCCGGTCAGGAGCACGGTGCGGATCGGCACGTTGATGCCGACGCCGAGGGTGTCGGTGCCGCAGATCACCCGCAGCAGTCCGAGCTGGGCGAGCTGCTCGACGAGCCGCCGGTACTTCGGCAGCATGCCGGCGTGGTGCACCCCGATGCCGAGTCGGATGAGGCGGGACAGCTGCTGGCCGAAACCGGCGGCGAACCGGAACCCGCGGATCTCCTCGGCGATCCGATCGCGCTGCTCGCGCGTGGCGACGCCCGCGCTCGCGAGCGCCTGCGCCCGCTCGACCGCGGCCGCCTGGGAGAAGTGCACGAGGTACACCGGCGCGAGCCCGTCGCGCAGCAGCTCGGCGACGGTCTCGTGCACGGGCGTCTGCACGTAGCGGTAGTGCAGCGGCACGGGACGCTCGACGCCGGTGACCTGCGCCACCTCGCGACCGGTGCGACGCTCCAGGTCGTCGGCGAGCGCGGTGACGTCGCCGAGGGTCGCCGACATCAGCACGAACTGCGCCTTCGGCAGCTGCAGCAGCGGCAGCTGCCACGCCCACCCGCGATCCGGGTCGGCGTAGTAGTGGAACTCGTCCATGATGACGACATCGACGTCAGTGTCGGGTCCGTTGCGCAGCGCGAGGTTCGCGAGGATCTCTGCCGTGCAGCAGATGATCGGCGCCTCGGGGTTGACGCTCGAATCGCCCGTCACCATGCCGACGTTCTGTGCGCCGAAGGTGTCGGTCAGCTGGAAGAACTTCTCGCTCACGAGAGCCTTGATCGGCGCCGTGTAGAAGCTCCGTCTGCCCTGCGCGAGCGCCGCCGCATGCGCCGCCACCGCGACCAGGGACTTGCCGGTGCCGGTCGGCGTCGACAGCACCAGGTGGCGATCGAGCACGAGCTCGAGCACCGCCTCCTCCTGCGCGGGATACAGACGGATGCCCTGCTCGCTCGCCCAATCGTCGAAGACCGCGATGAAGGCATCCGGATCCCAATCGCCGGCCGGACGGGTGGCGGCAAGGCGATCGGTCAGCATGCGTTCGAGTCTGCCCTACTCGCCGTGACCGGGGTTCCGCCATCCGCCTGCGGCTTCGCGCGGCCCCGCGTGTCCCCCGCTATGGGTGTACCGATCTGACTACCCTCCGCGGAGCGGGCGGCTTAGAATATCCTGGTAATCGGTGTGTTTTTCTGCCACCGTTGCTGGGGGACAAAGAAGGAGCGTGAGCGTGTCCAACAACGACACCCGCGTTCCGGCGGGATGGTATCCGGACCCGTTGGGCCTGCCGCAACTGCGCTGGTGGGACAACCATTCCTGGACCGAGCACACCTCGGACGCGCGTCGTCCGGCAACGCCCAGCCAGTCGAGGCCGGCAACACGAGTCGACTACGCGGACCCGTTCGAGGTGTTCGAACCGCGCGCGGCCGAGACCGCCACGGCGACCGCGGACGACGCGGACCTGCTGTTCGGCACGCCGAACGGGGCCTTCGCCGATCCCGCGCTTTCGCTCGCCGCACCCGACTACACCGACCTGTTTCCTGACGAGGTCTCCCCCGCCCAGCGCTACGCGAGCTACGGCGTTCCCGCGGGGGCCCCGACGAGCCAGGCCTACAACCTCGACTCGCGCTTCGACGACCTCCTGGGCGACACCCCGACGCCGCGCACCGCCACCTCGCACCTCGGTGACCAGGAGGAGCGGTACATCCCGGATGCCGAGCACGCGCGTCGCGCCAACGCGACATCCGAGCATCCGACTCGCGCTGCCGACGGGGGCGGGGGCGGTCACTACGGACGCCGCACCGCGAGCGCGGACGCATCCCACCCGAGCCGCACCGCGCACGCTGCGCGCACGGCCACGGAGATCCCGCGCCAGGTCGGCACCGGCCCGGTGTGGTCGATTGCACTGCTCCCCCTGGTCCTCCTCGTTCTCGGGCTGCTGTTCCTGCTGTCAGGGCTCGCCGGGCCTGCCTCGCCGGTGTTCCTCGCTCTCGTCATCGTGGTTCCGTACCTGCTGGTCGTCATCCTCGCGTTCGTCGACTCGCGGGCCCTCTCGCGGCTCGGCTTCGAACAGCCGCCGCACTGGGCATGGGCGTTCCTGACCGCACCGGTGTATCTGATCGTGCGCATGACCGCCGTCGTGCGGGAGTCGGGCCGCGGATTCGGCCCGCTCATGACGTGGGTGTCGCTGACGGTCGTCCTGGCTGGCTCCGTCATCGCCGTCCCCGGACTCGTGATCGCCCTGGCGCCGAACGCGTTCGCCCAGGAGGCCGAGAACTCGGTGCAGGACGCGGCCGCCACTCTCGGCGGCGACATCGCCCTGGACTGCCCCGAGATGCCGCCGTTGCTGGTCGGACAGAGCTTCGGATGCGCCGCCACCAACTCGCGCGGTCAAGAATTCGTGGTCACCGTGAGTCTTCAGCGCGCAAATGGTTGGATCAACTGGCGTGTCGACGACTGGGGGATCTTCACGATGTAGTTATCTGGAGTCGGCATCCAGCTTCAGCATCCCTGAACCATCGCTGAGCGAAAGCCGAATCACCCCCGAGACACCC
>DCRR01000002.1:38973-39289 GCA_002325245.1 Microbacteriaceae bacterium UBA1487 | reverse complement strand
CACCCCCGAGACACCCGCACCACCCCGGATCACCTCGCTTCGGCGAACCGGGTGCTCTCGAACCGTCCCCGTTTGGGGACATGAAGTGCACAGGTCGTTCTGCCTAGACTGAACGACACGTCGACGGCAAGGAGGGGAAACCCGTGACCGACCAAGCGACGCGGGTCGTGCCCGCAGGCTGGTACGACGACCCGGCCTCCCCCACGCGGGTTCGCTGGTGGAACGGCATCGCCTGGACCGAGCACGTCGCCGACAAGCCGAGCGCTGAGGATCAGGCCGCGGCGGCGGCACGCGCCGCCGAAGAGCGAGCGGCCGC
>DCRR01000002.1:37803-38897 GCA_002325245.1 Microbacteriaceae bacterium UBA1487 | reverse complement strand
CGGCCGCCGCGGCATCGGCCGGATCGTATGTCGGCGCGACGACGGCCACCGACACCGGAACCGCCGGCGGCGCCGACGCGGGCTACGTCAGCTCCCCGTCCGCGGACCTCTTCGCCGCCGAATCCTCGGACCAGGCCGCCGCCCGCGTTGCCGCCGCCCGCCAGATGGAGGTCGAGTTCGGGATCGGCACGAGCGAGACGCCGATCGTCGGCTCAACCGGGTCCGACGCCTTCGGCACGTCCGGCGGCAGCGGCTACGGCGCGGGCACCGACGACACCGCCTGGCGCTCCACCTCGACGGGCTCCATCGCCACCGAGTCCCTCGCCACCGGCTCCATCCCGGCGATGGACGGACGTCGCCGCGACCTCCCTGATCGCTACCTGCTTCCCGACGCGGGAACCTCCACCGGTCCCGCATGGCTGATCGCGCTGAGCCCGCTGCTGACGCTCGTGCTCGCCGCCGCCGCCGGCTACGTCTACCTGTTCTTCTTCCCCCAGCCGATCATCTTCGCGGTGGTCGGAATCGCCTACCTCCTCACGATCCTGTGGGCGCTGGCCGATGTTCGGACGCTGCGCGCGCGCGGCTTCGAACCGGCGAGCGCAGTCTTCGCGCTTCTCGGCGCGTTCGTCTACCTGATCGCACGACGAGTGCGCGTCGCCGGGGCGGGACCGCTCGTCACCTTCCTGCTGCTCGGAATCGCCGCCATCGGCGCGCCGGTCGCCGCCTATGCGACCGGTTTCGCGCAGCCGATGATCGTCGCGATCGAGGTGCAGGACACCCTCGTGCGAGAGCTGGTCGGAGGCGGCACGGCGACCTCGGTCAGCTGTCCGCTCTGGCTCGGATCCACCGCGGAGGGCACGACCTACACCTGCGAAGCGGTCATGCCGACCGGCGCCGAGCGGCTGGTCTGGGTGAGCCTCGACAGCAGCACCGGCGACTTCAGCTACGCCTACGCCGTCAACTAGGGGCCCGCGGGAGCGACCAGCGATCATGACCCAGGTACCGGACAGCACCGAAGCCGGCTGGTACCCCGACCCCACGGATGCGCAGATGCTGCGCTGGTGGGACGGGCAGGGCTGGACCTCGCACATCTC
>DCRR01000002.1:36144-37724 GCA_002325245.1 Microbacteriaceae bacterium UBA1487 | reverse complement strand
CACGCCGCTCGCGTCCATGACGCCGACGAGTCCGCGGACGGGCGCGAGGGAGCGGCTCCGGTGCTCGAGCCGGACTGCACCCACGCCACCGCTTGCGACACCGGCGCCATCGAGACCGGCGCTATCGATGCTCGCGCCATCGACACCGCCGCCACGGACAGCGTTGCGGTGGAGACTCGACGCGCACGGCGCCCCCAGCTGCGTCCGCGGGACGAGCGCGCCGCGGGCCGCGCCGCCTTCGGCGACCTGAGCTGACGCATTCCGGCGGCGCCGCGCCCCACGCTGCTCTCACGCGCTCGCGCTCGCCCGCGCGAACTCACCAGGTTCGCGCCAGGCGCGCGTGCCATGCTGGAGGCGATGCGCATCCTCTTCATCCGTCACGGACAGACACCGGCCAACGTGGCGGGCATTCTCGCAACCGACCACCCCGGCCCCGGGCTCACCGAACTCGGTGAGCAGCAGGCGGCCGCGCTGCCGAACGCGCTCGCTCCCGAGCGCGTTCACGGCATCTACGTGTCGACCCTGGTGCGGACGCACGCGACTGCGGCACCGCTCGCCGCCGCACGGCGCCTCGACCCGGTCATCGAAGACGGCTTGCACGAGATCGAGGCGGGCGAACTCGAAGGGCGCCGTGACCGCGAAGCGGTCATGCAGTACTTCGGCACGCTGAACCAGTGGGGGCTCGGCAACCTGGGTGCCGCGATGCCGGGCGCGGGCGACGGTTTCGCGTTCTTCGATCGCTACAACCGGTCCCTCGACAGGATCATCGAGCGCCACCCCGAGCCGGATGCGACCGTCGCAGTGGTGAGTCACGGCGCCGCGATCCGGGTCTGGTGCGGAGGCTCGGCGCTCAACGTCGACCCGGACTTCGCAGTGCGCAACGACCTGGAGAACACCGGCGTCGTCGTGGTCGAAGGCTCACGGCGCGACGGCTTCGTCGTCGAATCGTGGATGAACCGTCCGATCGGCGGGCGACGACTGGCCGACCCTGCCGCCGCCGATCCGACCGGCGAGTCGTTTGATCTCGCTGATGGCTAGCTGGGGATCGGCACCGGATTCGGGGCGAATCGAGACCCCATTCACGGGCGCGTAGTTCACTGAGGGGGCGCGAAGGGAGCGTCAGCATGCCTCAGAACCCACCAGCTTCGGAGAGCGGACGGCGCAAGGGTCTCGGTGTGGAGATTCCGCTGAACGCCGCTGCCGATTCGCTTCGCCCGAAGACGACCACGTCGCCGGGCGTCGAACCGAACCCTGATCACAAGCTCGAGCGGAAGAGCGAGCGCAAGCGGGATCCGATTCTCGACACGACGGATCAGCGGAAGCTCACGCCTCCGATGGATCACCTCTGCGCGACCGCGCTCGACCACCCGGGCACACTTCGGCGCGCCGCGGGCGCCTTCAAGCGCGCCGTGACCGGAGAGCGAAGCCGTCGCAGGAGCACGCCGGTCAATGGGCTCTCGCTGCACGACGATCGGGTCACCGGCCCGTACCGTGAGCGGGAGCTGATGGCGCACGAGCACCACATGTCGTCCCGGCGCCCTCAGCCTGCGACCGACATCGCGTCGAGCGACGCTCGTCAC
>DCRR01000002.1:30296-36045 GCA_002325245.1 Microbacteriaceae bacterium UBA1487 | reverse complement strand
GACGCAGGCAGCTCCGGCGCAGGCAGCTCCGACGCCGCCCCGAACGGCTCCTGACTCGCTATTCGGCGACCTGGAACCAGGGCGGGTAGACGGCGACCTTCGGAGCCGCTCCGGAGCCGCTCGGCCAAGCGTCAGCGAGGATCTCGCGGACGCGATCCCGCGCGGGTTCGTGGGCGACACCTATCAACGCGATCGAGGAGACGGGCACGCTGGCGCCCGCCAGCAGCTCGCCCTCGCGCAGGCCGATGTCGGCACTGGTGTCATCCGGATCGGCGAAGTAGGCCGAGCTGCGGCACTGCCGAAGCAGGATATTGCCGGCGTCGACGCCCACCGCGAAGCGCGACGAGCCCGCGGCTGCGTCTCCATCGGACACGATCACCTCGGCGCCGAGCTTCGCCACGGGAAGCGCCAGCACCACGAAGTCGCTGGCCGCCAGCCCGGCCACGACGGCTGCCCAGTGCGATGTGACGGGCGTCTCGCGCGCGAAGATGGCGCGCAGCTCGCGCCACCGCTCCGACTCAGCGGTGAGCGCGAACGCCACATGGTCGGCGATGCGCGAGCCGACCGGAGTCTCGAGCTCGGCGCGCGCGTCCCGGGCGAGCGTCGATGTGACGTCGACGGCCGGTGCGGCGTCCGCGCGCAGCGCGCCGTCAGCGAGGATTCCCGGCAGGTTGCGAATGTGGGTGAAGTGGAAGACCCGCTGCGTGGCGAGGTTGTACGCGGCCGGCCCGCCCGCGGCACCGCTGTTCGACGAGCTGCGCGCCGCCCCGGAACGACTCGTCGACGTCGTGCTCTGGCGCAGGCTCGAGACGCCGGAGCTGCGGGTCGCGCGAGGCGTGCGCGTCGGCACATTCTTGGGCTCGGGCGCCTTTCGCGGGAAGCAGCTGTCGCAAAGACCCTCGTCGAAACCGTGAATGCATTCGGGCATGAGGGAGCGGGCCTTTCAGGGTGAAGCGTGGGGTGCGGGTTCCACCGTACGCGACTCCGAGGGGGGCGACGCACGCACGCCGGGGGACGTTTTTGCTGAGGTTTCGACGCCTCCCTTGCGCCGCTCTCAGCCCGCGCGCCCCACCACCAGCTCGGCGAACCGGCTCAGCTCGGCCACGCCGTCGGGCGTCGTCGGGAGCGCCCGCAGCAGCCCCGGCGAGTACACGAGGTAGGCCGCCCATTGCGCCCGCGAGATCGCCACGTTGAGGCGGTTGCGCGACAGCAGGAACGAGAGCCCGCGCGCCACGTCGTCGGCGCTGGAGGCGGCGAGCGACACGATCGCGATCACCGCCTCCTGCCCCTGGAACTTGTCGACCGTGCCGACGCGCACCCGCTCGAGACCGGCCGCATCGAGCACCCCGCGGATGCATTCCAGCTGCGCGTTGTACGGCGTCACCACGATCACATCGTCGGCGACCAGCGCCCGGGGCGCGGCGCCGGGGCCGGACACCCAGGGCTGCCCCAGCGCCGACTGCACGATCTGGAGCACCCGCTCCGCCTCGGCGGGCGACTCGGTCGCGTTGCCGGCGTGCACGACCGGCACCGCGTGCAGCCCCGGCTCGATGCCGGAGAGCTCGCGCGCCGAGGCGCTCGGGTGCGCGTGCAGCGCATCCTCGTAGCTCAGGTGCGAGACGACCGCGGTGAGGGCGGGGTGCATCCGCCGCGTCTCGGCGAGGAAGTACCCGAGCGAGGCGGGCAGCACGTCGTGCCCTCCCCCGATGTGGCCGAGCGCCGAGCCGTCGACGGGCGCCGGGTGGATGCCCTGGCTGACCTGCGGCAGCTGCTGCGGGTCGCCGACGAGCAGCACTCGCGCGGCGGCCTCGGCCACCCCGATCGTGTTGGCCAGCGAGAACTGACCGGCCTCGTCGATCACCAGCAGGTCGAGCTGCCCGCGGGCGACGCGGTTCAGGTTGGTGAAGTCCCAGGCGGTGCCGCCGATGACGTAGCCGGTGGCCGCGTGCTCCGCATGGAACGCGGCGTGCCCGCTGTTCACCAGCTCGCTGAACGGGCTCTCGGAGTAGTAGCCCGCCCCGCCCTCGCGCGAGGGCGCCTTGGCGACGAGCCGCGCCTCCAGCCCCGCCTCGACGACGCCGTCGAGCACGTTCTCGACGACGCGGTGCGACTGCGCGACGACGCCGACCCGCCAGCCGTGCTCGGCGACGAGTGCGCGAATCACGTGCGCCGCCAGATACGTCTTGCCCGTGCCGGGCGGGCCCTGCACCGCCAGGTAGCTGCGGTCGAGCCGCCGCAGCGAGTCGACGGTGGCGCGCACCACGTCGTCGGCTCCGGCGGCGACCGCGAGCGGCCCGTCGGTGTGCGGTGTCGCCGCCATCAGCACATCGGATGCGGCCGAGCGCGGCCACTCCCCCGCCTCGAGCGCGGCCTCCGCAAGCAGCTTCGCCCCGAACTCCTGGATCGCCACCTCGATGCTGCCTGCTTTCGGCGGCGGACCGGGCGCGAGGGCCTCCGGGAGCTCGTTCCATTCGTCGACACCGGTCGGGCACACCTCCTGGATGAGCACGCTGGTTTCGTCGCCCTCGCCGAGGAAGGTCACCCCCACGTCGACCCGCGAACCCAGCGAGCGCCCCTTCTTCGGGAACGGTCCGGGCGCCTCGTAGAGCGCGAAGGCGTCGCCGCCGTCGCGCGGCACCCCGCTGCCGGGCGCCCACTCGCCGTGCAGGCGCACGTGACGCCGCAGGTTGCGCTGCTTGCCCTCCTTGAACCAGTCGCGTTCGATTTCGGCCCGCTCAACGACGAACACCCCGCGCTGCTCCGCCCAGTCGCGAAGGGGGTCGGCAAGCCTTGCGAAGTGCTCCCACCAGAAGCTCTTCTGCTCGCGGCGGTGGTAGTCGATGGCGGCCGCCGCCAGGCGGAGGCCGGCGGCACTGGCGGGGTCGCCCGCCGCATCCGCCTCATGCGCTCGCGCCTCGAGACCGAGGGCGAGCGGGCTCTCCTCAAAAGGGGCGCGCTCATCCTCCTCGACCGCCTGCGGCGCTCCCGGCTGCACGCCATGCTCGGAGGCGCGCTCGATGAGCCAGTCGCGCAGGCGCCTTGTCGACACGCAGTCGTAGCGGTTGTAGTCGGCGATGTCGTCGAGCATCTTTTGGGCCGTCGCCTCGTCGCCGGCGAGCACCAGCTCGCGCGAGCGCTGATACTCCTCGACGGAGCCGACCGCGGTGGTGACGCCGTCCTCGCTGCGCAGCTCAGAGCCCATGTAGAGCGGCTCGAGCTTCTTGATCGAGTACGAGCCGACGCCCGCGCGCAGCATCTTGCGCACGAGCGGGTACAGATCGACGAGCACGCCGGCGCGCAGCAGCTCGTCGACCTCGCGCTCCCCCACCCCGTGCCGCGCCGCGATCGACAGCAGGTGCGTCTTCTCGTAGGCCGCGTAGTGGTAGATGTGCATGCCCGGATGCGCCGCCCGCCTCGCCGCGACGAGGTCGAGGAAAGCGCGCAGGGACTCCGCCTCGGCGTCGAGGTCGTGCGCCCAGAAGGCGGTGAACGCGTCATCGTTGTCGGTCATGCCGAACAGGTAGTCGAGACCCCAGAGCACGCGGCCGTCGCGTTCGCCGCGCCACAGCGGGTCGCCCTCGAAGTCGAAGTAGAGGTCTCCGGCATCGGGCGCCGGCAGTTCGGCAATGGCCCCCGGCGTGTGGAGGGCGACGCGGGGCATGCCCGAGGCATCCGGCCCTTCGGTCTGCAGCCGGGCCTGTTCGTGCAGGGCGCGGTAGCTGCGCTCGGGCACGGTGCACGCCTCGGGGCGCTCCGGGCTTGCGGCGAGCGCGGCCATGGTGGTGATGCCGACGTCGATGAGCTTCTGGCGCTGCGCGAGGCGGATGCCCGCCACCTGCAGCAGGTCATCGTGCGACTCGAGCTGCTCGGCGCAGTGCACGCAGCGTCCGTCGACGGCGAGGTCGGGGTCGCCCCAGACGGCGGGTTCGGTGGCGGCAAGCCGGGCTGCGACCACCTCACGCAGGCGCTCGCGCCTCAGCCGGTAGACGGGCGCGATGTCGGCGATCGCGTGGCGGCTGACGGAGCCGTCGCCGAGCAGCAGTTCGACGGTGTCGTCGACGGGGATGCCGAGCCGCTGCAGGTGGTCATGGTACGCGGCGAGCTGCAGCAGCGCGCTCACCTTGACGGAGCGCGCGACCTTCGTGTCTTGCACCCGGTAGCGCCCGTCGGGCTGGCGCACCAGAAAGTCGGCGTAGCCGATCGCGGGCGCGGCCGGGTCGGTCTCGTCGAAGAAGGTCGCCTGGAAGACGACGGCCGCGCCACCTCGCAGCGCCTCCACCGTGGCGCGGGCGGCCGCCCGCAAGTTCTCGGCGCTGAGCGGGGTGGGGCGCGCGATCTCGACGACACCGGGCTGGCCGCCCGGGGCATCCGGATGCTCGGCGCGGTAGCCGTCGAGCACGTCCGCTTCGTGCTGGTCGCCGAGCCGCCCGGCGCGCTTCAGCATCGGGTCGTCGTCGACCGGCACCCCGTCGAGGCGCCCCAGCTTGAGGTCGAGCATGCGCGCGAAGGCGAACTCGCAGTCGGAGAGCAGCTTCAGGTCGCTGGGGCTGGTGACGAGGGCGCCGCGCTCGGCGGTCGCCCCCTGCCCGGACGCGTCGCGGAGGAGGAACACAGCGGCAGGTTAGCGGCAACGTGCGACGTTGCCGGGAGCACCGGCGGCCTCGCCTCGCCGATCTCGCCACGGAGGCGGAAACGTCGGCGGCATCTGAAAAACTGAGGCTTCCATCCGCACCCCCGCCCGCACCCCCGCCCGAACACCTGCCGAAGCCGGAGCCTCGATGCGCATCCTCCACACCTCTGACTGGCACGTGGGCCGCACCTTCCACGGCTACTCGACCCTGGACGCGGCGCGCGAGGTGCTGGGGGCGATCCCGGCGACCGTGCGCGAGCACCGGGTGGATGCGGTGATCGTGGCGGGCGATGTGTACGACCTGACGAACCCCTCCGCCGACGCCGTCTCGGTGCTGCAGGGCGCGCTGGTGTCGATCCTCGAAACCGGCGCGAAGGTGGTGGTGACCAGCGGCAACCACGACTCGGCGGTGCGGCTCGGCTTCGCGGGGCCGTTCACCGCCGCCGCGGGCCTGCACTTCGTCACCGACGCGGCGGCGGTCGGCACCCCGATCGAGCTGGCCGACGAGCACGGCGCGGTCGACGTCTACGGCCTTCCCTACCTGCAGCCCGAGCTGGTGCGCCACCTCCCCTGGGCGCCGAGCGACGCGCGCACCCAGCACGACGTCGTCTCCGCGGCGATGTCGCGCGTGCGCGAGTCGATCGCCGAGCGCGCCTCCGCGGGCCGCCGCACCGTCGCCATCGCGCACACCTTCGTCGCGGGCGCCGAGAGCGAATCCTCGGATTCGGAGCGCGCCATCACGAAGGCGCCGCTGGTGGCGGGCGGAGTCGATGCGGTGCCGGTGACCGCCTTCGACGGCGTCGACTATGTCGCCCTCGGCCACATCCACGGGCGGGCGCAGCTGGCCGAGCGCATCCGCTACTCCGGTGCGGCGCTGCACTACTCGTTCAAGGAGGCCGGCAAGCCACGCGGCGGCTGGCTGGTCGAGCTCGGGGCTGCGGGGCTCGACACGGTCGAATGGGTGGACCTGCCGATTCCGCGCGCGCTGAAAGAGATCCGCGGCACCTTCGACGAGCTGCTCACCGACGCCGCGTGGGAGCCGTTCACCGAGCACTACGTGCGCGCCGTGTACACCGACAAGAACAAGCAGCTGGAGCCGCTGCAGCGCCTGCGCGCCCG
>DCRR01000002.1:0-30090 GCA_002325245.1 Microbacteriaceae bacterium UBA1487 | reverse complement strand
GAGGCGCAGCTGCGATGAGGATCCGCACCGTCACCATCGAGGGCTTCGGGCCGTTCAAGGAGCGCCAGCACGTCAACTTCCGCGAGTTCGACGCCGACGGGCTGTTCCTGATCGCGGGTGAGACCGGGGTCGGCAAGACGAGCATCTTGGATGCGATCGCCTACGCGCTGTACAACAAGACTCCGCGCTGGGACAACGTGAGCGCCGCCGGGGCGAGCAACGCCGTGCGCAGCGACTTCTGCGGCGTCGACGACCCGACGGAGGTGATCGTCGAGTTCGAGACCAACGGGCTGGAGTACCGCGTGACGCGGTCGCCCGAGTTTGACCGGCCGAAGACCCGCGGCGAAGGCACCACACGCCAGAGCGCGCGCGTCGTCGTCGAGGTGCTCGAGGGCGACACCTGGGTCGGCAAGGCGACGAAGGAGCGTGAGGCGGCGGAGCTCGTGCAGAGCCTGCTGAAGCTCAACAAGGACGAGTTCCTGCAGGTGATCATGCTCGCGCAGGGGCGGTTCCAGGAGTTCCTGCTGGCCACCAGCGAACAGCGCCTCGAACTGCTGAGCAAGCTGTTCGGCACCGAACGTTTCGCCGCCTACCAGGCGAGGCTCGCCGAGCAGCGAGGCGAGCTCCGCAAGAAGCTGGAGCGCTCGCGCGCCAAGCAGGGCACGATCCTCGAGCTGGTCGACGCCCCGGAGGAGCTCGGCGAGCCGGCGACCGGCGAGGAGCTGGACTGGCTCGACCGGGTGATCGCCCACGCCGCCGAGGCGCTGCTGGTCGCCGCCGAGAACGTCGAGACCGCGGATACGAGCGAGAAGGCGGCGCTCGCCCGCCTCGATCTGGCCCGCAAGCAGGCCCGCGCCGCCTCAGCGCGCGAGACCCTTGCCGAACTCACCGCACGACAGCCGGAGATCGACGCCACCCGGGCGGAGCTCAAGCGCGCGCAGCACGCCGACAAGGTGCGCCCGCTGCTCGACGACGTCACCGAGAAGCGGGAGGCGGCGCAGCGCGCCACCGAGGCCGTCGCCGAGGCGCGTGCCGCGTACGAGGGCTCGGCCGCCGAAGAGGCGCTCGGCGCCGAGGTGGCGCGGCTCACGGAGGAGCTCGGGGCGCTCAACGAGGCGCTGCGCGACGAGCAGCGGATGCAGGAGCTCGCCTCCGACATCACCGAGAAGACGACCGAAGCGGATGCGCTCACCGCCCAGCTGGCCGCCGCCGCCGAGGCGATCACCCGGCTTCAGGAGGAACGGGCGCCGCTCGTGCCGACGGCCGCACAGGCGGCCGCGGCCTCGGATGAGGTCGCGCGCGCGAAGGCACGACTCGACGCAGCAAGAGAGGCCGCACGCGTCGCCGAAACGCTGCGGACGGCGCAGGAGGCGCAGCTCGCCGCCGACCAGGCGCTCACCGCCGCGCGCGCCCACGCGGATGATGTGCTCGACCGCTTCTTGAACGGGCAGGCCGCCGTGCTGGCGAAGACGCTCGAAGACGGGCAGCCGTGCGCGGTGTGCGGCTCGACCGAGCACCCCTCCCCCGCCGAGTTCACCGGCGAGCCGCTCACGCAAGACGATGTCGACGCGGCGCAGGCGCGGGTGACGCAGCTGGAGCCGCCCGCCGCACAGGCGCGCGACCGGGTCGACGAGCTGAAGGTGACGGCGGCGACGCTTGCCGCCGCGGCCGGCGAGGGCGACATCGCGGCGCTCACCTCGGCCGCCGAGTCGGCGCAGTCGAAGCTCGCCGAGGCGACCGCGGCGGCGCGGCGCATCGAGGCGATCGATGCGGAGCTGAACGGCGCGCGGCCCGACGGCTCGCACCCCGAGGGCGCGGACGGAGCCGAGGGCTCCGGGCTGGTCGCCGAACGCGCCCGGCTGGAGACGGCAGAGAAGGCCGCCGCGACGGCGCTCACGACGCTGCGGGCCGAGCACGACTCCCTCGCCAAGAAAGTCGCCGCCCTGCGCGGCGAGTTCGCGAGCGTGGCGGCGCGGCAGGCATCGCTGGTCGGCGAACGCGACGCGGCGAAGGCGCTCGTCGAGGCGCTGGCGGCGCTCACGCAGGCGGCGACGCAGCGGAGCGCTGCGGAGGCGAAGCTCGCGGCGAAGCTGACGGCCGAGAAGTTCGAGACTGTCGAGGAGGTCGAAGGCGCGCTCCGGGACGAGCGTGCGACCGCCGAGTTGACGGCGCGCATCGACGAGCATGCCGCCGCGGTGAGCGAGAACCAGGGCATCCTGAAGCAGCCCGACCTGCAGGGCCTGCCCGACGAGGTGATCTCTGTGACGGAGGCGACGGTCGCCCACGCCGAGGCGCAGAGCGCGTCGCGGGCGGCGACCACCGAGAAGGCGAAGGCCGAGTCGCGGGCGACGCAGCTGCAGGCGCGCCGCGCCGAGCTCGCCGAACTTCTGGCGGCCACGGAGGAGCTGGCGGCGGAGTTCGCGCTGCTGAACAGCCTCACCGAGACGGTGCACGGCCGCACGCCGAACACGAAGAGCATGTCGCTCGAGAGCTACTACATCGCCGCCGAGCTGGAGGATGTGCTCGCGGCGGCGAACATCCGCCTGCACACGCTCTCGCAGGGCCGGTTCGAGCTGCGTCACACGGAGCGCGGCATGCGCCGCGCCGGCGCCGCCGCGGGGTTGGAGATCGAGGTGTTCGACGAGTTCACCGGCACCGCGCGCCCCGCCAACCAGCTCTCGGGCGGTCAGCAGTTCCTGGCGTCGCTCGCCCTGGCGCTGGGTCTGGCCGAGGCGGTGACGAGCCGCGCCGGCGGCATCGAGCTGAACACGCTGTTCGTCGACGAGGGCTTCGGCAGCCTCTCAACCGAGTACCTCGAGATCGCCATGTCGACCCTCGACTCCCTCAAGCAGGGCGGCCGCACGGTCGGCGTCATCAGCCACGTCACCTCCATGCAGGAGCAGATCGCCGCGCAGCTGCGCGTCGTCGCCGAGCCGGGCGGACCGTCGCGGATTGCGGTGGAGGCGGGATAGCGGACGCGAGAGCGTCGCCGCCCGGTATGCCCCGCCCTGGCGTCAGCCCAGCTGAAGCTGTCGCGTGTAGAAGGAGTGCTCGCCGTCCTCGTCCCGCCAGTAGACCATCGTCGGCGCGGACTCGAGACTCAACGTCGGGTTCTCGAACGCTTGGAGGCTGTCTCTCGTCGACTGGATGAGTGAGTCAAAGCCCTGCATGATGGCGCGCTCGCTCTCCATCGTGGCCACATACGCCGCCCTCAGCGTCTCGAGATTTCGGCCGGCAACTCCGCCCTTCCCGCCCGCGAACTCGGGGAGCCGTCGCTCGACCCAGTTCATGTCGTTCAACTGCGCTTCGCGCCCCTTGATCGCATCACGGATCTCCTCCGACCTGCGGAGCAACTGCTGCCAGAGCTCGACCCCGTCTTCGATCTTGGTCTTGAGCGCCGCGACTGAACGGTCGACCGACTTGGCGTTCTCCTGCATGTCGACACAAACACGCAGGTAGCGGATCCGAAGTTCGAGGAACGAGGCGAGCATCGCACTGTGAGCGTCGTAGTTGGCGCGCTGAACGTCGCCGAGGTCGTCAACGTCGCCAACGGAGTGCGCCTCGACGAGATACCTGAATCGTGTGGCAAGGCGATGAACATCGCGTTCGGCGAGCGCGAGCCGGATCAACATGTCCTGCGAGAAGCTGCCCGTGCTCTCGTACTGGCGGTAGACCTCGTCCACCGTGATCGAGGCGGAGATCAGCTCGCCCGCGTGGGTGGCCTCAGCGCGAGCAATGGCCGTGTCGAGCGTTGACTTGATCAGGTTGAGCTTGCGGTCGACCTTTTGGAACTGATCGAGCATGATCGCGGCGTTGAGAGCTTGCATCGCCATAATCGGCGCCACCACGGGGAGCGAACTCGCCACCGCAATGAATGGTGCCTGGGCAACGATGCCCGTGCTGCCCATCACCGCGCTTCCGACCCCCGCGCCGATCGACATCAGCGATGCTGGGTTCGCTGTCGCCATGAACAGCGTGGACGACATCGCGGCAGAGACCGTGGTGCCCCCAACAGCCGCCCCTGCACTGACCATCGAGAGCATGCTCTGCGACGAAATGTCTTTGCTGTCCGGGAGGTAGCTGCCGGTTGCAAGGTAGCCGTCACGAAGGCTGCTGATCATCACATCACGGAGGCGCCCCTCGAACTCGAAGACCGCGATCTCGGCGCCGTCGGCAGCGAATCGTCGTACGGCAACCACTTGTGGGGTGGTCATGTCGCGCCTCTCTCGGGCGACTCGATGCGCCGCTCCAACACTCGTCTCTGAGACCTGCTCACCACCATAGGGCGCGCGGAGGACATGCTCCTACTCGCCGCTCGCCCCCAGCCCGAAGAACCGCTCCACAAACTCGGTGAGCCGCACCAGCACCCGCTGCTTCTTCTCCCCCAGGCCGCCCTGGGGCGAGAAGCGGGAGGTGGGCGGCAGGATCTTCGTGATCGCGGTTCCGGTGGCGCGCACAGCGCCGTCGCGCAGCGCCGATTCGATGAATGCGCGCGTCTCGTCGGGGCGCAGGCTCTCCGACGCGATGATCTCGGCGAGCTCCGCCTCGCGGCGGGCGGCGATGAACCGCCCCCACTCCTCGTCGATGTCACCTTGCACGGTGATGGAGTCGATGAACGCTTCGATGAGGTCTTTCTTGTTGCGCAGCGACGGCGAGGCGTCGACGGCGCGGGTGATCTCGGCGCGGATCTCTTTATCGTCGCCGTCTCCGCGCTCGCCCCGATACTTCTGCACGAGCATGAGGATGTAGTCGACGTTGATTTCGACCTGTTTGATGAGTTCGATCTCGAAGACGACGTCGTCGTTGATCGCCTCTTTCTCGGCGTCTGTCTCTTTGCGGAACTCGGCATACAGGTCGAGGTACACGCTGCGGTAGTCCTGCACCTGGCGCTCGGTCAGCATCTCGGCGCCGGCGAAGTCGTCGAAGGAGGTCAGGATGTTCTGCAGCCGCAGAATCGCCCCGAACAGCGCGATGAACTCCTTCTGAGCGCTCTCCCCAACGATCGGCACCCCGAGCGGGAACGCTGCCAGCAGCTCGGTCACCTTCTCGGCGTAGTCGGCGAAGTAGTCCGCATAGGGCTTCAGCAGCACCACCCCGCGCGCATCCTTGTTGCCGAACAGCGCGATGGCGTCGTTAGTCTGCTCTTCGAGATCACGGAACGCGACGATGTTGCCGTAGGTCTTCACCGAGTTCAGGATGCGGTTGGTGCGCGAATAGGCCTGAATCAGCCCGTGCGCCCGCAGGTTCTTGTCGACGAACAGCGTGTTCAGGGTGGTGGCGTCGAAGCCTGTGAGGAACATGTTGACCACGATGACCAGATCGATCTCACGGCTCTTGAGCCGCAACGAGAGGTCTTTGTAGTAGTTCTGGAACTTGTCGCCCGAGGTGTCGAAGCTCGTGCCGAACATGGCGTTGTAGTCCTGTATCGCGCGTTCCAGGAAGTCGCGCGAGGAGGCGTCGAGTCCGCCGGTCTCGAAGACCTCTTCGTCCAGTGCGCCGTCTTCGACGAGTTCGTTGGCGGCGTAGGAGTAGATCAGTCCGATCTTGAGTCGACGGTCGGAGGGCAGCTGCTCCTGGTTCCATTGGAACGCCTTGTAGTAGGTCTTGGCGGCTTCGATCGAGGCTGCCGCGAACAGGGCGTTGAAGCCGCGTACGCGCCGCTCCCCGAGCGAGTAGTTCTCGCTGCGCCGCGTCTTCTGGTCGAAGTGCTCCAGCGTGTACTCGACCACCTGTTGGATGCGCTGCGGGTCGAGCAGCACCCTCTCGGTGTCGATGGCCGACACCAGCTTGTCGGCGACTTCGCCCTCTTTGACCGTGTTGACGTAGTCGATGCGGAACGGCAGCACGTTCTTGTCGGTGATCGCATCCACGATCGTGTAGGTGTGCAGCTTCTCGCCGAAGGCCTGCTCGGTGGTCTTCAGCTGCGGGTTTCCGCCGCTGCCGGAGTTGACGGCGAAGATCGGCGTGCCGGTGAAGCCGAACAGGTTGTACCGCTTGAATGCCTTGGTGATGGCGGTGTGCATGTCGCCGAACTGCGAGCGGTGGCACTCGTCGAAGATCAGCACGATGTGGCCGCTATAGATCGGGTGACCCTTGTTGGCCGTGATGAAGTTGGCCAGCTTCTGGATCGTGGTGATGATGATCCGCGCGTTGGGGTCTTCGAGCTGTTTCTTCAACACCGCCGTGGAGGTGTTTGAGTTGGCGGCGCCTTTCTCGAACCGGTCGTACTCGCGCATCGTCTGGTAGTCGAGGTCTTTGCGGTCGACGACGAACAGCACCTTGTCGACGCTCGGCAACCGCGAGGCCAGCTGCGCGGTCTTGAAGCTGGTGAGGGTCTTGCCCGAGCCGGTGGTGTGCCAGACGTATCCGCCCGCCTCGGTGGAGCCGAGCTTCTTGTAGTTGGTCGAGATGTCGATGCGCTGCAGGATGCGCTCGGTCGCGACGATCTGGTACGGCCGCATCACCAGCAGCATCCGGTCGGCAGTGAGCACGCAGTACTTGGTGAGGATGTTTAGCAGCGTGTGCCGGGCGAAGAACGTGTTAGCGAAGGCGGTGAGGTCTTGGATGGGTCGGTTCTGCGCGTCGGCCCACCACGAGGTGAACTCGAACGAGTTGGAGGTCTTGCGTTTGCCGCCGGTGGAGCCTGTCGAAGCCCGCCCCGCGCCTTCCTGAAGGTGCTCGCGCCGGGTGGTGTTCGAGTAGTACTTGGTCAGTGTGCCGTTGCTGATCACGAACAGCTGCACGTACTCGAACAGCCCTGAGCCCGCCCAGAAGCTGTCGCGCTGGTAGCGGTCGATCTGGTTGAACGCTTCACGGATGTCGACACCGCGCCGCTTCAGCTCGATGTGCACGAGCGGCAGCCCGTTGACGAGCACCGTGACGTCGTACCGGTTCGAGTACTTCGCCCCCCGACCAGCCGCTTCACCCGCCGGTCGAGTAGCCGACGTAGTCGGCGTATCGAGACCTCCGGCCCCAGCCCCCGCAACCTCATACTGATTGAGCACCTGCAGCCGGTTGTTGTGCACATTGACCTTGTCGATCAGCGTGATGTTCTTAGTGGTGCCGTCGTCGCGCTTCAGCAGTTGTACGTGGTCTTCTTGAATCCGCACGGTCTTCTCGACGATGCCGTCGTTCTTGCCTGCGATCTTCTCGCCGAAGAAGCGGTCCCATTCGGCATCGGAGAACCGGATGCCGTTGAGCGCCTCCAACTGCACGCGCAGGTTGGCGACCAGGTCAGCTTCACTCGTGAGCGTGAGTCGTTCGTAGGCCTGCGACTCCAGGAGCCTGATGAACTCCCGCTCCAGCGCCACCTCCGACTGGTAGGCGGAGGCGGACGCTGCGTCAGCCTCGAACTCGGCTACGACGGTGCTCTCAGAGCTCACCGCGATCGGCTCGAAGCGCATCGATGCCGCCTCGCTCACGCCACCATCTCCTTGAATGTCAGCAACTTGTCTCGGTAGTGCTCGTACTGTTTCCGCCGCGCCGTCAGCTCGGCCGGAAGCCCGACGCTCAGGTCGTTCACGAGCGCGTCGAAACTATCGAGCACCTCGGCGGTACGGATCTGCTGAGCGCGATCTGGCAGCGGCACCGTGATCTTGGCCAGGCGTGCCTTGGACATGTTGATACGAGTCACGCCGTTCGCCGTTCGGACGATTTGCCCGCGCATCGGACTCGATCGGAACAGATGCTTTGCAAACTCAGGAGCCAGATTCTGGACGTCGTGAGGGCGGAACCCGATGCAGAAGCTGTTCAGGTACATCGGTTCCGAAAGGTGGTCCACGACGGCCGACGTCATGCCTACTTCGGCGGCGGACTCGGATGAACCGGTGAACACGATGTCGCCGTATGCAAGTGATCGTTGCCGTTCATCCGGCCCAACCCTGACGCGGTCTTCCGCGGTTACATCCAGTGCGATGTTGTTGAAGACGTTCGTGTATGTCGCGTAACGGGCATTGCCACCGGTGAAGTCCGCTTTCGACTTGCCGGACAGCCCTCCGAATATGGTTCCCAACTCGCCAAGCGGACGATGGGGCGTGTTCCGAGTGAAGGACATCAGCGAGTCCCGATAGAAGCTGTACTGTCGCCGGCGCGCTTCCAGCTCCGCTTCCAGCTCCGCTTCCAGCTCCGCTTCCAGCTCGGTGAACTGGTCCAAGATCCTCACGATCTCCCGCTGCACCTCGAGCGGTGGATTCGGGATGCGGAAGTCCGTGATCATCGGCTTTCGAATCGACGTGACCGTCGCGGTAACCGCCTTCTGCAAGACGAACTTCTTGAAGTGCACCGAGAAGTAGTAATAGGCGAACTTGGTGTCCACTTCGGGAACCCGGAAACTGATTCGATAAGCGCGCTGATGAAGCGCGTACTTTCCGCGGACAAAGTGGAATATCTCACCGATTCCGCCTTCGCCCGGAATGACGATCGCGTCCTCATCGAACTCGTATGAATCCATTCTGAGCACATCCTTTGAGCGGACGTAGAACGGAAACGCGCCATTGCCGCTCGCGTCCTTACGATCGCTCCCGCCGGTCCCGACTTGTGCAACCTCCTCGATCCTCCGATACTCGACCCCGTCGGGGCAGAGCTCCGCGATCAGCTCGTCGAGACGACTCACCGCGCGCCCTCGAGGTCGGCGACGATCTCGTCGATCGACGCGCGCAGCTCGGCCTGCCGCGCGACAATGCGGGCGATCTCGGCGTTCAGCTCCGTGATGTCGACGGCTTCTGTGGTGTCTTCGCGCTCCAGGTACGACGACACGGCGATGTTGTAGTCGTTCTTGGCCACCTCGGAGTTCGGAACCAGTCGGGCGAAGTGCGCCACGTTGTCGCGGGCGGCGAACGCATCCAGAACGCGCTTCTGGTGCGTCTCGGTGAGCTTGTTCTTGTTGCCGATGCGCGTGAACTCGGCCGAGGCGTCGATGAAGAGCACCGCGTTGTCGGCCTTCGACTTCTTGAGCACGATGATGCAGGTCGCGATCGTGGTGCCGAAGAACAGGTCCGGCGGCAGCTGGATGACCGCATCCACGTAGTTGTTATCGATCAAGTACTTGCGGATCTTCTGCTCGGCGCCGCCGCGGTAGAGCACCCCGGGGAACTCGACGATGGCTGCCGTGCCATTCACCGCCAGCCAGCTGAGGATGTGCATGGTGAACGCGAGGTCGGCTTTCGACTTCGGCGCGAGCACGCCCGCCGGGGCGAACCGGGGGTCGTTGATCAGCAGCGGGTTGGCGTCGCCGTCCCACTTGATCGAGTACGGCGGGTTCGACACGATCGCCTCGAACGGCTCGTCGTCCCAGTGCGCAGGGTCGGTGAGGGTGTCGCCGTGGGCCAGGTTGAACTGCTCGTAGGGCACGTTGTGCAGGAACATGTTGATGCGCGCCAGGTTGTAGGTGGTCAGGTTGATCTCCTGCCCGAAGAAGCCCTGACGCACCTTGCCCGCGCCCAGCACCTTCTGGAACTTCAGCAGCAGCGAGCCGGAGCCGACCGCCGGGTCGTAGACCTTGTTCACCTCGGTCTTGCCGACCACGGTGATGCGGGCCAGAAGCTCCGACACCTCCTGTGGCGTGTAGTACTCGCCACCCGACTTGCCGGCGGCGGATGCGTACATCTGCATCAGGTACTCGTAGGCGTCGCCGAACAGGTCGATGGTGTTGTCATCGAAGTTGCCGAGCGGCAGGTCGCCGATCGCGTTGAGCAGCTTCACCAGCTTCTCGTTGCGCTTCGCGACCGTGTTGCCGAGCTTCGCCGAGTTCACATCGAGGTCGTCGAACAGCCCCTTGATGTCGTCCTCGCTGTCGGCGCCGACCGCCGAGCCCTCGATGTTCTTGAACACCCGCTCCAACGTCTCGTTCAGGTTCGCATCGGCCGCCGCGCGCTTGCGCACGTTGGCGAAAAGCTCGCTCGGCAGGATGTAGAAGCCCTTGTCGTCGACCGTCAGCTGGCGGCCGAACTCCGCGTCAGCGTCGCTCAGCTTCGCGTAGTCGAAGTCGGGCGCGCCCGCCTTGCGCTCCAGATCGTTCAAGTAGGCGACCAGGTTCTCGCTGATGAAGCGGTAGAACAGCATGCCGAGCACGTAGCTCTTGAAGTCCCACCCATCGACACTGCCGCGCAGATCGTTGGCGATGCGCCAAATTGTCTTATGCAGTTCGGCTCGCTGGGACTCTTTCGTCGTGGGGGTCATGAACTCATCTTTCCGGGAACCAACGTCATCACGATGCATCACGCATCCGACGCGACCTGCTCAATGAATTCTCGAAGCACTGCCACGACCGCGTCCCGTTCTGCTGTTGCCTCGAGCACGGAGAGCCGGAAGCTCGGGCGCAGCGTCAAGCGGTCGGCCGCGATGTCAATGCCGTTGATGTCATTGAGTCGCGTCCTGAGTCCCTCGCGAAGCTCCTCCCGGTCAAACGGCGGTCGGTCTTTCAGATACTGGAAGACGACCTCGGCGGTACCGGACTTCGGGTAGATCGCGAACGGCCAGATGCCTCGGCCGCTGGCGTCGCGGCGACCTTCACGAGCCATCAGAAAGCACGAGGTCTCGGCCTGGTCGCCGAACTCAAGCGTGCCGCCGGCATCGCGCCACGCGTGGAGAACCTCAAGCACCCCGTGCGACACGGAGGCGGGCTGCGACTCCGCCAACTGTTGCGCGAACCGGTCGAATGCGGGCTGATCGACAACAGGTCCCTGCGCCGGCTCTTCGCGCTCCGGGTCGATCTCCATGCCCAGCATCCGCGCCAGCTCTGCCGATGAAAGCCGTTGAGTCGGATCCGCGCGCCCGTTCTCGTCGAATCGGACGCCTTCAGCTTCGAGCACTTCCCGTTGCGTCAACGATGCGTACTCCGTGCGCGACCCCCACTTGAAACCGGGCGCGGGATTACCACCAGCCTGCACGACCCGCCACGCGCCGTCGGTGGTTCCTCGCGAGATGAAGCCAGCCACCGGCTGCGCATACGTGGACGCGAGCGCCGCCAAGTCGCCATATGTCGTCCACCGACCGCGCGGAATCGCTTCGATCGCTTCGCGAACCAGCGCCCACGTGACGCCGGTATCCACGATGTCACTCACCTGCACGGGCGAGACCCACTCGGCGACAATGCGTTCGGCGAGCGCACGGCCGCGTGCCAAGATCTCCGGCCGCCCCCAGTGCTCCTGGTTGACGATGTCTGCATGAAGTCGGATTCCGCTCTCGCGCAGCAACGCCTTCTTCTCGGGGAAGTCGTGGTTGCTGAGCTCGGAGTTGTAGCCGGTCAGCGTCAGGTTGCCGAGCGTGTGCACCAAGGACTCGTGGATGCTCTCCGCCGACTCATCGTCGGCTGCGTCGCGTGCTAGCTCTCCCCTCCAAAACGCACTCAACGTCTGCGGAAGGATGTGCTCGATCGAGGCACGTTCAAGATCGATCGGTTCTTTGCTTCCGAGCGATTCCTCGATCCACTGCAGAAGCAACTTCTTGTGGCTCGCCTTGCCCATGAAATAGAGGGGCTTCGTCAGCACAGCTTCACGGACCTGGTCGTCTGACGCGAAGAACTTGCGTCCGGACGAGAAGTACAGCAGCAACGCGTCACTCGCCGAGACATCGCGGCGCATATCGGACGGCGCGCGAAGGAAGATTCGTGACATGGCATTCGGCGAAGCGCCGACGATGAGCCGTCGAACGAGGAACGACTCGATCGTGGCGAGGCAGGCCGCGAGTCCTTCGCGCGAGATCTCTCCGGCATCGGCGCGCGAGAGCAGGTGGAGAATGAGCGGGTCTGCTGAGCCTGCCCCCCACGCGTTCAACCTGTCGAGCCGCGCCCTCACGACGTCACCGAACTGGTTCGACCGCGAGGGCGTCCGCATGATCTCGAGCAGACGCGAAAGTGAAGCGAATCGCGCAATCTCGTTAAAGACCTCGTCCGTCGAAAGCTTGTCGAGACGATCGCGTTGCGCGGCGTAGATGTCGCCTTGTTTGACTTCCGAGTCAGTCGCGACGATGTCCATCCAGAACAAGGCTTCGAGATCCGACGCGGAAAGCCGCTGCTGCATCGGCAGCCACCAACTCGCATACACGTCTTCTCCGCGGGTCCCGAGCCGCATGAAGAGGTAGTTCCTGAGCAGATCGCCCTGCGTGAGCTTCATTCCGGTGTTGTTGAGCGATTCGAAGATGCGATAGACATTGTCGTCGCCGCGTGCCGTGATGCTCACGAATGCCAGGGCACCAAGCACCGCTTCGAGCACCGCGTCGACGTCGACGGACTCTTCGCTCTCGTGCACCGCCTCAAGTTGAACGCGGAAGTATCGATATGCGATCGTCAGACGAGAGTTCGAGTCCGCGTCACCCGAGCCGTCGACAAGCGCACGGTAGTCGTCTCGGTCAGCCTGTGTCGGAACCAGCTTCAGCCGATCGTCGCCGGACTTGTATTTGTCCACCAGGTACCGCTCGTGCACGAGCTCGCGCTTCTGCGGCTGGTCGTGATCGAACTCAGCGAAGTGATCGCGGATTGCGCACAGCAGAATCGACAGCGTCGTCAGACGCTGCTGCCCATCGACGACGAGGAACTCCTGGGAGCCGGGACCGGCACGCCCTAGGTCCAAGACAAGCGAGCCCGTGAAGTGGCTGGCCTGCTTGTTCTGCTCGAGCTGCGCGACGACGTCGAGCACGTCGGACCACAAGCGCTCCAACTGGCTCTTGGTCCACGAGTACGGCCGCTGATAGAGCGGCACGCGGTATCGCTGGTCACCACCAAGAACCTTGCGAAGTCGAGTCTCGGCGACATCCATTCAGCTGTTCCATTCTTGAGGGATCGTTGGGACGGTTCGACCTTATCGGCCGCGGAAATGACGGGCGGACTACAGCCCGTGCAGCTTCCGGCCCGTCCATCTCTGTGCCAGTGGGTCGGCCCCGCCCGATCGAATCAGCTCGCGCAGATTGGGCAACTCCGCTCCGTCAACGGCGTGAAGCTCCAGCGCGTACGCTTCCTCGACGACCTGGTCGAGAATGGCGCCGCACCAGAAGCCCCACGTGTTGTCGGTGATGCGCGCCAGACGGCGCAAGTCGATCTGGTCTTCGCACAACTGCAGGTACCCGCGCACGACACGACGGTCCGATTTCTTGGGTCGACCGCCGCAAGAGAATCGCGCGGACCGTTGATCCATCAGTTCCCAGTAGCGGGCTACATACAGGTGTTCGAACTCGCGATGCATCTGGCGGCTATGAAACAAGAGTTGCCACGCGGCGAAGACGATCGCAATCGCCGTGAACGACTGAATCAGGATTGAGAACAACTCCATATTCAAGAACTCCATTTCTCTCCGCTCGACTCGGCGCTCTCCACCACCACACACCGATACTTCCCGCGGGTCATCCCCACGTAGAGCAGGTCGCGCCACTCCACGCTGGTGGTGGCGACCCATTCCTCGGCGGTGGGGCCGAGGTCGGTGAGCACCACGGCATCCGCTTCGAGACCTTTGAACTTGAAGATGGAGCGCCAGCGGATACGGCCCACTCCCCCGTCGTGCTCCAGCTGTTTGCGCAGCCAGCGCTCGTCGGGCGACGACTCGCTGCGCGCCAGCAGCTCGCCCACGAGCGACGACTTCGCGCCGAACGGGCTCAGCACGACGATGTCGTCCGGGTCGAACTCGGTGAGCAGTTCGCGCAGCGCGGTAGCGAGCGCGGCGGTCTCGGCGCCCGGCTTCGCCATCACGCTCGTGAAGCCGCCCGGCGTGCTCTCGCTGACGCGGTGCCTCGTGAAGCCGAGGCCGGTGCGCAGACGCTTCTCGGTCGCCGTGATGATCGCGGGCACGGTGCGGCAGTTGCGGCGCAGCTGCACGTGCACGAAATCGGGCACCAGGGTCTTGGCGATCCGGTAGCCGGCGGCGGCCGCATCCGAGGTGCGCAGGATCTGCTGCCGGTCATCGCCGGCGAACACCAGTTTGGTGCCCTTCGGCGATCCCGAGCAGGCGAGGGCGAAGATCAGCTCCAGCAGCTTCACGTTGCCGGCCACGTCCTGGAACTCGTCCACGCAGATCGCGCCGAACGCCCCCAGGTCGGGGCGCTCGGCCAGCGCCGCGAGCGCCCGCTCCGGCAGATCGCGCCGGTACCAGTCGTCGGCGGCGCCCTCCGGGTTCTCGGTCAGCCCGGCGAGGCTCAGCATGAGCTGGTTGAGGTCGCGCACCTCGACGT
The DNA here is from genome assembly GCA_002325245.1 of Microbacteriaceae bacterium UBA1487. Classification (GTDB taxonomy): domain Bacteria; phylum Actinomycetota; class Actinomycetes; order Actinomycetales; family Microbacteriaceae; genus DCRR01. The sequence continues at coordinate 15,936 of DCRR01000002.1, read as the reverse complement.
CGGGGCGGCCGGTCAGCAGTCGCAACTGCTCGGCCATCAGCACGTTCCAGCACAGCACCAGGGTCGGGATGCCCTGCTTCGCGAAGCGACGCGCCGCCGCGGCCAGCAGCAGGCTCTTGCCGGTGCCGGCGGGGCCGTCGAAGTACACGTGGTCGTTGCTCTCGACGAGCTCGAGCGCGAACTCCTGCTCGTCGATCAGGCGGCGCTCCTCCGCCTGCCGCTCGCGCCGTTCGTCGTCGCGGGTGCGCTGGGCGCCGAAGTCCGTCACCAATGCCTGCGCGATCGCGTTCGCCTGCTCGGTGCCGAAGCCCGCCGGGTCGAGGTCGACCTCGGTGGCCTTCGAATACCACTCCAGGTGCTGGTCGAGCACTTTCTCGATCAGCCGCACCGGCTTGGCAAGGTCGTCGGCCCAGCCGAGCTCCCACTCGAAGAACTGCATGTCGCCGGGCGACTGGTTGTCGAGTTGGTGACGACCGATGCTCGTGAACCAGACCAGGCGCGCGATCGGGAGTCCCGCATCCAGCAGGCCTCTCTCTCGCAGGAAACCGCGGATGCTGCTGCGCGCCACCACCAGCTGCTTCAGCGGATCCTTCGTCGGCTTGGGCGTCTTGTCGAGGTACCACTCGCCCTCGCGGTAGTTGACGAACCGCGGCGACTTCACCTCGACCAGCACGATGCCGCGCCCCGGCACCATCACGATGAAGTCGGTCTCGCCCATCAGTGCGCCGAGGTTCTGGGCCAGCTGCAGCGAATGGATGACCACCCAGTCGGGCCGGTCAAGGGCGCCCTCGAACGCGGTGAAGACCTGCTTCTCGGAGCGGTTGGCCCCGTCGCGCGCGCGGGCCGGGATCATTCGGGGCATGGTCGCTCCCCCTCTCATTCGCAGCCGACCAGGATGCGCGAGAGGGCGCTCCGGTCGGCACTCGGAATCGACAGGTCGTAGGCGTCGAGCACGCGCACCCACTGGACGGCGTAGTCGCAGTGCATCGACGTGTTCGCCGGAAGCCACTCCGAGGGGCCCCCGTCGGACTTCGACTGGTTGGCGGCCCCATCCACCGCGAGGAGGTTCAGCTGGTCGCTGTGGAACGCGGCTCGCGCGGCGTCGCTCCAGGCGTACGCACCGTACCGCCACGCCCAGGCGAGCGGCACGACGTGGTCGATCTGCACCAGCGTGGAGGTGTCGTTGCCGTGCTGAAAGTGGATGATCGTGCCCGTGTACGGGTCATCGAGCCGCCCGGTCAGCACCACGCAGTCGTAGGTGCCCTCACGGAAGACGACGTCGGTCAGGTCGCGCGCCAGCACGTCGTTGCGAGCGTCGCAGCCGTTGCGATCGGGGTCGCCCCAGCCCGGACCGAACGCGGCGCGCACGTACCCGGTGGCGCTGGAGTTCGCGACCTCGATCTCGTCGAGGAGCGCGAGCGCCGCCGCGGCCTCGGACGGCGGGGCGAACGACACCGTCGGGGTGGGCGTCGGAGTCGCCGATGGCGCCGCGGGCTCGATCCCGTCGGGCGTCGCCGACGCTGTCGCCAGCGCGGGCGACGCCACCGCGCTCGGCGCGGAGTGCGGCGACGCCGTCGACGACCCCGCGGCCAGGTAGACCCCGCCCGCGACTGCCACCAGCAGGAGCGGCCCCAGCAGTACCAGCCACTCCGAACGACGCCGTGCGCTCACCGCGACCTCAGATGCCCGAACCCGCGCAGGGCAGACCGGACTCGGGGTCGGCGGCGGGGCAGTCCCCGCGACCGCACGTTGCGCACACGGCCACCGCCGTCTTCAGCGACGATGCATCCTCGTCGGGGCTGCGCCTGCTCCACAGGTTGATCGCACTGATCGGCACCGGGCCAACCAGGTCGACGCGCACGATCGCCTCGAAGTCGACAGAGCACTCCTGCGCCACCGCGTGCACCGAGACATCCGGGTTCGCAATGTCGGTCAGCGTGCGCGCGATGTGCGCGGGCGCGAGAACGACGGTCTGCGGCTTCTGGTGGTGGGCTCGCTGCACCTCGTGCGCGGCGATGCCGAGCGCGCTCAGCGGCGGGGTCGTGTCGTCGCGCACGATCTGCCGGAGGAACTCCCCCCACTCGACCCCGTTGGATGCGTCGTCGGAAAGGGCGCCACTGAACGGGCCCAAGCTCACCGGCGTGATCTTCGCACCGGCCGACAAGACGGAGGCGCCGCGGACGGTGCCGACCAGCTCTTCCACGCGCGCGCGCGCCACCTCGTTCAGAATCACGTCGTCCGAGACCAACCGCTTCAACCGCTGCAGCGCGTCCGTGGTCGCCTCCGGCAGGTCGTTATCGATGGCATCCAGCCCGAAACGCTCCCTCTCAAGACCGAGTCGGCGACGGATGCTCTCCACCAGGTCCGCGAAGGCAGCAGCCCGCCAGCCGGGCTTGATGAACGACTCTGCGACACGCAAGCGCAGACGTTCCTTCGCATCGGTCTGCCCGGCACCGACGTGGGCGATGTGCATCGCGAACGGCAGACGCTCCGCGTTCAGGCTCGGCTGCTCCGAGGCGAGCAGATCCTCGCTCACCTTCCACGGATGGTAGAGCGCGGTCGAGAGAAGTTCGAGACGCTCGCGAGCCTGCTCGTGGATCGCCTCCAGGCGCGCCACCTCGTCCTTGAGCGCTCGATGACGTGCGGTGCCCGCAATGAGCCGGTGCTCCAACAGCGCCACGCGCCGCTCGAACTCGGACCATTGGCGGTAGTACGTCGTCAAGAGCACGACGAGCGCGACCGGGAACGCCGCGAGCCCGATCAGGAGGATCATCCACCAGTCGAGGTATCGGCCCTCCTCGATCGCTTCGACGATGGCACGCGCCGTCCGCACCTTGGTCGGATCGTCCTCCGTCGCGACCGCCCACCGCGCCAAGAGCGGCGTCAGCATGAACAGACCCGTCAGCATCGAGATGACGACAGCCCAGATGAGCACGCCGCGGTGGAACCGCTTGCGCAACCGGACGAGCTCCCCGGTCTCGAATTCCGCCTCGGGGCCGCTCTCCGCCGCCGCCAGGTCAGCCTTCGCGCGATCACGCGCGAGATCGGTGCGGTCGAGAAGCTCCCACACGAAGGAGCCCTTCTGCCGACCAGCCCACTCGTCGAACGAGTCGAGAACCTGCTGCGCGGCACGCAGGTCGTCCTCCGCCTCGTCGATCTTCGACGCCTCCGACTCGATGCGCTTCGACAGCATCACGAGCTTCTGCTCATCGATCTTCAGCTGCGCGACGTCGTCGGGGCCGAGCGCGCCGTCATCCTCGGGCGTCTCGTTCTGCTCCTCCGCTTCGCTCTCGTCCTTCACCGGGGCCTTGCGCTTCGCGGCGACCACCCGGCCGTCCGCGCGCACCTTGAGCAGCCCGGCGTCGAGCAACTCCTCGCGCCGCTCGTCGATCGCGACAGCCAGCGCGTCGCGATTGGCGGTCAGCTCGACCACCTTGGCTTGCTGCGCGGCGACCGCGTCCGTTGCCGACGCGACCTGCTTGCTCAGCGCGTCGTGCAATCCGGGCTGGTCGCGCAGCGTGCGCCACGTCACCGAAGCCGGGAACCCGTGCGGCACATCGGTCGACTCCCAGGTGTCCTCGGGGTCGGGCACCACGTGCGCGAGCTTGCCGAACACCGGCGTCCGCCCATCGACCGGCTCGAAGCCGAACTCCTCCGAGTTGGCGCTGCCGTCAAGGGCTCCGAACGTGAGGTTCCGCAGGCGCGTCCACAGTCGCGGTGTGGAGGTCGCCCCCATCGTGACCCGCTGGCCGGATGCCTGGGCACCGTTTTTCGCGATGCGCTCGGACGTGTCGAGCAGTACCTGGTCCCGCGAGTCGAGAAGCTGGTCGAGGCGGCGTTCCAGGGTTCGACGCCCGTCGGCTCCCTGAAGCCGTCGTTCGAGCTTGCCCGCGACCCGGTCGTGAATCCAGAGGCGGATCCATCGCGGAATCGCCGCCACCTTGCCAGCGCCGAACGAGAAAAACGCGCGAAGCTGCGCGCCGATCCCGATCTTCGTTCGCGCCGGCTCCGTGTTGAGAACCGGCACGCGGTAGTCGAGAGCCCGGGCGTCGAGCGACATCGCACTAGACGCCATCTGGGTCACATGGTCGCGGACCCGGTTGTCCGGGATCAGCGCCGCTTCCTTCGGCACCGCCTGAGCGCCGCCGACTGCGATCGCGCCCTGCTGTGCCACCAGGTCGTTCATCACACCGGCGACCGCGTCCGCGGCCACACCCCCGGTGATGACGCCGGTGACGAAGGTGCGCGGAATCCAGATGCTCTGCGCGGCCGACGCCTCGAACGGGACGACCTCGAGCGTCCCCACGGGGATACCGCTCCAAAGTCCGCCGATCGAGGCGAGGTGCATGAGCTCAAAGCCGGCGAAGCGGTCGTTGTCGCGCACGAACGCGTCGCCGGCGTTGGGCGTCGCACGGTCCTCCGGCGACGCGACGACCACGACGCTGGAGTCACGTGCCGCCCACTCCACCCGATCGGTGAGCTGGAAGTCGGTCGGCGCGCAGATCAGGCTGGCCCGCACCAGTTCGGCGTGCTCTTCACCGCCGCCCTGGGCAGCGTGGTCGGGAACCGACAGGCGCACGTACCGGGCCACTCGATCGCCGACCGCATCCTGCAGGTCATCGGTCTCTCGGTGCGGGCGAGCCGAGCGCACGGTAATCAGACGGAGGATGCGCAGCTCTTCCTGCGCCAGGGCCTCGAACAGGTCGACCTCGGGTTCGATGAGCTGCCCCGAGTCGGAGAGCGCGAACACCTTCGCGACCACCGACGGCGGCATGCCCTCCGGGATATCGACCCCTTCGGGCGACACCCACAGCGCGGGCGACAGGATCGAATTGGCCGTCCACTCGCGCGCGAGCGCGAGCAGTTCGGCGCCGTCCTTGCCGCTCGGCAGCAGAATGACCGAGACGGCTCCGCTGCTCCAGAATCCGGAGGCCATCAGATGCCCGAGGTCGGGGCGGCGGCGCGCAGCACCCCGTCGCGAATGTCACGCAGGCAGGTGAGGACTGTGTCCCGGATCTCCCACGTGACCGGATAGGCGAGCACCCTCGTCTCCGGATCCTGTTTGATGACTCCGGAGGTGAACGCATCGATCTCGACGTCGATGAACGCGCGCACCGCCTCCTGCCGCTCTCGCATGGTCTGTGACGGCGTGCCCGCGCGTGCAGGATCCGGAATCGGCGAGGCGTCCGGCATCGTGCCGTAGCTGATCCAGTCGGCAAGAACGTGGCCCGGCTCCGACCCGTCTCCGCCCAGGTCGAGCAGCACGTGGTAGGGGCGCAGCGGCTCCAGTGAGCCCGCGGCGTTTGCCAGCGGCTGCGCGATGATCAGCGACTCCATGACCGCCCCAGGGAAGTCCACCGGCGGGGCGATACCCGGGTAGAGCAACGGGTGCGGGAAGTCGACATAGCCGCGGCGTTCCGCATCCCAGATCTTGAGCTTCGGCCCCTTCTCGCGATCCGTGGCCTCCATATCCAACTGGCCGAGCGCCTTGGCGACGTACCAGCCCCGCAGCATCGCGTCGAACACCTCGGGAGCGGCGGGCGTCGACTCCCGCAGCAGGCGGGCGCGCTTCCACTTCCAGAACGCGGCACGCGAAACGGACGTGCCGGAATCAGCCAGCCAACCCTTCGCGATCGGTGCCATCACCGAGTCGATCACGACCGGCTGACACGGGAAGCTCGACATGGCGAAAATCTCCACCGCGTCCACATTCGCGTCCCTGAACCATTTCGGCGACTTGCTCTCGTCCCACACACCCGCCGCCACCAGTGCGGACTTCGTGATCTCGTACATGTCCGTCCCCGTCTTGAACGGGATCGCACTGACGGTGGGCTCGAAGCTCTTGTCGATCGACTTGCCGTGCACCGTCGACAGAAGGCCGGGGTTCAGACGCACCAGCGGCTCGCTCGCGCCAAGCGCCGCCGTCAGACCCTCGCGGAACGCCTCGCGGCGCCGGCGGAGCTCGTCGGGCTTGACCTGGTCGATGTCGAAGAAGTCGGTGAGCGTGGCGCCGATGTACGAGTCGAACGCGCGACCCTTGCGTAGCATCCACCGCTTGGCGCGCGTCAGGTACTCCTGCGGGTCGTCGTCGAAGGTGAAACGCGGCGCCGAGGTCTTCGCCGCGCGCCGATCCGGGTCGGCGGTTGCCGCGGGAATCCACCCTCGCGGCATCTCGACCGCACTCCACCGAAGGGATGCCTCCGGCTGCTCCGCGGCACTCGGCCCGCGTACCAGTTCACCGATTGCCTCGCGCATCGCGTCATCGAACTTCTTCTTGCCGAAGGTCGCCTCGACGAGGCGATTGAACTCCGTGGGGTACGCCTCGTGCGAGACGAGCAGGCGCTCGTTCGGGGCGGGCGTGTACTTGCGCGGAACGGACGGGTCGCCGAACTTCGGCCAGAACGCGTAGTCGTTCTCGCGCCCGTCGCGAAGCGTGCGGCTGTCGATCTCCTGCCGAAGCGACATGCGAGCCGAGTCGAGCGTCTCGCGCAACGGGTCGATGAAGTCGCTGCGCAGTTCGGCCAGCAGCCCCGAGGCCGCCAGCCGCAGGTTGGCCTCCGACTGCCACTCGAACGACTGCACGACGCGGTCGAGGGCCAACTCGATGACGTCCTGGTCCGGTCGGATGGAGTCCTGATTCGCGGCCTCCGCGAGGTGCTCCTCGACCAGGCTGTGCACGCGCAGGGTCCAGTTCAGATGGGTCTGCGCCTCATCCTTCAGCCCCTCCGAGGCCGAGCGCAGCACGCGCGACAGTTCGCGCAGCAGCGCCACGGTGACCGGCAGACCGTGCTCGGCGATCCACCACTCCAACGTGTCGATGATGTGATCGGGCATCGTCGCGAGCCACTCGTCGAAATTCTCCGAGCGGTTCGTCGTGTCGCGGGCGAGGTACGAAGGCACCAGCTCGTCGCGGAGGTTCAGCAGCCGGGTGCTCCAGGTGCTGCGATCGAGTCCGCCGGTCTTGTCGAGACCCTCCTGCGCCCGCGACAGGACGGTGTGGCGCAACTCCTCGCCGAGCGCGTCGCGCTCCGCCAACGGGCGGATGGCGTCGATGACGTCGTTGCGCTCCTCCGTCTCCTCGTCGAGCTTGACCGCGCGGATGAAGGCGTCGAGCACCTGGCTCTTGCGGTACTCGATCCACTCCTCCTCGGTGCGCTCCTCGAAGCGCGGATCCTTCTCGGTGTGCGCGAACAGCATCCGGTCGATCACCGACCGGGCGAAGCGCTCACTCGCGTAGTCGACGAACTTCTCGCGCCCGAGCGTGACTCGTCCGAAGCCCATCGCGCCGAAGGGCGGTGCCTGGTCCAGGGAACGCATCAACCGCGTCGCATCCGCAAGTTCATTTGCCCCGACGTTCACGTACCAGTTGGTCGTCGCGTAGTCGTCCAGGTTGCCCTGCACCAAGTCATCCGTCATCCACGCGGCCACACTCGCCGAGACCGCGGAGTAGACCTCGCCCTGGGTGCTGAAGGCGACACGGGAGTTCTGTCGCCCGACAATCAGTGGGAACGCCGCGCCCACGCGGTCCCGTGCGCCTCCGTACGACGGGCTCAGGCCGACGCGACGGAATAGTTCACGCGTGGCCGCCGATGGCTCGCGCGTCCAGAATCCGTTCGCCGTCTCGACGACCGTCGCGAGTGCGTTGGCGGGGATGCCGCCGGCGCCGGGGATGTTGTCGAACACATCCGGCGCGTAGAGCAGAGCGAAGAACTGCTCCGCCCAGGTGCTTGGCTTGGCCGATGCCTTCACCGCCTCCAAGACGTCCAGGTACTGACCGGCACCTGACCCGCCCGCGATCGAGGAGATAACGATGCCGGTCGGGCTCGCCGTCGCACCCCCGTCCTGCTTCGCTCCCAAGTGCTCACCGAGTGAGGCGAGCTCGGCGAGCGCACTCGCGTCGTTCATGCGGTCGATCGCCGTCTTGGCGACCTTCGCGATCTCATCGAGCTTGGAGAGCGCGACGGCGCGGCCGACACCGCGGAACTGCCCCGCGCCCTTCGTGACATCGACCGGCACCCGGCTGGGGTCGGGAAGCATGCGTTCGGCCTCGCCACGATGGCCAGAGGCGATCTGCTGACCGTGCATGATCGCCTGGAACACCGTCTCGTACGAGCCGCCGCTCGCCACCATCCCCTTGTAGTCGGTGGCCGGGAGGAACGGCAGTCCGTAGTCGGCGCCGTCCTGAGCGACCGGGGTGTCGAAGTGGATCAGCTGCCAGGCCGTGGGCAGACCTCCGCGCCACCCTGCCTGCTCGAGACGGAGCGTCAGCGCGTGGCGCAGACCGCGAATCGTCTTGCCGCCCGATCCGCCGACTCCGACGATCAAAAACGGTCGCAGCATGTGATGTCTCCCTCGTTGTTCTTCGGTGTCCTGCGTCAGCGCGAACGCGACGGCGGGGGTGGCGGCGGGGTGTCGCCGAAGTCTCGTCGTGCGGGCGGGTCCGCGCTCGGCACGGCGCTTGGAGGCGCGCTCGGAGACGCACCGCCTGCGGGCCCCGCCGGGGGCACGCCCCGCGACGGCGCCGCGGGCGGGCTGTCATCGCGCGTCGTGACCCCACGACGAGAACTCGGCGGCGGCGGTTCGGCGCTTGCCTGCCCGTGACGCGGGGCGGGCGGTGCGCTCGAGTCCGTCGCTCGGCTCCTCGCGCCCGGCACTGCTGGCGCAGCGGCAGACGCCGCACCGCCGGTCGGCGCGGGATGGGAGTCGAACGCTCCTCGGAGCCGGGTGAGCTGTGCGCGCAGCGGTTCCGCGCTCAGCACCTCGGCGACGCGGCGATCGAACGCCGTTGGCCCGCTCTTCTCCATGCGCGTCCAGACGACAAGCGTTCCCGGGACCCGTTCATCGCCCCGCGCGGCGGCAGCGAGCGACGCCGCCGGGGCAACGAAGCCCCACACCGCACCCATGTCGCCGTTGAATCCGGCGATCGCGCCCTTCGCCTGCGCCGATCGACGAGACGCGGGGAGGAATCCGGCCGGACCGAGAATTGCCCTGCCGTCCGCCGGAACGATCTCGGCCCACGGCGTGCCGAACGGGTTCAGCGAAACGCGAGCTCGAATCGTTCCCAGCGCCGGATCGGTGACCGTGCGCGCATCGGGCTCGTTCGGCTGGAACTTGAAGACATCGGAGCCGAAGCTCTGACCGATCAACGGCTCACCCACGCGATCGTAGACGCGACCGTCAGCCGCGATCGACGCCGGGATCTGCGCCCGGCGAAGGTTCGCGCCGCGGTTGATCCGGCTCGTCCACCAGTTCAGCAGCCAGAGCAGCACCAGCGGAAGCGCGAGGCCGGCGAGCAGCAGCAGTAGGAAGCTCGCCCCGAACGCCCAGGCGTCGAGCGGGCGGCTGGAGCTGAACTCGATCGGGAGTTCCCCCTCGATGGCTCCGCCGTCCGCCGACTCGTACCGAACCGGAAGCACGGCAGAGATCTCACTGTTCGCCGCGGTCCGGTTCGCCGCCGACACGGCGATGTCGACCTCGGCGTCGACCTCCAGGCATTCCCCGTCGACGTCGACCGACCATGCCCAGCCCTCGGCGCGGTCGGCGGAGTCGCTGACGACGGTCGGGACGAGGCCCTCCGGGAAGCAGACGCGACCGGTGCCACCGTCCGCGGGCGGCAGTACGGTCACGATGCCCTCGGCGGCACCATCCGCGCCGACGAGCTCTGACAGCTGGAGCGAGGACGGAGACAGCGTGGGGTACTGAGCCGGCAGCGTCACCACGACGGCGCGGCGTGCCGTGACCGGCGCAAGCGGCGTCTGCGACGGACGCGTCGTCACGTCGACGAGCGCCGCTTCGAGCAGCAACTCGCCGGAGGCCTCCGCCGCCGCGTAGTGGAACGCGAACTCCCCCGTCACCGGGTCGAACTCGATGGCATCGGGTGACACCGACTGCGAACCCGACGCCGTCGCGGTCGCGAGCGTCAGGCGGAAGTCGTAGGCGTCCAGCGGAACGACCCGATCGTCGTCGCGAAGGATGCGTCCCCTCAGCGTGTTGTCGGCGCCTGCCAAAAAGGTGGCCGGCTCATCCAATTCGAGAACCAGGCCGCCGAAAAAATACAGATTGTCACTGCCGCCGGTCGTCGACTCCCACGACCACCTGCCGACGTCACCGGCGTCGCGCGGCGCGACCGTGATGCGCGAGGCGCCGCCCGACTCGTCCAGCGTGAACCCGGCGCCCGCCGCGTCACCGGCGGAGATGGTCTCGCCGTTGGGGGACGTCAAGCGCCAGTCGCGGGAGCCCGTCACGATCGCGAACTGCGAGATGCCCGCATCGACATCGAACGTGCCATCGGCATTGAACGGCGACGCGAAACCACCCGAGACCACCGTGCCGAGCTGAAGGAACACGAGCGCAAGATCGGCAGCGCTGCTGGCCTCGAGGTGGACCCCCGACACGTATCCCTCGGGAAGCGGATACTCGCCGCAGGTCACCTGCGAGCCGCGCACCTCCCCCGCGCCTTCCACCAGCGCCCGCATGTACGGGGCGTTCTCCACGTCGCGCGGCGTGAATGCGGCGCCGGGAACCTGGAGCAGCACTGCGATGACGACGACGCCCGACTGACGAAGCTCGTTGAACGGCCCCAGCCCCCAGCGCGGCTGGCCACCCGGCCGGATCTGCGCGCCGCAGAGGTCGTTGAGTGCGGCATCGTCGTCGGCTCCATCAACGCTTCCGCTCAGGTTGATGCCCCCGTCGGTGAGCCACACCATGGCCTGACAGCCGTCCGACTGCGAAGCGCGCTGCACCAGCAGCTTCTGCGCCGACGACACCGCGACGGCCCAGTTCGTCCAGCCCAGCGAGTCCTGGTTGCGGATCGCCTTACGAACGCGATCGGCCTGCGAATCGACCGATCCCGTCTCCACGGTCGTCCACGGAATGGACGCCACGAAATCGGTGCCGAAGAAGCCGACCGCGTAGCTGAGCTCGAGATCGTCGCGGAGCGTGCCGAGCTCTCGCAGGCTGTTGGCGATCAGGTCGGCCCGCACGATACCCGGATCGGTGTCAGCGAGGCTGCCCGACGCATCCATCAGGTAGTAGACGTCCAGCTGAGATTCGCTGGCGAGGCACTCGCGCAGGTCGCCGATGCCGTCTTCACCCGCGGCGCTGAGCAGCGGAGTCGCGGTGATCGCCGCATCGGCGGTCGTCGTGCCGACGGCCAGCGTTCCGGCCGACAAGCCGAGCACGAGCGCAGCGCGAAGCAGTTTGCCCGACCAATTCACCACTCAGAATCCCCCCGCGAACAAGTTGGCGATGTTGGCGATGTGCCACACCGCCGGGAGAAAGCTGAACCCCACGATGTATCGCAGGCCGGTGGCGTACGCCGGTCGAAGCGCGAAGTTGCGGTCCCGGAGTCCGCGCCGTTGCGCGACTCGGTCCCAGGTAAGCGCGCCGATCGTCAATACCGGGGTGAGCACGTAGCCTGCGACGCTCAGCGGCCAGGTGCCCAGCTCCGCGAAGGGCGGTTGTGTCGCGGTCGTCGAGAATGTCCAAACGGCCAGGATCACGCTCAGAATCAACGACAGCAGTCCGAGCTGCAGCGGGACAGCACTGGCGACAGATGCTTTCGCTGCCGCGACTCGCGCCGGGCGCGAAACAGTCGGCGGACTGGCTGTCATATCAGAACTCCCTCGGAACCCCCTCGAAACCAAGTGGGAATTCGCACTCTATCGGAAGCGAGGGGGCCTCGACTCCGCCCCAAATCGGGGGAAGCCTCGTGACAGCGCCGTCGGCCCGGGAGTTTACATGCGCGCAATGTTCCGAGGCCAAATCTAGTCGAGCGCAACTCGAAATGTCGGCGGCACCCCTCACACTCATCGAGCCCCAGCACCGCCATGGCCGTCAGCGATCCGAGGAGCCCCATGACCGACCCGAACTACACCGCCCTGCTGCTCGTCATCGACCGGTCCGGCTCGATGATCACCATCCGCGACGAAATGGTCGACGCGCTCAACGGCCTGCTCGCCGAGCAGTCCACCCTCGACGGGCTCCTCACCGTCGACGTCGTCATCTTCGACGGCGTCATCGAGCACACCCACACCATGGCCGACGCGCGCACGGTGCGCATCGAACTCGAGCCCCGCGGCGGCACCGCCCTCATGGATGCCCTCGGCGCATCCATCCAGATCTTCGGCCAGCAGCTCGCCGCCCTGCCCGAGCACGCCCGCCCCGAAACCGTGCAGGTCATCATCGTCACGGACGGCCACGAGAACTCCAGCCGCGAATACGACCACGACATGGTGCGCGAGCTGATCACCCGGCAGACCGAGCAGTACAACTGGGACTTCGTCTTCCTCGGCGCCAACCAGGACGCTGTGCTTACCGCCCGCGACCTCGGCATCGGCCGCGACTCCGCCCTCACCTACGACGCCGGCGCCGACGGGGTGCGCGGAATGAGCCGTTCGACCAGCCGCTACATGCGGGATGTGCGGGCCAAGCGGAAGCGCGGGTTCGACGAGGGTGAGCGCGGGGAGGCTCGCGGGGCGTAGTCCGGGCCGTGCGTCGGGCGATCTGCTGCGGCCGAAAGCTATCGCGATCCGAACCACAACTGGGCTACTCTCACGATCATGTCGCCGACGTTGACCCCCGCAGAACTCGCCCGCGAACTGTCCGTTCCGGCGAAGCGCATCCGCTCGTACCTGCGCTCGGAGTACGGTCGGCTGAAGTTCCCCGAGACCCGCTGGCATTTGGACGCGGCTCAAGCGAACGACGTCCGCGACCACTTCTCGACTCCCCGCCCGAGGTGAGCGAGAAGATGCCCCTCAACTCGACAGACCAGGCACGACTCCGCCTCACGGTGTTCGCGGCGCTGGAGCGCTTCCTCGATCTCCGCGGCGGCTTCGCCACGCGCGACGAGCTCTTCAATTTCACAATCGATGGCGCCCGCTTCCCGCTCATCGATTACACCCGCGGCATCCGCAACCCCGTCGAACTCGACGCCACGCTCTCCGTCGTCAGCTCGCTCGACGGGCCGTACCCCGACCGCGTTGACCCGGCCACGGGGCTGCTCGAGTACGCGTTCCGCGAAGGCGACAGCTTCGCGGGCGACAATCGCAAGCTGCGCGTCGCGATCGACCAGCACGCCCCGATCATCGTGTTTCGCAAGCCGATGCCGAACATCTACGTTCCCGTCTTTCCTGCGTACGTGGTGGGCGCAGGCGCCGACGACCGGCACGTCCTCATCGCCCTCGACGAAGGCATGGGGCAGGTCTACCGCAACGGCGTGCGCCCGGTGTTCGAGAAGCGGTACGTCGAGCGGGTCGTGCAACAGCGGCTCCACCAGCCCCTGTTCCGCGCCCGTGTGATGGCCGCGTATCAGAAGACCTGCGCGATCTGCCGCCTGAAGCATCCCGAGCTGTTGGATGCGGCACACATCGTCGCCGACGCGGATGAGGCAGGCGTGCCGACGGTGACCAACGGACTCGCGCTGTGCAAGATCCATCACGCCGCCTACGACCAGAACCTGCTTGGAATCTCGCCCGACTACGTCGTGCACCTGGACCGTGCCCTGCTGGATGAGGTCGACGGCCCCATGCTGCGACACGGACTGCAGGACATGCACGGAATCGAGCTCACGGTTCCCGCACGTCCTGGTGAGCGCCCGGATCGCGACTCGCTCGCGGCGCGGTTCGAGGGCTTCGGCGTCTGACTCGCTAGAGCCCCACGAAGTCCCGCACCCAGCCACGGATCTCGCCGAGACACGCATCGTCGACCCGGCCGGCCACCGCGAGCAGCCTCGCGCGTGACACCGTCAGCGGCTGCTCGGTTACCGCGAAGCTCGGCGCATCAAGCCCGGTCGGGCCGGCCAGGCGCACGTGATTCGACCAGCCCCGATCGCGCGTCGTGACCGGCACCACGATCGCCAACGAATCGACGACGTCGAGGTACTCCTCCCCCGCGATCACCACGAGCGGGCGACGGCCCGCATACTCCCGGCCAGCCGAGTCCCCGAGGTCGGCCCAGACAACGTCGCCGGAATGCAGTTCGAGCACGAGGTCAGGATGCGTCGGCGGGCAGGTCGGCGACGGCCGCAGCCTCGGCATTCGTGTACTCGACCGCCAGTTCGGCGCGCTGGGAGGGAGTGAGCGCCGCACGCTCGGCGCGCATCTGCCGGAAACGCTCGGCCCGGTCTCGCTCGGCGATCAGGTGCTCGATGAAGCCCGCGACGGTGATGTCGCGCGAGCGCGCCTCGGCATTGAGCTTGTCGCGAAGTTCACTCGGAACCTTGATCGTTGTCGCCACCATGCGAGTAGTATACCCGCGGCATACCAGTTCGCACCGTACCCCCACAACGCGGCATAGCGCAGCCTCGCCGCACATCTGAGGATGGTTCTAGTATCGGCGTGACTGGGGGTGCGGCATGGGGGCAGGCGACTCTGCGCGCGTCGAAGCGGAACGTCAGCTTCTGGTGCGCGATGCGCACGCCCAGGCTGCACGCGATGCGGAGGCCGATGCGGCTCGATGGATGGCCGCCTACCGCACCGAGAAGCGCACCGCCGAGGCGCTCGCCCCGCTGACCGCGCACGGCTACCACCTGCTCGCCGACCGGCAGTGGCCGGGCAGCCGACGAGCCCAGGTCGACCTCGTCGTCATCGGCCCGTCCGGGGTCTTCATCGTCGACACCAAGGCGTGGGCCGACGTCTATCTGGCGGCCGGGCGCGTGTTCCGCGACCAAGCTGACGTCACTGACGAGTTCGACAAACTCGTCTCGCTCACCCTCGACACCGAGGCGGCGCTCGCCGAGATTGGACTCGCCCCCGGCGAGGTGCACGCCGTCGTCGCGTTTGCGGGCAAGAAGAACATCCGCGGCGAGGTGGGCGCGGTCGACCTGATCGGCGACGTCGATGTCGCCCGCCACGTGCTGAAGCGCGGGCAGCGCCTCACCGCCAACCAGGTCAACTCGGTGCTGCGCGTGTTGACCGAGTTCTTCCCCGTCGTCGGCGCCCCCGCCCCCGCCAACGTCACCCTGCCCGAGCCGATCGCGCCCTCCCCCGCGACGACGCTGGACATCCCGGATCTCCCCTCCGCCGACGAGGTGCAGGCGCTCCACCTGGAGAGCATGCTCGCCCCGCCGATCGAAGAGTGGATGGCGTTCCTGCATCCCGATCAGGCCAAGCTGGTGCGCCGCAGCTTCGGGGGCCCCGCCCGCATCCGCGGCGCCGCCGGTACCGGCAAGACCGTGGTCGGACTGCACCGTGCCGCCTACCTCGCCCGCACCCGCCCCGGCAAGGTTCTCGTCACGACCTACGTGCGAACTCTGCCCGCCGTGCTCAAGAATCTGCTGACCCGCCTCGCGCCCGAGATCACTGACCGTGTCGAGTTCGTCGGCGCCCACGCGTTCGCGTTGCGGGTGCTGAAGGAACGTGGAGTGGCCGTCCGGCTCGACGGACGCAAGGCATCCGACGCGTTCTCGACCGTCTGGCGAACGAGCAGCGGCGACCTGAAGCGTCTCGAGAAGAACACGGACTACTGGAAGGAGGAAATCGAGAGCGTCATCAAGGGCCGCGGGTTCACGGTCTTCGAGCAGTACGCGGACTGCGCGCGGATCGGACGCAAGCGGCGCCTCACCGTCGACCAGCGACGCGAAGTGTGGGATCTCTACACGGCCTACGAGCATGAGCTGCGCCGACTGCGCATCAACGACTTCGCCGACGTCATCCTGCTTGCCGAGCGCGAGCTGCAGCGTGAACCCCTTGACGGCTATTCGGCGGTGATCGTCGACGAGGCACAGGACCTCTCCTGCGCCATGGTGCGCATGATGTGGGCGGTGGCGGGCGATGGCCCGGATGCCTTCACCTTGATCGGTGACGGCCAGCAGACCGTCTACCCCGGCGGCTACTCGCTCGCCGAGGTCGGCATCTCACTCGCCGGTCGCGGCGTCGTGCTCGACGTCAACTACCGCAACACCGCCGAGATTCTGGTGACCTGTCCCGGGTTTTCCGG